>NZ_JAYMRZ010000002.1:0-663235 GCF_038900715.1 Paraburkholderia phymatum | reverse complement strand
CCGATTCGCTCAGCACGAGTTCCCCTTTGGGCCGTCCGCTCATCGATGCCTCCTCGTATCGAGTGCCACACAGAACACTTTAGTACGTGATCGACATCATTCAATGAATTTTTAACTCATGACACTAGCGGCCAAACGAGATACCGGTCGGGTGGATCCAGCCGATCCAGTTCGCAACGAGGATCGAGAGGAAAAGCGCAATCGACAGCCCGACACGCGTTGCTAGCGACCAGACCATCCGTTGCGTCTTACCACGATCGTGCATCATGAAATACAGCGCCGAGATCATGCTTGTGATAATCAGAATGAATGCGATGGGGACGAGAACGTGCATGAACGGCCTCTGATCGGACTTTGAGTGACGGCCCAAGCCTGAGCCGCAAGATAGCCCGTCGTTATAGGCACTGCGCATCAGCATGCGCCGTGACGTGATGCCACAGTGCCCATGGGCGTGCAAGCTACCCGGCGAGCTGGATTTGCCGGGACACAGGCGGTCGTATGCGCCAGCCCCGCCAGCCTACTGGATGAGTTGCGTGATACGGTCCACGACTTCCGGATTGGCCAGCGTGGACACGTCTCCGGGATCCTGGCCATTGGAGATGGCGGCCAGCACGCGCCGCATGATCTTGCCGGATCGGGTCTTGGGCATGTCGGGAACAATGACAACCCGATGGGGCTTCGCGATGGCGCCGATCCTGGCAACGACAGTGTCCGAGACCTCTCGCGCAATCCCGGCCGTTGGTTCTACGCCTGGCTTGAGCGAAACATAGAGTTCGGGTACCTTGCCCTTGATCTCGTCGGTGACGGGCACGACCGCCGCCTCGACGACGTTCGGCACGAGCAGCGCAGCCGACTCGATTTCCTTGGTTCCGAGACGATGGCCCGCAACGTTGATCACGTCGTCGATGCGTCCAAGGATGCGAAAGTAGCCGTCCGCAGCCTCAAGGGCTCCGTCTCCCGCCATGTATGGCCAGTCGCGCCAGTCCTTGCTCTCCGGGTTCTTGCAGTAGCGGGAATAGTATGTCTTCACATAGCGCTCCGGTGCCTTCCAGATGGTCTGGAACGCGCCGGGCCACGGATTGCGGATGCAGATGTTGCCCGCTTTTCCGGAACCGCGCGGAAGCTCCTTGCCGTTGTCGTCGTAAATGACGGGATGAATGCCGGGAATCGCCGGACCGGTGCTGCCGGGCTTCATCTTGTGCAGCGCCGGCACCGTGCTGCAAAGGAACCCGCCCGTTTCCGTTTGCCACCAGGTATCGACGATCACCGCCTCACCCTTGCCGACAGATTGGTGATACCACTTCCAGACTTCGGGCTCGATGGGTTCGCCCACGGTCGTCATGTGCTTGAAGCGATAGCTGTACTTCGCCGGTTCGTCCGGTCCGCTGCGCCGCAGCGCACGGATCGCCGTCGGCGATGTATGGAAGATGTTGACGCCGAGTTTTTCGGCAATTCTCCACGGGCGCCCGGCATCCGGGTAGACGGGCACGCCTTCGTAGACAACCGACGAGGCTGCGAGCGCAAGCGGGCCATAGACGATGTACGAATGGCCGGTGATCCAGCCGATGTCGGCCATGCACCAATACACGTCCTCAGGGTGGATGTCCTGGATGTATTTCGATGTCCAGGCGACGTAGGCGAGATAGCCTCCGACGGCGTGCTGGCACCCCTTGGGGCGCCCTGTGGTGCCGCTCGAATACATCAGGAAAAGCGGTGCTTCAGCCGGCATCTGTGCGGGCTCGACACGTTTGCCGCGAAACGCCTTGAGGGCGTCGTTGACGACGACATCGCGTTTCTCCACGAGCTTCGTCGGACTCGAATACTTGCCCGCGTAGCGCTGCCAGATCAGGATCTTCTCGGCGCGGTGGCCCCTGGCCGCGGCCTCGGCGAATGCCGTGTCGGCCTTCTCCTTGTGGTCGAGCAGCGTGCCGGCGCGCCAGTAGGCATCCATCGTGATCAGCAGACGGCTTTCGGAGTCCAGAATGCGGTCCGCGCAGGCTGCTCCGCTGAAGCCGCTGAACACCTGCGAGTGAATCACCCCAAGGCGAGCGCAGGCGAGCATCGTGATGGGCAGCTCTGCCACCATTGGCATATGCAGGGTGACGCGGTCGCCTGTCTTCAGGCCGCAGAAATCGCGTAGCATCGCCGCGAACTCGTTTACGCGGACATAAAGCTCCTGGTAGGTGACATGCTGGACCGTCTCGTCCTCGGGCTCGGGCACGAAATGGATCGCGGCCTTGTTCCGGTAGTCGGCGAGGTGGCGATCCACGCAGTTGTAGCAGGCATTGATCCGGCCACCGACGAACCAGCGCCAGAACGGAGGATTGCTTGCATCGAACGTCGTCTCCCAGTACTTGTACCAGTCGAGAAGGTCCGCGAACTCCTTGAAGCACTCGGGGAATTTGTCGAGAGAGAAGCGTGCGAACACTTCCGCATCTGTCAGATTGGCTTGGGCGATGAACGAGGCGGGCGGCGCGAAATAGTTCTCTTCGGGCCAGTGCACGGCGATTTGCGCTTCGGAAACCTCCACCGTTTGCTGTTCTTCGGAAGTGCGGCGCGATGACTTGTCTCGTGACATGACAATTCCTCCTTGCATCCCCGATGCCCCGGGGCACGAACTGTCCCACGCTACCCGCGGCAGCGCGTCTTTTGAGTCTGGGCACCAGGCGCGACAATCCATGCGCTGCATAACAAATATTAAGGGCATGGCGGAAGCAATGCCATCAACGTATTCCCCGCCAAAGCGCTGCTTTCCGACGGCCAATTGCGTTCGCGCGACCACGCCCTTTGGCTTGCCGGTCGGTCAGCCCTGAACTAGATTTTCACTGGGGCTCATCAAACGGGAGAGGTGCCATGGACCTGCTCGTTGAACGTGTCGATGTGTGGGCGGCCGCCATCGAGGACAGACCCGGCGGTCTTGCCGAAGTGCTAGGTGTGCTGCGAGATGCCGGAGCGAACCTGCAATTCATCATCTCGCGACGAACGCCGGAAGCGCCCGGGAAGGGAGTCGTGTTCCTCGCGCCGCTTCAGAACGATCGGGAAGTCCGCGCCGCCTCGCAGGTGGGATTTAACGTCACTCCGAGTCTTCACTCGGTGCGTGTGATGGGCACCGACCACCCGGGCGTCATTGCAGAGCTGACCCAAAAGCTGGCTGCGGGGGGAATCAATCTCCGCGGCGTGTCGGCTGCCGTCATGGGCACGCAGTTCGTCGCCTACATCGGAATGGACACGCTCGACGATACGGTTCGCGCGATCGGGATTTTGCAGCAGGCGTAGGGACGTCGCAGTGCCGCCGCGACGGCAATGTGTTTCCAGCTGCCGTCACGCTGTGTGCCCGGCATGTCGCATTGCTCAGATAAATTCGCGGCGACAGGCTGCGGAGGGGCAGGATTTGCTCACTGGCCCCGATATACCAGCACCGGTATTGCGCTGTGCGTTAGTACCTTCTGCGTTTCGCCGTCGATGAGGAGTCCTTGCATGCTGTGCCGGCCGTGCGACGCCATCACAATCGGATCGCAATGCCGCTCCTGCGCGCGTTGATGATTGCCTGATACGGATGGTCGCTGATGACCCAGCTCGTCGTGCACAGGACGGCGGCGTCTGTTGCAACCTGTTCGGGGCGCTGAGCAGGGCGCGACAGGATCTCGACGCAATATATCGACGCGCAAGCAGTCTATTCAACGTGCTCGTGCAACTCGATGACGATACGTCGGCTCGTAGCGGGACAGTCGGTCCGTTTCTCGGCCCACAGTTGGCAGGCACCGGAAAGACCCGATACCCGGATAGGGTTCCCTTCTCGATGGAGCTCTCCCGCGCTCACTGGCCGGCGTGCCCGATGCACGCCGGCCGACCCGCACCGAGTGGCTAGGCCGCTTGCGGATGGGCTTGTGCCCAGTCGTGTGTCGGAAGCACGGTGTGTCCGAAGCTTTCGTTGATCACCATCGCCGCGGACGCATAGAACGCCAGCAGGGCGGTCACCAGGCCTGCGTAGCCACCGCTCAGCGTGGCAATGCTCATACTTGTCCACGCGCCGATCGCCAACAGCAGGAAAGTGATCCACAGCGAGAGAAACACCAATTGCACAGACGTGCTCGTGTGCAGCGAGCCGATCCACATGTAGAACGTGAACACGCCCCACACGAACAGATACCAGCCGACGAAAGACTCGGGCACCTTGGTGCCCAGGAAACCGGCAAACAGCGCAAAGGACCACCAGAATGCGCCATAACTGAGGAACGCCACCGTGCCTAACGTGTTGCCGCGCGGAAATTCGAGCACGCCCGCGATCATCTGCGCCGTGCCGCCGAACGCGAACGCCAGCGCCAGCACGAGTCCCAAGGCATCCTTGTCGAACCAGCCGGCGTTCACCATGCTGAGCATCCATGTGGTGAATGCGAACCCAGCGAGCCCGAGCGGCGCCGGGTTGGCTAACTTGCTGTTCATAAACCGCCTCCTTGGTGGTTAGCCTTTGAGACATATCCGGAGGCGATGCGAATTCCTCGGTCGCCGCCGAACGCGACCGTGCGATGCTCGCTATCGATGGCCATCGGCACAATATGCGTTTGACCGTATTTGTGGCGCAGCCACGTGCAAGCCTGCGCGGTTCAACTTAAGTGTAGGATGCGTTGCGCCGCTCGCCGAATCGGATTGGGGAGCGACGCTGCGGACAGCACGATCGTGACGTAGCCCGGAGCCCGCAACCAGGTCACAGTACGGTGCGGGCATGCCTACGCTTTCAAATGAAAGTCTCGGACTTGCCGCGTAAGCGCGTATGCGTTCGCGCAATATGCGTGTTTTGTAAGTAACGCGACCTACGATAAGAAGGCTGAAGAGTCGGCGAGCCTAACAAGAAGAAAAATGACACGGATACGCAGTGTCCAGACCGCCGGTTTGATCAGTTCCAGAGCCCGGCACGTTTGGGGCTTCAGTTGGAGCGTCGACATGAGACATGAGCTCGCGGGGATCGAGGTGGCTGTCTTCTGCCTCCATGTCGTTATTGCTGTCGTGTTGCTGGTGTTCATCGCGCGCGATAAGAGTCCCGGATTCCGCGAATGGTTGAAGCTCGGCGAGCAGTCGATCACGTTCGACCTTTCTCCGGCACCGTCTCTATTCGAAATATCACCACCGCCCTCGGCGGCACCCGTACCTTCGGTGCCCGGTTATACGTCTGTCACGAACGCATCGTTCTCCGTGTCAACAGCCTCTAGTAAGAAGGGGCCATGACCATGAAGGAAAGGACTCTGTCAGGTTGACGTGCATAGGGCAGCGTAGTGAAAGAGTAGCAATCCTGATCAGATCATCTTCTCGACTGCGGATCACGTTGCTTCGCAGCTAAGCGAGCAACTGGCGGGGGAAGCGAACATCGGCCGCCGGGTGCAGCAGCGCCGTCATCGACGGGCCCCCTGTTGTCGGGGAAGGGCTCCGTCTTGCTGGGCGCTCAGTGAGCGAACACCGGATTCAAGGAGAGGTTGGCGGCGGCGATCGTCTCGCAGCTCGCATTCGGCGTTGCCACCGACTTCACCAGCAGCTATCGCATGTCGATTGCGCTGCTTGCGATCGGCGGCGCTCGCGTTCTGGATCCGTTTGGACCGGCGCCTCGAGCTGGGCGCGCGCACCTTCATCGACTGACCCGTCAGGAACGCACTGATGGATGCTTCGGCACGGAAGCGAAGCCTGTGGGTCCGCCGTTTAGAGCGTTATCACGGGCGCGGTGCGATGTAACCCGGCACAGTGGCGCGTCGCCCAATCCGATATCGCGCAGTGCGACTGCTACCTGCTCGCCGCCAACTGGGTGCTTTTATTCTGGTGGTGGTTCAGCGCTGCCTTCCGGTAGTGGCTGGCCCTCTTGTTCGGGAAGCGGCTCGGCGCCATCCGCGCCAGTTGGCGAAACGTCCTCGACCACGACAGGCGGCTCAACGCTCCGCACGGCGGCTGGCGGATTGGTCTCCACCGTGACGGGTGCGTCAACGACTGGCGCCGGCGTGCTGTGTCGCTCGGCGCTCAGGCCCGTGCCGACGTTCGAAGTCGTGGTATTCGCACTCTTGAGGACGCCGCGCGTATCGAACAGGAACACAGTCGCCGACGAATGCGTGTCTGCGCCGCCAACCAGAGACCCGATAAACGGAATGTAGGTCTCGGGGTGCGGCCTCGACGTTACGTACGTATAGACGAGCAACATCGAACCATCGTCGAGCGCGGTCTGCACTGATGCCGGGCCGAGCGTGGCTGTGACTTCCTGAAGCGTCGTCACGCCACGCCGGAAAGTCGCCATCTGTTCAGGCCTCACTTCGACCCCGGCGGACATGCAACCGACTAGCAGCGCACCGCTTAGCACCCCAAGTACCAGTCCATGGTTCATGTTGCCCCCCACCGTACTCACAATTCCAGGACGACGGAGTGCGGTTGGCGCGCGGCAAGAAATCACCGCATCGCATCCCATACAGGGTCGTATTCGCGTGAAGCCTGCCGGCCCGAACGCACGCCAAAATAAATCACGGACGTGCGTCCACCTTCGAATTGACGCTTCGTGCAGGATCTTGATTTGGTGCGTGCATTTGCAGGGCGCCTCGAGCAGCCGCTACCAGCCGCGCGCGAGTGTAACGGTGGCGGCGGCCGTGGGTCGATTTACTGGATGTGCCACTTCGCTACGGAATAGGGAGAATTGCAGGCGGTGACTAGCGCGTCTCCATCCTTGGCAGCGGATCTGGGTGTCAGGAATAGCAGCGTGCAGATGTTCTTGCCCGCTGTGTCCTGTACCTGGACGCCGGGGTCGTCGGCGGAGTTCAATGTCCACTTGCCCGAGCCTGGAAATCCCAGGAGGGTAGCAGCTGTTTGAGTCCAGCTGCCGGCTGCGAATACGTCGGTTGTTCTCAACACGACATACAGTTTCGGGTCTGCGGGAGCACCGCGAGCGTCGATGAAACTATCAAGCCTGATGTCTGCCACGCTGGACCTCCGTCCACTTTCGAAAGCCTGGCTGGGTGAAATGACGCATATAAGACAAGTTATAGTCTGCGGGCTACCAGAGGGGAAACCTGACGCTGTGGCTTTCGTGGATTCCGTTCTTCTGGGGTGCGACCGGTAAGGTGCTCAAGCACCAGTTGCGGGAACAGTATGGGCACTACGACCTGATCCATTGACAAGCGGTGCATCCAGACGCATGCGCCGCCCGTGCGGCGAGCCCGATCCCGCGGCTGCGACTCACGAACTCACCGCCACGCACTGCCGACCTGTATATAAAACGCATTCTGGTCCTTGCTGTGGGCGACATCGATTCCAATGGACACACCCAGCTTGCGTGCGATCAGGTAACGGAAACCCGCCCCGATGCTCGTTACATTCTGTGCCTGCGAAAAGCTTACCAGCCGCCCGTAGGCCTTCCCGAGACCTGTGAAGCCGAGTAGCGACCACCGTGGCGTAACCTCCCAACGCAACTCCGCTTCAGTCGAGATGGCATGACGGTCCTGGTATCGTCCCTTCTGGACGCCGCGCAGATCGACGTACGGCTGTGCATAGAACGGAATGTCTCCCGTCGAGAATCTGGTATCGAGGCGTAACCCCAGAATCAGCGTATGCGCGAGTGGAATCCATTTGAAGCCACGCGCGGCGTAGACGTCATAGTTCTGGGTGCCGCCGAAGCTCGGCCGTGCGAATTGCGTCTCGAACTCGGCGAAGCTGCCGGAGGAGGGATAGAAGATGTTGTCGCGCGAATCGTAGTCCACGATGAGGCTCCCCGCGCCAATACGCTGCTTCCTCTCGAAGTTGGCAATGCTGGCCGGTACGTCGCCGCCTGCGAAGCTGGACGTCGAATCGAAGAAGACGTAGCGCACGCCGCCATACCAGCGGCTATTTCCGAGGCGCATCAGAAACTGCTGAAGCAGCGCGTCGCCCAGCAGGGTATAGGCCCGAGGCTGACTGGACAGCCCGAAATAGTCGAGGTGAGCGTCGACCTTTGCCACTGCGCCCAGGTAACGGAACCGGTCCTCGTCCCATGTGTGAAAGTGCGCGGCAGCTGCGGCCCACGTGCCGTTCCGCGTGTATAGGCCACCGATCGCCGTCACGTTCGGCGGGATCCTGTTGGGCTGGCCGCCTGTCGAATTCGCCGCCCCTTCGGCAATCGGCCCGGAGAAGAAGAGCAGGCCAAGACCCAGGCCATAGCCGACAGCCGGCTCAGTGATCACCATGGGCACGGGCAACGCCCCCTTGTGCTTGAGCAGGAAGTCGCTCATGTCCAGTTGCCCGTCTGTCGGATCGATGAAGCTGAGCGGCGCTTTCTCGTCGGCATGCACGTCGACGCACACCGCCGTAGCTGTCGCAACAATTGCGGCAGTCAGCCTTGCGAACGCAGGACGACCATGCATCGTCTGTACCCTCGTGCAATGACGTGGCGCCCCGCTATTGCCGGCGCATGAACCGCGGTACGGTAAAGGCCGTCCCTGAACAGGTCGCGGCCGCGAACATGCTGCTGGAACCGATGATAACGACGGCTCGCGTATGACGGGCCGTTCTGTACCGTGCCGGGTAATACCCGGTTACGAAGAGGTCAACGTATCGCCCGACACATGAACGCGCTGTCCAGTCTGCACGGGCGGCTGCGTCGAATAGCTGAAATTGCGGTAGCTTCCGTCTTCCATGCGGACCTGTACCTGATAGCTGGTCTGCTTGCGTACCACATGCTCGATGCCGTTGCCCGCGAGACCGCCGCCGACGGCGCCCGCGACCGTGGCGAGAATGCGGCCGCGTCCCCCGCCGATCTGATTGCCGATGAGTCCACCCGCAACAGCACCGCCGACCGCGCCGAGGCCGGTCGTCGGCTCGGACGTCCGAACCGGAGTGATCGCGACGACTTCGCCCGCGTCCGGATCAGCGGCGATCTGTCGTGCGCCGGAGGGTTGCGAAGGCGCCTGCGAGTAGTCGCTGTTTGTGTACTGCGGGGCGGGCGCGACGTGCGGCTTGTGCGTGTGATGAACGCGCTGGGGAGCCGCTGGTCCCGTCTGTTGCGCATAAGCCTGAGCCGCCGGTTGAACAGCGGCTTGAACCGGATTGGTTTGTTGCACGGCCAGCGGCAGGCTCGCGGGCTGTGCAGTGGCTGCCGCGATCTGCGCGCTGGGCGACGGCACTGCATGCGATACGGGAAGGATACCCGTCATCGCTGCGACGCCTGTCGCACAGGCGAGGATGACGGACACGGCTGCGCCCGCGATCAACGGATGAATGCGGCGACGTTGCGCGATGTTGTTCGTGACGTTTGTGTTCATTGCGGCCTCCACTGGTGTGTGCCAGCAATAACGTCGCGTCGACGAGGGTGGTGCACGCGCAGGGGCGCTCACTTTGTAAGCGTTTGTAGCGCGTCGGGCGTCGGGTCGTTCGACGCGCCTCGCATCGGAAGAACACAATGCGCCAGGCTCCTGCCCAGTCGCCTGTCGTCGACAATTTGCGCATTTGACGACGAGGCACGTCTGACCGACGCGCAGATCGTCGGCATCCTCCTTGTAGCGAATCAGGTGGAAGTCGCGGCCGGCCAGACAGCCTCGCGCAGAACCCGGTCGCGGACCATTCAGTGGGCGCTCGAAGGTCCAGGGTATCCACGATGACCTGCGCGGCGAGTAAAGGACGCTCGCCAGCAAAACCATGCAGGACGCCGTGGCGGTCGCCTGCGCACACCGCACACTTCCGGATAATTCGGCCGCGTCGGTGTGCGGACCGGCTGTGCCGCATCGCCCTATAATATTTATCGGACGGTCTGGCGAATGAACGTTCCGAGGTATAGCTATGATCAATGCGGATCTTGGGCAACAGCTTGAGGGCTATGTCGCGAAGTTGGTTGAGTCGGGTCACTACGCCTCTGAAAGCGAGGTACTGCGCGAAGGCGTGAAGCTCATTCAGGATCGCGAACTGCAACTCAACGCGCTGGATGCGATCATCGATCGCGGCATTGCCGATTCGGAGGCCGGACGGGGCAAGCCCGCCAGGGACGTGTTCGACCGACTGGAAGCAAAGTACCGTGCGATGGCGAGCACCCGGCAATGATTGTCCAGATCCTTCCTGACGCGGAGGCCGACCTTCAGGCCATCGGCGATTACCTGGCCCGCGACAATCCCCGTCGTGCGCTGAGTTTCGTGCGCGAGCTGCGCGACAGGTGCCGGCGGCTTACCGATGTGTACGTTGTATTCCCGATGGTGCCGCGCTACGAAGACCGCGGCGTGCGTCACTACGTTCACGGTGGTCATCAGATTTTCTATCGTGTCGTTGGAGAGCCCCCCGAGCGCATCGACGTTATTCACATCCTGCACAGCGCGCGCAACTACTCGGCGATACTGTTCCCCTGAAGTTTGCGTGAGCCATCCAACAACGATCCGATTGCTTCCGCGGGTGTGACGTTTGCTCAAGAACGGCGATGTTCTGCGCAAACGCGTGCCTTTGCCGATTGCCCATCGGCTTTACCGTGCAGCGGTGAATGCGGACGCCCGCATGTATGAAAACGCGACTTGCTTCGCCATTTCCGATGAGGCACACATCGGTGGGTTTTCCGGATGTCCATGGGCGCGGTTACTGCGTGTGTCTCACCAGCAAGGCATTTTGTACCTGATGAGTCTCTTATTGGCGGGTCGCGCGGTGTCGTTCATACGCGGTCTGGCACGAAACGCAGCGGGCCGTGTAGGGCGCGGCGACAAGCCGCTCATAACCGATCGGGTCCCCGCACTCGACGCATGCGCCATAGAGGCCGGCGGCGATGCGGGCCAGCGCCGCGTTGATCTGCTGCAGCTCGTCGAAATCGTGCCGCGCGAGCGCAGCGCGCAACTCGTCGCCGGCCTTCCGCGATGCGGTCTCGTCGGGATGCGACTCGGGGCCCAGCGCTTCGGGCGGCCTCGCTCCGGCGAGATCTCCGTATTCGCCGTGCAGCGTCGCCTGCAACTCACGACGGCGCTCGCGGAGCCTTTGCTGTAACAGCATGAGTTCGGAAGATGTGAGGGTGATCATGGACAGGTTCGATGTGTTCTGTAACGCCACGCACAACGGTGGCATCGCGAAGGCCTTCTGTCAGATTACATTCCCGCCGATCAGGTGTTTAACTCGCGTGCGATTCGAGTTCGACTGGCATGCGTCAAGTATAGGTTTTGCAAAGCAGCAGTATCGACCCGTCGTTAGCGAAGCCGACGAGACGCTCGGATATGGGGTTGGAACGGCATGCGTTGAATGGTGAACGGGGAGGATGCCATGGAATCTCGGCAACCTGTGCAAGAGGTCACAATTCCCGTGAAGGACGTGAGTCTGATGGGCACGCTTACGCGGCCGCAAAACGCTCGTGCACTGGTTCTGTTCGCGCACGGCAGCGGCAGCTCGCGGTTCAGCCCGCGCAACCGTTACGTGGCCGCGGAACTCAATCGGGCGGGCATCGAAACGCTGCTGATGGACCTGCTCTCCGAGCAGGAAGACAGCGGCCCGGCTGCCCGCTTCGACATCGACCTTCTGGCGGCGCGTCTCGCGCAAGCGACGGAATGGATCGCGGCGCGGCAGACGCCACCGCTTTCCGTTGGCTATTTCGGCGCGAGCACGGGCGCCGCTGCAGCGATCCGTGCGGCGCGGGTATCGTCTGTTCCGATCCAGGCCATTGTTTCGCGAGGCGGGAGGCCCGATCTCGCGGGACGCGACGTGCTCTCGTCAGTGCACGTGCCGACGCTGCTGGTGGTCGGCGGGCTCGATACCCACGTCATCGAACTCAATCGCGCGGCGTTCGCGCTGCTCGAAGGCCCGAAAGATCTGATGATCGTTCCCGGCGCGACGCACCTGTTCGAGGAGAACGGCGCGCTGGAAGTGGTCGCGCGGCTCGCTGTGCAATGGTTCGAGCGCTACCCCGGCAACTCGCGTAACAATGCACGCGATAACGCGTGATGCTGCACCCACCAGCGTAAGCGTCTGAGCTTCATCACGGTTTTCCTCGCGCACCGTGTTTGAGGCGAAGCTCGTTGAGCCGCGCGTTGGCAAACAGTTCGAGTTCGTCCATCAGACGTTCGAGCCGCCGCGAGAAGTAGTTGAACTCGAAGAGTGCAAAGACAGCGACGATCAACCCGATTGCCGTCGCTACCAGCGACCACGCGACACCGCCCGTGACCCCGCCTGGATCGACGAGCCCGTTGCCGCCGAATAACTGCCAAGGAGGTCGATTGCGACTCCCGGTTAGTCGACAAAAACGGAAACGATCGAGATCGCAGTTTCGCATCTTTCTCAAAGAGTCTTCCATGAGATGCGACATCTGCGGTCGCCCCGGATAGACTTGCGAGATTTCTACCGCTAATTCAGTGGACCGAATAGACTAGGTGAGAGCACGCCACCATACAGGGGGCTCTTATGAACGCCTTAAGGATTTACCACATTAGCGTTATCGCGACGCTGCTGTGTTGCCAGGCTCTTGCTCAAGCGCAGCCGGTCGCCTATCCGGCCAAAGGCCAAAGCGCACAGAAACAGCAGCAGGACGAGGGACAATGTGCGTCGTGGGCCAAGTCGAAAACCGGCATTGATCCGACAGCTGTCGCCGCAACGCCTCCGCCTCCGTCCGGACCCGCGGTAGGCGGCGGAGAACGGGTTGGCGGCGCCGCGCGAGGCGCGGCAGGTGGTGCCGTCATCGGTGCGATTGCGGGCGACGCAGGTAAGGGCGCCGCCGTTGGCGCGGTCGCGGGAACGATGGGTGGCGGGATGCGTGCGCGCCAGAACCAGCGGAACGCGCAGGCCAACGCTGAGGCGCAGAAACAGAACGCCATGGGCGCATGGAACCAGGCCTATTCTGCCTGTATGAGCGGACGTGGATACACCATGCACTGAGCAGCAAGTAACGGAGGCACACAAGCCTCGATAGATCGTCCTGTGCCTCCCAGACGACCGCAATGCGGACACCGCTTTGTCCACGTGCGCTAGACGTCGTGCTGCAGACGCCCTCACCGGGCTCGGCGTAGCTTGTTTCCGGGCGGCCCATGACAACTCCACTACGCCGATTGCGTCAGATCGTAGATGCACTCTGCGCGGGGTGCCTGTTACTCGCCCTCAACGCAAGTGCAAACAGTGCTCCGTCGTCGACGCGTGCTGATGACGCATCGTTGCGCGCCCGTGCCGTGACGGCGGAAAGTCACGGTGTACGGGTGAGCGCTGCCGTGCTGAGTGCCGACGACGACGAGCGCATGTTCGGTACCAACCTGAACATAGCTGACGTGCAACCGGTCTGGGTCGAGGTGACGAACAGAACCTTGCTTTACTTATGGATGTTCCGCACCGAAAACGGCGGGGGTTATTACTTGCCGTTCGAGTCCGCGTGGCCAGTACATACGCGACCCGGCGGTGCAGCGAAAGTGCACATCGACGACCGCTTCTATAAAGCGTCCTTCAAGAATCCGATCCCGCCGGGCGGCACCCATGTAGGAATCCTTTTCACTAACCGGGTTGAAGGACTCAAATTCTGCAATATCGATCTGTCCGGTGATACCGAGGTCTTTCATTTCTCGCTCTTTTTGCCCGTACCGGACGATGACGAAAATTTCGAAAAAATCCGCTTTCTTGACACTCGAGGCGGCTCTTCGGTGAAGACTATCCCCGAAATCCGGTGAAGATCGTTCCCGCAGTCGCTGCGGCGGAGTGTGCCGAAATCCTATGTCTGCGAAAACGGCACTCGCCGACGATTGAAAGGTGAGGCGCCTGATTATTTCTCGCATACCGGTCCATTACGCGTAACCGTGCACTGAGGGCGCGGCCGTTGGACCAAGGTCCCATATCATCCCGCGCGCGCATGATCTAGTCTTTCCAGTGACCACCCTCTGCCCTGAAATTCCCGCAACAGTCTCACGCTGCCTGTGCGCGGGCGTGACGCGCGCCGTGGTTCTGGCTTTTATCGCGATTATCCGGAGATTGGAGGCACGCCATGGAGATCGCCATTTTCAGCTCGACGCCCTATGAGCGCCGCTACCTCGACGAGGCCAACGCGAACGGGCATCACAGGCTGAATTTCTTCGAAGTGCCGCTGACGGCCGAGTCAGCAGGACTTGCAACCGGCTACCCCGCTGTCTGCATTTTCGTCAACGATCGCGCGGACGCCTGGGTGCTGGAAGCCCTCCAGCAAGCCGGCACGCGGTTGGTGGCGCTGCGCTGCACCGGCTTCAACAACGTCGATCTGGAGGCGGCGGCCCGACTCGGGATGAAAGTCGTTCGCGTAGTCGACTATTCGCCGAACTCCGTCGCGGAACATGCGGTGGCGCTGCTGCTCGCGATCAACCGGAAAATCCATCGCGCGTACAACCGGACGCGCGATTCGAATTTTTCGCTCGACGGCCTGATCGGTTTCGACCTGGCGGGCAAGACGGTCGCTGTGGTCGGCACCGGCAAGATCGGTCGTGTGTTCGGGAAGATCATGCTCGGCTTCGGCTGTGAAGTGATCGGCTACGATCCGATGCCGTCGCGGGAGTTCGAGGCGCTGGGCGCGCGTTACGCGGCCCCCGGTGAGATTGGGGAGAGAGCGGACGTCATTTCGCTGCACTGTCCGCTGACGCCAACGACGCACCACATCATCAACGCTGAAACGCTGTCGCGCGCCAAGCCGGGCGCGCTGCTGATCAACACGAGCCGTGGCGCGCTGATCGATACCGAGGCTGCCATCGAAGCCCTCAAATCCGGTCAGCTGGGCGGCCTCGCGATCGACGTCTACGAGCAGGAGGCAAACCTGTTCTTCAGGGATCTATCGAGCGTCGTGATTGCGGACGACCTCATCCAGCGGCTGGTCTCCTTCCCAAATGTAATCGTGACGGGGCACCAGGCGTTTCTGACGCGGGAAGCGCTGACCACGATCTGCGAAACGACGCTGCAAAGCGCAACGGCATTCGAGCAAGGACAGACGCTCGAAAACGAAATCAAGGTCCCGTGACTCATGCCTGCCGATATGCGGCAGCGCATTCATCAGATCGGAAGCCGATTCGGCCGGGCGGCGCGTTCATTCGAATGGAAGCAGAGGAGACTCCTTTCATGCGCGGATACTGCGGATGCATCGCCGCCCTGACGTTCGTCGCGACGTTCGCGTAGGCGTCGGACGCTGCGCCGACGCGACGCGATGCGGACGACTACTGGCAATTCGCAGTGGCGCCATACCTGTGGCTGCCATCCGTGGACGGTACGATGCGCTTCTCGCTGCCGGGCGGGCGGCGCCGATGCTTCCAAACGGATCGACGGATGAGCGGGCCGTACATGACGAAAAAATGACCGTGTGTACATCGACTTGAAATGCACCCGCGGTAACGTATTCTGGCTTGTTGTACGCATATTTCCCCTGGCAGCACTACGGATGTAGCAAGACCGCCCACTGGCGCGACGCGGCCCGGCAGATTCACTGAAGCGCCAATGCAGCTACCCGAAGGAGAGGTCGATATGGACAAGCACTCCTCGTCAGACGCTTCGCAGCAAACTCCCCTGAGCTCCGACGAACTTCGGCTGATCGATGCCTGGTGGCGGGCATGCAACTACCTGTCCGTTGGCATGATCTATCTGATCGACAATCCGCTGCTGCGGGAACCGCTGAAGGCCGAGCATGTGAAGCAGCGCCTTCTCGGGCACTGGGGCGCGAGCCCGGCGCTGTCGTTCGTGTGGGCGCACCTGAACCGCGTCATCAAGCGCGACGATCTCAATGTGATCTTCATGGCGGGCCCAGGGCATGGCGCGCCCGGCGTGCTCGGCCCTGCATATCTCGAAGGCACTTACTCGGAAGTGTATCCCGACAAGAGCGAAGATGTAGAAGGCATGCAGAAGTTCTTCAAGCAGTTTTCGTTTCCCGGGCATATCGGCTCGCATGTGACGCCCGAGACGCCCGGCTCGATTCACGAAGGCGGCGAACTGGGCTACAGCCTGTCACATGCGTACGGCGCGGCGCTCGATAATCCCGACCTGATCGTAACCTGTGTCGTCGGTGACGGCGAAGCGGAGACGGGACCGCTCGCCACCGCGTGGCATTCGAACAAGTTCGTCAATCCGGCGCGCGACGGCACCGTGCTGCCGATTCTCAACCTGAACGGCTACAAGATCGCCAACCCGACGGTGCTCTCGCGTATCAGTCACGATGAACTGGAGGCACTGTTCGTCGGCTATGGATACACGCCCTATTTCGTCGAAGGGTCGGACCATATTGAGATGCATCAGAAGATGGCGAGCACGCTCGATGCGATCGTCGCCGAGATCCGCGCAATTCACGAGAAGGCGCGCGCGGGCGGTGATGTCGAGCGGCCGCGCTGGCCGATGATCGTGCTGCGTACGCCCAAGGGCTGGACGGGCCCCAAGACGATCCGTGGCCACAAGGTCGAAGGCTCGTGGCGCTCGCATCAGGTGCCGTTCGCCGACGTGCGCGGCAACCCTGCGAACCTGGAATTGCTGGAAAGCTGGCTGCGCAGCTACAAGGCCGAAGAACTGTTCGACGCCGACGGGCGGCTGATTCCCGAGCTGAAAGCGCTCGCCCCTGAAGGGCTGCGCCGCCTCAGCGCCAATCCGCACGCCAACGGCGGCATGCTGCGCAGGGAATTGAAGCTGCCCGATTTCCGCGACTATGCGGTGGACGTGACACAGGCGGGTAAGGTGCTGCAAGAGAACACCAGGCCGCTCGGGGAATTTTTGCGCGACACGATGCGCGAGAACATGCGCACCTTCCGTGTGTTCGGCCCCGACGAAACGGCGTCCAACCGCCTTCAGTCGATCTACGAGGTCAGCAAGAAGGTCTGGATGGCCGACATGCTGCAGGAGGACGAAGACGGCGGAGAACTGGCGCGCGACGGCCGGGTGATGGAGATACTGTCCGAACACACGCTGATGGGGTGGCTCGAAGGCTATCTGCTTTCGGGGCGGCATGGTTTCTTCCACACTTATGAAGCGTTCGCGCATGTGATCGATTCGATGTTCAACCAGCACGCGAAGTGGCTCGACATCTGCAAGAACCACGTGCCGTGGCGCGCGTCGGTGTCGTCGCAAAACATCCTGCTGTCGTCGACGGTGTGGCGGCAGGATCACAACGGCTTCTCGCATCAGGACCCGGGCTTCATCGATCTCGTCACCAACAAGAGCCCGTCCGTGACGCGCGTCTATCTTCCGCCCGATGCGAACACGCTGCTTGCCGTAGCCGACGAATGTCTGCGCTCGACCGACTGCATCAACGTGATCGTCGCAGACAAGCAGAAGCATCTGCAATTCACCACCATCGACGAGGCCATCGTGCACTGCGCGAAGGGACTTGGCGTGTGGCGGCGCGCGAGCAACGACGAGGGCGAGGAGCCGGATGTCGTGATGGCCTCATGCGGCGACGTCGCGACCCAGGAGGCGCTTGCGGCTACGGCCATCCTGCGTGAGCGGCTGCCCGAACTCCGGCTGCGCTTCGTGAACGTCGTCGATCTCTTCAGGATGCAGCCCGCGAGCGAACATCCGCATGGCTCGACCGAGCGCGAATTCGACAGCCTCTTCACGGTGGACAAGCCGGTGATCTTCAACTTCCACGGCTACCCGTGGCTGATTCACAAGCTCGCCTATCGGTTCCGCAATCACGAGCATCTGCACGTGCGCGGCTACAAGGAGAAGGGCAACATCAACACGCCGCTCGAACTGGCGATACTGAATCAGGTCGACCGCTTCAATCTGGTGATCGATGTGCTCGACCGCGTGCCGCGTTTGCAAGGGCGGACTGCGCATCTCAGGGAAGACATGAAGAACGCAATCATCAGCAACCTGAACTACGCGCACACGCATGGCATCGACCGCGCGGAGATCACCGACTGGGTATGGCCGGATTGAACGCCGCCCGATAACCGGAGGGGTACACCATGGCCGCCGACACGATCGACAGCGCAACGCGCAACGGCGATCTCGCGCGTAGCGGGCTGAATGCCGATGCGCTGCGGCGCGGCGTGCTGGACAATCTCACCTGTTTGCAGGCCCGCCCGCCGGCCATCGCAACACCGCACGACTGGTACATGGCGCTCGCCTACAGTGTGCGCGATCGCATGCTGGCGCGCTGGGAGGCGACGATTCAAACCTATGCGGCGCGCGAGTTGAGGATTGCGTGCTACCTCTCCGCCGAGTTCCTGATCGGGCCGCAGCTCGGCAACAATCTCGTCAACCTCGGCATCGAGGCAAGACCCGGCGCGCTGGACTCGCATGTCGGTTCTGAATACGGCGCGCTCCGGGAAATTTTCTTCGGATCGCGCGATAAGCGAGTACTGCGAGCGCATCTGGAAGATCTCTCCCGTGAGAATCGACCTTGACCGAAGCTGATGCCGAACCGGTCCAGCGTTATGCCGTACGCGCCGGATCACGTTTTCCGCCAGGCGCGACCGTGGTGCCGGAAGGTGTCAACTTTTGCATCTTCTCCCGGCATGCGACGCATGTCGAACTGCTGCTGTATGAAGCGCCGGATAGCGCGGAGCCCTTCCAGGTCGTCGTGCTTACGTCCGAGCACAATCGCTCGTTCTTCTATTGGCACGTACTGGTCGAGAATCTGGCTCCGCACGTCTTCTACACGTGGCGAGTGAACGGGCCGCGTGATACTCAAAACACTGGGCATGCGTTCGACGCGCGCCGCGAACTGCTTGATCCGTTCGCGCATGCGGTAAGCGACATGCTCTGGGACCGGCGCAAGGCCATCGAATTGGCGGACGTCGCGAACGCGGCTTACCGCGCGATTGTCGTCGAATCCACGGCTGCGCCACGCTTGCCGGTTGCGCGTGGCCTCGATCACGCGATTATTTACGAACTTCATGTCGGCGGCTTTACACGCGATCCATCGAGCGGCGTTCGGCATCCCGGCACATTCGACGGACTGATCGAAAAGATTCCCTATTTTCAGCAACTCGGCGTGACGCATGTCGAGCTGCTGCCCGTGATGGCGTTCGACGAACAGGATGTGCCCGCCGCAGTGGCCGCGCGCGGTCTCGTCAACTACTGGGGCTACAGCACGCATAGTTTTTACAGTCCGCATCCGCGCTATTGCGTCGATCCGGCAAACGCCGTGAACGAATTTCGCGCGATGACGGACGCCATGCACGCCGCGGGAATTCAGGTGCTGCTCGACGTGGTCTTCAATCACACGGCGGAAGCGGGCGAGTCGGGACCCGTCATCAACTTCAAGGGGTTCGCCAACGACATCTTCTATCAGCACGATCCCCGCGACGCACGCCGCTATCTCGACTACACCGGCTGTGGGAACACGGTGAACTGCAATCATCCGCTGGTGACGGCGTTCATCGTGCATTGCCTCGAATACTGGGTCGAAGAAATGGGCGTCGACGGCTTCAGGTTCGATCTTGCCAGTGTCTTCGCGCGCGACCGGCACGGCGAACTGATGACCGATCCGCCACTTCCATGGGCGATCGAATCGTCGCGCATCCTGTCGCGCGTGCCGCTGATCGCGGAAGCGTGGGATGCCGCTGGCCTCTATCACGTCGGGGCGTTTCCGGGCATGGCGTGGGCAGAATGGAATGGACGTTACCGCGATGTGATTCGCCGCTTCGTGCGCGGCGACGCCGGGATCATTGGCGCAGTGGCAACCTGTATCGCAGGAAGCGCGGATCTTTATGCGGACGACGGCAGATTGCCGGGCAATAGCGTGAACTTCGTCACCTGTCACGACGGCTTTACGCTATATGACCTTGTCAGCTACAACGGCAAGCACAACGAGGCCAATGGTGAAGAAAACCGTGACGGCTCAAACGACAATCTGTCATGGAACTGCGGCGCGGAAGGCGAAACGGATGACGCGGGAATCGTTCAGCTGCGAGGCCGTCAGGCCCGCAATCTGATGGCCATACTTTTTCTGAGCCAGGGCGTGCCGATGATGCTCGCGGGCGACGAAGCACTCCGTAGCCAGCACGGCAACAACAATGGCTATTGCCAGGACAACGCGCTTTCGTGGTTCGACTGGCGTCAGGTCGAGTCCGCATCGGGGATGCTGCGGTTCATGCGCGAACTGATCGCACTGCGCAAGCGTCACGCGAGTCTGCGCCGGCGGCGCTTTCTGACAGGGCGACCCGTGCGAGGCCACGCGCACCCGGACATCGCATGGCACGGCGAACGACTGCATGAGCCCGAGTGGCAGAATCCACGAGCGCGGCTTCTCGCATTTACTCTGGGCGGTGAAGATCCGGGAGAGCCGCTCCTTCGTGTGGTCCTGAACATGGACGATTCGGCATGTCATGTCGCGCTTCCCACTGTCCTCGACGGGAGACGCTGGCACCGGATCGTCGATACCGCGCAGAGCAGCCCGCATGACATTGTTTCGTCGCCACGCGCGGCAGCGACTGAGCTGGATCACTGTTTGATACAGCCGCGCACGGTCGTCGTGCTGGAAGCGGACTGAATTCCACGTAAGCGAAAAGGCGCGCTTCAGTCGTGCAGCGCGGATTCCGTTTTCGAGCGGCTCGTTACGCAGGTCTGCGTTTAGTTCCGGGTGAGACGGGTCACTCGCGATCGCTGAACCGCGATCGGTCGACGCGCTCTACATCTTCCACGTTTGCGAAGGACTTTCCGCGCTTTCTGGTAAGCATCACGTTGCGACCAACCAGTCATTGGACCAAAGTCCAATACCACATCCATTTCAACGCGTATAGGCTGGAAGCGGTCGGTTTCTGACCGATAGACAGACAACGAAGACACAACATCGGGAGTTCGTCATGAAACACACGAGTGCAGTCTTGATAGCCGCTACGCTAGGACTGGCGTCCCTTGGCGTTGGAGCGCAGGACAATTCTGGGGCCGGCAAATCGGCGGGCGCTGAACATCCGGATGAGATAGTGAGGATGCACCAGCAGGTTGCTGCGGCGAATCGCGAATACGACCGTGAAGTCGCGGCTGCAAAAAAGGTGTATGACCACAAGAAAGCGGAAGCGAAGAAGAAGCGCGACGCAGCGGTGTCAGTCGCTCACGGCTCGGGCCAGTAAGACGTAGTCCGCGATTGTCTGGGTGGTCAGCCAGTCGGGTTCGCGTGCCGGTCAGAGATATCGCGCAATGCATCCCGTAGGTCTTCCTGCGTTTCGAGACTCGACGTGAAACATGATTTCGAGGGATTCGAGCAGGCTGCGTTCTGGCTCCATGTCATTGTTGCTTTCGTTTTGCTGATGGTCGTTATTGGCGGTAAGGAACGCACGACTGGTGACTGGTTCGGAGTCGGATGGGAGACACTCGCGATTGAGTTTAACCCGGACTCTTTGCTTCCCGAGTCGACGCCCGGACCATCCGGGCAGCCAGGCACGCAGGCACCAGCGACTTCTATGACAGGCAGGA
Organism: Paraburkholderia phymatum; assembly: GCF_038900715.1. Taxonomy (GTDB): domain Bacteria; phylum Pseudomonadota; class Gammaproteobacteria; order Burkholderiales; family Burkholderiaceae; genus Paraburkholderia; species Paraburkholderia phymatum_A. Next base: position 641,956 of record NZ_JAYMRZ010000002.1, on the reverse strand, counting down.
ACGCCTCGTTGTCCGCGACAGGAACCTGCCGGACGGAGTGGCCATGATCAACTGGAAGGCCCGACGGGCTAGAGCCTACTTGTTATGGCTGGTTCTGCCGGCCGCTATCCCCTCGTGTGCAGATCACGGTCCGGCGAGCCCTCCGCCATCAGGCCCCGCGTCATTGAGCACCGCGCCAACCAGCCCGCCGCAATCGGCCCCGGCGTCATTGAACACCGCGTCGTCAGGCCCGGCGCAATCGGGCACCGCACCATCAGGCCCGGTGGCGTCGGGCCCAGCGCCATTCAAGCCAGAGGAGATCGAAGCCCTGGTCGCGCCGATCGCGCTTTACCCTGACTCCGTGCTGGCGCAGGTGTTGATGGCGTCGACCTATCCGCTGGAGATCGTGCACGCGGCGCGTTGGGTGAAAGCGAATCCGAATGTGAAGGGTGACGCCGCCGTGAAGGCGGTCGAGAACCAGCCGTGGGACACGAGCGTGAAATCGCTGGTGGCGTTTCCGCAGATACTTGAGCCCATGAATGACAAGATCGACTGGACCCAGAAGCTCGGCGACGCCTTTCTTGCGCAGCAAAAGGACGTCTTCGCTGCCGTGCAGCGCTTGCGGGCACACGCGAAGGAGTCGGGCAATCTCAAGTCGAACGAACAGCAGAACGTGATCGTCGAACAGGCGCCTGCTGGCGGCGCGCAGACCATCGTGAAGATCGAGCCCGCGAACCCGCAGGTGATCTATGTGCCCGCCTATGATCCGACTGTCGTGTATGGCGCGTGGAGCTATCCGGCCTATCCACCTTACTACTGGCCGCCGTATCCCGCCTATTATCCCGGCTACTATCCCGGTGCGGCGCTCGCGACGGGCTTTGCCTTTGGCATTGGCATAGCTGCCGCCGGTGCAATCTTCAGCGACTGCAACTCGTGTTGGGGTGGAGGCGACGTCAACATCAACGTCGACAAGGCCGCGAACATCAATCGCAACTTCGATCGCAGCAAGGTGCAGGGGCAGGGCGGTCGATGGCAGCATGATGCGGGCCATCGTCAGGGCGTCGCCTATCGGGACAATGCCACGCGCGATAAATTCGCCGGGCAGTCGCCGCGTGCCGGCACACGTGACCAGTATCGCGGCCGAAGCGACGCGGGTAACAACCGTCCCGGCACCAATGACCGGGCAGGGGCAGGCAATCGCGCAGCGACGGCAGACCGTTCTGCTGGCGCGAACCGGGGCGCGTCGAATCGCGCAGGAGGTGACGTGAATCGTGTCAGCACTGGCGATCGCGGCGGCGGTTACGGCGGCGGACGCGACAATGCATTCAACGGCGTGGGCACGAGCGGCCGTACCGCGCAACGCAACTTCGACAGGGGTAGCTCGAGCATGCGGGGTTCAGGGGTTAACCGGCCCTCCGGTGGTGCGGGCATGCGCGGCGGCGGTGGATTCCGCGGTGGCAGGCGTTAAGGAGGGAAGCATGGAATTCCATTCAAGCGTCGTCCAGCAATGGCTGACGCTCAAACTCGCAAACCTTGCGGCCGTCGCCGTCCTGTCGGTCGCAACGACAACGGCAGTGCATGCGCAAAAGAACTTCAGCTCGCCAGAGGCAGCGATGAACGCCTTTGGCGATGCAGTGGTGAAAGACCGCGAAGACGCGTTGCGCACGATCTTCGGCAATGACTTTCGCGAACTGATTCCACCCGTTGGAGGAGAGTTGCGCGATACGTTTATCGCCGAATGGGCCAGGTCCCACACGATCGAGCCGGCGGAAACAGGACGCACCCACATTGTCGTGGGTGACAATGGCTGGACGTTCCCGATACCACTCGTCAAGACCAAGCAGGGATGGCACTTTGACACGCGCGCCGGCGCGGAAGAAATGCAATTGCGGCGCATCGGACGCAATGAACTGGCCGTCATTCAGACCATGCTCGCGATCTACGACGCGCAGCGCGAGTATGCACAAACGAATCACGACGGCGAGGGCGTGCTTGCCTATGCGTCAAGGATGGTGAGTTCGCCTGGCAAACACGACGGTCTGTACTGGCCTACCGGACCGGAGGCGACCCCGAGTCCGCTCGGCGATGCGTTCGTTGATGCAAGTTCGCGCAATGCGAAGAATGCCGGCTACTACGGGTACCACTACAAGCTGCTCGAGTCGCAAGGATCGCACGCGCCTGGTGGTGCCTATGGCTATGTTGTCGGAGGAAAGTTATTCGGCGGATTCGCCGTCATCGCCTGGCCCGTCAAATACGGAGACACTGGGATCAAGAGTTTCATGGTGAGTCACGCGGGGCAGGTCTATCAACGAGACCTCGGACCGGACAGCGCCGCCAAAGCGGAGGCCACGAAGTCGTTTGACCCGGGTCCGGGCTGGAGCAAGGTGCCTGATGCCGATGTTCAGTAACGCGCTGAGTCCTCTTTCACGCAGGCTACACGATGCACATGACGCGGCTCTTGTTTGATGAGCCGTCAGGTTCGGTCTCTTGTCACGGCAGGTGACGCAGCGTATGCGCACGTAAATTTGCAGCGTCCCGACCTTAGGGGCATAGGAGACGGACTGCACCGCGTCGTTGCAGCAGACGATCCGAATGCGAGTTCGAATCGAGTATCTCCTTCGGTACGGGCGATCGTTACGAGAGGGAAATCGCGAGCTGCACGAAGAGCACTTTCACGATGGTCATGGACGGGAAGATCATCGCGTACATGACGTCAGGGCGATCCGTAGGTGCGATGCGGTTAGCGAACGCGAGGATGGCCGGGTTGCCTGTCGCGCCACAGATCACGCCGACCGCTGCGTCGAACGGGAGTTTGAAGACCCATATCGAGAATACGGCGGTGACGAGCACGAGCACCAGCAAGACGAGAACCCCGAACAGCAGCAATAGGGGTCCAGCTGTGCCAACCGTGTCGACAAATTTCGGTCCGCATGAAATGCCGACCTGTGCAAGAAATATGGTCAGTCCGAGATTGCGCAGGACCAGGTTCGCCGACAACGGCATAACCCACACGAATGGGCCGCTGCGCCGCGCTTTACCGAGACAGAGCGCGAGGATCAGCAGCGCGGCGAGACCCAAGGTGAAGCCGCCCGTACCGGGTAGCGGCAGGGCGACGGCGCCTGCCAGCAGGCCGGCTGCAGCGCCGATCCCGAGGCTGACAAAGCTCAGATCCGCCGTGCCTTTGATCGAATCACCGAAGAACGCGCGAATTTTGGGCATGTGCGCGCGATTCACGAGCACGCCGACCCGGTCGCCTGTCTCCAGCACAATGTCGGGGCTGGGCAGAAGGTCTACGTCGCCACGTCGCACGTGAGCGACCGAGCATGTGACCCCTTCGGGAAAGCGCAATTCACGCAGGGACCTGCCAACCACGCTCGGACTCGACGCGAACACACGCATGTAATCGAGGTCTTCGCGATGGCTCGCGATTCTGCCGGGCTGCAACTGACCGCAAAGTTCCGCGGTCTTGCGCAACAGTTCCGGATCGGTCGCTGTGGCAAGCAAAACGTCGTCCTGCAACAAGACCAGGTCCGCGGCTGGTAGCTGGTTGTGATGCTGACGGCGCACAGCGGCAATGGCGAGACCTTGCGGAAGGCGAGCGGTCAGTTCGGACAGTTTAAGGCCAATGAAATCGGCATTCCCCAGCGCGATCTCGGCCATATCGATGATCTTTGCGTTTGGTGCATCGATTTTTGGCTTTAAAACGAGCTTCAGCAGGAGAAGAAACAGAATCGGTCCGGCCACGCCGACAGGATAAGTGACGCTGTACGCCACGGCCGCATCATTGTTCTTAAGCGTCGCGATTGCCGCCTGAAGGCTGGCTGTACTTGTACCGGTCCCGGCAAACATGCCGAGCGCATCTGCGAGCCGGAAGCTTGCGAGCGGGACGAGACACCACCCGCCGATACCGGCTGCGAGTACGCCCAGACAGGCCGCCAGATTCGCCTTGATGCCGTCCGGGCTCGACAGGCCCTTAAAAAACTGTGCGCCATACTGAATACCAATTCCATAAAGGAACAGCAAAAGTCCGAGCGTACCAAGCAGGGCCGGTGGCGACGATTTGGGCGCAAAGGCGCCAATCGCGAGACCGACGAACAGGACCGCTCCAGATCCGAGGCAGACGCCCTTGATGTTCACTTCCCCGACAATGTAGCCGAGTGCCACGGTGAGGAAGAGTGTGAACAATGGCTGAGCTTCGAGAAACAGCTTTACTGCATTCATGCGGGTTCACCGTTTGTGTCGGCAAATAGCGTGCATTTTCAAGCCTCCATGCAATACCGATTGCCCAGCGCAATCGAATTTTGCTGGGAGGCGATAGCGACGATGCACGCGGCAGTTTGTACGCGTAGCGATGTTGGGGGTTGTGCAACACAAGCTGGCATCGCTAGCCTGCGCCGTGATGCCCGGCTTCGACGGCGGCATCTCGCCGTTGACGAGTGTGGTATGTCACTCGGAAAGTAGCTAGAGTAGGATGCCGTGCCGGAAAATTGTATTGGACCTTGGTCTAATTCGTCGGCGGCGAGGGCGTGTTGCGGCACCTGCGGCCCATCAACGTTGGAACAGGTGTTTAACCTGGTTGCTGGCGTTTCGTTGAAGCTGCCGATATCCTGACGAACTGAGGGCGCGCGCGATGAACGCATATCCGATCGATCCCAACGCAAGCCATCACCGATTAACGGCGGCATATCAGTTCGCTTGATTCCATACACATGCTGCTCGATTGCGACTTCGTCGAGGGGCGCGGTCCCATCAACAGCGGCGTCGATTGTCTGCACGTCACGGTACCAGACGATTGCAGGCGACAAGACGACGCTGTCAGTGAGCCGGCATCAATGCGAGCGCCTTGCGGTCTGCCAGGCTGGGAGTGAATCAATGGAAAACGTGTACTCGTACAAAGGCTTTGAAATCACCGTGGAGCTCGAGTCTGTGCGGGCTGTGTCGAGCGAATTCACATATGGGCCTCCGGTGGGGTACGTTGCAGTGGTGAGTATCTGCACGGCGGACCCGAGAAGACCAATAGGCGTACCGATTCGGCTCGTCACGGAAGGACACCGCGTCTTCGGCACGGCGGACGACGCGTTGTCGGCGGGACTTAGCGCCGCACAGCGTGTGATAGACGACCGAGTTGCCCCTTGACCCCGCTACAAGGGTGAGTCCATCTCAGGCGAGCCGGCCAGCGTTGCTTAAGTCGGTACAACGCAGACATCGATATAAGCCCTGAACGCTTGTCATCGCCGGCTCCGCTTTGCTCTGGGTTTTGCCCGCGATAGAGATAGGTGAGTACACGCCCTCGCGGATTCCGGGCATATAGTGGTCGAGTTCGCATGGGTCGAACAAGGATTTGGTAGACCCGATTCTGTGCGGATTCGTCAGCGTGGATCATAGATGGCGTCCATGAATCGGTGGTCGGGTAACTGTGATGGACAGTGCGCCTCTTCCGGTGACTGCTCTAAGATAAAATCGACGCGAATGTCACGCGCGACCGGCGGCATCGTACCGCTTGCGCTGTGCCAATCAGACGCGTGGAGATGCGCTATGGAAAACCTCCCGAGATATCGCTCGACGCTTACTGCGTTGGCGCTCCTGCTGGCGGGATGTGCCGCTGGCGGCGTGCCTCAAAGCGGCCCACATCTGAGCCCAACGGAGTGCCGTGACCTCGCCGCACTTAGGAGCAACGCGCCTCCGACGACGGCGCAACATCATAGCGAGCTTGCTGCCCTGAGGAAAGCGGGCTACAACCCGTCACCATGGAACGACGATCCAAACTTCCCAGAGGATCTACACGCGGCGCAGCGCCTGGTCGACCATTGGTTCGAAACGGAGTGCCAGCAGTTTCAACCCGGGTGAGAAATCCCGGAGCCACTACGGACCTCGTCTTCTTGATACGATCGAATAAGAAGTGAAGTCGACCGTCCGTTGCTAGCCGGCAGTATGCGTTCATCCACCGTGCCGGAAAGCTGCCGTTGAAGACGCCAACGTCGGCTTTGTAGAACGTTCGCGGAACGGGTGCTCCCGGCCGCGAAGCGTCATTCGCGAGCAACGTTGCCCAGACATTCATTCGTCGGCTCCGCATCAGGAACCAGTCGTTCAATTCGCGATGTTGAAGCGTTGCTGCTCGGCCTTCCTGGATAGTCAATCTCGGGTACCCGCTCTGGTCATCAGGCAGCTACACGTCTGCGGTCGTTCGCAGTTCAGCAATCGCGATCGACCGGTTTCATCGGAACGGCCTTGTTGACGGGGGCGGTGTCCGAAATTGGCGCCATCGTGGGAGGAACATAGTAAATATAGGCACTGGCGACGCAGGCCAGCTGTCCATCGGTTGTAACGGAACAGGTATCCAGGATGCTATTGCCGTATGCATCGGTGGCCCTGAATGCCGGGTCGGGAACCACGCTGTCATAAGGTAGCAGCTTGTAGTGCTGACGCAGGTCCCACACGATGGTGTGCCAGGCCTGATACGTCTGGCTTTGGTAGCTGCCGCCGCGCCCCGAACCGCCGCACCGGGTCCACGCGTAGACCTCGCCGCGAATATACCCGTTCTCGTCGAATCCCGTCACATAGCTGGCGACATGTACACCGCCGCACGAGACCCCGAGCAGCGTCGGGTATGCAACTGGCAACGGCAGCGCGACCTGAGCCTGCACAGCGGCACTCGCCAGCAGTGCGAACAAGCCAATCATCTTCATGTCATGCCTCCCGACCGGTTGAAGTGGCGTGGCAGGCGGGTCGAACTGACGGATAGGGTTCCGCTCCCCTCGGGACTTGTGTCCAAGAGGCTGACCGTGCTTGCAGATAGCCAATAGGCAAATCGAGAGCCGGCCGTAGCATGTTTACCACCTGTTCTGTGTTTGTTATAGCCAAATTCAGGTGGCGCGACCAGATAGATTGGAAAGAGTCGTCAGCCAGAATGTCTGTCGAAATCTGAGCCGCCGCACACAGCGCTTGAAAATGGAGCTGGCTGGTCCGACAAACTGTCGGCCGCCATCGCTTTCGTCAAATGGCGAGCCGTGCTCACATGCTTTTAATCTTGTTTGAAACTTGCGGTTGGGGCGCTACCAGGTCACGCAACGCATCCCGCTCTGACTACGGACTTGCGCACACTTGGTCACCAAACGCCGGAATCTTGCCGGGCAACTCGAACATTGCAAATGATGACCGCGCGCTGCGAGTTGTGCTTCGCCCGTTGCCGCAGATAAATTCGGACGGTGGGGCAGATTCAACGGCTTCTTGGGCATTTCTCAAGGTAGACGGATGACAGAGACTAGTCGACGTCGCGCAGCACATCGCTGCGGATTCCAAAAAGTCCCTCCTCCCTTCAAAGGAGTCTCCAGATGCCACTCATCAAGATGAAGCTGATTGACGGCATGTTCTCGCCAACACAAAAGAAACAGATTGCGGAGAAGTTGTCCGACGCAATGATGTCGATCGAGGGGGCGATGCGCTCCGTCACGTGAGTGATCATTGACGAAGTCAACAGTGGCGATTGAGTTTGTTCCCGGGCGTCTTTAAGGATTGAAAGTGTTCACACGTACCCGACACTTCGTATTGGCAGATTCCGGATGATTACGCCGAAAGCCCGGCACGCAAGGACTCCTCGAAACTGGCACGGCGGGTGCATAAGTCGTCGACACCCACCGATCCGTTCGGTGCTCTGAAGACAGCGGCACGCTCCAGTGGAGGACAGGATGTTGATGTATTTGATGTCAATGGCACATGTTTTATTAGCGTACCTGGATGAACGGATCGAAACGCTTCTGAATACAGCGGAGCACGGTCTGCGCGATGAGTACCTCGCGTCTTGTGCCGATATCGGCCAGCTCGAACGACGCATGCGCGCCATCGAAGGCGACGCTTGATGCACATCCATCGAACACCCACAAACCCGACGGGATTCTGACATGCCGAGCTTTTCTTCGAACGATGAACCGGAATCCGTCGTCGCCTTGCATTGCTCTGGGGCCGGCGCGAATCAATGGCGTGCACTTGGCGAACAGCTCGACGGGCGCTATGCGCTGGTCGCGCCCGAGCATTACGGCTGCGACAGCGTCGGACCGTGGAGCGGCGAGCATGCGTTCACGCTCGCGGACGAAGCAGTGCGCACGGTCGAAATAATCGATCGGCAGCGCGGCAAGGTGCATCTCGTCGGTCATTCGTATGGCGGCGGCGTCGCGTTGCGTGCGGCGCTCGAAAGACCCAATGGTGTAGCGAGCATCACGCTGTACGAGCCCTCGGCATTTCATCTGCTCAAAGGGATGGGACCGCGCGGCGCGCGCGAGTTTGCGGAGATCCTGGACATCGCGGCGCGTACGGCGGAAGGCGTTGTCGCGGGGGACTGGCGCGGTGCGGCGCGCTCGTTTGTCGATTACTGGGGCGGGCAGGGCTCATGGTCAGCGCTGCGCCCCTCGGTGCAGGCGATGCTCACGCGCTGGGTGCCCAAGGCGCCGCTCGATTTTCGCGCGCTGATTCACGAGCCGACGCCCGCGAGCGCCTACGCAAAACTGCACATCCCAACGCTCGTGATGCGCGGCGAGCACGCGCCGGCGCCGACGCGTCTGATCGCTGAGACCTTGCCCTCATTGATGCCGGCCGCGAAGCTGATCGTTGTGCCCGAAGCGGGTCACATGGGGCCGCTTACGCATGCGCAGACCGTCAATGCGGCGATCGCGCGGCATATCGGCGAGTGGGATGAGTGCGCGCTGCGGTGTGGCGCCTGAGGCGATCGCACACTGGACAAAGGCGCCTACCGGTCGAAACGATTGAGGTGAGCCACTTTTCACGTGGGTGGAGCGACAATGCCGCCAACGACGTAGGTGAACGAGGAAGGGCGCTCCTTGGTAGATAACCTTCAGGACTTACCCGCCGTTCGTTTTCAGTCGCGCGATCAATTGAACGGCTGCTTCGCCCTTCAACGCTGTCTTCGCCGTCACCCCAGCGCTGCGGGCGGCAGTGGGTCCGACTGCTGCCGGACACGATCCGCTTTGGCCGCGCCCACCTCGTCGGTTCAGCATCGGACCGGGTTCGGGCCATAAAGAATCGTTCGTTGGTGTAGCGGACCTGACATTCGGATGTCGGCTGAGCTCAATTGCCCGACGTTCGTGAAAGGAATCAACCCGGCTGCGCGGCGACACCCATCTTGATCATCCATGCTGCTTGACGCTACCCACCCGGCCGCTCGCGGAAAGCTCGAGGCTCCGCCGGGAGCAACTTGATGATCCTTCAACCCGCGATGCTGACCGGGCCGAGAACGGCACCCGCCTTCGAAGGTGGCGCGCCCGAACAGGGCTGACGGCCGGTTTCACGTACGCATGGACGGCTGCGACAACGCCTTCGCCGAGGCAATCAGCTCGTCGAGCATCGCGGCCCGCCTGGCGGGATCAGTGTCGCGCCCCGTCATGAAGCACAGCGCCGCGATGGGCAGGCCGGTACGATCGCGCACAGGCGCGGCCATGCAAAGCCGGAACGACATCGAGAGACCCTCCGTGCAGCAATAGCCCCGCGCACACGCATCGCGAACGTCCCGCATGAAGTCGTCGAATCCGATGCGGCGACCGTCATCCAGTATGTAGTCTTCGTCCGGAATCAGCGCGTGGACGTCCGCGTCGGTCAGATGTCCGAGCAACAGGCGCCCCGTTGCCGTCCACGGGATCGGCACCTTCACGCCGATATCGGAGGTGATGTTGAACGGGCGCGCGCTGTTCTCCGACAGCACTACCGTGTACTTGTTGCCTTCCAGCATGCACAGTTGCGTGGTCTCGTCGTACTTGCGCACGAGACCGAGTATGGTTTGATGAGCGCGGGTGATGAGATCGTTGTGCATCGCGTAATCGGCGCCGTAGTAGTGCATCTCGCGTCCGAAAAACACGCTGCCGTCGGCGGCTGTTTCGAGCCAACCCGCCTCCGTGAGTATCGTGACCAGCTCGTAGACGCTCGAACGCGGCGCACGCGTCGCGTCGATCAGCTCGCGCATCGTCAGTGGACGCCGCGCAACATGCAGTTCCCTGAAAATGCCGATCACGCGGTCCACGCCCCGGGCCCGTGACGATTCTGATGCAGACATTCCGTAGACTCCGTCGGCGATAGGGATCGCAGCTCGTTCTTCTGTTGTTGTCGTCCGTTCTTATGCGATGGATGCGATAGATGCGATGCGTCAATGATCGAGCACGCGGTGCAGGAACTGCCTGGTCCGCTCGTTCTGCGGCGTGACGAAGATCTCCTCCGGTACGCCCTGTTCGGCGATCACGCCTTTGTCCATAAACACGACGCGGTCCGCAGTTTTGCGCGCAAAGCCCATTTCGTGCGTGACGACGACCATCGTCATGCCGTCGCGCGCGAGGCCGCGCATGACTTCCGTGACTTCGCCGACCAGTTCCGGGTCCAGTGCGGAGGTCGCTTCGTCGAAGAACATGATGCCGGGCTCGACAGCCAGCGCCCGCGCAATCGCGACACGCTGCTGCTGGCCGCCCGACAACTGGCTCGGATAATGTTCGGCGCGATCGGCGAGGCCCACGCGGTCGAGCACGTCCATTGCGCGTTTGCGCGCGTCGGCGGGACTCATCTTGCGCGCCTTGATCAGCGCGAGCGTCACGTTGCCGAGCGCCGTCTTGTGCGGAAACAGATTGAACTGCTGGAACACCATGCCGACGTGACCGCGGATTTCTTTCGCACGACGCACATCGTGGAGCGGCACTTCGTTGACCCAGACTTCGCCGGAATCGGCCGTTTCGAGACCGGCCATGATGCGCAGCACCGTGCTCTTGCCCGAACCGGACGCGCCGATCAGCACGAGCACTTCGCCGGGGCGCACTTCGAGATTGATTTCCTTCAGCACCTTCGTCGCGCCGAACGATTTGCTGACGCCGTTCAGGTTGATAACTGGCTTGGACCCGATGGATGTGGTCATGACAACACGCTCCTACGATCATGGTGGCGCACCCACTGCGACAGCGGGAAACACACGACGAAATACAGCACGGCGACGAGTCCATAGATTTCGACCGGCTTGCCGACGCGATCGACGATGGCCTGACCGCCATGCATCAGTTCCGACATGCCGATCATGCTGACGATCGATGTGTCCTTGATCAGCGACAGGTACTGACCGATCAGCGGCGGCAACACGATCTTGCCCGTCTGCGGCAACACGACCGAGAAGAACGTCTGCGTCTTGCTGAGACCGAGAATCTGCGAGACTTCCCATTGCCCTTTGGGTACGGCTTCGATGCCCGAGCGGAACACCTCGGCGATATAGGCGCCCTGGTACACGCTCAAGCCGACAACGCCCGCCGCGAACACATCGATCGCATAGCCGAAGTACGACACCCCGAAATAGATGAACATCAGTGTGATGAGCACGGGCGTGCCGCGAAACAGTTCGGTGTAGAGCTTCGCGACGCGCGCGCTGCCCCACGGTCCGAACGAGCGCAGTACCGCGGCGAGCAGGCCGATCAGCGTGCCGCCGACAATCGATGCCGCGGAGAGCAGCAAGGTCGCGACCAGTCCCTGCAGCAGGATCGACAGGCTGGTCGTCAGCAGTTCGGTTGACATGGACGGTTTCCCCTTCGATGGTTCAGGTGCGGTTCGCCTGACGCGGAATCAGCAGAAGCCGCCGACGCGTGTGCTGCTTGAGCATGAGGGGCGGGTGGAACACGCGCGCGCCGATCTGCTCTGCAATCCATGACAGGCAGTTGCTCAGGAGCAGATACGCGATCAGCGTCACCGAGAACGTCTGGATATAGAGCAGAGTTCGCGCATTGATCACGGTTGCCGTGCCCGTCAGTTCAGGCAACGCGATCGCGGACAGCAGCGACGTGCCTAGCAGCAACTGGATCAGGTTGTTGACGATGGCGGGATAGACGGCGCGCGCCGCTTGCGGCAATACGACTTCGATGAAGACCTGCGAACGGCCCAGGCCAAGAATGCCGGCCGCTTCGATCTGTCCGCGCGGCACTGACTGGATGCCAGCGCGGAAAACTTCTGCCATATATGCGCCCACATTCACGCCGAGCGCGATGACGCCCGCTGTGTACGCACTCAGGTTCAAACCCAGCGACGGCAATGCGAAGAACACGATGAATATCTGCAGCAAGACAGGCGTATTGCGGATCAGCTCGATATAGCAGCGCGCGACGACGCGCAGCGGCGCGAGATGTGAAGCGCCCGCGAGCGCCGTCAGCAGACCGAGAATCAGCGCTACGCAAAATGCGAGCAGCGTGACCTGCAACGTGAGCCACGCGGCCTGAAAGAATTCGGGCACATAGCCCCACAGGGTCAGCCATTGATAACTCATCGCCATTCCTTCGCAAAAGCGTACGGGCGCTTGCGTCGCGCGTTCGTGTTCAGAACTGCGGGTTGAGCGGATAGCGGGGCGCGGTGCCGAACCACTTCGTGTACAACTGCGCGTTTTGTTTCGACGCGTTGATGTTGAACAGGAATAGATTCAGGTAGTCGAGCCAGACCTGATCGCCCGATTTCACACCGAACGCGTTGTATTCGAGCGGCACGAGGGCTTCGTTGGTGACGGTCAGTTCGGGGTCCAGCTTCGCCTGATAGGCGAGGAAGTTATTGTCCTCGATCATTGCGTCGGCCTGGCCCTGCTTGACAGCGAGAATGGCGGCTTCCGAGCTGTCGTATTCCTGGATCTTCACGGGGATACCCAGCGCGCGCACTTCGTCGCCGTTCGTCGAGCCCTTGACGGTAGCGATCGTATGGCCCGACATGTCCTTCACCGACTGAATGCCGCTGCTCTTCTTGACGAGCAGCGCCTCGCTCGCGACGACGTACGGCGTCGTGAACGCGATTTCCTTCGCACGTTCGAGGTTGCGCGTGAAGTTGCAGAAGACCACGTCGACCTTGGCCGTCTGCAGATTCGGAATACGGTTCGCGCTCGTCGTGTTGACCATTTCGAGCTTCACGCCCATCTGCTTCGCCAGTTCTTTCGCGAGATCGACGTCATAGCCGTCCGGTTGTCCGTTCTTGTCGTAGAAGCCGAACGGCGCGAAGGTCAGACAGTCGCCGACACGCAGCGTGCCGCGTTGCAGGACGGCCTGCAAGGTCGAGCCGGTCGCGGCATCCTGGCCGGGCGTCGCGACCTTGGTGCAACCAGTGAGTGCCAGCAGGCCGACGACGGCGGACAAACAGGCGAACCTTACGCTTTCTTTGAACAGTCTCATTTTCGACCCTGTGAAAGGAATTCCATCCTGGACGGGACTCGCGACCGTAGCGGTCATGACTGCACGCAGGCGTGAGCCGACAGATCGCGCACCTCGTTGTGTCCGGTATATCGGAATCGAATCCGACACAGCAGATGGGACCCAGTGTTTCATGGAAAAAAACGGATGACAAGCGGGTATACGCGCGCCTTCAATGTCGATTGAAGGCGCGGCGAAAAGGGCAGGGATAGAGCAGGGGATCGCGGCGCGATCAGCGTGGCTTCAGCAACACCTTGATCCGAGGCCAGCGAATTCGCTCTGCACGACGGTGTCGACGTTCGCATTGGTCATCGAGCTTTCTGGGCTCAGATGCCCACGCATAGTGCCCCTCACCAGCATGCGTAGCAGCGGAAATTGCACCGACTTCCACACGGCAAGCCCCGACAACACGATCAGCACGATGTCGACGATCACGACGAGATAGGCGAGCTTCTGCACCGATTGCCAGACGCCAGATTCAGCGCGAGGTAGACGATGAAATTGGCGCCCAGCAGCCACATCACTGCGAAATGGTATTGCAGCGCTCCGGCGAGCCAGCCGCCTGGCGTGATCGAAGGTGGAAACTGAATGGCGGGAAAGGGAAGGCCGTCCCGCCGCACGGGCATCTCGATGAGAGTATGTCGTGAACACAAGCGAAAAAGAACCGACGACCGCAATTCGTTTATAGGAGCGATGCGGGGTAGTTCCGTTCGCGGCTCTTGCTCACAGGGCATTAGCCCACCCGATGGGGCGGCGAGTTTGTAGCTACGCGTACTTCGCATGGCGGCACGGGCGTCGGTTGATCGTCGAGGAATGCCGTGGCGCAGCGAATCGCGAACGCGAAAGCCGACTGGCGATTCGCAAAACGTCCAAGTTCGCCTAGCGATGTGGCCTCGCCATCTTCCTCGAGTATCGACACGCGTGCGACAAACATGTTGCCGCTTCGGGTAACCGACGGCTCAATGACCACGCCGTGATGGTTGAGAAGCATCAATCCTCCGGGCTGTGTCCGATATGTCGCCGGTTTTCTAACCGAGTCACGCGTTGCTTCCTTTTTTGCGGTACTTGACGCGTCCTGTGGCGCGGAGCGGCATTCGTACCGGCGGTCTGCACAACTGCCAGAAATTCTAGCCGTGCACGAAGCGATTGCGGCGAACGACCTGATGTAGATAAGTCGAGCGTTGCGGACACCCACGTTTCGGCGGACTGTCGTCTTATGAACGGACGCGTGGATCACGACGGCGAGGGCCGATGCGGGCTATGCGTTCGCTTCGTTGGCCGCGCGATATCTGCTGCGCGATCGGCTCTCTGGTCCCCGGACGGCGCGCTGGTCGCCATGGCGAGCCGTCTCGCTGCGTGTAAAGCGCAATATCCATGTTCTGGCCCCGCGCAGCGGTAGCCCAATCGCATGCGTAGAACGTCTACGCGCAGTGATGTCTTTCTTTTTTCAAGGACAACAGAGTGCTAGTCTGAATTGTGAATCGGGACTGGTTGGGTACTGATTCGATGCGCTGAATCGGAGGAGCGGACTGCCATGCTGCGGATGAGCAAGCTTGCCGACTATGCCACGGTGATCATGATCGCGATGGCACGAGAGCCGGACGCGGTGAAGAGTGCCGGTACCCTCGCCGAGGCCACGGGCATCCACGCGCCGACCGTGTCGAAAGTGATGAAGATACTCGCGCGCGGTGGTGTGCTGACGTCGGTGCGAGGTGTGAGCGGCGGCTATCAACTTGCTCTGCCGCCGCAGCGGATCACGTTATCCGATGTGATCTCGCTCGTCGACGGTCCGTTCGGGATGACCGAATGCAGCGCGCTGCCCGGGCTATGCACGCAGGAAGCGGTATGCAGCGCGCGCGCCAACTGGCAGATGGTGAACCGGTTGATATTCGATGCGCTGAGCCTTGTGTCGCTCGCCGATATGGCCCGTCCGACGCTTAGCGAGGTCGATATCAGCGCGATTCGTGCGCGCAGCCTGTTGCCGTTGGGGCGCACGGAGATTGACGGCGCGCGTGCGGCTTCCGTGTCGCCACACAGGACCGCCATCCGGCCCCAGCAACGTTGAAGGAGGTCATGCATGAGTTCGACCGCGTCCAGAATCGATGATCTGATCCGGCGCGAATACAAGCATGGGTTCGTGACCGATGTGCTGTCCGATACCTTGCCGCGTGGCGTGTCAGAGGATGTTATCCGGCTGATTTCAGAAAAGAAGAACGAACCTGATTTCATGCTCGAATGGCGGCTCGCAGCGTATCGTCACTGGCTGACGATGACCGAGCCGCACTGGGCCACCGTTGAGCACCCGCCGATCGATTATCAGGACATCGCCTATTATTCGGCGCCCGTTTCCCCGAAAGACCGCCCGAAGAGCCTGGAAGAGGTCGACCCGGAACTGCTTCGCACGTACGAGAAACTCGGTGTGCCGCTGAAGGAGCGCGAGATTCTCGCGGGTGTCGCGGTGGACGCCGTGTTCGACAGCGTGTCGGTCGCGACGACATTTCGCGAGAAGCTCGGCGCGCTCGGCATCGTGTTCTGTTCGTTCTCGGAAGCGGTGCAGACGCATCCTGAACTCGTGCGGCAATATCTCGGCTCAGTGGTGCCGCACACCGACAACTTCTTCGCTGCGCTGAACTCCGCCGTGTTCAGTGACGGATCGTTTTGCTACATCCCGCCGGGCGTGCGTTGCCCGGTCGAACTTTCCACGTACTTCCGCATCAACGCACAGAACACGGGGCAGTTCGAGCGGACGCTGATCATCGCGGACAAGGGGGCATACGTCAGCTACCTGGAGGGATGCACCGCGCCGATGCGCGACGAAAACCAGCTGCACGCCGCAGTGGTGGAACTGGTCGCGCTGGAAGGTGCGCAGATCCGCTATTCGACAGTGCAGAACTGGTATCCGGGCGACGCACACGGGCGTGGCGGGATCTACAACTTCGTGACCAAGCGTGGCGATTGCCGCGAAGCCGACTCGAAGATTTCGTGGACGCAAGTCGAAACGGGCTCGGCGATTACGTGGAAATACCCAAGCGTGATCCTGCAAGGCGACAACGCGGTCGGCGAGTTCTATTCGGTGGCGCTCACCAACAACTATCAGCAGGCCGACACCGGAACGAAGATGACGCATCTGGGCCGCAACACGCGTAGCACGATTTTGTCGAAGGGCATTTCTGCGGGGCACGGCAGTAACGCCTATCGCGGGCTCGTGAAAGTCGCCCGTTCGGCGGAGGACGCCCGCAACTATACGCAGTGCGATTCGCTGCTGCTTGGCGATCGATGCAGTGCGCTCACGTTTCCGTATATCGAGGTGAAGAACCCGACTGCGAAGGTCGAACACGAGGCTTCGACGTCGCGCATCGGCGAGGACCAGCTCTTCTACTGCCGGCAGCGCGGCCTGTCGGAGGAGGATGCGGTGTCGATGATCGTCAACGGCTTTTGCAAGGAAGTCTTCAAGGAGCTGCCGATGGAGTTCGCAGTGGAAGCACAAAAGCTGCTTGGCGTGAGTCTGGAAGGCAGTACAGGTTGACGGGGCAACGATCATGCTTGAAATCAGCAATCTGAGCGCTGAAGTGGAAGGCAAGCCGATTTTGCGCGGAGTGGATCTGCGCGTGAGGGCGGGCGAGGTGCACGCGATCATGGGCCCGAACGGTTCGGGCAAGAGCACGCTTGCGCACGTTCTGGCGGGCCATGCGCATTACCGCGTGACGGGCGGCAGCGTGCAGTACGAGGACCGTGACCTGTTCGCCCTTGCGCCAGAAGATCGCGCGCGGCAAGGGCTTTTTCTCGCGTTTCAGTACCCGGTCGAAATACCGGGCGTGAGCAACGTGTACCTGTTGAAGGCCGCGTTGAATGAACAGCGCAAGCACCGCGGCGAGCCTGAAATGGACGCTATGGAATTCCTGCAGGCGGTCAAGGAGAAGATGGCGCTCATGCAGATGGACGAGAGCCTGCTGTATCGCGCTGTCAACGAAGGATTTTCGGGGGGCGAGAAGAAGCGCAACGAGATCCTGCAGATGGCGGTACTGGAGCCGCGCCTTGCGATTCTCGACGAGACCGATTCGGGCCTCGATATCGACGCGTTGCAGGTGGTGGCGCGGGGCGTGAACCAGATGCGCAGCGCGGACCGCGCAATCGTGCTGGTGACGCATTATCAGCGTCTGCTCGAGTACGTCGTGCCTGATTACGTGCACGTGCTTTCGCACGGACGTATTGCGAAATCAGGGACGCGCGAGTTGGCCGTTGAACTGGAACGCAAGGGTTACGGCTGGCTTGGCGCGGACGCGCCGGCTGAGCCGCATTCCGGACCACCTGGCGCGCACTGACGCGAGGTGGTCACACGCGATCTCGCGAGGAGCAGACGTTAATGAGTGAGACGACGCTCGAGTATCTCCATCAAGCATTCGAGACCCTGTCGAGGACGCTGCCGGGCGCGGAACTCCGCTGGTTGCGCAGCGCACGGCGGCATGCGTTCGAGCAGTTCGAAGAGCTTGGCTTTCCCACGACGCAACTCGAAGACTGGAAGTACACGAATGTGGCCACCATCGCGAAGCGGTCGTGGCATTTCGCCTCGCCTCACAGCGACCACGTGGATGTTTCAGGCATCGTCGACGATCTCGTGCCTGACAAGGAGGTCGGGCGGCTCGTGTTCGTCAACGGCCGTCATATGCCGCGACTGTCGCGCATGCCGGCGTTGCCGGAGGGCGCATTCGTCGGCAGTCTGACACGCGCGATCCGCGAAGTGCCGGAGCGGCTTCGGGAAATCATCGGGCAGCAGGCACCGCATGATGGCTTTGCGGCGTTGAATACGGCATTGCTGAGCGACGGATATGTGCTCCTGCTGCCACCCGATTGCACGATCGAGACGCCGCTCGTCATGCTCTTCCTGACCGATGAAGCCGGCCTCGCAATACATCCGTTCAACGCGATACTGGCGGACGCGCGCTCGCGATGCTCGGTGGTCGAGCAGTTTGCAGGCATTGCAGACGATGCGTATCTCCTGAATACGGTAACGAAGATAGAGGCCGCCGACGAGGCGAACGTCCAGCATTGCCGCGTCCAGCAGGAAGCGCGCAGCGCCTTTCACATCGCGCGCGTCGACGTCACACAGCAGCGTGCGAGCCGCTTTACGTCACATTCGTTCGCGCTTGGCGGTGCACTGTCACGCACGCAGATCGACACAGCGCTTCGGGATCTCGATGCATACGCCGAACTGAACGGGCTGTATTTCGTGGGCGCGCGGCAGCATGTCGATCATCACACGCGCATCGTTCACGAGAAGCCGGATGGCACGAGCCGCGAATATTATCGTGGCGTGCTCGACGGCGCATCGCATGGCGTATTCAACGGAAACGTGATCGTGCGTCGCGATGCGCAGCGGACCGACACGCATCAGGCGAACTACAACCTCCTGCTATCGCGCGACGCGCAAATCGACACGAAGCCGCAACTGGAAATTCACGCCGACGACGTGAAATGCACGCATGGCGCAACCGTCGGTCAGCTCGACGACAACCAGCTGTTCTATCTGCGCTCGCGCGGCATCGACGAACGCATTGCGCGAGCGTTGCTGGTATGGGGGTTTGCGCGCGACAGCGTGGAGCGGGTGAATATCGGCGCAGTGCGCAGCAGACTGAAGAAACTGCTACTGGCGCGTGTGCCGGAAGGCGAGCATATGCGGGGGCTGATATGAAGCCGTTCGAACCTGTGTGCGTCCCGGACGCGGATACAGTTGCGCGCTGGAGAAGCGACTTTCCGATTCTGCGCGAACATGTGCGTGGTGCGCCGCTGGTCTATCTCGACAACGGGGCGACAACCCAGAAACCTTCGGCCGTGATCGATGCCGAGCGCGCCTATTACGAGCACATGAACGCCAACGTGCATCGCGGCGTGCATCACCTGTCGCAGTGCGCCACTGACGCCTACGAAGCCGCGCGTGCGCGGATTGCGCGCTTCGTCAATGCAGCGAGAGCAGAGGAAATCGTGTATGTCCGCGGCACGACTGAGGCAATCAATCTAGTCGCGCAAAGCTATCTGCGTCCGCTCGCGAAACCTGGCGACGAGATCGTCATCAGCGCAATGGAGCATCACTCGAACATCGTGCCGTGGCAACTCTTGTGCGAGCAGACGGGCGCGGTGCTGAAGGTCGTGCCGATCGACGACAGCGGCGCGCTCGATGTCGATGCGTACGCGCGGATGCTTGGCGAGCGCACGCGCCTGGTGTCGATCGCGCATGTGTCGAATGCGCTGGGCACCATCAACCCGGTTGCGCGATTGATCGAAATCGCACATGCGCGCGGCGTGCCGGTGCTGGTCGACGGTGCGCAGGCGATTGCACATCTGCCCGTCGACGTGCGTGCGCTCGATTGCGATTTCTACGCGTTCTCAGGGCACAAGGTGTATGGACCGACAGGAATTGGCGCGCTATACGCGCGCGCGGACAAGCTGGAAGCGATGCCGCCGTGGCAAGGCGGCGGCGACATGATTCGCTCGGTGACGTTCGAGAAGACCGATTACAACGCTATTCCATGGAAATTCGAGGCGGGCACGCCGAACATCTGCGGTGCGATCGCGCTCGCGGTGGCGCTGGACTATGTGAGCGCAATCGGCGCCGATACGATTGGCGCACATGAGGCCGACCTGCTCGCGTACGCGACGGATGCAATGCGCGCCATCCCACGTCTGAGGCTGATCGGCACCGCGCGGGAAAAGGCGGCCATCGTGTCGTTCGTGCTCGACCAGGTGCACGCGCACGACGTCGGTACGATTCTCGATCATCACGGCGTCGCCGTGCGTGCGGGCCATCATTGCGCGATGCCCGTCATGCAGCGCTATGGCGTACCCGCAACCGTGCGCGCTTCGTTCGCGCTGTACAACACGCGGGCGGACGTCGACGCGCTGGTCGAAGGAATAGCGCGTGTGCATGAGGTGTTTGGACAATGAGCAGTCTGCGCGATCTCTATCAGGAAGTCATTTTCGATCACTACCGGCGGCCGAGAAACTGTCATGCGCTGGCCAACGCGAATCACCGGGCGGAAGGATACAACCCGCTGTGCGGAGATCGCATCACGTTGTATCTGCGCATTGAAGACGGTGTCGTGAAAGACGCGGGGTTCGAGGGAGCGGGTTGTGCGATCGCGATTGCATCGGCTTCGCTGATGACCGAGTCGCTGAAGGGCCGCAGCGAGCAGGAAGTCGAGGCGCTCTTCGGCTCTTTCCACGACATGGTGACGACGCCGGCGGACGCGCCGACGCAAAATGAAGCAGGGCTCGGCAAGCTCGCGGCGCTCTCGGGCGTGCGCGAGTTTCCGGCGCGCGTGAAGTGCGCGACGCTCGCATGGCATACGCTGCACGCAGCTTTGCACGACGAACGCGGCACGATATCGACGGAATGATGCAGTGAGCAATGAGGCGAAATGACATGAGTGGATTCGACTGGTTGAAACGGGATGACGACGCGCTCGAACCCGGCGACGGCGATCTGCGCTTGCGTGTGATCGAAGCGTTGCGTACGGTGTTCGACCCGGAGATTCCCGTCAACATCTACGATCTCGGGCTGGTGTATGACCTGAACGTGGACGACGAAGCAGGCGACGTGGTGATCCGCATGACGTTGACTGCGCCGGGTTGTCCCGTCGCGCAGACGTTTCCCGCGACGGTTGAGGATGCCGTGTATTCCGTGGCAGGCGTGAACGGCGTACGGGTGGAACTGGTGTGGGAGCCGCCGTGGACGAAAGACAGAATGTCCGAAGCCGCGCGCTTGCAACTGGGGATGCCTTGACATGACAGACTGGGTCGATGTCGCGGCGATGACCGATTTCCCGCCGGGTTCAATGCGCAGCGTCGATGTGGACGGCGCACAGGTGGCGGTGTTCAACCTGGATGGCACCTGTTACGCGATCGAGGATGTCTGCACGCACGACGGCGGCATCCTGACTGGCGGCGAGGTCGAGGACGACGTGGTCGTGTGTCCGCGGCATGGCGCGCGTTTCTGCATCAAGACGGGCCGGGTGCTTGCGCCGCCGGCGTATGAGGACGTCGCGGTGTTTCCCGTGCGCGTGGAGGCCGGTATCGTGCAGGTGCGCGATGCGCGGTGGGACGAGAGTGGCTTCTGAACCGAGAGATCCCCAGCGGGTGGGAGCATCGCCAGCGGCAGGCATAAGACCTGCCTTGGGGGAAGCATGGACAGTCAGGGTGTCGTCGCTGCCGATTGCGCTCACGCCAGTTCCTGTTGCGCCTTCGGACCGGTAAGTTTGGCGCGTATAAATTGCAACGGACCGGTAACTCTCGCGTGAGTGCCCGATCCGGCTGACTTAGCCTTGGATATCCGGCCTCTGCGCCATTGAATGACGTAGACGATGGGCTGACCGTCCGGGAGACCGTTATGGAACTTCATCTGCATTCTCACCATTTCACGCATCGCATGCCTGACTGGCGGGCGGCCGTCTGGGCAGGCACGATCGCTGGCGCGGTATTTCTGGTGCTGGGCGCTTTTCTGATGGCCGTCGTGACCGAGCAGGATCCAAGGGTGCCGCCCCACATGATCGCAGCAATCATATTGGGCCGCGGTGCGATGCAATCCGCAGAGGCGCTTCCCGTCGGCATCGTCGTCGCGGCATTGGCCGTGCATTTCGCGCTTGCCATCCTGTTTGCCGTGATCCTGAGTCTGATCATCGCGTCATTCAGTCTGGACTCCAGCCTGACGATGGCGTCGCTCGTGGGCCTGGCGTTTGGCCTCGGCATTTATCTGATCAATTTCTATGGCATGACGCGGTTCTTCCCCTGGTTCGCAGAGGCTCGGAACTGGGCGAATGTTCTTGCGCATATTGTGTTTGGCGTCGTCGTGGCCGGCGCCTATATGAGACTGGAGCGTAAGCAAAGAGAGTCGCGCGAAGCAGATTCGGGGGACGTCAGGTAGGCGCGCTTGTCGGGCCAGCTTGTCAGGCCAGCTTGTCAGGCCCGCGTCCGTCTCATCTCATCCGGCAGGGCCGGTGCGGACACGCTTCGTAAAGTGAGAGGGTGCGCAACCATCAGATTTCCGTCGCCTGAACATTGGATGCGGCGCAAGCGACACACGATAAATGTGCTTTCGGTCTTCGCTTCTGCGCGTCGTGGAGACGCGCGTTAAGGAAGTACTTCGCCAGCTAATGAGATCTGGCTGTTTCACCGTCTGTGAGACGCTGGCCATCAGGGCCCTGTCTGGCGGCATTTCCGACTCCAAGGCAGCCGGGCAGTATCTGAATGGGCCAGGTGGTCACATACCTCTGGCCACCGGAAGCCATGTGCGGTCCTACGCTCGCATGCGCTCCTCGCACTGGCGAATGGCTATTTCCTGACGGCGCTCATCGCAATTCCTTGGACGCTCACATTTCCAGGCGTTCTGGCGCCGGAGGGCGGCCTTGGCGGCGGCCTCCAGAGTACGGTTTGGCTCTATGTCCTGTCGCACGTGGGCTTCGCCCTGTTCGCGATCGTCTATACACTGCTGAAGGATGCCGCTCCGATGGAGTGGCTGTCGCCACGCTCCATTCGAGCGAGGGTCCTTGCGACTGTCGGATCAGTAACTGCGCTCGTCTGTTGCGCAACAGTTTTCGTTACAGCAGGCCATGCGCTCCTCCCGCGCATCATGCTCGACACGGCGGAGGTTTCCTATCTCTGGTACTACGCGATCGGACCGATGGCGGCATTATTCGTCGGCGCGCTTGTCTTGCTATGGCTGCGGCACCGCTCGGTGCTCGATCTCTGGCTGATGTTGGTCTTGTTCGCATACATCATCGAGATCTCCCTCACCGCCTTTCCTATCCCGTACCGCTTTAGCGTCGGCTGGTATGCCGGGCGAGTTTACGGCGTGCTTTCCGGCAGCTTTGTGCTGCTCATCCTGATAAAAGAAGCGACGATGCTATACGGCGAACTGCTGCGCGCAGTCCTTGCCCAACGCCGCGAGCGCGAGGTGCGTCTGCTGACGGGGGACGCGGTCGCAGCCACCGTTGCGCACGAGATCAAGCAGCCATTGTCGGCGATGGTTGTGAACGCCAGTTCGAGCCTGCGCTGGCTTGATCGCGCGACGCCCAACATCGATGAGGCCAAAGCCGCATTACAGAGAATCGTGAACGACGGGCACCGTGCGGACGCGGTGATCGAGAATATTCGGACGCTCTTCAAGAGGGATGCGCGAACCCGGACCTCGCTCGACGTCAACAATCTGATCCGCGAAGCTCTGGCGCTCGTGCGCGACGACCTGCAGACGCATCGGGTAGCGGTTCAAACCGACTACGACCAATCGCTCCCACCGATAGTGGGCAACCAGGTTCAGCTGCAGCAGCTGCTCGTGAATTTGATCACGAACGCGATCGATTCAATGGTCACTGAAGATGGGGACCGGGTACTTTCCTTAAGGTCTAAAGTCTACGACTCCGGCAGTCTGATGGTGTCGGTGGAAGACGTGGGGAAGGGTGTCGACCCGAGCGTTATCGATCTGATATTCACACCGCAGTTTACGACCAAGGTGCACGGATGGGGATGGGACTGTCGATTTGCCGGTCGATCATCGAGGCTCATCGGGGGCGGTTGTGAGTGACCGCCAATCTGCCCCGACGTGCCATTTTTCACTTCACGCTGCCCGCCCACCGGGAGCACTAGCATGCGCAGTGCCACTCTTGAAGGATGCGGGAGGCCGAATCGCCTACGGCGGTCGCCCTGGCGTCTCGATGGCTTTGTCACGAAGGTGCGGTTGTTTGATATGGGCGAAACGCAGTCCAATCAATCCCATTTCGCCGATCTGCGGATGCTCTGCGAAAGGCACAAGAGCTTCGCATCGATGCTTCGGGCATTCGCCAGGCAGTCTCGCGTATAGCGTGCATTGCGGAGCGAAGAAGACGTTGACGCTCTGTCCACGCTTCTTGGCGTTCGCTCGGTTTCTCACATGCCAACGCTGCGTATCGTCCGCACGCAGTCCATGAAAGCGAGTGCTATGCCGGACCTGCCTGTGCGGCAACCACATCAGAGGACGAACATCCGCTGTTGTTAAACAATAAAGCAGAAAACAAAAAAATATCGGGATTACCCGAGGATCCAAAATCGGATAGAGCCCCCGTGAAGGAAATTTGCCAATTTTTGGTACTTAAAGTAGCCATAAAAACAGTTGAAAGGCGAATGTTTGGTCGGTTTCGTCTTTCGCGGGAGTTTCACATAGGGCTTGCTAGTTATGCCGGGCCGCGATATCGCGGTTTAGGTAGTACGCTTTCTAACCAGTCGAGATCGTGTGCACGAGACCACGCAAACCGAATCGACCCCGAACGAAGCAATTGTGTCCGTGATGCTTCAGGATATTTCTAAATGTGCGCAAGCACTCTCCTGCGTGCAGCCTCGACCGTCCCAGTGCTTCTGCCATCACCGGTCATGGAACGGGAATCCGGATCCGTGAGCGACAACTGTTTGTCCGGGTGCTTCTTCAAATCCTTTCTGATCTATCTTAATTTGGATCGCAAAACAGATTAGATATGCATATTAAGAAAAATTCGCGTTAATACAAGAAAAGCTATCTTAACAGCAGCACTATTGCTCATTTTTTCGTCACGCTCATTTATCTGATCGACTCCGTCCGCGTCATCCAGGAACCCGAAGGGCTCTCGAATCCGAAGGGCGCGCGCGAGCACGCGTTCGCTGCGGTCGGCGTGGCGATTACGATTCTGACGCAACCGTCGCGCTGATCGCGAAGCAGGCTTGCCGAACGCGATCGCCGACCCGTTAAAGTAATCGCACCGACGAACGCTGTCGGGCAAGATGAGTTCCAGCTCTTCCAGGGCGCGCCCGTCGTCTATGCGGGCCAACATCTGATCAACCTGCTGCGCGCGCACGCGATGATCGGCTTCGGCGTGATCTTCTTCCTCACGCAGTCGTGGCTGCCGTGCATCCTCATGACGCTGATCGCGTTCGCGCTGGGGGCCCTGATCATTATCCCGAGCGGCGGCGCGGACATGCCCGCGGTCGTGTCGATGCTGAACTCGTACTCGGGCTGGCCGGCGGCGGGCGTCGGCTTCTTGCTGAACAACGCGATGCTGATCATCGCCGGTTCGCTGGACGGTTCGTCGATCCTGTCGTCTGCGCAGTATTACGCGGACGGAGTGATGAAGGCCGTGGTCGTACACGAGGCCGGCAATGTGGATGTACTTCGTGTGCATGATGTGCCCCGACCAACGCCTGGTCCCCACGAGGTCGTGATCCAGATCGCAGCCTGTGGCGTCTGCACGCTCGACGTTGCTACACGGAAGAGAACCTATCGTCGTGGTGTCGAACTGCCGCTCATTCCGGGACATGAAATCAGTGGCCGGGTTGTCGCGGTGGGCACCGAAGCTATCGAATTCCTCGTTGATGATCATGTCGCGACGACACAGCGATTCGCAATCTGCGGCCGCTGTCGTTTGTGCCGTAACGGTTATGAGGCGCTGTGCGCGAAGCGCCGCTTCCTCGGCCAGCAGGGCTTTCGTGGTGGCTACGCTGAATATGTCGCAGTGCAGGTAGATAACGTCGCAAAGGTGCCGGACGAGGTTCGCGACGAACAGGCCGCTATTGCAGCGTGCGCTATTGGGAGATCACTTAATGCGGTACGCGACGCGGGTGGCGTCTCTATAGGCGAGCGGGTGATGGTAACTGGCGCTGGTGGCGGTCTTGGCGTACATGCTCTTCAGCTTGCACGGGCGGCCGGAGCTTGGGTAGTCGCACAGACAACGTCGCCAGACAAAGCGGACTTGCTTGCTCAACTAGGCGCTCACGAGGTGCTCGTTAGCAACCGCAACGAGGATTTTTCCGACCGGGTGAAAGAACTGACTGGCGGTGATGGCGTCGACGTCGTGATCGACAACGTGGGGACGCCAGTATTCGATGCAGTCCGCCGCAGCCTTGCGATTAACGGACGCTGGATGCTGGTTGGTCAACTCAGCGGTGACTTCGTAAAATTCAACCCGGCACAATTGTTCTTGAAGAACCAGTCGGTGACGTCAGTGCATAGCACGAGCAAAGCTCAGCTCGAAGATGCATTGGCGTTGATGGCCCGAGGCGTGGTTCGCCCCGTGATCTCGGGAACTTGCCAGCTAGACGAATTACCATCGGTGCATCGCCGCATGGAGGCGGGCGCTGTAACCGGCCGGGTTGTGATTCGTACATGTGGGGCGCTCTCGTAGCCAGCCTGTTTGCCTTGCATGTCTCACTGAAGACAGGTGTTCCTTGTTGTGCGTAACGTTAACTATGTACACTGCCTGCATGACGAACGGTGTTGTGCAGCAAGGATCGCGGAATGCGCGATATCACGATAAGTAGTACCGCTTATATTGCGAGATCGTAAAACTGATCTGCGATGAATAGATGGGTTCCGCGAGCACACTTCATCTGTCATTTTGCGATCACGTGCATCACCTCGATCCCGGCCCGGAAGGATCCGGGCGCAGCGACATGTTTTGAATCCCAGCATGGGTCGGGTATGCCGCTTGATCGCCCGATGATCTTGTTCCACGATATTGTTGAGATAGTTGGCCTGGCGAATCTTGATGAGCGTCTACAGGCAGCGAATAACTCAATGAATTTCTAATTCACGACGCTAGCAAACCGCGGGCGTCCGTACATGACAAAGCCGTCTGAGTATCTGGGTGTTGCGCCGGTTGGACCTTTCGTATGCTGCCGTCGATTCTACCTCGGTGAACTGTTGGGGCGGGCGAAAAACTGGACCAAACTCAACGAATCGTGCGCGACCAGGATCCAAGTACCAATCCTCATAGATGCCAACGGAGTGCCGGTCAGTGTGAGATTGACCGGCGCAAACCGTCACGACGTCACCCAGTTGTTGCCATTGGTCGACGCTATCCCCCGATTTCGCCGTGCATGCGGCAGACCACTTCGTAAGCCCAAGGTCATTTACGGCGATCGCGGCTACGACTCCGACACATATCGCCAGCGCTTGCGTGATCGTGGCATCAGGCCAGTGATCGCGCGGCTTCGAACCGAACATGATAGCGGTCTGGGCAAATCACGCTGGGCGATAGAACGGACTCACTCGTGGCTCCACAACTTCCGGCGTTTTCGCATCTGCTTCGATCCTCGTAGCGGCATTCACGAAGCATTCCTCAAATTTGCTTGCTCGCTCGTCTGCTGGAACGTATTCAAACGAGCGGAGTCAGCTGTTTTGAACAGACCTCTTAGAAGCGATGCGCGATCCCGAGACGAATAGCCGCTTGGTTAGCATTCGCCGATGCCGTGATAGCTTGGATTGCCGCGCGTGCGGGCTTGCCGGTCGAATCGGTGCCCGACGCGTGCTGATAGACAACAATTCCGTAGATATCGGTTCGCTTCGACAGCCAGTACTGTGCGCCCGTTTGATACTGGAAGTATTTCACGCCTTCTTGCTTGCCACCCGACGCCAGATCAACGGTAGAGCCCTGCGTGTAGTTGAATGCCACACCGGCAACCAGTGCGGGCGTGAACTGATATCTGTAGTTCACTTCGGCACTATTGAACGATACGTTGGCGCCGCTAGCATAGCGATTCACGAGCGACGCATTGCCCTTCCAACCGCCGAGGTTATCGAAGCGGACATTCGAATATGTCAGGCCAAATGTCGATTTGCCAATCGTATACGCGCCGCCCAAGGCCAGCGATTGATACGTGTTGGCTGTTTGATAGCCCGAGTACACGGGGGATGCGACGTTTGTGCTCAGCGTGTCGTTGGCCGTTCCACTGTTGTTCATCAGGCCACCAGAGGCGGCAGGGGTGCGGGCATTGATGTAGCCGATGGCGCCGACGAGGGGGCCGCCGTTGTCATACTTGGCACCCAACGACCAAATCTGATTTTTCGTCAGGTTGCCCGCCGTGTTGCCCAAACTGTAAGTGGCAACCGTCGTGACGCCCGACATTTTGTTGCTCGTGTACTTGATCGTGTTATTGGAGCGGAAGGCGTTGTTCAGGTTGTCCAGGTCGCCCGGATGAGCGCCAATATAGCCAGCCCACTGGTCGCCGGAAATCATGAGGCCCACGGAGTCAACGAGAGCATCATACTGACGGCCCAGCGTGACCCTACCATATTGCACGCTCGAAAGACCAACGTATGCAACGCGGCCGAAGAGCAGGCCGGATTGCATCGCGGCGCCGCTATTGACGTCGAATCCGTTTTGCACATCGAACACCGCAGCAAGGCCGCCGCCGAGATCTTCGCGGCCGAGAAGGCCCCAGCGAGACGAGGCGCCAACGGATGTGGCCATATAGTACTGCCGTTTGCCACCGGAATTGGTATTGATCAGAAGACCATCATCGACAATACCGTACAGAGTGACCGACGATTGTGCTTGCGCCCCCCCGGCTATTGTCGAGAGTGCGGCGAGTGCGAGAAGCGATTTTTTCACGTGCGTGTTGCTCCAGTGTTTGCTATACAGCGACGATGGCCAATCTTCTATGGCCGTATGGACTACGAAATTATGCTGTGACGAAGTTATTCCATGGCTGCCTGATACACCGCACGGCGGAAGTCCACCGCAGACGTCGATTCCTTGAGGATTTCGATGGTGCGCAAGTGGATGGCTTCGGCGTCGAGTGCATCACCGAAGGGGTGGAATTCATCGAGACGTCGTGAACTCCACGACCCAAGGATCACGGAATCACGGGCTTGTTGCCAAGCCCTGAACACGTGAGCGCCGGCCTCCTCCGCAGCAAAGGAGCCGGGGACGAGGCGTTGAGGATCGTAGCTCGCGTTTTCAGCAATGCGCCGATTCAATACCATCGTATCTTGTTCGACTTCGTAATTGGTCATCCATTGGGATGCCAGTTTCGTGGCCAATACGGCACCTAGACCTTCGCCTGCAACTTCCGCTTGATCTATTCCGAGATCGCGAAGCCCAGCATTCAGGAACCCGAGTACAGCATTGATGTCGCTCAGCGAATCCAGGCATTGTGAATCGCCATGGCCGGGCAAATCCAAGGCCACCACGGGGCGACGACCGGCCACGCGTTCGAGACGTCGAACCAGGCCGGCGGATGCACCGGGGCAGTCATGCAACAGCACGAGAGGGCGACCCTGCCCGTTCATCGCGCCACGGACGTGCATGCGCAGGCCATCCGCGTCCACGTAAGTGCGGCTGATTCTGGCGGTGCCCAGAGGCGGATTTACCGACCGGGGGGCCGCCTCTGTCGTTAGGCCTTGCATTAAATGCGCCCAGATTTGACGCTGCCATTCATCTATGGCGCTCGCAAATCTCTCGATTCTAATGTTGGCGCGCACCTTTCCAAGGCGTTCAAGATGCGGATACAACATGTCGAAATCCCGCGCGCCAATCACAGTCGGGACTTGGATCTGGGCCACCGCAGCTGTCGCATCCAGCGTGAATGCCGACGAGTAGGCATGCCGGTAGTTGTCACCGGATGCCAGGAAGTCCATGACGACTGCATGGACCTGATCCAATGTGGGGTGTAGGGAAAGAGGCTGGCGGGAGCCTTGGCCTCTCTGATTCCACGGATAGAACAGGAATTGATCGCGCACACGCGTCCATACCCAGGCCAAGTGCTGGCCGTCAACCACAGGGTTAAACGTGGGTAGGTAATTGGCTAGAGTATTGGCGGCCTCCGCGCGCGTCATCGCGCACAGTCCGTCAACAACCAGGCGGCTGACGCGATGGGGCGCATGGAGAGCCAAACCCACGGCGATTGCGGCACCCGTATGCGTTGCATAAACGGGACACTGCTTGATTCCCAACGCCTCAAGAGCCGCATCGAGGTCGGCGCCGAAATCGAGCGCTTGTGCATCGGACAGTTCTACGCGATCTGAAAGACCGAATCCCGGGTTATCGAATGCGAATACCGTTACTCCATGCGGCGCAGACGTCATCAGGGGCAGCATTGCCGAAGACGACCTGGGGGAGGCGTGTAGCAAGACCACTGGCGGGCCTTCGCCCAAGCGGCGATAGTGAATTCGTCGACCACCTACATCGACATAATGCCGACTACTTTGTTCTTTGACAGGGGAAATCATTTCGACGTACTCCGCAGAACCTGGACACGACTAGCTCGTATCGCTGAGGTGCAAAGTATTTGTGTCGAATATGAATTCCGTCGAGAACTATCTAGAAAAACTCCGACTGTCGGAAATTTGGGGGATTGGGTTCACGGTTAGCACATGGGGCATGATAACTGTGCTTTGTGATAATTCCCCATTGTGGAACTGATCCCGTTCGTGATAGCGGGTTCTATTATATGTGAGTGGACGCAAGCGATGTGTTCAATGGTAATCCCGAATACGCAAGCGGCGATTAGTTGATTAGTATTTTCCCGTACTCGTGATCCGGGAGTCGCGCGGCAAGGTCAGGATAGACTTGAACCCGAGGTTGACTTGAGATGACAACCATACAGTAGGTAGTAGGTAAAGGTAAGGAATGGAAAAGGGCGTACCTATTCGGTCAGTTAGTCGTGCTCTGGCAGTCTTGAAGCTCATCAATCGGCACGGTGCGATAACGCTCATGGAAGTCGCCCGGGAGTCCAGGTTGGCATACCCCACCGCCTGCCGAATCGTCCAGACGTTGATGGTCGAGGGCATGGTTGAATTCGAACCCTCACGCAAGCGCTACCGGGCGACGCGATTGGTTGAAACCCTGTCAATGGGGTACCGCGATCACGACAATCTGATAGAAAAGGGGCGACCTCATATCGTAGCCCTGACCAAGCTCGTCAACTGGCCTATTACCATCACCACCCGGGTTGGACAGTCGGTGATGGTTCGCGATAACACCTATGAAATGTCGTCACTGTCGTTTAGTCGCTACTATCGGGGCTATACATTGCCGATCTTGGAGTGTGCTGCGGGTCACGTCAGCATCGCTTACAGCGAGGACGAGGTGCGGGAAGTCTTATTGAGGGGGCTTCAAGAGGTCGGGGCAAAGTCGTTGGCACTCGATATGTTTTTATCGGGCAGGCTTACAGCGCGCATCAAGACTGATGGCTTTGTCCTCAATGATCGAACGGTGCACACGGATAACCCTGGAAAGACGTCTTCGATTTCCGTGCCCATCATGGAGAGAGCTCGCGAGGTAGCAGAGTTGACGCTCAGTTACTTCTCTACGGCAATGAATCCAGCGGAGGCTACGCGGCGTTATGTCGATCTGGTTAAGCAAACGGCTAGCGACATAACACAGGCTGCCTCCGCTGAGGATCAGGCTCTGGAGGTGGCTTAGGCCCGTTAGCCTTGGGCCCGTCCTTGCAGGAGGCCCAATACCTGTTGGAGGCACACGACTTCCGCGTATTTCGCCTGGAGGTCGAACAGGTTGGATTCTTGCACTTGGGGATCACGGTCGCCACATGCCTCGCGAACCACGAACGGTACAAACCCGTGTTGCATGGCGTCCAACGTGGTGGCCCGCACGCAACCGCTGGTTGAGAACCCTGTAACCATCACCGTGTCGACACCCATAGAGGTCAGCGTGGAGGCCAGCGACGTCCCGAAAAACGCGGAGGCGTATTGCTTGGTCACCACTACTTCGTTATCGCCGGGGCGCAGAGAAGCCGGGAACTCTGCCAGCGGATTTCCGACAACAAAGCTCTGCAGGGCGGGGATCTTGCGGAAGAACACTCCACCATCCGCACCCGTGCGCGAGTATTGGACGCCTGTGAAAATCACAGGGACACCGGTCTTGCGTGCGGCTTCAACGAGGACCACATTGGCGGCCAGCGCGTCCTCAAATGCTCGGGCATATAGCGGACTTTCGGGCACCACATAGGCCTGCACGACATCAACGATTACCAGGGCCGGGCGCGTTCCGAATTGCAGCGATCGCCCGAATCCGGCACGCCGATAATCGTCAACCAACGCCGTATGCGCATCTTTACGCTCGTCAGAGTCTGGCGCGGGATCTTTGTGCATTACGTTGCTCATCATGGGCTCCATGTAAACGCTAAACCGGTGGGCGGGTCCGACATATCGGCGCCCGGGCCTACGATGATGGACGACTTAGACCAGCGCAGCAAAGCCTGGAGGTGCCATATCCGGTAGTCGGACACTTGTACTCCGGTAGCTGGAATTCCGCTAGACGGATACGCTCGAAGTCCCAGTGGCGGCCCTCGCATGAGCATCCTATCGTTTGATTCAAGCACTGGCCGACGATCATTAGAGACGAGGCCCGGCGCAAACGGAGACGGCTTTGGCTACCACCTTATACGACAAACTATGGAATGCGCACGAGGTCTCCCAAGACTCTGATGGCCTCAGCGTACTCTACATTGATCGGCAGATGCTGCATGACGTCAGCAGCCCGCAGGCCTTCGCGATGCTTCGCGACCGGCAGATCGACATCCATAGACCATTAACTCATATCGCTGTCGCAGATCATGCGGTGCCCACGCGGGATCGAACCATTCCGATAGCGAATGAAGCGACCCGTAATCAAGTAGAGCTGCTGGCTCAGAATGCTAGATCCACGGGCGTTCCCTATGTGGACCTGAATGACAGTCGTCATGGAATCGTCCACATCATGGGTCCGGAACTCGGATTCACTCTGCCGGGAATGACCATGGTGTGTGGCGATTCGCACACGTCAACGCATGGCGCTTTCGGTGCGCTGGCCTTCGGTATTGGATCCAGCGAATCGGCATGCGTATTGGCCACGCAAACGCTGAGAATGCGACGCTCGAAAAGCATGCGAGTCACCGTCGCAGGACGGATGAATCCGGGTGTCACGGCCAAAGACGTGATCCTGCACTTGATTGGGGTCTTGGGTGCTGGCGGCGGCACTGGCTACGTCATCGAGTACGCGGGCCCGGTGGTTCGCAGTATGTCGATGTCCGAGCGCATGACATTGTGCAACATGACCATTGAGGCCGGTTCGCGTGCGGGCCTCGTGGCTCCCGACGAAACGACGTTCGAATATCTCAAGGGCCGTGCATACGCGCCCAAGGATCAGGATTGGGATACGGCAGTTGCCTGGTGGTCAACGTTGGTATCCGATGTTGGTGCGCGATTCGACCGTGAAATCACCATCGACGGTCTCGAAATCAAACCCCAAGTCACCTGGGGCACCAGTCCTGATCAAGTTATGGCCATAGATTCGGTTGTGCCTGATCCTGCAACCATGGGCCCAGTTGAAGCTCAGAAGACGGCTCGCGCACTCGAATACATGGGTATCGCGGCGGGATCGCGAATCACGGATCTCACCATTGACCATGTGTTTATCGGTTCATGCACGAACGGCCGCTTGGAGGATCTTCGTGCCGCGGCTGCGGTTCTCAGAGATCGGCAAATCGCTCCCGGCGTTCAAATGTTGGTGGTCCCCGGTTCGGATGCGGTGAAGATCCAGGCAGAGGCCGAAGGGCTAGATCAGATATTCATTTCCGCAGGAAGCCGGTGGGAAAACGCAGGGTGTTCGTTGTGCGTGGCCATGAACGGTGAGCTGGTTGACCCCGGTCAACGATGCGCTTCGACCACGAATCGGAATTTCGAAGGGCGACAGGGCCCCGGTGCACGCACGCACCTGATGAGTCCCGCGATGGCTGCTGCCTCCGCCGTTGCGGGCCGCATCTGTGATCCACGCAACCTGGAGTCCTGATCGATGGAGCCGTTTGTACGTTTGCAATCTGTAGCCGCAGCACTGCCGGATCAAAACATCGATACGGACATCATTTACCCGGGGCGATTCTTGACTGTGACATCGGCGTCGGGCCTCGGACGGTATGCCTTGCACGATTGGCGCTTTGACGATCAGGGCCGAGAGGTTGAGTCGTTCGTACTCAATAAATCCCAGTGGAAAATGGCGCAGATTCTTGTTGTGGGTTCGAACTTCGGTTGTGGCTCAAGCCGGGAGCATGCCGTATGGTCGTTGGCCGATATCGGAATTCGCTGCGTGGTGTCCACAAGCTTCGGTGAGATTTTCCAAGGCAACTGCTACAAGAACGGTGTGTTGCCTCTGGTGGTGGATCAAGAGACCTATGCTGTTCTCGTGAATGACGCGCTGGAAGCCCGCATGCTGGATATCGACCTCCAGACATTGACGATCAAGCGTCAGCGCGGGGAGGTTTTGAGTTTCGAGCTATCAGAGGCCCGCCGCCTTGCTTTGGTCAACGGGTGGGATGAAATCGACATGATTCGAAATCAGGAGCACGCGAACATCGTAGATTTCGAAGCCCGTCAACGCCAGATGCAACCTTGGCAGTATCGCAACGATTGACCCGGGAATACGTCACATCCCAGGTCCGCACTTAGTTTAAGAGAGTTCTTTCATGGCTAATCCGATCCTCAAACAGAAACTGAAAAACGGCGAATTCCTTGTCATTCCGGGCATGCACGACATGATCTCGGCCACCATCGCCAAGACTGTCGGTTTCGACATCGTGTACGGCACAGGCTTCTGGCTCACCGCATCGGCGCTGGGTTTGCCCGATGCCGGGATAGCGACTTACACGCAGATGGTGGACCGTATGGCCACTCTGGTGCGGACGTCAGGTGCAGCGGTCATCGCCGACGGCGACACGGGCTACGGCGGTCTGCTGAATGTCCACCACACGGTGAAGGGCTACGAGGCCGCAGGCGTCACGGCAATTCAACTTGAAGATCAAGAATTCCCGAAAAAGTGCGGCCATACGCCGTACAAGCGTTGCGTGCCGGTAGAGGATATGGTCGAAAAGATCAAGGTCGCTGCCGAAGCGCGTGAGGACAAGGAGAATTTCCTGATCATCGCCCGCACCGACGCACGAGCAGGACTGGGGATGGATGAGGCGATGCGCCGTATTGAGGCCTATGCAAAGGCGGGCGCCGACATTCTGTTCCTTGAAGCCCCGCAGTCGGAAGAGGAAATGCGTACAGCGTGCTCGGCATTCGATCTGCCGATGATGGCCAACATGGCAGACGGAGGCAAGACCCCGATTCTCCCGGCTTCGGTACTGAAGGAAATCGGTTTCGCGCTCGCGATCTATCCGTCGAATACGAGCTTGGTGGCGGCTCATGCAATGGAGAAGAGCCTGCGATTGCTGAAGGAACAAGGCCTTAGCGGCGGCCCGGGCGTGGAACTCTATGATTTCAAGAAGTTCTGCGAACTCATCGGCTTCGCAGAAGTGTGGGAATTCGAAAAGCGCTGGGCTCGCGAAGGCAAGTAAGAGCGCACGAATACGGAGTTTCCGTACATCGGATACGGATTGAATGGCATGAGACATACTTGCCCAGGTGCGCGAGTATGTCTCTTAACCGAACCGTGTGAAAGACCGCACGGCCGGACCTACAGAGGACAGACATGAGCGGTTACATTGATATCGTTTGCAATCTTTTCACCGAGGAAGAGGTTGCCAAAGGGCAAACTGGCGTCGATGAGGATTTCAAGGCGCAGGTGCGTATGCCCGTCGAAATGCGTAATGGCGTTTCGATGGACGAATATCTCCGCAAGATGGATCGCGCAGGTATCGAACGTTCGTTGCTCATCGCCGTTCGTGCCGGTGACGCACGCATGAAAGGCTCGTTCGAAATCCCCTACGAGCAGGTTGCAAAGTGGTGCACGAAGTATCCGGATCGCTTCTCGGGTCTCGCTGGCGTTGATCCTTTCCGTGGTATGCAGGGCCTTCGTGACCTCGAACAGGGCGTCAAGGAATTCGGTTTCGTCGGCGCTCACCTGTATCCGCACTGGTTCCGTCTGGCACCTAACGAAGCGCTGTACTACCCGTACTACGCGAAGTGCTGCGAACTCGACATTCCGATCATGATGCAGGTCGGCCAGAATCTGATTTATCAAAAGGACGTGCGTCTGCCGAGCGTGGC
Source organism: Paraburkholderia phymatum (assembly GCF_038900715.1). Lineage (GTDB taxonomy): Bacteria > Pseudomonadota > Gammaproteobacteria > Burkholderiales > Burkholderiaceae > Paraburkholderia > Paraburkholderia phymatum_A. Next base: position 606,037 of record NZ_JAYMRZ010000002.1, on the reverse strand, counting down.
CAAACCGATCCTGCTCGACCAGATTGCCATAGATTTCCCGGAACTGAAGTTGCTGGGCATCCACATCGGGGTACCTTGGACCGATGAAATGATCGCCATGGCGTGGAAACACAAGAATGTGTACATCGGCCTCGACGCATACGCACCGAAGCACATTCCGACATCGCTCATTCACTACATGAACACGTACGGTTCGCACAAGGTCATGTTTGGTACGGATTGGCCCGTGATCGATCCGGAGCGCGGTGTTAAGGAAATGATCGAACACGGTCTCCGTCCTGAAGCGTTTCAGCAAATCATGTCCGATACCGCACGCAAGGTGTTCAAACTGTGATTCTCACCAACGAAAACATTCTCCAGGGTCTGCCACCCGGCTTTCGCAACATCACGGTATCGTCGGGCATCCGTGCTGCGGCGCGTAGAGTCCCCAACAAGCCGGCGCTGATTTGCGGCGACCGTCAACGCACGTATGCGCAGCTCATCGAGGCAATGAATCGCGTTGCTAACGGCGTGATGGGTTTGGGCCTCCTGCCGGGACAAAACGCGGCTATTATCAGCCCCAATGCTCTTGAGTACATCGAGATCGTTTGTGGTGTTTCCGATATCGGTGCCGCTATTGCAACGCCGAATCCGAAGCTTACGGGACCCGAACTCGCGGATATCTGCAACGACGCACAAGCGCGCATCCTGTTCGTTCACCCGGATTCGCTGAAGACGGTTGATCGGTCTCTGATGAAGACCGTCGAACACGTGATCGTCTTGGATAAGCAGTACGATGATTTCCTCAAGAAGGCCAGTGCGTTGTTTAACGTGCCCGTTATTCCGGAGTGGGCGACGTTCTCTATTCCCTACACGTCTGGCACTACCGGCAAGCCCAAGGGCGTGATGCTTCCGCATCGTGCACGTTCGATGACGTTTTTGGGCTACGCGGCTGAGTACGGCATCTACTCACCGGATGACTACTTCCTGGCCTTCGCTCCGATGTGTCATGGTGCAGGTCTCGCATATGCGATGTCTTCGATCTTCTTCGGTGGTACGACGGAGATCATGCCAAGCTTCGACGCAGAGACCGTGCTACGTGCTGTCCACAGTGGTCGTGTCACGGGTATGTTCACGGTTCCCACGCACTATCACGTGATGTTCAGTATGGAGCGTCCGTTGCTGGATAGTCTGCGGGGCAATCGCCTGAAAGGCATCGTGGCCAACGCGGCGCCTCTCGCGCAGTCAACGAAGGAGCAAATTGTCGAATACTTCGGTGACGGCTTGCTGCACGAAACGTATGGCTCTACCGAAGCCGGGACCGTCAGCAACTTGCGTCCTCAAGATCAGTTGCGCAAGCGCAACTGCGTGGGTCTCCCGTTCGTCGGCACCACCATCAAGCTCCTGGATGACAAGGGCGAGGAAGTGGGGCCTAACGAAGTCGGCGAACTCTTCAGCACGTCGCCTACGCTGTTCAATGGTTACTGGGGTAAGGAAGAGGCAACGAAGGAAACCCTGAAAGACGGGTGGGTCGGTGTTGGCGATCTGGCTATGCGCGATGAAGAGGGCTACCTGTACATCGTTGATCGCAAGAAAGACATGGTGATCAGCGGCGGCATCAATATATATCCGCGCGAAATTGAGGACGTGATCGACACGCACCCTGCAGTTAAGGAGTCGGCGGCATTCGGCGTTCCCGATGAGCGCTGGGGTGAACTCGTGGTGATGGCCGTCGTGTCCAATGAAGGCACGTCGATTGGCGCCGAAGAACTCGAACAGTTTGCACGACAGAATCTGGCGTCATATAAACTGCCGAAGAAAATTGTCCCGATTGAATGCCTGCCGCGAAACGCAAATGGCAAAATCCTGAAGACTGAACTTCGCAAGTGGTATGCGAAGATGAAAGCCGATGGAGAAGCCGGTTCATAATCGCAATGATTTGTAGTCCTTAGGCCAGTAAATCCCATTAACCAGATGGTAGTCGCAAAGACCGCTATCTGGCTCTTCGGCATTAGAACTCCATGGAGGAGACGTAGTATGGAAGTAATGGACAAACAACAGGCCCAGTCTGTGCAAGGCCAGGTCCAAGGTTGGCCTTCGGCAAGCATTGGCTGGTACACTGTGGCGGTTCTGTTTATCGCCTACACGTTCGCATATGTGGACCGTGTCATTCTGACGATTCTCATGGAATCGGTGCAGCGTGATCTTCATATCAACGATACTCAAGTCGGTCTGTTGCACGGCCTGGCATTCGTGATCTTCTACGTGGGCCTCGGCATTCCTTTGGGGTGGTTGGCGGATCGTTTGAATCGACGCAAACTCGTGATCTGGAGTATCACCGTCTGGAGTGCAATGTGTGCGGCGTGCGGCCTCGGCAATTCATTCGGGACCCTGTTCGCTGCCCGTATCGGGGTCGGTGTTGGCGAGGCCGGATTGTCGCCAGCGACGTTTTCGATTATTGGCGATAACTTCCCACCCAACAAGCGCAATATCGCAACCGGCGTTTTTACGGTCGCAATGTTTGTCGGCGGCGGTTTGGCGCTTCTGATTGGTGGCCTCATCGTTTCCCTTCTGGGCGGTGCTACGAGTGTCCACGTTCCGCTCTTGGGCGAGATGCGCTCTTGGCAGGCTGTGTTCATATACGTGGGCGTCCCGGGTTTCCTCGTCGCGTTGCTCGCTCTGACTCTGAAGGAACCAACGCGCCGTTCGAACACTGGCGCGGCTCTGGTGAAAGGAACCGCGACGTTTGGCCAAGTGTGGTCCCGTCATAAGGGTGCATACCTGTTGCACTTCTGCGGTTACGCTCTCCTTAGCGTTCCGTTCAACGTCACGCTGCTGTGGGCGCGTCCATTTCTGTCCCGCGCGTTTGGGCTTTCGGTCCCTCACGCAGCTTATATGATGAGCGGACTGATGCTCGTGTTTGCATCGGCGGGTGTGCTTTCCGGTGCATCCATGGCTGACCGTATGCAACGCAATGGCAAGGTCGCGGCCGGTGCTTACGTGGGTCTCACGGCGGCACTCGGCCTGATCATTCCTCTCGCGCTTCTGCCGTTCGTATCCAATCTGTTCATCGCGAGTGTGGTGCTGGCATTTATGCTGTTCTTTGGTTCGTTCGCATGGGGCACAGGTGCATCGTCGCTTCAGATGTTCACGCCGAATAACATGCGTGCCCTGATGGGTGCGTTCTACCTCTTCGGTATCAACATCGTGGGACTTACAGTGGGTCCGACGTTGACTGGCGCACTCACGGATTACGTCTTCCACGATAAAGCGAAGGTCGGCTACTCGGCTGCCATCGTCAGTATCACCGGGGCCATTGTGGCGGCTATCCTGTTCGCCTCGCTGATTCCGCGCTTCCGTCGCGCGGTGGAAGAGGAGCGCGCAAATCCTCTGTAATACAGTAACGCGGTAGCAGTACCGTTGTAAGTCGTTGATCATGGAAACTTGAGCGGGGAGGTCCATTCAGGACTTCCCCGTTTTTTATTGTCATTCTGGATATCCATATTAGCGTTCTCCGCCTGTTTTCATTGGGTTTCCGCACATCGGATAGAGCGCTATATCGAATAGCGGGGATGTGTAGTCACGATGAGAATAGGTGCGCAGTAGGACTCTATGAGTGAGACAAAACATGGCATATCGACTTGGTGTAGACGTAGGCGGTACCTTTACTGACCTGCTGCTTTTCAACGATGAAGATGGGCAATTCTGGCGCCATAAGACGCCTTCGACGCCTCACGATTCCTCTGAAGGAATTGTGACGGGCGTTCGTGAGATCTGTGCTAACGCGCAGATCTCGCCGTCAGGTATCGGCGTATTCCTGCACGGCACGACTGTCGCAACCAACGCGGTGCTGGAAGGCAAGGGGGCTCGCGTGGGTCTCGTAGTGACAGAGGGTTATCGCCAGGTCATGCAGATTGCACGTTCGCTGGTTCCTGGCGGTCTCGCGGGTTGGATCGTTTGGCCAAAGCCGGAACCGATTGCCGCACTTGAAGACACGGTTGAAGTCTTTGGCCGTCTCGACGCACGAGGGCAAGAAGTTCGCGCACTGGATGAGGCGAACATCCGCGCGCGGTTGGAAAAGCTGAAGGCGCGGGGTGTCGAAGCGCTTACCATTTCACTCATTAACGCATACGCGAATGGCGCACACGAGAAGCGTGTCGCTGAAATCGCAGCTGAAGTCCTGCCGGGTATTTCGATTTCGATGTCACACGAAGTTCTGCCCGAAATGCAGGAATACGAGCGGACGCTGACCACGGTTGCCAACGCCTCGATGCGCCCGATGATTGGCCGCTACGTGCACAACCTGCGCGAACGCCTCGCCGATTTGGGCATGAAGGGTCGCCTGGCACTGCTGCGTTCGGACGGTGGTCTCATGTCGTCTGAGGCCTCGGAACAACATCCGGTTTCGCTTCTGATGTCGGGTCCCGCTGGTGGCGTTGCTGGCGCAGTGTGGGTCGCGAAAAACGCGGGCCTGAAAAACATTCTGACGCTCGACGTCGGCGGCACGTCAACCGACGTGGCTCTGATCGAAAACGGCGAACCGCGTTTGGTTCGTACGACGGAAGTTGGCGACCTCACGGTTCGGGTGTCGGCGCTCGACGTCAAGACCGTGGGTGCCGGCGGCGGTTCGATTGCCCGAGTGCCGGAACTCACCAAGGCGCTGCGTGTCGGTCCCCAATCGGCGGGCGCTGCTCCGGGCCCGGCTTGCTATGGTCGTGGCGGCACGGAAGCCACGGTGACAGACGCTAACGTGGTCTTGGGATATCTGCCGGAAAACCTGCTGGGCGGTAAGTTCAAACTCGACCGCGAGGCCGCAAAGGTCGCAGTGCAGAAGGTTGCCGATGATCTGGGGGTCGATCTTTACGAAGCGGCACGCGGCATCATCGATCTGGTCAACGAGAACATGTACGGCGCACTCCGTATGGTTTCGATTCAACAGGGCTACGATCCGCGCGAATTCGCGCTGATGGGCTTCGGCGGCGCGGGTCCCCTGCATGTGAATGCAGTGAGCAAGCTCACGGGCTCGTGGCCCGCTGTGTCGCCGGTTTCCCCTGGCGTGCTGTGCGCAATGGGTGACGCAACAACGCGTATGCGTACTGAGACCGCGCGTTCGTTCTCCAGGCGTTTCACGGCCGCAAGTGAAGCGGAAATCGTCGACATCCTGAAGCAGATTTCGGCGCAGGTTCACAACACACTTGTTCAGGACGGCGTTGCCGAGTCCGAAATCGAGGTCCGCTGCGAAGCCGATGTGCGTTACCACGGCCAGGCATTCGAAGTCTCGTTGCCGGTTAGCGCGGAATTGTTCCAATCGGGTACGGGCCTGGCAGACCTGGCGGCGCTGTTCGACCTGGCACATGAACGCCAATTCGGATTCCGTCTTGACGCAGAGCGCGAACTCGTCAACCTCCGCGCAGTGGCTCTGGGCAAGGCGCTTGAGCTGCCGTCGCGTGAACTCGCACAGGGCGACGGGAATGGTGCGCAGGCGCGTATCCGTGACCATGAAATGTGGTCCGACGGTGGATTCAAGAAAGGCACTATCTACGACCGCGCAAAGCTGCTGGCTGGCGACGTAGTTACGGGTCCCGCAGTGATTTGCGAAATGGATTCGACCACCGTGGTTCTTGCGGATTGCCAGGGTAGGGTTGACCTCTTCGGCAACATCCTGATCACCCCGATTAACGCATAAGGGCAAGGAGACACACAATGTCCGCACGCATTATTGAAACGAACGATACGCCGTTCGCCGGGGTTACAGTCGATCCGGTAACGCTGGATATCATCGAAAGCGCACTTCGCAACGCTCGCAACGAGATGGACGCTACGCTGATGCGTACAGCTCTGAGTCCGGGAATTCGTGAGCAGGGCGACGCCTTTCCGCTCATCGCGAATCGTGATGGGAAGATGGTGGTTGGTCAATTCGGCTCGTTTATCGGTGGGTTCCTGAAGAACTACGAAGGCGAAATTGAAGAAGGCGACATCATTCTGCTGAATGACCCGTACGCTGTCGGTGGTGCGATCAGCCACTTGAATGACCAACTTGTGATCATGCCGATTTTCCACAGGGGTCGCCTCATTGCCTGGTCGGCTATGTTCGGCCACATGACTGACGTGGGCGGCAAGGTCCCGGGTTCGCTGCCGACGCATGCGGCTTCGATTTTCGAAGAAGGTGTGCGCATTCCTCCGGTCAAACTCTATCGCAAGGGCGAACTGCAAAGCGACTTGCTGAAACTGGTTTCGAATCAGTCGCGCATGCCCGAATGGAACAAGGCTGACCTGCAAGCCTTGGTCGCCTCGTGCCGCGTTGCTGGCCGCCGCGTCTGCGAGATTTCAGATCGCTTCGGTGATGAAGTATTGCAGTCGGCAATGAATGATTTGCTTGCACGTAACTTCCGCGCAATGAAGCAACTCATTGCGACGTCGGTGGGTGAGGAGCCGGTGTCGTTTGCCGATTATCTGTGCGACGACGGTGCGGGCTTTGGTCCGTTCAAGATTCAGTGCACGATGTCGCGACAAGGCGAAAAGGTTATTCTCGATTTTGACGGTACGGATCCGCAGTCGGCATCCTCGATCAACTTCTTCCTGAACGAGAACATGCTGAAGATGTTCTTCGGGATTTACATGATCATGGTGTTTGACCCGCAGGTGCTTTATAACGACGGGTTCTATGATCTGGTCGAAGTCCGGATTCCCCAAGGCTCGTTGCTGAAGCCGAATTTCCCGGCCGCTCTGTCGTGCCGTACGCACGCACTGGGCCGTATTTTCGACGTTATGGGCGGCCTCCTGGGTCAACGTACGCCGGCGTTCCTCAACGCCGCAGGCTTCTCGTCCAGCCCCCACCTGATGTATTCGGGCCACGACAGCAAGGGCGAGTGGTTCCAGCTGTTCCAGATCGGTTTCGGCGGCATCCCGGGTCGTCCTTCCGGCGATGGTCCTGACGGTCACTCGCTGTGGCCGGATTTTACGAACGTGCCGAATGAGTTCCTGGAAAACTACTTCCCGATGCGCATCGAGCGTTACGAAACGGTTCCGGATTCGGGCGGTGCAGGCAAATTCCGTGGCGGTAACGGAATCCACATGACGTACCGTTTCCTCAGCGAAGGGCAGATTTCGATTCACGACGACCGCTGGTTCATTCCGCCTTGGGGTGTCAACGGTGGTGAACCTGCGGCACGTTCGTGGAAGCTTCTTGAGCGCGCGAACGGCGAACGGATGTATTTGCCCGCGAAATGCGACGATATCAAGGTCGGTCCCGATGACTTGTTGCATTTCGTGACCTGGGGTGCTGGCGGTTGGGGTGATCCGCTTGAACGTGATCCTGCACTGGTTGGCAAGGAGGTCGGGCAGGGTTTGGTGACGGCCAAGGGCGCACGCTCGTATGGCGTCGTTTGCGATGACGTTGGTAACGTCGATGCGGATGAAACTGAATCCCTTCGTGCACAAATTCGCGAGGCTCGTGGTGCTGGCGAGTTGCCGGTCTTCAATCGAGGCCCGGAGATCGAAATCCTGCGCGCGCGTTGTCTTGAAGAAACGCATCTTCCGGCACCGATTCAGCCCACCTGGAAGGTACGTGGAGCCGCATGATGGACAAAAGCGCTAACGGCGTTTTGAGCGGGGTGACGACTGAAGTTCTGTCGGCACTCCGTGCCATAGTGGGAGCCGAGCACGTCACTGAAGGTCAAGCCGCGTTGGCGTTGTCTCATGACATCTTCACGACCAAGGAGACGCCACTAGCGGTGGTGGCTCCCGATACCGTGGAGGAGCTTCAGGCGGTGATCCGGGAATCCGGCAAGAGAGGTCTTGCCGTATATCCCAGAGGCGGTGGCGCATCGTACACAGGTGGCTATCTGGTGGGCACACAGTTTTCGATACTGCTTGATCTTCGGCGCCTGAACCGCATCGTCGAACTCAACAAGGTCGATGCGTATGTGACGGTTGAGGCGGGCGTGACATGGGCGCAGTTGAAAACGGAGCTCGATTCGCATGGCTTGCGCACTCCGTTTCGCGGCCCATTCTCCGGCGTTGTGGCAACTGTTGGCGGGTCTGTCGCTCAGCATGCGGTCAGTCACGGGACAGGTCAGTATGGCGGCGCCGCGTCATCTGTGCTGAGTCTCGACGTCGTGACCGGTACTGGCGAATTGCTTCGGACAGGAAGTGCAGCGCTTGGGGGCTCCCCGTTCAATCGGTATGCCGGTCCCGATGTGACGGGATTGTTTACCGGTGACTGCGGCGCCTTCGGCATCAAAGCCAGAATCACACTCCCACTGCTGGAAGCCCACTCTGCATTCGCGGGCGCCAGCTTCGCATTCGAGTCGTTTGATCGGATGCACAGTGGCATGCAGAGCGCGGCGTCTATCGGAGTCGATGACACGAACTTCGCTTTCGATGCGTCAATGCTTCGTGGTCAGTTGAAGCGGAAACGCACACTGGCCGATACGTTGGCTATCGCGCGCCGCGTGTTTTCGACTTCACCGTCATGGTTCGCGGGTGCCCGTCAACTTTTGCGTATGGGGCTTGCCGGGGAGCGTTCGATGAGTAGCGCCCCCTTTGTCGCCCATTACATCGTGGAAGGGCCGAGCAAACAGGCGGTTAACCTTGACATGCAGCGTCTTCGTGATGCGATGGATGGGCACGGGCGTGAAATCGTCAATTCGGTTCCTGCCATAGTGCGGAGCGACCCTTTCTCTCGTATGTTTCACGTTGTGGGGCCCAAGGGAGAGCGCTGGGTCCCAGTGCATGGGTATATCCCGAATTCGCGTACCAAGGATTTCCATCGCGCGTACGAGGAATGGCTAGACCTGGAGGCTGAGAATTTTGCGAAGCACGGCGTATGGACTGGCTTGATGTTTCAGGCCATTGGCCGGGGAGCATTCCTGTATGAGATCGGTATCTACTGGAAGGATGCGCTTTCCCCGTACCATGATGCGGTTGTGCCAAAGAAGGTTACGGACAAGAATCCGCCAGGGTCCGAAAACTTGGCCGCGCGCACCTACGTGGCATCGATGAGAAGGCAGTTGATCGCCATCTATCAGGCTCACGGTTCGACGCACTTCCAAATAGGTCGAACCTATCCTTATGGACAGATTCTTGACGAACGTATGCGAGATGGCTTGGTGGCGTTCCGGGAGGCGCTCGATCCGCAGGGCGTGATCAATGCTTCTGTGCTCGGTCTCTGATTCGGGATCGGGATCGTAAAGCAGTGGCGTTCATAGCATTTTGAACTGGCCTCTTAGAGACTTGGGAGATTGATCGATGACGCATATGTTTGATACAGGCCTTCAGCGCCGCCCTGCGAATTACGTTTCGTTGACGCCTGTTGACTTCGTAGCCCGCGCTGCAGAGGTCTACGGCGACCGTATGGCCATCGTCTACGGTGATGTCCGGCGCACGTGGGCGGAGACTTACGAACGGGCCAGGCGTATGGCCAGCGCCCTTTCGAACGCCGGCGTTTCCAAGGGCGATACCGTTGCAGTGTTGCTACCCAATATCCCGGCCACGGTGGAAGCCCACTACGGGGTCCCCATGCTGGGTGCGGTACTCAATACGTTGAACACGCGGTTAGACGTTGAGACCATGCTGTTCATGCTTCGTCATGGTGAAGCCCGCGTATTGATCATCGACACGGAATTCGGCGAACTCGCGAAGAGGGCGGCCGCTGAGTTTCCGCACCTGATCGTGATCAGCGTCAGTGACGTTATGGCGCCGGGTGACGATTTCCCCCCGCATACGGACTATGAGGCGTTTCTAGCCTCTGGTGACCCCGAACATGTCTGGGTGCCTCCAGAGGATGAGTGGGACGCGCTGGCGTTGAATTACACATCGGGCACAACCGGTGATCCCAAAGGGGTGGTCTATCATCACCGGGGCGCGTATATGAACGCGATTAGCAACGTGCTCGAATGGGATATGCCTAAGCATGCGGTATATCTGTGGACGCTACCTCTTTTCCACTGCAACGGGTGGTGCTTCGCCTGGACTGTTGCCGCACGCGCAGGCGTCAATGTATGTCTGCGCCGATTCGATGCCCGTACGGTATTCGATTTGATTCGTACCGAAGGGGTGACGCATTATTGCGGGGCTCCAATTGTCCAAGGGGCATTGGCCAACGCACCGGCCGATTATCGTAAGGGGATTACGCACCTTGTTCGCACAATGGTTGCGGGTGCCGCTCCGTCCCCTACGGTTATTGCCAAAATGAGCGAGATTGGAATTGAGTTGACTCACGTCTATGGGTTGACAGAGGTCTATGGTCCTGCTGCCGTATGTGCGAAGCAGGATAGCTGGAATAGCTTGGATCAGGGTGGTCAGGCGCAAATGAACGCACGCCAAGGCGTTCGATATCATTTGCAGGCCGGGGTCACGGTCATCGATCCGGTGACGATGATTGAAGTCCCAAGAGACGGCGAAACGATTGGTGAAGTCATGTTCCGGGGCAATATCTGCATGAAGGGCTACCTCAAGAACGAGAAGGCCACGGCGGAGACTTTCGCTGGCGGGTGGTTCCATACGGGCGACTTGGGTGTGTTGTCTGAAGACGGGTACGTGCGGATTACCGACCGTTCGAAAGACATCATCATCAGCGGCGGGGAAAACATTTCGAGTATCGAAGTCGAAGACGCTTTGTACCGACATCCCGCAGTTGCTGTGGCGGCCGTCGTGGCCCAGCCCGATGAGAAGTGGGGTGAGGTTCCTTGTGCATTCATTGAACTCAAGGAAGACCAGGAGACAACGGAAGAGGAGTTGATCGCGCACTGTCGTTCATTGCTTGCAGGCTTCAAAGTGCCCAAGTCCATTCGGTTTTGTGCCGTGCCGAAGACTAGCACTGGCAAGATTCAGAAGTTCGAATTACGGGTCTTGGCGCGAACCCAACAAAAACAGCAGTAGCACCGAGGTCATATCTATGAATGCTTTTCGTTTTCAGACGGTTCCTACTCTGGTGGTCGAAGCCGGTGCGGCACGCCGTCTTGGCGCGTTGCTTCGCGAGCAGTTCGCTACGCTCAGCCGTCTATGCGTGGTCACAGATGGATTTCTATACAAATCCGGGCTGCTGACCGCTGCGCTCGCGGACCTGGCTTTGCACGGGTGGACAGTAACCGTTATTGATGACGTAATCGCAGATCCGCCCGAGCAGGTGGTTTTGGCGGCGGCGGAACGCGCGAAGGTCTTCAACGCTGAAATCGTATTGGGTTTGGGTGGCGGCTCCTCCATGGACGTCGCCAAGCTTCTGGCCGTACTTAGTCCGGGCACACAGCCTCTATCGGAAATGTACGGGATCCGGAAGGTCACGGGCAACCGTTTGCCCCTCGTGCAGATGCCGACAACGGCAGGGACCGGCTCCGAGGTCACCGCAGTATCGATTGTCACTACCGGCGAAACCACCAAAATGGGGGTTGTAGCGCCGCAGTTGATGGCGGACCTGGCGGTGCTTGATGCTGAACTCACGATGGGGCTTCCGCCTCAGGCCACCGCGGCCACGGGCATCGACGCAATGGTGCACGCCATCGAGGCCTATACGTCGCTCCACCTTAAGAATCCTGTCTCCGACGCTCTGGCCGTCGAGGCATTGCGATTGCTGTCACAGAACCTCCTCGTGGTATGTGAGGACGGACAGAATACGGCGGCGCGCGAAGCGATGCTATTGGGCGCGATGTTTGCGGGGCAGTCGTTTGCCAACGCGCCGGTTGCTGCGGTGCACGCTTTGGCCTATCCGTTGGGTGGTATTTTCCACGTCGCGCATGGGCTTTCCAACGCATTGGTATTGCCGCACGTGATGCGCTTTAATGCCCCGGCTGCTAGCACTTTGTATGCGAAACTGTCGGATGTGATTTTGCCAACACCTGTGGAAGGCGATGATGAGCGAAAGACCTTCGCACTCGTCGATCACATCGAGGGCTTGATTGCGAAGACGGGAATCCCCAGCAAGCTTCGCGATGTCGGTGTCAACCGCGAAGACATTCCCCGTCTGGCACAAGACGCGATGTTGCAACAGCGTTTGTTGGTGAACAATCCGCGCCCGGTTACAGAGGCCGATGCGGTCGCTATCTATAGCGCAGCATTCTAAAGGTTAGGTCGGCGTTGTCACATTAAGTTGCTGGCAACGCGATAGTGCATAGCAAGCACATCCGCTCAGAAAGCGAATGGATTTTGGGCGAGCTCGGTGAAGTGGCTCTGATGCAAATTTCAATGGCGAGCGAGAAACGGCGTATTCGTCGCCACCTCATCGAGCGGAAAGGACTGCCTTTCAAATAGCGGGTGTACTGGCTCACTCGAGCACCGTGCCCTTCGTCTCGCGCCCGAATACCACCATGGCGGGCGCTGTCACGTTGAGTTGTTCGCGATGCAATGGCGGTGAGGTTGCCCGTGCTCTCAGAAAGCGGACGAACCTTGGGTGAGCTCAATGAAGTGACGCCATGCGAAAAAGCGCGCGGCGAGCTGGTTGCGATAAAGCGAAGCGCGTAGCAAATGTCTCTTGAGCGCGAAGTGCTGGCGGATCGGGCCGAAGCTCGACAGGAACGCTTCGGTGCTTTGAGGGACTCGGAAACCACGCATCCGACGCTCGCGTTCCCGCGTGGGCTGATGACTGTTGTCGGCGCGGTTGTTCACCCGGCGCAGGCTTTGACGAAGAAATGCTTGACGTTCGTCAGCTCGGCGATTTCGGCTTTCGCGGCCGGATAGCTGCGTAGGTTTGCGCCGAGAAGCCTTAACGCGATGCGCAAAACCCGCGCCGAATTTTATCGCACCAACGCCGGATCATTTCATAGCTGACCACGACGCCACGCTCGAACAGCAACTCTTCGAAGTCGCGCAGGCTCAACTGAAACCGGAAGTACCATTCGCACCGCGCAGCTAATGACCGCCGCAGGGAACCGGTGACGGTGATAGAGCGATCCGGTCTTTTTCATCTGGTTGTCTTGACTCGACCGCCCTTGCCAGCGTGACAACGCCCCATCCGAAGCGAATGCTCGACTTCGCGAGTTTGTCCTTCCCGATCTGCTCGGTGTTTTCCCTATCCCTGACGTGACAGGCACCTGACGACGCCCCGTCGCTGCTCACTTCCTCAGGGACCGTGGCATTCGTCAATACCCACATTCAAATAATGAATTTTATCGGGCCGACACCCGCCTCTAGGATCGTTGCATCCACGACGAACAAGGAGGCACTCTGAAAACGGACAACGCGAAGCGCTGGATGAAGCTAGCCATTGCGGAAGAGATCGAGGACGGAGATGTTCAGCGATGCGAAGCAGGCGCAACATGCGTCGCCATCTTCAATGTCGGCGGACGCTTCTACGCGACCAGCGACATCTGCACCCATGCATACGCCCATCTCTCTGACGGTTATATCGACGGCGAGACCGTCGAATGCCCGTTGCACCAAGGACTGTTTCATATCCCCACGGGGCGTGCGATGTCGCCGCCCGTTACCGAGAACCTGCGCACCTATGCGACGCGTGTGGAAGGCGGCGCGGTGTATGTGGAGATCGACGAGGAGGAAACCGACAAGCCGGGCTGAAACCGCGACGCGTTACATGCATCACGATTCGAACAACATGAACCGCCTGCGAGGCGGCATTCCATCGCAGTATGGAGGAGCATAGCAATGACCCGAAACACAATGCGCCCATTGCGGCGGCTCTTCGCGGCCGCAGGCTGCGCGTCGCTGTTGTTCGCCGCGTCGGCGAACGCCCAGCAGGCGGTGCACGATCAGCTCAACTCGGTGATCGAGAAGTACAAGGGCGTCAAAGGCAGTTCGATGGCCAATCCTGATGTGAAGAAGCTGTTCGAAAAGGACGGCTTTGCCGACTATCTTGGCGACTACCCGACGGGCGAACTGGCGCAGGGCTTCAAGTGGAAAGTCGGCATGGGCGCGACCTTCGTTGGTTACTACAGCAAGCTCAACACGAAAGCGCCGTTCACCGACTACATGCCGCTGCCCGATGGTCCCGTGCTGAACCCGAAGAAGACCTATCGCATCGGCTTCGTGTTTCATGGTTTCAACGTACCGTGGCTGATGAGTCTCGCCGATACGGCGATGTGGGAAGCAAAGCGCCATCCGAATGTGCAGATCGATATCGTCGACGCGCAGTTCGACGACAACCGCATGTCTCAGGTGATCGACGGATGGATCGCGAAGAAGTATGACGGTATCGTGCTGTGGCCGAATCGCGAGGCGCCGATGGGTGCGCCCGTGGACCGCGCGATCGCGGCGGGCATTCCCGTGGTGAGCGTGGACCGGCGCACGTCGTCGACGAAGATCAGCTCCGAGGTGATGGGCAACTTCTACGCGAACGGCGTGCAGCAGGGTCTTTATATGCTGCAGGCGACGGGCGGGCAGGGCAACCTGATCGTCAACCGCAAGGATCTCGGCAGCACGGCCGACGCGATCCGCACGGGCGCATTTCTCCAGACGATCGGCAAGAGCAACGGTCTGCACATCCTCGCGTCATACCAGGACAACAGCGACCGCACGCTCGCCTTCAAGACGACGGCCGATGCGCTGCAGGCGCATCCGAACATCACCGCGGTATTCAACGCGGGCGGCGAACTGGCGATGGGCTCGCTCGACGCGATCCGCGAGGCGCACCGGCTGAACAGCAGTCCTGGCGGCAAGAAACTCGTTATCGTCGCCGACGACGACGCCAACGAAGTGTTGCACGAAGTGAAGGCCGGCAACATCGACATGGTCGCGCCGTACACGCCGCTGATCGGCGACGTGGGCGTGCGCACGGTCCTGATGCACATCGGCTACAAGGAAGGGCTGCTGAAGTCGGCGCCACCGAAGCTGGTGCTCACGCCCAACCTGCCGATGATCACGAAGACGAAGATGATCATCGACGGCATCCAGACTGTGACGCCGGACGAATGGCCGTACGGGTACGGTCCAGGCAAGTGACGTGACGTTGCGCGGCGGCGCGCGCAGCGAGCGGCGCGCCGCGCGCCTTCTGAACTGAGGACGACGCATGAATACGACGACAATCGCGCCCGCCGACCCGGCCCGGCGCGAACGCGGCCTGACGCTGCCGCCAGTGGTGCCACGGCTCGCGCTGCTGGCCGTGCTGGTAGTGGCCGGCTATCTGATCAACGCGCGCTTTCTAAGCGCCGACAATCTGCGCATCATCATGCTCGCAGTGTCGACGGTCGGCGTGATGGGACTGGGCATGACGCTCGTGCTGCTTGCGGGCGAAATCGATCTGTCCGTTGGCGGCGTGGCGGTGCTCGCGGGCGTGGCGGGCGGGCAGTTCATTCAGAGCGGCTCCGTGTGGATGGTGATTGCCGTGACGCTTGGCACAGGTATCGCGGTAGGGCTGCTCAATGGCCTGTGCGTGACCGTGCTGCGCGTGCCGTCGCTTATCGTGACGCTCGGAACCCTCGGCATCACGCGCGCCTGCGCGAATCTGCTGTCGGGCGGCCAGGCGATCTTTCCGCGCAACGTGCCCGGTTATCTGTGGCTCGGTCATGGATCGGTGGCGGGCGTGCCGGTGCCGGTGGCCGTGCTCGTGCTCGCCATTGCGATCGCGCTCGTCGCTACGCGTTATTCGGTGTTCGGCCGCGCGCTCTACGCAGCGGGCGGCAATCCGAAGGCGGCCGCGCTGTCGGGCGTGAACGTCGGCGGCATCCGTCTGCTGGTGTTCGTGCTGAGCGGCGCGGGAGCTGCCTTCGCGGGCATGCTGGAAAGTGCGCGACTGTCGTATATCGACCCGGCCGCCTTCGACGGCATCGAACTGAGCGTGATCGCGATCGCCACGCTCGGCGGTGTCTCGCTTGCAGGTGGACGGGGGACGATCGGCGCGATGGTGGTTGCCGCGCTGATCATTGCCACGATGAACAATGCGCTCAACATGCTCGGCATGAGCGCCTATCTGCAGCAGATCGTGACGGCGGGCGTGATACTCGCGGTCGTTCTGCCCGATAGCCTGCAACGCAAGGAGCGCGACGCATGAGCAGTCTTCTCGATTCGCACGCGCCCGCAACCGTTGCGCGCGGCCCGCGTTTCCCGTGGCGCCGCACGCTTCGCGCCGTGCTCGGCCAGCCGCTGATCTGGCTGGTCGTGGTACTGCTGCTGGTCGCGCATTTCACGTCACAATACTTTTTCAGCGCGTCGAACCTCGAATCGCTGATGCGCGACACAGCGATCTATGGCTTTCTTGCAATGGGCGTCACGCTCGTGATGCTGACGGGACGCATCGATCTCTCGGTGGCGGCCGTGATGATCTTCAGCGTCATTGCGTCGATCCAGTCGATCGCGTTGGTCGGCAGCTTTTTCGATCTGCGTCTGATCGTGCGCGGCGGTACCTATGTCGGTCCCGGCGTGCCACTCGCGCTGCTGACACTGCTGTTTGGCCTGATCGCCGGCATTGTCAACGGCGTCGGCGTCGCGTATGGACGCATCGCGCCCTTCGTGATGACACTCGTGACGCTGAGCGCGCTGCGCGGCCTGAGCTTTCTGCTGACCAACGGTCACGCGCTGTACGTCAGTTCCGACGGCTATCAGTGGCTGGGCGAAGCACACGTACTCGGCATGCCGATCGGCACGATCGCCTATCTTTGCGTGTTCGTTGTCCTCGCATGGCTCTTGCACATGAACGTAGTCGGCAAGCGCATCTTCGCGATCGGCGGCGACGAGCAGACGACGCGCTATGCGGGCATCAATGTGCGCGGCTGGATCGTCGCCGTGTATGCAGTGAGCGGTGTCTGCGCGGCCTGTGCAGGTGTGCTGTTCACGTCGAGGCTGATGTCGGTCGATGCGCCGCTCGCGAAAGGCTACGAGCTGAGCGCGATCGCGATTGCGGTGCTCGGCGGCACGAGCCTTGCGGGCGGCTATGGCTCGCCGTTTCGCACGTTCTGCGGCGGACTGATCTTCACGGTCGGCTTGAGCCTCCTGAACATGTGGGGCGTGGGTGCGTGGTACCAAAACCTGATCGTCGGCGCGGTGCTGATCGCAGCCGTCGCGTGGGTCGAATGGGTGCGGCGAAGGGCTCGCGCGCGTCTCGCGTCGGGCGGCGCACACCAGCACGCGTAGCGAGATCGGGCATCCGGCCGGACAGGTGCAGCAGCGGCAGCGAACACATCAGATAACAAACGGGCACAACGGAATACCAGGAGACGACACATGGCAAATCTGACTCTCGGCATCGATATCGGCACCACCAATGTCAAGGCGAGCCTGCTTGATACGGAAACCGGCCGCATCGTAGCGCATGCATCGCGCGAACATCCGCTATCGCATCCGCGTCCGGGCTGGGCTGAGCAGGACCCTGACAATTACTGGCGAGCTGTCACGGGCGCGATTCGCGGCTGTCTGGAGCAGGGCGCGTTTGCCGATTCAGTGCGCGGCGTGGCGTTGTCGGGGCTCGTCGGCGTGACCTTGCCGGTCGACCAGAACGGCCGGCCGCTGCGCGCCGCGCCGATCTGGATGGATGCGCGCTCCGAACGCGAGTGCGACGAGATCCGCGAGCGCGTCGGCGAAGCGACGATCAACCGCAATAACGGCAATCGCATCGCGCCGTGGTTCATCGAGCCGAAGGCGCTGTGGATCAAGAAGCACGAACCGCATATCTTCAACGCGACGCACAAATTCCTGTCGCCAGCGGGCTATTGCACGTTGCGCATGACGGGCACGTTCACGATCAACACAGGCGACGCTGGTCTTTTCTATCCCTATGACTATCGCCGCGAGTGCTGGAACGAGGACGTCGCAGCGGCGATCGGCATTCCCATCGACAAGTATCCGCGCATCTACCGTTCGCACGAAGTGGTCGGTGAAGTGACGCGCCAGGCGGCGGCGGAAACGGGTCTGCGCGTGGGCACCCCCGTCGTCGCGGGTGGCACTGACATCAGTTCGGCGGCGCTCGGCGCCGGCGTCACGGAAGCGGGCCAGGCGTACTACTCGATGGGCACGGGATCGAACCTTGGCATCATGATTCCGACTGGCCAGGACGTCGATGAATTCCGCATTCTCAAGTGGCCGCACGTGCTGCCCGGTCTCACGATGTTCGATGCGCCGATGGCGTTCACAGGAGCTTCGCTGAAGTGGTTCCGCGACCAGTTTGGCGATTACGAATGGCGGCTCGCGGAGCGCATTGGCCAGAACGTGTTCGATCTCTTCACGGCGGAAGCTGCGCGCGTCGCGCCATGTGCCGACGGTCTGCTGTATCTGCCGTATCTTGGCAATTCGCTGGCGCCTAACTGGAATTCGAACGCGTGCGGCACGTTCTTCGGCGTGCGGCCCGACACCACGCGCGGCCACTTCATTCGCGCGCTGGTCGAAGGTGTCGCGTTCGACCTGTATTCGAATGTGAAGATTGCGCGCGACGCGGGTGTGAGGCTCGACCGCCTGATCCTGAACGGCGGCCCTGCGAAGAGCCGGCTGTGGACGCAGATCACCGCCAACGTAGTGAATGTGCCGCTTGCGGTGCCCGATATCGGCGAAGCAGCGCCGTTCGGCGATGCGATCCTGGCGGGCGTCGGCGCAGGGTTGTACCCCGATCCTGTCACGCCGGTGAAGTCGATCGTCACCATCCGCGAGACCGTTGAGCCCGACGCGTCAATTCACGAGCGCTATGAAGATTTCTTTGCGCTGTGGGCGCAGGTGTACGACAACCTGCGCGGCTCGATGGATGAGCATCGAAGCTTGCTCGAACGCTACCGGATCGGACAGGAGCATTGATAATGGCCGCACCTACGCCAGTGCATCGAGCGCCGATTCTCGAAGTGGAAGGTGTGCGCAAGCAGTTCGGCAGCCTGATCGCGCTCGATCACGTCAGTTTCGACGTACGCGTGGGCGAGGTGCATGCACTCGTCGGCGAAAATGGCGCGGGCAAGTCGACGCTGCTGTCGATCATGAACGGCCTGCAACGCCCGGACGACGGCGAGATTCGTCTTCACGGCGTGCCGCTCGCGATCGACAGTCCACTCGCCGCGCGGCGCCAGGGCATCGCGCTCGTGCATCAGGAGATCGCGCTGTGTCCGAACATGACGGTTGCCGAGAACATCTTTCTTGGTAACGAGCCGCGTTCGCGCACGGGTAACGTCGACATGGCGACAATGGACGCTCGTGCGCGCGAACTGCTCGATGCCATGAGCGTGCAGATCGAGCCGGGCGCGATGGTGTCGTCGCTGGGCTTGAGCCAGCAGCAGCTGGTCGAAATCTGCAAGGCGCTCGCGACGCGTCCGCGCCTGCTGATTCTCGACGAGCCGACGGCGTCGCTGACAAGCGAGCACGTCGATACGTTGCTCGATACCTGCGAGCGGCTGCGTGCGGCCGGGCTTGGCATCGTCTACGTATCGCACCGGCTCGAGGAGGTGCAACGCATCGCCGATCGCATCACGGTGCTGCGCGACGGCCGTTCGGTCGCACACTTCGGTCAGCGCGGCGCGAGCGTCGAGGAGATCGTACGCGCGATGGTCGGGCGCGAACCCGGTGACCACTTTCCGGCGCGCGATGCGCCCGCACAGGGCAAGGTGCTGCTCGAAATCGACCGGCTCGGCGCGGTTGGCCGCTTCGATGATGTGTCGCTCGAGGTGCGTGCGGGCGAGATCGTCGGCATTGCAGGGCTGCTCGGCTGCGAGCGCGAGGCGGTGATCCGCGCGCTGTTCGGTCTGCAGGCCACCGATTCCGGACAGATTCGCGTGGCGGGTGCGGCACGTCGCCTGACTACACCACGCCGCGCGGTACATCATGGCCTCGCTTATCTGCCGGCCGATCGCAAGGCGGAAGGGCTCGTGCCCGCGATGTCGGTGCACGACAATCTGGCGCTCACTACGTTGCGCCGCCTCACACGGTTCGGTCTCATCTCGCGACGACGCCGCGACGCGCTCGGCATGCGCATGATCGAACGCCTCGACATCAAGGCGCGCGACCCGTCGCGCGGTGTCGTCAACCTGTCGGGCGGCAACCAGCAGAAAGTGGTGCTTGGCAAATGGCTGGCGCGCGACGCACAGGTGTTCGTCGTCGAAGAGCCGACCCGCGGCGTCGACGTGGGCGGTAAGCCGCAGATCTGGCAGGCAATGCAGTCGATCACGGCCGAAGGCAAGGGCGTGCTGCTGGTGTCGAGCGAACTGCCCGAGCTGATGGCGCTGTGCGACCGCATCGTCGTGATGAGCCGTGGGCGTGTCACGGGCTCGTTCGTGCGCTCCGAGTTCGATGCGGAAGTGATTGCGCATTGTGCAGTGAGCGCTGTGGCGCGCTGACGGGTTCGGTCATGCGAGTGTCGTAGTCACTGCGCGCGTCGCGGTGAGACAGCGGCATGGCCACACACTTCGCATCAGTCGACGACGGCCCGCTTCGAAACCGCTCCGAGGCACGCTCGCAGCGCAATCAATAGGCCCGTTCAAACAATGAATTGGCCGCGCGGAGCGTCTCTCCCTACGATAACCCTGACAACGTTCGACGCGGCCGTCGAAGGCCTGATCGGCGAATGCGGCGCATCATCGCGCCGCTCTCCTTCTAACATGTTGCGCAGGTGAATGAATGACAAACGAAGCAATGAACAGGGCAGAGGCCGCGCCGCGGACCGACGGTCGGTCGGCAGGCCCGGCGAACGATGCGCGGACGATGGGCAGCGACGCGTGGCCGCTGAGCGGCGCAGCGCTCGTGCCGAAAAAAAGTCTGAAGGTGCTGCGCGAGCGCAGCAACGGGCCGGGCCTCGTGCATCTCGCCGTGCATATCGGCGCGTTGCTGCTGACGGGCACACTGATCTCGCTGTCGCTCGGCACGTGGTGGATTGTGCCCGCCACCGTGCTGCACGGTGCGGTGATCGTGCTGCTGTTCGCGCCGCTGCACGAATGCTCGCACGGCACCGCCTTTCGCACACGCTGGCTGAACACGGCTGTGGGCATGTTCGCGGCCATCGTCAGCATGCGCCCCTTCCTGTATTTCAAGTATCGGCACACCGCGCATCACACGTACACGCAGCATGAGCGCCTCGATCCGGACATCGTGCCGTTTCCCGCATCGCTGCGCGAATATCTGCTTCTGATTCTCGGTGCGTCGTTCTGGCCGAAGATGGTTGGCACGTATTGGCGCGGTCTGACAGGGCGCTTCACGGCAAACGAACGCAGCTTCATTCCGCCGGGCGACATGGGGCGGGTGCGCCGCGAAATCGCGCTGACGCTCGCGCTGTATGCGCTGATTGCGGTCGCTTCCGTGTGGCTGCATACGTGGGTCGCCGTTGTCTACTGGCTCGCACCGCGCTTCTTCGGCGAACCCGTATTGCGTGCGATCCGTATGGCCGAACATACGGGTGCATCCGAATCGCCGGATCTGCTGTCGAACACGCGCACCACGCTCGCGAACCCGGTGTTCCGCACGCTGTACTGGAACATGCCTTATCACGCCGAGCATCACGTTGCGTCGTCGGTGCCATTTCATGCGCTCGCCCGGCTGCACCGCGAAATGAAGCCGCATCTGGCGTGCGTGGCCAACAGCTATCTGCAGGTGCATTCGCAGATCATCCGCGAGATCCGCATGGGACGCGGCTTGCGCAATCGTTCGACGCGAGGCGCCGCATGACCGCGCAGACGTGGCGGCGGATCGTGATCGTCGGCGCGGGACACGCGGGCGGCCGCGCGGCGATCAACCTTCGGCAGATGGGCTATGCGGGCGAGCTGATCATCGTCGGCGACGAAACGCATCCGCCGTATGAGCGTCCGCCGCTGTCGAAAGCGGTGCTGGTGGGTAAGGCGCACGCCGACACGACGCATCTGCAGCACTTCGATGCGTGGGCCACCAGCGGCATCGCGTTGCGGCTCGGCTGCCGCGTGACCGGGATCGAGCGCGAAACGAAGCGCGTGCTGCTGGCCGACGGCGACATGCTGCCCTACGACGCGCTCATTCTCGCGACGGGCGCACGCGCGCGGTCTTTTCCAGGCGCGTGCGATACAGACGCGAATCCGCATCTGCTGCGCTCCCTGAGCGACGTCGCGCGGCTGCGTCCTGCCCTGATCTCCGGCGCGCGCATCGGTGTGCTGGGCGCGGGCTTCATCGGTCTGGAAGTGGCGTCGAGCGCGCTCGAACTCGGCGCGCAGCCAGTCGTGATCGAGGCCGCGAGCCGCCCGCTCGCGCGGCTGTTGCCCGCTGCATTCGCGGGCTGGCTCACACAGCGCGCGCGGGAAAGCGGCGTCGTATTTCGCTTCGATACCCGCGTGCAGCAGATTGTGCGCGATGCTCTCGTGCTGGCCGACGGAGAGCGTTTGACCGTCGATGCAACGGTGGTCGGTATCGGCGCACTGCCGAACGACGAACTCGCGCGCGACGCAGATCTTGCCACCGACGACGGCGTGCTCGTCGATGTGCAATGCCGGACGTCGGACCCGGCCGTGTTTGCCATCGGCGATGTTGCGCGCCGCGCCGCCACGACGACGCGCGCGGCCTCGCGCATTGAATCGTGGCGCAACGCCGAAGACGACGCGCGGCGGGTCGCCGCCGCGCTGCTTGGTGCGCCGCTGCCTGCCGACGGCGTGCCGTGGTTCTGGACTGATGTATTCGGCCACAACATCCAGTTGACGGGCGACCTACGCGAGGACCTCGAGCAGGTCACGCACGGTGATCCGCAAGGCGGCCCGTTTATCGTGTTCTACCTTGCGGGCGACCGGTTGCGCGGCGCAATCGGCGTGGACTGCGGACGCGACCTGCGCGCGGCGCAGAAGCTCATTGCACGCGGCGAGCGCGTGGATCGCGTATCGCTGCCGCGTCCGAAAGCGGCGCGCTGTCCAGCCGACGCGTCGGTCTGAGTGCTGGCAACCAGTAACCGTTTTCCTCTTTCAAGGCCCATTCATGCCCATGAGTCTTGCGGCGATCTGCGTCGCACCCAACGAGCCTTTCGTGATCGACGACATTCATGTCGACGGTCCGCGCGCAGGCGAAGTACTCGTCGAAATCGTCGCGTCGGGGCTGTGTCATACCGATCTGACCGCGATCGAAGGCAGCAACACGAGTTGTGTGTATCCCGCCGTGCTCGGTCATGAAGGCGCGGGTCGCGTCGTCGAGATCGGACCCGGCGTCGGCACGCTTGCCGCCGGCGATCATGTCATTCCGCTCTACGGTCCTGAGTGCGGCGTCTGCAAGATGTGTCTAAGCCGCCGCACGAACCTGTGCTGGTCGATCAAGCAGACGCGCGATCGCGGCGTGCTGCCCGACGGCACACCGCGCTTTTCGTGGCGTGGCAAGTCGCTGCATCATTTCATGGGCACGTCTACATTCTCGCGCTACACGATCGTCCCGGAAATCGCGCTCGCGAAGATCCGTCCGGATGCGCCGCTCGACTCCGTGTGCCTGCTCGGCTGCGGCGTAACGACGGGCGTCGGCGCGGCGCTCGACGACGTGCGCGAAGGCGACAATGTCGTCGTGTTCGGGCTGGGCGGAATCGGCGTGAATATCGTGCAGGGTGCGCGTATCGCGGGTGCCAATCGCATTATCGGCGTCGATCTGAATCCGGCGCGGCGCACGATTGCAGACGACTTCGGCATGACCGACTTCATCGACGCATCGGCGGGCCGCACGCTCGAAGCCGTGCGCGATCTGACGGGCGGCGGCGCCGATGTTGCGTTCGAATGCACGGGACACGTGAAGGTGATGCGCGAGGCGCTCGATTGCTGTCACGTGGGCTGGGGAACGTGCGTGCTGCTTGGCGTCGAACCGCGCGACGCGACGATGGCCGTTCCGCCCGTCGCCGTGCGTTATGGCCGCACGGTGAAGGGTAGCTATTTCGGTGGCGTGCGCGGCCGCTCCGGGTTGGGTCGTTTCGTTGACCTGTACATGGACGGCAAGCTCGACATCGACCGGCTCATTACCCACCGTCTGCCGATTCACGAGATCAACCGAGGCTTCGAGATGATGGTGAAGGGCGAATCGCTACGCAGCGTGGTGAGCTTCGCATGACGGTCGATCCGCGCATCGATGCGGACTATGCATTTTCGCACCGTTATCCCGAGCGGCAGGATGTCTACGATCGCATCGATGCAATGAGCGTGCAGGCGCGGCTCACGTTGCGCGGCACGTGCGACCTCGCTTACGGCGCGCATCCGCTGGAGCGGCTCGACCTGTTCCCCGGGCAGCCGGGCCGGCCGCTCGTCGTGTTCATTCATGGCGGCTATTGGCGCAGCATGGACAAGCGCTCGTTCAGTTACGTCGCGCGACCGCTCGTCGAACTGGGTTATTCTGTTGCCGTCGTCAATTATCCGCTTGCGCCGGAAGTGCGCGTGGCGGATATCGCTGGCAGTGTCGGGCGTGCGCTTGACTGGCTGGCGGTGCAAGGCCGCGCACATCTGCCCGCGTATGCTTCGATCGTGCTCGCGGGGCACTCGGCGGGCGGCCACCTCGCTGCCTGTGTGGCCGGTGAGCGCGGCACGGCGAGCGGCATTGCGGGTTGTGTGTGCATCAGTGGAATCTTCGATCTCGAACCTTTAATGAAAACTTCGCTTGCAGCCCAGGTGCACCTGAGTCCGACCGATGTCGCCGCATGGAGTCCGCTCACGCGCGCGCCGTTCGACGGCTGGATGCTGCTTGCCGTCGGCACGGATGAAACGCCCGGTTTCGTCGAGGTGCAGACGGGGCGATTCGCGGCGCGGCGCGAGTCCGCAGACTGCGTGACACAGGTGTTGCCGATCGAAGGCGCGAATCACTACACGGTACTGATGGCGATGGCCTCGCGCAATGAAGCGCTCGTGCGCGCGCTGGATGCCTGTACACGCGATGCGGCGACCCGTCCATGAAGCGTGATGAAGCGATGAAGCCGCGCGTCCGCGAGCGCAAGCTCGCCTTCGTCAACTTCAACCAGTTGCGTTCGTTCTATGCTGTCGCGCAGGAAATGAGCTTCACGCGGGCCGCACAACTGCTTCATATCGGGCAGCCGACGCTAACCGTGCAGGTCAAGCAGCTCGAAGAGAATTATGGCGTCGAACTCTTTATCCGCTCGCCTAAGGGGTTGCAGCTGAGTGACGTGGGCAAGGCACTGTTTGCCATCGCGCGTCAGGTGTTCGAGCTCGAAGAGCAGGCCGTTGATCTTCTATGTTCGACGGGGGAAGCGGTTTCCGGTTCCTTGCGTGTCGGCACGGTCGGGCCGTTCTTCGTGATGAAGCTGCTCGCAAAATTTGCGCAGCGGTATCCGCTCGTGCAGGTGTCGATCGACAGTGACAACTCGGACGGCGTGCTGCGCAAGATTCTCGATTCGACGACGGATGTGGCGATCACAGGCAACATCGTCGACGATGCGCGCCTGTATTCCCGTCATCTCGGTGCGCACGAGATCCTGGTCTTCGTGAATTCGGGCCATCCATGGGCACAGCTCGATTCAATCAAGCTCGCACAGCTGGACGGACAAAAAATGATCTTGCGCGAACGCGGTTCGATGACCCGAACTGCTTTCGAAAAGGAACTCACGCAGCATCGCGTGACGCCGAAGGTCGTGATGGAAGTTTCTCGTGACGCAGTGCGCGAGGCCGTGCTGGAAGGCTTGGGAATCGGCGTCGTTTCCCAGGCCGAGTACCGGCCACATGACAACCTGCATGTGATGCGTGTGGCGGATTTTCCGAGCTTCACGCACTCGTATGTGGTTTGCTTGCGCTCGCGCCGGTTCGCTAAGGCCATTTCGGCGTTCGTAGAGCTCGCTGAGTCGGGCATGTGAGCGACTCAGCGCGTAAAGGTGGTACAACGCGCGGTCCGATTGCGCGTTCGTGGTAGCACCAAAGTGCCTCGCCCGATTCTCCCTCAAACGGGCCATTTGGGGCGTTCATTGCGAGATCTTCAAGGATGAACAGGTGGAGCGCATCGTGCGGGCCGCGGATCAGCGTACCGCGTGCATCGACTTGCAGCGTTCCCCAATCGGGAAGCCGGAGACCCGCATGACCTTCGCGCGACCATTTTTGGGCTTCGTTGTCGAGCCAAAGGGACGCTCGACTCCATTGAGCATGTAATGTCGTGATCAATATGGCGGCGCCGACACCAGTACCGTGCCCAACAATGCCATCACCGACGACGCGGCGGCGTGCACCCGGCACATCTACGGCTGTAGTACTAAGTGCCCCATCGCACTGAGCGCCTCACTCAGGGGCTGGCTCGATACGATGATGATCCCCGAAAGAGGGTATCGAGATTGACAATCGTATGCGACCGAGGCGATCGTGACACGAGAACCAACGGGTTGCGCGGCGCCACCAGGCAGATCTGACACTCGATCGGGTCTGGAACCGATTCAACGCTGACGAGATCACGACTTTCGCCGCGAGAATACGGCACAACAAGTCGTTCACACAACTATCGGCATCACTGCTGGGATTGTTGCGAAGAACGTGTATCCTCGTGAAATAGTTCTCGTTGCAGCGGCGATGGATAAAAAGATGAATATCCTGTGGGACGATGGCGAGCGCGTCTTCTGGAGAGGACAGTCCTCCGCGCCAGCTGGTCAGAATGAACTGTTCACGAAGCTCGCCGCTGAACAACCTCTGCCCGCCAGTCTCGATCGACTCGCCCACGAGTTCGGCCTGAAGGACGAGCTTGATGGCGCCTGGGCCGTGCGTCCGCTGAGGTGGGTGCGCGAGGGCAGCCAGATCGTGCTGGCGCTCGAGGACCCCGGTGGCGAACCGCTCGCGCGTCTGCTCGGCACTCCACTGGAGATCGGCCATTTTCTGGAACTCGCCGCCGCCATTGCCGCCGCGCTAGGCAAGCTTCATCAGCGCGGCCTGATCCACAAGGATCTCAAGCCCGCGCATATCCTCGTGCATTGCTCCGATGGACAGGCGCGGCTCACCGGATTCGGCCTTGCCTCGTGGCTGCCACGCGAGCGGCAGGCGCCAGAGCCACCCGAAACCATTGCCGGAACGCTCGCCTACATGGCGCCCGAGCAAACCGGCCGGATGAATCGCTCGATCGATTCGCGCAGCGACCTGTATGCACTGGGAGTCACGTTCTACGAGATGCTGACGGGCGCCCTGCCGTTCGCCGCCTCGGACGCCATGGAATGGGTGCACTGTCATATCGTGCGTATGCCGGTGCCGCCCCACGCGCGGGTGGAAACCGTACCCGCAGTGGTCTCCCGCATCGTCATGAAGCTGCTCGCCAAGACAGCTGAGGAGCGCTACCAGACTGCCGCCGGTGTCGAGCATGATCTGCGGCGATGCCTCTCGGACTGGCAGCGTGAGCGCCACATCGACGACTTCCCGCTGGACGAACACGGCACGCCTGGCCGACTGATGATTCCTGAGAAGCTTTATGGACGTGAGCACGAAGTTGAAAGCCTGGTCACCACTTTCACCCGCATTCTCGAGAACGGCGCGCCCGAACTGGTGCTCGTCTCCGGTTATTCGGGCATTGGCAAATCCTCGGTGGTCAATGAGCTGCACAAGATCCTCGTGCCGCGCCGGGGATTGTTCGCCTCCGGCAAGTTCGACCAGTACAAGCGCGATATCCCCTATTCCACGCTGATCCAGGCATTCGAGGGCGTGGTGCGCATGCTGCTGGGCAAGTCCGACGCGGAACTGGCAAGCTGGCGCGCAGCATTGCTGGACGCGCTCTCGCCCAATGCGGCGCTCATGAGCGACCTGATTCCCGAACTGAAGCTCATTATCGGCGAGCCGCCCCCCGTTCCGGAACTCGAGCCACAACAGGCGCAACAGCGCTTCCTGCAGGTATTCCGGCACTTCATCGGCGTATTCGCCCAGGCTGATCATCCGCTTGCACTTTTTCTCGACGACCTGCAGTGGCTCGATGCAGCGACACTGGACCTGTTAGTGGATCTGCTGACCCACCCGAATCTGCGCTACCTGATGCTGATCGGCGCCTATCGCGACAACGAGGTCGATGCCACCCATCCGCTGACCGCCCGGCTCCAGGCTGTCCGCAACGCCGGCGCGAAGGTCGGGGAAATCCGGCTCGCGCCGCTCACTCATGAGCACATCGGGAGTCTGATTGCGGACGCGCTTCACTGTGCGCCCGACTCGATCGAGCCGCTGACGCGACTCGTGCGAGACAGGACGGGCGGCAATCCGTTCTTCGTGATCCAGTTCCTGCAGGCGCTGGCCGAAGGCAATCTTCTGGCGTTCGATCATGATGCGCGGCAGTGGCGCTGGGATACCGGACGCATCCATGTCAAGGGTTACACCGATAACGTCGTGGACCTGATGGCCGGCAAGCTGACCCACCTGCCGAGCGCGACGCAAAACGCGCTGCAGCAGCTTGCCTGCCTCGGGAACGTTGCGGACATCGCGACATTGTCGGCTGTGCTCGGCATGCCCGAGGCGCAGGTCCACGCCGTGCTGTGGGAGGCGGTTCGCCAGGAACTGGCCGTGCGGGTGGAGGGTGCTTACGCGTTTGTTCACGACCGGATCCACCAGGCTGCCTATTCCCTGATCCCGGAAGCCTCGCGCGCCGCCGCCCATCTGCGGATCGGCCGGCTGCTCGTTGCGCAGACACCTGCCGAAAAACGCGACGAAGCGATCTTCGAGATCGTGAACCAGCTCAATCGCGGTTCCGCGCGGATCGGCGAACGGGACGAACGCGAGCAACTGGCGGCGTTCAATCTGCGCGCTGGCCAGCGCGCCAAGGCGTCGACAGCCCATACCTCCGCGCTCGCGTATTTCACCACGGGCGCCGGACTACTGGGCGACGATTGCTGGCAGCGGCGGCATGACTTGTTCTTTACGCTGGAGTTGAACCGGGCTGAATGCGAATTCCTGACGGGACAACTGTCGACCGCCGAAGCGCGACTGGCCGCGCTATCGAAACGTGCCACGACAACGCTCGAGCGCGCCCAGGTCGCCTGCTGGCAGATGGACGTCTACACGGTTCTCGACAAGAGCGACAACGCGGTGGCGGTTGGCCTGACCTTCCTTCGTCATGTGGGCATCGAGTGGTCACCCCATCCGGATGAGATGACGGTGCGAAGCGAATACGAGCGTATCGGGACACTGCTTGGGGACCGGACCATCGAGCAACTGATCGATCTGCCCGCAATGGAGAACGCGAATGTCGTTGCGACCGTCGAGACCCTGGTAAAGCTGTTCCCGCCTGCGTTGTTCACGGACGGAAGGCTCGCTTACCTGGCGATCTGCAAGGCGGTCAGTCTCAGCCTCGAGCACGGCAACGCCGATGCCTCGTGCGTGGCCTACGCCTATTTTCCCAGGTTCGCCGGACGGCTTGTCGGCGACTACCAGGCCGGATTTCAATTCGGCCGGCTCGGCTGCAAACTCGTCGAACGGCGCGGCCTCGTACGCTATGAAGCCCGCACATACCTTGCATTTTCCGCTTATGTCGCCCGCTGGGTGCAACCTGTGCGGACTTGCGGTGATCAGCTGCGCCGCATTTTCGACACGATGAACCGGACCGGCGAGCTTTCGTTCGGCGCGTTTACGCTCAACAATCTCGTCTCGAACCTGCTTTTCACCGGCGAGCCACTAGCCGAGGTGCAACGCGAGGCCGAATCTGGCCTTGCGTACGCCAGGAAAATGCGGTTTGGCCTGGTCATTCACTTTGTCGAAGCCCAGCTTGCGCTGATCCGGACGCTCCGCGGCTTGACACCGGTGTTCGGCTGCCTGGACGGGCAGTTCGATGAAGCTTACACCGAACACCTTTTCTCCAAACCGTCCCTGTCGGTCGCCGCGTGCTGGTACTGGGTCCGGACACTGCAGGCACGCTATCTCGCCGGCGACCACGAGGCGGCCATGGCGGCTGCCTCAAGGGCGCAACGGCTCCTGTGGACCTCACACTCGTTCCTCGAGGAGGCCGAATATCACTTCTATGCCGCGCTCGCCCGCGCTGGCCGGTGCGACACCATCCCGGCCGACGAGTTCCCGCAGCACCGGGCGGCACTGACTGCCCACCACAACCAGCTGCGCATCTGGGCGGATCTCTGCCCGGAGAACTTCGCAAGCCATACCGCACTGGTCGGCGCCGAGATCGCGCGCATCGAAGGTCGCGTCGTCGATGCAGAAATGCTCTACGAGCAGGCCATCGATTCGGCACAGGAAAGCGGCTTCGCGCATATCGAGGCACTAGCCAGCGAATTGGCGTCCCGCTTTTATGCAGCCCGCGGTTGTGGAAGAATTGCGCGCATGTATATGCAGGACGCGCACTATGGTTATCTGCGTTGGGGCGCTAACGGCAAGGTGCGGCAACTCGATCAACGGTATCTGTACCTGAGGACCGAAAAGGCGGCACCCGAACCGACGAATACGATGGCAGCACCCATCGAGCACCTCGAACTGGCGACCGTGATCAAGGTTTTACAGACGGCTTCAGGCGAGATCCACCTGGAAACGCTGATCGAGATGGTCATGCGCACGGCAATCGAACAGGCGGGCGCCGAACGGGGCCTGCTGATCCTCTCGGACGGGGGCGAGCAGCGGATTGCAGCCGACGCCACCACCGGCGACGACGCGGTCCACCTGCAGTTGTCCGACGCGCCGGTCTCGGCATCGCTGTTGCCGGAGTCGATCCTCAACCAGGTCCTGCGCAGCCGCGAGAACGTCGTTCTGGACGATGCCGCAGCCGATCCCATGGCCGGCGCGGATCCCTATATCCGTGAGCATCGTGCGCGCTCCATTTTGTGCCTGCCCCTGATGAATGGCGCCAAGCTCATCGGTGCGCTCTACCTTGAGAACAAGCTCACGGCCCGCGTATTCGACCACGCCCGGATTGCGGTGCTGAAGCTGGTCGCCTCGCAGGCTGCGATTTCGCTCGAAAATGCCCGTCTGTATCGCGACGTCGCGGAACGCGAAGCAAAAATCCGGCGCCTGGTCGACGCCAATCTCATCGGGATTGTCATCTGGGCGCTGGACGGACGGCTTATCGACGCCAACGATTCATTTCTCCGCATGGTTCAGTACGAGCGCGACGATTTGAAGAGAGGGCTTCGGTGGTACGACATGACGCCTCCCGAATGGCAAGAGCGTGTCCCACGCGAGTTCGAAGAACTTGCGGCGACTGGCACCATGCAAACCTGCGAAAAGGAATTCTTCCGGAAAGACGGCAGCCGGGTGCCCGTCCTGATCGGTGGCGCGGCATTTGAACAAAAGCCGAACGAGGGCGTAGCGTACATTCTCGATCTGACCGAGCGGAAGCGGGCGGAAATGAAAATTCGCGAGAGCGAAGAGCGCTATCGCGAGGTGCAGACCGAACTGGCACACGCAAACCGCGTCGCGACCATGGGGCAGCTAACGGCCTCGATTGCCCATGAAATCAATCAGCCCATTGCCGCAACGGTAACCCATGCCGAGGCCGCACTGCGGTGGCTCAATCGCGACCCCGCCGACATCAGCGAAGTGCGCACGGCGCTCGACTGTATCGTCAAGGATGGCATTCGCGCCGGGGACGTGCTCAGCCGCATCCGTCAACTGATCAAGAAGGCCCCGCCGCGAAAAGAGCCGGTGAACCTCAACGAGGCGATTCGCGAGATTGCCGAACTCGTCCAGGGAGAAGCAAGAAAGAGCGGCGCCGGGCTGGAGATGCAACTCGCGGAAGGTTTGCCGTTTATTGAAGGCGACCGGGTGGAACTGCAGCAGGTGGTGCTCAACCTGATCATCAATGCATTCGAGGCAATGAGCAGCGTCGAGGGAATGCGATACGTGCACATCAGCACCGGCGAGGCCGACGATGCTCGCGTGCTCGTGACCGTGCGCGATTCGGGTCCTGGTTTTGGCCCGAACGGTGCCGAGCAGGTATTCAACGCGTTCTATACCACGAAGTCCACCGGCCTCGGCATGGGGCTATCTATTTGCCGTTCGATCATCGACGCGCATGGCGGCCAGCTATGGGCGAGTGAATGCTCGCCGTGCGGCGCGATCGTTCAGTTTACGGTACCCCAGCATCCTGCCGTTTGTTCTTGACGGTCAGGCTTCTATA
Source organism: Paraburkholderia phymatum (assembly GCF_038900715.1). Classification (GTDB taxonomy): domain Bacteria; phylum Pseudomonadota; class Gammaproteobacteria; order Burkholderiales; family Burkholderiaceae; genus Paraburkholderia; species Paraburkholderia phymatum_A. The sequence continues at coordinate 574,231 of NZ_JAYMRZ010000002.1, read as the reverse complement.
ACTCGCCCACTCAACGGCTGAGAAAAAAGCGCAATGGCTGAGGCGTCAACGACCGCTTTGGAGCGGCGCGTCTATCTCTTGTGGGGCGACTACGGCCGATTACGTGGGGCAGCAGTCGCCGCCCGGCAGCATAAGCAATCCTGCTTATGCTGCTGTTTGTTCGCCATTCGGTCCCCACCCGCGCTACGTACAATCTGTCGGTTGCACTCAAGTACCAGCGCGAGATCTACAAAGACTACGTCCGGCACGGCAGGCCCGGTGGCCGATCTCACTTTGACGCTCGACGTGCGCTGAAGACTGACTCTCACCGGGCAGCGCGCTGTACGTGGGCCTGTGCGTTCGTATGCCGCTGGATCTTCGTGCAAATCTGCGTGGGTTTCGCAGCGATGCAGCCCAACCTATTCCCGACTCTGTCGACCAGTTACAACCGCAGTGACCGATCTGTGGCATGCCGAATCCAAGTTTCTGTTGATCTTCTCACTTCCGGTCCATCTGTTCTCCGCCCACCTGTTGCCCGACGACGCCGGCCATGACGCGCCAGCGGACGCTTTCCAGAACGGTTTGAGCATCGATGCGCCCGAACAGGTCCAGGAGAGGCGCGACGAGGCCCGTCCAGCCCGTCTGGTGACTGGCCCCAAGCCCCGCACCGTTGTCGCCGTGGAAATACTCGTAGAACAGAATCAGGTCACGCCAATGCGGATCGTCCTGGAACTTGCCCGTCCCGCCGTAGACGGGACGCCTTCCATTGGCGGCCCGCAGAAACGTACCCGACAACCGCCGCACGATCTCCTGCGTGACCTCGAAGAGCGTCATGTAATGCCCCGATCCGGTCGGGCATTGAACCTTGAGCTCATCACCGAAAAAGCTGTAGAGATTCATCAGTGCCCTGAGAATCAGCATGTTCACCGGTATCCACACTGGACCGCGCCAGTTGGAATTTCCGCCGAACATGCCCGTATTCGATTCGGCCGGCAGGTACTGCACCTTGTATTCCGTCCCACCGACATTGAGCACATACGGATGCTCGAGATGGTAGCGAGAGAGCGAACGAATGCCGTGCGGCCCGAGGAACTCGTTTTCATCGAGCAGGTATCCGAGCACGCGCTCGAGTTTGCGCTTGTTAAGGATCGACAGGAGCCGGCGATCCCGATGGCCGATGAAGCCTGCATCCGTCGGGGCTACATGGGCGACCAGTTCCGGGTAGCGTTCTCGGAATTGCGCGATCAGATCCATCAGTTTCGGATAGCGCGTGATCGAATCGGCTTCGAACACCGTCGACGCGCACAGCGGAAGCAGTCCCACCATTGACCTTACCTTCAGACGCATGGTCTGGCCGTCGGGAAGCCGCAGCAGATCATAGAAAAAGCCGTCCTGCTCGTCCCACATCTCGTCCGGATGTTCGCCGCGCCGGTCCATCGCGTAGGCGATCCACATGAAGTGCTGGACGAACCTGAAGGCGATCTCCTCGTACATTGGATCGTATTCCGTCAGGATGACCGCCATCTCGAGCATGCATTGGCAGTAGAACGCCATCCACGCCGTCCCGTCCGCCTGCTCCAGTGATCCACCCGTCGGAAGCTGTGCGCTGCGATCGAATACGCCGATGTTGTCCAGCCCCAGAAATCCACCGGCAAAGACATTACGGCCTGATGGGTCCTTTCGGTTCACCCACCAGTTGAAATTGAGCATCAGCCCCTGAAACGAGCGCTCGAGAAAACGCGGGTCAGCCCGGTCCAACGCTTTCCCGTACTTGTAGAGCCAGAGCGTGGCAGCGGCATGCACGGGAGGATTCACATCACTGAAGTTCCACTCATAGGCTGGGATCTGGCCGCTAGGATGGACATACAGGGTGCGCAACATCAGCAGCAACTGCTCCTTCGCGAAATCGAAATCGACCAGCGCGAGAGAGATCGTATGAAAAGCCAGGTCCCAGGCCGCGTACCACGGATACTCCCACTTGTCCGGCATGGAGATCACGTCCGCATTCAACATGTGGAACCACCCGGTATTGCGCACATTGGGCCGCTCGCCTTCGAGCAAGGGATGGCTCCCATGCTCGCGCAGCCACAGTTCGAGATCGAAGTAGTAGTACTGCTTGCCCCACAGCATGCCCGCCAAAGCCTGACGGTGAACCCGGCGCTGGTCTTCCGTCAGCGATTTGGGCGCAATACGCGCGTAGAACGCGTCCGCGTCGGCAATGCGGTCACTGAAGGTTTTCTCGAAGTCGTCGAAGGCGTTGTCCAACCTGACTGCCGTCAGGCGCAGCCGGATTGTCGCGCTGCCGCCGCCGGGTAGGTCGCACACGCAATGGGCCGCCGCCTTGGTTCCCGTCCCGGCGGGATTCACTGCCTCGCGCTGCCCTGCAATGACATACGCGTGGAACGCGTCCTTCACATAAGGTGAAACGTTGGGTTGATTCCACAGACGTTGTGCGTTGCTTTCGTTTTCCGTGAAAAGCAGTTCCGTCGCGCCGTCGCAATAGAGCCAGTACTCGCCCAGATCATGATGCGTCGCACGAATGACGCCTGAGCCCGCTTCGCACAGCGATGGCCTGCGATCGGCGTCGCCCCACGACCAGGTATTGCGAAACCAGAGAGTGGGCAGGACCCGCAGCCGCGCCGCTTCCCGTGCGCGATTGTGTACGGAAATGCGCGCGAAGATGTCTTCCGGACCCGCTTTCGCGTATTCGACGAACACGTCGAAATACCGGTCTTCATCGAAGACGCCCGTATCGAGCAGTTCGTACTCGAGTTCGTCCCGCGATCGCTTCCGGTTCGTCTCGACCAGGTCCCGGTACGGATACTCCCGCTGCGGATACTTGTACAGATACTTCATGTACGAGTGCGTGGGCGTGCTGTCGACGTAGAAGTAATACTCCTTCACGTCCTCGCCATGATTGCCCTCGCTATTGGTCAGGCCAAAGAGGCGCTCCTTCAGTATCGCGTCGCGCTCGTTCCATAGCGCAAGCGCGAAGCACAGCCGCTGCTGGTCGTCGCACAGTCCGCCGAGCCCGTCTTCTCCCCATCTGTAGGCGCGCGAGCGGGAATGATCATGGGTGAAATAGTTCCAGGCGTTGCCGTCTTCGCTGTAGTCCTCCCGGACCGTTCCCCACTGACGCTCGCTGAGGTACGGCCCCCACTTCTTCCACGGTACTTGCGCGGCACGCGCGTCGTTCAGGCGCTTTTCTTCTGCTACATCCTCGATTACAGGACACATGCTTTGCCTCCGTAACGGCGCGTGGATTCGATGGAGCGGACCGGACCATTTTCGCCTACCCCGTGTCGATGCTTTAAGGTATGCGGCGAGTCGAGGTATGTCCCGGATACCTTCACAATGTAGGAGGCACCACGAAGCAGGGCAATACGGTGTTGGGGACGTGCAGAGACAACAATCGACCGCTGTACCTCAAAGCGCTGCCGGATAGGCGCCCCCCCGATGCAATGTCAGGAGCGGGTCGACACCAGTCCGATGACCCATCGTCGTCGGCGTGATTACCGTGATAACCCGCGCCTTATCGCGGCAAAAGTCTTGGGGGCACCGCGTGCGGGCGAGGGGAGGGTAGCATCCGGCAACTGATCGGCCATTGCTGCCGTTGGAGCGTCAACCACTGTGAGGCAGGTCATAAGCGCATTGCCGCCTCTCGCTCCATCGTCGGTTCGAATGTCAGGTATCGTTGCAGTGACCGAGTACTTGCGACCCACTCCCGCCATACGACCCAGCGCGGCCTCGACGGCGGCTTTCAAAATTGCAACGGCCATTCGTGTGATCACGTCGACCGGCGGTGAGTTTGTTAGACGCCAGTCCATGTCAGCAGGCCCGGAAGCGCGCGACAGGGACATGCGGGCAAGCGTTGAATAAACCGAAAGGGAGGAAACCGCGGGAGTCTTGTGGACGATCAGATTGACACCGAACGCGGCGTCGTTGGGACCCAGTCCCGTCTTGATCGTATCCAGCCATTGCGCGTACCCCTCAGTGGTGCGCTGATTCAGAGCAGGAAAGGTGCCGATCGCTCCGCTCCGGCAGGTCGCCATGACGAGCTCCGGACCGGATACCAGAAACATCGGCGCGGCGATAACGGGCAACTTCAGGATCTTTCCCAGCGCGACAGGAATTGTCATTGTGGAACTCCGCGACCTCGTTCGGTTAATAGAAATGGATTGGGCGTTAAGCGCTTGCCCCGACATCACACCGGACCCTGTCGGATTGCCGCCAGGCCGGCGCAATGGTGCCGTGGTCTCGCATCAACCGGCCAGATCCAAAGGCCGGAGACAGTTACTGCCCGCCAAACGACTTTTTGACCGTCAACTTGCTGGTGACGGACGTGACGCCCGGAACGTCTTTCACGATCTCGCTCACTTTGTCGAGCTGCGATGCATCGACCACGGTTCCGTCGAGCGTCACTGCGCCGCTCTTCGCGATGACGCTGATGTTGCCAGCGTTAATCTCCTTGTGCGTGACAATCGCGGAGTAGACCTTGCGGCGCAGCGCACGATCGGCTTTCCGGATATCTTTCGCCGACATGCTGCCCGAGGCCGCGATGGCGGTTCCGTTCGAAGCCGTGCTCGCATCGCTTACGCCCCCCTGCGCCCACGCATGAACAGATGCCGAGGCGATCAATACGCCGCCCGCAATCCCGAGCGCCCAGTTTGTTTTCATTGCATGCTCCAGTTGTTGTTTGTGTGAGGGGGATCAGAAGTTGTGGCGGACACCGACCATCGCCGCCGTGGTTGACCTGCCTTCCGGAACGGGCGCACCGTAGGTGATCGTCTGGCTCATAATGCCGCGGTTGTTGACGTAGCCGACCTGCGCGTAGGCGAGGGTAGCTTTGGACAGGCTGTATTCGGCGCCCAGCGCGAACTCATTCGATTGATTGGCCGAGTGGTTACGATCCTTCAGGTAATAGAAGCCCGAGGTAACCTTGAAGGCCGGGCTGAACCTGTAGCCGAGGCCCCCGGAAATCATCTCAAAGTTGGCCTGGCCGCTGTTCGCGGGGTTCTTGCCGATGCTGTATGACGTCGACACGGAAAAATCGTGGAAGGTGTACTGCGCGCCCAGATACCAGAAGCGGTTGTTGGCCAGGCCGGTTGACGGCGCCGTGACGATTGTCGTAGGGCCGGTCTGCGTGAATGGATTCGTGTCGTGTCCGTTGTAGTAAACAGCCGCCAGGTTCAGCCCATAGTTCGAATACTGCAACACGGCGGACTCGCGCGTGCCGCCCTGGAACTGGCCCGGGACGCCGCCGGGCGAATACTCGAGCGCAAGCGATGCGCCATAGAACTTAGGCGAACGGTAGACGATCGCGTTGTCGTCATACAGCGCACCGATCGGGCCGTTCGTGCTGAGGCCCTGCCAGCCCGCAGCCTGGTTCATGCCGAGCCATGCGGTCAGGATACTGCCGAAGTATTGGGCGTTCCGTACATCGGTGTCCGCCATCGCATAGATCATCGGCACGATCTGACGGCCCACATCGATCGTGCCGAACGGGCTCGACACGCCCACCGTCGTCTGCTGGTTGAACATCGCTGTGGCGCCCGGCGTATCAGACAGCCCGGACTTGCCGTTCGAACTGTTGAACGACCCCTGCAACCTGAAGTTGACCTTGTAGCCACCCCCGATGTCTTCGCTGCCCTTGAGACCCCAGACGCTCGAATAGATTCCGCCGTCCTTGAGTGCGTAGACATGTCCGAGATTCACTTTCGACTGAAAGTTCGCCGCATTCGCGCTCTGGTATAACAATCCGGAATCAATGACGCCATACAGCGTCACCGACGACTGCGCGTATGTGGCGCTTCCCGTTGCAGCCAGCACGGCTGCCGCTAACCACTTCAACTTCATTTTGTCTCCTGTTTAGTATCTCTAAGTATCCGATAGCGACTTCCAGCCAACTCGATACAACGAACCGTCATCCCACACATCAGGCCAGCAGATAGTCCCCAAACGCTTCGCGCAGCTGGTTCTTCAGCACTTTGCCGGTGGCGCCCATTGGCATCGCCTCGATGAACACGACGGCGTCCGGCATCCACCACTTCGCGATCTTGCCTTCGAAGTACGCCAGGAGTTCCTCCGTCGTCACCCGTGCGTCGGGTCGCTTCACGGCGACAAGCAGCGGCCGCTCGTCCCACTTCGGATGTCTTGCCGCGATACAGGCCGCGCCCGCTATCGCCGGGTGCGCGACTGCGATGTTCTCGATGTCGATCGAGCTGATCCATTCGCCGCCGGACTTGATCACATCCTTGCTGCGGTCGGTGATCTGCATGAAGCCGTCTGCATCGATCGTCGCGATATCGCCGGTCGGGAACCAGCCGTGCGCGTCGGCGTCGATCCGCAGCGGATTGCCGCCCTCATTGCGGAAGTAGTTGCGCACGACCCACGGCCCGCGCACGAGCAATTCCCCCGAAGTCACGCCGTCCCACGGCAGTTCCTGCCCGTTCGCATCGACGATTTTCATGTCGACGCCAAACACCGCGCGCCCCTGCTTCGACTGCACGGCGCAACGCTCCTCCCGGGACATCGTCAGGTGCCTGTATTTCATCGTGCCGATGGTGCCGAGCGGACTCAGTTCGGTCATGCCCCATGCGTGCAGGACCTCCACGCCGTAGCTGTCCTGGAGCTTGTGCAGCATCGCGGGCGGACAGGCTGCACCGCCAATCACGGTGCGCTTCAGGGTCGAGAATGTCCGTCCTTCCCGTTCTAGATGACCTAGCAGGCCCTGCCATACGGTCGGCACGCCGGCCGCGAACGTGACCTGTTCGGCTTCGAGAAGCTCGTACAGCGACTTGCCGTCGAGTCCCGGGCCGGGGAACACCAGCTTCGCTCCGACCATGCACGCGACGTACGGCAGGCCCCACGCATTGACATGGAACATCGGCACGACCGGCAGGACCACATCACGCGCCGAGCAGTTCAGCGCATCCGGCAACGCGGCGGCCCAGGTGTGCAGTAGCGACGAGCGATGCGAGTACAGCGCACCCTTCGGGTTGCCCGTCGTGCCCGACGTATAGCACAGCGTACAGGCGGTATCCTCGTCGAAATTCGGCCACGCGTAATCAGATGAGCTTCCTTCGATCAGGTCTTCGTAGCACAGCAGGCTGGCGATGCCGGAGTCCTGGGGCATGTGCGCGGAGTCGGTCATGGCGATAAACGCCTTGACTGTCTTGCAGCGGCCGGCGATGGCTTTGACCAGCGGCAGGAACGTCAGATCGAAGAACAGGTACTGGTCCTCCGCATGGTCGACGATGTAGGCGATCTGGTCCGCGTGCAGGCGCGGATTGATCGTGTGCATCACCGCGCCCATGCCGGAGATGCCGTAGTACAGCTCCATGTGGCGATAGCCGTTCCACGCCAGCGTGCCGACGCGGTCGGACGGCTTGACGCCCAGACTGGCAAGCGCGTTGGCCAGCTGGCGTGCGCGGCGGTGACAGTCGCGGTACGTATAGCGATGGATGTCACCCTCGACCCTGCGTGACACGATTTCGGTATCGCCATGATGGCGATCCGCATGCACGATCAGCGAGGAAACCAGTAACTGCTTCTGCAGCATCAAACCATTCATGAGGTCTCCATTCATTTCGGCAATTCATTCTCTAAAGCGGAGTCGCCGGTCAATGCCACCCGCAACATTCCGCTGCGACGGCACGCGAGCAGTGCGGCGACTTCGGCCTTCTGCTGGTGGTTCATCTGATCCCAGAGGCCAACCTCACGGAGCGTTCTCCAGCACCCCTGGCATAACTGATCATTCGGGTCCATCCTGCAGATATTGATGCAGGGATCGGTGACAGGATTGCTTCGATTCATTTGGCACATCCGGTCAGATCACGACGCCGCCGTTCGGGCTGATGATCTGGCCGACCAGATAGTGATCGCCAGCGAGGTAGGTCACCGTCGAGGCGTATTCCTCCATCGTGCCCAGGCGCCCGGCGGGTACCAGCTGCCAGAACTGGTTGCGCTTTTCCTCACCCGCGGCCTCGAAGTATTCCGTAAATTCGGGGGTGGCCACGCCACCCGGCGCCATTGCATTGACGAAGATATTGGCGCCTGCCACCTCGGCCGCAACAGACTTCGTGAAAGCAATCACCGCACCCTTGGTCGCGCAATAGTGCGGACTGTGCGCGCTCATCGCCGATATGCCGGCAATCGACGCGATGTTGATGATCCTGCCGTCGCGCTGCGGTTGCATCAGCCTGAGCGCTTCGCGCGTGCAATAGAAGAGACCATGCACATTGACGTCCCAGTAGCGATGCCACTCCTCATCGCTGATGGTGCTGGTAAAGCCTAGCGACTGCCGCGGCACGGGTGTGGTGATATAGGCGTAGTGTTCGTTGCGACGCCCGGTATCGACGGGCGTGTTCGGCACGCGTGCGGCGTTGTTGACAAGGATATGCAGCGTGCCGAAGCGCTCGGCGATGGCGGCAAACAGCCGCGTGACTTCGCTGCTCGAAGAGATATCGCAGCGTAGCGCGAGACACCGCACGCCGGTCGCTTCCACCGCTGCGCGCGTGGCTTCGAGCGCAGGCATGTCGATATCGCAGATCGCGACGTCTGCGCCCGCGCGGGCCAGGTCGATGGCAATCGCCCCGCCCAGGCCACGACCGGCACCGGTGACGAGCGCGACGCGCCCTTCGAGATTCTGACGTTGGTTTTGCATTCTCAAGGTCTCACAGGTTGAACGTTTTCGGTCGAGGGAACGCGCTGCCTGCCTGAAGCGCGCGCCGCAAGAGCGAACCACAGGGCCGAGCTGATCGCCAGCACATCGCTGAGGAACAGGACGTCCGTTAGCGGAGCGGTGTTGCCTGCTCGCTTCAAATGGTCAGCCAGCATGCCGATGACCACCGTGCCAATGGCGAGCGCGAATACATTGATCAGCAACATCGTGAACCCAGTCACCGTCGAGCGCATCCTTGCCGGCGTCATACCGGTGATGGCCGAAAGGGCCGAGCCATAGACCGCCATCGGCAGGAAGAATCCGGCACACATGCCGACATAGAACACGGGCGAGCCGACCGGTACGAATCGATATGAGAGGATCAACGGTGCGCAGACCAGGACGAGCAGCGCCATGAAGCTTGCGTGCTCCCCGCGCAGGCGCCTCGCGACGCGATCCCCCACTGCGCCTCCCGCGACCGCGCCAAGCGTGCCGAATACCAGCTGCAACGCCCCGATCCGTGTGGCGATACCGGCCGCGTTCATGCCCCGTTCGTCAACGAGCCACAGTTGCGTGAAGGAGAAGCTGGCAAAAACCAGGTGCACCAGCACGAAACCGACAATCGTGAAACCCAGTGCACGACTACTGCCAACGGTGCGCAACACGGCGAGTGCCTGCTCGAGGAATGGTGCGCCGCGCTCCTGCGGTGTGAGTACGCTTCGGTTCTCCTTGAGCAGTGCCAGGGGCAGCGCAATCGCAATGCCAATCACGCCCAGCGCATGGAATGTCGACCGCCACCCGAGCGTGGCGCCGAAACTGCCGGCGAGCAGGAAACTGCAGCCGACACCCAGCGGTATGCCCATGAAAAAGAGCCCCATTGCCGTGCCACGGCGCTTGCCGGAGAAGAGTTCAGCCAGCAGGGCCACCGCGGCGGGGACCAGTGCCGCCTCGCCGCTGGCGACGAAAAACCGGGCCACCACCATCTGTTCGAAGCTCTGTGCGTGGCCCGACGCCAGGGTGCAAGCGCTCCAGATCAGCACACCGGCGGCGATGATCCGGGGGCGGCTGAAACGGTCGGCGAGCGTACCCATGAACATCGCCATCACGCCGAAACTCAGCACCCACACTGCACCCGCGAGAAACCCGTATTGCGTATGGCTGAGCGCCAGATCCCGGATGATCTGCGGCGAAAACCCGAGCAGCATGTTGCGGTCGGTGTGCGCCAGCAGATGAATCACCAGCAGGGACGCCAGGACGGCAGCGGGGCTTTTCTTCCAGAACATCATCTGTCTCCATGCCTGAAGGGTTGGACTGCATACGAGGTGCAACGCAATATGCTGCCGCGCTGCACCTCGTCATGCCCGTCAGGCGACCTTGCGTGCCGGTACGCCGCGCTGGTCAGGTACCCGGTTCGGTGCCATGCGCAGCTTGTCCAGCGTCTCTTCAACCGACTTCCATTGGGTACCGATCTGGTAGATGCCGCGTGCCTCCTCCGCACTTGCGACGTCGCGATTGAGCTCGCGCGCAATGCGCACCATCTGCTCGATCTGCTGCACGGAGGTCGCGCGTTTGCCGTCCGGGCCGAGCAGCGTGTCCTCGATGCCGACGCGCACATGGAGGCCCAGCGCGATGGACATCGTGTTCATCGGCACGACATTGCGGCCCAGCGTTTCGATCGTGAGCACGGCACCATCCGGCGTGCGGCGTGCGAACTCCAGCATGTCGGCCGGATGCAGCCCCGCTGCGCCACCACCGATGGCCACGTAATTGAGGTTTAGCGGCCCCGTATAGACGCCCTTGCGGATCAGCCGCTCGAGCGTCTCGAGCTGCGTGAGATTGCCCAGCATGAACTGTGGCTGGATGCCGGCCGCAAAGAGCCGCCTGATGTGCTCGACATGCCACGATGGATTGGACGGCGAGATCATGTCGCGGTAAGCCGCCTGCAGCGCGGGGTTCATGAACGAGGTGCCGGCGATGTCGGCCTCTGTCAGCAACTCCATGATGTTCATCTGGCCCGTGTTGATCGCGACGGTCACCTGGTCGGGACGCGGGCTCAGCTCCGCGAGCATGTGGCGCGTATCGTCGTTCGCCCACCTGGCCATCTCGCCGTCGCTTTCCGGCGCGAACGAGATCGAGCCGCCGACCTGCAGGATCATCTTCGGCACCGCTTCGCGCAGAAGGGCGAGCATCTCGTTGAACTTCGACAGGCGCTTGCTGCCCTTGCCATCTTCTTCGCGCACGTGCACGTGCAGAACCGTCGCGCCTGCGTTGTAGCAGTCGACAGCTTTCTGCACCTGCTCGTCCATCGTGACGGGGATATCATCCGAATCGCCCGGGATCCATTGCGGTCCGTAAGGCGCGACCTGAATCACGAGTTTTTCCTGATTTTCAGGCAGCAGCGAATCGTCCATGAAATGCATGATGTGTATTCCTGATTGAGAATGGGTAGGTGTTGGGTGGCGTCAGGCAGCTGTCCGCGCGCCGTTGCTCTTTGCCTGCTCAAACGCTGCCAGTTCCTCCAGCAGGATCGGCGCGCCGAGACTGGACGAATGAATGCCAAGGACGCTTACGGCCTGCAGAACCGCAGCGATCTCTTCCTTTGTGGCGCCCAGTTCGAGCGCCTTGCGGATATGCCGGCGCGTGCCCGGCGCATACATGTGCGTGCAGGACGAATCGACCGCGATGGCAAGGAACTCCAGCACCTTGGGCTCAAGCACACCGGACATCACGGTGTGTGCGCCCATCGTCATGAATTTCTCGGCCCAGACGGGATCGAGTTCGGCAATCGCATCCCACGCAGGATTCCAGTTGCCCGTTGCGCGCAGCTGATCGCACACTGACGTGGCGCTGCGGTTCGTCTCATTGCTCATTGCCTGTGTCCTCTGCATTTCTGAAAGAGTCGGTACATTGCTTGGTGGTGTGCCCACGGGGACAAGTATCGGGTTTCGGCAAAGAGACGTTTGACGGATTGGGACGAAGAATTTACATTTTGGGACACCACGGGAAAACGATATGTCCTATCTGCTTCGCAGCGCAGCCCTCACCAATTTCGTCGAGGTGGCCCGACTGGTGGGCCTCGATCCCTATCAGCAGTTGAGCGACGCGGGGATCGAGCGGTCCGTGCTGCTCGATCCCGACATCATGATTCCGGCCGAGGCGGTCGCGCGGTTGCTGGAGACATCGGCTCGGGCCGCCGCCGTCGAGGATCTGGGGCTGCGCATGGCCGAGACCCGCCACATCTCGAACCTCGGCGCGCTCGGTTTTGTGATGCGCGAACAGCCGACGCTACGAAAGGCGCTGGAATCCGCGGCGCACTACCTGCGGTTGCAGAACGAGGCCGTGGTGATGCGCATCGAGGAATCGGAGGGACTGGTGGTCATCCGCGAGGACATTGTGGGCGTACCTGGTTCGATGCGCCAGGCAACGGAACTGGTACTGGGGGTCCTATACCGCGTTCTGGACATGGTGCTGGGCGCCGCCTGGAAACCGCGCGCCGTCTGTTTCACGCATCATCCTCCAGCCGGCACCACGATCCACGCGCGCGTTTTTGGCGTAACCGTCGAATTCAACAAGGACTTCGACGGCATTGTTTGTCTCGCGTCCGATCTTGATGCCGCGATTCCCGCCTACGATCCGGTCATGGCAAAGCAGGTGCGCCGCTACCTCGATTCGATGCTGCTGCAGTCCAGCGCGACGATGCCCGACAAGATCAGGAAGCTGATCGTTGCACTGCTGCCGTCAGGCGCCTGTTCGGTCGATCGGATCGCACAGCATCTTGGCATGGATCGCAGGACCGTGCATCGCCATCTCGCACAGCACGGCGAGAACTATCTGTCGATTGTCGATTCGGTGCGGGTAGAGATGGTGACGCGGTATCTCGGTAGCGGCAACAGGCCGCTGTCTGAAGTCGCCTCGCTATTCGGCTTCTCATCGTTGAGTGCGTTTTCCCGCTGGTTCAGCGGCCGCTTCGGCTGCAGCGTTTCGACGTGGCGCCGCAAAACCGCACAACGAAGTGCGAGTGCCGACGATACGGTTGTCTAGCTGGCAAGCGCATTGGTCTGCGAATTCCTGGATCAGGCGTTCGAATGTCCGCCTGAAAGCGCGGTCGAATGGCCGTAGCTGGCCGAAAGCACGGGGTTCCGCGAACGCTCTACAGAGCCGACGTTCGAGTCTCAACGAAAGCTTCCGACGAATCTTTGACTTTCGCAGAGACGTACTTCGGTAACAAGCGAGATTGGGTGTTCTGCTCGAGGCTCACAATACCGCAGGTGTTCGAACGATTGAACGTTGTCCCGAAACAGCTCACCCTTGGACGCGATGAGCAACGAATGGACCATCGAGACAGGAGTCGATCTTGCAGAAGTAGCGAGACGTAGGGTGGCTGAACATCATCTATGGCAGGTACTTGCGAGACTTGAATGGACGCCGGTCCGTGCATAAGCTTACTCGATAGATATTACGTACGAAGATAACAATAAGTTATCGGTCAGGCAGCAGCTTTCATTATTCAACGGTCTCCCGTTTCCCTACATTGTGCGGCAGATGCGATATGGCTCTGTCAACGGGAACGAGGACACACGATGAAACTGCTGCGATATGGCGCCCCTGGCCGCGAAAGGCCGGGCATTCTCGACCGCAATCACGCAATACGCGATCTGTCCGGTGTGATCGACGATATCGCCGGCTCGACGCTGTTGCCCGAATCGCTGGAACGGCTGCGCCAGATCGACATCGAGTCGCTGCCCGTCGTTTCCGCCGATGAGCGGATCGGCCCGTGCGTGGGCCGCATCGGCAAGTTCGTCTGCATCGGGCTGAACTACGCGGACCATGCCGCCGAATCGAATCTGCCCGTTCCCAGCGAGCCCGTCGTGTTCAACAAGTGGACCTCGGCGGTGGTGGGCCCGAACGACGACGTGCGCATTCCGCGCGGCTCGCGGAAGACCGACTGGGAAGTGGAACTGGGCGTCGTGATCGGCAAGGGCGGCGCGTACATCGAAGAGGCCGACGCACTCAGCCATGTCGCAGGATATTGCGTCGTCAACGACGTATCCGAGCGCGAATATCAGATCGAACGCGGCGGCACGTGGGACAAGGGCAAGGGCTGCGATACGTTCGGCCCGATCGGCCCGTGGCTCGTCACCGCCGACGAAGTGCCCGACCCGCAGCGCCTCGGCCTCTGGCTCGAAGTGGATGGCAAGCGCTATCAGAACGGCAGCACGAGCACGATGATCTTCAACGTCGCGCACATCGTTTCGTACCTGAGCCGCTTCACGAGCCTGCAACCCGGCGATGTCATCGCGACGGGCACGCCGCCCGGCGTCGGCATGGGGCAGAAGCCCGAGCCGATCTATCTGCGCGCGGGACAGACGATGCGGCTCGGCATCGAAGGGCTCGGCGAGCAGCGGCAACGCACTGTCGCCGCATAAGGAGCGCGCTCATGAACCATTACGACTTCACGCAGCGCGCGGCCGTCGTCACGGGCGGCGCGCAGGGCATCGGGTATGCGGTCGCCGGGCGGCTGTTGCGGGGCAACGCGCGCGTCGCGCTATGGGACCGCGACGAAGCGGCGCTCGCCGATGCGAAAGCGAGTCTCGCGCACCACGGCGAGGTCGAGACCGTCCTCGTCGATCTCACGCAACGCGACGCCGTGCAGGCGGCCACCGACCACACCGTCGCGCAACTCGGCGCGATCGACATTCTCGTTCACAGCGCGGGCATCGCGGGTGCGAACGCGCCGCTGGCGGATTACGCGCCGGACGAATGGGCGCGCGTGATCGACGTCGACCTGAACGCGACGTTTCACGTCAACCAGTCCGTGGTAAAGACGATGATCGCGCGCGGCTACGGGCGCATCGTCAACATCGCGTCGATCGCGGGCAAGGAAGGCAATCCGAACGCGAGCGCCTACAGCGTCGCAAAGGCCGGGGTCATCGCGTTGACGAAGAGCCTCGGCAAGGAAACGGCGGCGCTCGATATCGCCGTCAACGCGATCACGCCCGCTGCCGCGCGCACGCGCATCTTCGAGCAGATGACGCAACAGCACATCGACTACATGCTGTCGAAGATTCCGCGCGGCCGTTTCGTCGACGTGAAGGAAATCGCGTCGATGGTCGCGTGGCTCGTGTCGGCGGAAAACTCGTTCACGACGGGCGCGGTGTTCGACCTGTCGGGCGGCCGCGCGACGTATTGACCGATGTGCTTGCGCAGACCCGAAGCATGTTCGCTGACGGTCCCGGCAATCGCACGCGTCAACGGTTCGCGTTTTCAGCAACGCCTTTAGCGGATATCTGATCATGAATACACGAAGCACGCCGCGCTATCGCGGCATTTTCCCCGTCGTACCGACGACCTTCACCGAAACGGGCGCGCTCGATCTCGACAGCCAGAAGCGCGCGCTCGATTTCATGATCGACGCGGGCTCGGACGGCCTGTGCATTCTCGCGAACTTCTCCGAGCAGTTCGCGCTTTCCGACGAAGAGCGCGACACGCTGACCCGCGTGATGCTCGAACACGTCGCGGGCCGCGTGCCCGTCATCGTCACGACGAGCCACTACAGCAGCGCGGTCTGCATCGAACGCAGCAGGCGCGCGCAGGCGCAGGGCGCATCGATGGTGATGGCGATGCCGCCGTATCACGGCGCGATGTTTCGCGTGCCCGAAACGCAGATCTACGAGTTCTATGCGCGGCTGTCCGACGGCATCGGCATTCCCATCATGATTCAGGATGCGCCCGCGAGCGGCACCGTGCTGTCGGCCGCGTTTCTCGCGCGGATGGCGCTCGAGATCGAACACGTGTCGTACTTCAAGATCGAAACGCCGGGTGCGGCCGCGAAGCTGCGCGAGCTGATCCGCGTCGCGGGCGAAGCAGTCGAAGGCCCGTGGGACGGCGAAGAAGCGATCACGCTGTTTGCCGATCTCAACGCGGGCGCGACGGGCTCGATGACGGGCGGCGGCTATCCGGACGGCATTCGCCCGATCCTCGATGCCTTCCGCGAAGGCAGGAGCGACGACGCCTTCGCGCACTATCAGCGCTGGCTGCCGCTGATCAATCACGAGAACCGGCAGGCGGGCCTGCTTGCCGCGAAGGCGCTGATGAAGGAAGGCGGCGTGATCGCGTGCGAGAGCCCGCGCCATCCGCTGCCGCCGATGCATCCCGACACGCGCGCCGAACTGATCGATATCGCGCGGCGGCTCGATCCGCTGGTGTTGCGGTGGGGGAAATAAACGTATAGTCGGCAACGGTCAGGACCATCCAAGGTTCACGGCATACAGGTCTCTCCTATAGCGTGAACTTCACGGGCCTTACCTGTATCGCCGTTAATGGCTTGACGAATGCGATGGGCTTGAACTGCGCTCGCTACGCCGTCTCGATGAAACGTTTGTCCTGCATGGCGTATGCAGGACAATTGCATTGCAGACGTGAAAGTCGACGAATGGAATGGCTTCACGTTCAACGCGCACGGCGTTTTTTCAGATTTCGTCGCGACAGAAAAAGAGCAATCCCTAAGACTGCGGCGATAGCAACGCAGCAAGCAAACCATAGCGACAGAAGGCCGAATGTCTCAATATCTTCCGGATCGAGCGGATCGGGTGCGCCCGCTAGATGCATACCCGCGCGGATCGTGACGTCAAGCCAATACGGCATTTCGAAAGAGAACGACGAAAGAGTTTTGCCTAACCACCAGCCGCCGATAACCGATGCGGCGATAAACGTGATCGTGTAAGCGACGCGTCGAACTAGTCGCTTCATCGAACGTCCACCGTGCCATAAGCGCGCAACATACTGCCGGGAACCGGCAAGTCAGGCTTACGGCTGCGAATGAACCGCTGTAGCCGCTCGAAATCAAACGAGCTGACGACAGTTATGCACCCCTCGCTTAGACGCATTGGTCCTTCTGGATGAAGGCGGAAATTGCCACGCCTGATTCCGTTGATCATCGTCGTGTCTCCACTTTTCGCGTTCCAGAGTGCAAACCATCTCGTGTGGTCCGATGAACCCCATCCATATTCGGACCACAGATCGCGCGCCCAACCGAACATACCGCCCGATTGCCGATCAACCAGGTAATACGTCCCTGCGGGTAGTGGACCGATATTCGGCATTGCAGTGTCGCGCGGGTTGTCGCGCCCCTCTTTCTGTCCAGAGTAGGCGGCAACCGACCCGAAACCCGAACAATACAACGATGAAACGTTCTTGTCGTTCAATAGAAACGTGCATCTTACTTGCATAGAGAGCGTCATCCGTCAGGTCAATGTCCACGCGTCTTTGAATGTCAGATTACCGTCCAGATAGGACCATGCAATTTCCTCGTATCTGAGTTCGACGATCTCGAAGTGGCTTCGATGTGCTGTCGCGTCCTCCTTGATGTTGGGGACTTTCGGAGAGACCGAGGCTACCTTGACGTTGCGCATTGTGATGTTGTAGTACTCCTCCTCTTTTCCTGAATCGTTTATTCTGTACCACTTGAGTTCAGCAGACGCCAAGGTTTGCCCCCGTACAACGGCCAAATTTAGCAATACAGAAGAGCGATCTATTTCTTTCTCGATGGTAATCGGCCGATGCGAGCGACCACCCATCAGCTGTCCCGTAACGTTATCTGTGGGGGCATGTACGGCATGCGTCAGGCTCAACACTTCGATGCTGCCTTCGCGTCCTATGACTGTGCTCGATCCTCTGATATCCGCGCCGCGTTCATCTTTTAACCACAGATGTAGGGGAGTAGGCATAGCTCTTCCTTTCTTGTAGTGAAGAAGGACTCCGTATTACCATGCGGTGCGCTGTAATCTATCGCTTTTTTGTAAAATGCGATGAAAGCGGCGGGTGAGATCGTCGCGGGCTGGATTGCGGCGAAGCTCGTCGATCGCGGCGTTGCATCGGCGATGAGCGCAAAGCGCATCATCATCGTGTGCTCGTCGCTGGGCGCGGCGGCTTGTGCCATTGCACTGCCGTTCACGCAATCGATCACGACGACACTCGTGCTGATGACAGTCGGCCTCGCGTTCATCGCGGCGACGATCGGCAATGCGTGGGCGCTTGCGGCGGATATCGCGCCTTCGTCGATGGTCGCTTCCGTCAGCGCGATCCAGAACTTCTGGCGGTTATTTTGGCGGCGCGTTCTCGCCCGTTGCAGCAGGGTTCATCGTCGACCGCACGGGGTCTTACTCGCTTGCGTTCGTGATCGGCGGGGCGATTGCCGGATGTGCCGCGCTGTTCTACTGGTTCATGGCGCGGCGGACTGTGGCGGATGGCGTGATGGAGCGAAGCACGGGTTGATTCTACGGTTCGAACGACGAGCGACGGTTTGTATTCGACGCCGCTCGCCGTTCGGTCTGCCGCATGCATGACGGCAGACGATGCACAAGCAACGCTACATCACGCGCCCGGCACCCTCACCCAACCTTCCATCAACACGCGCGCGCTGCGGCTCATGACGGCCTTCTTCACCGTCCACTCGCCGTTGGCCTGAGACGCCTGGGCGCCCACCCGCAGCGTCCCCGACGGATGGCCGAAACGCACGGCGTTGCGCTCGCCGCCGCCCGCCGCGAGATTCACGAGCGTTCCGGGAATCGCCGCTGCCGTGGCAATCGCAACGGCCGCCGTGCCCATCATCGCGTGATGCAACTTGCCCATCGACATCGCGCGCACGAGCAGATCGACGTCGCCCGCTTCCACGCGCTTGCCGCTCGATGCCGTATAACCCGTGGGCCGTGCAACGAATGCGACTTTCGGCGTGTGCTGGCGCTTCGCGATTTCATCGAGGTTCTTGATGAGGCCCATGCGCAGCGCGCCATGCGCGCGAATGGTCTCGAACTTCTTGAGCGCCGCGTCATCGCTGTTGATCGCGTCCTGTAGCTCCGTGCCCGTGTAGCCGATCGCGTCTGCGTTCACGAAGATCGTCGGAATGCCCGCGTTGATCATCGTCGCCTTCAGCGTGCCGACGCCTGGCACGTCCAGATCGTCGACGACATTGCCCGTCGGGAACATCGCGCCTTCCGCGCCTTCTTCCTCGGCGGCCGGGTCCATGAATTCGAGCTGCACTTCGGCGGCGGGGAACGTCACGCCGTCGAGTTCGAAGTCACCCGTTTCCTGCACGGCGCCGTTGGTCATCGGCACGTGCGCGATGATCGTCTTGCCGATATTCGCCTGCCAGATTCGCACGATCGCGATGCCGTTGTCCGGCACGCGGTCCGGATCGATGAGGCCGCCGCTGATCGCAAACGGCCCCACGGCCGCCGACAGGTTGCCGCAATTGCCGCTCCAGTCGACGAACGCCTTGTCGATCGACACCTGACCGAAGAGATAGTCGACATCGTGATCCGGCCTGCTGCTTTTCGCGACGATCACGGTCTTGCTGGTGCTCGACGTTGCGCCGCCCATGCCGTCGATCTGCTTGCCATACGGATCGGGGCTGCCGATCACGCGCATCAGCAATGCGTCGCGTGCCGCGCCCGGCGTCTGCGCTGCTTCGGGCAAGTCCTTCAGGCGAAAGAACACGCCTTTGCTGGTGCCGCCGCGCATATACGTTGCGGGAATCCTGATCTGGGGTGCGTGTGCCATGTGTTGTGGTCCTGATGTGACGAGGGCGGTGCAACGCACACCGCCCATGCATGAACGAACAGTGCGTGTCAGGCCGCTGCCTTCGACGACTCCAGGAAGTCTTGCGCGAAGCGTTGCAGCACGCCGCCCGCTTCGTAGATCGACACTTCTTCCGCCGTGTCGAGACGGCAGGTGACGGGCACTTCGACGCGCTCGCCGTTCGCGCGATGAATCACCAGTGTGAGGTCTGCGCGCGGCTTGCGTTCGCCGACCACGTCATACGTTTCCGTACCGTCGATGCCCAACGCCAGCCGGTTGACGCCCGGCTTGAATTCGAGCGGCAGCACGCCCATGCCGATCAGGTTCGTGCGGTGGATGCGCTCGAAGCCTTCCGCGACGATCGCTTCGACACCCGCGAGCCGCACGCCTTTCGCGGCCCAGTCGCGCGACGAGCCCTGGCCATAATCCGCGCCCGCGACGATGATCAGCGGCTGTTTGCGGTCCATGTAGGTTTCGATCGCTTCCCACATGCGCGTGACCTTGCCTTCGGGCTCGATGCGCGCGAGCGATCCCTTCTTCACCTGGCCGTCGACGACAGCCATTTCGTTGATCAGCGTCGGGTTCGCGAACGTCGCGCGCTGCGCGGTGAGGTGATCGCCGCGATGCGTGGCATACGAGTTGAAGTCCTCTTCGGGTAGGCCCATCTTCGCGAGGTATTCACCTGCTGCGCTGTTCGCGAGAATCGCGTTCGACGGCGACAGGTGATCGGTCGTGATGTTGTCGCCGAGCACGGCGAGCGGGCGCATGCCTTTCAGCGTGCGCTCGCCTGCGAGCGCGCCTTCCCAGTACGGTGGACGGCGAATGTACGTGCTTTGCGCGCGCCAGTCGTACAGCGGGCTGATCGGCTCGCCGCTCGCGGCCGTCACCGCGAACATCGGCTCATACACTTTGCGGAACTGCTCGGGCTTTACGCTCTCTTTGACGATCGCGTCGATCTCTTCGTCGCTCGGCCAGATGTCCTTGAGATAAACGGGCGTGCCGCTCTTGTCGGTGCCGAGCGAATCGCGTTCGATGTCGAAGCGGATCGTGCCCGCGATCGCATACGCGACGACGAGCGGCGGCGACGCGAGAAACGCCTGCTTCGCATACGGATGAATGCGGCCATCGAAGTTGCGGTTGCCCGACAGCACGGCCGTCGCGTACAGATCGCGGTCGATGATTTCCTGCTGGATTTTCGGATCGAGCGCGCCCGACATGCCGTTGCAGGTCGTGCATGCAAACGCGACGATGCCGAAGCCGAGCTTCTCCAGATCGGGCAGCAGATCGGCTTCCTGCAAATACAGCTCGACAGCTTTCGATCCCGGTGCAAGCGACGACTTCACCCACGGCTTGCGCGTCAGGCCACGGGCATTCGCATTGCGCGCGAGCAGGGCCGCTGCGATCACGTTGCGCGGATTGCTCGTGTTCGTGCAGCTCGTGATCGCGGCGATGACGACGGCGCCATCGGGCATCTGGCCCGGCACGTCTTCCCACTTCCCTGCGATGCCGCGTTCGGCGAGATCGGACGTGGGCAAGCGCTTGTGCGGATTCGACGGACCGGCCATGTTGCGAACGACCGTCGACAGATCGAACCTGAGCACGCGCTCATATTCGGCGTCTTTCAGCGAATCGGCCCACAGGCCCGCCGATTTCGCATACGTTTCGACGAGCTTCACTTGCGCGTCGTCGCGGCCCGTCAGGCGCAAATAGTCGATCGTCTGCTCGTCGATGAAGAACATCGCGGCCGTCGCGCCGTATTCGGGCGCCATGTTGGAGATCGTCGCGCGGTCGCCGAGCGTGAGGCTCGACGCGCCAGCGCCGCGAAACTCCAGATACGCGCCGACCACTTTTTCCTTGCGCAGGAATTCAGTCAGCGCGAGCACGATGTCGGTGGCCGTGATGCCCGGTTGCCGCTTGCCCGACAGTTCGACGCCGACGATGTCGGGCAGGCGCATCCATGACGCGCGGCCCAGCATCACGTTCTCCGCTTCCAGCCCGCCGACGCCGACGGCGATCACGCCGAGCGCATCGACGTGCGGCGTGTGGCTGTCGGTGCCGACGAGCGTGTCGGGATACGCGACGCCATCGACGGCATGAATCACAGGCGACATCCGCTCCAGATTGATCTGGTGCATGATGCCGTTGCCCGGCGGAATCACGTCGACGTTCTTGAACGCCTTCTTGGTCCAGTTGATGAAATCGAAGCGGTCTTCATTGCGCCGGTCTTCGATTGCGCGGTTCTTCGCGAACGCTTCGGGGTCGAAGCCGCCGCATTCGACGGCCAGCGAGTGATCGACGATCAGTTGCACGGGGACGACGGGATTCACCTTCGCGGGGTCGCCGCCCTGATCGGCGATGGCGTCGCGCAGGCCCGCGAGATCGACGAGCGCCGTCTGCCCCAGAATGTCATGGCACACGACGCGCGCCGGAAACCACGGAAAATCCAGCTCGCGCTTGCGCTCGATGATCTGCTTGAGCGAAGCGGTGAGCGTAGCCGGGTCGCAGCGTCGCACGAGATTTTCAGCGTGTACGCGCGACGTGTACGGCAGCTTGTCGTAGGCGCCCGGCTGGATCGCGTCGATGGCGGCGCGCGTGTCGAAGTAATCCAGCGAGGTGCCGGGCAGCGGTTTGCGGTATTCGGTATTCATGACGTAGGGACAGTGCGGTAGTAATCGGAAGCGTCTGGCGCTGAACGCTCCTTGGTGGTCTTCTCGCGCAGTTTAGCGCGTCAGTGGACGGCTCGCGCGGTAAAGCACGCGGTGTAAAAAGGAGCCTTGGCTCGTGGGTATCACGAGCCAAGGCCCAAGTGCATCGCAGCTCTCGCGCAGCGATACAGAAGACAGCTCATCTATCAGGCGCGCTTCGCGAGCGGCACGAACGGCAGATCATCCGGTCCCGTGTAATTCGCGCTCGGACGAATGATCTTGTTGTCGATGCGCTGCTCGATGATGTGCGCGGCCCAGCCGGACGTGCGCGAGATCACGAACAGCGGCGTGAACATCGCGGTCGGCACGCCCATCATGTGATACGACACGGCGCTGAACCAGTCGAGGTTCGGGAACATCTTCTTGACGTCCCACATCACCGTCTCCAGTCGCTCGGCGATATCGAACATCTTCATGTTCGACGCTTCCTTCGACAGCTTCTTCGCCACGTCCTTGATGACCTTGTTGCGCGGATCGGAGATCGTGTACACGGGGTGGCCGAAGCCGATCACGACTTCCTTGTTCTCGACGCGGCGGCGGATGTCCGCTTCCGCTTCGTCGGGCGTCTGGTAGCGCGACTGGATCTCGAACGCGGCTTCATTGGCGCCGCCGTGCTTCGGCCCGCGCAGCGCGCCGATCGCGCCCGTGATCGCCGAATAGATGTCCGAGCCCGTGCCCGCGATCACGCGGCCCGTGAACGTCGATGCGTTGAATTCGTGCTCCGCGTACAGGTTCAGCGACACGTGCATCGCGTCGACCCACGACTTCGACGGCTCCACGCCGTGCAGCAGATGCAGGAAGTGGCCGCCGATCGAATCGTCGTCGGTTTCGACTTCGATCCGCTTGCCGTTGTGCGAATAGTGATACCAGTACAGCAGCATCGAGCCGAGCGAGGCCATCAGGCGGTCGGCGATGTCGCGCGCGCCCGCGATGTTGTGATCGTCCTTCTCCGGCAGCACCGTGCCCAGCGCGGAGACGCCCGTGCGCATCACGTCCATCGGATGCGCTGCCGCGGGAATCCATTCGAGCACGGCCTTCACGTTCGCGGGCAGCCCGCGCAACGCCTTGAGCTTCGTCTTGTACGCCGCGAGTTCGGCGACGTTCGGCAGCTTGCCGTGCACGAGCAGATACGCAACCTCTTCGAATTCGCAGGCGCCCGCGATGTCGAGAATGTCGTAGCCCCGATAGTGCAAATCGTTGCCCGTCTTGCCGACCGTGCACAGCGCGGTGTTGCCCGCCGTCACGCCCGACAGCGCGACGGATTTCTTCGGCTTGAACGCGCCTGCGTTCGGCGTGTTGTTGTCTGCTTCGCTCATGTGTCTTCCTCCAGATGCCATTACTTATTCGCGGCGAACAGCGCGTCGAGCTTGTCCTCGTACGCGTGATAGCCAAGGTACTTGTAGAGATCGTCGCGCGTCTGCATCGTCGGCACGGCCGCTTTTTGCGTGCCGTCGCGCATCACGGTCTCGTAGAAATTGAGCGCCGCCGCGTTCATCGCGCGATACGCGCCGCAGCAGTACAGCGCGATATCGACGTTCGCTTCGCGCAGTTCCGTCGTCGTGAAGAACGGCGTCGAGCCGAACTCGGTCAGGTTCGCGAGAATCGGCACCTTCACGGCGGCCTTGAAGCGGCGATAGTCGTCGAGCGTCTTCATCGCTTCGGGGAAGATCATGTCCGCGCCCGCTTCGACATAGGCAACGGCGCGCTCGATCGCGGCGTCGATGCCTTCGGCGGCGGCTGCGTCGGTGCGGGCCATGATGACGAACTGATCGTCGGTGCGCGCATCGACGGCGGCCTTCACGCGGTCCACCATCTCTTCCTTCGCGACGACTTCCTTGTTCGGCCGGTGGCCGCAGCGCTTCTGGCCGACCTGGTCTTCCAGATGAACGGCCGCGACGCCCGCCTTGATGAACGAGCGGACCGTGCGCGCGATGTTGAAGGCGCCGCCCCAGCCGGTGTCGATATCGACGAGCAGCGGCAGGTTCGTCGCGTCGGTGATGCGGCGGGCGTCCGTCAGCACGTCGTCCATCGTGCTGATGCCGAGATCGGGAATGCCGAGCGAGTTTGCGGCCACGCCGCCGCCCGACAGATACACGGCCTTGAAGCCGACGGCTTCGGCCATCTTCGCGGCATACGCGGTGATCGCGCCGACGACCTGCAGCGGATGTCCTTCTGCGACGGCCTGGCGGAACGCGGCGCCGGCGCTAGCGGGTTGTTTGGCTGAATTCAATTTGAGGCTCCGTTGATAGCGGGCCTGTATTCGCAAACACCGTGCCATGTCCGAACGGGCCGCTAAGTCTCTGATTTTGCGGCGCGCGCGTCCGAACGATATTGCGCGTGCGTTTCAGAAATGGAATTTCGCGTTTCTGTTGTGAAACATATAATGGACGAACACCACGATCCGTACCGAGTCCGTCCATGAGCACGCCTTCCGCCGCCTCCCATTCCCGTCCGCGCATCTGGGCGATGGGCATCAGCCGTCTGCGCGATCTGTTCGTCGATATCGCGAGCGAGTATGCGGGCCGCGCCGACGTGCGCATCGTCGCGCGCGGTTTCGACGATGCCATGCAGGAAATCGACGCGGCAGGCGCCGAGCGTCCCGACGTGATCGTGGCGGGCGGCTCGAACGGCGCGTATCTGAAGGCGCGCGTCAACGTGCCCGTGGTGGTCATCACGCCGACGGGCTTCGACGTGATGCAGGCGCTCGCGCGCGCGAAACGCGATGGCGATTCGGTGGCGCTCGTCACGCACGGCGAGACGCCCGACGAGGTCAAGCGCTTCACGGCCGCGTATGGCGTCGACGTGATCTTCGCGTCGTACCGCTCAACGGAAGACGCGGAGCAATGCGTGCGCGAACTGCGCGAGCGCGGCGTCGATGCCGTCGTCGGGCCGGGTCATGTGACCGATCTCGCGGAGCGTGCGGGCATGGGCGCCGTGTTCCTCTATTCGCGCACGTCGGTGCGCGCGGCGTTCGACACGGCGCTCGAAGTCGCGCAGGCGACGCGCGCCGAAGGTGTGCGCCGTCAGCGTCTGGACAACCTGTTGCAGCACTTGCGCGACGGCGTCGTCGCGCTCGATGCGCAAGGGCGCGTCGAAGCGATCAACCAGCGGCTGGCGGGCGTGCTCGGCATCGACGCCACGAGCGCCGCCGGCGCGCCGCTGCAACAGCTCGCGCCCGATCTGGCAAGTGCGCTGCCCGACACCGACGGCGATACGCTCGTGTCCGTGCGCGGCGCGAGCTACGTCGTGCATCGCGGACCGCTCGCGGGCGCGGGCCCCGCAGCGGGCACGGTGCTGACATTCCAGGAATCGCGCGCGGTCGAGCGGCTCGATCGCACGCTGCGTTCGCGCCAGCGCGCGCAGCAGTTCACCGCGCGTTACCGGCTCGACGATCTGGTGGGCGAATGCGCGTCGATCGAGCGCGTGCGCACGCTGGTCCAGCGCTACGCGAGGTCCGACGCGACCGTGCTGATACTCGGCGAAAGCGGCACGGGCAAGGAAATGGTCGCGCAGAGCATGCATCACCTGAGCGCGCGGCGCGACTTCGCGTTCGTCGCGATGAATTGCGGCGCGTTTCCCGAAGCGCTGCTGGAAAGCGAGCTGTTCGGCTACGACGAGGGCGCGTTCACGGGCGCGCGCAAGGGCGGCAAGGCGGGACTCATAGAAGCGGCGCATCGCGGGACGCTCTTTCTCGACGAGATCGGCGAGATGCCGTTGCCGCTGCAAAGCCGGCTGCTGCGCGTGCTGCAGGAGCGCGAGGTGGTGCGGCTCGGCTCGACGGAGCCGACGCGCGTCGACATACGCGTGGTGGCCGCGACGCATCGCGCGCTGACGGAAGGGATCGAGGCCGGGACGTTTCGCGCGGATCTCTACTATCGATTGAACATCCTGAGCATCGCACTGCCGCCGCTGCGCGAGCGCGCGGCCGATGTGATGCCGCTTGCCGCCGAACTGCTGTTGCAGGCAGCGGCGCGCGAGCCGCGTCTGGCGGCGCGCGTGCCCGGCTTGCAGGCGGCGGCGCATGTGCTCGCGCCCGTCAGCGAGCCTTTGTGCCGCTACGCGTGGCCGGGCAACGTGCGCGAATTGCAGAACGTGATCGAGCGGATTGCCGTCGAGCTGGCCGACGCGGACGGCGACGCAGGCGCTGCGTTCACACGCGAGATGCTGGAGGTGGTTGCGCCTGAACTCTTCGTGCAGTCGGTGCGGCAGAAGAAGGGCGCATTGACGCTGCGCGAGCGCAGCCGCCACGTCGAGGCCGACGAAATACGCGCGATGCTGGCCGCGTGCGGCGGCGATCGCGATGCGGCGTGCAGGGCGCTCGGCATCAGCAAGACGACGTTGTGGCGCAAGCTCAATACGACGCAATGAGTGTTTGCGGACGGTTCACACGCCCAGCAACGCAGTGATGAAAAGACCGACCGCCACGACGGCCATGCCGATCGTCAACTTTTGAAGCCAGCTCTTTTTCGTGAGCAGCGTAATGGCGGCGAGTGCGATCGAGATCTGGATCAGCGTGGTCGCCTGCGCCCAGCGATGATGTTGATGTTGCAGCGACTCGCTGACGTCATTGTCCTTTTTCACCTGCTTTTCGAGCGATTCCGCCTGCTGGCGAATCGGCTCTTTTTCCGTCTTGTAGCGCTGTACGTCGGTGATGAACTTCGCGTGCGCCGCCGATGCGGGATCGCTCAGCGCCGCGCCCAGTTCGGCGAGATTCTGTTTTTCTCCCTTGGCCTGATAGTAGGACCACTGGTTCGCGGCTTCCGTCTTGAGTATCGCGGCCTCGTTCTTGTAGAAGAGCGCAAGGTTTTCGTTCGCGCCGCTTTGATACGAGGCGATTGCGCCTACGCTCGCGAGGATCGCCGTCATGACGGCAAGCCGGGAGGCGCCCGTGTCGCTTCCATGGGAACCGGGGTGCTCGATCGCATGATCGTGCGGGCCGTGCACTTCGTATTCGTCGGACATCGTGATCGTGGCTCGGGAGAGACGCAAAGTCGCAAGCATACCGCAGCGTATCACCCGCAAAAAAGGCGTCCAGCCATTTCTTTTCTATCCGGTCGATGTCGTGTCGAGCGCGCGCCGCATGCCGCTCAGCATTGCACCTTGCGCTGCGCGCGATACTCGGTCGGCGATGTTTTCATATGCCGCCGGAAGCTGCGCGCGAGATGATCGCCGCTCGTCATGCCCGCGCGCTTCGCGACCTTGTCGACGGGCAGATCGGTCTCGACCAGCAGATTGCAGACGACCTGTAGCCGCGCGTTCATCAGATAGTCGGACGGCGTCATGCCGAGCTCGCTTCTGAAGTGACGCAGCAGACTGCGCTCGCTCATCGCGGCCACCTGCGCCGCGTCTTCGATCGTGACCTGGCGGCGGCAGTTGTCCTGCAGCCAGTGCGCGGCCGCGCGCACCTTCTCGGCGGGCGTGCTGCCGACGACGTCCTCGAATATCGCATTCAGCGCGTCTTGCGAGCAGATCGACAGATGATCGGCGACGCGCCTCGCCATCGTGTCGCCCATGTCGCGGCGGATCAGTTTTAGCGCACCCGTTAGCGCGTCGTGGAGACTTTGCGATTTCCTCTTGCAGTCGTTGGCGTGTCCCGCCGCGCTGCACGACGATTCGTGATGCGTCGCGCGCGGCCCATCGCGGATGGGGCTGTCGGGCCCCGGCAGCGGCGCGCCGACCAGCCGCACGTCGGCCGCTTTCGCGCGGGCGCGGCCGATCCAGGCGGTCAGCGGCTCGGAGCGGTCGTCGAGATCCGTGTCCGCACCGACGATCGCGAAGATCGCGTCGAATTCGTAGTCTCTGCGTGTGTCGAATGCTTCCGTGGAAACGAGCAGCGTCGCGGAACTGCCGACGTGTCCATCGTGTGTCGCGAGAACGGCGACCCGGTACGCGCACTGGATCGAACTGCGCGACGACAGCTCGCTCGCCAGTTCGAGCGTGTTGGCGATGACGCTCGCGCTCAGCAGATCGAACCCTTCGAACAGCACGACGGCGACATGACGCGTGCGCAGCGGTTTCCCGTCCGGCCCCTCCGATTCGTTGGCATCGAGTCTTTGACGCGGACGCGTGGACATGTTCTTCCCCAACCTCAATGAACCGGACCAGAACTGCGGATACCCCGACGTCGGCGGGAAGCATTCCGGACGATGCGCGCGTCACCGGATGTATGGAAGGCCCCAGTTCTCCCGCTAACTTCCAATGCTGCCTTGATAAATCGCAAAGCGAATGTGGGCGGGCGCACGCAGCGCGACAAGTATCGTCAAAAGAACTTGCGCGCACGTCGGCCAGTGCGGCTGATCCGGCGCGAGGGGCACTGCATCCGGTTGCGGGAGTCAGCGTGAATGCAAGAGCAAAACGATTGGCGGGACGATATTGTTCCCGCACCGATGTCGATTGTCAGGTCGACTGGTTTCTGTTCCAGCTCGACATCGACGAGATGCCGCTCGATTCGAAAATAGCCTGCGCGACTTTCAGATAGCTCTCGGCCGTGTCGCGCAGCGTATAGCCGTCCAGCGGGCGATATGCGCGAGGTGTGTGCATTGCGTGAACCAGCGCGCGCGCATACGCGGAAGGATTCATGGTGTCGACGAGCGAGACGCCCGGAAATTCGCGGGCGAATTCGAATGCTGCGATGCGGCTTCCGACGACGGGGATACCCGATGCCAGCGCTTCGAGAAAGCCGATGCTATGCGCCTCCCGGTGAGAGGGCATCGCAAACACATGCGACGCTTGCAGGATCGCGGCGACATTCGTCGCGGGGCCGCACAGCGAGACACGCTCGTTCAGGTTCATGCGGTCCACGAGATTCATCGCTGTCTCGTGATAAGCCTTGTCCTCGATGACGCCGCACAGCAGAAGGCGCGCTTCCGGTTCTTCTTGCAGCACGCCATCGAAGGCCCGGATCGTTTCGAGCTGTCCCTTGTCGCGAACGTAGCGTCCCAGCTGCACGATCTGCTTTGCCGTGCCGTGGTCGGCCAGGTTCAATGCGGAAGCCACGAACTGGAAGCGCGACAGGTCGACGCCGTTAGGGATCACCGTCACGAGCGGATGCGGTCCGAATTCGCGCAGGTAGTCGTGCGTATTCTGCTGCGAGACGCCGACGACGGCTCTTGCGCGATGCGAGAGGAAGCGCTCGGCCCATTTCAGCTTGGGGTTCTCGAAATCGTTGGAGCCGGAGTGCATCACGTAGACGACGGGCGCCGCATACGGAAGAAGACGCACGTAAAGCGCGGCGAGCGTTGCATGAGCGATGATGATGTCCGGCCGGAACTGCTTGATGCAACGCCACAGATGCATCAGGCGCCCCATCCTGCCCAGATATGCATTGGGAAAATCGCACAGCACGTCCGCGGCCGCCAGCTCGCTGCGGCTGTGATCGAAGTCTGCAAGTTGAGGCAGCATCGACGCGATGCAGACTTCGTGGCCACCCTCCCTATGCTGGATTGCAAGACCCTTCGCGAGGATCTCGGCACCAGACAGACGTGGCGCATGTACGACCTGTAGTATCCGCACTTGTCACCGTTTGAATAAGTATTGTGTACGAAGCGAACAGGGCCGCGATGGCGAATCGTCAATTGCTGTCTGTTCTCTGTGCAGCGTACGGTTCCGTTGATCGACCGTCAATTGGTGTGTTCAATGACGGTTCTAACATACTCAATCGCACCGGGAATCATCAGCCAACGACTAGTCATTACTCGACACCTAAGTACTTACCTGTAGAGTTGCTTTTGCTGCAAATCATCAATGCCGCCGATTCAACCGTGTGCAATTTTTTTGCCCGGTCCCTATTGAGTGAGCCGTTCGAGCCAGAGCGTTTCCGAGTACATTGCGGGAAGCTGGACCGACTCTGTTGGTAAAGCCTGCACACTGTTTCCGTTCATCGCGTATTGGACGAGCGCCGCGTTTCCAGCGGTAAAGAGCGTGTTGTCGAGTATCGCGTCGGTGCGCTGGTAAAAGACAAGCGTCGTGTGCTTGCCGTCGCCCGTCAGCGCAGGTGTCGTGTCCTGCCACCGGATGCCGCGCAACGAGGCCAGCAGAACGGGCGCCGAATCGGGATGAGCGGCATCCAGCTTCCAGGCGTCGACGCCGCCGGGGCTCGCGAAATGAGGTACGGTCATGACGATCGACGCATCGGCATCGGCGTGCGGATCACTGGCGGCGAATTTCGTCATGTCGGGTTTGAACGTCGCGGGCAGCATCGCGGGCGCGCCAACGGACCAGTGCCCGCCTTCGACACCGAGCGGGACGATTGCGATGCGCCCGTTGTCGTCGGCCGGTTGAATGGCGACAAACGATGCATTTGCGCGATCGTTGCGCACTGCAAGCAGTCGAAGATTCGACTTGAGACGGCTGTTGTCGAGTACCTTGGTTTGCTGAACGTGTGCCGCCGCGTCCGCGCTCACTGTCCATAGTTCGACACCGTTGTCCGGCTTTTGAATTGCGATCAGTACTTTTGCCGGTTCCTTCTCTTTGGTCGAGTACGGCGTGATCTGCTGCACGCGTCCCGCAGGCATCCGGCTGTCGCTCTGGAACCAGCGAACGGGCGCGGTAAAGCGGCTGCCCGTGCTGCGCAGCAGCCAGAATGCGGTGCCGCCGTTTCGCGGCGTGACGACCATCAGATCCGCGCGGCCGTCGCCGTCGAAATCGCCGAGCAGAAAGCGCGCGCTGTCGAAGCACAAACTATCCGCGCGACACGTTGCCGTCGTTGCGCGGCTGTCGAACGGAACCGCGTTCGCATACCAGCGCACGGGTTTATCGGCTTTGCTCAACGCCTGAACATTGACGTCGAAGCCCGGACCGTCTGCGCGGCGTTGAACGTACACCGCCGACGACTCGCCGTGCCCCGACACATCGCCGTACATCGCGCCCGCGAGCCGCAGATCGGTCGCCCAGGTCGGGCGCGTCGTCGACCAGCGGTAACGAGTCGTCAGCGATGCGCAGCCGCGAATGTTGAGGCGTCCGCTTTCCTCGCCGAGGCACCGGCGCGACGGCGTAAAGATCAGACCAAAGTCCCACGGCGTCCAGCGCTGCGATTCGTCCCACGCTTCGCAGGGCTCTTCCGTCAACGTGCCATCGTGTTCGGCAACGCATTGCCGCGTCGACGCCGAAACGAGTGCCGCGTTGTGCTGATTGCCCGCATAGGTCGGCCGCGGTTCCCACGTCCATTGCTGGCTGACCGAGCCGTCGCACGGCGCGAGTTCCGGCTTGCGCTCGCTGCCCGCGGAAGTCAGGCATTCGCTGGAAGCGGTGTTGAACAGCACCGTCGGCCGCGCGACGAAATCGGGCGTGGCGTGACTGGTCGTATCGAAGCGCGCATATCGGCGCAGGATCCAGTTGCCGTCCCATTGGTATTCGCCGAATACATGCGCGAAGTCTCCTCCGTCGATCGTGAAGTAGCTTGCTGAAACGTCGCGCTTGCGTTGCGCTTCGTCGCCGGACAGCGTGGACGGCCACGTGCCCATCGGATACGTGATGTGGTACGCGATCGGAATCGATCGCCCCAGGGTTTGCGCGACGTGCCGCGTGATGCGCGCGGAGTAGATGTGATCGGGATGCTCGATGAACGGCACGGTGTCGGGATTGAGCGTGTAAATGCGCGTCGCGTCTTGCAAAATTGCCTTGAGCACGGCCGACAACGAATCGCACGTATAGCGTGCCGGCGCGATTTCGCCGTGTCCCATCGGATAGGTCGTGATCGTCGCGCCCTGATCCCATAGCAACGCGAGCGGCACTCGGCCGCCACGAACGGCGCCGCCGGGAAGACGCAGTTCGAGCAGCCGCACTTTCGGTTGCGCCTTCAATGTCAGCTGAAACACCGGCTTGCCCGCGATGCGTACTGTCGACTCGTCCCAGTCATTCGCCACGCCGGCCATGCGCGCGTAGGCGAGACGCGATCCCTGCTCGCGCTTTTGAACATACGCGAAGTTCGCGCCGTTGGCCCCGCCGATCAGATGGACCGTCGTGACGCACCAGCCCGCCCGCAATTGCTCGCTAATGCCGGGCTCGACGAACAGCAGATC
This sequence comes from Paraburkholderia phymatum, assembly GCF_038900715.1. Taxonomy (GTDB): domain Bacteria; phylum Pseudomonadota; class Gammaproteobacteria; order Burkholderiales; family Burkholderiaceae; genus Paraburkholderia; species Paraburkholderia phymatum_A. Next base: position 542,291 of record NZ_JAYMRZ010000002.1, on the reverse strand, counting down.
GTCGTCGAGATGTGCGACTACGGTAACGAGCGTGCCTGCGCTGCAATCGGCGGACGCGGCATGGCTCGCACCGCAAAAGGCGAATGACACGCAGAAAAGAAACAGGAAGCGAATGAAGCGGCGAGCGTTGAAGATCGACAGGTTCATGTGATTTTTTTCGTGTTCTTCTCGCGAGTTGCCACGGGATGAAATGCGTAGTGTCCGTACTCTTCTTTTCTAACGTGCCGGCAATTCCATAGCTCTTGAGGGACGAAAGGTCAGCGAGCCTTTAAATCCCGCTTTCAAAAATTGGCATTGAAATGAACATTGCCAATTTCGCTTCTTTCACGGCCGTCTTAGGGACATTGAATAGCATTTAATCGCCAGCTTTTCTGTCATATCGGCATCACATGAATGTAGATGATCGCGTTGGCGGCGTTTTAGGACCCGGCGCGCGGCGTGGCCTGAAACGTATCGACGATTTCGCGCGTCAAAGCCTTCCGGTCATCGGATGCGCGCTGCACCATGCCCACCGTTCGAAGCGTCGGCGGGCTGCCGATCGAAATCACGCGCAGCAGCGGGTCGCTTTGCCAGTTCCCGCGATTGAGCAACGGCAGCACCGCGACGCCGACTTTCTCGCGCACGAGCGCGACGATCGTTTCGATCGAATTGAGTTCGAGATACTCGTTGACCGTCAAGCCCGACTTCTGCAACGCCTGTTCGACGACCTGCCCGGTGCGCACGCGCCGGTCGAAGCGCAGAAACCCGTGGCTGCGCAAGATGCGCTGCGGGTCGTTGTCGACGATCTCGCGGCTCACGACCAGCATCATCGGCTCGGTGTAGAGCGTGGTCCACTTCAGCGTGTCGGGCAGCGTCTGGTCCGCGCGCGCGACGACGGCGGCGACATCCACTTCGCCCGCTTCGACCATGCCCGCCAGTTCGTCCGAGCGCGCCGACAGCAGGCGCACGTCGAGCCGCGGATGCGCGGCCTTCAGCCGCGCGACGGCCAGCGACAGCGCGCCGATCACCGACACCACCGCGCCGATCGTCACCGGCCCCTCCATCGCGTCCGAAGGCTTCGCTTCCAGCTCGGCGAGAAGCTCCAGGATCTGCTCGACCTTCGGCCAGATCGTATGGCCGTGTTGCGTCAGCGTGATCTGGCGGCCCCGGCGGTCGAACAGCTGGCGGCCGAGCGCCAGTTCGAGTCCGCGCATCTGCAGGCTGACGGCGGCCTGTGTCAGCGCAACCTTGTCGGCGGCGGCCGAGAACGATCCCGTGCGTGCCACGGCCTTGAAAGTCTTCAACATGCGAAGCGTCGGCATGGTATGTCCCGAGTGCGTCTCATGATCGAATCATGAGAAAAACTTAAGTGTCGAAAAGAAATATTAATATTTTTTGTACAACGCCGGCCAGATAATGGATTCACAACGACATGAAAGGACGAGCGACACGATGCGGAGTGCCCAAGCATGACCGGTGCTGAACGCCGACCAGTACTGGATGTACGAGGCTTCTCGTTGAAATTTTCAAACGCGGCCGATGTACCCAATGTCGTCGATAACGTCTCCTTCCCGGTTCACGCGGGTGAGACCTTGTGCATGGTCGGCGAGTCGGGCTGCGGCAAGAGCGTGACGTCGCTGGCGCTGATGGGGCTGCTCGCGAGCCCGCCCGCGCGGCGCGTCGCGGGCACCGCGCATTTCGAAGGGCAGGATCTTTTCGCGCTGACGGAGCGCGAACTCGCTGACATACGCGGCAACCGTATGTCGATGATCTTCCAGGAGCCGATGACGTCGCTGAATCCCGCGTACACGATCGGCGAGCAGATCGGCGAGAGCATCCGGCGGCATCGCGGCATCAAGCGCGCGCAAGCGCGTGACGAAGCGCTGGAGATGCTGCGCCTCGTCCACATTCCCGCACCCGAAACGCGGCTCGACGCGTTCCCGCATCAACTGTCGGGCGGCATGCGCCAGCGCGTGATGATCGCGATGGCGCTCGCGAACCGCCCGCGTCTGTTGATCGCCGACGAACCGACGACGGCGCTCGACGTCACGATTCAGGCCCAGGTGTTGTCGCTCGTGCGCAATCTCCAGGCGGAGACGGGCACGGCGATGCTCCTGATCACGCACGATCTGGGCGTGGTCGCCGAAGTGGCGGATCACGTCGCCGTGATGTACGCGGGCAGGATCGTCGAGTACGGCACCGTGACCGATCTGTTCGACGATCCGCAGCATCCGTACACGATCGGCCTGATGGGCGCGATCCCGTCCGTCGGCAAGCGCGCGGGCTCGCTCGCGACGATACGCGGCTCGGTGCCGTCGCCGGAGCAGATGCCGCGCGGCTGCCGCTTCGCGCCGCGCTGTCCGTTCGCGGAGCAGCGCTGCATCGACGCCGCGCCACCCGACAGAACGCTTTCGGGCGAGCATCGCGTCGCGTGCTGGCTCGCGCCCGTCGAGCAGATCGTGACGCCCGCGCAGCAAAAGGAGCTGACATGAGCGCCGACAAAAGTGCCGACACCAAAGCGCCCATCATCGAAGCGAGCGTGCTCACGAAGCGCTTCGGCGGCGAGCGGCACATGTTCGCGCGCACGCCCACGGTTCACGCCGTCAACGACGTGTCGTTCGCCGTGAACACGGGCGAGACCTTCGCGATTGTCGGCGAGTCGGGCTGCGGCAAGTCCACGCTCGGCCGGCTGCTGCTGCGCCTGATCGACGCGACGCAAGGGCGCGTGATCTATCGGGGCGAGGACATCACGCACTGGCAAGGCGCGAAGCTGCGGCGGCTGCGCCGCGAGATGCAGATCATCTTTCAGGACCCGTTCGCTTCGTTGAATCCGGGCATGACCGTGGGGCAGATCATCGGCGAGCCGGTCGGCGTGCACGGGCTCGCGAGCAATGCCGCCGAGCGCCGCGAGCGCGTCGCGCAACTGCTGACCAAAGTCGGCTTGCAGCCCGGCTACGCGGAGCGCTATCCGCATGAATTTTCGGGCGGGCAGCGTCAGCGCATCGGCATTGCGCGGGCGCTCGCGGGCGAGCCGAAGCTGATCGTCGGCGACGAGCCGGTGTCGGCGCTCGATGTGTCGGTGCAGGCGCAGGTGATCAATCTGCTCGAATCGCTGAAAGCGGAACTCGGCCTCACGCTGATCATGGTCGCGCACGATCTGGCCGTGATCCGCCATATGAGCGACCGCGTCGCCGTGATGTATCTCGGCGAGATCGTCGAGCTGGCGCAAGTCGACGAGCTGTTCGATGCGCCGCTGCATCCGTATACGCAAGCGCTGCTGCGCGCGATTCCCGCGAGCAGTCCGCACGCGCGCCGCACGAAGCCCGCGCTGCAAGGCGATCTGCCGAGCCCGACGGCGCCGCCGCCTGGCTGCCGCTTTCATACGCGCTGCCCTCACGCAAAGCCGCGTTGCTCGCAGGAGCGGCCGCTCGCCGAAGCGCTGCCCGGCGGCCGGCAGGTCGCCTGCCACTTCTGGCGCGAGGTGCAGAACGCGGGCAGCGGCACGCCGCTCGCGGCGAGCGTCAGCGTGAAGCTGAACGAGCGCCTGGAAATTTACCGTGACAGGCAGGCCGCGCTGACAGCGGGCGCGATCCGATAAGCAACTTTTGATGGCAACCCGAACCGCAACAAGGACATAACGCATGCGAAGAATGTTGATTGCCGCCGCGCTCGCATTGAGCGCATCCGCCGCGATGGCCCAGACCACCATCCGCATCGGCTTGCAGGACGATATCGGCTCGCTCGACCCCGCGCGCAGCGTGCAGTTCGTCGACCGGATCGTGTTCGCGTCGATGTGCAATTCGCTCGTCGACGTCGGGCCGGATCTCAAGATCGTGCCGATGCTCGCCACTTCCTGGACCACGAGCGCCGACGGCAAGTCGCTGACGTTCAAGCTGCGCCAGGGCGTGAAGTTCCAGGACGACGAGCCGTTGAACGCCGCCGCCGTGAAGGCCAATCTCGACCGCTATCGCAGCCTGCCGACCAGCAACCGCAAGAGCGAGCTTTCGTCGGTCGATCATGTCGACGTCGTCGACGACAGCACCGTGAAGATCGTGTTGAAGCAGCCGGACGCCGCGCTGCTCGCCACGCTTTCCGACCGCGCCGGCATGATGCTCGCGCCGAAGACGCTCTCCGATGCGGCAGGTGTCGCGTCGCATCCCGTGTGCTCGGGTCCGTACAAGTTCGTGCAGCGCGTGCAGAACGATCGCGTCGTGCTCGAGAAGTTCGCGGGCTATTGGGACGCGGACAAGTATCCGATCCAGCGCGTCGTGTTCCAACCGATTCCCGACAGCACCGTGCGTCTCGCGAACCTGCGCTCGGGCTCGCTCGACATGCTCGAACGCCTCGCGCCTTCCGATGTCGCGTCGGTGAAGAGCGATGCGAACCTGCAATTCAAGCCGGTGACGGGCCTGGGCTTCTACTACGTGACGTTCAACATCAACAACGGTCCGCGCGGCAACAGCCCGTTGAAGGACAAGCGCGTGCGCCAGGCGTTCGAGCTGTCGATCGACCGCGATGCGATCGATCAGGTGATCGGCGCGGGCATCTTCACGCCGGCCAACCAGGGCATTCCGAAATCGAGCCCGTACTACAACGCGTCGCTGCCGACGACGAAGCGCGACGTCGCGAAAGCGAAGGCCTTGCTGAAAGCGTCGGGCCACGAGCATCCGACGATCGAGTTCGCGTATCCGAACAACACCGTCGCGAGCCAGATCACGCAGATGCTGCAGGCGATGCTCGGCGAAGCGGGCATCACGTTGAAGCTGCGCCCGAGCGATTACGCGACCGAGCTGAACGCGGGACACAGCGGCGATTTCGAAGCGATGTACACGGGCTGGTCGGGCCGCGTCGATCCCGATGGCAACCTGCATCAGTTCAATACGTGCTCGGGCAACCTGAACTACGCGCACTACTGCAACCAGCAGGTCGATTCGCTGCTCGACGGCGCGCGCACGAAGCTCACCTCGGCCGAACGCAAGGCGGACTACGACGCAGCCGGCAAGATCCTCGCCGACGACGATCCCATCGTCTACATCTACGCGCAGCCGTGGCCGTTCGTGCTGTCGAAGAAGGTGCAGGGCTTCACGCCTTCCGCCGATGGCCTCGTTCGCCTGCGCGGCGTTTCGATGAAAGGCTGAGCGCCATGCTGCGGATCATCGCCAATCGCATGCTCGTGGCCGTGCCGACGCTGATCCTGGTGTCGATGCTGATCTTCGGCCTGCAGAAGCTGTTGCCGGGCGACCCCGTCATGGCGATGGCGGGCGAGGACCAGGACCCGCAACTCATCGCGACGCTGCGGGTCAAGTATCACCTCGATCAACCCGTGCCCACGCAGTACGCGCTGTGGATGCGCGACGTCGCGCACGGCGACCTGGGCGCGTCGCTGCTCACGGACGTGCCCGTGCGCTCGCTGATCGCACAGAAGCTGCCCGTCACGATACAGCTCGCGATCATGGCGATGATCCTCGCCATCGGCATCGGCATACCGGCGGGCGTGATCTCGGCGGCGAGCCGAGGTGGACCGCTCGACTACGCCGCGAACATCTTCGCGCTGTCCGGCATGTCGATACCGAACTTCTGGCTCGGCATCATGCTGATCTTCATCGTGTCGGTGCGCTGGCATCTGTTGCCGTCGTCGGGCTACGTGTCGCCGGGCGAGGACTTCTGGCTCAGCATCAAGACGATGCTGATGCCCGCGTTCGTGCTCGGCGCCGCGCTCGGCGCGCAACTGATGCGCCACACGCGCAGCGCGATGCTCGGCGTGCTGCGCACCGACTACATCCGCACCGCGCGCGCGAAGGGGCTGCTGCGCGGCGCCGTGGTCGTCAAGCACGCATTCCGCAACGCGCTGATCCCGATCGTCACCGTGCTCGCGCTGCTGTTCGGCGAACTGCTCGCGGGCGCCGTGCTGACCGAGCAGGTCTTCACGATTCCGGGCTTCGGCAAGCTCGTCGTCGATGCCGTGTTCAACCGCGACTATCCCGTCGTGCAAGGCGTCGTGCTCGTGACGGCGCTCGCGTTCATCGTCGTCAATCTGTGCGCCGATGTGCTGTACATCCTGCTGAACCCCCGACTGAGGCGCAGTTGATGGCTACTCCTCTCGATGCCCCATCCGTATCGTCCGCCGCAACGCTGCCGCGCCGCAAGCGCCGTGGACTCGTGCGCTTCATGCGCAACCGCGCCGCGGTATTCGGCGCGCTGCTGGTGGCACTCGTCGTCGTGATGGCCGTGTTCGCGCCGTGGCTCACGCAGTACGACCCCGTGCAGGCGAGCTTCATGACCGTGCGCCAGGCGCCGTCGGCGGCTCACTGGTTCGGCACCGACGAACTCGGCCGCGACGTGCTGAGCCGTCTGCTGTACGGCGCGCGCGCGTCGCTGCTCGCGGGCGTCGTGTCCGTCGGCATTGCCGTCGTGCTCGGCGTGCCGCTCGGGCTGCTCGCCGGCTATTTCGGCAAGCTCGTCGACGGCGCGATCTCGCGCGTCGCCGATGCGCTGCTGTCCATTCCATTCCTGATTCTCGCGATCGCGCTTTCCGCGTTCCTCGGGCCGAGCCTCACGAACGCGATGGCCGCGATCGGCATTTCGGCGATGCCGCGCTTCATCCGCCTCACGCGCGGACAGGCGATCAGCGTGAAGGCCGAAGAGTATGTCGAAGGCGCGCGCGCGATCGGCCTCGATCATCCGCGCATCATCCTGCGGTACATTCTGCCCAACGTGCTGCCGCCCATCATCGTGCAGGCGAGCCTTACGGTGGCGAGCGCGATCATCGCCGAAGCGAGCCTGTCGTTCCTCGGGCTCGGACAATTGCCGCCCGCGCCGTCGTGGGGATCGATGCTCAACACCGCGAAGGACTTCGTGAGCCAGGCGCCGTGGATGTCGATCTTTCCCGGCATCGCGATCTTTCTGGCCGTGCTCGGCTTCAATCTGCTCGGCGACGGTCTGCGCGACGCGCTCGATCCGCGCGAATCCTGATTTCTTTCCGTGGCCGTGTCGCTTTCGACAGGGCCGTGGTCAACCTCTAGAGTGAAGGCATGACAAATTTCAACTGGCAGAACCCTTATCCGACGACGCGCATGCCTGTGTTCGCGCGCAACATCGTCTCGACTTCGCAGCCGCTCGCCGCGCAGGCCGGTCTGCGGATGCTGTGGAAAGGCGGCAATGCCGTCGATGCCGCAATCGCGGCGGCTGCGGCCATCACGGTCGTCGAGCCGGTGTCGAACGGCTTGGGCAGCGATGCGTTCGCGCTCGTGTGGGACGGCAAGAAACTGCATGGGCTGAATGCATCAGGCGTCGCGCCCGCCGCATGGAACGTCGATTACTTCAAGCGCAAGTACGGCGAGAACAACGGCCTCGCCGAGCACCCCGTGCGCGGCTGGGACACGGTGACGGTGCCGGGCGTGATCGCGGGCTGGGAAGCGCTGCACAAGAAGTTCGGCTCGCTGCCGTTCGCGGACCTGATGGAGCCAGCGATCGAGATCGCCGAGCGCGGCCACGCGGTGGCGGGCATCGTCGCGCGCAAGTGGGCCGCCGCCGTGCCCGAACTGAAGAGTCAGCCGGGTTTCGCCGATACGTTCATGCCGCGCGGCCGCGCGCCCGAAATGAGCGAACTGGTGAAGATGCCGGGGCACGCGAAGACGCTGCGCGTGCTCGCCGAAAAGGGCCCGCGCGCGTACTACGAAGGCGAGATCGCCGAGCGCATCGCGGCGTTTTCGCGCGAATGCGGCGGCGCGATGACGCTCGACGATCTGCGCAACTATCAGCCCGACTGGGTCGAGCCGATCGGCAAGCAGTATCGCGGCTATACGGTGCACGAGATTCCGCCGAACGGGCAGGGCATCGCCGCGCTGATCGCGCTCGGCATTCTCGAGCAGTTCGACATGGGCTCGATGAAAGTGGACGGCATCGAATCGCAGCACTTGCAGATCGAGGCGATGAAGCTCGCGTTCGCCGATGTGTATCGCTACGTCGCCGATCCGCGTTCGATGGAAGTGACGCCCGCGCAAATGCTCGACGACGCGTATCTGAAGTCGCGCGCAAAGCTGATCGATCCGAAGCGCGCGACGCATTTCGGCTTCGGCATGCCGAAGTCGGGCGGCACGATCTACATGTCGGCGGCCGACGAGCGCGGCATGATGGTCAGCTTCATCCAGTCGAACTACATGGGCTTCGGCTCGGGCGTCGTGGTGCCGGACAGCGGCATCTCGCTGCAGAACCGCGGTTACGGTTTCTCGATGGACCCGAAGTCGCCGAATGTCGTCGAAGGCGGCAAGCGGCCTTTCCACACGATCATTCCCGCGTTCCTCACGCAACAGGTGGATGGCAGGCAGGAAGCCGTGATGAGCTTCGGCGTGATGGGCGGCGATATGCAGCCGCAAGGCCATCTGCAAACAGTCGTGCGCATGCTCGACTACGGCCAGCAGCCGCAGGCCGCGTGCGACGCGCCGCGCTGGAAGGTCAACCGCGACTTCACGATTGACGTCGAATCGACGCTCGATCGCAACACGACGCGCGCGCTCGAAGGGCTCGGCCACACGATCAAGTCGATCGACGATCCTTATATGGATTTCGGCTCGGGCCAGTTCATCTGGAAGCTCGACCGCAACGAGCCCGAGCGCGGCTATGTGGCCGCGAGCGACAGCCGCCGCGACGGTCTCGCAGCGGGCTTCTGAGCGGACCGCCATATCGATGCGCCCGCGCGTTGGAGCCGGCTGCGTTCAGCCGGTTTTCCAGCGCGCGTCCGCGACGGTCAGCTTGCCGGGAATCAGCTTGAGCGCGCTGAACGTATCGGCGATCTGCTGCTGATACGCGAGCGTCGCGTCCGTGATCGGCTGCACGCCGTAGCCGGTGCGTTTGAGCGCGACTTCGAGCGTGGCCGTATCGAGCCCGACAAGCGGCGACAGCAGCGCGGCCACTTCGGGAATGTTGTCGTGCGCCCAGCCGTCGATGCCGTTCACTTCTTCGAGCAGCGTGCGCAGCACTTGCGGTTGTGCAGCGGCGAATTTGCGGGCCGCGACGTAGTACTGCGTATTGCGCACGAGTCCGTCGCCATAGGCAAGGGTGCGCGCATTCCCCTGGCGTTCGATCGCCGCGAGATACGGGTCCCAGATCACCCACGCGTCCACGCTGCCTTGCACGAAGGCCGCGCGCGCATCGGAGGGTGTCAGATAGACGGGCTGGATGTCGGTGTACGCGAGCCCCGCTTTTTCGAGCGCCTTCACGAGCAGGAAGTGGACATTCGAGCCCTTGTTGAGCGCGACTTTCTTGCCGCGTAGCTGCGCAACCGAGCGGATCGGCGAATCGTGCGGCACGACGATCGCTTCGCCTTGCGGCGCGGACGGTTCGCTGCCGATGTACACGAAGTCGACGCCGCCCGCCTGAGCAAAAATAGGCGGCGTCTCGCCGACGGTGCCGACGTCGACGGCGCCTGCATTCAGTCCTTCCAGCAACTGCGGTCCGGCGGGAAATTCGAGCCATTGGACGGTCACGCCCTGGCTTGCAAGCCGCTTTTCGAGCGTGCCGCGCGCCTTCAGCACGACGAAGTTGCCGTACTTCTGATAACCGATTCGCAGCCGGTTGCTCGCGCCTTGCGCATGCGCGGCGCCGCTCGCGAACGGTCCGAATATGCCGCCGAGCGCGGCGCCCGTCAGGCCGACGGCGGCGCGCTGCAAGAGCCGTCGCTTGCGCAGATCGGCGGGATGGGTATCGATGGATGTTTCGTCGTGTTTGCTCATCTGTCGCTGATGTCTGTCATGTCTGTGAGGAATGCCGTTTGCCGGACTGCGCCGCGCAGTTGGCACGAACCGCTCACGCCGCGATCGGGCGCGTCAGACCCATGACGTTAAGTCGGCGGGGGCGCGAATCCAACCAATGTTTGCGCATATCGAAAGCAGCGAATCACGAGTTGCGACACCACGACACCACGGCACGCGCTGCGGCACTCGACGCAGCGCATCCCGCGCGCGTTGCAAAGCAACGCACGAATGCTTGTTTGCACCTGGACGCGCCACCCACTAGATTCAATGACGACGCCACAAGCAGGAGGACGCATCATGTCGATGAACCTCGCAGCGTTTTACCGTCATGCCGTTTTCGAGCCGTTCGAATCCGTGCGGAACCGGCTGCATACGAAGCCGCGACGCGTCGCGGCCCGCCACAAAGAGACGCATCATAAAGACACGCATGACAGGCACTCGCCACCCGACGATGCCGAGCGCCTCGAGCGTATCGCCGCTTATGCACGTGCTGGCTACTTCAACATGGGATACACGCTCGACATGTTTTACATGATCGGCGAAATAGAACCCGAGTGACGGATCATCAGCGAAGTCGTCATCGAACGGCCGGCCGTCGTCGATCGAGGCCGATCTGAACTATCTGGTCCCTAACGACGAACAGCCCGCCACCTACGCGTATGAGCCGCCTGCGTGCCATCGCTTTATGACTGACGCAGATAAGGGTATCGGCTTTGATTCGTTGACCCCTGCGCGAGCGAGGCCCTACATTGGTGATCCCGATCAGACACTGGGCATCTTCTCGTGACGAGCACCGCACCCGACCTCATCAGCATCGCAAGCGAGCGAGCAACCAGCGTGAACCGCGCGGATTCGCGCGACGCTCACGCGCAGTCATTCGAGATTCGTCCCTTCGACGCGCCGCTCGGCGCCGAAGTGATCGGTCTGTCGTTAAGCGAGCCGCCTTCCGATGCGGACTTTGCGCGCATCCGTCGTGCGCATCTCGATCATCACGTGCTCGTGTTTCGCGATCAGCACATCACACCCGAAGAACACATCGCGTTCAGCCGCCGCTTCGGGCCGTTGCAGATTCATGTGCTGTATCAGTTCGCGCTCGCGGATCATCCCGAAGTGCTGATCGTGTCGAACATCGTCGAGAACGGCAAGCCGATCGGTCTCGGCGACGCCGGCCATTTCTGGCACTCGGATCTGTCGTACAAGGAGAAGCCGAGTCTCGGCTCGCTGTTGCACGCGCAGGAGCTTCCGTCCGAGGGCGGCGATACCCTGTTCGCGAACATGCATCTCGCGTGGGACACGCTGCCCGCGCATTTGCGCGAGGCAGTCGTTGGCAGGCACGCGGAGCACACATACCTCGCGCGCTATGCGGAGTTGCAGGCGCGCAGTCCGTGGCGTCCGGATCTGTCGGCCGAGCAGGTCGCGCAGGTCAAGCCCGTCGTGCATCCGGTGGTGCGCATTCATCCGGAAACGGGCCGCAAGGCGCTCTTCGTCAGCGAACATTTCACGACGCGCATCGTCGGCTTGCCTGAAGACGAAAGCCGAGCCCTGCTCGACGAACTCTTCGCGCACAGCGTGCGTGCCGAGCATCTGTACCGGCATCGCTGGCAAGCGCACGATCTGGTGTTCTGGGACAACCGCTCACTAATGCACCTCGCCGCGGGCACGCCCGATCATCTGCGCCGCAAGCTCTATCGCACGACGATCGAAGGCGACACGCCGCTCTAGAACCGTTGTGCGGACATCGAGACCGGCTTCGCGTCCACCGCCATTCATCTACGAGGAATTTCATGTTGCACATTTATCGCGCGGCATGGGCCGCGCTCATCCGTCGTGCGCGTCGCATCGCCGCTGCCGCTTTGACCGTCGTCGGCGTGAGCGCGCTCGGCTTGCCGCAAGATGCGCTGGCCGAAGGGCACATTCGTATCGCGGAGCAGTTCGGCGTCGTCTATCTGCTGCTCAACGTCGCGCGCGATCAGCATCTGATCGAACAGGAAGGCCGCAAGGACGGACTCGATATCAAGGTGGACTGGGTGCGGCTGTCGGGCGGCGCGGCCGTCAACGATGCGCTGCTGTCGGGGTCGATCGATATCGCTGGTGCGGGCGTCGGCCCGCTGCTGACGGTATGGGATCGAACGCGCGGACGCCAGAACGTGAAGGGCGTCGCGTCGCTCGGCAATCTGCCGTACTACCTCGTCAGCAACAATCCGAACGTGAAGACCATCGCCGATTTCACGAGCAAGGACCGCATCGCGTTGCCCGCCGTCGGCGTGTCGGTTCAATCGCGCGTGTTGCAGTATGCGGCCGCGAAGCAATGGGGCGACAAGGCGTTCGACAGGATCGACGGTTTCACGCAGGCCATCCCGCATCCGGACGCGACGGCCGCGATCATTGCGAACAGCAGCGTGATCACCGCGCACTTCGGCAATCCGCCGTTCCAGCAGCAGGAACTGGCGCAGAACCCGAAGGCCCATATCGTGCTGAACTCCTACGATGTGCTCGGCGGCCCGAGTTCGGCGACCGTGCTTTACGCGACGGAGAAATTCCGCAGCGACAATCCGAAGACTTATCACGCGTTCGTGGCCGCGCTCGCGCAAGCGGCGCATCTGATCTCGACGAACCCGGAGCTGGCCGCCGACATCTACATTCGCGTCAACGACTCGAAGATCGACCGCGCGTTGCTGCTGAAAATACTTCGCGATCCACAAGTGCAGTTCAAGATCGCGCCGCAGAACACATTCGGGCTTGCGCAGTTCATGTATCGCGTCGGCGCGATCCGCAACGAGCCGAAGTCCTGGCGCGACTACTTCTTCGACGATCCCGCGACGGCGGGCGGAAGCTGACCGTCATGCGCGTGCGATGCGTGCGCCTCGCGGCTGCATCGCTTTCGATGCTTATGCGGACGGCTACTTTGAATATTCACATTCGTCGGTTGGTGCCGCGCGAGCTTGCCCGTATGTTGTCGTTTTGTCTGCTGGAGTTGCCATCGTGAACGCTGCCACGACACAAGACCGGATCGCGCCGCGCGCATCGCAGCGAAGCGCATCGGCGGACTCGCGGGATGCGCGAGCCGCGTCGAACGCAGCCGCTGCGGATCGAAGCGGCGCCGTGTACAGTGAGCGCCTGCTCGCCGTCGATCGCGTGAACCTCGAATACCGCACGCACGAGCGGATCGTGCGCGCGACTCGCGACGTCAGCTTCGACGTGTACGGAGCGGACCGTTTCGTGCTGCTGGGTCCGTCGGGTTGCGGCAAGTCGACCTTGCTGAAGGCCATCGCGGGATTCATCGAGCCTGTCACCGGAACCATCACGCTCGATGGAGAGCGGGTGCGTGGACCCGGCGCGGATCGCGTCGTCGTGTTCCAGGAATTCGATCAGTTGCCGCCGTGGAAAACCGTGGTCGAGAATGTCGCGTTCCCGCTGCGGGTCGCGCGCGGTTGCGCGCGCTCCGAAGCGAAGGAACGCGCGCTGCACTATCTCGACAAGGTCGGCCTCGCGAATTTCGCCGATGCCTATCCGCACACGCTATCGGGCGGCATGAAGCAGCGCGTGGCGATTGCGCGCGCGCTCGCGATGCAGCCGCGCGTCCTGCTGATGGACGAGCCGTTCGCCGCGCTCGATGCGCTGACGCGCCGCAAGATGCAGGAAGAACTGCTGCGGCTATGGGATGACGCGCGCTTCACGCTGCTTTTCGTCACGCATTCGATCGAGGAAGCGTTGATCGTCGGCAATCGCATTTTGCTGTTGTCGCCGCACCCGGGCCGCGTGCGTGCCGAGTTGAACAGCCACCAGTATTCGCTGCAAAGCATCGGCGACAGCATCGGGCGACATGACTTCCAGCAAAGCGTCGCGCGCATTCATCGTCTGCTGTTCGATGCGGATGCATTGACGCCGCAGGAGGACCACGCATGAGCACGCCCGCGAAGACCGGCCTTGTTCCGCCCGTGCGTCCCGAGTACGAGCGGCCACTCGAAGGACAGGGCTCGCCGACTGAAACGACGCCCGTGCCGCCGCTTCGGCGCGTATGGGATGCCGCGTGGTGCCGGCGCATTCTCATCGCGGCGGTGCTGATCGCCGTTTGGGAAGTGACCGCGCGCGCGGTTGCCAACGACCTGTTGCTGCCCACCTTCGGCACGACGCTGACGGCGTTCGTGCAGGGCATCGCATCGGGCGAACTGCTCTCGAAGACGGCGATCTCGCTGTCGGTGCTGCTGCGCGGCTATGCGATCGGCGCGCTGCTCGCGTTCGCGCTGACGTCGCTTGCAGTATCGACGCGCATCGGCCGCGATCTGCTGTCGATGCTCACCGCGATGTTCAATCCGCTGCCCTCTATCGCACTGCTGCCGATCGCGTTGCTCTGGTTCGGCCTCGGTACGTGGAGCCTGCTGTTCGTGCTGGTTCATGCCGTGTTGTGGCCGCTCGCGCTCAGCATGTACACGGGCTTTCTCGGCGTGCCCGAAACGCTGAGGATGACGGGGCGCAACTACGGCCTCAAGGGTCTGCGCCAGGTGCTGCTGATTCTCGTGCCGGCCGCGTTGCCATCGATCGTGGCGGGCTTGCGCGTAGGCTGGGCCTTCGCATGGCGCACGCTGATTGCGGCCGAACTGGTGTTCGGCGCGAGTGCGGGGCAAGGCGGACTCGGCTGGTACATCTTCCAGAACCGCAACGAGCTTTACACGGATCGCGTGTTTGCGGGCCTCGTTGCCGTCATCGCAATCGGCTTGCTCGTCGAGCATCTGGTGTTCGATACGCTCGAACGCGTCACCGTGCGGCGCTGGGGCGTGCAGCACTAACGTGCAGTTGGCGGATCGGTGTGGATCGTGCGACCGGACGGCCATATCGGCTGGGCGATGCATCTGCTGCTCGGGTGCCTGACGCCATAAGAAGGCTATCGGAGGCGTGAAAAAAACTTTATGGGGCGGCGTGGCAAAAGGACTACGGAGTGCCCCATCCCCCCCATAAAAAGAGGTAGTCGCTACTTTGTGCTTTTGAGGGAACGCGCGGGATTCGAAGGCGCCGTCGCGACGACTATTGGGTATTCGACCGATTGAAGGGAGCGGGAAAAGGGGCATCCGGTCGATGCGATGCGCGGAATGGGTCGCTATTTCTAGCGATCCATTCCCGTCTTTGAATTAGCTGGATTCGCTGCGCGTGTAGTGAGCGCTGATCCAAGCGTTACACACCTGCTCGATTTGCAGCGCCTCCTTGTCGGGACGGAGATCGTAGCGGCCGTCGACGGACCCGTTGACGAGCCCATTGAGCCCACCCGCGAGGAACCGCCTCTTCCAGTATGTTACGGCCGCCGACGTTATCGAACACTCGCTGCTGATGTCATTGTTCGAATGACCGTCAGCCGCCATCAGCAGGATCTTCGCGCGAAGTCTCCATGAGGGAGGGTGGTTTTGCGTGTGGACCATCGCGAGGAGTTGCTCACGTTCGTCCGCCGAAATATCAAATTGGATTCTGGGTCGGGCCATGTTCAAACTGCAGTAGTGCAGTACTCCGTGAAAGTCAGAATGAACGTTCACCGCCGTTGCGTCTTGCCGTGTCGAGAAGGCACAGCGGAAAAAGGCGAATGGGGTGAGTAGAAATCGTGCTGTCGATCGGATCAGAAGCGCATCCTGAATCAAAGCGGTCGAACGCAGATCAAGGGGTGGGTATTGAATTCGGCAAGCGCATCTCCTCCACGTTTTCAAAAGTGGTCACTGCTTCATCACCGCCGCAGCGGCGGACTGGCAAGGCAAGATGGCAATGTCGTATACCGGGTGACGCGGTCAATCGGTGCCGACGAATTTTTGTTGATGTATTAAGCCATTGCCGATAGTGCTCAACTGTTCCAGCCACCTTCTTTGCAAGGGGGCCACAGGAACGGATCGAGCGGCGATATGGCACTTGAGCGCCTGATGGGCCGCTGAGGACCGCTAGTTCGACAGGGATATGAGTCACATGAGCAAGACATTGCGACGTCTCCTGCGAAGGGGTGCATGCATCCTACGGCTTTTGTCTGTTTTAGTCCCCCGCCCTTTGGAGGGGGACGGCTAACGCGTGAAGTGGCACGTTGGGAAGAGGCTTTGAGCTAGCTCATAACCGGATGCTGGGTAATGCAGAGCAATTGCGATGGAGCAGTGCGAAACACATCGCCGATGTAATCGTTCTCGGGCCCGGAAAAAGAAAGTGCTCGCAACCACGGTTGCGAGCACCATTTCCACGTTTGTCAGTATCAACCTACCTCTGGCGTGAACTCAGATCGAGCCGTGAATTTCTTGTGTGCTGGCGGCTGCAGAAATTCGAGCGTCACGCCGTCCGGACCTCGGACATAGACAAGCCTCAAACCATCGCGCTCACCGCCTTCGACGCGTTGTGGCGGCCCGACGGGCAGCCATCCATCTTCCTTGATCCGTTCAAGCAGCGCGTCGAGGTCATCGACATACATTGCGATGTGGATAAAGCCTGCATCGCACGCACGCGCGTCGACGGTCTTTCGGTTGGCGGGCGAGTAGTACTGCAACAGTTCGATCTTGTGTCCGTAGCCTTCGACCATCGCAAGGCTCAGCGAAGCGCCTTCAACCGCGACGAGATTCTCGATAAATGCATCGTTCTTGAAGTCCCATGTGTAGAGATGCTGAAATCCAAGAACGCCGACCCAGAAATCGAGCGACGCTTTAAGCGACGAAACGGTTATTCCAGTGTGATCGACACGGTTTATCCCGAACGGCCATGCGTCGCCTGCTTTCGGCTGCAAAGTCATGCTTGCTCCCGGCCGGCGCGTTTCCAGAACGCTTGCAGTTCTTCGGAGATGAATTGCGTCTTCTCCTCGAAGACCCAATGGCCGCATTCTTCGATCACGCCGCCACTCGCGTTGACAGAGATTGCCTTCGCGCTATCGAAGCAGTGCGATCCAAAGGAGTGGCTTCCACCCCACGCGAGCATCGGCATTTTCAGCTTCTCTTTCGCGAGCTCTGCTGTCTGCTCGGCCATTTGAGGAATGTAGCCGTAGTGATTGAGGCTCGCTCGAAGATTTCCAGGCTGCTTCATCTGCATGACATAAAGCGCCACTTCCTCTTCGGGCATTGCGTGGGGGTTGTAGGCGAAGTCGCGGAAGAAATGGCGCAGATATTGCTCCTCTCGTCCCTCGACAAGAAAGCGCGTGATGTCCATGTTCATATGCATGCCGAGATGCCAGTACGGCATGCGCGGGTCGACATATCCGGGGAAGTCGAGTCCGAAGAACGGTGTCTCGATCGTGGACAGCGATATAGCGCGATCGCCGGCCATGTACGCGAGCGCCACCGACGGCGGACCGCCCAGATCGTGGCTCAAAATATGAAAGCGGTCGATGCCTTCCACTTCGAGCAGTTCGATCATGTCCTGAGCGATCGTTTTCGGCTCGTAGCCGGAAAACGGCTTGTCGCTGTCCGCGTACCCACGCAGGTCTGGGGCAATGAACCGATATTCCTTGCCCAGTGCGTCGATGATCGGAATGAATTCCCTATGGTTCTGAGGCCATCCGTGCATCGCGAGGACCACGGGACCAGAGGGATTCCCCGCCGTAACGTAGTGCAGTGTTACGCCGTTTACCTTCGCACGCTTGCTTGTTAGCTTCTCCATGACCGTTCCTGTCGAATAGAAGCACCGAACGAAGCATCGATGCCAGTGATGATCCGCAGCAGCGTTCGCTGCTACGACTCCGCGCACGCGATGCCAATGTGCAGTCGAACAGGCAGGCAAAGGGATTCATCATTTTTTGCCACAAAGACTGCTTGTATGCATTCGCATCGCGACGTGTCGCAACGATTATGGACTTATCGGTTCAGAAGTAAATGCGAGGGTATCGAAGGAAACGTTCCGGATTATCGAACGTGGTTTCGTGAGAATCGACTTCGTGCGCGGTGCATCAGTCAAGGGCCGCATTCAGCAAGGTTGGCGTTTACATTGTGGACCGAAGGGTTCACAATGCACGCAGAGTTCACTGCATCAATTCGATTCGTATCGATTGTCGAACGACGGTGGTGACTTTTCCTGGTTCAGAGTTTGCAGGTAGAGACGGAGCCGAATGGATGACCAGCCAAGCTGATGACGACATCGTTCGACGCGCGCTAGTCGGCATATTGATGCCGGAGCCCGACACGCTCGAAGCGACGATCGGGGCGCGGTACGTTCCGAGGAAGAAGTTGCGTTCGAGGCGGAGACCATCAAGGCAGGCGTTCAAACCGGTCGATGTCGAACCGCCGCCTTCGCATGTTTCCATTCTCGAACGGCTGTCGTCGAAGTCGCTCAGCGTGTGCTGGAGCGATCCGCGCTCAGGCCACTATGCGGACCAGGTCTGACGAATAGGGCTTGCGCGTGTGGACGCTTTTTGTGTACTGAGCGGCATGCCGATCTGGCGTGGCGATCCGGTGTTTCGGCCTCGGGCGAGTCCGTCCTTCTTTCCGGCGAACCATGACCGGATGATTCTTGCTTCAGTGGTTTCCGACTATCTGCGTTGCGAGCGCGATTTCGGACCTGAACGGCCGTGAGTACGCGAGAGAGATGCTTGCCAGAAGCGGGCTTGCGAAACCGTGCCAGCTTCCGGCTATAGAGCTTCAATAAAAACTTACTTGTCTTTGCGTTCGTAGCCTTTGACAAGATCGAGCCATTCGAACGTCCTCTCGGACTTCAGAAGGCCCTTGAGCTTGCCTTCGTAGTTGACCCGGTACGGCTTCTTCAGATGATGCTCCATGAAGTATTGTGCGCTGCACGCCCAGGTTTCATAAAGCACGAGCGTGTCGGGGTCATCGGCGGATCGATGCAGGTATGTGTTCACGAAATCCGGTTCATTCGACATTTCGTCGAGCACCTTGATGAGGCTCGAGTAAAGTTCTTCGCGTGCCTCGGGCTTGCCGGGCAGATGGACAATGAATGAAATGTTCTGAGTCATGGTGAGGCTCCTGAGTCTGGATGGATCTTTACGCTGCCGCAACGGCAGCGTTCAGCATTGCGCGGCCTGCGGCAAGTTGCGAGGCCACTTCGGCGACGCGGGCGCCGAGAAATTCCGCCGTGCGCAAATCCGCGTCGGGTGGGGTAACGTCGGCGCTCTCATCGGCGTTCGATTGCGCGGCCGCACCAAGGAAAAAGCCGTGCCGGTTCAACGTGTCTTCCGTCGATTGCGAATGATTGTGTCCTGGCGGCAGGCCCAGGTTCACCCAGTGCATCCGATGCTGCGCGGCGAAGATCGCAATCTGCTGAAGTGTGGCCAGTTTGTCGCCGGAACGCGATGCCGCATTGGTGAAACCGGCTGCGACCTTGTCGGCCCATTTGCTTCCCTTTGCAAAGACATTGCGGGACGTCGCGTCCATGAATTTTTTGAATTCTGCAGACGCGCTGCCCATATACGTGGGAGCGCCGAAGATGATTCCGTCCACCTGTTCGAGGATGGACCAATATGCGTCGATATCCTCCACACCGATCAGCAGGCTTTCAGTCCCTTCGACGCTGGCTGCCCCTCGGGCCACCGCTTCTGCGACCTTCTTCGTGTGTCCATAACCGCTGTGGTAGACGACTGCGACACGGGTTCCTTCAAAACCTTGCGACATGATCCGCTCCATGGTTGACGTCACGGCCGGTGACGATTGCGAGAATTATGGACCAGACGGTTTCGAATGTCGTTCGAAGGAACTCACGAGGTCGTGCGGTTTCATCGAACGAGTCCCGAGCTGTTGGCCAGCCGGGCGGTAGCGAGGCAATCCTTCGTTGTAAACCGTTTGGTCTACAATAATGGTCTGTCAGAGGAAACTGAAATGGCACGCCCGCGAGAGTTCGACGAAGATCATGTTCTGGAGAAAGCCCTGCACGTCTTTTGGGAGAAAGGCTACGACGCCGCGTCGCTAGCGGATCTCCAGGATGCAACGGGGCTCACGAAGTCCAGCTTGTACAAGGCGTTCGAAAGCAAGGAGGGACTCTTTCGTCGGGTGGTCGATCGCTACCACGACCACCATCTGGCGTTCCGTGAACATGCGTTGGCGCAGCCGACACCCAGGTTGATCGCCGAATCCCTGCTTGAGGGAATGGTCGTGCTTCACACAGGGAAGAACACGCCGTCAGGATGTCTCGTGACGTTTGCCGCGCTTGCGTGTAGCGCGGATGCGCGCCCGCTGAGCGATGAATTGTCGGAGAGCCGCAATGCTTTCGAGCGGCGTCTGCGCGAGCGCTTCGAGTCAGTGAAGCACGCGGGGCCGCTTCCGGAGGGCATGACCAGTCACGATGCGGCCACTTTCATATCGACGTTTATTCAGGGGCTGGCCGTTCAGGCGAGGGGAGGCGCTACGCGTCGGCAGCTTCGTCAATTGGTGGCGGCCGTGTTGAAAAGCTGGCCCGCGGCCTAGAAAAACGCGGACTAGGAAAACGCGGTCCAGACCTGCTCGGCCGAACATCCGCGGAGTTGCCGAACCAGTAGCGCGCGGCACTTTTCACAACGGTAGTGCTCGATCGCCACTACGCCTTCGCATTCACCGACGCCGATCAGCGTTAGTCCTTCTTCCCTGATCCTGTCAGCGGAGCATCCCTGGAGCGTAGAGCATTCATCGCAAAGTTCCATGACCTGATTGCCGTTTCACGTGAGTCGATCTACTGCGGGACAAGGCCTGCTTGAGTAGGCCTCTTTAATGAGTGCAAACCCGCGAGAAGAAGCGGGCGACTCAGTATTGCGCCAATTTGCCTGTTGCGCAGCAAAAATTATTTGGGGAACCAGACTTAGCGACACAATGCACAGTGTTAGTGCGAAATGTGCTTCATTTCGGTGAGTTTTGCGTGACTCGACGAGCAGAGACTGCGCCCGTTCGAGCGGTGCGCACTCGTGCCCCTTAACCAAACGCAATCACTCGGGCTGCATCCACGCCGGATCAAGCGGCGCCATTCTGCGCAGCGTCAGACGAAAATCGCGCGCGACGGCAGGCAACGTCGCATCGCGTCGGCGGATCAAGCCGATTGTGCGTGCAACCGTCGGCTCGACGAGCGGACGGATCGCGATTCTCGATTGAGGGTCGCGTGGCGCTGCGCAACGCGGAATGATCGAGATGCCGAGTCCGGCTTCGACGAGTCCGAGCGACGTCGTCAGATGCTCGATCTCGATCAGCCGGTCCGGGCGCCAGTCGATGTCGCGCAATGCGGCATCGAGCATCCGGCGATTGCCGCTCGTCGTGCCCGATACGATCAGCGGCCACGGTCTCAGTTCTCGCCACGCGACGTGCTCGCTTTTCGCAAGCGGATGATCGGCGGGGCATGCCAATACATACGGGTCCACCAGCAACTCGTCGATTGCCAGTTCCGGCGTTTCGTTGACGAGAAACGCGATGCCGAATTCCGCGTCGCCATCGGCGACGCGACGCGCGACCGTCGAAAGATCGGCTTCGATCAGCCTCAGCCGCACCTCAGGCCGCTTGCGGTGATAGCTGCCGACGATCTTCGGCAGCAGGAACTTCGCGACAGTGGGAATGCACGCAATCGTCAATTGACCTGCGCGAATGCGCGTGGCCTCGGTGACGAGCTGCAACGACGCGTCGAGTTCGCGCAGCACGCTTTGCGCGCGCGGCAAGAGCAGTTCGCCCGATGACGTGAGCGAGACCGTGCGCGTCGTGCGCTCGAAGAGCATCAGGTCGAGCGCTTCTTCGAGCCGCTTGATGCGTCGCGTCAGCGCAGACGCGGACAGGTTCAGTTCGATCGCCGCATCGTTGAACGACGCGTGCGAAGCGACTGCAACAAAAGCGCGAAGCGCATCGAGATCGACGCCGGGGTAGCGAATCATGGGAGCCTGACGGTGGGCCTGGTTGGGACCGGACTTTGGCGATTCACACACTATCGACTATTGCATGTGAGGCAATAATAATCGCGCCGCACGCAATTCACAAACCCTTGGCGCGTGCGGATACTGGGTGACAGCAAAGCAGCATGCCCGGCTCAAACCCACTACTAGCGCCATTGCGCCTGACACGCGATGAACCAGCACAACGACATCGGCACAAACCCTTATACCGGCGGCGTCGCGGCCTTCGTCGCGGGATTGCGTTACGAAGCGATTCCCGACGAAGTGCGCGCTCGCATCAAGCTGCTGATTCTCGATTCGCTCGGCTGCGCCCTGTTCGGCTCGGGCCTCGAATGGAGCCGCATCCTTTCGGACACGCTCGCGAGTATCGATACGACGCAGGGCTGCAATGTGTGGGGCATGCCGTTGAAACTGTCCGCGCCACATGCGGCGCTCGTCAACGGGACGATGATCCAGAGCTTCGAGCTCGACGACGTTCATCGCGCGGGCGTGCTGCACGTCGGCGCAGTGACGTTGCCCGCCGTGCTCGCCGTTGCCGAGACACTGCCCGCCGACGCGCGCATGAGTGGCCGCGACTTTCTGCGCGCTTGCGTCGCGGGCTATGAAGTAGGGCCGCGCGTCGGCATGTGCATGGGCCCCGAACATATCGCGCAGGGCTGGCATTCGGGCGCGACGGTCGGCGTGTTTTCGGCTGCGGCGGGCGCGGCGGCCGCGTTGCGTCTCGATACCGCGCAGACAGTGCACGCGCTCGGCATCGGCGGCACGCAGTCGGCGGGCCTGATGGCCGCGCAGTTCGGCGCGATGGTCAAGCGCATGCACGCGGGACGCGCCGCGCAAAGCGGACTGTATGGCGCGCTGCTGGCGCGGAACGGCTTCACGGGTATTGTCGATGTGTTCGAGAACCCGTATGGCGGTTTTTGCAGCACATTCTCGCGATCGACGGACCGCTTCGATCTGACGCAACTGATCGACGGCCTCGGCGAGCGCTTCGAGACGATGAACATCGCGCTGAAGTTCTATTCGTGCGTGGGCAGCAATCACACGACGCTCGATGCGATCCGCGCGATGCAGGCGCGTCATCCGTTCGGCGCGAACGACGTGGAGTCGATCGTCGTGCATGGCTCGCGTGTGACGGTCGATCATGTCGGCTGGCGCTACGTGCCGCAGGGGCTGACGTCCGCGCAGTTGAACCTGCCGTACTGCGTCGCGACGCTGTTGCTCGAAGGCGATGTGTTCGTCGACCAGTTCAGCGAAGACAAAGTGGCCGACCCTCAACGCATGGCGCTGGCGGACCGAGTGCAGGTGCTCGAAGACCCGTCGATCACCGCGCTCGGGCGCGGCGCGCGCCATACGGTGAGCGTCGAGGTGATACTGCGCGACGGCGCGCGGCTCGAGGAAACCGTGCAGTCGCAGCGCGGCAGCGAGCACGCATTCGCGAGCGAGGCGGAAATCGTCGGCAAGATGACGAAGCTCGCGGCGCATCGCATCAAAGGCGAGCAGATCCAGCGCATCGTGGACTGGGTCATGCACGCCGAAGAAAAAGCCGACGCAGTAGAACTCGTGCGCTTGCTCGCGTCGCACGGTTAGCGGCGCGAGAACATCACACGCGAGCACATCAAACGCGAGAACATCACGCGCAACACGGCAGGAAAGTAGCAAGGCAGCAATCCAGGCACCAGACAATAGCGGCCCGACGGCCGCAAGGGGACACAGGATGGCCGCAACGCCTCACGATCTGTCGCTACGGGCCTCTCTCGCCGGGCGGCGGGAACGCCTGCGCTCGATTATCGGCGGCAGCGCGGGCAACGTGATCGAGTGGTACGACTTTCTCGCGTACTCGATCTTCTCGATCTACTTCAGCAAGGCATTCTTTCCGGGCGGCAATCAGACGGCGCAATTGCTGAACGCGGCCGCTGTCGCTGCGATCGGCTATGTGGTGCGGCCGCTCGGCAGCTGGGCGATCGGCGCGCTCGCGGACCGGCACGGACGGCGCGTCGCGCTGAGCGTATCGGTGGCGATGATGAGCATCGGCTCGCTGATCATCGCGCTCACGCCGACCTACGCGACGATCGGCGTCGCGGCGCCAGGCGTGCTCATCTGCGCGCGGCTGCTGCAAGGCTTCAGCATGGGCGGCGAGGCGGGCACGAGCGCGACGTATCTCAGCGAGATGGCGCCTGCGGGCCGGCGCGGCTTCTTCGTCGGCTTCGTGCAGGTGACGGTCGTGATGGGTCAGCTCGTGGCCCTTGCGCTGATGCTCCTGCTTCAACGGCTCGTGCTGTCGTCCGCGCAACTCGAAGACTGGGGCTGGCGCATTCCGTTCGCGATCGGCGGCGCGCTCGCGGTATTCGCGCTGTATCTGCGGCGCGGCATCGCGGAAACCGATGCGTTCGAGCGTGCCGATGCGCTCAGGGCGGGCAAGCAGCGCGGCGAAGCCGAGCGCGGCAGTCTCGTTGCGTTGCTGATCCGCCATCGCATGCAGACGCTGTGGACCATCGGCATCAGCATCGGCGGCACGGTCGCGTTCTATACGTTCACGATCTATTTGCAGAAGTACATGGTCAACACGACGGGCTTCAGCCGCAACACGGCGACGCTCATCACCACAGCCGCACTCGTGATCTACATGTGCTTTCAGCCGCTTTATGGACTGCTGTCGGATGCCATCGGCAGGCGTCCTGTCATGCTGATCTTCGGTATCGGCGGCACGTTCTGCACGGTGCCGTTGATGCATGCGCTCGGCACGACGCACAGCGTATGGGCGGCATTCGCGCTGAATCTCGCGGCGCTCGGCATTCTGAGCGGCTTCTCGTCGATACATTGGCTCGTGAAGTCGGAACTCTTTCCCGCGAAGCTGCGCGCGCTCGGCGTCGGTTTGCCGTTTGCGGTGGTGTCGTCGGTGATGGGCGGCACGACCGAATACCTCGCGTTGAAGTTCAAGCACGCGGGTCATGAGTCGTGGTTCTTCTACTACGTGAGCGCGTGCGCAGCCGTATCGCTCGTCACCTATCTGCTGATGCCGGAGACGCGCCATCGCTCCGTCATCGATGAAGAAGCGCGAGGCTAACGGGCCATGCCAGTCACGCAAAGAGACGACACGATGCACGATCCGACGGCGACGGCTGCTCACGCGCTCGCGGACTACGCTCATGGCCTGCGATACGAGGCACTGCCCGCCGATGTCGTGCGGCTCGCGAAGGATTGCCTGATCGATGCGATCGGCGCGGCCGTCTATGGTCATGAAGTGGCCGCGGGCGAAGCGGTGCGCCGCTATCTCGCGGATGCGGCGCCTGGACCGTGCGCCGTCCCCGGCATCGCCGATGCGCGCTATGGCGCCGAAGCGGCGGCCTTCGCGGGCGGCGTGCTCGTGCATGCCGCCGAGCTCGACAGTCTGCGGCAGCCCGGCGTGGGTGTTCATCCTGGCGCAGTGCTCGTGCCGCCCGCGCTGGCCGTCGCGCAGATATCGGGCGCATCGGGGCGCGACGTGCTGAGCGCGCTCGTGGCGGGCATCGAAGTGCTGTTCCGGATCGGCGCGGCGACGAAGCATTCAGCGGAAGCGCGCGGATTCCACGCGCCGGGCCTGACAGGCCCGTTCGGCGCGGCGATCGTCGCCGGCAAGCTGATGGGCGTCGACAGCGATGTGCTGCGGCGCGCGCTCGGCATCGCGGGCTCGCTCGGCGGTGGACTGCTCGAATTCGCGAAGGCAGGCGACGGCGGCCTCGTCAAGCGCGTGCATCTGGGGCGCGCGGCGCAGGCGGGCATCGTCGCCGTGCAACTGGCGCGTGCCGGTTTCGACGGCCCGTCGAGCGTACTCGAAGGGCGCTACGGTTTTCTGCACGCGTATTGCGAGCGCTCCGACGTAGCGCTGCTGACGGATGGTCTCGGCACGCGCTACGAAACGCAGACGCTCTGCCTGAAGCGCTACGCGTGCCATATCGTCGCGCACACGCCCGTGTACTCGGCGCAGCGTCTGCGTGCCGCGCACGATATCGACGTCCGTCGCATCGCGTCGATTCACGTCGAAGGCGCGGCGCGGCTCGCCGCGAATCACGACATCAAGTCGCCGGCCGATTCGACGCTCGCGCAGTACAGCGTGCCGTACTGCGTCGCCGGAGCGCTGCTGCACGACGCCGACGACCCCGCGACGTTCGGCAAGCGGCTACTCGACGATCCCGCCGTCGGCGAACTCGCGCAGCGCGTGAGCGTCGTCGCAACCGATGCGCAAGGGCTGTCGACGACGACGCGCATCACGCTCGACAACGGCACGTGCTACGAAGAAGCGCACGCGGATTTTCCGGGCTGCCCGAGTTCGCCGCTTTCGCGCGAGCAGTTGCGCGCGAAATTCATGCGGATGACGCGCACGCTCGACAGTGCGGCCGCGCCGCTGTTCGACCGCCTCGACCGCATTGAAGAGGAAGCGGACCTTCACTGGCTCGACGCCGCAGCGTCACGGCTGCAAGGAGCACACGCATGACGATCGCCCGATGGCTCGGCGAGAGGATCGCCGCATTCCGTTTCGAAGACCTGCCGCCCGAGGCGCTGCGCTGGGCGCGCATCGCCATCGTCGATACCGTCGGCGTGACGCTTGCGGGCGCGAGCGAGCCCTGCACGCGTTTCGCGCATGCGGTCGCGTCGCCGTCTGCGGGTGATGCGCTGGTGTTCGGACGACGCGAGCGCATGAAGCCATCCGATGCGGCGTTCGTCAACGGCACGGCCGCGCATGCGCTCGACTTCGACGATTGCAGCAACACGCTCGGCGGCCATCCGTCGGCGCCCATTCTGCCGGCGCTCTTTGCGCTGGCTGAACACGTTCATGCAAGCGGCCGTGAGTTCGTGAGCGCGTATGTCGCCGGCTTCGAAACGCAAGCGCGTCTCGCGCACGCGGTGAACTTCCATCACTACGACAAGGGCTGGCATCCGACCGCGACGCTCGGCGTATTCGGCGCCTGCGCGGCCACGTCGCGTCTGATGCGGCTCGACGCGTCGCAAACGGCGACGGCGCTGTCGATCGCTGCGTCGTTCGCGTCGGGCGTGAAGGCGAACTTCGGCACGATGACGAAGCCGCTGCATGTCGGTCACGCGTCGCGCAACGGACTCGTTGCAGCGCAGCTCGCGCGCGAAGGCTTCACGGCCGGCGACGAGGCGTTCGAGCATCGCCAGGGCTTCTTCAATGTCTACAACGGCGCGGGCAACTACGATGCCGAAGCGGCGATGCGCGCGTGGGCCGATCCGCTCGATATCGTCGAGCCGGGCATCGCGATCAAGCAATACCCGTGCTGCGGCAGCACGCATCCTGCCATCGACGCGATGCTGATGCTCGTCGCCGAGCACGGCTTGACGCCGGAGAAAGTCGAGCGCGTGATCTCGCGCACGCATCCGCGCCGCTTGCAGCATACGAACCGTCCGCAGCCGAAGAGCGCGCTCGACGCGAAGTTCAGCGTGCAGTACTGCGTTGCCAGAGCGCTCGCGCAAGGCCGCGTCGTGCTGTCCGATTTCGAAGGCGATGCGTATGCGAACGCATCGATCCAGGCCGTGATGAAGAAAGTGACGGCCGAGCCCGATCCGCTCGCGGACCAGCAGCCCGATCATTTCGGCGCGGAAGTGGTCGTCGAGTTGCGCGATGGACGCCGTGTGTCGAAGCGCGTCGCGCGCGCGGCGGGGCGCACGTCGGCGAATCCGCTGCCGGACGCGCGTATCGAGACGAAGTTTCTGGATTGCGCTTCGCACGCGCTGACGACAGATGCGAGCGCGCGTGCGCTCGCTGCGCTGTGGCAGGTCGAGCGACTCGAAGATATCGCCGGTTTCACTGCGCAGATGGAGGCCGGCTTGAAGCCTGATTTAAAGCCCGATTTGAAGCCCGGTTGAAGCACGCCAGCGGATGAGCAACGCACCGTCCCGCAGACCCGATAGCAAATCGCGCGGCCACGAACGCGCGGATTCGAAGGAGACAGGCATGAACGATTCACTCGTCGCCGCGCGCGTCGACCGTTTGCCGAACTCGCGGATGCATCGCGAATGGATGCTGCTGTTTGCGATCCCGCTGTTTTTCGACAGCTGCGACATCAACACGTTTGCTTCCGCTGCGCCCGCGCTGATCCGGCATTGGCATATCGCGATCAACGAAATCGCGCTGATCACGTCCGCGAGCTTTATCGGCATGTTCTTCGGCGCGACGTTGGGTGGGATGCTGTCTGACCGCATGGGACGCCGGCGCTCGCTGACGGTGTTCGTGCTGATTTCGTCGCTCGGCTCGCTCGCGACCGCGCTCGTGCCGGGCGTTCCCTGGCTGTTCGCGGCGCGCGTGGTGACGGGCTTCGGCATTTCCGCGGGCATGGTGACGGTGATGACGTACATCGCCGAGTTGTTTCCGGCGAGGTCGCGCGGCACGTGGCAATCGTGGGCGATGGTGATCAACCTTTGCGCGATTCCGTTGACGAATCTCGTCGCGCGGCTCGTCGTGCCGTTCGGTCCGGACGGCTGGCGCTGGGTGTTCGTATGGGGCGCGCTCGGCATCGTGTTTCCGCTGATCGTGCGGCGCTTGCCCGAATCGCCGCGCTGGAGCGCTCGCGTCGGCCGCTTCGACGACGCCGAAGCAGCAATCGCCGCAATGGAAGCGCGCGTGACGGCCGAAGGGCATGCGCTCTCATCGCCTGCCGTCGTCGCGCGTGCGCCCGAAGCGCGCGAGCCGTGGACCGCGATGTTCAACAGCCTCTACCGCCGCCGCACGCTCACGCTGTGCGCGATCTGGCTGCTGCAGACGATCGGCTTCTACGGTTTCGAAGCGTGGGTGCCGACGCTGCTCGTGCATCACGGCATCACGGTCGCGCGCAGTCTCACGTACTTCACGCTGATCAACGTCGGCGCGCCGCTGGGTGCGTTGATTGCAGTCGCGTTCGCGGATCGTTTCGAGCGCAAGCATCTGATCGCGCTCGTCGCGTTTTTGATCGCGTGCTTTGGCTTGCTGTACGGGCTGAGCTTCCAGCCGGTTCTGATCGTCACGTTCGGTTTCGCGGTCGGCATGTTGACGCAGACCTTCGCGACGCTCCTGTACTCGTACACGCCCGAGCAGTTTCCGACGGGCGTGCGCAACAGCGCGACGGGCCTGACGTATGGCGCGGGCCGCGTTGCCAACGTGGCGAACGCCTTCGTGATCGCGGCGATCTACACCAGCTACGGCTATGTGACGGTGTTCATGTACATCGCAGGCGCGTGGGCGCTCACCGCGCTGATCACATTGGTGTTCGGTCCGCGCACGACGGGCCGCAGCCTCGAAACGCTGAGCCCCGCCGTCGATCCGAACGCAACGGGCGATGCGTCGCTGCAGCCGCTTGCCGACTATCCACGCCGCTGACTACGCACTGGAGACTTGACTGATGACTCTCGACGAACTCAACGATATCGACGTACTCGTGATCGGCGCCGGCAATGCCGCCGCGAATGCGGCACTGGCCGCGCGCGAAGGCGGCGCGCGCCGCGTCGCGATGCTCGAAAGCGCGCCCGAAAATGCGCGTGGCGGCAACTCGGCATTCACGGGCGGCGCGTTCCGTTTCGTCTACGAGTCGGTCGACGACTTGCTGAAGCTCGCGCCCGACATTGCCGAACTCGATCTGCCGAACATCGATTTCGGCACCTATACGCGCGAGCAGTATTTCGATGACGTGGGCCGCCTGACCGAATATCGCGCCGACCCTGACCTGACGGAAGTGCTGATCGGCAACAGCTATGAAGCCGCGCTGTGGCTCAAGCGGCACGGCGTGCGCTTTCAGCCGGCGCTCGGACGCCAGGCGTTTCGCGTCGAAGGCAAGTTTCGTTTCTGGGGCGGCCTTGCGTGCCATATCCTCGGCGGCGGCACGCATCTCGTCGAAACGCTGCACGACGCGCTCAAGCGCGCGGAAGTCGGCGTCGTCTATCAGACGCAGGCGACGGGGCTGCTGTATGGCGACGGTCGCATCGAAGGCGTGCGTGCGTTGCATCGCGGACGTCCCGTCGAAATTCGCGCGAAGGCTGTCGTGCTCGCGTGCGGCGGCTTCGAATCGAACCCGGAGATGCGCGCCCGCTATCTCGGTCCGAACTGGGATCTCGCGAAAGTGCGCGGCACGCGCTACAACACGGGCTGGGGTCATCGGATGGCGATGGAGGTCGGCGCGGCCGTGACGGGTCACTGGTCCGGCGCGCACGCCGTGCAGTGGGACATGAATGCGCCCGAGTATGGCGACCTGACGATCGGCGATCGCTTCCAGAAGCACAACTATCCGTTCGGGATTCTGGTGAACGCAAAGGGCGAGCGCTTCCTCGACGAAGGGCTCGACTTTCACAGCTTCACGTACGCGAAGTACGGCCACGAAGTGCTTCGCCAGCCGGGCCTGTTCGCATGGCAGATCTTCGATCAGAAAGTGGTGAAGCTGTTGCGCGACGAATACCGCATTGCGCGCATCACGAAGGAAACGGCGAATACGCTCGAAGAACTCGCGCAGAAGCTGACGGGTGTCGACCCCGAAGGTTTTCTGCGCACGGTGCGCGCGTACAACGCCGCCGAGCGTCCCGACGTGTCGTTCAATCCGAACGTGCACGACGGCTTGCGCACGCGCGGGCTCGCGATCGACAAGACCAACTGGGCGAACCGGCTCGATACGCCGCCTTACGAAGCATATGGCGTGACGGCGGGCGTGACCTTCACGTTCGGCGGGCTGCGGGTATCGACGGATGCGGAAGTGCTCGACGTGTCGGGTGCGCCGATTCCGGGGCTTTACGCGGCGGGCGAAATCGTCGGCGGTCTTTACTATCACAACTACGGCAGCGGCACGGGACTGGTCGCGGGCGTCGTGTTCGGCAGGCTCGCGGGCGAAGGCGCGGCGCGCCTCGTCGCTCGCTGATCGCTGCATAGCGGAGGGCGCTTTCCAATGCTGCTGCTGGACAACGATTGCGTCGCGCGTCTGCTGACGATGCGCGACTGTATCGACGCGCAGGCGCGCGCGTTTGCGGGGCTGCCCGCTGGCGCGTCGATCGGCCGCCCGCGCTTCGACACTTATGTGCCGACCGCGCGCGACGACGGCTACTATCGTTTCGGTTCCGTCGACGGCGCGACGGACGGCATTCTCGCCGTGCGGCTCAAGTCGGACGTGATGGTGTGGCCTCGGGATCAGGATGGCGGCGCCGGTCAGCGGGGATCGCATCGCGCGGGCAGCGAGCAGAAGTACTGCATCGAGCCGGGCACGTATTGCGGGCTCGTGATGCTCTTCAGCACCGAGAACGGCGCGCCGCTCGCGATCATCAACGATGGTCATCTGCAGCATATGCGCGTCGGCGGCGCGGCGGGGCTCGGCACGCGTCTGCTCGCGCGCGAAGATGCGCACACCATCGGCATGATCGGCTCGGGCGGCATGGCCGAAACGTTTCTCGATGCGCTGTGCTGCGTGCGTGAAATTCGCCGCGTGCGCGTGTACAGCCGGCGCGAAGAGAACCGCCGGCGTTTCGCTCGCGCGATGGCGGACAGGTTGCAGATCGACATCGAAGCCGTGGACAGCGCTCGCGATGCGGTGCGTGGCGCGGATATCGTCGCGACCTGTACGGACAGCATGTCGCCCGTACTCGACGCCGCGTGGCTCGAACCGGGCATGCACGTTGTCGCGTTGACGCCGCGCGAGTTCGACGCGAGCGTCGCGCAGCGCTTCGACGTCGCGATTGCGCAGGGCCGCGAGCGCTTGCCGTTGGACGAGAGCGAGCGGTTCAGCCAGCGTATCTCGGGAAGCCCGAATGCGTTCGTCGGCGGCAGCACTGACGAACGGCGACGGCTGCCCGTTTCTCGCGGCGAGCGCGTGGATACGAGCGGCTGGCCCATCTATACCGACGTGATAACGGGCCGCACGCCAGGCCGCACGAGCGCGGAGCAGATCACGTTCTACTACACGGTCGGCAACTGGGGCGTGCAGTTCGCGGCCGTCGGCGGACATGTGTACCGCGAGGCAGTCAGGCAGGGCGTCGGCATGAGGTTGCCGCGCGAGTGGTTCATCCAGAACATCCGCAATTAGGATTTGGCATCGGCCGATCAGGCGAACTTCTTTATCGATGAGGATTGCAATCTAAATCGCGATCTGTCTAAGTGTGCAGCTCGCGTCATGCGGGCGCGCGCCACTCGAGGAATTGCCATGAACGTTGCTCACACGATGTTGCATCGCGTGTCGCCTTTGCATTCGTCACGATGTTCGCGCAACATCGCGACGGCTCGCATCGTGCCGGGCGAATTGCGCAAGTTAATCGACGAAGCGGCCCGCTCCGCGCGCGGCCATCGAATGCTCTTCAACGACAAGCCGCTCCCGTGGCTGCGATCCATAAAGGTAAAATCGGCGCTCCTGGGATCAGGCCAATATCGCGGAGCAACAATGTCGAAGAAAACGAAGTCGCATGACGAGGAACTCGCGGGCGTGAAGGCAAAACGCATGTCGGCCCTGCAACGCGCCGAAGGCAATGCGGCTCAGACCGTGTCCGGAGTCGCCGCGACGCTCCGCAGGCTGCTGACGGGAGAGAACCCTTCTGATTCGCTCGTCGTGTCGATCGCCTACGAACTGGGGCTCGACATCATCGAAGGCCGGCTCAAGCCTGGCGACGATCTCAACTCGGTCGATCTCGCCGAGCGCTTCTCCATTAGCCGCACACCTGTGCGCGAAGCGTTGGCGCTTCTCGAGAAGCAAGGTCTCGTCGAGGTGCTGCCGCGTCGCCGGCCCCGCGTGCGCGGCGTCAGTATCGAGGAACTGCGCAACATCTACGAAATCCGCGCCGCAATGCATGCGCTCGTGTGCGAACTCGTCGCCGAGCGCGCGAGCGACGACGATATCGCGCTGCTTCGGCGCGCCTTCGAAGCGATGCGCGAAGCTGCGGAATCGGGCGACGTGCACCAGTATTTCGTCGCGAACATGGCGTTTCACGATACCGCGACGGACATCTGCCGCAACCCGATGCTGCAACGCTCGCTCGACCTGCTCGGCCTCACGACGTTCAACCTGCGCTATCAATCGCTTTCGCAGACAGGCCGCATCAAGCGTTCGCTCGAAGACCATTGCCTGCTCATGCGCGCCTTCGAGGAACGCAACCCGACGCTCGCGTCGGCGATCATTCGCAGCAACATCCAGTCCGCGCTGAAGGCGCTGGAGCATAGCCTCGACAAGTAGGCCGCGCTCCATCCGGTAATCGCCCGGCACCGTTTTCTTGCACGCCTCTCATTGCCGGGCATCACTGCGAAGTGTGTACAGGCGCACGAACTGCATACAAAACAACGAAAATCTCCGAGGATAAGTCAGCGATTCATGGTTTAATGACCTAAAGTGTACACACTTTGAGTCGGAGGAGACCGATGAAACATTACGAAACCTTGCTCCAGAAGCAGGACGGACATGTGCTGACGATCGTCCTGAACCGGCCCGACGCGGGCAACGCGCTCAACACGCAGATGCTGACGGAAGTCGTGGATCTGTTCGCGTCGCTCTACGTCGATCCGTCGGACGTGCGCTGCATCGTGCTGACGGGCGCGGGAGAGCGGATCTTTTGCGCGGGCGGCGACCTGAAAGAGCGCAAGGGCATGACCGAGGAAGCGTGGCGTCGTCAGCACGCGCTGACCGAGCAGATGATGCGCCACTTGCAGGAGTGCCCGATTCCCGTCATTGCGGCCGTGAACGGCGCGGCGTTCGGCGGCGGCTGCGAACTGGCTGTCGCCGTGGATTTCGCGTACGCAAGCGAAACGGCGCGCTTCGCTCTTACCGAAGTGACGCTCGGCATCATCCCGGGCGCGGGTGGCACGCAAAATCTGCCGCGCGCATGCGGCATCCGGCGAGCGAAGGAAATCGCGCTGACTGGCCTGCCGTTCACGGCGCAGGAAGCGCTCGAATGGGGCGTCGTCAACAAGGTGTGCGCGCCGGACGATCTTTTCGCGCAGACGCTGGAGACGGCGCAGCGGATCGCGAACAACGCGCCCATCGCCGTGCGGCAGGCCAGGAAGTCGTTGAACATGGCGACGCAGTCGGACCTGTCGAGCGGGTATCGCTTCGAACTCGAATCGTATTACCGGACTATTCCCACGCAAGACCGGCTCGAAGGCGTGCTTGCGTTCAACGAGAAGCGAAGGCCGCAGTTCAAGGGCATCTAGCGCCCGAATCGGGACAAAAGTGTATCCACTTTGAGCGCCGGACGATTGGCCACGTAACAGCTTTTCCTCGTCTTTTCTGGCGCCCAGCATATCGGCGGCATCGCCCGTAGCGCATTTCTACGGGCGCGCGCGCCGATTCGTCTCGTCGATCCGCTATTCCGGCACGCATGGTGTGTTTTCGGGCTTCAACGAAAAATTCTCTAAAGTGTCGACAGAAAGATTGACAAGGCGCGCAAGAGGGGTAGTATTGCCGTGCAGTCACGTTAAATGTGTCGACACTTGGCCAAACCCTTATCCCGGACTCGAGCACAGGCGTGCCCGGTCGAGGCTGACCAGAAGAGAAGCGATGACCCTATCTTTCGAAAACCGCGACAGCCGGCGCAACGATGAGTCGAAGCCTCCGCTGAGAGGCGTGCGCATCCTCGATTT
Source organism: Paraburkholderia phymatum (assembly GCF_038900715.1). GTDB lineage: Bacteria > Pseudomonadota > Gammaproteobacteria > Burkholderiales > Burkholderiaceae > Paraburkholderia > Paraburkholderia phymatum_A. Next base: position 508,207 of record NZ_JAYMRZ010000002.1, on the reverse strand, counting down.
GTCGATGTTCCTTGCCGGGCCATTCTGTACACAGCAACTCGCCGATCTGGGTGCGGACATCATCAAGATCGAGCCCAGGAACGGAGACTCCACGCGCGCGTTGCCTCCGCACTTTCACAAGGGCGAGAGCCTTTACTTCCTGAGCGCCAACCGTTCGAAGCGGGGCATGGTGCTCGATCTCGCGCAGCCCGAAGGGCGCGAGGTTTTTCACCGGCTCGTGACGGGCGCGGATGTCGTCGTCGATAACTTCCGGCCCGGCGTAACCGCGAAGCTGGGCGTCGACTTCGCGACGCTGTCGGAGATCAATCCGCGCATCGTGTGCTGTTCGATATCCGGCTACGGACAAGACGGCCCATACGCGAAACGGCCCGCCTACGACATGATCGTGCAGGCCCTGTCGGGCGGCATGAGCCTGACGGGCGAGCCCGGTGCGCGCGCGGTGCGGGCGGGCATTCCGATCGGCGATATCTGCGCGGGGCTTCACGCCGTGATCGGCATCCTGGCAGCGCTCACGGAGCGCGAAGTGTCGGGCAAGGGGCAATTCATCGACATCTCGATGCTCGACGTGCAGGTGGCGATGCTGTCGTATCAGGGCGTCTATCACCTGTTCTCGGGTGAAGTGCCCGGACGTCAGGGCAGGGGCCACGCGTCCATTCCCACCTATGCATCGTTCGAGGCCGCCGACGGCAACGACGTGCTGATCTGCGCGAACACCGAAAAGATGTGGCAAGGGCTCTGCGAAGTGCTGGAGCAACCGGAACTGCTGCTCGACGCGCGCTTTCTCACGAACGAACTGCGTCACACGCACCGCGACGCACTGGAGCCCTTGCTCACGCAGGCATTTCTGCGCCGCTCGCGCGATCAATGGCTCGAACTCCTGACTGCGAAAGGCGTGCCGTGTGCGCCCGTCAATACGGTCGCGGATGCGCTCATCGATCCGCAGGTCCGGCATCGCGGCATGGTGCGCTCGCTGACCCATCAGCTGGGCGGCGAGATCGACGTGCTGGGCAATCCGATCAAGCTGTCGCGCTCGCCGTGCGGGACGTTTCGCAGTCCGCCGCTGCTTGGCCAGCATACGGATGAAATCATGCGCGAACTCGAATATGCAGCCGATGAAGTGGGCAGGTTGAAGGAACGCGGCGTGATCGCGTAGCGCCGCGAGGCCCTATGCGTCGTCGCGCCGCGTCACGCGGAAGCACAGGCGAAACGCCGAGGCGTTCGTCACGTCGTCAGGACATCAACGAGGAATCAGACATGGAATTCGAGACACCCATCGTTCCACAAGCGAATCCCGGCTTGTCGGCGGACTATCTGCGATCCGACGGCACGGGCGTTCATCTGATCGGACAGCACTGTGAAGATTGCGGCAAGGCGCTGTTTCCGAAAACGGGCATCTGCCCGGGATGTCAATCGGAGCGCGTCGTCGATGTCGCGCTGCCCGCGCACGGCACGCTCTATAGCTGGTCGGTCGTCCATGTCGCGCCGAAGCCCTGGGTGACGCCATACGTGATCGGCTATGTCGATCTGTCGGATACGGTGCGCGTGTTCTCGCATATCGGCGGCGATCCACAGGTGTTGCGCGTGGATATGCCCGTGCGCCTGCATGCGGCCACGCCCGTTTCGGAAGAGCGGCCGGCCGGCACGCCGCTTTTCACTTTCAATCCTGTCGCCGGGGAGAACGCGTGATGCGCAAAGTCTCAGTGATCGGAACGGGAATGATCAAGTTCGGCAAGTATTCCGATGTGAGCCTCGCCGATCTCGGCTGGCCCGCCGTGAAGCAGGCGATCAGGGACGCCGGCATCGAAGCACGCGACATCGACGCGCTCTATTGCGGCACGGGCCTCGGTGGGCCGATGCCTGGCCAGCGCATCTTCGGACGGCTGGGCATTGCGGGGCTTCCCATCATCAACGTCGAGAACGCATGCTCCAGCGGATCGTCCGCGTTGAGCCTCGGCTATACGGCGATTGCGAGCGGACGCTACGACGTCGTCATGGTGATGGGCGTCGAGAAGCTCACCAAGTTCAACGGCGGCACGATTCCACTCGAAAAAGAGGACTGGGAAGTCAGCAACGGCCTCGTGATGCCCGCGCTCTATGCGATGCGCGCCCGGCGCTACATGCACGACTACGGCCTCACGAAGGAGCAGCTGGCGAGCGTGGTCGTGAAGTCGCGCCGCCATGCCGCGCTGAATCCGGATGCGCAGTTGCGCAAGGAGACGAGCGTCGACGAAGTGCTGGCCTCGCGGATGATCGCCGATCCCTTCACGCTGTTCCAGTGCTGTCCGACGGGCGACGGCGCCGCGGCCGTCATCCTGTGCGCCAGCGATCTCGCGCGCAAGTACAGCGACAGGCCGGTGAACGTGGCGGCGTCGCACGTCGCTTCGGGCATTTTCGAAGGCGGGTTCCGCGACATGACGAGCCCGGAGATCACGGTGCGCTGCGCGAAGGACACGTATGAAGAGGCGGGCATCGGCCCGGAAGACATCGACGTCGCCGAAGTCCATGACGCGTTCACGAGCGCCGAGCTCATGTACTACGAGGCGTTCGGCTTCTGCGAGCGAGGCGAAGCCGCGCAACTGCTGGAAAGCGGCGCGACGTCGCTGGGCGGGCGCATTCCCGTCAATCCGAGCGGCGGACTGCTGTCGAAGGGACATCCCGTCGCCGCGACAGGCGCCGCGCAGGTCGTCGAAGTGGTGCGCCAGCTTCAGGGCCGATGCGGCAGCCGCCAGGTCGCGAACGCGAAGGTCGGACTCACGCATGCGACGGGTGGCGGCATCAGCGGCTTCGATCACGGCGTGTGCGCCGTTCACATCTTCTCGGTCTGATCATGTCGGACAACGGTATGGAACTGCATTGCAACGTTCGGGGCGCGGGCCGCGATGTCGTGCTGCTGCATCCGGCGGGGCTCGACCATGCGTCGATGAACGCCGTCGCGGATCATCTGGCGCGCGCGTATCGCGTGGTGTCGGTCGATCTGCGCGGGCACGGTGCGTCGCCGGATGCGCCGGCAGGCTCGCGCCTCGCGGACTGGGCCGCCGATGTGCGCGCAACGATCGCCCGTCATTGCGACGAGGCGGCCGTGGTGCTGGGCGTGTCGCTGGGCGGCATGGTCGCGCAGACTCTCGCCTGCCTGCATCCGCAAGCGGTATCCGCGCTCGTGCTCTGCGGCTGCGCGGCGACGTTTCCTGCCGAGGTCCGTGACATTCTGCGCGAGCGGGGACGCTTAGCCGAGCGGGGCGGCATGAGTGCCGTCGTCGAGGCGACGCTCGACCGCTGGTTCACGGCCGAGGCCCGGCACGGCCCGTTCGCGGACGCGGCGCGTGAGCGTCTGCTGAATGACCGCGTGTCGAACTGGTCGGCCACGTGGGACGCCATTGCGCTGCACGACATGCTGCCGCGTCTCGGTGAGGTTTCGGTCCCTGCTCTCGTCGTGGCAGGCGAATGCGATGCCGCGACGCCGCTCGCCGCGACACGGCAGCTCGCCGCTGCGATTCCCGGCGCGCAATGGGTCGCGCTGCCGAACGCGCCGCACATGATGCAGCTCGAAAACAGCGCCGCACTCAATGCCGTCGTGACGGCGTTCCTCGAAAGCGCATTCGATCGCGCTTTTGATCACACATCGACGGTATCGCGAAGGACATCGCGATGAACACGCAAGATCGATCCGTCGCGGCGTTGCATCACGTATCGCATGTCGGCGATGCGACGCTCCCGACGCTCATGCTGATTCACCCGCTAGGCGCCGACCACACGTTCTGGGACGAGTGCGCGGACATCTGGCGGGACAGGATTTCGACGCTCGCGTGCGACTTGCGCTGCGCGGGCGAATCGCCGCGCTCCGGCGAGCCGCCTTCGATCGCAACGCACGTTGCCGATCTGGAAGCGCTGCGGCTGTCGCTGGGGATTGCATCTGTGGTGCCTGTCGGTTGCGCGATCGGCGCGATGATCGCAGCCGCTTATGCGGCGACGTATCCCGAGCATACGGCCGCGCTCGTGCTGTCCAATCCCGCCGCGAGGTCGTCGGAGGAAGCGGCGCGCCGCCTGTCCGAACGCGCGCAGCAGGTGCAACGCGGCGGCATGCAGGCCATCCTGCCGGGCGCCGTCGAGCGGCCGTTCGTCGGTCGTCCCGACGACGACCGGCGCGCCCGCTACGCCGCCCGCTTCGCGCGCCAGGACCCGGCCGCGTATGCAACGTCGGTGCTCGGCGTCGTCGATGCGAACGTCGAGGCGGAACTTGCCGCGATCCGTTGTCCGGCGCTCATCGTCGCGGGCGGACATGACGTACTGTTTCCGCCGGACGACGCGCGGCAGGTCCACAACCGCATCGCTCGCGCGCGCTACGCGCTGTTCGAAGACGCAGCTCATTTCGTTCCCTATCAGATGCCGATCGAATTCGCCACGCAAGTCCTCGCGTTTCTGAGCGAAGCCGCGCGCATCAGACTACCTGGAGCACTGCAACCGTGAAGAACAAGGGTTTTCTCATCGTCCTCGCGCATCCGGCGCCTCACCTCGAAGAAGAGTTCAACGCGTGGTACGACACCGAGCATCTGCCGGAGCGGATGTCCGTTCCCGGCTTCGAGGCGGCGCGTCGCTATGTGTGCATTTCCGGGTGCCCCGGCTATCTCGCCGTCTACGACATGGAGAGTCCCGCAGTGCTCGAAAGCGATGCGTATCTCGCCGTGTCCTTCGACAGATCGAGTCCGTGGACGAAGCGCGTCACGAGCCGCGCGCGAGTCAACCGTCTGGCGGGCGCGCAGGTCTATCCGGGCAACGCGTTGACGCCGCGCGCGGCGCGCGTGCTGATGCTGCGCTTCAGCGGACTCGATGGGCACGCGCAGGAAACCATCGTCGCGGGCATGCGCGCGAATTTCGAGCGGCGGCCGCAGACGATCCAGGTTCGCGTGTTCGCCCACGACACGGGAGCGGGCATCGACTTCATCGGCCTCGTGGATGCGCGCGCGCCGCTCGAAGACACGATCGACCTGAAGCCGTTCGGCGACTACGCGACAGCGCTCGACCTCGTGCATACCTACGCCCCCTATTGAGCGCAAGCGAGTGCCAAACGCTGATCGTGGACACACACCGCTTCGATGAACGGTCGTGTCCTGCCATCGAACCGACTCTCTCGACAGCCTACGAATCCTATGTCCGAAAGCACACCATCAGCGGCCGGGGACAGGCCGCTAGAAGGCATCCGCGTCATCTCTCTCGAGCATGCGCTGGCGGCTCCGCTTTGCTCGCGTCATCTGGCGGACCTCGGCGCCGAGGTCATCAAGGTGGAACGAATCGATGGCGGCGACTTCTCGCGCAGCTACGACACGTATGTTCACGGGCAGTCCACTTACTTCGTGTGGCTGAACCGGGGCAAGCGCAGCCTCGCGCTCAACGTGAAGACGCAAGGCGGCAGGATGGTGCTGGACCGGCTCGCGGCATCGGCCGACGTGCTCGTGCAAAACCTCGCGCCCGGCGCGGCGGCACGCGCCGGGCTCAGCTACGAGCGGCTCAGCGCGATCAACGAGCGGCTGATCGTCGCCGACATTTCCGGCTACGGCGATAGCGGTCCGTTCGCTGAAAAGAAAGCCTACGACATGCTGATCCAGGCGGAGTCAGGGCTCATCAGCATCAACGGGGCTGCGGATACGCCTGCGCGCGTCGGCATCTCGGTTGCCGATCTCGCGACAGGTCTCTACACGCAGAATGCGATCCTCACGGCGCTGATCCGGCGCGGCAAGACGGGGCGCGGCAGCCACGTGCAGGTCGCGATGCTCGACGCGCTGGCCGAATGGATGCATTACCCGATGTACCGGCACGCGTACAACAACAGCGTGATACCGCGCCAGGCGATGAACAATCCGTGGATCGCGCCATACGGCGCTCATGCTACACGCGACGGCGCAGTGGTGTTCAGCGTGCAGAACGAGCGCGAGTGGCGGGCCTTTTGCGAACTCGTTCTGGCGATGCCCGAGCTGACGCATTCCGGCGAATACGGCTCGAACACCGCGCGAGTCGCGAACGTGAAGGCATTGACGCAGCTGATCGAAGCGAAATTCGCGGACCTGTCGTCGCTCGAAGTGGTCGATCTGCTGGACAAGGCGGGCATTGCGAACGGCAGGCTGAACGCGCCGAAGGACCTGTGGGAGCACCCGCAACTGATCGCGCGCGACAGATGGCGCGAGGTCGCCATTCCCGGCGGCGGAAAGATTCATGCGTTGCTGCCGCCCGCGACGTTCGACGGCTTCGAAGCGGTCATGGGACGTGTCCCCGCGCTCGGAGAAGACACGCACCGCGTGCTGTCCGAGCTGGATTTCAGCGAGCAGCAGATCAACGAGTTCTACGCAAACGGTTCGGCGATGCAATGCACGGAGGACGTTTCGCTTCGTGCCGCGAAGCCGGCGCACCCGGGCCGGGCCATCGACGAGTCTGCGCAACGCGGCGCGGCGATCACCTCCGACGATCACGCGGGCGGGGTCGGTGCCTGTTCTTAGCAGTGCCTTCACAAACGAATGGATGGGAGATCTGGACATGAAGAAGGAAGGATGGTCAGGCCGGTTTTTCGAGGATTTCACGGTAGGCGATGTGTACGAGCACCCATTGGGCCGCACGGTCCTGCCGGCGGACAACACGTGGTTCACGTTGCTGACGCAGGCACCTGCGCCGATTCACTTCGACCACTGCTACGCGGGTCAGACGCAGTGGGAGAAGCCCGTCGTCAACTCGACGTTCATCCTCGCGCTGGTGACGGGACAGAGCGTGACGGATCTGTCGCAGAACGTCTTTGCGAACCTGGGCTGGGACCAGGTGCGTCTGCCGAAGCCCGTCTTCGAGGGCGACACGATCTACTCGCGCTCGGAAGTGCTGGACCTGCGCGATTCGAAGTCGCGTCCGAACATCGGCATCCTGAAGGTGTCGACGATAGGCTTCAACCAGCATGGCACGGTCGTCATCAGCTTCCACCGAACGATGATGATCTTCCGGAAGGGCCAGGGACCGAAGATCCCGCGGCCGAATCTCGAAGCGGTGGTGCAATAAGTCGTGCCCCGGCGCGCGGGGCGCGCGCCGCTTATACATAGCGACCAACGCTAGGTTGAAAGGAGACAAGCATGCTCAAGTTCCTGAAGGCCGCAGTCGTGATTGCGGTTTGCGCGGCGTCTGCGTACGCCAGTGCCGGGGAGTATCCGGATCACCCTATCAAGCTCATCATTTCGAACGCGCCGGGCGGCGGGACCGACATCACGGGCCGCATCATCGCGGACGGTCTCAGCAAGAAACTCGGGCAGGCCGTCGTCGTGGAAAACCATCCGGGCGCGGCGGGCCTGATCGGTGACAACATCGCCGCGAAGTCGCCCGCCGACGGCTACAGCATCCTGTACGACTCGGCTTCGTTCACGGTCAATCCCGCGATTCGCAAGCTTTCCTACGATCCCGTCAACGACTTCATTCCGCTGTCGCTGTCCGTGAGCCAGCCGAACGTGCTCGTCGTGGCGGCCAACTCTCCCATCAAGACGCTGCAGGACTACATCAAGGCGGCGAAGGACCGTCCGGGCAAGATCACGTTCGGCTCGGCGGGCATCGGCACCGGCCAGCACATGACGGGCGAGCTGTTTCGCGACCGCGCGCACGTCGACATCCTGCACGTGCCGTACAAGGCGGGCGCGGCCGTCTACGTCGATCTGATCGGCGGACAGATCACGTCGTACTTCGCCAACCTCGGCTCGGCGATGGAGTACATCAGGAGCGGCAAGCTGCGCGCGCTGGCCGTGACGTCGGCGCAGCGCAATCCACGTCTGCCCGATGTGCCGACGCTCGAAGAATCGGGGTTCCCCGGCTTTGTCGTGCTCGAATGGGCGGGCGCCTATGTGCCGAAGGGCACGCCGCCTGCCGTGGTCGATCAGCTGTCGAAGAACTTCCAGGAAGTCGTGCAGGACGCGAAGGTCAAGCATGCGCTCGAAACGGCGGGCGTCGATGTGGTGGGCGATTCGCAAGCCGATTTCAAGAAGTTCCTCGACGCCGAGTTCAAGCGTTGGGACTCGCTCGCGAAGGAGAACAACATCCGGGCGCAGTGAGACGGATCGCTGCGATGCGTTGCGCCCGCATTCGACGGTGCAACGCATCGAAACGAAGCAGCGGCGTGACGGATGCAAAGGCGTGGTGACGGTGTGATGCGAAGGTGCGATGCAAAGATGTGCTGCAAAGATGTGCTGCAAAGATGCGCTGCAAAGATGCGCTGCAAAGATGCGCTGCAAAGGCGGGACACGAGGGCATAACGATAAAAAACCACGGCCGCCCGCGTGAGCGCATCTAACCGGAAGACTGCATTCGAGGAGACATTCGATGCTGAATCTGTTCAACAAGAACCGCCGCGATTATCTCGGCGGCATGCTGCTGCTTCTCATCGGCCTCGGCGCCGCGTTGCAGGGCTGGAGCTATCGAACGGGATCGCTCGTCGAAATGGGCCCCGGCTTCTTTCCGATGGCGCTGGGTGTCATCTTGGCATTGTGCGGCGTGGCGCTTCTGGTTGCATCGGGCCTGTCGGCGCCGGTGCCGGGAGAGGAAAAGAAGCTGCCTCGTCAGTGGGTGGCCTGGCTTCATATTCTCGCGGCGATCGCGGCGTTCGTGATCCTCGGGAGATTCGGCGGACTGGTGCCCGCCACGTTCGCGGTCGTGTTCATTTCGGCGATCGGCGATCGCGATAACTCGTTCAAGGGCGCGCTCTTGCTGGCGGTGTGCATGTCGGTGGTGTCCGTGCTCGTTTTCCGCCTGGGGCTGCAACTGCAGTTTCCGCTGTTCGCGTGGGGGAACCTATGATCGGCCAGTCGCTTGCGGATTTGTGGCAGGGCTTCGGCGTCGCGCTCGAAGTCCACAACCTGATGTGGTCGTTCTTCGGCGTTCTGATGGGCAATCTCATCGGCGTGTTGCCGGGGATGGGGCCGCTCTCGGCCATCTCGATCCTGCTGCCGTTGACCTATACGATGCACCCCGTCTCGGCGGTCCTGATGCTCGCGGGCATCTTCTACGGCTCGCAGTACGGCGGCGCGATCGGCGCGATTCTGCTGAATCTGCCGTGTCATCCGCCTCACGCCGTGACCTGCCTCGACGGCTACCCGCTGACCCAGCAGGGCAAGGGCGGAACGGCGCTCGGCGTGGCGATGATCTCGTCGTTTTTCGCGGCGTCGTTCGGCATCGTCGTGATGATTTTCGCGTCGCCGCTGCTCGTGCAGGTGGCGTTCAAGCTGGGCCCCGCCGAACTGTTCTCGATCATGCTGCTGGGCCTGCTCGCGGGAGGCACGATGTCGCGCGGCTCGCCGCTCAAAGGCGTGCCGATGACCGTCTTCGGCCTGCTGCTCGGCGTGGTCGGCACCGACGTCAACAGCGGCACGATGCGCTTTACCTTCGGCTTGCCGCCGCTCGCGGACGGCATCCAGCTGGTTGCGCTGGCGCTCGGCCTCTTCGGGGTCGCGGAATTCCTGCGCAACGTGAACCGGATCGAGGTGGCGGGCAGCGGCCTGAAGGTCAGGCTGCGCGACATGCGTCCGAGCAAGGCCGAGTTGAAGAAGGCGTTCAGTCCGATGTTGCGCGGCACGCTGGTCGGCACGTTGTTCGGCGCGATGCCGGGCACGGGGCCGACGATCACGACGTTCATCGCCTACGCGGTCGAGAAGAAAGTGTCGAAGACGCCGTCGCGCTTCGGGCACGGCGCGCTGGAAGGCGTCGCGTCGCCCGAAGCGGCGTCGCACTCGAAGACCCAGGTCGACTTCATTCCGACCATGAGCCTCGGCATTCCCGGCGATCCCGTGATGGCGCTGATCCTCGGCGCGCTGCTGATCCAGGGCATTCAGCCGGGCCCGATGCTGATCGCCGAGCATGCCGATCTGTTCTGGGGACTCGTCGCGAGCTTCTGGGTCGGCAATGTGCTGCTGATGATCCTGAACGTGCCGTTGATCGGCCTGTGGGTCAGGTTCCTTCGCGTGCCGTATCGGTATCTGTATCCGTCGGCGCTCTTCTTCATTGCCGTCGGCGTGTACAGCACGAACAACAGCCTGTTCGAAGTGGGCGAGGTGCTGGTATTCGGCGTCGTGGGCGCCATCCTGCTTGCGCTCGACTTTCCGATCGCGCCCATTCTGCTGGGCTTCGTGCTCGGCCCGATGCTCGAAGAGAACTTTCGTCGCTCGCTGCTGCTTTCGCACGGCAACATGCTGGTTTTCGTGCAGCATCCGATCAGCGCGGGATTCATCGGCGTTTGCACACTGCTGATCGTCGCGCAGATCGCATTCGCGATGCGCGGCGCCTGGAAGAACAAACGGCACCGACAACACGCGACGGACGCGCATCCCGGCGTGGTGAGCCGATAGGCTGCAAAACCGGACGCTTTTTCTGATCGCCTCCTTTCGTGAGGCGATTTTTTTCGCCCGCGACGAGGGGGGATTGCGGATTGATGTCGCGAATCGACTGGTATCGATAGCTGCCTCGCGCAGCGGATCGCCTGCCATTGCGCGTTGCCGTCCTGATCGGCGGGCCACGTCATCGCAAGCCCGTCTCTCGCGTCTGCGTGGTTTGTCACCCCTCGAAACGGCAGGGGTCCGCCCGCGCCGCCCGTACTAACCTCCCTGACGTGTCTGCGTTCATCGCTCCCGCAGTGTGAGCGGGCGTGCCACCCATCTCTCTCGTTCCGTCTACTTTCCAGGAGTTCCGATGTTCCCGGTAAAGCGTTTTCTTCTCGGACTGACTCTGATCTGCGGTGCCTTGCAGGCATCGGCGCAGACGGCCGGTTCGTCAACGCCGACAGTCCCCGTGACGGTAGACAACTTTGTCCGTGCCGAGTCGGACATGGAGTTTGCCGCAGTCGTCAAAATGAACGGCCTTGGGCGTTTCGGACATCTTCGCGAACTTGCGCCGTTGAGCCGGCAGATCGTCGTGCGCGTCAATCGCGACACGCTGTATTCGACGGCGGTATTCGATCTCGACGCAGGCCCCGTCACGATCGACCTTCCCGATGCGGGCAAGCGTTTCCGCTCGATGATCGTCATCAACCAGGATCACTACGCGCAGGAGGTGGTCTACGACAAGGGCAAGTACACGCTCACGAAGGACAAGATCGGTACGCGCTACGTGCTGGTGGCAGTCCGAACGCTGGTCGATCCGGCAAACGCCGAGGATCTCAAGCAGGCTCATGCGCTGCAGGACGGAATCAAGGTCGAGCAGCGCGGCGCGGGCCAGTTCGAAGTGCCCAACTGGGACCCCGCAAGCCACAAGAAGGTGCGTGACGCGCTCAGAGTCCTGGGTTCGACCGTGCCGGACACGCGGCAGGCCTTCGGCCGGAAGGGCGAGGTTTCGCCGATACGCCATCTCATCGGGGCGGCCGTGCTCTGGGGCGGCAATCCCGACAAGGATGCCGTCTATCTGACCGTCACGCCGCCCAGGAACGATGGCAAGACGTCGTACAAGCTTCATGTACGCGATGTTCCCGTCGATGGCTTCTGGTCGGTCACGGTCTATAACGCGTCGGGCTATATCGACCCGAATCCGCTGAACGCCTACACGATCAACAGCGTTGGCGCGAAGAGAGGCGCCGACGGCGCGGTGGACGTGCAGTTCGGCGGATGCGACGGCAAGCGCGACAACTGCCTGCCGATCGAGCCCGGCTGGAACTACACGGTACGTCTCTATCGTCCGCGCCCTGAAGTTCTCGACGGCAAATGGGACTTTCCGAAAAGCGTGCCCATGTCGTGATCGCGCGGGTGTGCATCGTCGAGGCGTCCGCTGCTTGACTGGCGGGCGCTCCCGACGTTGGCCGCGAACATCCCAATGATCTGACGAACGACGGCGGTTGCATCCGAGGCCCAAATGCGCCGGCGATGCAACCGGCCTGTCCATGAAGCACAAGCGCACTCCCACGCGCGAATTTCCGCCGACCGGGCTCAGAGCGATGCCCGCCATCCGACGCCCCCACATTCGCGCAATTCCAGCGCATTCCATCGCGTGTCGAAAGCGCCCGAAACGCCCGCCCAGCAAGGCTCTCCGCCCGATGACACACGGTGAAATAACTTCCGCATAGCCTGTAACGGCGCCCATCACTACAGTGCGCATATCGGATGCGATGCACTGACCTACCACTTCACCGCAGACGATACCTCCCGCCACAACCGTTATGGCATCGTCATGGAAAATCTTGGGAAATTCACGTTGTACGTCACGGCTTTCGTCATCGTCGTATCGATGATCGAAGCTGTGTGGCTCACCCGCAAGAACCGCAATACGGCCACGCCGTTTGCATGGTACGAAGTCTGGCTGTCGATCGTCGATCTGGTCGCGCGCAAGCTGCTTGCGCTGCTGCCGCTCTCGCTCGCGGCACCTGTTTTCGCCTTCGCCTGGGACCACCGCCTCTTCACGGTGGAACTCAATAGCGCGCTGATGGTGCTGGCGCTCTTCGTCGGCCAGGAATTCTGCTACTACTGGTATCACCGCGCGTCGCATCGCGTGCGCTACTTCTGGGCCACGCACGCCGTGCACCACTCGCCGAACCAGCTGACGCTGTCCACCGCGTACCGTCTCGGCATCACGGGCAAGGTGTCGGGTGCGGCCGTGTTCTTCGTGCCGCTGGTCTGGCTCGGCGTGCGTCCCGAAGTCGTGCTGATGACGCTCTCGATCAACCTGCTGTATCAGTTCTGGCTGCATACGACGTGGATTCCGAAGCTCGGCTGGCTCGAGTACGTGTTCAATACGCCGTCCTCGCATCGAGTCCACCATGCGTCGAACGTCGACTATCTGGATGCGAACTACGGCGGCGTGCTGATCGTCTTCGACCGGCTGTTCGGCACCTACGTCGAAGAACGCGCCGACGAGCCCTGCGTCTACGGTCTCGTCACGCCGACCACGTCGCGCAATCCGTTCGTCGTCGAGTTCGAGCACTGGGCGACGCTGGTTCGGGACGTCGTGAAGGCGAAGAGCGTGTGGATCGCGATCAACCACGTGATCCAGCCGCCCGGCTGGCTGCCCGACGGCGGCGGCGAAACCACGGAGGAACTGCGCCGCAAGACCAGGCCGGCCACTCGCGAGTGCGAAGCCGTCAACGGTTGATCAGAAGATAAAGCAGCACCGGGCAGGGCGCGTGAAGTGACACGCGCCCTGTCGTTTTTCAGGGCGGCGGCCGACGCTGCCCGCGATATCCCGCCGCACTCCGAAAACCATGTCCATCGCGGCGCGGCACGATATGGCGCGGTCTTGCCGCGTTGTCCACGCGCCCGCCTGATTCGCGCCGCTCAGGTCGTAATAGTTACCATGGCAATATCTGACTGCTGGCACGACGTTCGTGCGGCGTTTGGGCTTTTCCGTGCAAAAGAGGAAACCGTGATGGACGACGACGCGTATGCGTTTAATCAGCTTCGCCCGCGTTTGCAGAAGATTGCGTATCGAATGCTCGGGTCCGTGGCCGAAGCCGAGGATATCGTGCAGGACGTATGGCTGCGCTGGCATTCGGCGGCCCGCGAGGGCATCGACAATGCGGAAGCCTGGCTCGTCGCGGTCACGACGAGAATGTCGATCGACCGTCTGCGCGCGGCGAAAATCCAGCGCGAACACTACGCGGGCATCTGGCTGCCCGAGCCGCTGCTGACAGAGCCGCCGGCGACACCCGAGGAAGTGACCGAGCGCGCCGACGATGTCTCCGTGGCCTTCCTGATGCTGCTCGAACGGCTGACGCCGGAGGCACGCGCGGCGTTTCTGCTGCGCGAGGTCTTCGACGCGGACTATGCCGACATCGCCGATATCATCGGCAAGACGGAAGCGGCGTGCCGTCAACTGGTGAGCCGCGCCAAGGCGCAACTGCGCGAGGCGCGCCCGCGTCATGCGGTGCCGCGCGAGACGCATCGCCGGCTGCTGAAGACATTCGCGCAGGCGTGCGAAGGCGGCGACTTCGCGTCGATCAACGCGCTGCTCGCCGAAGACGCGACGCTGATCGGCGACGGCGGCGGCAAGGTGCCCAGCTTCCCGCGTCCGATGCTCGGCGGCCGGCGCATCGCGCAGCTTTTCTACGCGTCGTCGCTGCGTTACAAGAGCGAGCTTCGCGTGAAGCTCGTGATGCTGAACGGCGAATGGGCGCTGCTGCGCTATTTCGAAGGCCAGCTCGAATCGGCGCAGACGTTCGAGACGGACGGCCAACGCATCGTCGGCATCCACGTCCAGCGCAATCCCGACAAGCTGGCGCGCATCGTCGCCGCGCACGGCAATCCCTGAGCGTCCATCCTGCGCGCACGCGCGGCGAGTACCAGATGACCGATGCGCCGATTGGTGCTTCACGGGCAACAGCGTGAGCCCGATCCCATGTCTACCGCCGCTCACCCCGCACACCTACCATCACTTCATGCGGCTCATCGCCGTTCATGGCACCCTGGAAGTGCGGGTGTTTCTCTCATCGTCGCCAGGAGACATCATGACCCAGCGCATTAACTACGTTCAGCAATCGCCGGAACTGTTCAAGAAGTACCTCGAATTCACGACGCTGTTGAAGGACAGCGCGATCGAAGAGACGATCCGCGACCTGATCTCGATCCGCGCGTCGCAGATCAACGGATGTGCGTTCTGCCTCGACATGCACGTGAAGGAAGCGCGCATGCACGGCGAGCGCGAACTGCGCATCCATCATCTTCCGACGTGGCGCGAGTCGACGCTCTTCTCCTCGCGCGAACGTGCCGCGCTCGCATGGGTGGAAGTGCTGACGAAGCTGTCTGAGCACGGCGTCGATGACGATATCTACGAGCGCGTGCGCGGCCAGTTCTCCGAAAAGGAATTGTCGGACCTGACGTACGAAGTGATGGCCATCAACGGATGGAATCGTGCCAACATCGCGTTCAGGACAGTGCCCGGTTCGCAGGACAAGGCATACGGCCTCGACAAGGCCAACCTCGCCTGAGGCGCGCTGTCTGTTCGCTATCCCGGCCCGCGCGCGTGGGCCGCGTCTTTGAGGAGCACACCATGTTTCGCTCGAAGAGATCCATCATGTCCTTGCTCGTCGTCACGGGCGCATTGATGGGACAGGCGGCCCGCGCCGCGGCGCCGGAGGCCATCGTTACGCCTGTGATGACACAGCCGCTCGATGACTATCCCGGCAAGGAAGCGCTGATGATCACGGTCGAATATCCGCCCGGGTCCGTCGATCCCGTTCATCGCCATTACGCGCACGGGTTCATCTACGTGCTGGAAGGGTCGATCGTGATGCAGGTGAAGGGCGGAAAGGAAGTCACGCTCAAGCCCGGGCAGAGCTTCTATGAAGGGCCGAACGATGTGCACACGGTCGGGCGCAACGCGAGCCAGACACAGCCGGCCAAATTCCTCGTGGTGTTCCTGAAGAACAAGGGCGCGCCCATTCTCGTGCCGGAGAAGTGAGCGCGGCGGGCGGTGGCGAGCCGGGCCGATGAAAAAATCTGCGTGAAAAGTCGCGAGCGATGTCACAAGCGGGGGCGCTCATACGTCTAGTCGGATATCGACCCACCGACTATGCGCGCCATGTCAGACTACTCACCACGCAGTTCGGCCTTAAGCGCCGACGATCCGATCGCCAGCAGCTTCGCGACCAGTTACGCCGGCGTCGTCTCTTTTCTGGCCGTCGCCAATGAAGGCAGCTTTGCTCGCGCGGGCGATCGCCTGGGCATCGGCCGCTCTTCTGTCAGCCGCAATGTGCAGAAGCTCGAGGCCCAGCTCGATGCGCGGCTCTTTTTTCGCACGACGCGCAGCACGTCGCTGACGCGCGAGGGCGAACTGTTCTATGAGAAGTGCCAGCCGGGCGTCGAGCGCATCGCGCAGGCGCTGGAAGACATGCGCGAGCTGCGCAACGGGCCGCCGCGCGGCCGTCTGCGCGTCGGCTCGACACCGGGCTTCGGCCGCAAGATCGTCGCGCCGTTGTTGCGCGGCTTTCGCGCGCGCTATCCCGACATCGCGCTTGAACTGCTGCTGAACGACCGTCCCACCGACTTCACGGCCGACCGCATCGACGTGGCGTTTCGCGACGGACGCATGGAGGACAGCGAGATCGTCGCGCGCCAGCTGATACCGATGCAGATGATCGTCTGCGCATCGCCCGCGTATGCGCAGGTCTACGGCCTGCCGCGCGATGTCGGCGAGCTGGCCGCTCACGACTGCATCAACTTCCGCATGACGTCGGGCCGCATCAGGGAATGGGAATTCAAGGTCGATGGCTTGCCGCTGCGCCGCCAGCCGGCCGCGCAGCACACGTTCAACGACGCCGAACTGATCTTGCAGGCCGTGCTCGACGGCGAGGGCATCGCGCAACTGCCGGCGTATCAGGTGTGCGACCTGCTCAAGCAGGGCCGGCTGCTCAGCTGTCTGCCGCAATACGCGCCCGACGACGGCGGCCACTACATCTGCTATCTGAGCCGCAAGCATCTTCCCGCGAGAATCCGCGTGTTCGTCGACTACATGACCGAGCACACGAGAGCACTCGATCTCCAGTATCTGATCACGACGCACGAGATGCCCGAAGTCGAATCCGTCGTCGATTGACGACGCGCCCGGCATCGACCTTCCTCGACATAGCGGTTCGTTGCGATTGGTGCCCGTGACGCAACACGATGGGGCCTTCCGCAGCTCTTCTGCCGGGCGGCGCGCGAGCCTACGATGCTTCACATACGGAGCACATACGGAGCGCGCAATTCGCAATTGGCGATTCGCGCGCAGTAGCGGCGTCGTGGCCGCGCACAAGCTCACAAGGAAAGTGAATGAAGATCGTAGTGACCGGCAGCATGGAACTGATCGGCAGCAAGGCCATCGCGCCAAGCGGCAGTCACAGCTTGAACGGATGACGCGCGCCGTGACCGCATTACGTCCACCGCCATTGACGATGCTCGACAAGTACAGCGGTAAAGACGCTCGAACGCTGTACTCGGCGAAGGTCTGCGTGACGGGCGGCGATGCGGGTCATGGACGCGCGTCGGGCATCGTGCGTTCCGACGACGGCAATCTCGCGATCGAGTTGCGCTTGCCCGAAGCGCTCGGCGGACCCGGCGGCGGCGCGAACCCCGAGCAGTTGTTCGCGGCTGCATACGCGGCCTGTTTTCACGGCGCGTTGAGCCTGCTTGCAACGCGGGCAGGCGTTCCGGCTGCTGATGCATCGGTGGAGGTCACAGTCGAATTCGGCCGTGACCCCGTCGATGGCCTGTTCCTGCTGGCCGCCAATACGCGCATCCGCTTGCCGGGTGTCGAGCGCGCGCTGGCGGAGCAACTGGTGCGCGACACGGAACGCCTTTGCCCGTACACGAAGATGGCGCGGCAAGGCATCGAAAACGTCGTCGTGCTCGCGCGGGCGGATGGCGCTGACGAAGCGTAACGCCGCGCGTGCGCAGCAGCGAAGGAGGTCGAACATGAACGGTTGTGATCCGTGGTCTCAGATCGTTGGCTGGTTGCGCGGGCAGGCTCCCGATATGCGAGAGTCTCGCGAACTCTGTCGTCCGGCGCGGGCCCCCGTTGCGAACGCAGCGTCGATCGATCGCATCGAGCGGCAGACGACGTCGACAATACTCGTTTCGTGGAGCGACTCGACGTTCGGCCGGTATCGGGATCAGATGTGGCGGGCAGGCTTTGCGCGCACGTCCGGCGTCTGCGGGCTGACGGGCGCGCCCGTGCGGCGCGGCGATCCCGTATTCCGGCCGCTCGTTCGCGCAGGCGCGAAGCCGTTGAACGCGCTCGACATGATTCTCGCCGCCACGCTGCAAAGAGAATGGAGCAGCCTATCCGCCGACGGGCATTGAATGCGCGAATGCTACGGCTGCATCATCGACGCCGTCGCGCCAGCATCGCGCGCAACGTGACGCGTGCGCGGCGTCGCGCGTAGCAGCGCCGAAAAATAGCGGATCGTCGCGTCGAGCCCTTCGTTCAGCGACGTGTGCGGCTCCCACGCCAGCAACTGTCTTGCACGGCCGATATCCGGCTGCCGATGCCACGGATCGTCTACAGGCAGCGGGCGAAACTCGATGACCGACGACGAACCCGTCATCTCGACGATCCGTTGCGCGATCGCGAGCATCGACACTTCGTGCGGATTCCCCAGATTGACGGGTCCGTTGGGATCTTCGTCAAGGTTCATCAGCCGGATGAACGCATCGATCATATCGTCGACGAAACAGAACGAGCGTGTCTGCGAGCCGTCGCCATAGACGGTCAGCGGTTCGCCGCTCAGTGCCTGGATCACGAAGTTCGACACCACGCGTCCATCGGCGGGATGCATGCGCGGTCCATATGTGTTGAAGATGCGCGCGATGCGAATATCGAGCCCATGCTGCCGCCGGTAATCGACGAAGAGCGTTTCCGCGCAGCGCTTGCCTTCGTCGTAGCACGAGCGCGGGCCGATGGGATTCACGTGGCCCCAGTAGTCCTCCTTTTGCGGATGCACGCGCGCGTCGCCATAGACTTCGCTCGTCGACGCCTGAAAGATCTTCGCCTTCACGCGCTTCGCGAGCCCCAGCATATTGATCGCGCCGTGCACGCTGGTCTTGGTCGTCTGCACGGGATCGTGCTGATAGTGAATCGGCGAAGCGGGGCAGGCGAGGTTATAGATTTCATCGACTTCCACGTATAGCGGAAATGTCACATCGTGACGCATCAGTTCGAAGTTCGCGCAGTCGAGCAGATGCGCGATGTTGTCCTTGGTGCCCGTATAGAAGTTGTCGACGCACAGCACGTCGTGGCCTTGCGCGACGAGCCGCTCGCACAGATGCGAGCCGATAAATCCGGCGCCTCCCGTCACGAGAATGCGTTTGCGCGATATCTCTTTCATCGTCGTGCTCCGTGTCAGGCCGTGACCTGCGTTAGCGTGTCGTGCCAGCCCTGCACGAAACGGTCGATATGAAAACGTTCGAGCGCGGTGCGCCGCGCGTTGTCGCCCAGCGAGCGCGCGAGCGCCGGATCGCGTATCAGCGTGTGCATCGCATCGGCGAGCGCGTCCGTGCTGGTGTCGATGAAGCCGTTTTCGCCGTTGCGGATCACCGTCGACAACTCCGTCGTCGCAAGGCCGACGATCGGCATGCCGATCGTCATCGCCTCGACGATAGCGAGCCCGAGGCTCGTCCAGCGGATCGGATTGAAAAAGAAGCGGTAGCGCGCGATGAACGCGGCAAGCTCGAGATTCGAAATTTCACCGATGCCGCCGCAGCTTTGCGCATCCATGCCGACGAGATCGAGCGGCACGCGCGAGCGCAGCTGCGTGAATACATCGCAGCCGAGGCGCCGTCCGCGCTGCGCAAGATGATTGACGACGACGATCCCGGATTCGCGCTCGCCGCTATACCGGACGCCCTCGGGCACGACCACGCCATGCTCGATGACGCGCGTCGGCGTCACGCCGCAATCCCACATCAACTGGTTGAAGTGCGTGACATGGACGAGCAGCGTATCGGGATCGTCGACCCAGTGCCATTGCTGATAGGGGTTCTCCATCGGCGGATCGTGCTCGACATAGATGCGCGGCAAGCGGCGCTGCGCATCGGAGAGCACATGCTCGCGGTCATGGTCCCAATGCTGGCGATGCTGATACAGCACGACGTCGAATTCTTTCGACGCCACGTCGTCGATGCTCACCTCGTGCACGTTGTCGCCCCACGGCAGCGTGCCGTTCGCGCCCGCATAACCCGGCGGATTGCCGGGCCTGGTGACGAGATAGAAATCGTGCGGCGCCTGCGTGAGGTAGTACAGATAGTTGCCGTGCACATGCCAGGTCAGCACCCGCAGTCGGCGACAGCTATGCAACATGGCGCACCTCCTCATCAGCAGACGGATCGGAAGCATGGGCCGCGTGCAACGTGCAGGGCGCGGCCGGATTCGCATCGCGGTCGAGCGCGAGCATGTCGCGCGCTGCCTGCACGACATCCGGCACGGCGATGTTCAACGCGCACTCGTGCCCATAAGGACACACGCGAAACGCGCACGGACGGCAGTGCGGATAGTCCGCGAGCACGCGATGCCGCTCGCGATCGAGTGGCGCCCAGCGCCGCGTGTCGCTGCCCGACGCGACGACGACACTCGGCGTGCGCATCGCGGCCGCGATGTGCGACATGCCTGTGTCGTTGCAGACGACGAGCCGCGCGCGATCGACCAGTGCCGCCAGCGAGCCGAGCGAAGTCGAGCCCGCCAGATGCAGCGCGGGCGCGGCCATCAGGCCGAGCACGGTGGCCGTCAACTCCGCCTCTGCAGCCGTGCCCGTCACGGCGATCTGCCAGCCGTCGGCAGCGAGCGCATCGGCGACTTGCGCGAAGCGCGCGGCGGGCCAGCGGCGCGACGGCAATTGCGCGCCTGGGTGAATCAGCACGAGCCGATGCGCGTCGATCCCTTGCGCGGCGGCGAGCGACACATATTCGGCTTCGTCCCGCGCAGTCAGATCGAACGAGAGCGCATCGCTTTCGCACGGCGCGCCCATTGCATTCGTCAGCGCGAGATAGCGATGCGGCTCCGGCAGCATGTCCGGCCATTCGATAAAGCAGCCCGGGCGCGCAATCTCGCCGGGCTGCACGAAGCCCGCATACGCGCGCGCGCCGAAGCGGCACACGATGTCGTTCGCAATGCCGCCGCTGCCGTGCAACTGGATCGCGAGATCGAACGTGCGCTGCCGCATCGCGTCGATGAACGCGGGCAGCGCGCTGTCGTCTTCGCGCCGTTCGGGAAAGCCGGTTGCGCCCGGAAAAACGATCAGTTCGTCGAGCAGCGCAGGGTATCGGTCGACGAACACCTGAGCCCACGGCAAACCGATCAGCGCGATATGCGCACGCGGCGCCGCGCGCCGCAGCGCGCGCAACGCGGGAACGCTGCACAACATGTCCCCGAGTTGCAGCGCGCGAAAGATCACGATGCGTTGCGGGGCGAGTCGATCGATGAAGGAACTCACAGGAAGAACACCTTGTAACGGATCGCGCCGCGCAGGCGCCAGTAGATCGAAAGAAACGGAATGAGCATCGACGTCCATGCCATTTCGGCGATATGCGGAAGATCGCGTCGCGTGCGGCGCAGACGCGCGACGCAGAAGCTCGCGGTCAGCAGCGCCCATAGGGTCAGCGCGGCCGCTGTGAGCAGTCCGTGCCCCGTGAGCGCCGCGAAGCACGCGCACAGCATGCTCGCGACGATCGCGTAATAGAGGTGCGGCGGCCCCGCATCGATCCGCTGCCGGTACAAAGCGGGATGCTTGCGAAACAGCAGCGCTTCGAACTGGCTCTTCTTCTGCTGCGCGAGGCTCACGCCCCAGCGCGCGGGACGCACGGGATGCACGACGACGGCATCGTAGGCGCGCACGATGCGGCCGCCCGCCTGCATCACCGCGAACTGCAAATCGGAGTCCTCGCGCCATGCCGATGTGAACCGCTCGTCGAAGCCGCCCATTGCGGCGAGCCGCGAGCGGCGCACGAACGCATTGGCGGTGGCGAACTCGGCGTGCGAGAGGCCGCTCGCATCGAGTTCGTAATCGCTGGGCGTATCGGGCAGCGGCACGGCGATCGTGCCCGAGGCAGCGTCGGCGCCCGTCGCGAGCGCGGCGGCGCCCGCCGTGAGCCAGTGCGGATCGGGAATCGTATCGTCGTCGGTGAAGGCGATCAGCGGCGAGCGGGCCGCGCGCCAGCCCGCGTTGCGCGCCCCCGCTGGCCCTTGCGTCGCCCGCACGGGCACGTAGCGGACCGTGAGCCCGCGCGCCGACACCTGATCCGCGAAACGCTGCACCGTCAATTGCGTCGCGTCGTCGGGGCCGTCGTCGCACACGATGATTTCATAGCGATGCACGTCGAAGTCCTGCACGGCCAGCGCGTTCAGGCAGACGATGAGCAGCGCGGGCCGTCTATAAGTGGGCACGACTACGGAGATATCGCACTGTGCGCAGTCGGCGCCCGCCGCGCCCGCCCCGGCGTCATGTCGCGCGGAGCCGTGATCGAAAGTATCGAAGCTGCGCGCATTCATGTCGCCGACTCCGAACGCGCCGAGCCCGCCTTTTCGATGATGAACGGCCCGATCACGAGGGCATCGAGCGGGGACGTCCAGAACGATTCGACGGCATCGCGCGGCGAATTGACCATCGGCTCGCCGCGCGTATTGAACGACGTATTGACCAGCACGGGCACGCCCGTGCGCTGCCGGAACGCGTCGAGCAGATCGTAATAGAGCGCGTGCTGCGCGCGGTTCACCGTCTGCACCCGAGCGGTGCCGTCGACATGCCGCACGGCCGGAATGCGCGACGCCTGTTCATCGCGAACATCGAACACGAACAGCATGAAGGGCGCGCGCTGCCCGCCGACGAACCATTGCGCCGCGTGCTCTTCCATCACGACGGGCGCGACGGGGCGGAAATCTTCGCGGTCCTTGATCTCGTTGAGCCTTGCCTGCATGCCCGCATCGACCGGCGACGCGAGTATCGAGCGGGCGCCCAGCGCGCGCGGCCCGAACTCCGTGCGCCCCTGATACCAGCCGATCACCTTGTTGCCGGCGAGCATGTCGGCGGCTTCGTTCACGACATCTTTCGCGCGCCGATACGGTATCTTCGACCACTTCAGGAAGCGCTCGATTTCATCGTCTGCGTAGTCGGGACCGAGGTACGCGTGGTCCATGATCCAGTGGCGCGTGTTGTCGCCGCGCTCGCGATAGTCGGTCCATAGCGCGGCGCCGAGCGCGGTGCCCGCATCGCCGGCGGCGGGCTGAACCCACACTTCGTCGAATGGCCCCTGGTCGCGAATCTTCGAGTTCATCACGCAGTTGAGCGCGACGCCGCCCGCCATGCACAGCCGCGTCAAACCCGTCCGCCGATGCAGCCAGCGCGCGAGATGCAACACCGTTTCCTCCAGCACGCATTGCAGCGAATGCGCGATGTCGAAGTGGCGCTGCTCCAGCGCGGCGCCCCGTTCGCGCGGCGCGCCGAAGCGTTCGACGAGACGCGGCGCATCGACGGTGTACGTGCCGTCCTGTCTCACCTTGACGATCGCACGGAACTGATCGACATAGACGGGCTTGCCATACGACGCGAGCGCCATCACCTTGTACTCGTCGGATGAGTGAAGAAAGCCGAGCCATGCCGTCACGGCTTCATACAGCAGCCCCAGCGAATGCGGCAACTCCACCTGACGCAGCCGCGTGTACCTGCCGCCGACGAACTGCCCCATGCTCGTCGTCACGCCTTCGCCACGGCCATCCATCGTCAGCACGGCCGTATCGTCGAAGGGACTCGCGAGAAAGGCGCTCGCTTCATGCGCGAGATGGTGATCGACGAAGTGCCACTCGAAACAGTCGTTGCGATCGATGCCTTTGAATCGCTTCGACAGATGATGCGGCGCGCCGTCGAGCAGTTGCCCTTTCGCGTTCGCGATATAGCTCAGAAAGAGCGGGTCCCACGGCGACTCCGACGGGTTTTCGATAATGGATTGCGCGGGATCGAACGGAAGCGCGATCGTCGCTTGCGGCTCCTTCGGCATGCCCGCGAACAGCGCGGGATCGTAAGAGTACGCGACGTGATCGACGTCCTTCAGCGCGATGCCGGCGGCGCCCAGGCAGTAGTCGATTGCATCGAACGGCAGTTGCCACGTCGAAAAAGGCACGGGCCGCTTCGCGTGCTTGACGTGCGTGAACCGCTCGTCCTCGGCGGCGGCCAGCACGACGCCATCGCGCACGAGCACGGCGGCGCTGTCGTGATAGACGGCATTGATTCCCAGTGTGTACATGAACGTCACCCCGTTTGAGCTGCGATTACATTGGATGCGAGTGGCGCGCCCGACGAGGGCCGGCTCGTTTCGTCGAGCAGATCGAGCGCGGCCATTGCGACTTCGGCGGGCGGGATGCCGCGCAGGCACGCGTGATGTCCCTGGGGACAGACGCTGCGATAGCACCAGCGGCATTCGACATCGTTGAACAGCACGCGATGCGGTGTTTGCCACGGCCCATGCTGCGGATTGGTCAGCGCATACAGATCGACGACGGGCGTGCCGAACGCGCACGCGATATGAACCGGCCCGCTGTTGTTCGACACCACGACCGCCGCTTTTTCGATCAGCGCGGCGAACGCGCCGAGGTCGAACGCATCCGTCAGATCGTGCATGAACGGCCGCGCGGACGGGCCTGCGGCATCGATCACGGCGCGTACCAGTGACGCTTCGCTTTCGCTGCCCGTGACCAGCACGTTCATCCCCGTCGCGCGAACACACTGCGCGGCGGCCGCGCCGAAGCGTTCGGCGGGATAACGGCGCGACTCGGCGCTCGCACCGGGATGAATGACGATGAAGGGAACGTCGGCATCGATATGTCGCCGGGCGAGCGTCGCGGCCAGTGTCCTGCGATCGAGTTCGTGCAGACGCATGCGCATGCGCGTGTCATTCGTGCTCGCTCCAACGGCCTGCACGAGCGTCAGCTGCCGTTCGACTTCGTGCTGCGTGCCTTGTTCCGGCTCCGTCTCGCGCACCCAGTCGTTGAGCAGCGCATACGGGTTCTCGCGGCAACGCGCGAGCCGGTGCCGAATGCCCGCGAGATAACACATCGTCGCGGCGGGCAACGGGTTCTGGCTGTAGACGGTGAAGATCACGGCGGCATCGAATCGCCGTTCTTCGAGCAACGCGCGTATGGCCAGATCGGCGGGATGCGAGCGCGGCGGGCGTGCGCGCGACCACGGCGCTTCATAGTGGATCACGTCGTCGATATCGGGCAGGAAGGGCGCAAGGGCCGCGCCGGCCGACGAGGCGAGCATCGTCAGGTGACGCCCGGGGCACGCGGCGCGCAATGCGTGAAAGGCGGGCGTCGTCATCAGCACGTCGCCGAGATTGTCCGTGCGCACGCAGAGGATGCGCTTGACGTCGTCGCCCCACGGCGCGAGCGCGCGCGATGCCGCGACGCTCGCATGCGCCGCGCCGGGCGGTGGAAGCAGCGCGAGACTCTTCATCATGCCGCCTGGCCGGACAGATCGGATGCGCTCGCACTGCATTTTTCGTGGTACTGCAAGATCATCAGCGCCGCGCGATGGAGGTCGCGCGCATAAGCGGTCGGTACGCGCGTTTGCGTGTGGCGCCATACCGTCTCGTGACCGTTGTCGAGCAGGATCGTCTTGCAGCCCGCGACGTTGCCCGCCTCGACGTCATCGAGTATGTCGCCGACGAACCACGACGTGCCCAAGTCGATGCCGTGCTCGCGGGCGGCCCTCAACAGCATGCCCGGCGCGGGCTTGCGGCAGTCGCATGACTGCGCGTAGGTCGGCACGCTGCCTTCGGGATGGTGCGGACACCAGTACACGCCGTCGAGCGTCGCGCCGCACGACGCAAACATCGCGCGCAGCTTCGCTTCGACGACATCCAGCGCGCCGATATCGAAGCGCCCCAGCGCGACCCCGCTCTGATTGCTGATGACGATCAGCTTGAACGGACAGCACGCGAGCGCGCATAGCGCTTCGCATGCGCCGGGCGCGAAACGCATCTGCTGCGGATCGACGTTGTACGGTACGTCCTCGAGCAGCGTGCCGTCCTTGTCGATAAAGACGGCCGACTGATGTGGATTGACAGACGGCTTGACGTGCGACATGCGGGAGGGCGTAAGCATTGCAACCTCGGCTGGATCGGATATCGGATGTGACTCGACGTGGGGAAGATGAGCGGACGCTATTCGGACGTTGTGCGTCGCTATCCGGCCGCGCCGCCCGCCGCCGAGCGCAGCGCCTCTGTCGATTCGCTTCGGGCAAAGACCGTGTTCACGTCGGCGACGCGCCGGTAGATGTCCGTCAGCGAGTCGGCCACGCCGCTCCACGTGAACTCCGCTTGCGCGCGCGCGAGCCCTGCTTCACCCATCCGGCGCGCAAGCTCGGGATCGCGTTGCAGCGTGGCGAGCTTCATCGCGAGCGCGGCGGGGTCGCGCGGCGGCACGAGCCAGCCGGTCTCGCCGTGCTTCACCGAATGGCGGATGCCGCCGACGTCCGCGCCGATCACAGGCGTGCCGCATGCCATCGCCTCGACGGGCGTGATGCCGAACGGCTCGTACCACGGCGTCGTCACGAATACGTTCGCCGCGCTATAGAACATGCGCAGACGCCGTCGTCCGCGACGGCCGACGAAGACCGTTTCGTTCGCAATCTGTTCCTGAGTCGCGATGCCGCGCAGCCGCGCGATTTCGGGCGTGGCGATTTCATTCGGCGCGTCGGAATTGCCGCCGACGATGTAAAGCCGCGCATCGATGCCATGTTGCATCTTGAGCGCGCCGACGCCGCGAATCACGTTGTCGATGCCCTTGCGCTGCACGATGCGCCCGAGCTGCAACACGATGAACCGGTCGCGCGGCCAGCCTAGTGCATCGCGCGCGGCGTCGCGGTCCATCGGATGAAATTCGTCGGCGTCGAAGCCGCAAGGCACGATGTCGATGCGTTCGGCGTCCGCGTGATACAGGTCGATCAGATCGGCTTCGTCTTGCGGACACTCGGCGATGATCGCGTCCGAACGCCGGACGAGTTCGTCCTCGATCGCAAAGCGCTCGTCGGGAAAGCCGTCGTCGGTGCCCTGATGAAGCCGGCGCACGCGTCCGAGCGCATGAAACGTCGTGACGAGCGGCACGCCGAGCGCGCGCCTGACCTTGAGGCCAGCCAGCCCGGACATGAAGAAGTTCGCGTGCATCACGTGATACGGCGTTTTCTCGCGGCGGAAAAAGCCGATCAGAAAGTCGGCGAACGCGCCCATGTACGGCAGCAACTGCTCCTTGGGCAGTTGCAGCGGCGGGCCCGCCGGCGCATGGATCACGCGGATTCCGTCCATGTTCGAGATGGACGGCAGCAACGCGCGGTCGCGCCGCGTGAAGACGTCGACCTGATGGCCGCTACGCTGCAGCTGTCTTGCGACGTTCGCGACATAGATGTTCTGTCCGCCGCTGTCGACGCCACCCGCAACGGCAAGGGGAGACGCGTGTTCGCTGATGATGGCAATCTTCATCGTGATCCCTTTTGGTTCCTTCATGGCCCGTGTGCTGATGGACATAGGGCAGTTGATCGGAATGGCGCTGCTTCTTCGCAATCGCAGTTGAGCAGTGCGTACCTTCGTTTCAGCATGCGATGTGCCGCTGGGTGAGAACGCGCGTTTCCATCGTTGCGCTCGGGGCGGATGGTTATTTCGTTGAACGCGCATCGCTCGAAGCGCTGTGGCGCGCCCCGAATTACAAGCCTCGTGTAAAAATCGCTTCGCAATGTGGGAGGCCGTTGGGCACGGCGCCGGGCGCACGGCATGCTGGCGGCACAGGACGATGGATACGACTCACGCCAGCCAATCTGTTTCGCGCATCCGAGGTTTGATCGTCGGCGACCTGCTGCGCGCGATGCTCCGCTACCGGACCATCACGGCCGCGTCATTCGCGCTGATGATCTTCGCGAAGCTCTCCGCAGTCGCGATTCCGCTGACGCTCAAACATATCGTCGACGAATTGAGCCACCCGGAATCGCCCGTCGTATTCCCCGTGTTTCTGGTGCTTGCGTATGCGCTGCTGCGCTTTTTCGCCGATGCGCTGAACGAGGCGCGCGACGTGGTGTTCAGCGCCGTCACCCAGCGCACGGTTGCGGATTTCGCCGAGCGGACCTTCGCGCATCTGCATCGGCTCGGCGCGCGCTTTCATGCGCAGCGCGAAACGGGCGGCGTCGTGCGCGACGTGCAGAAGGGCACGGACGGGATCGGCTTCCTGCTCGGTACAGCGCTCTTTTCGATCGTGCCGACCTTCATCGAGATCGGCACGATCGTCGCGATCGTGATGCGCAACTACTCGTGGACCTTCACGATCATCATTGCGGCAACTTTTGCGAGCTATGCGATCTACACGTACATCTTTACGCAGCGGCGTCTCGTCGTGCAGCGCCGCGTCAACGAAATCGAGGCGCAGTCGGACGGGCGGCTCGTCGACAGTCTGCTGAACTACGACACGGTCAGGTTCTTCGCGACGGAAGAGACGGAAACGCGCCGACTGGGCGCTGTGCTCGCGCAATGGGTGGAGGCGCGCATCGCGAACCAGCGCGCGCTCACTACACTGCACGTCGGACAGAGCGCCGTGATCGCGATGGGCATTGCGGCCGTTCTGCTGCTCGCCGTGCAGCATGTGATGACGGGCGCGATGAGCGTCGGCGATCTGGTGCTGATCAACGCGTACATCATCCAGGTGTGCATGCCGCTCAATACGCTCGGCTTCGTGTTTCGCGAGACCAACGACGCGAAGGTCAACGTCGAGCGCATGTTTGCGATTCTTGTCGCGCGCGGCGTGCCGGGCGAGGACGTCGACTTGCCGAACGCGCGGCCGCTCGCGATCACGGACGGCGCAATCGAGTTCGAGCACGTGAACTTCGGCTACGATCCCGCGCGCCAGGTGCTGCGCGACGTGACGTTCCGCGTTCATCCCGGGCACCGTCTTGCCGTCGTGGGCGGCAGCGGCTCGGGCAAATCGACGCTGATCAAGCTGCTGTTCCGCATCTATCAGCCGACGTCGGGCCGCGTGCTGATCGACGGCCAGGATCTGCAAGTCGTCACGCAGAAGAGCCTGCGCGAAGCGATCGGAATCGTGCCGCAAGACACGGTGCTGTTCAACGACACGATTGCGTACAACATCGCCTATGGCAAACAGGGCGCATCGCGCGCCGATGTGGTGCGCGCGGCGAGAGCGGCGCAGCTCGACGAATTCATCGAGCGCCTGCCCGATCACTACGACACGCGAGTCGGCGAACGCGGCGTGCGGCTGTCGGGCGGGGAGCGGCAGCGCATCGCGATTGCGCGCGCGATCCTCAAGAACCCGCGCATCATCGTGTTCGACGAGGCGACATCGGCGCTCGATACCCGCTCCGAGCGCGCGATCCAGAGCGAGCTGAACCGGCTCGCGCAAGGGCGCACGTCGATCTCGATCGCACATCGTCTGTCGACCGTCGTCGACGCAGACTGGATACTCGTGATGGAGCATGGGCGCATCGTCGAACAAGGCACGCACGACGAGTTGCTGCCGCGCAACGCCGTCTACGCGAAGATGTGGGCGCTTCAATGGCAGCAGGGAGAACTGGAGCATCTGCAGCGCAAGGTATCCGCGCAATCGCTGCGCCTCGATGTGGTGATCTCCGATGCAATGGCGCCGCTGCAAGCCGCCATCGCGCAAAGGCACATCACGTGGCGGATGGTCGTGCCACCGGAAGAGTTGCGGGTCACGGGCGATCCAGTCGAACTGCAACAGGCGATCGGCATGCTGTGCCAGAGCGAAATCGAGCAGACGCGCATCGGCGGGCGTGTCGAATTGCGCGTCGAGCGTCGGCAGAATCATGCGTGGATCAGCGTGACGGGCGCGCGTGAGGGCTCCGTTCAGCTCTCGCAGGAAGCCGCGCGAACGATGGAAGCGAAGCTCGCCGCGCTTGGGGGCAGACTCACCGTGATGCCCGTCGACAACCACATCGCGTACGTGATGGTCTTGCCGCTGCGACCCGTTCTCGACGACGATGCCGCGGCTTTGCCGCGCGAAGCGCCGCCGGCCGTCAGCAACGGACGGACGCTCGACATGCAGGCGCCGCTGAAGGACTTGTGCGTGCTCGCCATCGATGATCAGGAAGATGCGCGCGATGCGCTCGAAGCCGTGCTTGACGCGAGCGGCGCGCGCGTGCGACTCGCGGCGTCCGGCGACGAGGCACTGGCCGTGCTCGCCGGCACACCGGCGCAGCAATGGCCGGATGTCCTGCTGTGCGATATCGTGCTGGGCGCGGAAGATGGCTATCAGGTACTCGAACGCGTCAGAGCGTTTGAAGCGCACCATGAAGCGTGTTCTCAACGACGTCTGCCCGCGATTGCGTTGACGGGCTACACACAAACGGACGATGGCGACCGCGCGGCCAGGGCCGGCTTCGCCGCGCATCTGACCAAGCCCATTGCGGCGCCCGCGTTGATCGCCGCGATTCGCGATGTTGCCGACAGACGAGACGAGTCGCTTGCGTCATAAGGAATGGAGAACTTATCGCCCGGTCGTTTCTTCGTACTGTGTCGTGTGCGATTCGCCCGTGTTCGCGGTTTGGACCGGCTGCGGCATCGATTGCAGATTGCGTTCGCGACGCTGGACCACGCGGCGCATCGCAAGCACGCTATCGGGCAAGCGCTTGCGTTCGCGCAGCGCCCAGCGCAGGCCGCGCAGCATCGCACAGCCGTCGTGCCATAGCGTGCGCTCGCGCCTGAAGATCGAGAATGCGCGCAGCGTCCGCGTCAATGCCTCCGCAACAGGAAGACGCATCCATCCGATCCACGCCGCGTTGCGCGCGAGCGTGCGCCGGCGCAACGCGCTGTCGCGTGCCGGCGACGGGTGATGCCTGACCAGAAGCGCGTCGCGATAGACGATCGCGTGTCCATTCGCGAGCACGTCGAGCGCAACGAGTTCTTCTTCGCCGCCGATGAAAAGGCGCGCATCGTAGCCGCCTGCCTCGCGGAACACGGCAGTCCGGAACACGCAGGCGCCCGCCATATAGCCGATGAGCGACGGGCCGGGCAGCGAGCCCGAATCGAGCGGGCTGTGCTGCATCAACAGACACGTCGCGTCTGTATCGCCCGACTCGCCGACTTCGATGCGCGCGTTGAGCACGCCGATTTCAGTGTGCGCGTCGAGCAGTTGCACCGCCTGCTCGAGCGAGCCCGGCTCCCACCATGTGTCGTCGTCGCAGAACGCGACGTACTCGGTATCGACCCATTCGACCGCGCGATTGCGGCCCGCCGCGCCCATGTTGCCCTCGCATTGGACGATGTGTACGTCGGGATAGGTGAGGTCGACCATCAGCACTGTCTCGTCGGTGGACGCATTGTCCGCGACGACGATGGGGGGACGCTCGGGCAGCGCGCGCAGACGCCGCAATGTATCGAGAAGGCGTGAGGCCCGGTTGTGCGTCAGTACGACGACGCTGATGCGCGAGCCCGCACGCCGTTGCGCATCGCTAGAAGCGCTGGCTTGCATCACTGGATGCGCGAAATTTCTTTCGACACCGCCGCCGGACTGTCGTAGTTGTGATCGGGAAGCTTGTCGATCAGATCCACGATGTCCGTGTTCGCGTGATTATGGCGAGCCCGTTCGACGAGCTTCTCGCGCGTGGTCGGATAGTCGACGCCCGAGAGCGCCTTCTGGATGTCGATAGGGTTGGGTTGTCCCGGATGACGTTGATCCTGCGAACGAGCCGGATGCTGTGACATGAGCTTTCTCCCTGGTTATCAACGCAGCGCGGATCGTGTTGCCTGCCGCGATCTGCGAGAAGTTGCATACGCGATGCCAGCCTGTTATTGCGGCCGTTATGCTATCGACGCTGCCGCCGCTACTCTGAAACCCCCTTCTTGGCCGCAAGATCCTGCGCCATCTGATAGTGCTTCTGGATGGTCGGCAATGCGTCTTGCGCCGCCTTCTTCAGCTTCGCGTCCTGGCCGTCCGAGATCTCTTTCTCGAATGCCGCGACGGCTTCCTTGTGGCCTTCGAGGCCCACCTTCGTGATGTATTCCTGATCGAATGCCTTGTTATTGAGTTTGCGCAGCGCGCCGACCAGTTCCGTGTCGGAGTTGTCCTTCGGCACCGTCACGCCATGAGGCGCGGCCATTTTCAGTTGAACGGTCAGCTTGGTGTGATCGAGCATCATGTGATGCGCGAACGACTTCACATCCTTGTCCTGCGAATGCTTGGTGGCCAGTTTGGCCGCGTCGATCTCTGTCGATGACGACATCGACGCCGCCTGCACGAAGTCCTTGTCGGCCTGCGCAAGCGGATTGGCGGATGTGGTCGAAGCGGCTTCCGTTTGCGCCGCGGCTAGCGGCGAAACAGCGAGCGCGCCCGCATAGAGGCTCGTGCAAATGATCGCGTATTTGAGCTTCATCTATTTCCTCCCTGAGTTGTGCATCGAACCTGTCTGGCCGATGAGCGGTTAACTTCATTGAAGACTGGAGCAAGCAGTGAACCGCATGCTCGGCGCGCGTGCTCACGCTTCACGTGGCTGCCCGTTCGAGGTCATCAGATGCCGAACCCGGCGCCTTTGACGATCGCGACTTTGCCTTCGAACCAGTTCACCATCGCGGCCTCCCTGCGTTCACATGGATTGCGATCCATGAACCCTTCACGCTGCAATCGATGTGCCGCTTCGGACGAACGCGCGCGGCGTGACGAATCCGGCAACATCGGCCTGGCGTTTCGATTCGTCCGGCACAGGATTCTTCTCCTGCGTCGATTCGAGTGCGTTTTCCGATGCCGGATGTTTGCTTCTTTCCTTCTCGTCCTTTGCCTGTTGCGCAGCGTCGGCCGGTGGGTTTTTCTTGTGGTGTGTATCCTGTACGCGTGAATGGTCGGAGCGTTGTTTCATGATCTTCCTCTACAGTCAGTGCGTGGTTCGTGACCTTGCTGCTTCGCGCAATCACCGTACCCGTGCGCGAGCGGGCACGCATCGCGGAGACGTCCGGAATGGCGTTTGCTAGACACGTCGATCGACGCCGTGTTTATCTATTAGCGAAATTTTCCAGGAGGCAATCATGAGCGAAGACGCAAACAAGGAACTCGCAGCCGAGGCCGCCGTGGAAAACGCGGCGCACGACGCCATCGAAGTGCTTAAGGCAGACCATCGGATTGCCGAGCAACTCTTCGACGCATTCCACCGGATAGCGGACACCGACCACGAAGCGAAGCGCGCGCTCGTGCAGCGCGCATGCGAAGAACTGACCGTTCACACGCTGATCGAGGAAAAGATTCTTTATCCCGCCGCGTACAACGCGTTGCAGCAGTCAGAGGAAATCGACGTGGATGAAGCCTACGTCGAGCACTTCGTGATGAAAACGCTGGTCGCACGATTCGAATGGCTGAAGCCCGGCGACCGCGGTTTCGATGCGACGTTCGAAGTGTTGTCGGGGATCGTGCGTCATCACATCGAGGAAGAGGAATCGGTTCTGTTTCCCGAGTTGCTCAAGAGCGGTATCGATCTCGTGACGCTCGGCGAGGAACTCGCCACGCAAAAGGAACTGCTGATGAAAAGACTGGCGGCGGCGGGCAGCAAGCTCGCCGGCGACGGTAGCCCCGCGTTCGATCGCGGGGCGAATTGAGCTCAAAGCGAGCTCGAAGTGACCTCGAAGTGACTGCGAACTGACGGGCGGCGCGAATGGACGGGACCGCGTCATCGGCCGTCGTGCTTGCTCGCCTCGAGCGCGGCTTCCACCGATGGCATCTGCTCGTCGCTCGCGTCCACACTGAGCGTGAACCTTGCGCCCGTATCGACGTCTTTAAATCTGCGGTCGTATTCGTCAGGTTCCGAACGTCCCGTTTCGCAGTCGCCCGTCAGGAAGTTGCCGCGCACGCCGCCTGCTTCGTCGGCTTGCGACCATAGCGTCACGCAGTCGGGCGGCACGCCGCAGCGCAGTACGGCGTCGCGCGCCGCATTGGCTTCCGTCAAGGTTTCGATGACTCGGGCGATTATCGGCATATCGGTTCTCCAATCGGTTTGCGTCCTGGTGGTCTACGTCGTGATGGTCTTCATGATCGTCTATCGGCTGGCCCCGGAAGGCACGGCACTTGCACCCGCCGAAGGTCTGCTGGCGACGGGCGCCTCGCTCGATGGGGACGGCATGCTCGCAGCGGGCGCGTTGCCGCTGGCGCCTTTAGCCGCCGCGCTTTGCCCCGGCGTGCCGCTCATGCTCGCCGTGTTGCTCATCACGCCGCTGCTGCCCGAGCCCATGCTGCTGGCGTCGCTGTTGGCATTTTTATCGTCGACCTTTTTGCAAGCGGCTGTGCCGAATGCAAACGCGGCGGCTGCGAGCGCGACAGCGAAATGACGCGCGATGAGTTTCATGTCGGAAGCTCCTTTGCGAACGGTATGGCGCCTGACGACGCGCGCCCGTCCGTATATAGTCGGTATAGCAACGCATATTCCAGCGTTCGCCCCGTCGCGGATGGTGCACATGGGCTCTTTGCGGCGACGTACACGCCGCAAGGAGCGGGCCGCGTTCTTGCAGGTACATGCAGGAGCCGGTTGATCATCGGACTTTAATGACGTCAAGGAGCACTGCGATGAAAGTGAGAGTGACCAATGAGGGTGACACGCCCATCCGCCTGATCGTGGACGGCGACCCGGTGTTGGGTGAGACGATCGAGCCAGGGGCGGAAATGGTCATCGACGGCGAGCTGGTTGAGATTCAGGATCTGGAGCCCGGCCAGGTCTTGCCCGACGACGAAGAGTGACGTGAGCGAGTGACGTGAGCCGCATCGCGTGCAAACGGCGCGCGGCCATTGCATCGGGCGCTATGGAGAACGACGATGCGTCACGTCAGCGAGGCTGTAACTCGCGGACGGCATCCTCCTGCCAGCCGCCGCCAGGCGCCTTGTACAGCGAGACGAGATCGGTGGACCCCTGCATCGTCGCCTGTGCATGTTGCTGGCGGGCCTGCGAAAGCTGGCGCTCGGCATCGAGCAGGTCGTGGCGCACGTAAGCAGCCGAAGTGCTCTCACAAGCGCGACAGTATATTCGGGGAACAGCCGATGCTCGCAATGCAGGTGTATTCATCAATAACGTCCCTGCAAAAAATGGAAGCATTCGATTTCGAGCGGCAGCAAATGGTGGACAGGCAGATCGCATCGCGAGGCGTTCGCGATCCGCGTGTTCTGGATGCGATGCGCACGTTGCCGCGACATGTGTTCGTGCCGGACCACTTGACGGAATTTGCTTACAGCGACACGCCGTTGCCACTAGTGGGCGGTCAAACCATTTCGCAGCCGTTCATCGTCGCGAAGATGATCGAGGCGGCGGAACTGTCGCCGCAAGATCGCGTGCTCGACGTCGGCACGGGGTCGGGCTACGCGGCCGCTGTCGCATCGCGGCTTGCATCGCATGTGGACAGCATCGAGCGCGATACGTCGCTCGCGGCATCGGCGAGGCAAACGCTGTCTGCCAACGGCTTCTCCAATATCGACGTGCATGACGCGGACGGCACGCTCGGCTGGGCTGCGCGCGCGCCGTTCGACGCAATCATTGCGGCTGCGGGCGGCCCGGACGTGCCGCCCGCATGGCGTGAACAGCTCGCGATGGGCGGACGGCTGGTGATGCCGATCGGCGTGCATCGCGAGCGTCAGCGGCTCATCAAGCTCACGCGCAAGAGCGCGACGCAGTTCGACGAAGAGGACCTGGGCGAAGTGCATTTCGTGCCGCTGATCGGCGAGCAGGGCTGGCCGGAGATCGACGATGCGCTCGCCGCATCGCCGCAAGCCGCGCGTACATCGGAGCGCGAGCGATCGCAAGCGATGTCGCTCGCGGGCCTGATTGCGGAGGCGGCGCGTCCGTTGCCCGCATTCGACGATGCATCTTTCGGCGGTGTCTTCGATTTCCTCGCGGCGAAGCGCATCGTGTTGCTGGGCGAGAACACTCACGGCACGTCGGAGTTCTACGACGCGCGTGCGGCGATCACGCGGCGTCTCGTCGAACGGCACGGCTTCGATATCGTCGCTGTCGAGGCGGACTGGCCGGACGCGGCCAGCGTCGATCGTTACGTGCGGCAGCGCGATGGGCGAAGCGACGCGCTTCCATTCCAGCGCTTTCCCGCATGGATGTGGCGCAACGAAGAATTCGCCGCCTTCGTTCGCTGGCTGCGCGGCCACAACGAGCCGCTCGACGCGCGGCAGCGCTGCGGCTTCTACGGTCTCGACATGTATAGCCTGGCGGCGTCGGTGGCGGCCGTGCTCGATTATCTCGATCGCACCGATCCCGAAGCGGCAGCCGTTGCGCGCGAGCGCTACGGTTGCCTGACGCCCTGGCAGAAAGACCCTCAGGTGTATGGGCGGGCGGCGTTCTCGACGGGCTTCAAGACCTGCGAAGATGCCGTCGTCGAGCAATTGCGGCAACTATTGCGCACGCGTCTCGACGACGCGCATGAGGATGCCGAAACCTGGTTCGACGCAGCGCAGAACGCGCGGCTCGTCGCATCGGCCGAGCGCTACTACCGGATGATGTACCGGAGCGCCGCCGATAGCTGGAATCTGCGCGACACCCATATGTTCGAAACGCTTGAGCATCTGCTCGAATCGCGTGGACCCGATGGCAAGGCGGTCGTGTGGGCGCACAACTCGCACATCGGCGATGCGGCCGCAACCGAGATGGGCCGCGTGCGCGACGAACTTAACGTCGGCCAGCTTTGCCGCGAGCGCTTCGGCGACGCCGTCGCGCTCGTGGGATTCGGCACGCATGTGGGCACCGTGGCCGCCGCGTCCGACTGGGACGGTCCGATGCAGATCAGGGTCGTGCGGCCTTCGCGGCCCGACAGTTACGAGCATCAGTTCCATGCATCCGGCCAGACGCGCTGCGTGGTCGATCTGACGGGCACGGCGCATCCGCAGTTGCGCGAGCGCCTGCGGGAGTCGCGACTCGAACGCTTCATCGGCGTCATCTACCGGCCCGATACGGAGATGCACAGTCACTACATGGAAGCGACGCTCTCCGAACAGTTCGACGCGTTCGTATGGTTCGACTCGTCACACGCGATCGCGCCGCTTGCCACGCGCGCCACCGAGCGCGCGCCAGACCTCTATCCGTTCGGCGTCTGAAGTTCGCGTCATCGACGGTCATCGGACGATCGAATCGGCGTGGGTACGCTGCTTGCAGGAAGGGTAGCGTTCGCGCGCCTTTGCGCGCGTCATGGCGGCGATCGAAGCAGGATTGAATCTCGTGACGAGCCCGACAAAGAAGTCCGACGGTGAGCGGCCTGTCGTGATCAAAGGACAGGTGACGCAGAAAATGACGCGCGAGGCGTTTCGCGAGCGCTTCAACGCGCGCTATTACGATCCCGCTTTCCGCGCCGAAGACGATGCCATCGCGCGCCTCGAAGCGATTGCGTGGCAGGCGTATCAGGAGGGCCGCAAGGCGCCCGTCACGCAGAAGGCGGGCGCGGGTTGCGCGGACCCTGACTACGATCTGTCCGTCGAATGGCGCGAGGCAGCGCAGCGGGTGAACGCGGCGCAGGCGCGTCAGCGGGACCCGTCGACGCGTTCGCCACGCACGTGAAGCCCACCAAACCGCTACTGGCCGTCAGTTTCTTCGCGGCCGACGTGCAGGCGGGCGTGGGCCCGTTTCTCGGCATCTACTTGCAGGCGCGAGGATGGACGCCCGATACGATCGGCACCGTGCTGACGCTCGGCGGAATCGTCGGCATGCTCGTGACGGCGCCTGCTGGCGCGCTCGTCGATGCGACGTCTCATCGGCGCGCGATCGTCGTCGGCGCGGGCGCGCTGACGATCGCCGCCGCGTGCGTGATCTGGCTGTCGCAACGCTTCTGGCCCGTCACGTTGTCACAGATCGCGACGGCGATTGCCGGCGCGGCGATGGGTCCCACGCTGGCCGGCCTGACGCTCGGCATGGCCGGGCGCAAGAACTTCGACCGGCAGTATGGCCGCAATCAGGTCGCGAACCATGCGGGCAACATCGCGGCGGCGGCGTTGTCGGGCGTGCTCGGATGGTGGCTCGGCATTGAATACGTGTTCGCGCTTTCCGCCGCGTTCGGTCTCGCGTGCATCGGCTCCGTGCTGCTGATTCCGCCGCGCGCCGTGCACCGACACTATGCGCGCGGCCTCGCGCACGACGACGAGCAGGACCCGTCGCAAGTACACGCGGACAGCATGCGCGTGCTGCTGCGCTGCCGGCCGCTGCTGGTGCTTGCCGTCGTGCTCGCCGCATTCAACCTCGGCAATTCCGCGATGTTGCCGCTCTACAGCCTCGCAGCCGCGGCGGCTCACCAGGACGGCGCAAGCCAGATCACAGCGGCCAACATCATCATTTCGCAGGTCGTGATGTTGATCGCAGCGGTGTACGCGAGCCGTCTCATTCGCCGCTGGGGCTTCTGGTGGATCATCCTCGCGACGTTGATCACATTGCCTCTGCGAGCATTCACCGCTGCCTGGCTCACGACGCCTCTGGGCATCTTGCCCGTGCAGATATTCGATGGCGTCGGCTCCGGCCTGCAAAGCGTCGCGATACCCGCGCTCGTCGTGCATCTGCTGCATGGCAGCGGCCGCGTGAATCTCGGTCAAGGCGCAGTGAAGGGCGTGGAAGCGGCGGGCGCCTCTTTGAGTCCGTTGCTGGGCGGATGGCTCGCGAGCCGCTTCGGCTTTTCGCTTGCGTTTGTCGCGCTAGGCAGCCTCGCGGCGATCTCATTGGCCGTGTGGATTGCGCAAGGCGCGCGGATACGTCGAGCCTGCGATTCGCGCCGCGACGAACTCGACAAGATGGCCGACCTCGACGTGTCGGCGCTGCTTCCTTGAACGCGTCGGCGCTTTTGCTTTCCGAACGACGTCACATCATCGGCATATGCAGGTGATGTGACGTCGTTCAGCATTTGCGCGACGCGTTGCAACGCGCACGGTCAATCGCAAACGACCACTTGACATGCAAGCAATCGCTTGCCTATTATTCGTGCAAGAGATCACTTGCATATCGCCGTTCATGGCCGAACGCCCGGATGACAACCTGCTGTTCAAAGCCCTCGCCGATCCGAGCCGGCGCAAGCTGCTGGACTTGCTGCACGCGCACGACGGCCGCACGCTCAACGACTTGTGCGAGCACATGGACATGACGCGGCAAGGCGTCACGCAGCATCTGGATTTGCTGGAGGCGGCGAACCTCGTCGCCACCGTGCGGCGCGGGCGCGAAAAGCTGCACTTCCTCAATCCGGTGCCGCTACAGGAAATCTACGAGCGCTGGATTGCCAAGTTTGAGAAGCCGCGCCTCAAGGCGCTTTCGAAACTGAAGCGACGTCTGGAGAAAGGCAATGACTAGATCGACCTTTGTCTACGTGACCTACATCCGCACCACGCCGGAAAAGCTGTGGTCGGCGCTGACCGATGCGGAGTTCATGAAGCAGTACTGGTTCGGCATGCACTGCGAAAGCGAGTGGAAGGCGGGATCGGCGTGGAAGCTGGTGTCCAGCGCGGGGCAACTCTTCGATGCCGGCGAGATCGTCGAGGCCGAACCGCCACGGCGTCTCGTGATCCGCTGGCAGCACGAGAACAAGCCCGAACTGAAAGCCGAAGGCGCGTCGCTGTGCACGATGGAACTGGAGCCCAGCGGATCGGCCGTCAAGCTCTCGATCACGCACACGATCGAGCGCGAACAGTCGAAGCTGATCGACGCGGTGTCCGGTGGATGGCCGAAGGTCATTTCCAATCTCAAGTCGCTGCTGGAGACGGGGTCGATCGCTCTGCTGGAGCCCTATCCTGCTGCGAGCGCATGCGAGCAAAAGACGTAATCCGTTGCGGCATGAAGTGAGCGCAATGCTGGGCTCGCGCATCGGCACTTGCATTGCGCGAGCGTTGCGGCTGCGAGCTTGTACGAAGCGGCAACACCGAGCTGCAACACGAAGCGGAAATACGAAGCGGAAATACGAAGCGGTAACACGAAGCGGTAACACGAAGCGGTAACACGAAGCGGTAACACGAAGCGGTAACACGAAGCGGTAACACGAAGCGGTAACACGAAGCGGTAACACGAAGCGGTAACACGAAGCGGTAACACGAAGCCGCACTACACAGCCGCAATATCGGGCCGCAAAACAAAGCGGCAACACACAGCCGCAACACAAAGCCGCTATACTCAGCCGCAATACAAAGCCGCACCACAAAGCGACTACACGAAACTAATCCCGCCGTTGACAGGAATCGTTTGGCCCGTGACGAACGCGTTGCCGACGAGCATCAGCACGACATCCGCGACCTCGCTCGCTTCGCCCAGGCGCCCGACGGGCAGCCGTTCCGCGACATTGGCCGCCTTGAGCGGCCCGGCCATTTCCGTGTCGATGGGTCCCGGCGCAACCGCGTTGACGGTGATTCCTTCGCGCGCGAGGCGTGCCGCATAGCCGCGCGTGAGACCTTCGATGCCGGCTTTCGACGCGTTGTAGTGAATGCCGACCAGCCCCGCGCCGCGCGCGGCCGCCGACGACAGGTTGACGATGCGTCCCCACCGTTTCGCCCGCATGCCGTGCAACACGGCTTGCGTGCAGAGAAACGCCGACTTCAGATTGACGGCGAGCGTCCGATCGAATTCCGCTTCCGTGAGATCGTCGATGTCGACGATCGTCGCGGTGCCCGCGTTGTTCACGAGCACATCGACAGCGCCGAGGCGGCTTCCCACTTCCTGCATCATCGCCTTGACTTCATCTGCTATCGATACGTCGGCGCGGACCGCGATCGCGCGGCCTCCGGCGCGCTCGATTTCCGCGACGACGTCAGCGGCTTCGCTCTCGCGTTGCCGGTAGTTGACGGCGACGGCGGCGCCGGCTGACGCAAGCGCAATCGAAATGGCGCGTCCGATTCCGCGCGAGCCGCCTGTGACGAGAGCGACGCGATCGTTCAGGCTGAGCGATTGAGCGGGCATGAAGAACTCCTCTTTCTTGCGGGATGGTCATTCCTAGTTTGCCCCTTCCGCAGCGATTTCGCCGGCGAGTTGCACGGATGCATTCATCGAGCCTTCGGCTGTCGTGTGTCGGCAATTTTTTCGCGCCGTCGAGTTGCGTGCCGACCTTCGGCCACGAAGGTGACTGGGACCACTAGCGTCATGCCCTGGCGTCACGCCCGTCTCGCGCTCGACGTCGAATCGGGACCCTCGCCGACGTGAATGCTCTGACTCTGGCACGCTATGCCGCCAGTCACGAGGGCAACGCGGGACAACGCGGGGCATTGCGTGACAACGCAGGGGCAACGCAGGGCATCGGAGAAAGCCGGAATGAAACGAACGGGAATTTCGCTGTGGGTCGGCGCAATCGCTTTGTCATCGCCGGCGGCTGCTTCAGCGCAAAGCAGCGTGACGCTGACGGGCATGATCGACGCGGGCGTCACCTACGTGAACAACCAGCACGGCGGCGCGGTGACGCTGTTCGACAGCGGCGTGTACGCACCGAACCTGTTGACCTTCAAGGGCGCCGAAGACCTCGGCGGCGGCAACAAGGCGCTGTTCGAGCTGACGTCGCAATTCGATCTCGGCAACGGCTCGACGATTCCGGGCGCGAATCAGCTCTTCAATCGCACGGCGTTCGTCGGGCTGTCGAACGACCGCTTCGGCACGGTGACGTTCGGCAGCCAGTACGACTTCATGTTCGAATCGCTGACGCTCGGGCTCTTCGACGGCGCGTTTCTCGCGGGTGGCATTTACGACTTCCGGCAAGGGCCGTTCACGGCGCTGGGCGTGCCCGACAACCCCACGGGCTCATTCGATTTCGACCGTATGGCGGGCGCGACGCGCGTGCCGAACTCGGTCAAGTACCGCAGCCCCGAAATCTCAGGACTGCGGTTCGGCGCGTTGTATGGATTCGGCGGCGTGCCGGGCTCGTTCTCGGCGGATTCGACGATGAGCTTCGGCCTCAACTATGCAAACGGTCCGCTCGGGTTAGGGGCCGCGTATGTCGAGGTCAAGTATCCGCAGCTTGGCAACGGCCACGACGGCATCCGCAACTTCGGCTTCGGCGCGCACTATCAGTTCGACAGCAAGCTCGGCAGCGTGCTCGCGATGCTGCTGTACACGAATACGAAGAACACGGCGACGGGCGCGCAGATCGACGTGTACAAGACGGGCGCGCAGTGGGAGATCGGCGGGCCGTGGTCGGCGGGTCTCGACTACACGTTCATGCACGGCAACGAGACGCTCGACCACAACCGCGCGCATCAGATCAGCGGCGCGCTCCAGTACCACCTGTCGAAGCGCACGTTAGTCTACGGGCAGGTCATCTATCAGCGCGCGAGCGGCGACAACGCGGTGACACAGGCATGGATCAATGCACTGCTGCAACCGGGCGCGGCAGCAAGCAACCGTTCGCAGACGCTCGCGCGCATCGGCGTATCGACGCGCTTCTAGCGAATCGGAAGCTCGCCGCGAACGGTCGACATTTTGTCGTTCGAATGCTTACGGCACGAGCCACAGCGCGACAGCATAAATCACGAGCGAAACGGCGAACGTGACGGCCGTATAGCCCATCACGCGCTGAATGCGGATGCCGGCAATCGCAACGATCGGCACGGCCCAGAACGGCTGCAGCATGTTGGAGACGTTCTCCGCCATCGCGACGCCCATCGCGGTGCGCGGCACCGATGCATGCAGGCTCATCGCAGCAGGCAGCACGAACGGCCCCTGCACGGCCCAGTGGCCGCCCGCGCTCGGCACCAGCAGCGTGATGATCAGCGAACTCAGGAAGCTCCACATCGGCAGCATCGCGGGCGAGGCGATCGTCACGAACGCTTTCGCGATCATCGATGCGAGCCCCGTGCCCTTCATGATGCCCATGATGCCGCCGTAGACGGGATATTGCAGCAGCATCGAGCCCGTCTGACGCGCGGCGCGGCGGATCGCGTTCGCATACGCGATCGGCGTGCGCTGGAGCGCGAGACCGATCAGCAGGAAGATCAGGATCGTCGTGTTGATGTCGAGGTCGAACTCTTTTCCGTGCCACGCCATCCACAGGTAGCCGATGCCGAGCGCGAGCAGAAGCAGCGTGCCGAGCATCGACTGTTCGAGGCGCGCTGCAAACGATGCGGATTCGCCCGTGCGCGCATGCGGGTCGGCGTCGGCCGCGTTGCCTGCGTCTTCATCGGCGTTGTGGAACGCGACGACGTTCTCCGGCTTCGGATGCATCTTGATGAAGATGACCGTCATCACGATCACGACGAGCAGCGTCGGAATGAAAACGAACGGCGCGAAAATGGTTTCGCTCAGCGGCACGACGTGGCCCGTCGCCTTTTCGACGAGATTCAGCGCGTTGCCATGCGAGGCCTGCGAAAGTGCGATCGAACTCGAAAGCCCGCTGTTGCAGATCGACCAGGCCGAATAGCTGCCGGCAACGAGCCATGCGAAGTCGACCTTGACGCGGCGGGCAATCTCGCGCGACAGCATCGCGCCGACGATCAGGCCGAGCCCCCAGTTCAACCACGCCGCGATCGCGACGACGGGAAACACGAGCAGCGCGGCGCGCGCGGGCGTCTGCGCATGGGCGGCGAGCGCGCGCAATCCGCGCTGGACGATCGGGGCCTCTGCGATCGCGTAGCCCGTCGCGAGAATCAGGATCATCTGCAGCGCGAAGCCCAGAATGCCGAAGGTGCCCGTGTACCACGCGTCGAGCAGCGTCGGCATCTTGCCTTGCGGCGCGATGACAAGCGCCAGCACGGCCACGACGAACGTAAGGGCGATGGACAGCACGAACGGATCTGGCATGACACGCTCGAAAACATAAACCAGGCCTTCGACGACCCCTCGTGAGCCGGCAGGCTGGCTTGCAGCGGGGGTAGGGTAGGTGTCTCGCTTCATGTGCATTGCTCTGCGGTATTGCCCTGTGTAGGGCCCGGCCGTTTGCGGACCGGCGAGAAGAAGAGGGATACGCGGCCTGCCGATAAGCGACGCACGCATGCCGGCAAGCCTGGTCTGATTCCGTTGATGAGGGAAAGAGGTCACGACTCTGTGCGCAAGCCGACGGGAACGCGATGCGTCCTCGCCGAGCCCGCGCCTGCTGACCGCGCTGCACGCTTCGGCAGGGCGTTCGCTACTCGAACGTTACTTCGATAAACGAACGGCGGCTCATTATTCGTCTGATGCGCATTGGATGTCAAGGCGGCGCAGCGGGCCTGTCAGGTTCGCGCGCCTTCGACGCGAAATACCGAGACCGAACCTTTCAGCGCGAGTGTTTGCTCATCGAGCGCAAGCGCGGCTGCCGAAGCCTGCTCGACGAGTGCCGCGTTTTGCTGCGTCACCTGATCCATCTGCGCGATCGCGCGGTTGACCTGTTCGATGCCCGACGATTGCTCTTCGGAAGCAGCCGCGATTTCGCCCATCGGATCGTTGACCCTGTTTACCGAGGTCAAAATATCGGCCATCACCTGGCTTGCCTGTCGGGCTTGCTGCGTGCCCGCTTCGACGCGGCCGAGCGAATCGGTGATGCGTTCCTTGATTTCCTTCGCCGCGCTGGCGCTGCGCTGGGCAAGCGAACGGACTTCGCTCGCGACGACCGCGAAGCCGCGCCCTTCTTCACCGGCGCGCGCGGCTTCCACGGCAGCGTTGAGCGACAGGATGTTGGTCTGGAACGCAATGCCTTCGATCACGTTCGTAATGTCCGCAATCTTTCCCGACAGGTCCGACAGCCCCTGCATTGTCAGCACGACGTCGTGCGCCGCGCGATTGCCCTGTTCCGTGATGAGCGCGGTGCTGCGCACGAGCTGCGTCGCCTGCTTCGCGTTGTCGGCGTTCTGGCGCACCGTGCCCGTCAACTGCTCCATCGACGAGGCCGTCTCCTGCAACGCGGCGGCCTGTTCCTCGGTGCGCTGCGACAGATCCGTATTGCCGCTCGCCATCTGATGAACGCCTGTCGCAATGGTGTCGGTGCCGCCATGCACGGCCTGCACGATGCCGCCCAGGCTGCGCTTCATGTCCCGCATCGACTCGAAGAGCTTACCGATCTCGTTGGTCGATTCATGACGAATCGCGACGGTCAGATCGCCGCGCGACACGTGCGCGAGCACGTTCATCGCTTCCCTCAGCGGAAGCACGACGGTGTGATCGAGCGCGTAGTAGACGAGCACGATCAGCGCGCACGACAACGCCAGCAGGCCGATGGCGATACCTTTCAGCAAGGCTGCGTTCCGTGCCTTGGCGTTCTGAAGTTGCGCCGATTCACGCGAGGCCACCGCAAAGAACGCGTCCGCCGATTTGCCGAACGCCGCGCTCGTGCTGGTCATCGGCCCTTCGTTCGTCTGCGCATACGCGGTCACATCGTTCTTGCCGATCGCGCTGAAGAGCTGGTCGATCGCATTCGCGTGCGTATGGAATGCGTCGGCGACGCGATTGGCCGCCTGCTGCTGATCCGCCGTTTCCTTGGGGATGGACTCGAAGGCGCTGAACGCCTTCTTCGCCACGTCGTAGTAGCCTTGCGCGGCCGCGACGGCAGTATCCTTGTCCGCGGGATTCGCGGAAAGCGCGATGTAGGCGCGGCTCAACGCACTACGGGTCTTCAGATTGTTGATATATACATCCTTGAGGTGGACGGTTTCGGCGTTG
Organism: Paraburkholderia phymatum; assembly: GCF_038900715.1. Classification (GTDB taxonomy): domain Bacteria; phylum Pseudomonadota; class Gammaproteobacteria; order Burkholderiales; family Burkholderiaceae; genus Paraburkholderia; species Paraburkholderia phymatum_A. The sequence continues at coordinate 463,215 of NZ_JAYMRZ010000002.1, read as the reverse complement.
AGCGTATTGATCTGCTCGGACAACGCGTTGGTCCGCGTGAGCGAGTAGATGCCGAACAACGCGGTCGCCAGAACCAGCGTCCCAAATAGCGCGAGCACTGCGATAAAACCCGTTCGCACGGGCAGATCTTTCAATTTCATAGTTGTCTTTTCGAAAATGAGCCGTGAATCTGGCTCGTCACGAGCGCGAGAGGCAGCAACGTATCGCCGCGGTTTTGTTAACGGGCGCTTAATTGAAAACTTGATAGGCGGTCGATCGATTTCGCGATGAGAATCGGCCGACGCCAGCCGGTTTCATTCGACGAGAAGGCGGCAAGACCAGCGCGGGCGAGGCATCCCGTATGCGGCGCACGCGCGATGCAATGCGACCACCAAATGGAGGGAACGATGCTCACACAGCGTACGAAGGACATTGTCAAGGCGACGGCTCCCGTGCTCGCCGAACATGGATACCCGATCATCCAGCGCTTCTATACGAGGCTGTTCGACGCGCATCCCGAGTTGAAGAACGTGTTCAACATGGCGCACCAGGAGCAGGGGCAGCAGCAACAGGCGCTCGCGCGCGCCGTCTATGCGTATGCGGAAAATATCGAAGACCCGCGCAGCCTGGCGGCCGTGCTGAGGAACATTGCGAACAAGCACGCGAGCCTCGATGTGCGTGCCGAACACTATCCGATCGTCGGCGAGCATCTGCTCGGCGCGATCAAGGACGTGCTCGGCGACGCGGCTACCGACGAGATCATTTCTGCCTGGGCGCAGGCCTACGGCAATCTCGCGGATGTGCTGATGGGCATGGAAAGCGAATTGCGTGAAGAGACAGCCGCGCAGCTAGGCGGCTGGACGGGCTGGCGCACGTTCGTCGTGACGGAGAAGCGCGCTGAAAGCAGCGTCATCACGTCATTCGTGCTGGAGCCCACCGACGGCAAGCCTGTCGTCAACTTCGAGCCGGGCCAGTACACGAGCGTCGCGGTGCGCGTGCCCGCGCTGGGGCTGCAGCAGATTCGCCAGTACAGTCTGTCCGACATGCCCAACGGCAGGACGTACCGGATCACCGTCAAGCGCGAAGCGGGCGACGCGCAACGGCGCGAAGGCTACGTGTCGTCGCTGCTGCACGAACAGGTGAAAGTCGGCGACGAACTGCAACTCGCCGCGCCTTACGGCAGCTTTCATATCGACGTCGACGCGAAGACGCCGATCGTGCTCATCAGCGGCGGCGTCGGCCTCACGCCGATGATCAGCATGCTCAAGCGCGCGATCCAGGACCCGGCGCGCCGCGTCGTGTTCGTGCATGGCGCGCGCAACAGCGCCGTCCACGCGATGCGTGACAAGCTGAAGCAGACCGTCGCGACGCATTCGAACTTCCGCGCGATCATCTTCTACGATTCGCCGCTGCCCGCCGACGTGCAGGGACAGGACTACGACCATTCCGGCTTCATCGAACTCGACCGGATTGCGAGCGAGGTCATGCTGCCCGACGCCGACTACTACATTTGCGGGCCGATTCCGTTCATGCGCATGCAGCACGACAAGCTGAAGAGCATGGACATCCACGAATCGAAGATTCACTACGAGGTGTTCGGGCCGGATCTGTTCGCCGAATAAGTCGCATCGGCTATCGGCTGCGATAACGCGCTACACATCGCATTACCCATCGCATTGCCCATCGCGCGGCATGATGAACGTCGCGCGATGGATTGCACGCTAGTGCGATGCCTCAGCGGGCCGTTGCCTGAACACGGAACCGCAGACCAGAATGAACAGCACGAGCGCAATCGACGCGTGATAGCGGCTCATTGCAAGACCGCCGTTGGCGATCGGCTTGTCGAGAAAGTCGCCGACGACGGCGCCGAGCGGCCGGGTCAGGATGAACGCGGCCCAGAAGAGCAGCGTGCGCGGAATCTCCGTTGCGTAATACGCAATGACGAGCACGAGCAGCAATCCGCCGAAGATCAGCGCGGCACCGGAATAGCCGACACCTACCGTGTCGGCTGTCCAGTCGCCCAGCGCGGTGCCGAGCGTCTGCGAAAACATGATCGTGACCCAGTAGAACACCTCGGCCTTGCTCGACGACACCGTCGTGACGGACACCGAGCCCATCGTGCGATACCAGACGAAGAGCGAGGCGAGCAGCAGGAACACGAGCAGCGTGCTGCCGCCCGCATAACCGATGCCGAGCGACCGGTCGACAAAATCCGCGAGCGTCGTGCCGACCGTTGTGGTCGCGATTATCGTGACCCAGTACAGCGCGGGGCTGAAGCGATCCGCTTTCATTTGTGCAACGACCGCTACGAGAAATATCGCGGCGAAGATGATCGTGCCGATCAGATAACCCAGATTCATCGACATCGAGACGGCATCTCCGCCCGTTTCGCCGAGCGTCGTTGCGGCGATCTTGATGATCCAGAATGCGAGTGTGACCTCGGGAACCTTGACTATCGCGTTGTTCGCTTTTTCCATGGCGTTAGCGTGAAATTCAGTGAGACATGTTGATCGATAAAACCGCTCGCTGCTGTCGTCGATTGCTGTCGAACCCATGCGCAAATCGGCGGGCTGCCAGCGGCGCAAGGCGACAGGCTACCGATGTTTTCTTAACAAACCCTTAGTGTCGCGATGCCGTCGCGAAGCCTTCGCGAGGGGCACACCGCTTGCTCATCGAGAGCAGGCTCTCGTTTCAAATGAGGTGACGACTATGAACCCATCTACAACCTCGGCCGACGGCGCATGCTACGTGTATCACGGCTATACGGTGACGGTCGGCGCGACGAGCCAGGACGGTGAGAACTGGCTGCCCGCGATCGATGTCGAGCGCGACGGACAACAAGTGGAACTCGACGCGCCAGAAAGCGCAGTCCCGTTTTGGGCGACGCGCGCCGAAGCACTTCGCGCGGGCATCGAACGCGCGCGCTATCTGCTCGACCGGCGCGATGGCCTGCTCGACGAGCGCAATCCGGGACGCCGGGGCTGATTTCAATCGATGTGAGCCCATGCACTACGCTTTCAGCGCATCCTTCGATTTCGCTGCAAGCAGCGGCATGTCGCGCACTCTCACGCCCGTCGCATCGTAGATCGCATTCGCAAGCGCCGCAGCGGCCGGACCTTGCGCCGCTTCTCCGACGCCGAGAAAAGGCAAGCCCGGACGATCGATCAACGTGACCTCGACACGTTTCGGCACCGATGAAAACCGCATGATCGGATACGTGCTCCAGTCGGCGCTCGTGATGCGCTCCGTGTCGAAACGCGTTTCTTCGAACAGCGTCCAGCTGCTCGTCTGCAGGATGCCGCCTTCGATCTGATTGCGCACGCCATCGGGATTGACGATCTGTCCGCAATCGACTGCGGCCACCACGCGTTCGATGCGAACCTCGCCGGTATCGCGCATGACGGTCACGTCCATCGCGATCGCAAGGTACGCCATCAGGTTCTTGTATTGAGCGAACGCGAAGCCGGTGCCGCGCGGACTCGTGCCCGTTTTCACTATGCGTGCCGCGCGCGGTTGCCAGTCGAATTGTTTGGCCGTCGCGCGAATGACATCGAGCGCGCGCGGATCGTCCAGATGCTTGACGCGAAACGCGACGGGATCGGCGTGCGCCGCGCCGGCGAGTTCGTCGATGAAGCTCTCGATCGCGAACACGTTCATGTGCGCGCCGAGCGAGCGCATCGCGGACACGCGTATCGGCATGTCGGGCAGAAAGTGATGCTGCACATGCAGGTTCGGTGCGCGGTAAAGCGGAATGCTGTTGCGATCGCCGCCGCCTTCGGGCATCGGAATCGGCTTGGGCGGCGCGGGCGTGAACGGATGCTCGAGCAGTTGCGCGGGCAACAGGCGGCCCGCATTCTCGATGCGGTTGTTGTGCGTGTTGCTCCACAGTTCGTAACGCCAGTCGACGATCGCGCCACTGGCGTCGAGCGACGCGCTGGCATCGACGGTCATCGCGGGGCCGAAAGGCTCCCATGTGTGCTCCTGCTCGCGCATCAACTGCACGCGTACGGGGCGTCCGGGCAGCTCGCGCGCGATCAGTGCGGCGTCCGCGGCGACGTCGTCGGCGCCGTTGTGGCCATAGCAGCCCGAGCCTTCGATGTGTACGCAGCGCACCTTGTCGCGCGGCATCGAGAGCAGTTCGGCGAGGCCCGCGCGCAGCGGATAGACGCCCTGCGTGTGGGTCCACACCGTCATCACGCCGTTGTCCAGATGCGCGAGCGCACACGACGGCCCGATCGAGCCGTGCGTCAGATAGGGCTTCGAATAGCGGGCTCGCAGCGTCGTCGCGGGCGCGGCGTCGGAAGCGTGTCGATCGGCCACGCCGATCTCTTGCGCCGGCAGGCGCATCAGCACGTCGTGAATCTTCGCGGGATCGGGCAGCGGCGGCCCCGCGTGCCATTGCGCGGCGAGCATCAGCTCGCGCATCGCGACGATCGCGCGCCATTCGTCATCGGCGGCCACGGCGAGATAACTGCCGTTGCGCACGACCTTGACGACGCCGGGCAGCGCTTCGACGCGCCTGGTATCGACGGAAGCGAGCGTCGCGCCATAAGCCGGCGGCCTGACGACGCGGGCATGCAGCATTCCGGGCAGACGCAAGTCCTGCACGTAGCTAGTGCCGCCCGTCACCTTGCCGGGGATATCGATGCGCGGCAGCGTGCGGCCGATCACCGCGTAACGCGCTGGCGCTTTCTTCGGCGCATCGGGCTGTGCGTTCTGGTGCAGGTTCGCGTGACGGACGGCTTCGCCATATGTGACGCGGCGTCCATCCGCCGCGACGATCGCGCCATCGCGCGTCGTGAGTATCGCTGCGTCGGCACCCAACTGCGAGGCCGCGCTCGCGACGAGCAGCGCGCGCACCTGAGCCGCCGCGTTGAGGATCGCGGTGCCGCTGTCCGCCATCGTGTGGCTGCCTGCCGTATAGCCCTCGTTCGGCGTCGCGCCCGTATCGGCGGTGATCAGGTCGATCGCATCCGGCGGCAGGTCGAGTTCTTCCGCGGCGAGCTGCAACAGGGCCGTGCGCACGCCTGTGCCGAGCTCCGCCTTGCCGGTGCATGCGCTCACGCGGCCGTCGGGATCGATCTTGATCCACGCGTCGAGCAACGGCGTGGTCTTGAGGCTGCCGGGCAGCTTCGGGGCGCTCGCGTTGAAGGTGCCCGCTTCCGTCGTGGTTTGCGCGATTGCGGCCGCGCCGGGCACGATCGCGAAGCTCACCATCAGCGAGCCGCCGACGAGGAAGCGGCGCCGTCCCGCATCGCCTGGTGCGTCGCCGGCAGCGGTCGTATAGCGGTGATCGTTGCTCATGACTTCGCTCCGTCGTTTGCCTGCGACGCAGTCGCCGCTACTTCGCGGATCGCGGCGAGTATCCGCATATGCGTTCCGCAGCGGCACAGGTTGGGCTGCATGTGGCGGCGGATCTGTTCGTCGGTCGGATGCGGCGTGCGGTCGAGCAGCGTCTGCGCGCGCATGATCATGCCCGCGATGCAGTAGCCGCATTGGGCGGCTTGCTGATCGATGAACGCTTGTTGCAGCCGTCCCGGATGGTCCGCCGTGCCGAGTCCTTCGACGGTGCGCACCGGCCGCTCGCCGACGGCCACGACGGGCATCAGGCAAGAGAACACCGCGTCGCCGCCGACGCTGACCGTGCACGCGCCGCATTGGCCGAGTCCGCAGCCGAACTTCGCGCCGTTCAACTGCAACTGGTTGCGCAGCACATAGAGCAGCGGCGTGGACGGGTCGACATCGAGTGTGTGACTGACTCCATTGACGTTGAGCGTGATCATCGTTGTGAGCTTTCCTTTCGAAGACGGGCGACCGCGTCGGCATCGAGCGAGGGCCACGGGCCGCGAGCGGTGAAGCGCGTGCGCGTGTAGTTCGCAAGCTCGGCGATTTGCGCATCGGTGAAGGTGCTTGCAAAAGGCGGCATGAACTGCGCCGACGCGCTGTCGTCCCAGTCGATTCCATCGAGGATGATGCGGACCATGTTGCGCGGGCTGTCGGCATTGACGGCCGTGCCGAGCGACAGCGGCGGATGGCCTTGGCCGCCCGACATCGGCGCGCTGATGCCGTGGCACGATGCGCAGGCCGCGACGAACAGGCTCGCGCCGTTTCCGGGCTGGGCCGCGACGCTGACGTGCGAGATGGAAGCAGCGGAATTCATCGACGAAGCGGAAGAAGCGGCGGCATCGCCGGGCGCTGCGCGCGCATTCGATTGCAACGCGATCAGATAAGCGGCCATCGCCTGAACGTCCTCTGCGGACGCATCGGCGAGCAGGCGCGTGACGGGGCGCATCGGTCCAGCCGAAGCGCCGTGTTCGCTGGCGAAGCCCGTGCGCAAGTAGCTGACGAGCTGCGCTTGCGTCCAGGGCGTGGGACGCGCCGAGAGATTCGTCAGCGCGGGCGCATCCCAGCCTTCCAGCGTGCCGCCTTGCAACGCGCTGTCGCGTTGCTCCGCACCCTGGCGGTTGAGCGGCGTGTGGCATGCGCCGCAGTGGCCGACGCTGTCGACGAGATAGCGCCCGCGCGCGATTTGCGGATCGGCGGTGCTGGACGACGGTTCGTCAGGCCCCGGATGCAGATACAGCAAATTCCACGCGGCCATGATCGGCCGGAAGCCGAGCGGAAACCGCAACTCGTTTTTCGGCGCGCGTGCGTTGACGGCTTCGCGGCTCATCAGCCACGCGTAGAGCGATGCGATGTCCGCGTCGCTCATGCGCGTGAAGTGCGGATACGGAAACGCGGGATAGAGCAGATGGCCATCGCGCGAAACACCGTGACGCATCGCGCGTGTGAATGCGTCGAGCGACCAGAGGCCGATGCCCGTGTCCTTATCGGGTGTGATATTGGTCGAATAGATGACGCCATACGGCGTTTGCAACGGCAGTCCGCCCGCGAACGGTTGACCGTCGGGCGCGGTGTGGCAGCCGATGCAGTCGCCGATTGCCGCGAGCTTTGCGCCGCGCGCCACGGCCGCCGCATCGCCTGCGGGCGCCGACGGTATCGATACGGGTTCGAGTCGCGATTGCCACGCATGCGCGGCGCGGCCACCGTATGCAGCCGCGAGAGCAAGAACGACGATGGTCGCACCTGCAACGAATATGCGTCTACCTTTCATCCGGCCTCCAGTGCGCAGCATGCTGCGTTCGAGGTAACGCTACCTATGATGCCTGAGGCGAGGAAAAGTATCCGTGGACGTGGAAGTTTTTTGCGCTGATGTGTGTGTCTGTGTCTGCTGGCGGTCTGTGCAACTTGCGCTAATGTCTTCATCGCCGACGGCGTCGGCAATACCATCTGGCGCGTGACAAAGGCGGGCGGCTAGCTGGCGGCGCAAGCGCGCTTCGTCTTTCATGCCGTTGACGTTGCCTGTCCTGCACATCGGAAATGGATGGAGTAGGCTGTCGGCTCGGCGTTTTGCTTTGCGCCGCATCGCACGATGCGGACGCGCATCATCCAGTCCGGTTCATTCGTTCATTACGGTTCATTCATCAATGAGGCCAGCATGGAATATCGTCATCTCGGCGCATCGGGATTCAAGGTTCCCGTACTGAGTTTCGGCACGGGAACGTTCGGAGGAAAGGGCGAGCTCTTTCAGGCGTGGGGAGAAACGGATGTCGCGGAGGCGCGCAAGCTCGTCGATATCTGTCTCGACGCCGGCGTGACGATGTTCGACAGCGCCGACATCTATTCGAGCGGCGCATCGGAGTCCATATTGGGCGAAGCGCTCAAGGGGCGGCGCGACGAGGTGATCGTCTCGACGAAGGCCACTTTCCGCTTCTCCGAGAGCGACCCGAACGATGTCGGCTCATCGCGCTTTCATCTGATCAAGGCGGTCGACGCCGCGTTGAAGCGCCTGCAGACGGATTACATCGATCTGTTCCAGTTGCATGGCTTTGATGCGAAGACGCCGGTGCAGGAAACGCTTTCGACGCTCGACGATCTCGTGCGCGCAGGCAAGATCCGTTACACCGGTGTGTCGAATTTCTCCGGCTGGCACTTGCAGAAATCGCTGGATGTGGCGGACCGCTATGGCTATCCGCGCTACGTCGCGAATCAAACCTACTATTCGCTGATCGGCCGCGACTACGAGTGGGAACTGATGCCGCTCGGCATCGATCAGGGCGTCGGTGCAGTAGTGTGGAGCCCGCTGGGTTGGGGCCGTCTGACGGGAAAGATCCGCAGAGGCCAGCCGCTGCCCGCGCAGAGCCGCTTGCACAAGACGGCCGACATCGGACCGCCCGTGCCTGACGAGTACCTTTATCGTGTGGTCGATGCGCTGGACGATATCGCCAAGGAAACCGGCAAGACCGTTCCGCAGATTGCGTTGAACTGGCTGCTGCAGCGTCCTACTGTCGCGACCGTGCTCGTCGGGGCGCGCAACGAGGAACAGTTGCGTCAAAACCTCGGCGCGGTCGGCTGGAATCTCACGCGGGAGCAGGTCGCGAAACTCGACGAGGCGAGCAAGGTCAGGCCCGCGTATCCCTATTGGCACCAGGAAGGATTCCCGGAACTCAATCCGTTCCCGGTATAAGCCATCGCCCACGCGATCGACGGAACGCTGCGTCGTCATCCGGAGCATCGTGCTTCGGCGCGCGCAGCGTGATGTCGATTCGATCGAGCCTACTGCACGGCCACCGCGAACTCGGCTCGCAGGTCTTGCAGCACCGCGAAACTTTGTCTTAGTTGCTCGACCAGTTCGGCTGAAGCCGGCGTGAGCGGCATTCGAACTTCGTCGGAGATGCGGCCTTCGAGTGACAGCATCGACTTGATTGCCGATGGATTGGGCGCAGCGAACAACAGTTTGATCACAGGCTTGAGCAGGCTGAAAATGCGGCGTGCCGTATCGCCGTCTCCAGCCTGCATCAGCGAATGCACTTCGACGAGCAGATCCGCGCACACATGCGCGCTCGCAAGAATGCCGCCGTCCCCGCCCGCCGCGAGACAGTCGATGAGCGCTTCGTCCGTACCGCACAGCACGTTGATGGGCAGATCGCACAGCGCGTCGAAGTGACGGCTCGCGCACGCCTTGATGGCCACGATGTTTTCGCATTCCGCTAGCCGGCGAACCGTGTCGGGCTCGATCGATACGCCCGTTCGGTGAGGCACGTCGTAGAGCACGATGGGCCGCTCCGTTGCACGCGCAATCTGCTCGAAGTGCCGTGCGATGCCCAGCTGATCCGGGCAGACATACGCGGGCGCGGAGACCAGAAAGCCTGTCACGTCCCAGCGATCGAAGCGCTGGATTTCTCGCACGAACTCGCGCGTATCGAATCCGCCGACGCCGACGAGTACGGGCAAGCGGCCCGCGACGACGTCGCCGATCGATTGCAGAACCGTGACGCGCTCGATCTCCGAAAGAAGCGCGGCTTCTCCCGTCGTGCCCAACGCGACGATACCGGCGATACCTGTGCGCGCGTAGTGCTCGGTAAGCGCCTGAAGCGCTTCCACATCGACTTCGCCTGATCGAAACGGCGTAACGAGCGGAAGCCAGATTCCCGAATACATGTCAGCCCTCCGTGCGCATGCCGACGCGCGTGATGCGGCCGATCGTCGCTTCGGACAATGTTGTGATCAGCGTGTGGAGAGTGAAGTCGAGGTCTTCGGGTGCAATGTTGAAATGCACGCATACGTCGTTGCGCGATACCTCGGTATGCGAGACGTAGACGCCGAGTGGGGAATGGAACAGCGTTGCGAGATTGGTGCGCAATCTTTCGGGTTGCGTGCCGGTGAGAAGAACTTCGAGTCGCACGCGCGGGGCGCGCAGAGGAACGACGTTGGAGCGCGATCGGGGTTGGATATCCGGGACGGTGTCGTGTCGGGTGAGAACTTGTGCGAAGCCCATATCGTTGAGTCCAGCTTCAGTTAGTCGAGACGAACCTAGCGTAGCGCCACGCGAATAAAGTTCGCGTAAAAAAAGCGCCTGCGCGCGAAAAATTATGGCGATCTATATGGCGCGTTTACTCGTCAGCGTCGTGTCTTTACACCGATTTTAGAAGCGGGCCGCAAGGTTCTCCGGCTTCGACGTCCCAGGAACCGCCCGCCGCCAATTGTAATTTTTCTGGCAGTTGCCGCGATTATTTCCGGGCAACGTGTGGGTGTGGCGCGAAGCGCTGATTGCCGCGAGTCGCGATTGCGATGAAATTGCCGTCGAGCCCGAACATATTACGTAGCACGACATAATCATAATGGTTGGAGACGATGCATGATGAAGGCAAGGAGAGTGTTCTGCAAAACCGCCCGGAGAGGCGGAATATTGGCGGGCGTCATATCGACAGCGACGCTTTACGCTGTTCCAGCGAGTGCGCAATCGCTCGTGACGTTCTACGGTGTTGTCGATACGGGCATTCGCTACACGACTCACGCGAACCCGAATGGCGATTCGGCTATTCGACTCGCTAACGGCGGAGCGACCGAGAGTACTTTCGGCTTCAAGGGAACGGAAGATATTGGCGGCGGCACGAAGGTGGTATTCCAGCTAGAGGATCGGTTCTTCCCGAACTCCGGTGTAATCGATCCGGCTTATCCGTTCTTCAATACGGCTCTCGTCGGCGTGCAGTCCAGCAGCTATGGCAAGCTGACGATGGGTCGTCAGCTCAATCCGCTTTCCGATGCGGTACTGAGCGCTTTCGTCACTAACCCGTGGTTGCCGACCTTTTATCAGTTTCGTCCGGAAGTCATGATGGCGCAGGGCGTATGGACCAGCAACATGGTCAAGTATGCAGCGCGATGGCAATACCTGACAGCCGAGGTGTCGTATGTGTTTGGCGGCAATGCGGGCGCGTTCGGCGCGGGTAGTCAGATCGGCGCGTCGCTTCTTTATTTGCCCGGCGAACCGCTGCGTCTTGGTGCCGCGTACCTTGATTCGCGCGACGCGGTCAACTCGTCGGCGCACCTCAAATCGTGGACGGCGGGTGGCTCATATTCATTCGGCAGCACCACGGTGATGGCAGGCTGGGCAGTGAACCGGCAGGACAACGGCTTCGTCGGCAATTTCCCCAACGGGCCGTTTAGCCAGCCGGAACTGACCGCGCTGAAGTTCAATACATTCAGCGCCCGCAAGATGTTCTTCGGCGGCGTCACGCAGCAGATAGGCGATACAACGCATCTTTCGGCCAACGTGTGGCGCACGATCCAGACGGGGAAGGCACAATCCGGCGACGGGAACTCGACGCAATTCCAGCTCGTTGCGGACTACAACTTGTCTAAACGCACGGATACGTATCTCGAAGCCGACTACTCGCTATATCGCGGCGGAATGGTCGGTGCGCAGTTCCAGGGCATCAATGGCTTGAGTTTCGCGTTCGGTACGACGCAACTGGGCATCATGGCCGGCTTGCGTCATATGTTCTAGGCGAGCGGAACCTGGCGGGAGCGATCGGTGTCATTCCTGAAAAGAGGACAGCACGTCTTTCGAGCAGATCTCGATTCGACCATAGCGGAGTGCGATCGCTCCTTTCTCCGCCATCGCCTTGAGTTCCAGCGAGAGCGTCTGTCGCGTGATACCGAGCATCATCGCAAGCGTGTCCTGCGAGACATCGACATTAGCGCGACTCTGCGACAGCATCGTCACGTCACCCGATGCGAGCAGCAGCAGCCTGCGGGCAATGCGCGCGCGCGTCGAATGCAGCGTTGCGTCTTCGACCATGCGATAAAGCCAGTTCATATGGATCGACTGCAATTCGGCGATCGCGCGGAAGAAGACCTGATTCTTCATCAACTCGTCGAAGGCCCGTGTCCTGACGACGAACAAGCTGGATCGTTCGAGCGCGACGACATCGCGCAGCCGCGGATGTCGGGCTGCCATGCTCGTTTGCCCAAACCAGTTGCCGGCCTCGACGACGGCGAGAATCGCTTCCTTGCCGTCTTCGCGAAGCGTGCAGGCCTTAAGCCTGCCGCTTTCGAGGCCGAAGAATCCGTTGGGCGCGTCGCCCCGGCGGAACACGTACTCGCCGGCATGCAGCGTGATCGGCTCGCACAAGCGCATGAGCGCCTCTTGCATTGCAAGCGGCAAGGAACTGAACCACAGGTTTGTCCGCATTGCTTCGGACGTGTTCGTCATGAGCGCCATGTGAGTCGATGAAAGCACTAGTCGCCATGCAGGCAGGCGTGGGGATTTCCTGCAAGGCATTGTCGCCAGGCGGGCGCATCTTGTGGCTCCCCCGTTCAGGGGATGTCGCGTCCCTCCGAACAATCCGATCATGGCCTCACTCGGGACGCACCAGGCGCGACAAGCATCGAAGGACCTGTGCGTACCCGACCCATCACCCGACATGAGGAGACATCGATGCAGGACGCCGGGCACGATTCGACGCCATCACCCTACGCTTATCCGCTGCTGATCAAGCATCTGCTGCATACGCCGTTCGTTCAGGCGCGCGACCAGGAAATCGTCTATCGCGGCGAGTTGCGGATGACCTATACGACGCTGCGCGAACGCATCGCGCAGCTCGCCAGCGGCCTGCATCGACTGGGTGTGCGCCACGGCGCCACGGTGGCCGTGATGGACTGGGACAGTCATCGCTATCTGGAGTCGTACTTCGCGGTTCCGATGATGGGCGCCGTGCTTCAGACCGTCAACGTGCGGCTGTCGCAAGCGGAGATCGCCTATACGATCAACCACGCGGGCGCGGAAGTGCTGTTAGTCCACACCGACTTCCTGCCTGTCGTCGAAGCGATCAGGGATCAGCTTCACTCGGTCCGCACTTTCGTATGGATCGACGAACCGGGCAGCGACGCGTGCGCGCACACCATTCCGTTCGCGACGGAATACGAGGCGATGCTCGCGGCAAGCGCGACGAGCTACGACTTTCCCGACTTCGACGAGAACACTCGCGCGACCACGTTCTACACGACGGGAACGACGGGCTTGCCCAAGGGTGTGTACTTCTCGCATCGACAACTGGTCCTGCACACGATCACGCTGATGGCCGCGCTGTCGAGCCCGGTATCGGGCCAGCGCTTTCATCGCGGCGACGTCTACATGCCGCTCACGCCGATGTTCCATGTCCACGCGTGGGGCATGCCCTATATCGCGACGATGCTCGGCGTGAAGCAGGTCTATCCGGGCCGTTATGTGCCCGAGCGTCTCGTGCAACTGGTGCGCGACGAAGGCGTCACGTTTTCGCACTGTGTCAGCACGATCCTGCACATGCTGCTTTCGTGTGACGAAGCGAAACATGTCGACCTCAGCAAATGGAAGATCGTGATCGGCGGCGGCGCGCTGCCGCATGGTCTCGCGCGCGCCGCGCTCGATCGCGGCATCGATGTCTTCACGGGCTATGGCATGTCGGAAACATGTCCCGTGCTGAGCCTTGCGCAACTCCAGCCGCAGACGGAGCCGCTCGATCTCGATGAAGAAGTGCGCCTGCGCTGCAAGACCGGTTATCCCGTGCCGCTCGTCGACATGCGCATCGTCAACGAACACATGGAAGACGTCGAGCATGACGGCAAGGCATACGGCGAAATCGTCGTGCGCGCGCCGTGGCTGACGCAGGGCTATCTGAACAATCCGGATGCGTCGGCGCAACTGTGGGCAGGCGGCTATCTGCATACGCAGGACATCGCGAACATCGACACGACCGGCAACGTCCAGATTACCGATCGCATCAAGGACGTCATCAAGTCGGGCGGCGAGTGGATTTCTTCGCTCGAAATAGAAAGCCTGATTTCACTGCATCCGGGCGTTTCGGAAGTCGCGGTGATCGGCATCAAGGACGACAAATGGGGCGAGCGTCCCGTTGCGCTCGTGGTGCTCAGGCAGGACGCGGTGGTCACGGAAGACGACGTCCGGCAGCACGTGATGGGCTTCAGCAAGACGGGGCAGATCTCGAAGTACGCGGTGCCGCAGATCGTCAAGTTCGTGGATGCGCTGCAGAAGACGAGCGTGGGCAAGACGAACAAGAAGTGGTTGCGCGAGCAGTTCGCCTGACCCTCGCAAGGCGCGAACGCGATGAGCATCGAGGAATGCAGCGTCGCGAACGCGGACAAAGTGAGCGGAAGATCGAGGCCCAAATCGCCTCAGCCGGCCGCAACCAGTCCCAACGCCTGCGCGCGTGCAACGGCCTGCGCGCGCTTGTCGACATCGAGCTTCGCGAAGATGTTCTTGACGTGCGTCTTCACAGTCTCAGGCGCGATCCCGAGCGTGCGCGCGATTTCCTTGTTCGATTGCCCTCGCGCGATCAACTCGACGATGCTGCGCTCTCTCGTGCTCAACGGCTCGCGGCTGCTGTCGCGGTCGGGTGTCGCGCCGGGCTCGTACAGCGCTCGCGCGCCATCGAGCAGACGGTCGATATACGCGATGGTGTCCTTCGTCATCGATACGGCGCACGTGTCGTCGCGTGATGCTTGCAGCAGCTGCCTGATTTCCGGCCCCTGGTCGAGAATCGAGCGGTAGATGTCGCGATTGGCGTTCAGCACGTCGCGAAAGATCTCGACTGCGCGCGCCTGGTCGTTCGCGCGCAGCCAGACGAGTGCGAGCACGGTGCGCAGGCGTAACGCGAGGTAGTCGTTGTGCCGGCTTTCTACGCTTCGCAACGCGGACTCGAGCGACTCGACGGCTTCCTCTGTCCGCTGCTGCGCCATTGCCAGCGACGCAACCGCAACCGCGCGGAAAGTCTCGATTTCCGGTGACGCCGGTTTCGAAGCGGCGGCGCGCGTGTCCACCAGCCGATCCAGTTGAGCGACACACGCCGACGCTTCCGTGATCCTGCCCTCCCGCAGATAAAGCCGTGTGCGTTCCGCATGGACGCCCGCGATCATCCGGTCCCATCGCCGTGTGTAGCCGAGTGCCAGCGCGTGATCGAGCAGTGCATAGGCCTGCTCGAAATCGGCGCGCGAGATGGCGATGCGCACCAGCACCCGATACGCGAAGAACGTGCTGTCGAGCAGAACCGCGAGGTCGATGACGGGCATCAGGTCGACGAGCAGCGCTTCGGCTTCGTCGAGCCGCCCCTGCTCGTACCAGATCTGCGCGATCATCGGCGTGCAGAGCGCGGCCGCAATCGACTTCGGGCCCGAATGCCGCTCGGCGAGCTGGATCGACTCGGTGAAGTAGCGTTCCGCAAGCACGAAGTGCATCTGCTGCATCTCCGCGTGACCAAGCAGGCACAACCGGTAGACGGATGCGAACACATTGCGGTGGTCGTCGTAGATGGAATCGGGAATCCACGGCGTTGCATACAGCGCGCCGAGGTTGCCAGCTTTCCAGTGCCCGAAGCGCACGACGTTGGATGCAACGTTGGTGGTCCAGCTGTCAGCGGGCGGATGCTCGAGACAGTGTTGCGCGATGTCGAGCGCGCGCGGCGCATCGTCCTGTAGCCCGGCGATCACCGAGCGGATCGCCCGGCATTCCCAGCCGATCCTTTCGGCGGTCTCGTCCGTGCGTGTGCTCGCGTCGCGCTCGATGTCGCCGAGCATCGCGAGCGCTTCGTCGAAACGCATCGCGAGCGCCATGCCCCATGCGATCGCGAGCGTGACCTTGACCTGTCCGCGCATCAGATGCGCCGGGAACTGGCGCTGCCAGCCGAGCAGCGTGAGCAGGTCGCCTTTCGCGACGAGCGTCCTGGCGCAGTGGCCCATCAGGGAGACGGCGTGTTCCATGTCGCCTGCGGCTATCGCATGCTTGACCGCATCCGTCCATTGTTTCTGTTCGGCGTACCACTGGCATGCGCGCCGATGCAGACCGGCCAGTTCTTCGCGATGCTGGGTTTCGAGCCGACGCAGCAGGTACTCGCCCATCAGATGGTGATAGCGAAACCAATGTCCTTCGATGTCGAGCGGGTCGAGCAGCAACTGGCGCGCGGCGATCGTGTCCAGCAGGCCTTGCTCGGCGGCGATGCCCGTGACGGCTTCGCATAGCGGCGCGCACAGGCGATCGAGTATCGACGTGCGCAGCATGAAGCCGACCATGTCGGCCGGCAGGCGCTTGAGCATGTCTTCGAGGTAGGCCGCGAACGGCCGCGAAGCACCGGACAGCGGGCTCACGTCCTGAGCGGACCGGCCTTCGTCACGCGAGAGCACCGACGCGCAAATGCGCAGCGCGGCCGCCCAGCCTCCCGTGCGCGCGAACAGCGACTTGACGCTGCCCGCGTGCAAGCCGCCGGGGCATTCGTGTTCGACAAAGCTGCGCGTTTCGTCGAAGTTGAAGCGCAGCGCGGCGGCATCAACTTCCAGCAGATCGTTCTTCGCGCGCAGTTGCGCGAGCGGCAGCGGAGGATCGGTGCGCGTGCAGAGCACGACATGCGTGTTCGACGGGATATTCTCGATGAAGTACGACATCGCATCGTGAATCGCGGGCAGGCTGATCGCGTGATAGTCGTCGATGAACAGATACACCTCGTCGTCGACCTCGACCAGTTCATTGATCAGCGTCGATACGATCGACTGCGTGGGCAGCAGCGATGCCTCCGTCGTCAGGCTGATCGCGGACGCGCCAACGCTGCTACACGCGTTGCGCAATGCCCGCGCGAGATGATGGAAGAAGCGCGCGGGCTCGTCGTCGTCGCTGTCGAGCGAAAGCCAGGCGATGAAGGCGCCGCTTGCCGTCAGCCGGTCGAGCCACGTGAGCGCCAGCGATGTCTTGCCGAAACCGGCAGGTGCCTTGATAACCGTGAGTCGTTTGGATTGCGCGTTGTCGGCCAGCGCGACGAGCCGCGGCCGGTCGATCAGGCCGGCGGGCAGGCGCGGTGGACAGACCTTCGTCGCGAGGATGAGCGGCGGGCTCGTGGTGGGCACCCGTTCTGTCACGTGCATCGGCTGCTCCTCGCGTTCCCGTTGAATCTGACTGTCATTTTTTCTGTACTTGCGATCGCGCTCCCGTGTCACGGGCGATTGCGCTGCGTTACGTCGAGACGCCACGCATGCCGTGTGGCGTTCGTTGTCTCCTGCGAGATGATACGCCCAACGCTTTCGAATCAGGGGACGTGTCCGCTGCATCGGAGCTGAAGAGCAGCGTCGCGAGTCGCGGTCAGTAGGTATGGTCGGCGACAACCCGTGCCACGGTTTCCAGAGAGCGCCTGAGCGTGTCGAGATCGACGGAGCCGAGCGCCAGCCGGATGGCGTGAGGCACATGCGCCGACGTCGAAAACGGCTGCGCCGTCGACACCGAAACCCGCTCGCGCATCAACGCCATCGCAATCGTGTCCGCGCGAACCTCCGGCGGCAGAGGAAGCCAGACGAAGTACGACGCCGGATGGCTGATCCGCTTGATCCGGCCCAGGACCTCCGTGGCGAGGCTTTGACGTATCCGCGCGTCCCGCCGCTTTTCGGCTTCGAGCCGGTCCACGGTGTCGTCCTCCATCCAGCCGCACGCAATGGCCGTCATGGTCGCGGGCGTGTTCCACGTCGTCGCCCTGATCGTCCGTTCGAGCCTGGCAATCCATTCGCGCGGCGCACAGACGAAACCGACGCGCAGCCCGGTCGCGACACTCTTCGACAGGCTCGACACATACACCGTTGTCTCGGGAGCAAGCGATGCCAACGGCGGCGGCGCGTCTTCGGCCAGGAATGCGTAGGCCGCGTCTTCGATGAGGATCAGTCCGTGGTGTCGAGCGAGGGCGACAAGCTCGCGACGCCGCGTCGCGCTCATCACCCAGCCGAGCGGATTGTGCAGCGTCGGCATCGCGTAGACGGCGCGTACTCGCCGTCGCTTGCACAGGGCCGCCAGTGCATCCAGATCGGGTCCGCGCCCAGCGGCCGGGATCGGCGCAAGCTCCAGACGATTGGCCTCGGCGGCCAGCTTGAATCCCGGGTAAGTCAGCGCATCGACGGCTACGACGTCGCCGGGCTCGAATAGCGCCATGGCGGTCGTCGTCAGTCCATGCTGCGCGCCGCTCACGAGCAATGTGGTGTCGGCGGTTGCGGGCACTCCACGGCTGGCCAGATGACGCGCGACCGTCCTCCGCTCGTGCTCGCGCCCGCCGTGCGGCTGATATCGAAGCAGGGACTCCAGATCACCTGCTGCCGCAAGCTGACGCAGCGCGGCCCTGAGAAGATCGGTCTGGCCCGGCGCAGACGGATAGTTGAAGCTCAGGTCGACGATGTCCGTGCTCCACGCATGCAGGTCGATGCCCTGACCGCGAGGCAGAGGCTCCTTGACGAACGTGCCGCGGCCGGCTTCGCCGCTCACCAGACCCATTGCCTGCAGCTCCGCATAGACGCGCGTGGCCGTGACCAATGCGAGGCCTTCGCGCGCAGCGAGGTCGCGGTGAGTCGGCAGACGCGTCCCGGGACGCAGGCGGCCTGCACGGATGTCGGCCGCGAGGCGGTCGACCAGTTCCTTGTAGCGGGGCTGAGGCATGCCTGAATGTATCCATGACAATTATTTGATTGTATTGATTGTCGGCTCTACGATGAAGCGATCCAACGTCTCCACCCGCACGAGGACGCCATGCACATCGCCATCCTGACCTTTGAAGGCTTCAACGAACTCGACTCGCTGATCGCATTCGGCATCCTCAACCGGGTCAAAAAGCCGGGATGGCGGGTGTCGATCGCGAGTCCGGCCGCGAAGGTGCGTTCGATGAACGGCGTGGTGCTGGAGGCGCAAGCGTCGCTGAAGGACGCTTGCGAGGCCGACGCGGTGCTGGTCGGCAGCGGAATACAGACCCGTGACGTCGTCGGCGATGCGGCGTTGATGTCGCAATTGAAGCTCGATCCGGCGCGCCAGCTACTGGGCGCGCAATGCTCGGGCACATTGATACTCGCGAAGCTGGGTCTGTTGAACGGTGTGCCGGCCTGTACTGACCTGACCACCAGGCCGTGGGTCGAAGAAGCGGGTGTGGCTGTGCTGAATCAGCCGTTCGTGGCGAGGGGAAACGTCGCGACGGCAGGCGGCTGTCTGTCGTCGCAGTATCTGGCGGCGTGGTTCATCGCGCGTCTGGACGGCGTCGAGGCTGCGCGCAGCGCGATTCACTACGTCGCGCCAGTGGGAGAGAAGGAGACGTACGTGACGCGCGCGATCGCGAACATTTCGCCGTTCCTCTGAGACGTCTCACGCCCTGAGAAGACGCGGCCGATCGTGCCGTGCGCGTAGTTGCGTGAACGATTGGAATCGCGATGTTCGCCGATTCATTGCACTCGCGCTGACTCCGCAGGCACGGTGGCGGGGACGCGCATCCGGTACAGGGAGACGGCTTGTATCGCGAGCGTGCAGAGAATCGCGCCGCCGTATGCGACGAGCAGATTGAACCGCGTCAACGTCAGGCCGAGCACATAGAAAAACGCGGCGAAGGCGAGAAGTCCCGCCACCATGCCGCGCAACACTTGCTGCGCGGCTGCATGGCCCATCATCCGATGACTGAAAACGGCAAGAATGATCCCCATGAACGGGAAGGACGCGAGCACGCCGCTCGCTTCCGGTCCGACGTAAGGCGCGGTCAACGTCACGCTGACGACGAGGCCGGCGATGAGCGCCATACGCGTCGGCAGATCCCACCACGGCGCATCGAGCCTGCCGGTCTTGGCTGCCGTATTGGGGATGGCGCTGAGCGCAAGCATGGCGGCCAGGATAGCGACAAGAAAGAGGCCCGTTTCCGGGAGCGCGATGTGTTGCAAAAGACCGGCGACGATGGAAAACGTCGCGCAAGCGCCGGCGAGGGCCACAGGCCATCCCTGGGCCGCCAGTCTGCAATAGACGAAACAGAACGCCGCTTGCGCAGCCGTCGCGACGAGCGACCCCGCCGTAGCCTGCGCGGCAAACGCAGATCCATGCTCGAGCGTCAGGAAAAGCGAGATCGGCCCCGACGTCAGCGGCAGCGCGACCACCAGCCCGCCGATCGCCTCGCCCCAGCGGCGAACGGCCATAGAAGCACCCAACAGCAACAGCGGCGTAACGATGAGCTTGAAAGCAAGAAGATTCATGATTTGCGAACAATGAAAAGGATGCCGGCTCTGGAGGCCGCGCGCGGGGCGAATCCGCGGCACAGGCAAAGCGAGTGTGGTTCCGACGACAACGACATCACCCACCCGGGCGCGACCGAAGCGCCAGCCGGTACATCCGGGCCAGGGGCGCGTCCACCGCTTCCGTATGTAGATATTGAGGGCCGCCGCCCCGGCTGACAAACCATTTGTCGTCATATAATGCGTGAGCGAAACTCACACGTATCTATCTATGTTCGACCGGCTTCCCCCTCTGCAAACGCTGCGCGCCTTCGAAGCAACCGGGCGGTTATTGAGCATGACGCTGGCGGCGGAGGAACTGCACGTCACGCACGGCGCGGTGAGCCGGCATATCAAGACGCTCGAAGAGCATCTCGGTGTCGCGCTGTTTCAGCGCCTGACCCGGCGGATCATCCTGACGGAAGCCGGGGCTGAGTTTCTGCTGGTCGTGACTCGCGCGCTGGGAGAACTGACGAGCGAGGCCGAACGCCTTCGTGCGCATGACAACGTCGCGCGCCTGAAGATCAACGCCAGCGTTTCGTTCGCGAACAAGTGGCTCGCGCCACGGCTGCATCGGCTGAAGGCGCTGCACCCGGAACTCGACGTTCACCTCGACGTCACCGACACATATGTCGATCTCAACGACAGAGAAGTGGATGTGGCGATACGTTACGGGAGCGGTCGCTATCCGCGCGTCCTCGCCGAGCGGGTTCTGGAAGAGACCGTGACGCCCGTTTGCAGTCCCGCCTATCGGGAGAAAATGGGGGGATTGTCGTCGGTGGCGAGTCTCGCCGGTTGTACCTTGTTGCACGAGGACGGCATGCTCGCGAACTGGGAGCAATGGTTCGCGCTGACGGGAGTCAGCAGCGTGCGTAGCGATCGCGGATCGGCGTACAGCCACGGGAGCCTGGCCATCGAGGCGGCGATTCGTGGCGAAGGCGTCGCACTGGGACGCAGCGTGATCGTGGCGGACGACATCGCAGCCGGACGTCTGGTTGCTCCATTCCCGCAGTTTCGCCTCAAGGCCGAGCGTGGCCATGACCTCGTCTATCGCATCGGCAGCCGGGACGATCCGAAAGTGTGTGCGTTGCGCGACTGGCTCGTCGATGAAATACGGCTGTTTCTTGCGCGCGCGGGTTGAACGTCGAGCGCTCGCAGGCACGTGACTGGGCGAGCGCTACGGCCTCGAACAGTCGGAGTCCGAAGGAATCGAGGTCGGCGCAGGAATTCATGGCGAACGTGGGCTGCGATGCGCGCGTTTTGCCGCGACCGATGCTATTGCCGAAGCACTGCTGACCGCGATCGTCGCCGGCCTGAAGCCAGCGAGTGGCCCGGAGTTGCCGGTCCTGATCCACCGGTTGGGCGGTACGGCGCTCGGCGAACTGTACCCGTCGATCAATTCCGCCCGCTTATGGTTGCAACAGCGCGATCTGAAGATCTCGCGCGTGCAGGCCGGTTCGCTGACGACCTCGCTGGAAATGGCGGGTGCGTCGATTAGCTTACGTTGTGCTGGACGACGAAATGACCGCGGCATTGGGATAGTCCGATGCATACGCCGTCGCAGAGGTGGGGGTTGTAGCGGCTATCAGGCTTTGCGCCATCGAAAGGTGCGCCGATGCCGCGTTGCGTGTTCAGAGATCCAGCACCAGCTCCGCCGACTTTGCGCGCGAAACACAGACCATGATCTGAGTTTCCTTTTCGTCGTCGCGCAGTACGAGATCGCGATGGTCGGCTTCTCCCGAGCATAGTCCTGTGCGGCATGACCCACAGGTGCCGCTTTCGCACGAGCTTGGCACTCGCACGTTCGTGGCGCGCAGTACGTCGAGGATCGAGCGGTCGGCGGGGATTTCCAGAGAAGTGCCGCTGCGCTTGAGCCGAACCGTAAATGGGGTACTTTCCCGTGCATTCGCGTTGCTCGCGCCGAAGCTCTCGAAGTGCACGGTGCCGGACGGCCAATGGCCCGTCATGTCGCGCACGGTGTCCATCAGCGCTTGCGGCCCGCAGCAGTACACGTGTTGCGCCGACTTCGACCGTTCGAATACAGGCCAAAAGTCGAACGATTTCGCCAGCTCGCCGAAGTCGTGGTGAATCGTTGCCGCCGGGCGCCACTCTGCGTCGCTGAGTTCGTCGAGAAACGCGGTGCCCTCCGGATCGCGGGCCAGATAATACAGCTTGAACTGCCTCAGACCTTCCGCGCGGAGCTGGCGCGCCATCGACAGCATGGGCGTAATGCCGATGCCTCCCGCGACGAGAATGAACGATTTCGCCCGCTCGTCGAGCGGAAACTCGTTTCGCGGCAGCGAGACCTCGATCACGTCCCCTGCGGAGGTTTCGTCGACGAGGCTCATCGACCCGCCTCGCCCATTGCTGTCCCGCTTCACCGCAATGACGTAGCGATCCCGCTCCTGCGAGTCGTTGCAGAGCGAATAGCTGCGACGCGCGCCGTTGGGCACGACGACGGTCAGATTCGACCCCGCTTCGAACGGCGGCAACAGGGCGCCCTGCGGGTCGGTTAGCTCAAAGCGCCAGATGTCGCGCGCAATTTTCTCCTTTTCTGCAATCTTCAGATGCAGAAAACCGCCTTCGGGGGTGGTCATGTCCGTCTCCTTCTGCTCGACTCGTTTCGCTACCATGGATCGTATCTTATTGCTAGAGATCTAATTACGCAAGTTGATCCACCGCAAATTTTTGGTCGGTATAAACCCCCACTTGCCAGCGTAATCGAGGACCCGTAGCCTAATTGCTAGACGTCTAATTATGCGGAACGCGGACACAATACCCCTCATCGGGAGGGATAGCCTGTCGGTTTACGTAGACAAAAAGTCTGAAACCAGGAGAGCCCCGGACATGACAGATTCAACGTTGAGCTACGAGGATGCGCCCCCGCTTCGAGTCGCCGATTCGGCGGTCGTCGAGGCGACGTATCGCAAGGTCACACTAAGGTTGATGACCTTTCTTTTCTTTTGCTGGGTCCTGAACTATCTCGATCGTGTCAACGTCAGCTTCGCGCAGTTGCAGTTGAAGCACGACCTTGGCCTGAGCGATGCCGCGTATGGGCTCGGCGTGAGCCTGTTTTTCATCGGCTACATCCTGCTGGAAGTGCCGAGCACGCTGCTGCTCAGGCGCATCGGCGCTCGCCGGACCGTTACGCGAATCATGCTGCTGTGGGGCGTCATTTCCACCGCCATGGCGTTCATGACCGCGCCCTGGCAGTTCTACCTCGCCCGGACGCTGCTCGGCGCCGCGGAGGCGGGCTTCTGGCCAGGGATCATTCTCTATCTCTCGTACTGGTATCCGTCGAAACGCCGTGCCCGTATCACATCGCGATTTCTGCTCGCGATTGCCGCCGCAGGCATTATCGGCGGCCCGCTTTCGGGGCTGATCCTCCAGAACTTCATGGATGTATGGGGCTTTCGCAACTGGCAGTGGCTGTTCTTTCTCGAAGGCTTGCCTGCCGTGATTGCTGGCGTGGTCGCGTGGTTTTACCTGACGGACAGGCCGCAGGACGCGGCGTGGCTCACGGATGAGCAAAAGCGCATCGTCACGGAGGCGCTCGAGGAAGAGCACCGGCAGAAGCCGCACGACGCGCCGAGCCGTCTGCTCGTCGCGCTGCGCGACCCGCGGGTGTATGTGATCGCCGCTGGCTGGGCCACGGTGCCCATTTGCGGGACCATCCTCAATTACTGGACGCCTACCATCATCAAGCAGGCGGGCGTCTCCAACATGTTGCAGATCGGCTTGCTGTCCGCGCTGCCATACATCGTCGGCGCGGTCGCCATGCTGCTGATCGCGCGCAGCTCCGATCTGCGGCTCGAGCGCCGTTGGCACTTCGTGTTGTCGACGACAGCGGGCGCAACGGGCGCGGTGCTGCTCACGATTCTCACGCACAACTCGGTTGCCGCAATCGCGTGCCTGAGTCTCGTTGCCGTGAGCTATTTCGCGGCCGCCGCCATCATCTGGACCATTCCGCCGAACTACCTCAAGGGCGAGGCGGCTGCGGGCGGAATCGGCGTCATCAGCAGCCTCGGGCAGGTGGGCGCGTTCTTCGCGCCGATCGTCCTCGGCTGGGTGAAGAGCGTCACCGGCAGCTTCTCGGCCGGCATCCTGCTGGTCGCGGCGCTCGTTTTCATTGGCGGCATCGCCGTCTTCTTCGGCGTACCGCGCGAGCGGCAGGCGCCTCAGTCCGGCGCGTGACGATGCACGCGACGGATCGCATTTTGACAGTCAGACAGGAGCAGGAATGAGCAAGCTTCAACTTTCGATCGCCGTGGGCAATTACGACCGGATGCGGCCGCTGATCGACGGCGACGTTCAGATCGACGGCGTCGATCCTGTGTTCATGCTGCAGGACCCGGAGGAAATCTTCTTTCGCGCGTTCCGGCACGCGGATTACGACATTTGCGAGCTTTCGCTCAGCAGCTATTCGGTGAAGACGGCCGCGGGCACCTCGCCTTACATCGCGGTGCCGGTGTTTCCGTCGCGCGCGTTCCGGCACAGCTCGATCTACGTGCGTTCCGACCGTGGCATCGACCGGCCCGAGGACCTGAAGGGCAAGCGCATCGGTGTGCCGGAATACCAGCTCACGGCCAACGTGTGGGTGCGGCTCTTTCTCGAAGAGGAATATGGCGTGAAGGCTTCGGATATCCGCTGGGTGCGCGGCGGCTACGAGGACCCGACGCGCGTCGAGAAGATCGCGCTCAAGCTGCCGGAAGGCGTCGTGCTGGAAAACGCGCCCGAAGGGCAGACGATCTCGAACCTGCTCGCCGACGGCGAGATCGACGGCGTGATCGGGCCGCGTGCGCCGTCGTGCTTCGAGCGCGGGCATCCCAAGGTCAAGTATCTCTTCGATGACCCCCAGCAGCGCGCCGCCGAGTGGTACGAGCGCAGGAAGCTCTTTCCGATCATGCACACGCTCGGCATCCGCAAGACGCTGGCGGAGCAGCATCCGTGGCTGCCGGGCGCGGTCGCGAAGGCGTTCGAGCACGCGAAGCAGGTGGCGCTCGCGCGTTTGAGCGACACCTCGGCGACCAAGGTGACGCTGCCGTTCATCGAAGACCAGTTGCGCAACGCGCGACGCTTGATGGGTTCCGACTTCTGGTCGTACGGATTCGCCGGCAATGAGCACGTGATCGACCGCTTCCTTGCGCAGCACCATGCCGAGGGCCTGTCGAGCCGGCGCCTTCAGCCCGCTGAGCTGTTCCACCCAGCCAGCCTGGAAAGCTTCAAGATCTGACCTCCCGCGGTAGTCCTGGCGTTGCGCATCCGTTCGTTGACGGTTGCGCGACGCATGTGTGGAAGGGGACAACTCAATATAATACGGACTCCAAAATACAAATGAACATGAAGGGACACACATTCCCGCTCGCGTGCGGCGGGCTGCTGGCGCTCGCCTGCACGGCGGCTCATGCGCAAAGTTCGATCACGCTGTACGGCATCGTCGATGCGGGCGTCGAATACGTCAACCGGGTGCCCCAAGGCAAACAGACGGGCTCGGTGATCCGGGAGCAGTCGGGCAATCTTGCCGGATCGCGCTGGGGGCTCAAGGGCTCGGAGGATCTTGGCGGCGGCTACAAGGCCGTGTTCACGCTCGAGGGCGGATTCAACGTGAACAACGGAACGCTCGGCCAGAGCGGGCGGCTGTTCGGCCGTAAGGCGTTCGTCGGCCTCGCGACACCGTACGGCACGCTCACGCTCGGGCGTCACCAGAATCTGCTCTACGAGCTGATGTACAAGTACGACGCGCTGACGTTCAATCCGAGCTATTCCGCGCAAAGCATGGACAGCCAGTTCGTGAACCGCGCGGACAATTCGGTGCGCTACGGCGTGCATCTCGGCGACGTGACGTTCGCGGCGCTGTACAGCACGGGCTTCGACTCGACGATTCCAAACGGCGCGAACGTGCCCGGCGCGACGAAAGTGGGCCGCGAGATGAGCGCCGCGGTGCTGTACGACCGTGGGCCGTTCAGCATCGGCGTGACGTACGACCAGTTGCAGGGCACCTCGATCGCCACGCAGAGCAACACGCAGCAGCGCGCGCTGTTCGGCCTTTCGTACGACATCGGGCCTGTCAGGGCGCTTGCGGGCCTGCGCTGGCTGAACACGCGCAACACGGACGTGCCGCCCAGTTCGATGCTCTATTGGGGCGGCGTGACCTGGCGAGTGAATACGCCGCTCTCCATTTCCGCCAGCGTCTATCACACGCAGTTTCGCAATCCGCACGGCGGCCCGACGATGGGGGCGTTGCTGGTCGACTACGCGCTCTCGAAGCGCACCGATGTGTACGCGGAAGGCGCGTATGTCTCCAATCGTTCATTTTCCAATGTCGGCATTCGGGGGACGGGCGTGGACATCGCGCCCGGCATGGATCAGGCGGGCGTCACGGTGGGCATTCGCCACACCTTCTGAGCGGCGGGCGCTGCAGAACAGTGCCTCTCGCGCCGGCTAAAGCGCTATGATTGTCGCCAGTCTGATCACAATAACGGCGAGGAAGGTATGGCAGCAGGTACTTCGGGAAAGGGCGGGGTCGCGAGCGAGGACCCTATCCTGCGGCACTGGCGCGAGGCGGTGCCGGATGATCGTCTTGCTCACCTGGTGAAGGATGCGGGCCGCGCGATGATTCGCGGTCTGCAAATGCGCCTGGCGCAGCACGAAGTCTCGTTCGGCCACTGGGCGTTTCTGCGTGTGCTGTGGGTCACGGACGGGCTCACGCAGAAGGAACTCAGCGACGAGACGGGCACCACGACGCCCACCACGTTCAGCGCGGTGTCGGCAATGGAAAAGCTCGGGTATGTCGAGCGCCGCTATGCGCCCGGCAATCGCAAGAACACGCACGTCTATCTCACTCCGCGCGGCCGGAGCCTGAAAAAAAAGCTTGTTCCGCTTGCGGAAGAAGTCAACGAGATCAGTGTCGCCGGATTGAAAGCGACCGAGATCAACGTCGCGCGCAAGGTCCTGCTGACGATTATCGAAAACATGGCGCGCGACGAAGCCGAGTCGAGCGATCCGGCGCGCCGCATTCCGTCAACGCGGGAAATGGGCAACCTGATCGCTGCGCGCGGCGAGGAGTACGAGAGCAACTGAGGCCAGTGGTTTCATGATTTCGCAGGTCGTTTGCCAGGTTCCATTTTATTAAATCTCTAGTAATATTGACGGCTACGCATAAGGCGTGGCAGCAGGTGGCTTCACGCTGCTTTCCCGCTCAATATAGGGACCCTGAAATGGATGCAATGACCCGTGCGGCCATGACGCGCAATGTCCGCGAAGCGCTCGCGGAAGATGTCGGCGATAACGACTGGACTTCACAACTGATCGACGCCGCCGGTTCGGCCGAGGCGGTCCTCACCGTGCGCGAGGCCGCGCTCCTGTGCGGCAGGCCGTGGTTCGACGAAACGCTTTTGCAGACGGACCCGCGCATCACTGTCGAATGGTTCGTCGGCGAAGGCGAATGGATGCGCGAAGGGCAGGCCGTGTGCAGGATCGCCGGGCCCGCGCGCAGCATGCTTACCGCCGAGCGCACCGCGCTCAACTTTCTCCAGCTGCTTTCGGGCGTGGCCACGGCAACGCACGCGATGGCGCGCATTGTCGAAGGCACGGCGGCGCGCATTCTCGATACGAGAAAAACGCTGCCGGGACTGCGCCTCGCGCAAAAGTACGCGGTGCGCGTGGGCGGTGGAGAGAACCATCGGCGCGGACTTTACGACGGCATTCTGATCAAGGAAAACCACATTGCAGCGGGCGGCGGCATTGCGCCGACGATTCGCGCCGCCCAGGCGCTTGGTGCGGAAGTGCCGCTTCAGGTCGAGGTGGAAACGCTCGACGAGCTGGCGGAAGCGCTGGAATCCGGCGCCAGTTCGATCCTGCTCGACAACTTCTCGCTCGATGCCATGCGCGAGGCCGTGCGTGTCAACGAGGGGCGTGCCAGTCTGGAGGTGTCGGGCGGCGTCACGCCGGAAACGCTGCGCGCGATTGCCGAGACGGGCGTGAATCGCGTTTCCATGGGTGGGCTCACGAAGAACGTGAGGGCAGTCGATTTTTCGCTGCGCTTTGGGGCTTACGTCGGGGCGGACGTCGCGCAGCGCGACGTGGCGCGCGAGTGCGCCGCATAGCGGTGGTTCAGTGGATTGGTGGATCAGTGACGTTCGCACAGAAGTAAAAAAGCCTTCGCATGCGAAGGCTTTTTTGTTGCCGACGGTTGGCGGAGCAGCACGTCGATATCAAAGTATCAGAGCAGGACGTCTCCGCCTGCCTCGCTCGACTTCAGTATGGCGAGGCAAATTTCCAGCGTGCCCTTTGCCCATTCTCCGTCATGAAGGGGCGGTCGTCCTTCGACAACGGCGCCATACAGTTCGTCGATGACCTCGGCGCGCGGCACGGCGGGGCGCGAAAGCGGCAGCGTCTCGCGCCGCTCGCCGTACACGACGATCGAGTCGGGCAAGGGTCGCAGGTCCGCGCGTTCGCACGAGACGATGACGGGACCGAAATGCTGATGAAACCGCGGCGGTTCGTCCGCAGCGGCGCCAGGCGCTTTATATGCCGATCCGCCGTACGTGCCGGCAGCCTTCAGCCTGGCTTCGTCGTTCGACGAGGCGAGCGTCGCCAGACGCCTGCGGGCATTGCCATACGCGTCCGGGCTCGTCTGGTCGCCCATCTCGCCGATCCAGCCCGTCCACTCGTCGCTGTTGAAATGGCCGTATCCGTTGTAGGAGAGGGACGCGTAAGCGCCGTTTTCGAACCAGATCAGCGCGGAGTACGCGCCTTCCGTGGGGCGCGCCGGGTCCCACCGGCCGACGCTCGCACGCAGCCGAACCGCGCGAGAGCCGGCGAGCATGCGCACGATATCGACCTGGTGAGCCGCCTGGCTGAAAACAGCGCCGCCGCCTTCGGCCGTCATCAGCTCCTCGGGCCGGCGCGGCCGGTAGAGGTAGTCGGTGTAGTTGACCGCCTGGATCATCTTCACCGCGCCGAAATCGCCTTCCCGGATCAGTTCGCGTGTGCGCAGATAGGGCGTGTCGAAGCTGTGGCAATGGCCGACGATCAGATGCACGTTCGCGGCGCGGCACGCGGCGATCATGCGTTCGCAGTCGGCCGCGTCGAGCGCCATCGGTTTTTCGACCAGCACGTGTTTGCCTTTCGCCGCGGCAATTTCCGTGTGCTGCGCGTGGAACTGATGTGGGCTCGCCACGTAGACGACTTCCACGTTGGGATCGTCGGCCAGTTGCAGCACGTCTGCGTAGGTTCGCGCGTCGAAGTCGGCGGCGAACTGCCGCCGCGCTTCTTCACGCGGATCGCACGCGGCAACGAGCTGGACTCTCGGGTCGCGCAGGAAGGTGGGCAACATCAGCGAAAACGCCCGCCCGAGTCCTGCTACCCCAATGCGCAAGCGGCGATCTTCCATGGCCTTGGGCCCTCCGTTATTGCGAGACCTGATAGTCGGTCGCGACTACGGCTGACTGGTCGTCGGGCAGCGCATGCTTCGCGCTGACATAGCGGGCCTCATAGGTGCGCCAGTCGATTTCCTTGGACACGACTGCCTGATACGAGCAGACGTCTTGTGCAATCGCTTTCGCGCCCGTGCCGATCGCTTCGTCACCCTGCTGGAACTCGGCGAGCGCGTCGAGCATGCGCCGGCGGAATTCGACGATGGCGAGATCGCTCGCGCCGAGACGCTCGTCCGAACGGTTCGCGATCGGGCCCATCGTGACCCACATCGCGATGTCCTGGTTCGGGAAGCCCGTGATGCCAGTGAAGTTTCCGGTCGCCATCGCCGCGCGGTCCTGCCAGAAGCGGTTCTCGTGATTGCGCAGCGGACGGTAGCGTTCGTCCAGATCGACACCGACCTGCTGACGCAGGAATTTGCGCCACGTTTCGGTTTCAGGCGTGGTCGCCGGATCGCCCCATGCGATGAAGTAGAACGCGGTGTTCGTGTCGTCCATCGGCACGTTGATGTTCGCGACGTTGTAGAGATTGTTCGGCGGAATCAGCACGGTTGCAGGTGCAACGAATACCGTGGAGCGCACGTAGTCGTGCGTGTTGGCGTTGACGATCGGGCGGCGCAGCGCGGCGTAGCGAAAGCCGTAACCGGTGCGCTCGACCTGCAGGCGCGGCGCCTTGTCGGTGGAGGGACGCAGCCAGTTTTTCGAAGTTGCCTCAGCGCCGCCAACGCGCGCCGGCACGAAGTCTGACGAATGAAGGCTCGAACTGTGCGCGGAATCGATCGCGCCTTCGAGAATCTGCGCCCAGTTACAGGGCAGCAGCGCCTTTGCGATGCTCACGCGGGTGTCCGCGCTCGGCGCCCACGCGGGCGGAACGAATTCCGGCACGGCGTCCTGCGGGCCCATGTATGCCCACACCATGCCGCCCCATTCGTGAGTCGGAAAGGCTTTGTGCTTGACCTTGTCGGTCATGCAACTCGAAGCGGGCTCGGACACCATTTCGATCACGTTGCCGAGCACGTCGAACTTCCAGCCGTGGTACAGGCAGCGCAGACCGCAGTCTTCGTTGCGGCCATAAACCAGCGACGCACGGCGGTGCGGGCAATACTCGTCCATCACGCCGACGCGGCCTTCCGTATCGCGGAATACGACCAGATCCTCGCCAAACACGCGCGCTTTTACCGGCGCGCCGTCCGGCTCGCTCACTTCCTCGATCAGGCAGACGGGGGTCCAGTGGCGGCGCATCAACTGCCCCATCGGGGCATCGCCTTCAACACGGCACAGCAGTTCATTCTCTTCATGGGTCAGCATGTTTGTCTCCCGGCGAGAGGTCGCCTTCATCAACAGGTGTTGCCAAAGTCTATTAGATATCTAGTTAAAATGGCAAGCCTGTTTGCGGGGGCTCCGGGTAATTACGGACGCGTTGGAGCGCGAGAACGGGCGGGGATAGGGGGCCAGCCAGAGGAGCAATAGTGGTGCCGGTGTCGCGCGCCAAAGCGGGGCGCTACGCCACAATGGAGCGAGGCGGCCAGAAAATCGGCTTCGTCAGCGCGGGGTGCGCGCATGATGTCGTCATGTCGGAGGAGGCGTTCAAGGAACTGGTCGGACGTGATGCCGGTGCGCCGAACGACGATGGAATACCTGCAGTGGAAACCTGCCGACGCCGGAAGTTATTTGGGTAACAGACCCGGTGAACGAGGGCCGTTTTGACGTCGGAATCTGGCCAAAGTGGACGTTATCTGGTTAATTTTCCGGGAGTCAATTGAGTTCCTCTGCAAGTCAAGCGTGCTTAATTTCGCCAAGGAAGGACCGCCTTTCGAGGGGCGGTTTAAACCGACAACCCTTCCATCTGAATCACTTGCTACGAGGCTACGTGCGCAACCCCTTCCAGCGCGATGATCCTTGTGGTCGCGCATTTTTCACGGATCGCCTTGAGACGGCCATACTCTGGCGAGTCATACCAAGCCATTAAGGAATCCATGTCCGGGAACTCGATGATGACGAGTCGATGCGGCTGCCAATCGCCTTCGAGAACTTTGGTTAGACCACCACGGCCCAAATATTTTCCGCCGTAGCGCGCCTCGGTAGCAGGTACTTCCCGTTTGTATTCTTCAAAAACGGCGGCGTCTTTTACGTCGACATCGGCAATAAGGTATGCAGTCATGGCGCGATCCTCCTTTTCACGGTGGTCTCACAGCCCACTGTCACTGCTTGATTGTAGTCAACTGGCGCGTCGATCCGGGTGCGGAACTGACCGTAGTGACAGCCGCATTGTCGAACATCTGCAATGGCAGAACAGCCGCAGAGTGCGATGAAGTCGAGTATGGCCGTTCTATCTTGTCCGTCACCGAGACCCACGCGCACCATGACTGACTCGCGATGACGTGACGGCGACTACGCGTTACCTGTAAAACAGTTAATCGCCATTTACCCTTAAAGCAGCTATCTTGCAATTACCCGTTTTGCGAGTAAAATGCACTTACCTGCCATACAGGTATCCCGCAAGCCACCTCGATGAACCGCACGCTGATCACTCCGCGCCAGCTTGGCCATATCCTTCGTACCGCACGGCGCGCGAAAGGGCTTTCGCAGGCCCAGGCGGCGTCGCGCGTGGGCTTGAGCCAGAGCCGGCTGTCGGCGATGGAGCTCAATCCCGACTCGATCACAACCGCGCAACTTTTCACGCTGCTGGCCATGTACGGCCTCGAACTGGCGGTGCAGACCCGGCCCACGCGCGCAGAGCCGTCGAGGGAGGACTGGTAGTCATGGGCCGGCCGTCTCACGCGCGCGCGCTGTCGGTATGGTCCAACGGGCTGCGGGTCGGCACGTGGCGCATTCCGTCGCGTGGCGACATGGAGCTTCAGTACGATCGCGGCTGGATGACGTCGTCCACGGGACGGCCGCTGTCGCTGTCGCTGCCGTTCGGTATCGACGATGCGCCGTTGCGCGGCGAGCGTGTGCGCAACTACTTCGACAACCTGCTGCCCGACAGCGAGCCGATCCGGCGGCGCCTCGCGACCCGCTTCCGGACGGCCACCACCGACGCCTTCGATCTGCTCGAAGCCATCGGACGCGACTGCGTGGGCGCGGCGCAACTGCTTCCCGAGGACGCGCAGCCGGAAGGGTACGACGGCATCGACGGCACGCCGATGTCGGACGAAGAGATCGAGCAGATGCTGGCGCGCACGGTCGCGTCGGGCGGTCCTGGCGCGGGAGGAGACCACGACGACTTTCGCATCTCGCTTGCGGGCGCGCAGGAAAAGACGGCGTTTCTCCGGCACGACGGAAAGTGGATGCGCCCGCATGGCGCGACGCCCACCACGCACATCTTCAAGCTGCCGCTGGGACTCGTCGGCAACAAGAAGGCGGACTGGACGACGTCCGTCGAAAACGAATGGCTGTGTCTCGCGCTCTTCAGGGCGTTCGGTTTGCCCGTGCCGAATGCCGACATCCTGACGTTCGGCGAGCAGAAGGTGCTGGCCGTCGAGCGCTTCGATCGCCGGCTGCATCCTTCGAGGCAATGGATCTTGCGGCTGCCGCAAGAAGATTTTTGCCAGGTGCTCGGCAAGCCGTCGCATCAGCGGTACGAAGCGGACGGCGGCCCCGGCATGGTCGACATCGCCGCCGTGCTGCGCCAGTCGCAGCGGCCCGACGCCGATCTCGCGACATTCCTCACCACGCAGATTCTGTTCTGGATGCTTGCCGCGCCGGATGGCCACGCGAAGAACTTCAGCGTGCATCTGTTGGCGGGCGGGCGCTACGCGCTCACGCCGCTATACGACATCATGTCGATCTGGCCCGTCGAAGGCGACGCCGGCAACCAGTGGTCCTGGCACAAGGCGAAGCTCGCGATGGCGGTCGCGGGCAAGAACCGGCACTACCTGATGAAGGACATCCAGCGCCGCAACTTCAACGCGATGGCATCGCGCTGCTTCTACGGTCCCGACGCCGAGCCGCTGATCGGCAGACTGATCGAAGACACGCCCGCCGCCATCGACAAGGTCGCCGCCACGTTGCCCGACGGTTTCCCGGCGCGCGTCGCGGAGCGCATCTTCGGTGGATTGCGCGCTTCGGCCGAGCGGCTCGCTGCGATGCCGCCGGGGATCTGAGCGGCCTGTGCGGCCTGTGCCGCCTCAATGGCCTCAGCGGCCTCAACGGCCGCCATCAAGCAGGCTCCGCTGCCGCGCTTTTGCGCGTCGAACGCGTCTGCGCAATCGACGCATCGAGCGCGTCCTCCACCAGCTCGATCCAGTGACACACGCGCGTTCTGCCCGCGCCATCCAGATGCATCTGGCAGCCGATATTCGCCGTCGCGATGACGTCTGGCTGTCCGCTTTCGAGCGCGGCCATCTTGTTGTCGCGCAGTTTCTGCGCGAGTTCGGGCTGCGTGATCGAATACGTGCCCGCCGATCCGCAGCACAGATGCGCGTCGGGCACGGATGAAAGATCGAAGCCGAGCCGCGTGAGCACGCTTTCCACCGCGCCGCCGAGCTTTTGCGCATGCTGCAGCGTGCAAGGGCAGTGGAACGCGATGCGCGCCGCCGCGGCATCGTCGGCGGGCTGCAATGCGTCGAGCGGCTCGGCCGCCAGCACTTCGACGAGATCGCGCGCGAGCGCGCTCACGCGCGCGGCCTTCGCCGCGTAGACGGGATCGTTGCGCAACAGGTGCCCGTATTCCTTCACGAACGCGCCGCAGCCGCTCGCCGTCTGCACGATCGCTTCGGCGCCGGCTTCGATTGCGGGCCACCATGCGTCGATGTTGCGGCGCGCGCGATCGAGTCCCGCGTCCTGCGCATTCAGGTGATAGTCGGTCGCGCCGCAGCAGCCCGCTTCGCTGATGGGCGTCACGCTGATGCCGAGCCGATCGAGCACGCGCGCCGCCGCCGCGTTCGTGTTCGGCGACAGCGACGGCTGCACGCAGCCTTCGAGCATCAGCACGCGCCGCGCGTGACGCGGCGCCGGGCGCGGCTTCGCGGGCGCGGCGGCGCGCGTCGGAATCTTCGCCTGCACGGCGGCGGGCAGGAGAGGCCGCACCGCGCGCCCTGTCTTGAGCAGCGCATCGAACACGGCGGGCCGCGGAATCACCGCGCGCAGGCCCTGGCGCGTCAACCGCTCGCCGACGGGCCGCTCGACGCGGCGCTCCAGCTCCGCGCGTCCGATGTCGAGCAGCCGGTGATACGTGACGCCCGATGGACACGTCGTTTCGCAATTGCGGCACGTGAGGCAGCGGTCGAGATGCAGTTGCGTCTTGTCGCTGACGGGCTCGCCTTCGAGCAGTTGCTTGATCAGATAGATGCGCCCGCGCGGCCCGTCGAGTTCGTTGCCGAGCAGTTGATACGTCGGGCACGTCGCATTGCAGAAGCCGCAATGCACGCACGAACGCAAGATGCTTTCCGCTTCCGCGGCGTCGGGCAGCGCTTTCGCGTGGGAGTCGAGATTCGTTTGCATGATTGCGCTCGCTTCAGAGGTCGGCGTACAGGCGGCCGGGGTTCAGCACGCCGCTCGGATCGAGGCGGCGTTTCAGTTGATGCTGATAGCGCAGCAGCGGCGCGGCGAGCGGGTGAAACGGCTCACGCTCCGGCGACGGCGCGAAGCACGTCGCGTGTCCGCCCGCCGCGTGCGCAAGCTGGCGAATGTCGACGGCGGGCGCGTCGCTCCTGAGCCAGCGTTGCGCGCCCGCCCAGTCGATCAGCACGTCGCCGGGCAGCGGCATCAGCGGCGTCGCGTTCGGCAGCGACAGACGCCACAGCGGCCTCGTGTCGGTACGGTCGTCGAAAAACGGCAGACGATGATCGCGCAGCGCATCCCAGAACGCGCAGTCGATTTCTTCGCCGCCGATCCGGTCCACCGCCGACTTCACCGATCCGCTGCCGCCTTCGAGCCGCACATGCAGCTTGCCGTCGAAATAGCACGCGCCCGTCACGGGCAGCGCGGCCTTGCGCCATGCCGACAGTTCCTGCATCGCTTCGTCGGCGCCGAGCATGAGCGTGAACGTGCGGTGCTCGCGCGGCTTCGGCAGCACCTTCAGCGACACTTCCGTCAGCACGCCGAGCGAACCGAAACTGCCCGCGAGCAGACGCGACATGTCGTAGCCAGCGACGTTCTTCATCACCTGGCCGCCGAAGCGCAGATGGTCTCCATCGCCCGTGATCACGCGGCAGCCGAGCACGAAATCGCGCATCGAGCCCGCCCACGGACGACGCGGCCCCGACAGGCCACACGCAACCGCACCGCCGATGGTGCCCGTGCCGTTGAAGAGCGGCGGTTCGCACGGCAGCATCTGGTTCGCGTCGTCGAGCACGGTGTGCAGTTCGGTGAGCGGCGTGCCCGCGCGCGCGGTGATCACGAGTTCCGTCGGGTCATACGCGACGATGCCGCGATGCGTGCGCGTGTCGAGCTCCTCGCCTTGCACGTCGCGCCCGAGAAAACGCTTGCTGTCGCTGCCGCGAATGCGCAACGGCGTGTGCTCCGCGATCGCGCGCTGGACCTGTGCGATGAGGCGCGCGCTGTCGTCGGTTGAATCGAATTCGCGTCGCATCAGAAGCGCTCCAGCTCGGGAAACGGCAGCTTGCCGTGATGAATGTGCATTGCGCCGAATTCAGCGCAGCGATGCAGCGTCGGAATGTTCTTGCCGGGATTGAGCAGCCCGTCGGGATCGAACGCGGCCTTCAGCGAATGGAACAGCGTGAGTTCTTCGCTGCTGAACTGCACGCACATCTGATTGATCTTCTCGCGTCCGACGCCGTGTTCGCCCGTGATGCTGCCGCCCACTTCGACGCACAGTTCGAGAATCTTCGCGCCGAGCGTTTCGGCGCGCTCCATTTCGCCGGGTGCGTTCGCATCGAACAGGATCAGCGGATGCATGTTGCCGTCGCCCGCATGAAAGACGTTCGCGACGCGCAGCCCGTATTCCTTCGACAGTTCGGCGATGCCGCGCAGCACGCGCGCCAGCTCGCGGCGCGGGATCGTGCCGTCCATGCAGTAGTAGTCGGGCGAGATGCGCCCCACGGCGGGGAACGCGTTCTTGCGGCCAGCCCAGAAGCGCTGACGCTCGGCTTCGTCCTTCGCGATGCGGATATCGGTTGCGCCCGCTTCGCGCAGCAGCGCGCCGACGCGATCGCAGTCTTCCTGCACGTCGGATTCCGCGCCGTCCAGTTCGCACAGCAGGATCGCTTCGGCGTCGACGGGATAGTCCGCGTGGATGAAGTCTTCGGCGGCGCGGATCGCGAGGTTGTCCATCATTTCGAGGCCGCCCGGAATCACGCCCGCGCCGATGATCTGCGCGACGGCATCGCCTGCTTTCTCCACGTCGTCGAAGCTCGCGAGCAGCACTTTCGCGCTCTGCGGCTTGGTCAACAGCTTCACTGTCACTTCCGTCACGATGCCGAGCATGCCTTCGGAGCCCGTCAACAGCGCGAGCAGATCGAAGCCGGGCGAGTCGAGCGCTTCCGAGCCGATCGTCAGATGCTCGCCGTCGATGGTCAGCACTTCGAGCTTCAGGATGTTGTGCACCGTCAGGCCGTATTTCAGGCAATGCACGCCGCCCGCGTTCTCGGCGACATTGCCGCCGATCGAGCACGCGATTTGCGACGACGGATCGGGCGCGTAGTAGAGGCCGTGAATCGCGGCCGCCTGCGAGATCGCGAGATTGCGCACGCCGGGCTGCACGCGCGCAATCGATGCTTCGGGGTCGATGTGCAGAATGCGGTTGAAGCGCGCCATCACGAGCAGGATGCCTTTTTCGAGCGGCAGCGCGCCGCCCGACAGGCCCGTGCCCGCGCCGCGCGCGACCACGGGCACCTTGCGCGCGGCGGCGAATTTCAACAGCGCTTGCACCTGCTCGATCGAGTCGGGCAGCGCGACCATCATCGGTGTGGTGCGATAGGCGGCGAGGCCATCGCATTCGAACGGGCGCAGATCTTCCTTGTCGTGCAGCAGCTGCATGCCGGGCACGAGGCGTTGAAGTTCGGCGACCAGCGTGGCCTTGTCATGCGAGGGAAGCGTGCCGTCGATCCGTTCGTCGTAGGCATAGCTCATCGGGTGTCTCCATGA
Organism: Paraburkholderia phymatum; assembly: GCF_038900715.1. GTDB lineage: Bacteria > Pseudomonadota > Gammaproteobacteria > Burkholderiales > Burkholderiaceae > Paraburkholderia > Paraburkholderia phymatum_A. The sequence goes on along the minus strand of NZ_JAYMRZ010000002.1, from coordinate 425,881 downwards.
GCGCGGGGACTGGCTTCCACGCGCTGCTTATCCGTATTGCCGCCGATTGTTGCCGTTTCGCCTTCCGCTGTCGATGGACGCCGCAAGTGGTCGTACCAGTTTTTTCACTGCGTCAATGCCGCGCCGAAGCCGCGCAATCGGGCGCTACGACAGAATCGGCGGTATCATGGCGGACACGCGCAACTCGCTTATCAAGTGGTCATACCAGTGATTTCAAGCACGGAAAACGAGGTCAACGAGCCCGATCGCAAGATTGCCGATGTGGTCGCCGAGCGCATCGAACGCCTGATCGTGGACGGCGTATTGAGGTCGGGGCAGGCGCTGCCATCGGAGCGGCGGCTCACGGACAAGCTCGGCGTATCGAGAACCGCACTGCGCGAAGGGCTCAAGCTGCTGCGCGCGCGCGGCATCATCGAGACGGCGCACGGCAAGGGCTCGTTCGTCGCGAATCTGACTGCGCAGCCGCCGCAATCGCCGCTGATGCACTTGCTCGCGTCGCAACCGCGCACGCTGTTCGACCTGTTCGAAGTGCGCGGCATGCTGGAGGCGGAGTCGGCGCGGCTCGCGGCATTGCGCGGCACGCCCGCCGACTACATGATGATTACGCGGCGCTATGAAGAAATGCTCGCCGCGCACAACGTCGAAACCGATCCGGCGACACATGCGCGCCTCGATCACGCGTTTCATCTCGCGATCTGCGAGGCTTCGCACAATCCCGTGCTCGTTCATACGTTGCGGTCGTTGACGGAACTGCTGCTGAGTTCGGTGTTTGCATCGGTGAACAATCTTTATCACCGGCAACCGCATCGCAAGCGCATCGACCGGCAGCATGCGCGTCTCTACAACGCGGTGACGGGCAAGCTGCCCGAGCAGGCATATCGGGCAGCCGCGGATCACATCAACGGCGTGCGCGAAAGCCTTCAGGAAATTGAACAGGAAGAACAGCGGCTGATACGGGCGACGCTCAGGCTAGAAGGGTGGAAGTGATTCCGGCATGTCGATCGACATGCGTGCGCTGTCCGCGTGCCGCGCCTCGACGCGCGAGCGGGCGCAGCGGCGACAGCCTGGACAATGCCTAGCCTGCCTCGAGCCGGTTGTCCTGATTGGCCGAAACATTGTGCGTGCACATCGGAGGCGCGTATGCCGACGGTTCGACCAGCTGGCAAAGACGCTCCAATATGTGTTTCGCCGACGCCGGGCTGTCGATGATGGCATCCACGCCAGGCCAGCCTTCGAATGGCGAAGGCGCCGTCGACAGGATCGCGGTGATGCACTGAGGGCTGTGCTGTTTGACTCGCTCGATTGCTCTTACCTTGGCCGCGATGTGGCAGTTTCCATCGAGGAATGCGAGTTGCGAGCGGCTCGCATCCGCCGCTTGCGCCGCGTTGCTACACGCTTCACAAGTCGATGCAAATCCTCGGACCAGCGATAGAACGAAAATGGACTCCGCAATCGGTTCGGGCGGGTCGCGAAGCACGAGCAGGCGCCGTCCATCGCCGATGTTCTGGAGCCGGGCGCGCGCTCCATCCGCAACGAGCGAGACGTGGTCGGCTCGCAACGCGAGCAGCGCAATGCGGTAGCGTTCCCGCGCTCGCGCAAACTCGACCGAGCCCTCGCCGAATGTATTGCATGCGACGTTCATTGCGTCAAACGCGAAATTGACCAGTCGCAGCGATGCATCGAATGCCTCGCGTGTACCCATGGCGACTATCCGTGCTCCGTTCATCCGATTGAAAGCATAGGGCCTGATGAGCGCCGCGAAAACGGGTGCCGAGCGAAAAGCAAATCACTGTTTGCCCCGCCCGACGTTGCGCCTGAAGTTTCCCAATGAAATGGCTAAATCCGGGAATACTTTTCAATCTGGGCCGTGACGTTCCGGAGGATGTCGGGGAACGGTTCGCGCACTTCCATCGAAACCGTAATCGAATGCTCTGCTGTTTGAAACAGCAAGCGAAATGCCGCATGAGGACCTATTGCGAGAGCGGGGAAGTGGATGCTGCATTGCCTGTCAGGCTCCGTCGTGGCCCTGTCGCGGGACAGGGCCGGCATCCGCACACACGGTGGACGTTGCTGCCTCAGGTCTCGAACGCCTCGCGTTCGAGTTCCCTTAGCGGGACGTGACGCACATCGCGGCCCCGAACCGCATAGACGATGAATTCAGCGATATTTTTCGCATGGTCGCCTATGCGTTCGAACGCCTTGGCGATGAACAGATAATCCAGTGCGACTGAAACCGTCCCGGGCGCTTCCTGCATCCGCGTAACGAGCGTGCGGACGAGATCGCGAAATGTTTCGTCGACGGCCCTGTCGTCGCGAACGACCTGCGCAGCAGCGGCGGCATCCATCCGCGCGAACGCATCGAGTGCCTGATGCAGGATGGACGCGGCCATCGCACCGCATTTTTCGAGTCCGATGACGCGAGCCGCAGGCGCGGCGCCCGTCTCGTCGATGCGGCGCGCGCGTTTCGCAATCTTGCGCGCCTCGTCGCCGATGCGTTCGAGGTTCGTCACGCATTTCGACATCGCCATCAGCAGGCGCAGGTCGCGTGCGGCGGGTTGTCGACGGGCAATGACGCGATGAATCTCTTCGTCAATGTCGAGTTCGAGCGCGTTCACCTGTCGCTCGCTCTCGCGAACCTCCATGACCAGCGTGGGATCGTATGTGTTCAGCAGTTCGAGGCAGCGAGCAATCTGCCTTTCGACAAGGCCGCCCATCTTCAGGAGATCAGTCGAAAGCATGTCGAGCGCAGCGTCGAACTGACTGGAAAGATGCTTGTCGGGCATGGCGAACTCCTTTGCTCTAAAGCTCTACAACGAATACGGTTGCGTCGAGATGGACGTCGTGCCGCGTGTCTGTCAGCAGCGCTTAAAAACTATATATACCGTTTTGTATCCCCGATGCAAGCGGGCGGAGGCTGGCTGATGAATAACGGCAACGAACCCTTTGCAACGGTCCAGTATCCGAAGTCCGTAAAAAGTACACCGCCATCCAGAGTGGCGGAAATAATTGCGCCGAAGCCTCTCGTGACTAGCAAGGAAATGGATGGCGGCCGTGCATCGCCCGTCGCCCTTGAGCAGGCTCGTATGTCCGTAAAGTACGAGATACGGACAGAGCCAGGCACTTAACATTTATATCCGGGGCCACATAAAATCTAATGTCCCTGATGACAGCGCGCCGAGGCCAAAAATGTCGAATGACACTATAAGCAAGCGGCTTTTCTACAGGCAGTGTGAAATCGATTTTCAACTGGAACTGTCACAAGGCGCGTCTTGCATCGCGAACTGCGAGACCGAGGCGAGCTTGCGCGATCAGGTGGAAGAGACGGTGCAGTGTTTCCTGCAGATTCACGGTCCCGGCCGCTTTGCGGAATTCCGCGGCAGCCTGGCCAACAAGCTGATTGCGCGCGGCCGGCGTGACGCGGCACTGTTCGTCGCGTCTTACCCATTGCCTCCGCAAGCGATGAGCTAGTCGTTTCTATCACGGCAAAAAAACTAACCGATATGACGGAGACACGACATGCTGAGCCCTCATGAGTTCGCAACCTTGATGCTGGTGAAGTCCGCGCCCGACCAGATCGAGCTTGACCGTGCGGAACTGGATCAACTGCTCGAACAACAGCTTGTCGCACTCGAAGAGATCGCGGGCGGCGTTCTGCGTCCGCGCCTGACCGTCCACGGCGATTCCCTGCTGCAGGCCATCTCGCGAAAGGAGTGACGGGCACTGGCCGCGTTCATTCGTCGATCATCGCAGGAATCTCCTCGACGAGCGCATCGATCGCGCAACGCGTTTTAGAGGGCATATAGCGGGTTCGCGGCCAGACGACGTTGATCTCCTGTGGCGGCAGGCTGCAACGTCCCTTGACCAGCACCAGCTCTCCCGTTTTCACATATCGCGCGAGCAGCCAGGACGGAATGCGCGCAAGCCCGATGGGTGATGCTGTATGGCGGCACGGGCGTGTGGATACTTGCGGCGGCGAGTTTTCTGACCTTCGGCGCGGCGGCCGGCCGTCGGCAACAATGCGAAGCTCACGCGACCACTCGCGCGCAATGCGTAGATTGAACAGACGCGTAAGCGCGATGAAGACGCCACGGGCTTTCTAGCGTGCAAATCGGCGATGAAGCGCGTCCTACCATCGCAACAGCTTCGGCCCGAGCCACGCGCCGATGCCCGCCGGCATCAACATCCCGATTGCGTACCAGACGCTCCAGAATGCCGGGCTCATCTCGGGACAATGCAGGCAGTAGATGACCGTTGCGGTGGAACTCGCGAGCAGGCCGGCGGCGGCGCCCGCGAGCCGCAGATGTGTCGGCGCGAGCGCTTTGACGGCCCAGAACACGGCAGGAAACGTCGGCACGGAAAGCAGCAGGATGTTGAACGGACACGTGCGCCATGTTTGACCGAGCACGAGTGGCCAGCGTCCCGCGGGTGCCGCGCCGTCGAGCACGAGCGCGCCTGCGACCCACACCGCGACGAACGGCAGCGCGACAAGCGCCCACGTATAACCTGCGCGTGCGCCCGGACGCCCGAGCCGCATCACGGCGAGCATCGCGCCGACGGCAATCGCGAGCGGATACGCGACCTTCGCCCAGAAGATGCTCGTGCGCGCGACACTGCCGAGGTCGTGCCGCACGCCGAACACGATGGTCATCAGGATCAGCGAGCCCAACGCGCCGAGCAGCATCGCCTTGATGAAGCGGCGCGCGACGGCCACCCGATCGACTCGCGTCACCTGATTCGACAGGAGGCTAATGAGATCGTCGGTCTTCATCGCAGCCCCCGGATGAGTGCAGCCAGTGCCTTCAGACCGCGATGCACGCCCACCTTGACGGCCGATTCGGAAAGGCCGGTGATGCGTGCCGTTTCCGTCACCGACAAGCCTTCGAGTTTCATATGGACAATGGGCAGCCGCTGCTTGTCCGGCAGATGCGCAAGCAGCTTGCCGATGTCGTGACGCGCCTGCGCGGGTTCGTCGTCGGTGTCGGCGAGCAGGTCGGCGTGATCGTCGAGCGGATCGTTCAACGATTCGCGGCGCGCGCGCGAGCGGAAGAAGTCCATCAGCTTGTAGCGGGCGATCGCGTGCAGCCAGGCAGTCAGCGGTTCGTCCGCGCGATACGTGTGACGCGCGTTGTGCACGGCGAGCAGAATCTCCTGGACGAGGTCTTCGATATCGTCGCGGTAGTTCGGAATGCGCTTGCGCAAGTAGCCGCGCAAATGCCGGGTGAGCGCTTGCAGAAAGCTGCGATAAGCGTCGGCATCGCCGTCGAGACCGCTGACGAATAGCGCTTTCAGGCGGCTTTCCGCGTCTTGCAACATGGTTCCCCTATTGGCGAGACGACGAGTCGACGACCCATGCGAATAGCCCGCGTCCGCAGACGCGAGCGCGCCGCCCAGTTTCAGATCGATCGTTTCGGAACAGCCGAAGCCGTGATGCGCCACTATAGCGCGGTCGTGGTCCATCGTCGTCACCCGCTTCCTTTATCACGCTAGTTCGCGCTTTCGCGGATGCCGGTTACACCGCGCGCGAAATTTTTCATGCGGATCAAAAACGCCGGACGAATCTGCGCATGATTGGCGCGACGCTGTAACCAATTGCGCGTCGGCAGCGAATTGACAGGTATCCGACCGTCATGGTGATCGACATGGAAACGATGAAAGCGCCTCTCACGCCAGCGCGCGAGATTTCGCCACGCAATCCGCTGATTCATCCGCTCTGGCTGCGCATCACGCATTGGCTCAATGCATTGGCCGCGCTGATCATGATGTTTTCCGGCTGGCGCATCTACGACGCTTCGCCGGTGTTTCATAACATCGTGATTCCGCCGTCGATCACCCTGGGCGGCTGGCTTGGCGGCGCGCTGCAATGGCACTTCGCGGCGATGTGGCTGCTGGTGTTCAACGGGCTGGTCTATCTCGCGCTCAACATCGCGAGCGGGCGCTTTGTGTCGAAGTTCTTTCCGCTGTCGCCGCGCGACGTGCTGCGCGATTTGATCGCCGCATTGAGCGGCAAGCTCTCGCACGCGGACTTGCGCCACTACAACGCGGTGCAGAAGCTCGCGTATCTCGTCATCATCATCGATCTTGTCGTGCTCGTGCTGTCGGGGCTCGCGATCTGGAAGTCCGTGCAATTTCCGCTGTTGCGTGAACTGATGGGCGGCTACGACAACGCACGCATCGTTCACTTCTGCGCGATGGCGGTGATGGCGGCGTTCGTCGTCGTGCACATCGCGATGGTCGCGCTCGTGCCACGCTCGCTGCTGACGATGCTGCGCGGCCGCTGATCTTTGTCGAGGACACACGCCATGAGCATCAACGACAGAAAAATCATCAAGCTCGACCGCGCCGCGATTCTGGCGGATGCGAGCCGCGAACTGGACATGCCGTCGCGCCGTCTGTTCGGCAAGCGGCTGTTGACGTTGGGCGGCCTGTCGCTGCTGACAGGCTGCTCGATCACCGATGACGAGTCGGTCAACAAGTTTCTGATGGCGGTCTCGCGCCTGAACGACCGAGCGCAGGCGCTGCTGTTCGATCCGAACCGACTCGCGCCGACTTACACCCAAGCGCAGATCACGCGGCCGTTTCCGTTCAACGCGTACTACGGCATCGATGAAGTGCCCGAGGTGAACGGCAGCGACTATCGACTGAAAGTGAGCGGCCTCGTGAGCGGGCAGCGCGTGTGGACGCTGCCGGAGCTATACGCGCTGCCGCACGCGGAGCAGATCACCCGGCATATCTGCGTGGAAGGCTGGAGCGCGATCGGGCGCTGGGGCGGCACGCCGTTCCGGGAATTCCTGCGCCGCGTGGGCGCCGACACGACGGCGAAATACGTCGGCTTTCGATGCGCGGACGACTACTACGAAAGCATCGACATGCCGACGGCGCTGCATCCGCAGACCCTGCTCACGTTCGACTACGACGGCGAGCGTCTGCCCGCGAAATACGGCTATCCAATGAAACTGCGCATGCCGACCAAACTCGGCTACAAGAACCCGAAGCATATCGTCGAGATCTTCGTCACCAACACGTATCCCGGCGGCTATTGGGTCGACCAGGGCTACAACTGGTTCGGCGGTTCGTGAGCACCGCCGCGCTTTCTGGTTCCGGTATTTCCGGATGCCACTTTCAACCCCAAGGAGATGAGCAATGAAACGACTGATGACGGCAGTAGTCGCGGCAACGCTGGCGATGGGTACATCCGCTGCATTCGCGCAGGCGAGCGGCGCGATGTCGAACGATCAGATGTCACACGACACGATGGGCAAGGGCGGCATGTCTCACGACAAGATGAGCAAGGGCGACATGTCTCACGACAAGATGAGCAAGAGCCACAAGATGAAGAAGAACGATTCGATGAAAATGGATCATCCCGCGTCAGGCGCGATGTCCGAGTAGGTTTGGGGCGGCGAGCGAGACCGGGCGTGCATGCGCGCCCGGCCCGTTTCCATAGCCGTTTCATGTGTCGGCGTATCCGTTCACGCCTGCGCCTGAAACACCAGATTGAACGGCGTCTGCGTTGCGCGCCTGAAGCGGGTGAAGCCGCCCGCCGTCACGACTTCCTTGAGCCGTGCTTCGCCTGCTTGCGCGCCGAGCGCCTTTCGGCCTTCCTGCGATAGCGACGCGGCCGTGCAGATCATCGTCGACGCCGAGTAGAACACGCGGCCGACCGGGTTCAGATTGTCTTCCAGCCGATCGTTTGCGAAGGGCTCGACGATCATCCACGAGCCATCGGGCTTCAACGACTGCAGCACATGGGCCGCAGCGCCTGTCGGGTCGCCCATGTCGTGAAGGCAGTCGAAGAATGCGACGAGGTCGTAACCGCTTCCTGGGTATTGCTGCGCACTGGCCACTTCGAACGTGACGCGACCGGCGACGTCCGCTTCACCAGCCAGTTCGCGCGCTCTTTCGATGGACGGCTCGTGATAATCGAAGCCGACGAACGTGGCGTTCGGATAGGCCTGCGCCATCAGGATCGTCGACGTGCCGTGTCCGCAACCGACGTCGGCGACTTTCGCGCCGTGCCCTTTCAGGACCGCTTCGACGCCGTCGAGCGCGGGAATCCATTCGTCGACGAGATGCACCGCGTAGCCAGGCCGGAAGAACCGCTCGGTGCCCTTGAACAGCGACGGATGATGCTGGTGCCATCCGACGCCCAGGCCCGTGCGAAACGCCGCTTCCAGTTTGGGTATCGCACGGAACATCGCTTCGGCGCAGTCGCAGAAGCCCGGAACGAAGGTTGGGCTCGTCTCTTCCGCAAAGCACATCGCCATTTCGTTTTCGAGCCGGTAACGCGCGGTCGCTGCGTCGTAACTGATGAAGCCCGATGCGGCCTGCGCTGCGAGCCACTCGCGCACGTATCGCTCGGCAAGACCCGTGCGCTCCGCAACCTGCTCCGAGGTCATCCAGCCCTGTTCGGTCATGGCCTTGTAAAGGCCGAGCCTGTCACCCAGCGCGATGAGCGGCGCGGATGCCACTGCGCCGAACTCTTCGACCATGCGCCCCATGAAGTCCTGCACTTTCTGTTCGTCGTATTGCATGTGCCACCTCCGTAACGAAGGCAGAATTGATCGGACGAAACAGGCGCTGCCGCATTGCCGACGATGGGCCGGCCTCGCCCATGCAAAGTATAGGAAGAAGAAAAATTGGCGAAAGACAAAGTGCAGGTAGTCGCGGCCGTTTGCATCGTGTGTATGATCCGCGAACGTCGCCGGCGATCTCGCTGAAGCATTGCGTGACTAGCAGGCCTATCAACCCACGAGGACTTCGAATGAGTTCAGGCAGGCAACCCGGAAGCGCGCTTCCGGGCAAAGAGGAACTGGAAGCCATGTCGGCATTCCGCTATGAGCTGCGCAAGTTTCTGCGCATGTCGGAGCAAATCTCCAATGCCGCAGGTGTCACGACGCTTCAGTATCAGTTGTTGCTGCACGTGCGCGGGTTCGAGGGGCGGCAGTGGGCCACGGTCGGCGAACTCGCGGAACGCCTCCAGGCCGCACCGAACGGCACGGCCGCGCTCGTCTCGCGCTGCGAATCGGCTGGGCTCGTGGCGCGCAAGCCCGATGCGAGCGATCGACGTCAGGTGCAGGTGCATCTGACGCGAAAGGGCGAACGTTGCCTGCTCAAGCTTGCCGCCGAGCACAAGGCGCATTACGGATCGTTCGGCTGGGTGTTCGGCGATAGCGGCGCTTAGTTGTGCGTGAGTGGATAGGCGGGTCGGCGCGGTGGCTTGATGATTTATGTCACAATCTGCCTTACTTTGCTTCGACCAGACAATCTCTTCAATGCGCATTCCCGGATTCATCGACCGACGCACGATCATGCGCGGCAGGCGGCTTTGGCTGCACTACGGCGTGTTCTGGCTCGGTGCGATCGCGACCGGGCTCGTCGCCGTGATGTACGCGCGGCTGATCGATTTCGGCTACGCGACGTTTCTGCGCTATGCGACTTCGTTCTGGTGGCTGCCGCTGCTGCTCACGCCGGCGGTTGCCGCATTCGGCGTCTGGATTACGCGGCGCTGGTTTGCGGGCGCTGAAGGCAGCGGCATTCCGCAGGTCATCGCGACGCTGCACGAGGGCGGTGAACTCGGACCGCGTCTCTTGAACATGCGCATTCTTGTCGGCAAGATCGCCGTGTCGTTTCTGTCGATTCTCGGCGGCTTCACCATCGGCCGCGAAGGGCCGACGATACACGTCGGCGCTGCGCTGATGTTCAGCTTGCGGCGCTTTTATCCGGTGCGCTTCCGCAATATTCGCGGCGCGGGACTCGATCGCAAGCTCGCGCTGGCGGGCGCTGCCGCCGGTTTGTCGGCCGCGTTCAATGCGCCGCTTGCCGGCGTCGTCTTCGCGATCGAAGAACTGACGCGCAGCTTCGAGCAGAGAACGAGCGGCGTCCTGATCACGGCGATTATTTTTGCGGGCATCGTCTCGCTCGGTTTGCAGGGCAACTACACGTATTTCGGCACGATCGACGTCGACGGGCACTTTCCCGATCTGCTTGCCGTCGCTGTCGTGATGCTGGGCGCTGTGACGGGCGTTGCGGGTGGCGCGTTCTGCTGGCTGCTGCTGAACACCGAGCGCTGGATGCCGGCGCGATTCGGAGCGTGGCGCAAGAGACATCCGGTGGCGTTCGGCGCCGCGTGCGGGCTGTTCATTGCAGCGCTCGGCGTGGCCGCCGGCGGTCATACGTTCGGCAGCGGCTATGCAGAAGCGCGCGGCATGCTCGAAGGCAATACGCAACTCGGCGCGAGCTATCCGCTGCTGAAGATGGCGTCGATGATCGGCTCGTATCTGCCTGGTGCGCCGGGCGGACTGTTTGCGCCTTCGCTTGCGATCGGTGCGGGCATCGGCAACGCGCTGCACCTGATGTTCGGGCAGATGCAACTGCCGATGCTGATCGCGCTCGGTATGGTCGGTTATCTCGCGGCCGTTACGCAAAGTCCGATCACGGCATTCGTGATCGTGATCGAGATGATCAACGGACACGCGCTGGTGCTTTCGTTGATGGCGACGGCGCTGATTTCCAGCCAGGTGTCGAAGCTCTTTGCGCCACCGCTTTATGAAGCGCTGGCGCAGCGGTACGTGGCTGCCTGAACTTCTGAACGCGACGTCACCACGCTTGCCAACGGCCGTTGCGACCGTGACCAGAGCCGTGACCAGAACCAGAACGAAGAAACGGCCCACGGTATCAAGCATTGGAATATCAGCGCGGTGAAATTTCATTATCACGCCATCGCGCGTCGCCCTAAACTGGCCTGAACCGGGTGCTGCAATGCAATGAGAGTGGCGCCTGTGAACCCAATGCAGGAGCCAGGAGCAGCGAATGAACGAGACAGCGCAAAGCCAGGTTGTCCCCGGAAAGGCGACACCGCGCGGACGATTTCCTCACGTGGTCCGTGCCGGCGACTTTATTTTCGTGTCGGGTACCAGTTCGAGACGAACCGACAATACCTTTATCGGCGCTTCGGCGGACGGGTTCGGAACGGCCTCAGTCGATATTCGCGCGCAGACGCGCGCCGTCATCGAGAATATTCGCGACATCCTCCGCGCGGAGGGCGCCGATCTGTCGAACCTCATCGAGGTGACGGCATTTCTCATCAACATGAACGACTTTGGCGGCTATAACGAAGTCTATGGCGAGTTCTTCGACGAAACGGGTCCGGCTCGCACGACGGTCGCCGTGCATCAACTGCCGCATCCGCTGCTCGCGATCGAGATCAAGGCGATTGCCTGGGTGCCGCGGGCTGCTGAGGCAAACGGCCGTCCCGGGTAAAGAGGAGAACGTGCATGTTGAAGTACGGCAAGCCATTCAACTTTGCGGGCTGGATCGAGGAGCACGCGCATCTGTTGAAGCCGCCCGTCGGCAATCAGCAGATCTGGCAGGATAGCGATCTGATTGTCACTGTGGTCGGCGGTCCCAATCATCGGACCGATTACCATGACGATCCGCACGAAGAGTTCTTCTATCAGATCGCCGGCAACGCGTATCTGAACCTGATCGTCGACGGCAAGCGCGAACGTGTCGATCTGCGCGAGGGCGATGTATTTCTGTTGCCGCCGCATTTGCGCCATTCGCCACAGCGGCCCGAGGCGGGCAGCGCATGCCTTGTGATCGAGCGGCAGCGCGCGCCGGGCGCCATCGACGGCTTCGAATGGTATTGCGGCAATTGCGATCGGCTCGTGCATCGCGTCGAAGTGCAACTGAAGAGCATCGTCGACGATCTGCCGCCGCTCTTCGCCGCTTTCTACGATTCCGAGGACAAGCGTCGCTGTCCGCATTGCGGCGCGGTTCATCCCGGTCGCGACGCGACGGCGCACGCACGCTAATGCGCGCTGAAGCACGGGCTTCGCCGGGAGCGCTGTGATTGCCGATGCCACACCCGCGCTCGCATAGCGCCGGTGTGGCGTTGGCCTTTGTCATGCTCGACTCGGCGTGAAGCGATTTCGCGGGCCAGGGAACACCGGTATTCCCGCCACGAATACCCAGCCGCCAATCTTTGATTACCGCGCCTTTTTTGCCCTTCCTAGACTCGACTCATCACTCATTTGCTTACGACAGGTAGGGGACATATGAATGCGGAACTGGTGATCGAAGGAGCGTGCCGTACGACGAGGCGCGATGAAATCAAGGTAGTGGTGGGTGCGTCCGTCGGGACGGTCCTCGAGTGGTATGACTTCTTTCTTTACGGCAGTCTCGCCGTATTCTTCAGTTCGCATTTCTTCCCTGCGGGGAGCGCCACGGCGGGCTATCTCGCGTCGCTCGCGACGTTCGGCATCGGCTTCGTGATCCGGCCGCTCGGCGCAGTGCTGTTCGGACGTTTCGGCGACAAGGTGGGACGCAAGGCCACCTTTCTCGCAACGATTGCGGTGATGGGGCTCGCGACGGTCGGCATCGGTCTGCTGCCGTCATACCACAGTATCGGTTGGGCGTCGCCCGCCATTCTGATTGCGCTGCGGCTCTTCCAGGGGCTCGCGCTGGGCGGCGAATATGGCGGCGCGGCGACGTACATCGCCGAACACACGCAGCCGGGCCGACGTGGCTTCGCGACGGGTTGGTTGCAAACCACGGCGACCGTCGGTTTTCTGCTTTCGCTTGCCGTCACGCTCGTGTGTCGCGCGTGGGTGTCGGCGGATGAGTTCGCGTCGTGGGGATGGCGTCTGCCGTTCGTTGCGTCGCTGATCCTGCTCGCGATCTCCGTGTATATCCGCACGACGCTTTCCGAGTCGCCCGTGTTCGCGAAGATGAAAAGCGAGCAGCGCCTCTCTAGCGACCCGTTGCGCGACAGCTTTCTGGTCTGGCGCAACGTGCGCTCGATGCTCGTGGTGCTGTTCGGCGCGCAAGCGGCCGTCGGCGTCGTCTGGTACACGTGCAACTTCTATGCACTGTACTTTCTGACCACGACGCTGAGGGTGCCGACAGGCGATGCCTATGCATTCATTGCGGCGATGCTGGTGTTCAGTCTGCCGCTTTACGTGCTGTTCGGCTGGCTATCGGACAAGGTGGGCCGCAAGTGGATTGTGCTGTCGGGTTGTGCGCTTGCCGTGGCGACGTTCCTGCCGATCTTCACGCACCTTTCGCATGCGGTGAACCCGCGTCTCGTGCAGTTTGCGCAAGCGGTCCCGATCCGGCTCGAAGCGAGCGATTGCAACGCGAGCCTGTTCGGCACGCCGGCATCGGATTGCGACAAGGCGCGAGACTTTCTGACGACAGCCGGCCTGTCGTACCAGGTGGATCGCCCGGCGTCGTCGAGTGGCCTTGTCACGCATGTCGGTGATCGGCGGCTCGCGGGGTTCGATGAAAAAGCCTACCGTGGCGCGCTAAAGGACGCGGGCTATCCGTCCGGCGCCGACGTCACGCAGATCAACCGTCCGCTAATGTATGCGTTGCTCGCGCTGCTGATGATCTGGGGCGCCATGGCCTATGGACCCATGTCCGCCTATTACGTCGAACTCTTTCCGGCGAAGGTGCGCTACACGTCGATTTCGGTGCCCTACAACATCGGCGCCGGATACTTCGGCGGGCTTGCTCCTTTCATGTCGACGGCGCTCGCTGTGAAGACGGGCAATGTCTACAGCGGACTGTGGTACGCGATCATCGTGGGAGGCGTCTCGGTCGTGATCGGCGCGCTCTTCATGCGCGAAACGAAGGACATAGACGTCAGTCAGTGATCCGGCGATTGCCTTGCGGTTGCAAGCGCGGCAGCGAGCCTGGCTGCCGCCTCCAGCAAAGTTTCTGAAGACGGGAGTTCTTATGACGCACATTGCACTGGCGAATCTGTCCACCATGCAGAAGTACTGGCTGATCACGGGGAGCGTCGGGCCGAGACCCATCGCGCTGGTGACGAGCCTGAATCGCGATGGGCTTTGCAACGCGGCGCCGTATAGCGCGTTCAACTACATGGGCGAAGATCCACCCCTCTTCGCCATCGCCGTCGATCACTACGGTGAAGAAAGCCATCGTCCCGGCGAGATGAAGGACACGTTGAAGAACATCGTCGAGCGCGAGCAGTTCGTCGTGAACATGGTCGACGAGGCGATCGTCGAGCGCGCCGTGCAGTGCGGCAGCGATTTTCCCGCGCATGTTTCGGAGCCCGAGGCGGTGGGCTTATCGCTCGCCGCGTCGACTTCCGTCAGTGTGCCGCGCGTATCGGAGGCGCCCATCGCGTGGGAATGCAGGCTCTACAAGGTACTCGAATTCTCGAAGCAACGCTCGATCGTATTCGGCGAGATCGTCGGCATGGTTGTCCGCGAAGATCTGTTCGATGCAGAGAAACTGCGCATACGCGTCGATCGCTTCGAGCCCTATGGACGCCTCGGCGGCCCGAACTATTGCCGCTCGACCGATCGCGTGCAATTGAGGGTGCCGACCTACATGCCTGCCGTCGGCGTCGCGCGCGAGTGAGCGGCGCAGGCGCCAACGGGCCGTCGCGCTGCTAAGATCAAGGCTCGTTCCTCTTCCCGCCCGCCGCCGCCATGCATCGGTTTCCCCTTAGCCAGATCGGCTTGAGCCGCAATCTGAAGCTGAGCCAGCTGCTCATCTTCGATCGCGTCATCGAGACGGGCTCGATCCTGCGGGCCGCGAACGATCTGGGCCTCACCCAGCCCGCCGTCACGAAAGTCATTCAGGAACTGGAGTCGTCGCTCGGCGGCGTGCTGTTCGAACGCTCGAATCGCGGCGTCGTGCCGACGGACCTGGGGCGCGTGGTCGGGCGACGAGTGAAATCGCTGCTGGCCGAATTTCGTCATATGACGGACGAACTCGACCACTTCCGCTTCGGCACGGCGGGTCATGTGATCGTCGGCACGCTGATCTCGGCGTCCGCGCATCTGTTGCCGATGGCCATCACGCGATTGAAGGCGCGCTCGCCCGACGTGCTCGTCACCGTGCGCGAAGGGCCCACCGCGCAGCTTTTTCCGTCGCTCGCAACGGGTGAACTGGATATCGTCGTCGGCCGCTTGCCCGAGGTCGAGCTGCCGATCTCCGATGCCTTTGCGCTGACGCATCATGCGCTCTTCGACGACGCGATGACGATCGTCGTCGGCCGCGCGCACGCCTTCGCAAGCGAGCCGATCGGGTCGTTGCGCGAACTCGCCGGTGTACCGTGGATCCTGCCGACGAGCGAGTCGCCGCTGCGCCTTTCCGTCGAACGGATGTTTCGCGAGGCGGGGCTCGCGCTGCCCGCCGATCTCGTTGAATCGCTGTCCGTGCTGACGAACCTGGGCTTGCTCATCGAAAGCCCGCGCGTCGCGGTGATGCCGCGCGTAGCCGCCACGCAATTCGTGCGGGCGGGGCTGCTGCGCATTCTCGATATACCCGAGACGGGGTCGTTCGGCACAGTGGGTTATTCCGTGCGCTCGAACAAGGAACTGAGCCCGGCGTGCGAGGCGTTCGTCGCGTGCCTGCGTGAAGTGGCCGAGGCTTCGACCCAGGTTTGAACGCGGCAACGCCGGTATTCCAGTCGCTCATATCAGCCGCTCAATGTTTGATTATTCAGCGTGAACGGTCGCTCCTACACTGGCTGTAACGCATCCAGTCAGCAGGAGTTTTGATGAATTCCAACGCGCAAGCAGAGTTGCCGCAGCGCCTGCGGCATTTCATCGACGGTGAATTCGTCGGGTCGGCGCATACCTTCGCGAATGTGAGCCCCGTCGACGGCCACGAACTTTCGCGTGTCGCAGAGGCGGACGCGGCGGCCGTCGATGCCGCCGTCAAAGCCGCGCGGCGCGCGCAGCAAGGCCCGTGGCGCAGCCTGAGCGCACAGAAGCGCGCTGCATGGCTGCATCGGATCGCCGATGGCATCGAAGCGCGCTTCGACGACTTCGTCGCGGCCGAAGTTGCCGACACGGGCCGGCCTGTTGCACAGGCGCGCAGTCTCGACATCGCGCGCGGCATCGCCAACTTCCGCACGTTCGCCGATCTGGTGCACACCGCGCATGGCGAGTTCTTCGAAACGTCTACGGCCGACGGCCAGATGCTCAACTATGTGACGCGCAAGCCGCTCGGCGTGGTGGGCGTGATCTCGCCGTGGAATCTGCCGTTGCTGCTGTTCACGTGGAAAGTGGCGCCCGCGCTCGCGATGGGCAACTGCGTCGTCGCGAAGCCATCGGAAGAGACGCCGACCTCGGCGACGCTGCTTGCCGAGGTCATGCGCGATATCGGGCTGCCGCGAGGCGTGTTCAACCTGATCCACGGTCACGGCGCCCATGCGGCGGGCGAATGGCTCACGCGTCATCCGGATATCGACGCCATCACGTTCACGGGCGAATCGAAGACGGGCAGCGCGATCATGAAAGCCGTCGCTGACGGCGTGAAAAACGTGTCGTTCGAACTCGGCGGCAAGAACGCGGCCGTCGTGTTCGCGGATGCCGATTTCGACGCGGCCGTCGAAGGCGTGCTGCGCTCGAGCTTCACGAATGCCGGGCAGGTGTGCCTGTGTTCGGAACGCGTGTATGTCGAGCGGCCCATCTTCGAGCGGTTCGTCGCGGCGCTGAAGAACAAGACGGAAGCGCTCGTGGTCGGCTCGCCTTACGAAGCGGGCACGACGACGGGACCGATGATCTCGAAGGGCCATCGCGACAAAGTGCTCGGCTATTACGAGCTCGCCGTCGCCGAGGGCGCGACGGTCGTCACGGGCGGCGGCGTGCCGAAGTTCGGCAATGCATGCGACGACGGCGCGTTCGTGCAGCCGACCATCTGGACGGGACTGCCCGATGACGCGCGCTGCGTGACGGAAGAAATCTTCGGCCCCGTCTGTCACATTGCGCCTTTCGACAACGAAGACGAAGTGGTCCAGCGCGTCAACGACAGCGCCTATGGGCTCGCAGCCAGCATCTGGACGACGAACCTGTCGCGTGCGCATCGCGTCGCGCCGCGGATTGAGACGGGCATCGTGTGGGTTAACGCATGGTTCGTCCGCGATCTGCGCACGCCGTTCGGCGGCGCGAAGCTCTCGGGCTTCGGGCGCGAAGGCGGCCGTCATTCGATGGACTTCTACTCGGAACTGACCAACGTTTGCGTGAAGGTGGCCTGACATGACGCACGCACAGACCCTTCAGGCGATCGCCGACACGCTCTGGCAAGCGCAGCGGCAGCATCCGTTCAAAGCGGCGCCGCCTGTTCGCGATGCCATCGGCGCGCTCGGCGGCGACTCGCTCGATAACGCGTACCGCGTTCAACAGATCAACACGCAGCGGCAAATCGAAGCCGGCGCGCGTCTCGTCGGGCGGAAAATCGGCCTGACCTCGCGCGCGGTGCAGACACAGCTCGGTGTCGATCAGCCCGACTTCGGCATGCTGTTCGATCACATGGCGTATGGCGATGGCGAAGAAATTCCGTTTGCCCTCACGCAGCAACCGAAGGTCGAGGCGGAGATCGCACTCGTCGTCGAACGCGATCTGCTGCATGAACGGCACACGGTCGCGGACATCCTGCGCGCAACGACTTTCGCGCTGCCCGCCATCGAGGTCGTGGGCAGCCGCATCGCGAACTGGGATATCCGGCTCGCGGACACCGTTGCGGACAACGCGTCGAGCGGCCTGTTCGTGCTCGGCAGCCGGCCCGTCAAGCTCGACGCATTCGATATCGTCGGCTGCGGCATGGTGATGGAGCGCGGCGGCGATCAGGTTAGCGTCGGTGCGGGCGCGGCGTGCCTCGGCAATCCGCTCAATGCTGCCATCTGGCTCGCGAACACGATGGTCCGCGTGGGCGCGCCGCTGCGTGCCGGGGACATCGTATTGACGGGCGCGCTCGGCCCGATGGCCGCCGTGCATCCCGGCGACGCGTTCGCCGCGCACATCGAAGGTCTCGGCGCCGTGCGCGCACTGTTCTCCAATCAGACGGAATCAGCAACGTGAAAGACAACACTCGACTCTCAGTCGCGGTGATCGGTTCGGGCAACATCGGCACGGACCTCATGATCAAGATCCTGCGACATGCGAAGCACCTCGAGATGGGCGCGATGGTCGGCATCGACGCCGCCTCCGACGGCCTTGCGCGCGCCGCGCGCATGGGCGTGGCGACAACGGCCGGCGGCATCGACGGTCTTCTGGCGATGCCCGAGTTCGACGACGTGCGCATCGTCTTCGACGCGACGTCGGCGGGCGCGCATCGCCGTCACGCCGAAATCCTGGCTCGGCGCGGCGTCACGGCGATCGACCTGACGCCCGCCGCCATTGGTCCCTTTGTCGTTCCCGTGGTCAATCTCGACCAGCATCTCGACGCACCGAACATCAACATGGTGACGTGCGGCGGCCAGGCGACCATTCCTGTCGTGCGCGCCGTTTCACGCGTGACGCCCGTGCATTACGCGGAGATCGTCGCGTCGATTTCGAGCCGTTCGGCAGGCCCCGGCACGCGCGCCAATATCGACGAATTCACCGAGACCACGTCGCGCGCGATCGAAAGCGTGGGCGGGGCGGCGGTGGGCAAAGCGATCATCGTGCTGAACCCGGCCGAGCCGCCGCTGATGATGCGCGATACCGTTTATTGCCTCGTCGACGAGCACGCGGATCGCGAGCGCATCGAAGCATCCGTCGACGCGATGGTGCGCGACGTCGCCGCCTATGTGCCCGGCTACCGGCTCAAGCAGGCGGTGCAGTTCGATCGCATTCCGTTTCCGCCGCAATTTGCAGGCCGTTTCGGCAATCCGGATTTCGCGCTGAAAGCAAGCGTGTTTCTCGAAGTCGAAGGCGCCGCGCACTACCTGCCTTCGTATGCGGGCAATCTCGACATCATGACGTCCGCGGCCTTGCGCGCGGCCGAGCAACTCGCGGCCAGCCGGATCGCAGCGTGAACGGAGCGATGACATGACGAATCTCGACACGAAAAAAATCTACGTATCCGATGTGACGTTGCGCGACGGCATGCATGCCATTCGCCATCAGTACTCGCTCGACCAGGCGGTTGTGATCGCGCGAGCGCTCGATGAGGCCGGCGTCGACAGCATCGAAGTGGCACATGGTGATGGACTTTCGGGCTCCAGCTTCAATTATGGGTTTGGCGCGCATACCGATATCGAATGGATCGAGGCCGTCGCGCAGACCGTCGAGCGCGCGAAGGTGGCGACGCTGTTGCTGCCAGGCATCGGCACGGTGCACGACCTGCGCGCCGCATACGATGCGGGCGCGCGCGTGGTGCGCATCGCGACGCATTGCACGGAGGCGGACATCGCAAAGCAGCACATCGGGTACGCGCGCGAACTGGGCATGGACACCGTCGGCTTTCTGATGATGAGCCACATGACGACGCCGCAAAACCTCGCCGCCGAAGCGAAGAAGATGGAGAGCTATGGCGCGACGTGCATCTACGTGGTGGATTCCGGCGGCGCGATGAACATGAACGACGTGCGTGCGCGGGTCAGGGCGTTCAAGGACGTGCTGGACGACACGACGCAAACGGGCATGCACGCGCATCACAACCTGAGCTTCGGCGTCGCGAACTCGATCGTCGCGCTGGAGGAAGGATGCGACCGCATCGACGCGAGCCTTGCCGGCATGGGGGCGGGCGCGGGCAATGCGCCGCTCGAGGTGTTTATCGCAGCGGTCGACAGGATGCAGTGGAATCACGGCTGCGACGTGAAGAAGCTGATCGATGCCGCCGACGATATCGTGCGTCCGTTGCAGGAGCGGCCAGTTCGCGTCGATCGCGAAACGCTGGCGCTGGGCTATGCGGGCGTCTATTCGAGCTTCCTGCGTCATACGGAGACGGCCGCGCAGAAGTATGGCCTGTCGGCGTTCGACATCATGGTGGAGCTGGGGCGGCGGCGCATGGTTGGCGGGCAGGAGGACATGATCGTCGATGTCGCGCTCGATCTGCTGAAGCGCACGAATCGCGTAGCGGAGGCGGCACGATGAATATCGAAGCAGCGGCACGACGCGTCGACGATGCTGCGCGGCACAGCAGTGCGATCGAACAGATGAGCGCGAACGAACCGTTTTCTGTCGAGGACGCGTATCGCATCCAGCGCGCGTCGATCGAGCTGCGCAAGGCGCGCGGCGAGCGGATCATCGGCATCAAGCTCGGCTTCACGAGCCGCGCGAAGATGCTCCAGATGGGCGTCGATAGTTTGATCTGGGGCTGGTTGACGGACGCGATGCTCGAAGAAGAGGGCGCGCCCGTCGATCTGCGGCGCTTCATTCATCCGCGCGTCGAGCCGGAGGTGTGCTTTCTCACGAAGCGCGATATCGACCGTCCGCTCACCGCGCTCGAGGCGCAGTCGTATCTCGAAGCCGTCGCGCCCGCGATGGAGATCATCGACTCGCGCTACAAGGCGTTTCGCTTCACGCTCGAAGACGTCATCACCGACAACTGCTCCAGCGCGGGCCTCGTGATCGGCGGCTGGTCGAATCGATTCGATGGTCTTCGCAATGCGGGCGTCATCATGCGCTTCGACGGCAGGGACGTGCAGGTGGGAACAACGGCCGCGATACTCGGCGACCCGATGCGCTCGATCGTGCAGGCATCGCGCGTCGCCGCCGATGCCCAGGTCGTGCTGCCCGCCGGCACGCTGATCATGGCGGGCGCCGCGACGGCAGCCCAGCCATTGACGCCGGGGCTGCACGTGCAATGCGTGGTGAACCGCTTCGGCCAGGCCGAATTCACGACGCGCGGCGAAGCGTAACAAATCAGATGGAACAACAAGGTTCAGGGCAATCGTTATGACATTGCGAATCGACATGCACTCACACTTCTTCCCGCGTATCTCGCGTGAAGAGGCCGCACGCGTCGGTGCGGCGGATACGCCGTGGCTCGCGATCGATACAGGCGGCGAGACGGGCATGATCATGACAGGCGAGCGCGCATTCCGGCCCGTCACGCGCGCATTGTGGGACCCTGCGCGGCGCATCGAGGATATGGACGCACTCGGTATCGACGTGCAACTGATGTGCGCGACGCCCGTGATGTTCGGCTACCGCAACGACGCGAAGACTGCGCTGCAATGGGCGCAGCGGATGAACGATCACGCGCTCGAGCTGTGCGCCGTCGCGCCGCAGCGGCTTGCGGTGCTGGCCCAGGTGCCGCTGCAGGATGTCGAACTGGCTTGCGCGGAGGCGTCGCGGGCTTTTGCCGCTGGACATCGCGGCGTGCAGATCGGCAATCATGTCGGCCCGAAAGATCTCGACGACGAGGGCCTCGTGCAGTTCCTCACGCATTGCGCGAATGAGGGCATTCCCGTGCTCGTGCATCCATGGGACATGATGACGGACGGACGCATGAAGAAGTGGATGCTGCCGTGGCTGGTCGCGATGCCGGCGGAAACGCAGTTGAGCATTCTGTCGCTGATCTTGTCGGGTGCGTTCGAACGCATACCGCGTTCGCTGAAGTTGTGCTTCGCCCATGGCGGCGGCAGCTTCGCTTTTCTGCTTGGCCGTGTCGATAACGCATGGCGTGAGCGCGACATCGTGCGTGAGGACTGTCCGCATCTGCCGTCCTCATATGTCGACCGGTTTTCGGTGGATAGTGCGGTGTTCGATCCGCGCGCGTTGCAACTGCTGGTCAATGTGATGGGCGAAGAGCGTGTGCTGCTCGGCTCGGACTATCCATATCCGCTTGGCGAGCAGCGCATCGGACATCTGATCGAAAACCATCCGGCGCTGAGCGAGCGGGCGAAGCAGCGCATGCTCGGCGAAAATGCCGCGCAGTTCTTCCGTCTGACCATCGCGAAGACAGCCGCCTGACAAGTACATTCAATGGAGACGAACATGTTGCCTTCGGGACCTCACAAGGCAGAACTGATGAAACTGCTGCGCAGCTTGTGCGAAGACATTCGCGCGATGCCGCTCGACGCAGCGCTCGAAGCGCGCCTGAACAGCAAGTATGGCGAAGGCACCGAAGCGTACACGCGGCTCGCGGAGCTATTGAAGCTCGGTGTCGAAGAGGGCTGGGTAGCCTATGCGGATATCGAGGGCAAGGACTATCGCCGTGGCCGTATCGCGGAACCGTCGCACGAAACGTCGGATATGAGCGTCGAAAGCGGCTTGCTGCGCGATGTGAAAGGCCAGTACCACTGCCACACGAACGGCGAAATCAACATGATCGTTCCGCTCGAAGAAGGCGCCCAGTTTTGCGGGCACGGCGCGGGCTGGCGCGTGTTCCCGCCGATGAGCGAGCATTTTCCAACCGTAACAGGCCGGGCACTGATGATGTATTTCCTGCCCGGCGGCGAAATCGAATACCGCACGCCGCCCGCCAATTGAGCCGGCGCGCGTGCGAACCTTAAACGTATCTGGAGTGGTTATGGGTGTCAGAATTCTTGCGATCAACGGAAGTTCGCGCCGCGAGTCGCTGAATCAGAAACTGCTGGACATTGCCGTGCAAGGCGCGCGCGATGCCGGCGCCGAGGTGACGCAGGCGCGGCTCGCCGACTTCGATCTGCCGATCTATTACGGAGACCTCGAAGCCGAACGCGGTTTGCCCAATGGCGCACGCAAGCTTCAGTCTTTGATGGAGATGCACGATGCGCTAATAATCGCGACGCCGGAATACAACGGCGGGTATACGGCCCTGCTGAAGAACGCAATCGACTGGATCAGCCGGCCGCGCGGCGACGGGTCGAGTGGTGTCGCACTGATGGCGGGCAAGGTGGCGGCGCTGGTGTCCGCATCGCCGGGGCCACTCGGCGGGTTGCGCTCTCAAACGGGCATGCGCGCCGTTCTCGACAAGCTCGGTATGCTCGTCATTCCTCAAGCGTTCGCGTTGGGCATGGCGCATGAAGCCTTCGACGCGCAAGGCCGGTTGAAGGACGGCAATGCCACGCGACTCGTGTCGGGCGTGGGCGAGGCGTTGTATCGGATGGCTTTGCGGCTCGGCTGAATGGGGCGCATGAATTGCGTCGACGTACACCGTGTTCGTTTTCCGCACGGTGTCGAGCTATTGAACCGATGAAGCTTGCGGCGACTATCTCGGGGTAACGCTTCCACCCTTGTGCCCCGGGTTAGCGGCAGAGGTATCGGCAGTGCAAAGTTCCAGTGCCGTGATGGCCTTCTTTGCAACCGCCAACGTTTCGTCGCACGCAGCAGGCTTCTCCGATCTCGGGCATCCGCCTTCAGACGCTCTAGCGAACATCTGGCGCACTTTTTGGAGCGCCGCATCGGGAGAACCGCTGTCGTAGATCAGACGCGCGACGTTGAAGCTGCTTCCCGATGGCAATTCGACAAAATCAGGGCATTCGGTCCGAGCGGCGGCATCCGCCTCGATAAGCGCAAACGTCGCGGCCAGAGCGGCTGTACAAACGAAGCGCGAGCCCGCAGTGCTCATTTCCATGGATGGCTCCCTCATAGGTATTCGTCGGCGGATGACGACCGTTAAACAGGCGAACCCGTGTCCTCGTGGGTTTCGCAAATGTGGATGAGCAAGCGATAAACCATACGCCGTTTGCGGCTGGCCCGCTGCGAAGGGAGAGGGGAAATCGGACGGTTACGCGTCCGTAGAATGCTAAAGACGATAAAGGCGTCCGCGATGGGGCGATGGGGCAGCGGCGCCACAAAGGCGAGCGGGGAGGTCAGCCGGCCTGCGTCAGCAATACCGGCCCCAACATTGCTGCGAGTTTTATTTTCAAACCGTGACGACTCTTTCTTCGTCGAATGACGGCTCATGTGACGAGATCTTTCTACGCATTGCCATACAGATACGACACTTTGCCATTCGCAATCTGCTTCGCCATCTGCTGCAGATCGACGGGCGTGTTCTTCGCAAGCAACACGTAAGCAAGCTTGTTCGAACGCCAGGTGACCGTTTTCATTTGACCGACCTGCTGCGCGCGCACGGGTTCATCGGCGTGCGAATCCTCCAGCACGCACAGCGCGACAGGGTCGCCCCGTTCCGGCAGATACACGATCTGAATCAACGGACGGTTGTCGTAATTCAGCCGCTGCACGCGCTTGAACTTCAGGCCCGCCTGCTGCAGATCCGGCACGCGCACGGGCATGCCGTCGCGCTGACGGATATCCGCGAGAATCTGCTCGGTATTCGCCGGATCGTCCCGGATGCTCGCGATCGTTTCGCGCCCGTACAGCACCTGATAGTCGGCGACGCTGCGCACCCACGGCGACACCGCCTCATGGCGGAACGGCGCGAGCGGTCCCAGGTAGCCCGTCAGCACGCCGGAGACGACCGCGCCCGCAACGAACGCGGCCGCGAGCCAGGGCATGGCGGGCGCGTTGCGGCGCACATCGCCGCGCTGCCGCGACGCGCTGACGGCGACGAGTTCATCGACACGCCGCACCAGATTTTCCGGCACGGGCGGCAATCGCTGCCGCTCGAATGCCGCGCGATACGGCAGGCACGACGCGCGCAAAGCATCGACGCGCGCGCCGAGATCGTGCGAATGCGCGACGGCGGCTTCGACTTCCGTCCGCTGTTCGGGCGGTAGCTCGCCGTCGACGTACATCATCAACATCGAGTCGTCGATATTCTTCATATTGATTCTCCCTTGCGCACAGCCGCAGACGATTGCGCGCTGAACCGCTGCCCGATCGTCAGACGGGCGCGCGAGAGCCGGCTCATGATCGTGCCGATCGGCACGTCCAGCACGTCCGCAGCTTCGCGATAGCTGAGGCCCTCGATGGCGACGAGTACCATCACGGCGCGCTGCGCATCCGGCAATGCCTCGACCGCATCGATGACCTGCCGATGCATGAGGTCGATCTCGGGCGTGTGACCGGACGGATCAGCAAGGCTTTCGATCTCGTCGTCGTGCCAGTTGATGTTGCCTCTGCTGCGAATGGTGCGGGCGCGCAACTCGTTGATCCAAGTGGTATGGACGATCGCGAACAGCCAGCCGAGCGCCGACGTGCCGTTCTGCAACTGCTGGTGCCTCTCGAGTGCGCGCACGCACGCGCGCTGGACGAGATCCTCCGCGTCGTGAGGGTTCTGTGTCAGGCGCAGCGCGAAGCGCCATAGTCGCGGCAGAAGCGTCGGCAGGATGGTCGGCAAATCTTCTTCGTTCATCGACGCCACTCCTTCCAGGGCCGCGCATATATCGACATAACACTCGATGCGCCAATTTATTCGGGCGCATTTCGCCAATTTTTTTGCCGGCATTTGGGGAATACGCGCGCGAGAAACACTGTTCTCAGATCAGCAGACAAGGATTTGCGCAGGAGACCATCATGCAAGACGTTCTCGACAAAGCCCGCGAGGCAGGCATGGCCGTGCTGCTCGATGCGTGCATCGGCAGCCAGCGGTTTCATAGCGTGGTCGGCTCGGAGGCGGCGCTTGCGCGCTTTGCAGCGCTTTGCGAAAGCGGATGCGCCGATCCCGAAACATTGAGCCGATGGGCGGACCTCTGCGAACAAGGCGCGGGAGCTTCCGTGGGGGCATCGATCCGCAGCGTACTCGACGCGCGCAATCGCAATCACAGTGCTTCCCGATAACGCGAGCGGCGACACCTGCCCACGCGTTCTATTCCATCGAATATTTTCAGGCCTTGAAGGAACAAGCCAATGGTCGCGACTGTTTTGGGAGGGACGGCGTCGCGCTAGCCGCATCAGCTGAAAGGCGGCCGTTCATCTTATCCATTCGAGGGCCACAGCATGTGTGCAGACGACTCATGCTGTCGAGCGAAAACGCAACTACCGGTCTTCCGCCACCGCACACTCGATGCGCCTTCGGCGGCAATTCCGGCCTTGCACGAAAAGGCCCGATCCTACGGTCAAACGCGCGACGCCTACTTTTTCCTTTTCGCCGACGAGGCCTTCATCTCGATCACATCGGGCGACCGCTTGCGTTTGCCCGGCACGACACCCATGCGCGGATCGCGTTCGCGTGCGAGCGCGACCATATCCTGCACAACCGTTTCGAACTCGGGATGGCTCTGCGACACATACAGCCACTTGCCGAGCACGGGATGTGGGACGAGCGCGGGGTACGCGTGCAGCAACCCCGCTTGCCGGTCGTGTGACGTGCACACGAGGAGCCCATTCCACGGCTCGTCACCGCTTGCGACCGCGAGATAGAGCAGGCCGTCGAGCCAGGCGGCCTGCATGTTGAAGAATCGTTCGCGCGAATAGCCGGGGTCTCGTTCGAGAGGATCGAAAATCCACAGCAGCGGGTTCTCGCGTTTTCGTTTCGGGTTCAGATCGACGGACAACATGGTGAGACCTTCGATGAATCGGTTGCCCTCGATGATATAGCCGCTCGCTTCGATCAGTTCCCTTTGACGCCAATCGCGCATGCCCGGTTTCACGTGAATGCCCACGAGAAACAGGTATCGTATCGCGGATGACGCGCTGCAACGCATCGACGGCATTCCCGGTTATCCGCACAAATCAGCAAACAGAGGAGTAGCAATGGCAACGAAGATCGAAACGATAGGCATCGTCGGCGCAGGCACGATGGGCAACGGAATCGCGCAGGTGTCGGCGGTGGCGGGCCTCAAGGTGGTGCTCATCGACGTCACGGATGCAGCGCTCGAAAAGGGCGTCGCGACGCTCACAGCGAGTCTCGCGAAGCTGGTCGAGAAGGGCAAGATCGACGGATCGGCGCGCGATGCGGCGCTCACGCGCATCGAAACGTCGACCGACTATCAGCGCCTCGCCGGCGCGGATATCGTCGTCGAAGCAGCGACGGAGAACGTCGAGCTGAAGGTCCGCATCCTGCGGCAGATCGAATCCATCGTGAGCGGCGAGACGATCATCGCGTCGAATACGTCGTCGATCTCGATCACCGCGCTCGCCGCGACGCTCGCGAAGCCCGAGCGTTTCGTCGGAATGCACTTCTTCAATCCCGTGCCGCTGCTGCCGCTCGTCGAAGTGATTCGCGGCGTGCAGACGGGCGACGATACGGCCGCCACCGTGCGCGAGCTGACGCAGCGTCTCGGCAAGACGCCTGTCAACGTGAAGAACGCGCCGGGTTTCGTGGTCAACCGGATTCTCGTGCCGATGATCAACGAAGCGTTCTTCGCGCTGGCGGACGGCATCGCGACGGCGGAGGAAATCGACGAAGGCATGCGTCTCGGTGCGAATCACCCGATCGGGCCGCTCGCGCTCGCGGATCTCATCGGGCTCGACGTGTGCCTGTCCGTGATGGATGTGTTCCTGAAGGACTTCGGCGATTCGAAGTATCGCGCGTGTCCGTTGCTGCGCGAACTCGTCGCGGCTGGGCGGCTGGGCCGCAAGACGGGACACGGCGTCTATCGCTACGATCAGAAGCGCTAAAGCCGTTAGCCCAATTCGAACGACGTGACGCCGAACACCTGCGCGAGCGGAATGTCCGGCGCCTTTTTCGTGTACATGCGTGCCGTTTCAAACACGCTCGTCATGCCGTGGCGCACGGCAAGCGCGATGGCTGCCGGATTGGGCTCGGGCACGTCGAGCGTCACGGTTTCGCCGGGACAATGCGCGACGAGCGCGGTGAACAGCGTTTCGGCGATCGGTGCGTCGTCGGCGAACAGCGGCCCGATCTTGCGGCCTTCGCGGCAACGGCGCAGCACGCCATAGCCGCGCATCTGTCCATCGACGACGTGCGCCAGCGCGACGGCATCCGGCTGATCGATCCACGCGCGCAGAAAGCTGTTGCGCGACGCAGGGAAGAACTGTCGGTCGTAGGCGTTCAATTGATCGAATGGCAATTCGCGCGCATCGGCGAACGCCACGCTGCCCGCGATGCCAGCCTTTGCAATGCCCTGAAACCGTATGTTCCGGTACGCAAGCGCGAAGCCCGACTTTCGATAGTTCGGCTGTTGCGCGACCACGCCATCGAGCCCGATGTTGCGCTCGCCGAGATACGCGATGCCATGCTGCCAGATGCGCAGGCCGAGCCCCTTGCCGCGAAACGCTGGCTTGACGATATACAGCCCGATAAAGCCGAAATGCGCGTCGTATGCGACGGCGGAAATCGAGCCGACCGGTTCGCCGCGCCATACGCCGACGAAGAACCTGTCGGGATCGGCCGCGCGAAAGCAGTGGGCGTCGTGGATGCCGGGATTCCAGCCTTCGTTCGCGGCCCATTCGATCGCGCGATCCGCTTCGCCGGCTGTCATCGTGCGCACGATGAAGTCGCGCGCCGTGTTCGTCGAATCGTCCATGGTGTGCCCCTTGATGCGCTTCGAGTCCATGTCCATCGGCAGCTATCATGCAGCCAAAATCGTTTCGATGATACGTGCGATGCGCAACCCTCGCTCAATGTCAGGCTTTTGCGATTAAATCGCATGCGATGTATAATGCGCTTCTGACGAAACATCCGTCTCACGCCGACGAGGACGCATATGAAGACCACCGCCAAGGCAGACGCCGCGAACCCGAAGCTCGCCGATTTCCTGTGCTTCGCCGTTTATTCGGCGAATCTCGCATTCGGCAAGGCGTACAAGCCGATTCTCGAAGAACTCGGGCTGACCTATACGCAATACATCACGGTGATCGCGTTGTGGGAAGAGGATGATCAGACTGTCAGCAGCCTCGGCGAAAAGCTGTTCCTCGAATCGAACACGCTGACGCCGATCCTGAAGAAGCTCGAAAGCATGGGCTATCTGGAGCGGCAACGCGATCCCGAAGACGAGCGCCAGGTGCGCGTCAGTCTGACGAAGAGCGGTCGGCGCCTGCGCGAGAAGGCGCTCAACATGGATCTCGTCGAGGCGACGGGCCTCTCGCCCGATGAATTCTCGAAGGTGCAGAAAGCGATCGTTACGCTGCGCAACAACCTGGTCAAAGCGGTAAACGAGCAGCAATAATCGGTATTTCCGCTTGATGCAGCGCGGGCCCGGCATATCTGCCGCGCCCGCGCTGTGCGTTTACGCGCGCCTGTCCCAGTGCCGATCTCCATGCATTCTTTTCGCACAAGTCTTTTTCAAAAAATGATCGCACGCGATTGAATCGCATGCTTGACATGCATCTGGCTTTGTTTAGAATGCATCGCATGCGATTGAATCGCGTGCGCTGTTAAGTCGGGCGGTGAGCAACCGAAAGCGCCAGTCCGCATCGATCAGCGATTTGTAGACAGACAGAGTGCCCTCGACCGAGGGTCTTCAACTACCGGAGAGAAATGATGAACAAGTTCTTCAAAGCCGCAGTTTTCGTTGCAGCGAGCGTTGCTGCCTCTGCTTCCGCATTCGCGAGCGGATACGGTTCTGCGCCGCACTACAACCCGATTCAAGGCGCGCCGGCTTCACAGCAAGGCGCCGCCGCGATCGTTGCAGACGCCGGCCGCGAAGCGACGGGCAACGAGAACATGGCTACAGTGGGCGGCGTAGCGGATTCGACCGTTCAGTCAGGTCATCGCGTGATCGCCAGCGACATCGGCTCGACCTTCAAGCATCACTAATCACACACAACTCGCAAAGGAAACGATCATGGCACGCATCGACAACGTACTCTACACAGGCAAGACCCACACGTCGGGTGGGCGGGAAGGCGCGTCGCGCAGTTCGGATGGCCGGCTGAATATCCAGCTTTCGTCGCCCGGCACGAACGGCAAGGGCACGAACCCCGAGCAGCTTTTTGCGGCGGGCTGGTCGGCCTGCTTCATCGGCGCGATGGGCCTCGCGGCGCGTGAACTGAAGGTGACGTTGCCCGCCGACGCGAGCGTCGACGCCGAAGTGGATCTCGGCACGGGCGAGGGCGGTTACTTCCTGCAGGCGCGTCTGAACGTCAGCCTGCCGGGCGTGGCACGCGACGTCGCGCAAGCGCTCGTCGATGCGGCACATCAGACCTGCCCGTATTCGAAGGCGACGCGCGGCAATATTGACGTTGAAATCGCGCTTGCTTGATGTGTTTGACTCGGTCCGCGACGTCCTTTTCATTGGACGGATCAGCGGACCGATTCAACCGCGATTCGCCTGCGGCGGTTGCGGATTATTCGCCGGATCGGTGTCGTATTTGAAAACGCGCTCGATGCCCGCATCGGCGGGCAGCGCCGACAGTGCCGATTCGAGCGAATCGGCGATGTCCTCGTCGTAGACATCTTCGCCTTCGACATACACGGTAAAGGACCGCAAGTACTTCGCCTTCTTCTCGGGGTTCTCGATTGTTTGGCGGGTCCATTCGTATAGCCGGTACGCCGACGTGCCCATCGCTTCCGCTTCCTTGACGTAATCGGCGAATGCGTCGAACTGGCATTTCAGCGACGCCTTGTGCCGGCGCAAGATGTCGCGCAGCGGCGGATAGCTGTCCGACGCGGGGTCCGCGCGCAACGCGCTGGCCCGGTCGTCGGCCACGGTGATCCGGATCTGGAATTGCCACGTGCTGTCCATCGTTCCTCCGCGTTGAAGCCATCCCGGAGATTCTAGCGAATGGCTGAAATCTCAGCCTACCGATCGGCGTGATTCTGAACTCTCAGAACGACGCGGCCGCCCGCACTTTCTGGCTCGACAAAAATTCAATCAAATCAATCAGACGGAGCGATGCGCGCCGGGCAAATTCTGGCATGGCCCTTGCGGTATAGCCGCCCACTGGCCACGCGGCCACCACGACGATGCGCGACGCCGCGACGCAGTCCGCGCACTCAAATCAAGGAGACATGCTTTGCAAACGAGTTCCCACGCCCCGCGCCACTCGCAGACGATCCCCGCGCAGCCATCCGACAGCAAGACCCGCTTCTGGCCGGAAGGCTGGTGGAAGCTGATGGAATACCGGATCGGCATCATTCCGCTGCCAGTCTATTTCATCCTGCTCGCGCTGATCGCGGGCTTCGCCGTGACGGGCAAGGTGCCCGGCGAGATATCGATGGCGATCGCCGTGCTCGCGTTTTTCGGCTTCACGTGCGCCGAACTGGGCAAACGTCTGCCGATTCTTCGCAACATCGGCGCCGCCGCGATCTGCGCGACCTTCGTGCCTTCCGCGCTGACCTTCTATCACCTGCTGCCGAAGCCCATCCTTCACCTCACCACCGAATTCACCAAGCAGACGAACTTCCTGTACCTGTTCATCGCGTCGATCATCGTCGGCAGCATTCTGAGCATGGACCGGCGCGTGCTGGTTCAGGGCTTCGTGAAGATCTTCGTGCCGCTCGCTGCCGGTTCGATCGCGGCTGCGCTCGTCGGCACCGCAGTCGGCGCGGCGTTCGGGCTTGGCGTGCGTCACACGCTGCTGTATATCGTCGTCCCCATCATGGCGGGCGGCGTGGGCGAGGGCGCGATTCCGCTGTCGGTCGGCTACTCGGAGATCATGCATCTGCCGCAAGGCGAGCTGTTCGCGCAGGTGCTGCCGCCCGTGATGCTCGGCAGCCTCACGGCGATCGTGCTCGCCGGCGCGCTCGACATGCTCGGCAAGCGCCTTCCGCATCTGACGGGCAAAGGGCGTCTGCAGGTCGGCGAGACGGATGAAATGGACCCCGTGAAAGAAGAAATCACCGGCCATATCGACGTGACGCATATTGCAGCGGCCGGCATCACGGCGATCACGCTGTATCTGCTCGGCCTGGCGTGCCGCGACCTGTTCGGCTTGCCCGCGCCCGTCGCGATGCTGTTCCTCGCTGTGCTCGTGAAGCTCGCGCGCGCCGTGTCGCCGCAGTTGCAGGAAGGCGCGTTCGTCGTCTACAAGTTCTTCTCGACGGCCGTCACGTATCCGTTGCTGTTCGCGATCGGCGTCGCGATGACGCCGTGGGACAAGCTGATCGCCGCATTCACGTTCGCCAACATCGTGACGATCGTCGCGACGGTCGCGACGCTGATGGGCACGGGCTTTGTGGTTGCGCGTCTGTTGAAGATGTACCCTATCGACACGGCGATCGTGAACGCCTGCCACAGCGGCCAGGGCGGGACGGGCGACGTCGCGATCCTGACGGCCGCGAACCGCATGACGCTGATGCCGTTCGCGCAGATCGCCACGCGTATCGGCGGCGCGATCGTGGTCACGCTGACGCTGATCCTGCTTGCGCATTTCGGTTGATGCGCCGTCGCCCGACGCGGCCCGACCATGCGGCAACGCGCGGCGCGGGCGTCGCCGGGTGTCGAGCGCGGCTCACGCGCCTTTCGCCAACAGGCATTGCGTACCGATGAGGCTGAACGTGCGCGTGAGAATAAGAGGGATACCGTTGTGGGGATGGGCCGCCGCGGCCGCGCTGTATTTCGGCGTGGCTGCGGCGGCCGTCGAGTTTGCGTGGGACCGCGCGATCGATGCGCTCGCTGAAGTCGGCGCGCATCGGCTGGACCTGTACACGGCGAGCCTGAAGAGCGAGCTAGGCCGCTTCGAGATGATGCCCGCCATCGTCGCACGGCAGGACAGCGTGCGCGCGTTGCTGGGCGCGGGCCCCGTCGCGTCGCCCGAACTGCTGCACGAAGTCGACACCTACCTCGAAGCGGTGAGCGACGATGCGGGCAGCCTCGCTGTCGACGTGATCGACCTGCAAGGCTCCGTGATCGCCGCGAGCAACTGGAACCAGAAGCTCAGCTTCGTCGGCACCAACGTTTCGTATCGGCCGTACTTCAAGGACGCGCTCGCGCACGGCTCGGGGCGCTTCTTCGGCATCGGCACGAACACGGGCATGCCCGGGCTGTACTTCGCGAGCGCGGTGCGCGACGCGGGCAAGCCGATCGGCGCGGCGGCCGTGAAGGTGAGCGTCGATGCGCTCGAATCCGCATGGCGCACGCCCGGCGAAGCGGCGATGGTCATCGACGGCAACGGCGTGGTCGTCATCTCGACAGTGCCCGCGTGGAAGTTCACCGCGCTGCGGCCCATCACCGCGCAGCAGCAGCGCGAGATTCAGGCTTCGCGTCAATACGCGGGCCGCAACGTCGATGCGCTGTCATATCAACGCGTCGGCGACTGGAACGGCAACGCGTGGCTCGGACGCTTTCCCGACTGGCGGCGTCCGGGCAAGACGACGCGCTTTCTCGCGATGTCGCGGTCCGCGCCACAAGCGGGCGATTCGGTGATGGTGCTGCTCGACGTCGCGGGCGCGCGGCATCAGCAGCAGCTTGCGCTCGCGTTCGTGACGGGCGCCTTCCTGATCGCCGGTCTCTATACGCTGTACGCGATCCAGCGCCGCCGGACGATCGCCGAAAAGCTCAACGCGCAAGATGCGTTGCGTCGCGCGAACGATCAGCTCGAGATCACCGTCGCGCAGCGCACGGCGGCATTGACGGCGACGAACGAACGCATGCAGCGGGAAATCGTCGAGCGCAAGCGCACGGAGCAGCGTCTGCGCGATACGCAGCAGGAAGTCGTGCACGCGGGCAAGCTGGCCGTGCTCGGGCAGATGGCCGCGGGCCTCACGCACGAACTGAATCAGCCGCTCGTCGCCATCCGGACGTTGTGCGATAACGCACGCACTTTCTTCGAGCGCAACCAGCCGGCGCAGGCCGTCGCGAATCTCGAACGCGTTGCGAAACTCGTCGAGAGCATGGCCGTGTTGACGGCCGAACTGAAGACGTTCGCGCGCAAGCCGGAGGTCGAGCGCGTCGCGGTGTCGCTCAACGAAGCGGTCGCGCATGCACGGCTCATTTACGATGCGCGCATTCGCGACGAAGACGTGCGACTCGACGTGAAGATTGCATCGGGAACGATGGTGTGGGCGGAGTCGAGCCAGTTGCAGCAGGTCATTGTGAATCTGCTCGGCAACGCGCTCGATGCCGTGCGCAACCAGGACAAGCGCGTCATCACGATCGCCGCCGGCGAGCCCGACGAACGCGAGCGCGTGCTCTTCACGATCGCCGATAGCGGCGCGGGCATCGCGCCCGAAGTGCTCGCGCATCTGTTCGAGCCGTTCGTCACGACCAAGCCGCGCGGGCATGGACTCGGCTTGGGGCTCGCGATCACGTCGCGCATCGTCGAAGGCTTCGGCGCGAAGATCACCGCTGCGAACCAGCCACACAGCGGCGCACAATTCACTATCGAATTCGCGGCGGCGACGTCGCAGAGGATGGCTCATGGGAGATGAGATTCGAGTGCTCGTCGTCGAGGACGACGAGAACGTTCGCTTCGGCGTCGAGCAGGCGGTTGCGCTGGCGGGCTTTCCCGTCAGCGCGTATGCGTCGGCGAAAGACGCGCTCGCTGAAGTCGTACCGCGCGCGCCGCTCGTGATCGTTTCGGATGTGCGGATGCCGGGCATCGACGGACTGCAACTGCTCGACAAGGTGATGGCGATCGATTCGCAGATCCCTGTCGTGCTGATCAGCGGGCACGCCGACATATCGACGGCCGTGGGCGCGATGCAGGTGGGCGCATATGACTTCATCGAGAAGCCGTTCTCTTCCGACCATATCGCGGGCCGCGTGGCGCGCGCCGTCGAGAAGCGGCGGCTCACGCTCGAAGTGCAAGGCTTGCGGGCCGCGCTGCACAACTGGCAGGGCATCGAGGCGATGGTGCTCGGCAAGTCGCCCGCGATGGCCGACGTGCGCAAGAAAATCTTGCGTCTCGCCGATACGTCGGTGTCGGTGCTGATCACAGGCGAGACGGGCACGGGCAAGGAACTGATCGCGCGCAGTCTGCACGATTTCGGCGGGCGGCGCGATAACCATTTCGTTGCGCTCAATTGCGGCGGCCTGCCGGAGCAGATTTTCGAAAGCGAACTGTTCGGCCACGAAGCGGGCGCGTTCACGGGCGCGATCAAGAAGCGCGTCGGCAAGATCGAGTGGGCGAACGGCGGCACGCTCTTCCTCGACGAGATCGAAACGATGCCCGTCGCGCTGCAGATCAAGATGCTGCGCGTGTTGCAGGAGCGCACGCTGGAGCGGCTGGGCGCGAACGAATCGATATCGGTCGATTGCAGGGTGATCGCGGCATCGAAGGCCGATCTCGCAGAGCTATCCGCCGACGGACGTTTTCGCGCGGATCTGCTGTATCGATTGAACGTCGCGCAGATCGAACTGCCGCCTTTGCGCGAGCGTCGTGAAGACGTGCCGCTGCTGTTCGAGCATTTCGTGCTCGCGGCCGCGCGCCGGTTCGGGCAGCCTGCGCCCATCGTGTCGGCGGCGCAGGTGTCGGAGCTGATGACGCATCAGTGGCCGGGCAATGTGCGCGAACTGCAGAACGTCGCGGACCGCTTCGTGCTCGGGTTGACGGGCGACAGTCTGCTGACGGAAGGCAGCGATCCGAACAAGGGCGACGCAAAAGGCGGCACGCTCGCGGAACAGATGGCGTACTTCGAGCGCATGCTGATCGAAGACATGCTGCGCCGTCATCACGGCAACGTCGCCGATGCGAGCGACGCGCTCGGCATGCCGAAGAAGACGCTCTATCACAAGCTGCGTCAGCTCAAGATTGCGGCGCGCGATGCGCAAGGCGAAGAGATCGACACGTGATGCGAGCCGACAGCATGTCCTGGCAGTGACGCCGTTCTATGGAACGACGCTAGCGCCTTGCGATGCCGCATCGGCATCGATGAAAAGCGCGGAGACGGGCACCGGGCGCTGATAGAAATAGCCCTGCCCGAATGGAATGTCGAGGCTGCGCAGCGCTTCGTGCTGGGCTGCTGTTTCCACGCCTTCGGCAATCACTTCCATGCCGTAATGCCTGGCCACGCCAGCGATCGCGCGGATCAGTTCGTATCCTTTCTTGTCGATCTGCCGCACGAACTGCCCGTCGATCTTCACGTAATCGAACGGGAAACGGCCGAGCAGATCGAGATTGCTGTGCTGCGTGCCGAAATCGTCGATGGCGAACTTCACGCCGTGCGCCTTGAGGCGCTGGAAAATCGCTTCCGTTCGCGGATGTTTCTGGAGCAACAGCCGCTCGGTCAGTTCGAGCACGAGCGTGATGTCGTCGGGGAGCTTCTGGTTCACGGCCAGCACGTCGGCGACGAAGCCGTCGCGCTCCAGATCCATCGGCGCGATGTTCACTGCAAGGCGTAGCGGACGGACCTTCGTCTTCTGCGCGATTTCATCCGACGCGTGCTCGAGCGCGAAACGCGTGATGCGAGGCAGCAGGCTGCTGCGCTCGACTTCGACCATGAATACGCCGGGATTGACAGGGCCCCACTTCGGATGCGTCCAGCGGATCAGTGCTTCAACGCCTGCGATGCGGCGCGTCGCGATTTCGACGACGGGCTGATACGCGAGGTGAAGTTGTCCGTGCTTCAGGCCGCGTCGCACGGCGGCGAGCATCAGGCGGCGCGGAGCGAACGCGATCAGCCAGGCGGCGGCGATCAGCAGATTCACGAGCAGGGCCGCTGCGCCTGCCAGCAAACCGTACTTCCAGTGCATCTGCGAAACAAATTCCTGCGCGGCGACGACGGCGATCGAGAAGGCCCAGCGCGTCGACGATGCGCGCGTGCCTCGCCGCGCGGCTGCGCTGTCGGCGGGAATCATGTTGCCGCTGTTGTTCAGCGCGCCCGCATTGGACACGACGAGGACGACGTGATCCGCTTCATAGCGCACGCCGTGCGCGAGCGTATCGGAGAGATAGGCTGCCTCGACGACGTAGAGCAAGCCTGTGTCGGGCCCTGTCGAGACATACAACGGCAACACGGGCGTATCAGGCTGATTGAACGTGCCGGCTGCCAGTCCGATTGAGATACCCGACGGCGCCGGTTTCAGATAGTCCGACAGCGGAACGTCGATCGGCCCGAGTGCCGACGAGCAATATAGACGCCGATGCGCGACGAGATTGATCGCGCGCACATAGTGAACGTAGGTCTTCAATTCGGCGAGACGATGCGCGACGAGCGCGCACGATTGCCCGGGAAGACCGCGCAGTTCTACACGCCGCCGCGTGACGACGTTGTCGAGTATGCGATCGATCGACACGACCATGTCGCGCGCGATCAGGCTCTCGCGCTCCCGCACAGATTCGTCGCCGGCGTGCTTTCCCCAGATGACGGCCGTTGCTATGACGCATATTCCACACGCCACCGCGACGATGAGCGCAAGCGTCGGGGTAAGTCCACGTCCGGTAAATGCGGGTTTGTGAAAAGCGAAAAGCTTTCTCACATCGGGGTCCGGCGGTAATACGGAATTGCAGACATGCGCGGTTCGCCTCACCGCATTGCGTGTGCGGTTGTGATAATCGGACCAATATAGCACGCGAACCATTCGCATGTTTTGTACCAGCACACTGATAAACAGGGCAATACGTCGGTATTCCTGATCGATGCGAATTGCCGCGTCACTTTAAAAGGCCGCGATAAGAACTTTATCTCCGGTTTAAAGTGCATTTGTGCTTTTATGCATACGCGATATGGAAGCCGTGAACTCACTTCCGGAATTCTTATTCAGTCGTTTGGCATCGCCGGAATGAGCCGGGAATGACTTTATCGAACATTTTTTCGCGTCTTTATTCGCGCGCGCTCGGGACGCAATCAAGCGCGCAATTCGGACGGATCGAGAAAGAAGTCCCTGTTGTTCGCGAGCCGTTCGATCATGAAATCGATGAACGTTCTCACGCGCAACGGCTGTTCCGTGCGATGCCGGTAGTAGATGTAGATGGACTCGCGCTGGGTCACGTGTTGCGTGAGCAAGGGCACGAGCTGTCCGCCGCGAATGTGCGACGCAGCCGAGAAACTGCCTAGCTGGCCAATCGCGAGACCTGCGAGCACGGCTTCCGTTTCCGCGTCGATATCGTTCGCGCACAGCGCCGCCGCAATCTCGCGATAGACAATCTCGTTGCCGATCAGGAACTCCCATGGCGCCTGCTTGCCCGTGTTCGCGCGGCGATAGCTCGTGCAGCGATGCGCGTCGAGATCGTCGACGGTCTTCGGCTTGCCGTGCCGTTTGAGATAGTCTGGCGACGCGCAGACGATCAACTGAATGGGAAGCAGGCGTCGCGCGATCGAGCCGCCCGAAGGCGGCGATCCGCCGCGAAAGCCGACATCCGCGCGATCGGCGACGAGATCGGTGAATTGATCGTCGAAGCGCACGTCCAGTTGCACGTCCGGATAGAGTGCCGCGAATTCGAGGATCGAAGGCCACAGCACCGCGCGCCCCAACGCCTTCGGCGCGCTCACGCGCAGCGGTCCCGCGACTTCCTCTTTCGAGTGGCGGGCGTCGTCGATGGCCGACGACAGTATCGCGAGCGCGGGCTCCACGTTTTGCAGCAGCCGTTGTCCCTCTTCCGTCAGGCTCAGCTTGCGCGTCGTCCGATGAAACAGCCGCACGCCCAGCGCCTTTTCCAGTTGCATCACCGCGTGACTGGCCGCTTGCGGCGAGATGCCCTGATCGACGGCCGCCTTGCGCAAATTCCCCAGCGTCGCGGCGCGGACGAAAATCGAAATCGCGCGGACCTCGTTCATCGGTAGCTCCGATTCGCAAATAAACGTTGATTATCAGTCTAGCAATACACGGCTAGTTTGTGCGAATCGGACGTCCTATCCTTCGTTTCACTTTCACCACGAACGAAGGAGCAGATCATGAACAACGTCACGAAACAGCAGTTCAAGCGCGTCTGGTTCATCACGGGCGCATCGCGCGGCCTCGGCGCGCTGATCGCGCAGGCTGCGCTGGCCGATGGCAATGCCGTCGTCGCAGCGGGGCGCAAGATCGACGCGATCGTCGAGCGTCTCGGCAAATCGCCCGCGCTCCTGCCCGTCGCGCTCGACGTGACCGACGAGGCGCAAGCGAAAGCGGCCGTCGCGGCGGCCGTCGAGAAGTTCGGGCGCATCGATGTGCTCGTCAACAACGCCGGGTTCGGCCTGCTCGCGGCCGTCGAGGAATCGGGCGACGCCGACGTGCGCCGCATGTATGACACCAACGTCTTTGGTCTGCTGAATGTGACGCGCGCCGTGTTGCCCGTGATGCGCAAGCAACGCACGGGGCACGTGATCAACATGTCGTCGATTGGCGGTTATCGCGCGGCGGCGGGATTCGGCGTGTATAGCTCGACGAAGTTCGCCGTCGAAGGCATCACGGAAGCGCTGCACGCCGAGCTGGCGCCGCTGGGCATTCACGCGACCGTCGTCGAGCCGGGCTACTTCCGCACGGATTTCCTCGATGCGTCGTCGCTGGTGGTCGGCAAGGACATCATCGACGACTATGACGACACGTCGGGCAAGGTGCGCCGCTTTGCGGTCGGGATGAACCACAACCAGCCCGGCGATCCGGAGAAACTGGCGACCGCGCTCGTCACGCTCGCGGATGCGCAAACGCCGCCGCTGCGCTTGCCGCTGGGCACGGACACGCTGAAAGCCATCGCGGACAAGAACGCGTATGTGACGGCGGAAACGCAGACGTGGAAGGCGTTGTCGCAATCGACCGACTTCGCTGTCTGAGTCGCGACCGGTCGTCGGTCGTTAATGGACCGGTGAACGATTGGTTTGTCGGCACGGAAATGAATCGGCGCCCGCTGCGAAAGCAGGGGGCGCCGATGCGTTTGCGTTCGCGTTGCACCGATCGCGTGATCGGCGCTGGCCGGCTTACTTCGGCGGCGGCAGCGACGGATCGAGCATGGCCGAACCCTTGACCAGTTGATCCGTCATTGCAGCGGCAACCGGGTTCGAATGCGTGCCCGACCTCGAGCTGACCGGCTGGTCCGTCGTCGCGGCGCGGCTCATTGCGGCGCGAGTGGCCGTCGTGTCCGGCGGCGGCAACGCGGGATCGGCCTTCGACTCATGCGCCGGCTGACCCGTGGTCCCGATCATCGGCGGATTCGATTGATATGGCGCGTGCACTTCCGGGGTCGAACGAAGCGCGGACATGTCCGGCGCCGGCAGCGAAGGATCGAGCTTGGCCGATTCCCGGACCAACTGTTCCGTTTCCGGCGTTGCGCCCTGGAGCGTCATCACGCGTCGATCCAGATCGTCGCGTTCACGCTGCGCGCGCGGCGCGGGTGACACCTTCACGCGCGACGAATCCCGCGAATTGACGGACGCGACAGCCGTAGACGGAGCCTGCTTCGGTTGTGCAGCGGGTCGCGGCGCAGGCGCGGATTGCGCCGCGGGAGCAGCCGGTTGCGGTGCAGCCATCGCTTGTGTGGCAGGCGCGGCGGGCTGCGGCGCGGGCGCAGTTGCTTGCGGAGCCGGTGCAGCCGGTTGCGGCTGCGTCAACGCTTGCACGGTAGGCTCGGCGGGCCGCTGCGGAGCTGTCATTTGCGAGGCAGGCGCGGCAGGCTGCGGCTGAGTCATCGCTTGCGGGGCAGGCGGAGCCGACTGCGGCTGAGTCATCGCTTGCGCGGCAGGCGGAGCCGATTCTGGCGCGGCCTTTTTAGGCGCGGGCGCAGGCGCTGGAGCAGGCGCAGCCGGCTGCTGTGCAACCGAAGGCGGGATCGAAGCCCCCTTCGTGATCGCACCGGACGCTTGCGACGAATCGATACTGCCTTGCGTCACCTGATTGTCGCCGACGCGGGAATTGGCGCTCGGAGCTTGCAAGGACGAGTCATCCATGCCGGCTCGCGCTTCATCTGCTGCGCGGTGATCTGCCTGGAGAAGCATCATGTACGACGTGCCTGCCGCGCCGACGAGAAGCCCTCCGAGGATCATCAAAACTTTACTGGTATTCATCATACGTGCGAGTCGTTCAGCGACGAGAGCAGCCATCATAGACGACTGCCCACGCCTATCATCAGACGAAAGCCAGCCATTGGCGGACCTGATGAGGTTGGAACAGACGAGCGATATCGGAAGAACGAAACCTTCTCAAAAGGGCGTTGACGGCCACGCACGCGATGCCGCGAGCCAGTCGAAGCCTCCCGATTATCGAACGCTTCGGTTTAGTTTACATGTCGACGACGCGCGCCGCTCGACGCGCATTTGTCCGATCAATCCCACGCGGTGGGGTCGGACAGTCCCGGCCTACGCATGCCGTGACGCATGAACCAGTGCCGGACGGCACTGAGCTTGCGCGGCAAGCCCGGCATCCGGTTTCCTTCGATGCGCGCTTTCGCGCATGACGTCGCGTACTCAATCGCCTCTTCCTCGGAAGAAAAATAGCCGAGGATTCCAAAGGCTTTGCGCCGTCCGCTTGGACCCGTGACGAATACGCTGGCAGCGTAGCCGCGGACGCCGACGGACGCTAGTGGAATGATGAGATGGCGACGGTAATGCACGGCGTGCCTGTCCATGATCATGCTCCACTGGGTTTTGCCCTGGTCACATGGTACACGCTGCGAAACTGTGGGGGCAATTCGATTGCGGCTATGCAATGAACGGTTGGCGGAGATTGACTGCGTTTCAGGGGGACTTCGACGGGACGTGCCGCGCTTGCCGCACGCCCCTTTTTTGCGCTCTATGGTTTGATGCGCTGCGACGGGGGCAGCCGTTCAACGATCGTTCAACGGCCGTTCAGCAGCCATTCAACTGCCGTTCGACGGCCATTCAACGTTCAACGCTCGCGCGCGAGCGGCTCGCCGAGCACGAATGCGCCGCCCTGAAAGCGCTGCGCCGGGTCATCCCGTTCGGCTGTCGGCGCTCTGACGGGGAAGCGTTCCGCGAATTGCTCGGAGCTGTCGCGCGGACGGAAGCCGAGGAAGCCGGCCTTCGTGTTGTCCCACCACTTGACGGGATTGTCGGATGCGCCGTAGACGACCACATGGCCGACGCGATTCGTGAACAGCGAGCAGCGCACCAGTTCGATGAAGTCGCGATAGCTCAGATACGTGACGAGCATGCGCGGATTCTTCGGCTCTTCGAACGACGAGCCGATGCGCACGCACACCGTCTCGATGCCGAAGCGGTCGTAGTAGTAGCGCGACAGCGATTCGCCGAAGCACTTCGACACGCCGTACAGACTGTCCGGACGATGCGGTGAATCCGCGTCGAGCACTTCGGCGACGGGATGAAAGCCGATCGCGTGATTCGAGCTGGCGAACACGATGCGCTTCACGCCGTGCTTGCGCGCTGCTTCGTACAGGTTGTACGTGCCGCGGATATTCGCTTCGAGCAGATCGTCGAAGGGCGCGTCGATCGAAATGCCGCCGAGATGCACGATCGCGTCGACTCCCTCGACCATATGCATCACCGCCTCGCGATCCGCGAGATCGACGACGCTCGTTTCTTCGTGCGCGGCCGCATCGCCGTGCGGGACGATGTCGGTCACGTGAACGATGTCGGCCCAATCGGCGAGCGCGCCGCGCACCTGGCGGCCAAGGTTGCCGGCCGCGCCCGTCAGCAGCAGACGACGGAACGGCTTGCGCCGCACAGCGGATGATTCGTTCATTGAGGTTCCTTCGAGTTAGATAAGGAAAACGTTTTCCAAACTATAAGGGTGACGGCGACGGCGCGTCAATCGCCGCACTTGCAAGCGGTAAAGGGAAACGCGGCATGTCCCGCGTATGCGTTTTCTGCGACAATCGCCTCACGAGAAAAGAAAACGTTACCCTTCGCATGAAAAAAGTTTCCCCGACGATTCGCGATGTCGCTGTCGAGGCCGGCGTATCGGTTGCCACGGTGTCGAAATACAT
Organism: Paraburkholderia phymatum; assembly: GCF_038900715.1. Lineage (GTDB taxonomy): Bacteria > Pseudomonadota > Gammaproteobacteria > Burkholderiales > Burkholderiaceae > Paraburkholderia > Paraburkholderia phymatum_A. Next base: position 383,699 of record NZ_JAYMRZ010000002.1, on the reverse strand, counting down.
GAACGGCACGCAGCGGTTTTCTCCTGCTGTCGAAGCGCGGCTCAAGGAAGCGATCGAGCGGCTCGGCTATCGTTCGAATCCGCTCGCGCGCTCGATGATCACGGGGCGCACGCGCACCATCGGCCTCGCGATCCTCGATATCAGCAATCCGCACTTCACGAACGTCGTGAAGGGCGCGAACCGCATCGCGCTCCAGCACGACTACACGCTGCTGCTCGTCGATACCGAAGAGAACCAGGCGCGCGAGCGATCGCTGATCGAAGCGCTTGCGCAGCGCGTCGACGGACTCATCGTCAGTTCGCGGATGCCCGACGAAGAGTCGCAGTGGATGCTCGATCTCAACAAGCCACTCGTGCTCCTGCGGCGCAGCCCAGGTCTGTCGATTCCGAGCGTCGGCATCGACAACCGGCTCTCGACATACATGCTCGCGCGGCATCTGCTGAATCTCGGGCATCGGCGCATCGCCTATCTCGGCTTTGGCCAGGCACGCATCAACGACGAGCGCATTCGCGGCGCGCGCGAATGTCTCGATGAAGCGGGGCTCACGCTCGACGTGCACGACGCCCATGCGCCGACGGCGAAGGCGGGTGAGCAGGCATGCTCGCGCGTGATGCTCGGGCCGCAGCGGCCGCAGGCGGTGATCTGCTACAACGACCTGATCGCGCTCGGCTTCATGAAAGAGGCGGCGTCGCTGGGTTTCAAGCTGCCGCGCGACGTGTCGGTGACGGGCATCGACAACGTGCCTTACGGCGAATACGCGGCGCCCGCGCTGACCACCATTGACATTCAAAGCGAGAAGATGGGCGAACTGGCGATGCAGAAACTGATCGACGGACTCGCGGGTCGATCCGATGCGGAGCATTCGATGTTCGAGCCTCGCCTCATCGTGCGCGAGTCGACGGCAGCTTGCGGCTGACGTCTGACTCGCGCGCTTCGTTCCGGCATGCGCGCCGCGCGATACGGCGCGGCTTGCGCGCGACGCACGGGTCGCACAGATCGCGCGCCATGCACGGATCGCACGCCATGTACGCTCATGCATCGAGCTTCGCGGGCGCCATGCGCGGCGTCAGCGCGTGCATGATTGCGAGCGCGAGCAGATAGGCCAGCGCGCCGATCGCGAACAGCACCCAGTAGTGGCCCGTGCGTTGCAACACCTGGCCGATCACTTCAGAGAACAGCACGCCGCCGATCGAGCCCGCCATCCCGCCGATGCCGACCACGGCGCCGAGCGCGCGGCGCGGAAAGAGATCGGATGCCGTCGTGAACAGATTTGCCGACCAGCCTTGATGCGCGGCCGCAGCAAGACCCACGATGCCGACGGCGACCCACAGGTTCTCGGCTTGCGACACGAACGCGATGGGCAGCACGCAGCACGCGCAGATCAGCATGGCCGTCTTGCGCGCGGCGTTCACGCTCCAGCCCTTGCGCAGCAGCGTCGACGAGATCCAGCCGCCGCCGATGCTGCCGACCGTCGTGATCGCATAGATGACGACGAGGGGCGGGCCGATGTGCTGCATGTCCATGCCGCGCGACTCGTTGAGCCACTTCGGCAGCCAGAACAGATAGAACCACCAGACGGGATCGGTCAGGAACTTGCCGATCAGGAACGCCCACGTCTCGCGCTTCCTGATGAGTTCGCCCCAGCCGGGCGCGCGGGCGCTCGCGTTGCGGGCGTCGAGCGCTTCGACTTCGTCGCGCGGTTCGTCGAAGGCCTCGTCTTGCACGCTGCGCTCGGCGGGGCGATAGATCGCGAGCCACGCGGCCAGCCACACGATGCCGATCGCGCCGATGATGATGAACGCCGCGCGCCAGCCGTAGATCACCGCGATGGGCGGAATGATCGCGGGCGCGAACACCGCGCCGATGTTCGCGCCCGAGTTGAAGATGCCCGTCGCGAGCGCGCGTTCGCGGCGCGGAAACCATTCGGCCGTGGTCTTGATCGCGGCCGGAAAGTTGCCGCCTTCGCCGATGCCGAGCAGCGCGCGCACGGCCGCGAAGCCCATCACCGAGCCGACGGCCGCGTGCAGCATCGCGGCCACGCTCCATACGAGCATCGCGCCCGCATACGACAGGCGCGTGCCGAGCCAGTCGACGACGCGTCCGAAGCACAGCAGCCCGATCGCATAGAACGCGGAAAAGGCGATCACGATGCGGCCGTACTGCACCTGCGTCCAGCCGATTTCATGCTGGAGCAGCGGCGCGAGCAGACCGAGAATCTGCCGGTCCATGTAGTTGATGACAGTCGCGAAGAAGAGGAGCGCACAGACGGTCCAGCGGAAGCGGCTGGCGACGCGCACGACGCCGACGACGGCAGATTGCATGTATGTCTCCGTTCGCGGCGCCGCTCGTCGCGCCGCGTCTTTTTCATGGCCGGCGACGAGCACCGGGACGGAACGCATCACGCGGCGCGGGCGTGCCGTGCGGGCGTGTTTCCGTCTGCTTTGGAAAACGTTTTTCTAAGAATAGAGGGTTTGGCACCGCTTGGCTAGTACGTGTTTTCAGCTATGCCGTGCGCGTTGGGGCGCGGTGGAGGTGTTGTTCAGAGGCAAGAAAAGTTAAACGTTTTCTTTAAGGAGCGCGACAAATCGCTTGCTGTCTGGACCGCGCGGGGCGCTTCAATCGCGAGCGTGCGTCACGGCCAGTTGCAACACGTTTTCGAGTTCGGGCAAGCCGACGGGTTTCGTCAGATGCAAATCGAAGCCCGCGGCCTCGGTTTTCGCGCGGTCTTCGCTCGTGCCGAGCCCCGTCATCGCGGCGATGATCGTGCCCGGCGTCGCAAGCGCCTTGCGGATATGCGGCAGCGCTTCGAAGCCCGTCATCTTGGGCATCGACAGATCGAGCAGCACGAGATTCGGTTGCAGCGTCTGCGCGCATTCGATCGCGGCCTCGCCGTCATAGACGGCATGCGCTTCGTGACCGAGCACCCCGACAAGCGTCGCCATGCTATCGGCGGAATCGATGTTGTCGTCGACCACCATCACCTTCAGATCGGCGTGCTGCGCGGGCGCCGGCTTGTCATCATGCGTGTCTTCGTCGGCGACGGTCTGCGTGTATTCGGGCAGCCATACGGTGAACGCGCTTCCCTTGCCGCGGCCTTCGCTGTGCGCTTCGATATGCCCGCCATGCAGATCGACGATTGCGCGCGCAAGCGTCAGGCCGATGCCGAGCCCGCTCTTGTTCGCCTGTTCTTCCGTCGGCGTTTCCTGCACGAAGAGATTGAAGATCGCGTCGATGGCGGCGGGATCGATGCCGCGCCCCGAGTCCTCGACACGGATCGCGACGAGGCGGCCCGAGCGGAACACGTGCATGCCGATCGACGCGCCCTCCGGACTGAACTTCGACGCATTGTTCAACAGGTTCTGCACCACCTGGACCATGCGCGTGAGATCGCCTTCGATGTGCATCGGCGCATCGGGCAGCGATACGTTCAGCGTCTGTCCTCGCGCGGCGAGAAGCGGCGCGCTGCCTTCGATGCTCAACTGCGCGATGGCCTGCATCGACACCGGCTTCGGCTCGATCTGCACGCGTCCGAGCGTGACACGGCCTGCGTCGAGCAGATCGTCGACGAGCCGCGTGAGATGCGACAGTTGCCGGTCGATCAGTTCGTGCTCGGGCACATACGCCCTATGATCCGCCGACTTCAATTGCAGCATGCTGACCGCGTTGCGCAGCGGCGCGAGCGGATTGCGCAACTCGTGTCCGAGCAGCGCGAGGAACTGGCTCATCCGCTGGCTCGATGCTTCGAGTTCTTCGAGCCGGCGGCGGCGCGACATGTCGCGCGTGATCTTCGCGAACCCGTGCAGCGTGCCGTTCGGATCGCGCAGCGCCGTCGTGATGACGTTCGCCCAGAAGATCGTCCCGTTCTTGCGCACGCGCCACTCTTCCACTTCGATGCGGCCTTCGCGCGCGGCAAGCTCCAGGTCGCGCTGCGGCCTGCCTGCGGCGACGTCTTCGGGCGTGTAGAGCAAGGCCGCCGGTTCGCCCATCACTTCATGCGACTGATAGCCCATCACCTGCGTCGATCCCGCGCTCCACGTCGTGATATGACCTTGCGCGTCGAGCATCGTGATCGCGTAGTCCTTGATCGCGTCGACGAGCACGCGAAAGCGCTTGTCGAGTTCGTGCGCGTTGAAGCGCTCGGTGACGTCGCGCACGAAATACGCAAGCTCGACGCGGCCGTCGAAATGCACGGGACACATCGACACTTCGGCGGGAAACTCCGTGCCGTCGATGCGGCGCGCGACAAGCTCGGTGCGGCTGCGGCTCGCGTGGCCGCTCGAATCTTTGCTCGCGTTCTTTTCGGCACCGCTTCCCGAGCCGCCGCTTCCCGAGCCGCTTATTGCGCCTGTCGTGCCGCCTGTCGTGCCGCTTTCCGCGCCGCGCTCCGATGCGAGCTTGAACACGTCGAGCGTGGCGTAATGCGAATTGCAGCGCGCCGGAAACAGCGTGTCGAGTATCGCGCGCCCCATCACCGCATCGCGCGCATAGCCGAACGTGCGCGTCGCCGCGTCGTTCCAGTCGATGATGATGCCGTCCGTGTCGGTGCACACGAATGCGTCGTGCGTCGTATCGAGCACGAGCCGGCGGCGCAGCAGCGATGCTTCGAGCTTGCTGTCCGCGGCTTCGCGCAGACTGATTTCGGTGCGCAGCCGCGCGATCGTGATCGTATTCTGTTCGATGAGCGCGCGGTTCTCCGCGAACACGCGCTGATGCGCCATGCCCGATGCGACCAGCGACGTAATGCGCTCCAGCGTTTCGACGTCGTCGGCGCAAAACCCGTCGCGCCTGCCCGACATCAGTTTGACGACGCCTGCCACTTCGGCGTGATAGAGCAGCGGCGCGACCACCATCGACATCGCGCCGACACGCTCGCACGCCTGCGCATCGACGCGCGGGTCGTTCGACGTATCGCTGCTGTACAAAAGATGCTTTTCGCGCGAGCACAATCCCGACAGGCTGCCGTCGCGCTTAAGGCGCAGCCCGACATGATGCGCAATCGTGCCGCTGCACGCGCGATACACCATCTCGTCGCCCTCTACCCATTCGACCACCGACGCATGCGCGGTGGGCACGAGTTCGAGCAGCGCATCGGTGACGAGGGACAGGAAGCGGTCGAGGTCGAGCTTCGCGGCGGCGATACGCGAGTGCGCGTCGATCAGCTTGCGCAGCCGCGTATTGGCCGAGCGCTCGCAATTGAGTTGCGCGGCGATATCGGTGATGTCGATCTGTCGATCCTGACTGCCATTCATCGTCGGCGGCTCCGTTCGACGCCAGCAGGCGGTCGCTTGAGAAAGCGTCGCAGACGCCGTACCTGAATCGTCCGGCTTTCGCGATGCACCCAACGGCGCCGTGCATGCAGTCCGGCTATGCGCGGTGCATGGACAAGCGAGGCGCTCTTTCGACGGTTATACACGCTGGCGGTTTCCTGCGTCCAACTCTTCGTCCAACACTTCGTCCATTGCACAATTGGTTGCGCGCGCCTGCATTCGAATCAGATCGATTATAAAAAGCGAATGCCGTTCGCGCCGCGAGCGATGCAACGCGCGAAGAGGCGGTTCTGCGCGCCGGATGTGAAATAAGTCGGGAGATTCAATGCGGAGAAGAGCGGCTACATCATAGGCAGCAGTCAGCGTGCATGGAAAACAGACGAGAGACGGGAGTGCTTCGCGAAGAACCTACTGGGCGATATGGACCGCCGATACCCATATCGCTTTCTTCGCAGCGCTCCGATTTAGTAGTAGCGCTCAGGTCGAAATAGCGCTCATGCTCGCGATACGCGAACGGCAACGGCCGATAACGCGACTAGACGGGAAACCCGTCGGCAAAACGCTCTCGCAGATAACCGACAAAGAGTCCGACCGCGCGCGGAACATGCGACGCATACGGCCGCAAGATATAGAGCTGTTCCGCGAACGCGCCCGTCACGCGCCAGTCGGGAAGCACGACGACCAGCTTGCCCGCCTGCACGGCCGCCTGAGCCGTGAAGTCGGGCACCAGCGCAATGCCAAGGCCTTCGATTGCAGCGTCCCGCAACGCTTCACTGTTGTTGGCCGAAAACTGTCCGTTGACGGGCAGCGTGACAAGCTGCGCGGCCTTTTTTCGCGCGCTCTTGCGCTCGAAGGACCACATCGGCTCTCCCGTCGAACGCGGATAGAACAGGCAATCGTGCGCGGCCAGGTCTTCGGGCGTCTTCGGCGTGCCGCGTTTGCGCAGATATGCACGCGTCGCGACGATCACCGAGTACGTGTCGCAGAGCTTCCAGGCCACGTGCGTATCGGGCGGTTCGGCGCTGTGGCGTATCGCGAGGTCGAAGCCCTCCGTCGCGAGCGAGACGAGCCTGTCGGACACTTCGAGCTGAACGCGCACTTCGGGGTTGGCCAGCAGGAACGCCTGGAGTTTCGGCACGAGCTGCTGCCGCGCGAAGGCGACGGGCGCCGTGACGCGCACCAGTCCGCGTGGCACGCCCGACAGTTCGCGGACCTGCGCGAAGCTGGCGGCGATCTGCGCATACTGGCCGCGCGTGCTGTCGACGAGTTGCTGGCCCGCTTCCGTCAGGCGGACGCTGCGCGTCGTGCGCTGCACGAGCGAGATGCCCGCTGCGCGCTCCAGCTCGGCGATGCGCTGGCTCATCGCCGCCTTGCTGACGCCGAGGCGCGCGGCGGCCGCCGTATAGGTGCCCTGTTCGGCGAGCATCGTGAGCCAATGCAGATGTGTCCAGAGTTCCTCGATATTTTGCGTATCCATACAGCGATTGTTCACCATAGAAAACATTGATTTCAATGGTAGCGTCTTTCCAGCGCGTGCGCTGCTTCATACACTGCTTCTGACGCCAATCACGAAGGAGCCGACATGCAAGCCTATATCGACAGCGCAGACGTGGGACATTTCATCCACGGCGAACGAGTCAACGGAACGGGAACGCGCAGCCAATCCGTCTTCAACCCGGCGACGGGCGCGCGGGCCCGCAAGCTGCTGCTGGGCGAGGCCGCCGATGTCGAAGCCGCCGTCGCGAGCGCGAAGGCCGCGTTTCCGAAGTGGCGCGATACGCCGCCGATCCGCCGCGCGCGCGTCATGCTGCGCTTCCTCGAATTGATGAACCGGCATCGCGACGAACTCGCGGCCATCATCACGGCCGAGCACGGCAAGGTGTTCTCCGATGCGCAAGGCGAAGTGTCGCGCGGCATCGACGTGATCGAGTTCGCGTGCGGCATTCCGCAACTGCTCAAAGGCGATTACACGGAGCAGGTCTCGACGGGCATCGACAACTGGACGACGCGGCAGCCGCTCGGCGTCGTCGCGGGGATCACGCCGTTCAACTTTCCGTGCATGGTGCCGTGCTGGATGTTCCCCGTGGCGATCGCGGCGGGCAATTCGTTCATTCTGAAGCCGAGTGAGCGCGATCCGTCCGCAGCGCTTTTCATGGCTGATCTGCTGAACCAGGCGGGCTTGCCCGACGGCGTATTCAACGTCGTGCAGGGCGACAAGATCGTCGTCGATGCGTTGCTCACGCATCCGGACGTGAGGGCGGTGAGCTTCGTCGGCTCGACGCCCATCGCAAACTATATCTACGAGACGGGCGCGAAGCACGGCAAGCGCGTGCAGGCGCTCGGCGGCGCGAAGAATCACATGGTCGTGATGCCGGACGCCGATCTCGACAAGACCATCGACGCACTCGTCGGCGCGGCATACGGCTCCGCTGGCGAGCGCTGCATGGCGATTTCGGTGGCGCTGCTCGTCGGCGATGTGGCGGACAAGATCGTCCCGAAGCTCGCGGAACGTGCGCGCAATCTGATCGTCAAGAACGGCATGGAAGCCGATGCGGAAATGGGCCCGATCGTCACGCGGCAGGCGCTGGAGCGGATCGAAGGCTATATCGCCGAGGGCGTGAAGGAAGGCGCGACGCTCGTCGTCGATGGGCGCGGCCTGAAGGTGCCCGGCCATGAAGACGGCTTCTTCACGGGCGGCACGCTCTTCGACAACGTCACGCCCGAGATGCGCATCTACAAGGAAGAAATCTTCGGGCCGGTGCTCGCTTGTGTGCGCGTGAAGGATTTCACTGAAGCCGTCGATCTGATCAACGCGCACGAATTCGGCAACGGCGTCGCGTGCTTCACGCGCGATGGCCACATTGCCCGCGAATTCGGCCGCCGGATCGAGGTCGGGATGGTCGGCATCAATGTGCCGATTCCCGTGCCGATGGCATGGCACGGCTTCGGCGGCTGGAAGCGCAGCCTGTTCGGCGACACGCACGCGTATGGCGAAGAAGGCGTGCGCTTCTATACGAAGCAGAAGTCGATCATGCAGCGTTGGCCCGAGAGCATCGAAAAGGGCGCGGAGTTCGCAATGCCGACTGCGACGTAACGCGCGATCCGATCTTTGCGCGTGGTGCGGCCCTCAAAAGAGAAGAGGGCCGCCAGACTTATAGGTTCATCTGACGTTAGATGACACGTGGCGCCCGCATTATTCCCGATCCTCTATGGAGTCGGTCACGGCGTTCCAACTGCAACGCCGATACATCGCCATTGACGCGACTGACGATAGGCCCTGTGGTGCGCAATGGCGCGACACTCGCGAGCGGCACCCCGCTTTCGCGACACCGCGTTCGTCGCTGGACACTCGACGAGCACCGCCTATAGTGTTTCAAAGCTGTGTTGCAAAGCTCGCGCATTCCTGCCGACGACGAACGCATTCGCGCTGCGATTCCATCGGCGAAAGCAGCATACTTTCGGATAACATGCGTCCGACACTACACACATCACGCCCGGAGACATCAGCATGTCGGCACCGCGTTCACTCGATCTCACCGCATTTCCGCGCTACCCGTTGATCGAAGGGCCAACGCCTATTCAGCATCTGAGCCGTTTGAGCAAGGCGCTGGGCGATGTCGATATCTACGTGAAGCGCGACGACCTCATGGGGCTCGGCGGCGGAGGCAACAAGCTCAGGAAACTGGAGTTCCTCATGGGTGAAGCGATCGCGCAGGGCGCGGATACGATCGTCACGGTTGGAGCGCGCCAATCGAATCACGCGCGGCTCACGGCGGCTGCGGCTGCGAAGGCCGGTCTCGCGTGCGAACTGGTGCTGACGCGCGCGGTGCCACGCTATGACAGCGACTACCTCGATAACGGCAACATCCTGCTCGATACGCTGCTGGGCGCTCGCATCCACGATTTGCCGGGCAATGCCGACGCGATGGCATTCGCGACGACACGCGCGGACGAGTTGCGCCAGGCCGGTCACAACGTGTATCTCGCTCCGCTCGGTGGTTCGTCGGCGACGGGATGCCTCGGCTATGCGGCGTGTGCCGCTGAGATCCTGGCGCAAGCACACGACGCCAGTCTTTCCTTCGAACGCATCGTATTGCCCAATGGCAGCGGCGGCACGCAGGCCGGCCTCGTCGCGGGCATGGCGGCGATGGGCGAAGACCCGACGCGTGTACTCGCGTACAACGTTCTGGCGACGCATGAGCACACGTTGTCCAATACGCAGGTAAAGGCGGCTGAAACCTTTGCGCTGCTGCGGCCCGGCATGACGTTGCCGGAAGGAAGCGTCATCGTCGAGGACGGCCAGCGCGGCGAAGGCTATGGCATGCCGACCGATGCGATGCGTGAAGCCGTGCGACTGTTGGCAAGCGTCGAAGGTCTGCTGCTCGATCCTGTGTACAGCGGGAAGGCGTTCGCCGGCCTTTTACAGAGCGTCAGAAGCAACGCATTCGCGCCACGCTCGAAAGTGCTGTTCGTGATGACGGGCGGCCTGCCTGGGCTGTACGCATATCGGAGCGCGTTTTAACCGCATGCATCGAGCGCAAGCAAGTCCGCCGTCAAGCGTTATCCGCTCCGCTCGCCACGGATAACGCCCGGTCTTCGTCAGTCCGCTTTGGCCAGTTGTTCGCGGATGGCGGCTTCCGTCTTCTCGTAGTCGCCTTCGCCAAAGTGGCTATAGACCACGCGTCCCTTCTTGTCGATCAGATAGAACGCCGGCCAATACTGATTGCCGTACGCGTTCCAGGTTGCGTACTGGTTGTCCTGCGCGACGGGGTAGTGCAATCCATATTGAGCGATGGCCGTGCTGACCTTTTTCGTGTCGCGCTCGAACGGGTACTCCGGCGTGTGAACGCCGACTACCACGAGGCCCTGGTTCTTGTACTTCTGATGCCAGCTCTCGACCTGAGGTAGCGTATGAATGCAGTTGATGCACGTATAAGTCCAGAAGTCGACCAGCACGACTTTGCCGCGCAACTGCTGCATCGTGAGCGGTTCGCTATTGAGCCATTTGTCGATGCGCGTGAATTCCGGTGCGGGCTTGTTCTGTTCGACGGGCATCGTCGTCGCAGCGCCGCTGTTGGCGACCATCGTGCCCAACGCAGCGATAGCGGCCAATGCGGCAATGGTAGTCACGGTCTTGAGTCGGGTGAACATGTCGGCGTCCTTTAGTGAGTGACAATCGAGAAGGAATGACCGTATTGAAGCGGCTGCGCGTATCCGGGCTGTGTCGGACTGTCGGGCATTTGAATCGTCATGTATCGGAGGCCGCGCCCGATACATTGGGACACAAATGACCGTGCCGATTGGGCTATAAACAGGCGTTGACAAACGATGGAGCAAAACATGAAACGTCTGTTGGCTATCTTCTTCTTGCTTGCTGGTGGACTCGCCGTCGAAATCGCGCACCCCGTTCAGTGTTCGCTGATCAGCGCGAGCCAGCCTTCCGAAAAGCGCCGGAAATCCCGGACGTAGCGCGATCGAAAGATCGCGGCCGCGCGGAGTTTGTATCGATACGTATAGGCGACACAGTCGGATACTCAATGCTGCAATACGGATTCACGCCGGACACAAAGCAGATACTTTCACCGGTTTAACTATCTACACGTCAGGGATCGCTACTGATCGAAGTCTGAAATCGATGGCGATCCACTTTTTGAATCAATTCATTTCGTGAGGTAGAAACCATGAAACTCCGCTCGCTCATTATTGCCGCCGTCGTCGCTCTTCCCGCTATTTCGTTCGCTCAATCGAATCAACCCGTCACGCGTGCCGAAGTGCGCGCGCAACTGGTCGAATTGCAAAAGGCCGGCTACAACCCGGCGAGCGACGAGACGCAATATCCGCAGAACATCCAGGCCGCTCTCACGCGTATCGATGCACAGCGCGATGCCGTGGCGAACTCATATGGCGCGCCTGCGGATACGGCATCGGCATCGTGGGTGCCTGCGAAGGCGAAAGAGATCATCGGGCTCGGTCCTGTTTACGCCCACTCTTGATCGACACGTGTTGACGCGTCGAAGTCGAAGCAGAGCTTCGACGCGGAGGGCAAGCGAGGTATCTGCCGTGCAGATAGCCGTATTCAAACCCTTCGCTTGATCTTCTGCATGACGGGTGCGACATTGAGTCATCAGTTTTTCATGAGACTTCCGGCCAATGAGCACCCTGACCACTGCGCAACGTATAGGCAGATTCGCCGACGAAGCACGCTTCTTCGATCTCACGCCGCAGGCTCGTCAGGCGTTCAGGCGCAACATCCTCGACAGCCTCGGCTGCGCAATCGCCGCACTGCCAGGCACGCCATTCAAGGCGCTCAGAGAACAGTTCGACGAGTATCGCGGCGGCGGCACGTGCACGCTGATAGGCGGCGGCACGACTACGCCCGACCAGGCCGCGCTATACAACTCGGGTCTCGTGCGATACGTGGATCTGCTCGACAGCTATATGTCGCCAGGCGGCCTCTGTCATCCGAGCGACAACTTCGGCGCGATACTCGCAGCCGCCGAACATGCATCGGCGAGCGGCGAGGATTTCATGCTCGCGCTGGCGATTGCATACGAGATCGGATGCCGAATCACCGCGATCGTCCCCGTGATGGGGAAGGGCTTCAATCACGCGATTCAACTCGCGATCTCGTCGGCGGCAGGCGCGGGCAAGCTGTTCGGCCTGAGCGCCGATCAGATCGCGCACGCGATCGCGATCGCAACCGTCGACAACATCTCACTTTCCTGCGTGCATTCCGAACCCGTGTCGCAATGGAAGGGCTTTTCGCCGGGCATCACGGGCATGCGGGCCGTGTATTCGGCTTCGTTGGCCAAACGCGGATTCACGGGCCCGCTTCGACTGTTCGAAGGCCCCAATGGGCTCGTGCGCATGTTCGATCAGCCGCTCGATATCGACTGGGACGACAAACGGCTCGACGTCGTGCATCAGACGATCATGAAGAAGTACTGCTCGCTGATTCACGGTCAGCCCGTGCTTGAAGCGACACTGGAACTCAAGCGCAAACATGGCCTGACGAGTAGCGATATAGAAGAAGTAGTGTGCGACATCTTTCAGACGGGATACGACATCGCGGGCGGCGGAGGCTTCGGTGCAAAAGACGACCCGCAGACGAAAGAGCAGGCCGACTACAACCTCAAGTATCTGATCGCGGCGGCGCTACTCGACGATCAGGTCGGGCCCGCGCAGCTGGAGCCAGCGCGCGTTCAGGCCGCCGATGCCCAGGCATTGCTGAAGAGAGTGACGATACGCCCCGACGCGGCGTTCTCCGCTCGATATCCGCATGCCTTGAACACGCGCATAACGATCAGATGCCGTGATGGCCGCGTGTATTCGAAAGAACATGTGGGCTTTGAAGGCGGACTTGATAATCCATTGACATGGGAACGCACCGTCGAGAAGTTCAACTGGCTGAGCGAGCAATACGCAGATGAAGCGCTTCGAGGCCAGGTCATCGATCTGGTCTCCACGCTGGAAGCGCACTCCGTCGCGGAGTTGATGCAACTCCTCGCGAAGGCGAGTCCAGTTGCAGGATTCCGGGCAACACACCCGGGCATTCAATAGTCGATTCAGGCAATCAGGAGATTCGAATGGCCCTTATTTCATGCGATATGCGGTACGGCAGAACAGACGAGCAGAAACGCCGGCTGGCAGCGGGTCTACTGCGGGTCGTCAGCGAGGCGACATGCGAGACGAAGAACGATATCTTCATCGTCTTTCGCGGAGGCAGAGGCATCAACTTCGTCGAGCACGGCGAGCATCTTCCCGAGTACGTCGAAGGTGCGGCGAATGACAAAGACCTGATTAGCCGCCTCAAATAGCCTTTGCACGAGACAGGAGAACCATTGTGCCTTTTATCGAATGCCATATCACACAGGGCTTGACGCTCGCGCGCCGCGAGCAGCTCATTCGCGACATCATCCAGGTGACGCACGACTCGATCGGCTCGGACCCGAAGATCATCAACGTGATCCTGCATGAACATCCGCCCGCCAATATCAGCGTGTCGAGCCGTATCAATGGAGAGGACTTCAGGAAAGTAAATAGCGGCTGATTGCATGCGTGACATGCGTGACGGTACATTTATTCCGACAGTGCGCATTCAGGCTTTGGTGTACGATGAGGTCCACCTTGCGTTGCCGTTCGCAGCGAACGGCCCTGTCGATCTCATAGAGGTGCACAGCATGGATGTCGCCGACCTCAAGGTGTTCGAGGCGGTTGCCCGTCACGGCAGCATGAACCGGGCGGCCGCCGAACTTCATACGGTCCAGTCCAACGTAACGGCGCGAATCCGCTCTCTCGAACGGGAAATCGGTGTCGCGCTGTTTCATCGTCATGTACGCGGTGTCAGCCTCACGCCCGCCGGGCAACGGATGCTGCCGTACGCCGCGCGCATGACAAAGCTGCTTGCTGACGCGAAGCTCGCCGCGCTCGATGACGGACCGCCCTCGGGCACACTTGCATTGGGCACGCTGGAAACCACGGCGGCGCTCAGGCTGTCACCCATATTGAGCAATTTCGCGCGCGTGTATCCGCAAGTCCGCCTGTCGCTGACGACGGGCACGAGTTGCAGTCTCACGGGAGATGTTGCGGAATGCAGGCTCGACGGCGCATTCGTTGCAGGGCCTGTCGATCATCCGGATTTGCATGCCGAGACGATCTTCGAAGAAGAACTCGTGCTGGTGACGCCGCGCACGGTGCGTTCGGTCGATGCACTACCCGCCGTCAAGGAACTCAAGACGATCGTGTTTCGGCTGGGCTGCTCGTATCGTCAGCGGCTCGAAGCGCTGCTTGCGGAAATGGGCATCGTCACCGCGACACCGCTCGAGTTCGGTTCGCTGGATGCGATCATCGCGTGTATCGCGGCCGGCATCGGCATTACGCTGCTGCCTCGCGGCGTCGTCACGCGCGCAGCCGAACAGGATATCGTCGCGATCCACTCCGTTGCCGCGAGCACGGCGCGCGTCTCGACGCTCTTCATCCGCCGACACGATGCTTATGTATCGAGCGCCATGCAGGCATTCGTCGAAGTGGCGCGTTCTGGGCTCGGCCCCGTTGTAATGGCGGCAGCCTAGGCTGCTTGCGCGCGGGTATCAACGAGCCTGGTGCGCCGGCTGATGCTATTGCGGCGAAAGAACTCGGTGCAATAGTCGACGAATGTTCTGAATCGCGCGGGAAGCAGTTCTCGATGCGAATAGAACAAGCAGATTTCAACTTCGCTGTCCGACAGCGAACAGCTCGGCAGAACGGGAATGAGCTTGCCCTTCGCGAGATCTTCACGCACCATCGCTTCGGGGAGCTCTGCAATGCCGGCACCCGCGAGCGCCGCCGCACGCAGTACCACATCATTGCCATCCATCGACGACGCGGGAATTACCTGCACCGGCTCGCCGTCTTCGATCATCTGCACGTAGTTCGAGTTTTGCTGACGCGACTGCGAAGGCAATAGCAGGAAGTGCGCAGTGAGATCGGCGGCACAACGAGGCGTGCCGTATCGGGCAAAGTAATCGGGCGATGCCGTGAGCATTCGCGGTGACTTGAACAATGTCCGCCGGATCACGGCCGACTGTTCGACCTGATGCGGCGGAAGCATCGCCATGTCGAACTGTCCGTCATAGAGATTGACGGCGCCTTCGTGTATCGACGCGACAAGATTGACGTTGGGCGCAATCGCACGATAGCCGGCCAGAAACTGCGAGAACGTCTCGCCGATCAGCGTCGGATGAACGGCAAGGCGCAGCTTACCGCTGTCGACTTCACGCTCGCGAGTAATGCGGCGATTGGCTTCGTCGAGTTCTTCGAGCAGGCGGCAGCAGCTTACGTAATACGATTGCGCTTCTTCCGTGAGCGTGACGGATCGCGTCGTGCGATGAAGCACGCGGGTCTGGATCGACGCTTCGAGCTTTGCAATGGCCTTTGAAATGGACCCCGTTGTGACGCCGAGCGACGCGGCCGCCTTGCTGAAGCTCTGATGCTGCGCGGCCGCGACGAATGCTCTCAACATGTAAAGCTGGTCCATGTCCAACTCCCGTTCCATTGCTGCTTCACAGCACTGCCATTACTCTAGCAATGGATTCCGGGGAGAACGCGCGGTTTGTTTTGATAGGGGTATCACCGCGAGAGATAGCTAACGAACCGAGCGGTCTCGCTGAAGAATGGAACGCGAATCCGGCCGCTAGTGCTGTTCACGCCTGTATCTGAATGCGCGGATCGAAATCGAATTCGAGCCTGATGCCGCCGGGTTCGTAGATCATCGTGTGCCGCTTGGGTCCCGCGCCGAGGTTCTCCGGCGCAAAGTCGACCTTGACGCCAGGCCATCGGGACACACGCTCGAACACTGCGCCGAGTTCCTCTTCACTGCGAACGCGAAACGCCAGATGATGCAGCCCGACATTCGTCTTGCGGTCGAATTCGATGCGGTTGGCGGCATCGGCGACTTGCCAGAGCGTCACCATGGTCTTGCCGTCCGATACGAAAGCGGCAGGGTAGTCCGGTTTTTCGCCGACCTGTGTCCAGCCGAGGCAATTGATGAAGAAGTCACGCGTCACGTTCAGCTCGCGACGGTTAGTCCCACGTGATCGATACCGGCGGTGATCGGTTGAGTCGTCATTGTCGGGTTTTCCTATGCAGTCGGGGCGATCGCGGCTTGCGGCGCGATCGATGCAATTATAGGAACGCGAGCTCGCAAAGATTCTTGAGCGAAAAGAAACGGAGATTTGCGATCGGGGCATCGTGCTGACGCATCGTATGGCGGGTGCCGCGTCACGGCTCATGATGCAAACGCTTCGCGGCGATGCTGGTGCTGGAATACGCGTCTATTGCAGCCGCGCGGCCCTCATCTACACTTGATCATACTCAGGCGCTCGCAGGCGCGACATAAGGAGCCGGGAATGACAGACAACACAACAGCGGCGTCAAATGAGCCGATCACAGTCGGCGGATTGACGATCCGGTATCTGATCGACGGAGCCGCGACGGGCGGAATGGGCGTATTCGAGTTGACGGTGCCGACTGGCTCGCGCGTGCCGCCGCCGCATAGTCACACGAACAATGAAGAGTGCGTCTATGTGCTGGAGGGCACGCTGCGCTATGCCGTCGATGGCGTCGTGCGCGATCTCGCGCCTGGCGACTGGATGCACACGCCGCGTGGATCGGTGCATGCCTTCAGCAATCCGCACGGCGCAACGGCACGCGCGCTTATCGTTCTCACACCTGATATCGGGGCGCAGTACTTTCGCGATGTCGGCGCGGTGATCGATGCCGGCGGTCCGCCTGATCGCACGAAGCTCCTTGCCGTCATGTCCGCCTACGGACTGGTGCCCGCCGCGCCGCAATGAGCGGGATAGCACGCGTGACGACGCGGCTAGCCGACCCAACCATCCAGGGCAAGCGCTTGCGTCTGCAAAAACTTGCTCGATACAAACGTTTGCGCTGTTGGTGTGAACTTCGTCGTCGTGCATACTTGCAAACTGCACGCATTGGAGAATGGGCATCTCGGTGCAGTGCGATGAATTCGAACAACACCACGAGAGGAGAAGACCAGCCATGCCGTTGGTGCCGCTGTCGCAACGGGAAGTTACGATCGGGGTTCCGTTGCCGTTCTCCGTCTACACGGCGGACGGCAAGCTGCTGATAGGCCGGGGACATGTCGTTCACAGCGAAGCGCAGTGCCAGAAGCTGTTTGCTTTAGGCGCATACCGGCACACCTTTCCCGGCGAGCACCGCGACGATGCGAAGCCGACAGACGACGCGCCCACACCCGCCGCGCGCGCGCACCGCAATTACGACGAGCAGGACTTCATCGGAAGCTTTCCGACGACGGGGTGCGTGCCCGAGGATTTCATCGTCACGCTAGCGGACGACAGCGGAATTTCGGCACGCACGCAGTTCGTTGGCCTGCTGGAGAAGGTCAGTGTTCTCCTCACTGGCAATGACATCGATCCCGCGTTCACGACGGGCGCACCCATCGACGGTCAGTTCATCGCGGGGCGTTACCGCTATTCATTCCAGTCGGAAGTGATCGGCCGACACGCGATGCCGTTCGAAGTGCTCTATTTGCGCTATCCCGCGGAGGTCCGCTCGCGCACGCTGCGACGCAATGTTCGCGTGGGCATCGACGTCGCTGCGCGTCTGTCGAGAAACGACCGGCCGATGGCGGGCACGGAAGTACGCGCGGTCGATCTCAGCTCGACAGGCGTGGGCCTGCTCGTGAATGCGAATTCGCCCGCGCCCGGCGAGCACTTCAAGCTCTCGCTCCCACTCGCGCGCGCGGGCCGTGTGCGCACGGCGCCGCTGAACTGCATTGCGCGCAACCGGCGCACGAAGGGCGGCGAAACACTGATCGGCGCGGAGTTCGGCAATACGTCGGGCGATGTGCGCGCGCTCGTGAGCGACTTCGTACTGGATGTACTGACGGGAGCCGTTGCGCGCGAACATCCCGCAGCGGGAGAAGGGCGGTTCGCGTAACCGCCGGCAGTACGGAAAAAGGCCGACGCGTTGATACTGGCGTCTGTGCTGAGGAATGCGAATCCGCTCTGAGGGAAACACGCCGCGTTTTTGTTTATGTATGGGCGACGTGACGAATAGAGAATGCGCAGTGCGCTTACGTCCAGTACTTATGGTCGCTCACACTGCGCTCATAGCCGTGAATGTCATGAGGTTCACGACGCTTGCGCGCTGCAGCCCGGCCGTATCCTTCGGGTCTCTGTGGCTGCGCTCGCTCGCGTTCCGGAACGACTGTCGCCGAAGCGGGCGCAGGCGATGCGGCTTCAGCGGCAAGGCGTTCGAGCGGCAATTGTGCATTTGCTCCGACGACGAGAATCGCCTGCATCAGACCCGGTGCCTGATACGCGCACGTCACGGCAAGCGCGACACCGCAAACCGCAATGGCATAACGTGCCTGAAAGTGAGGGAAGCTGATCGTGTGCATCATACGTTCTCCACTGCGCGCGCGAGACGGCCAGGCGTCTCGTCCTTGTGCTCGTCCAGAAGAATGCTGTCGAGCATTTGTCTACAGTACGACGTCTGAAAATCGATAAGCGTTTTGATCTTCGCGTCGACATGACGTCTACATGAATAGACGGCAAATACGCGGATGTTTTGAAGGTGCGAATCAGCGAATAACCGAACGAGCCTTCTATTGCGAATATCGTCGGCGATGCAATGAACAGGCAATGTCGGGATGCGCGCACTGGCAAGCGCGGCAAGTCCGGCCACCTCGATATCGTCGATCACGAACTGGCCGCTCGCTGATGAATGCTTTGCCGCCTGAATGAACGATAAAGCGAGGCGAGGAAATCGACTATCCCTACATTGGGATACCCGGTTGATCGATGGCGTCAATCCTTCATACGTTCGTATAGGCGCGTGTATGCAATGCATACGCACTCGTGCGCCGGCGCGATCGCGTGCGCATCTGACCCATCCGGTTTTATCTATTCCATCCACTCCGGCCGACGTTCGATCTGCCTTCATCCGCCACGCCAATTCCAAACACGGCAAATAACGGAATCAACCCTGAAACAGGCCCTTTTCTACGTTTTGGAAATGGCGCTGGCCTGGGCATAATGCTGGTTGTACACGGCCGTTGAAAAAGGGACGTTTCTTTTTTACCGACCGTCATTGCACTAAGAGCTGGTCCCTTCCTCGCTCGTGGCTCCGACGCAGCCCGGCCAATTCCACCCAGCCTCGTTGCGCGCATCGCGCGCAGTGCGCTCCCTATTATTTTTTTCACGCTCATTCGTGAAGGCCGCGATTTGGCCCGTTTTAGGAATCAACTGATGAAACCGGCAAAGAATACGTTCTGGTCCCGTTATGGCCGCTATGTGATGCTTGGCGTGATCGCGGCGGCCTTCGCGGCGCTTGTCACGTTTTTGCATCTACGCCACGAGCAGCGCAATGCAATGGCGTCGCCAGTGCTCGGAGGTGTCGCGAGCGAAATGCGCAAAGACACGTCGCCGTGGACCCATCAGGAAAGGGACGCGTCCGAAATGCTGCGCGACATTCGCGATCACAACGTGACGGCCATCGGCGTGAGCCCGAATGCGATCCTCGTGTCGACGGGCGACGGAGCGAAGTACTACGTCACCGATCACAACGCAGCCTTTTCGAATGCACTGCTTCTCGGCGAGATGAAGGCGGACGCGCTTTCTCCATATCAACTCGTATGGCTGCCCGATGCGAATGTCCACACGGGTTCCGCGCGCTGGGCGGATGCATTCGACAAGACGCGCGATGTGCTCAGCCTGCTGTTGCCGTTGTTGCTGATCGGCGGGCTCGCGTGGTTCATGCGCCGTGAAATGACGGGCAGCGCGCGGCTGCTCGAAAAGACACCCGCACTGTCCTTCGACGACGTAATCGGCGCGGGCGAAGCAAAGGCCGCGTTGGCCGACATTCAGGCCTATTTGACGAACCCGAAGCAGTTCACCGGCATGGGCGTGCGCGCGCCGTGCGGCATCCTGATGACGGGCGGCCCCGGCGTGGGCAAGACGCGACTCGCGCAGGCGCTCGCGGGCGAGTGCGGCGCGAATTTCATTTCGATTACGGGTAGCTATTTCAGCGCGAAGTACTACGGCGTCGGAATTCAGAAGGTCAAGCACCTGTTCGAGCTTGCGCGCAAAAATACGCCGACCGTCATCTTCATCGACGAAGCGGACGGCCTCGCCAAACGCACAGACACGGGCGGCGGTCCTGTCGAAGCGGAGAGCAATCGCATCATCAACCAGTTGCTCGCGGAGATGGATGGCTTCGAGTCGAATGAAGGCGTGATCATCGTCGCGGCGACGAATCACCCGGACAATCTCGACGAAGCGTTGCGCCGTCCAGGCCGTTTCGATCGCACAGTGCAAGTGCGTTTGCCCGATCTCGAAGATCGTGCGGACATCATCCGTTTCTATGCCGAGAAGCTGAAATCGAAAGCCGACGACATCGACTTCAACCAGCTCGCGCGATTGACCACGGGACTTTCGCCCGCGACGCTCGCGATGGTCGTCAACCAGGCGGGACTCGTCGCGCGCAAGGCGGGTGACGACGTGATCGCGTCGAAGCATTTTGTCGAGGCGATCAAGATCGCGCGTATCGGCGACGTGAATGGCGCGGAGCGCGCGCTCACGGAAGACGAGCGTACCCGTATCGCGGTTCACGAGGCCGGCCACGGACTCGTTGCCGCGCTGCTTGGCACCGGCGTACTCGAAGAGGTCACAATTTTGCCGCGAGGCGGCGCATTGGGCGTCGCGCTGATCACGAAGACGCAGGACAAGCATCTGTATCGCGAGACCGAAATGCGCAATGAAATTCAGGTGCTGTTGGGCGGCCGCAATGCCGAATTGCTGATGTTCTCGGAAGCATCGAGTGGCGCGGCGCAGGACTTGCAGGAAGCGTCGCGAATCAGTCTGGACATGGTGTCGAAATTCGGCTTTAACGCCGAGGGCAATCTGTTCAGTCTTGCCGCGCTGCCTGCGCAATACGCGGGATTGCAGATGAAGAACGCGATCGAACACGCGAACATTTTGCTCAAGGAACTGAACGAAGCCTGCTATGCGCTGTTGCGCGACAACGAGCCGGTGCTGCGCGCGATTGCAAACCAGTTGCTGGAGTCGGAGACAGTGCCGGGTGAAACGGTTTATCGGCTGATCGACGAGCACAAGGCGAGCCGGGACGCGCTGCATCTCGCGGAGCAGCCGGCAGCAGCCTGATCTGTTCGAGCGCGACTGCGGGTGCCCTCAGTCGCCAACGAAAAAGACAGCGGGAAAACATCGAAACAAAAAACCAGGAACTTCCGCCGAACATATTTTGTCGACGAACCTCGCGGCCCTTTATTGGGCGTAATTCACAGTCAAAGCGCGAGGAGGCTTGCAGATGGACAAAAGCCGCGTTGCCGCGCTCGATGCCGGTCGGGCGCTCGCGATCGTCGGGGTTGTCGCCGTACACCTGTCGTTTCAGTTTCCCAACCTGCCGCATGCCGTGACGTTGCTGGCCCGCATGGGCCAATACGGCGTGCAGCTGTTCTTCGTGATCAGCGCGATCACGATCTTCATGACGCTCGAAACCGATCACGCACGTTGCGTGGATGCGCGTCACGTCACATTGCGTTTCTATATCAAACGCTTCTTTCGCATCGCTCCGCTGTATTACGTCGCGATTGCCGTCTACGGGCTGATAAGCTATGGCGCAATGCAGTCGGGGTACGAGCGTGCATGGGTGCTCGGCTCGCACGGTCCCTTCGATGTTCTGCTGAACATACTGTTTCTTCACGCGCTGTCACCGACGGCAATCAACAACGTCGTGCCTGGTGGATGGTCGATCGGCGTCGAGATGCTGTTCTATCTGATCGCGCCGCTCTTGTTCTTCGCAGCGATGAATCGCGTGCGGCTCGTGCTGGCGACGTTAGTGTTGCTGGCACTTTCGGTAGCATCGATGTTGATCGGCGATTGCCACGGCACACTCGACTGTCACGTCAGAAACAACTCGTTCAGTTATTTCTGGCCGCCCGTGCAAGGGCCGTGCTTTATCGTCGGGATGTGGGCGTGGTATGGCTTTCGTTCGCATTTGATGGGTACGTCCAACGTCACGCGACGCGCGGCGTGGCTCTATTTCGGTCTTGCTCTCGGCTTTGCGTTTGCGACGGCCGCGCTCGGCGTATGGCTCGCAAAGGGACATCAATTCGCGCCCGTATTCGCCGCATTCAGCGCGGTTGCGTTCCTGTTGTTCGTGGGCTCGCAGTGCGATGCGATTCGCGATCTGATGAAATCGCGCGGTGCGTTCGTCTTCCGTCGATGTGCAGCGGCGTTAGGCCGCGAAAGTTATGGCATTTATTTGTGGCACTTCATCTGCGTGTACGCGACATTTCATTTCTTCGCGGACGTATTCAGGCAGAGCGACCAGGACATGTCGATTGCGCTATTCGTCGCGACTGTATTGATCGCGCTCGCTGCGTCGTATGGGTTCTCGCGTCTCTCTGACCGGCTGATACAGGGCCGCGCGACGCAACTGTCGCGCAAGCTGCTCTCGCACGTCGACGGGCGTTTTTACCCGGCCCGGCGCGCTTGATGAGAGATGCGTCCGGATAGTGAGTGCGATGCTTCATTCGTTGAAAGCTCGTTGATAGTGGGTGAATGCACATCGTCAGCGACCGCACGAGTACTCACTAGCCTTTCGGCAATTGCAACGCGACCCAGCACGCATGCAATCGCGGGTAGATGCCGTGCCTGTTTTCCTGTCGCGGCTTCCGGACGCTCGCCGCCGCGCCCCGTCGCATCGGCGTTCGCGCGACGTTATGTTTATTCGACATGACCCTCATGCTCAATTTGCATTGGACGGCGCAGTGTCATTCCGGGGACTATCCGGCACTCGCTCGATGGCATGCGCTCTATCGACAACACGTCTCGCAGCGCACATCGCGACAACTGTCGCGCTTCGCTATCGAATTACAAGGAAAGCCGGAATATTCAGCGTCAGGACGAAGCGACCTGGCGGTTCCGTGCATCTGGGATATGAGGAAGACAATTGAATAGCTCTATTCAACGGCACATCGGCCCATTCGCGCTGATGCTGACGGGGCTCGGCTCGATCATCGGATCGGGCTGGCTGTTCGGCGCCTGGAAGGCGGCCAAGATTGCAGGTCCGGCCGCGATCTGCGCGTGGGTGATCGGCGCTGTCGTGATTCTCGCGATCGCGCTGACGTATGCCGAACTCGGGTCGATGTTCCCCGAGTCGGGCGGCATGGTGCGCTACGCGCGCTATTCGCACGGCGCGCTGGTGGGCTTCATCAGTGCATGGGCCAACTGGATCGCGATCGTGTCGGTGATTCCGATCGAGGCCGAGGCCTCCATCCAGTACATGAGCACGTGGCCGTACGAGTGGGCGCACAACCTGTTCATCAACGGCGAACTGACGACACCGGGGTTGCTGCTGTCGGCGGTGCTGGTGGTCATCTACTTCCTGCTGAACTACTGGGGCGTGAAGGTCTTTGCGCGCGCCAACACGGCGATCACGATCTTCAAGTTCATCATTCCGGGCCTGACGATTCTCGGCCTGATGATGAGCGGCTTCCACAAGGAAAACCTCGGCGAGGTGAGCACGTTCGCGCCGTATGGCTGGTCGGCGGTGCTGACAGCCGTGGCGACGAGCGGCATCGTGTTCGCGTTCAACGGCTTCCAGAGTCCCGTCAACCTGGCGGGCGAGGCGCGCAATCCGGCGAAGAGCGTGCCGTTCGCGGTGATCGGCTCGATCCTGCTGGCGCTGGTGATCTACGTGCTGCTGCAGATTGCGTACATCGGCGCGGTGAGCCCGGGCGATGTGATGAAGGGCTGGAACCAGTTCAACTTCAAGTCGCCGTTCGCGGAGCTGGCGATCGCGCTGAACCTGAACTGGCTGGCGATCCTGCTGTACGTCGACGCGTTCATCAGCCCGAGCGGCACGGGCACGACCTACATGGCGACGACCACGCGCATGATCTACG
This sequence comes from Paraburkholderia phymatum, assembly GCF_038900715.1. GTDB lineage: Bacteria > Pseudomonadota > Gammaproteobacteria > Burkholderiales > Burkholderiaceae > Paraburkholderia > Paraburkholderia phymatum_A. The sequence continues at coordinate 359,978 of NZ_JAYMRZ010000002.1, read as the reverse complement.
CGATGGAGCGCAACAACACGATGCCGAAGATGTTCGGCAGCGTGCATCCGCTGTACGGCGTGCCGCGTCCGGCGATGTGGTTCAACCTGCTGGTGTCGTTCATCTTCCTGTTCTTCTTCCGCGGCTGGAGCTCGCTGGCGGCGGTGATTTCGGTGGCGACGGTGATCTCGTACCTGACGGGCCCGATCAGCCTGATGTCGCTGCGCCGCTCGGCGACGGACCTCGAGCGCCCGCTGCACATTCCGGGCATGGGCGTGATTGCGCCGTTCGCGTTCGTGTGCGCGTCGCTGATCCTGTACTGGGCGAAGTGGCCGCTGACGGGCGAGATCATCCTGCTGATGATCGTCGCGCTGCCGGTGTTTTTCTACTTCCAGGCGAAGTCGGGCTTCACGGGCTTCAACCAGGATCTGAAGGCGGCGTGGTGGCTGGTCGCGTACCTGCCGGGCATGGCGATCCTGTCGCTGATCGGCAGCAAGCAGTTCGGCGGGATGGGGCTGTTGCCGTATGGCTGGGACATGCTGGTCGTGATCGTGTTCTCGCTCGTGTTCTATTACTGGGGCGTGCATACGGGCTATCGCTCAGCCTATCTCGACGAGCGCGACACGATTCGCGCAAAAGAGGCTGAGTACGCGACGAGCGGTCTTTCAGAAGAAGAGTGGATGTCGGCGCGCTAATACGTTCGACGTTGCAAGCGGATCACGCACGTCGTGATCCGCTTTGCGTTTTGTTTCTTTGCGTTTTGCTTGCGTTACAACGCGATCGATACGAACGCAAATATCGCGTGCTAGTATTAATTCACGGAGATGGCATTCCTCCCGTAACCGCCGGATTGCCGGCTAATGATGCCTACGGTTCCTGGGTCAGGAAGTCGTAGGTTCGTCCTTCAGCGTCCTGCTGCCCAGATTTGATCGTCTTTTCAGGTCTGGTTCGATGTCTCCGCTTTCTGTCTCCTGTCGGTCTTTTTGTCGCGGATCGAATGCTCGTCGTATTGACGACGGTTGCGGATTCGCGTCCGGCGAAGTTCAGTATCGGACCATCGGTGAAATTCACAGGAGGTTCTCGTGACGAAGGGCAGCCAGCTCACACTCTACGCATCCAACGCGAGTCATCACAAACTGCATTCGACGGTCGTCGAGTGGGTGCTCGGTGGAATCGCGAAAGTTGGCATCCACGGTGCGACAGTGACCGAGGTCAGCGAGGGAATCGAAGCCCACGGAAAATATCACGCTGCGCGCTTTTTCGAGCTCGCCGATCAGTCCGTCGCCGTCATGGTTGCGGCGGCGGACGAGCAGATCGATGTGTTGCTTGCGAATCTCGACGCCGGTGGCGTTCGAATGTTCTACACGCGTTGTCCCGTTGAATTCGAAATGCTCGGCGAGCCTGGCGGGCCGCAGCCGGACCTCTAAGCGAACGACCACGGAATTCCGCAAGAAGCTCTCTTGACGGAATACGGGGCGCGGTCATCGAGCAGCACAATCCGCATGCGCGCGACGGCCTGCATTAGAATGAAATGGGTCATGGTTCCGGCGCGCCTGTTGCCGGGAAGGACCGTGGCTTTGTGGCCCAGCGGGTCCGGTCCGTCCACGGAGATTCGTATGAACGGATATCAACTGACGTTCTATACCGAGCAGAACAAACGGCACGGTCACAGGACGGTTTGCGAGTGGCTGCTGCATGAGGTGAAGGCGCTGGGCATATGCGGCGCGACGGTCATCAGCGGCAGCGAGGGCGTCGGACACGCGGGCGCTCATCACGCTGCGCACATGCTCAAGCTTGCCGACCAGCCGGTGCAGATCATCGTTGCCGTCACCGACGAAGAGGCGCAGCGCTTGCTCGACGTCGTCCGCGCGGAGCGCGTACACGTTTTCTATACGCGTATGCCGATCGAGTTCGGGGTGCTGGGTGAAGACGATCCGCAGCATCATCCGAAGAAGTTCTCGCTGTTTCGCAAAGGAGGCGCAGACTAGACCGCTGCAACTGTGCGTATAGCGACCTCTTGCCTATATCCGCCGCCGATCGTGCGCGGCAGATGATGGTCCCGGATGTGCCGGGACAGTAGGCATTTTTATTTGCGGGCTTCCGAGTTGACCTCGACAAGATCATCGATTGAGCGATTCGCGAGCGGGATGAATACTTTTGCATTCCGCCTACCGACCCACGGGCGATCGAATATCCACAGATCGTGATGCGCGATTGCGAGCGCAGCGAAGTTCTGAATACTGTCTGCCAGTTTCCGGAACAGATGTTGGCCATGCGCACGAAACTGGTGGCGAGCTATGGCGAAGACCTGTATGCGCAGATAGTCAGGGAGAAAAGGACCGTGTCAAAAGACAATGACCATGCGCTGTCGAAAGCCGGGGTAAGTACCTCTTCGACCTTTTAGCCTTATAGCGAAGCGTGCGCGGCTTTACTCCGCCTTCTGCCGTGTGCGCGAACCTATTGCGCTTCGCGTCTTCCAGGTCACGCCGTGCTGCTCGAGGTACTCTCTGATAAGCTGCCGAACCACCTGGGAGGGCGTCAGATCCTGTGCGGCGCAGAGTTTCTCGAACGCCTCTTTCTTGACAGGGTCGATCAGGACGGTTAATCGGGCACTTTTCGTTTCCATGGCGGGAGCGGGATCAGGTATGTTAATCAAATTATAATAGATCGCGTGCCTGCGTAACATCAGGAGAATGTCATTAGCGAATAATCGTCCGGCACGGCATTCACAATCGCGCGCATTGACAATTACTGACGATCATTCGCCAACCCGATTCAATGCAGTCGCCGACCGACGACGTCTGAAAAGAAACTGCGCAACTGTTCGTCCCACGTTTCGCTGTCGAGCGTTACGTCTGCCGTTCCCGCCTGTCGCATCCTGGCGTCGAGATACACCGCACGCAACGCCCGCGGCTGAACCGGCTTGCGAAAGAGCCGGCCATCGCCGTCGAGAAACAGGCATGTCTTTCCTCGATACCGGGAACCGCGCACCGACATCGCATCGAACACATGGCGTGCCGATGCCTTCGGATAAACGAAGATGACGTTGATCCCCTGGGCTTCGAGCCGGTCGCAAACTTCCGCAAACCGGTAGAGCATCTGGAACCCGCGTTCCCCAGCCGTGCCGACGCCGATCACGATCAGACCGTGATCGCCGGTCACATCCCGTACGAGACGACACGCATGGTCGTATGACAGCAGAGCTGCGCCAGGGTCAATCACATTGAGTTCCTTGCTTTCGCACGGACTTCGCGAACCAGCGGTGCCGCACTGCTTCATGGCTTGCCGCAGCAGGTTCAGTCCGTCAATTTCACCCGTTATCGATCAGAATTATATGTTAATGACATGATAATACCATGTGCGTGTCGATAGGCCTCGCAAACGTCCATGCATGCCGCCCGCTTGCTCGATGACGCGCTCACTCAGGCCTGCGGGCGGGCCCCCACGTTCGCTCGCGCAGATCGTCGAGCAGCGGAATGATCGCGAGCACCGTGAGCACGCAGGCCAACGGAATGGTCGCCGCGTAGCCGACATGCTTGAAGCCCAGTGCGCCCGTTACGCCGCCCGCGAAGAAACTCGCGAGCATGCGGGCGTGCACCTTCAGCCGCTCCCTGTTGGCGAGTACGGGCGTGAGCGCCGGGTCGTCGCGAGATGCGTTCCAGTAGCAGAGCTTGCCGAGTTCGATGCCGATGTCCGTGACGATGCCTGTCATATGGGTGGTGCGGATCTCCGCGCCCGACAGCTTGGTGATCATCGCGTTCTGCAGGCCCATGATGAAACACAGCAGCATGACGGTTGCGGGGACGAATAGCGTGTCCCAAAGCGCCAGATGGCTGCCGAGCAATCCGAAGCACAGCAGCAGCGACGCTTCCAGCAGAAGCGGCGAAGCATATTGACTGTGCAGGCGCTGGCGGCGTCCCCAGTTGACGAGCACGGCCGAGCACGCGGCGCCCAGCAGAAACGAAATCAGCGAGCCGACGCCCGCGAGCACCAGCGCGAAGTCGCCGAGCACGGCGTCGTCGGCGATCGAGGAGACCACGCCGCTCATGTGCGACGTATACTGCCTGACGGCGAGATATCCGCCTGCGTTCGCCGCGCCCGCGACGAACGCAAGTGAAAACCCGAGGCGCCTGTTTGCCGCGGTACTCCGGTCCTTTCCTGTCAATGTTCGAAAAAACTGTGCTGGCATGTGAGATCGACTGCTGTCGTGGCGTGTACACGTGTACGGTTGGGGCGTGATCTCCTTAGCGTCGGATTTCACGCTGGCCTTGGGTCCAAAGCACGGATCGCAGTGAAGCAGCGGCGAGGGCGGAGGGGCCGGCATTAAGCGGCGCGCGTCGTCGACGTTGTATGGAATCCTGCGGGCAAAACTGATAGGATGATAACGCCATTATCATACTCTGATAACGGTATGTTCCTGACGCGGGACCGATGTTTTGGGTCCCGACATCGAGCGGAGACATCCCATGCAGTGCGGATTTGCGGCAGACGGACAGCCTGTTCAAACGGAAGGACGCGAAGGAAAGCGCTCGCGTTCACGGTGCAGTGAAGGCTGTGCGAGAGCCGCTGATCGTCCGTTATGGGCCGGCGTCGTCGCTGTGGGCCGCCAGGCGCGCAAGTAGATACGACACGCGATGGCTTCTCCCACCATCCTTCAGGCCGTGTTGCTCGTGATTGCGGGCTGGCTCGCCATCGCGGTGCTGGGGCTCGCCAGCCTGCGCCGCACGCGCGTCGTGGCGCACGGGTTGTTTCCGGCTGGCGCGGCGTTTGGGGTCCTGTTGTGCGCGCTGGGACTTGCCGGCGTGTTTTCCGCCCCTCAGGAAACGATCCTGCCGCTCGGGTTGCCCGGTTTGCCGTTTCATGTGCGGCTCGATGGCCTGTCCTCGTATTTTCTTGCCGTGCTCGGCATGGTCGGCGCCGGCGTCAGCGCGTTCTCCGCCGGCTACTTCCGCAAGGGCGAAGGCACGCCCCCCGGTCTGCTCTGCTTCGAATATCACGTGTGCCTCGCGGGCCTCGCGCTCGTGCTCGTGGCGAACGATGCCTACTGCTTCATGGTTGCATGGGAAACGATGACGCTGGCGGCAACGTTTCTCGTGATGAGCAACCATCGCATCGACGAAATCCGCCGTGCCGGATATCTGTACTTCCTGATCTCGCACGTCGGCGCGCTCGGTTTGCTGCTGTGTTTCGGCTTGCTGCAGGCGAATACGGGGGACTACACGTTTGCCGGCATGCGGCAGCAGCATCTGGACGCGTTCTGGGCCTCAATCGCATTTGTTCTTGCGCTGTTCGGATTCGGCGCGAAAGCGGGCATCTTTCCGCTGCACGTCTGGTTGCCGGAGGCGCATCCGGCCGCGCCATCGCCCGTATCGGCATTGATGAGCGGCTTTGTCCTGAAGGCAGGGCTCTACGGCGTGCTGCGCACGGTGTTCGACCTGCTGCATGTGCAGATCGCGTGGTGGGGCGTGGTGCTGCTCGCGCTCGGGCTCTTCACGGCGCTGTTCGGCGTCGTGTTCAGCGCGATCCAGACCGACATGAAGAGGCTGCTCGCATACTCGTCGATCGACAACATCGGTCTGATGTTCGTCAGCATGGGGCTGGCCATTCTTTTCCGTGCGTTCGACATGCCGGCACTCGCGGCGTTGTCGCTGACCGCGCTGCTCTATCAGATCGCGAGCCACGCGGCCTTCAAGAGCCTGCTGTTCATCGCGACGGGCTCCGTCTTGCACGCAACGGGTGAACGCAATCTTGGACGCCTCGGCGGCCTGATCCGCTTCATGCCATGGACCGCGTGGGTCGCGCTGCTGGGCGCGCTCGCGAGCGCGGGCTTGCCGCCCTTGAGCGGATTCGTCTCCGAATGGCTGCTGCTGCAGAGCTTCCTGTTCACGCCGGATCTGCCCAACTCGTTCCTGAACATGATCGTTCCGCTCGTCGCGGCGCTGATCGCACTCGTTGCCGCGCTCGCCGGCTACACGATGGTCAAGTTCTTCGGGATCATCTTTCTCGGACAGCCGCGCGAAGCAAAGCTGAGTGACGCCCACGACGCGAGCCCGTGGGAGCGGGCCGGCTTCGTGTGGCTCGCGGCGATGTGCGTGTTGCTCGGGCTGTTGCCGGTGCAGTTCGTTGTGGTGCTCGACCGCGTGACGCATGCGATGATCGGCGCGGGCATCGGCGAGACGGTCGCCCGCAACGGCTGGCTGCTGCTCGCGCCCGTCAATATCGAACGCGCGAGCTACATGCCCGTCGCGTTTCTGCTGTTCTTCCTTGCGTGCTGCGCGCTGGTGTGGATACTGGTGCGCCGCTTCTATCACGGGCGCTTGCGCCGCTCGATTCCGTGGGCGTGCGGCCATCCGTTCGTGAACGCGCGCATGCAGGATACGGCAGAGGGCTTCGGGCAGCCGATCCGCGAAATCTTTGCGCCGCTCTTCAGGATCGAACGGCAGTTGCCTTCGCCTTTCGATGCACGCCCCGTGTATCGCGTGGCCGTAACGGATCGCGCATGGACGCTGATCTACCAGCCGATCGAGCGCATCGTCACGCGTATCGCGGCCGTGGCGGGCTTGCTCCAGACAGGCCGCATCGCCGTGTATCTGATGTACAGCTTCCTTGTGCTCATTGTCCTGCTGATCCTGGTGCGACGATGATGACGCCCTCCGGACTGCTCTCGCAGATGCTCGAAATCGTGCTGGCGCTGGCGGCCGCTCCGCTGTTGTCCGGCTGGATCACCATGTGCCGCGCGTGGCTGCAGAACAAACGCGCGCCTTCCATCTGGCAGCCGTACCGAACGCTGCACAAGCTGTTCAACAAGGAATCGATCGTCGCTCAACATGCGAGTCCCGTGTTTCGCGGCGCGCCGTATGTGATCTGCGCGTGCATGACGCTCGCGTGTGCAATCGTGCCGACGCTGTCGACGGAACTGCCGCTGTCGCCTGCCGCCGATGCAATCGCTCTCGTCGGGCTCTTCGCACTGGCGCGCGTCGCAATCTCGCTGGCGGCGATGGATGTCGGCACGGCATTCGGCACGCTCGGCGCGCGCCGCGAAATGCTGGTGGGCTTTCTCGCAGAACCGGCCCTGCTGATGGTGCTGTTCTCCGCATCGCTAATCACGCATTCCACATTGCTCACGCAGATCGTCGGCACGTTGAGCCACCAGGAACTCGCGATCTACCCGAGCCTCGCGTTCGCGGGCATTGCGTTCACGATGGTGTCGCTCGCAGAAAACGCACGATTGCCCGTCGACAATCCGACGACGCACCTCGAGCTGACGATGATTCACGAAGCGCTGATCCTCGAGTATTCGGGCCGGCATCTCGCGCTGATGGAGTTGGCCGCGAGTCTGAAACTGTTTGCGTATTCGTGCATCGGGCTTGCGCTCTTCGTGCCGTGGGGCATTGCCGAGGCCGGCAATCCCGTTGCGCTGCTGCTCGCGATTCCCGCGCTGTTCGTCAAGCTGCTGGTCGGCGGCGCGGCGCTCGCGGTCGTGGAGACCACGAACGCGAAGATGCGCATCTTCCGTGTGCCGGAGTTTCTCGCCACAGCGTTCCTGCTCGCTGTGATCGGCATGCTTGTGCATTTTCTGCTGGGGGCGTGAATGCACGGTCTCGCGACGCAGATCATCAACCTGCTGGCCGCCGTTCTGCTGATGGTGTCGTTCGCGATGCTCAGCCAGCGGCGAATCCTCTCGCTGATCCATCTCTACACGCTACAGGGCATCGCGCTCGTTTCGGCGAACTTCGTGCTCGGCTTCGTCACGGACGACCTTCACCTCTACATTTCCGGGCTGCTGACGCTCGTGCTCAAGGTTGGCGTGATTCCGTGGATTCTCTACAGGCTGGTGCAGCGCCTCAACGTGAAAACGGATGTCGAGACGCTGCTCAACATCCCGACGACGCTGCTGATCGGCATCGTGCTGGTGATCGTCGCGTTCAACGTCGCGACGCCGATCAGTCAGCTCGCGTCGTCCGTTGCGCGCGGCACGCTCGGCATCGCGCTCGCGTGCGTGCTGCTGTCGTTCATGATGATGATCACGCGCTCGAAGGCGATACCGCAGGTGATCGGCTTTCTTTCGATGGAGAACGGCCTCTTTTTCGCCGCCGCAGCAGCGACCAACGGCATGCCGATGATCGTCGAACTCGGCATCGGGCTCGATGTGCTGGTCGGCATTCTGATTCTCGGCGTCTTCATGTTCCAGATTCGCGAGCAGTTCGACAGCCTCGACATTCATCACCTGGAAAAGCTCAAAGATGACTGACGCCTGGGTACTGCTGCTCGTATTCGCGATTCCATTGTGCGCGGGAGCCGTTCTCGCGCTCGTTGGGCAGCATGCCGTGGCGCCGGATCTCAACGTCGGATTCAGTTTCCTCACCTTCATCGCCGCGATGGTGCTCGCTGAGCAAACGGTCGCGCACGGGCCCGCGTTTGCGCTCGGCAAGCTCTTCTTCGTCGATCCGCTCAACGTCTTTCTCGTTGCGTTGACGGCCTTCGTCGGCTGGACGACGTCGATCTTTTCGCGGCCCTACATGCGGATCGAACAGAGCCGCGGCAAGATGACGGGCGCGCGCATGCGCCTTTATCACAGCATGTATCAGCTGTTCGTGTTCGCGATGCTGCTGGCGCTGCTGACCAACAACGTCGGCATCCTGTGGGTCGCGATGGAAGCCGCGACGCTCGCCACCGTTTTGCTCGTCAGTGTGTATCGCACGGCGGCGAGTCTCGAAGCGGCGTGGAAGTACTTCATCCTGTGCGGCGTCGGCATCGCGCAGGCGCTGTTCGGCACGATCCTGCTCTATCTCGCCGCGAGCCGTCATCTGAGCGGCGGCGATGCCTTGCTGTGGAGCAGCCTGAACGCGGTCAAGGGCCAACTCGATCCGACGATCATGTCGCTGGCGTTTGTGTTCCTGCTGATCGGCTATGGCACGAAAGTCGGCCTCGTGCCGATGCACAACTGGTTGCCCGACGCGCACGCCGAAGGCCCCACGCCGATTTCCGCTGTGCTTTCCGGCCTGCTGCTCAACGTCGCGCTGTACGCGGTGCTCCGCTGCAAGGTGCTCGCCGACGGCGCGCTGCAAAACGGTCTGCCGGGCCGGCTGCTGATCGGATTCGGACTGGTGTCGGTGCTGGTCGCGACGTTTTCGCTGCTGCGTCAGAAGGACGTCAAGCGCCTGTTCTCGTATTCGTCGATTGAGCACATGGGGCTGATGACATTCGCGTTCGGGCTCGGCGGCCCTACCGCGACGTTCGCGGGTCTGCTGCATATGACGGTCCATTCGCTCGTCAAGTCGGCGATCTTCTTCGCCGTCGGGCACGCGGCGCAGAAGGCGCACACGCAGGTGATCGACGACATACGCGGACTGTTGCGCGTGAGCCCGACGGTCGGGTGGGGCATGATGCTCGGCGCGCTCGCGATTCTCGGCATGCCGCCGTTCGGCGTGTTCGCGAGCGAGTTCCTGATCCTCACGACGGCAATCAGCGAACTGCCGTGGGCGACGCCGTTTCTGCTGCTCGCGCTTGCGGTGGCGTTCGCGATCATCTTCGCGCGCGTGCAGCACATGGTGTTCGGCAAGACCACGGCGACGGCGCTCGAGCATCCGCCGGCGCTGCTGCCCGTATTCGTTCACCTGGGTTTGGGTCTGATGCTCGGGCTTTACATTCCGCCTTATCTTGCGACGTGGTATCGGCAGGCGGCGGCGATGCTCGCGGGGTGATGCATGCGAATCGACGAACTCGGACTTTCTGATGTCGTGCGGCTGTCGATGTTCACCGGCAAGGCGTCGGCGTTTCTGGCGCAAGTCGATTCCGTGACGTGGGTTCGCATCGCGGGCGCCGTCCGGGAGCACGGCGGGCGCCTGATCTCGCTGTGGGGCAAGGAAGCGGCGACGGGCGCGTTCGTCGTTTCGGCTGCCTATGCAATGGAAGATGGCCTGCTGTGGGCGCAATTGCCCGTCGCGCGAGATGGCGGCAAAGACGCCGGCTATCCGGATCTTTCCGGCATCTTTGCGTGTGCATCGCGGATGCAGCGCGCGGTCTACGATCTGCTCGGCGTGCGCGCAACGGGCGCCGCCGATACGCGGCCCTGGCTGAACCACGGCAACTGGCCCGCCGATTATTTTCCGCTTCAGAAGCAGTCGTCCGGAAACGAGCGCTTCGAGTCGCGGGAAGCGGACTATCCGTTCGTGCCCGTTGCCGGCGACGGTGTGCATGAGATAGCGGTCGGGCCGATTCATGCGGGCACGATCGAGCCGGGGCACTTTCGCTTTTCGGTCGTCGGAGAGAAGGTGTTGCGGCTGGAGGAGCGGCTTGGCTACGCGCATCGGGGCATCGAGCGGCTCTTCGAGCAGACGCCCGTGCTGCGCGGCCAGCGCCTCGCCGCGCGCATTGCCGGCGACACGACGGTTGCCTTTTCGTGGGCCTATTGCATGGCCGTCGAGCGTGCATGGAACGTTTTCGTTCCGCCGCGCGCGCAGTGGCTGAGAGCGCTATTGCTCGAACGCGAGCGCGTTGCCAATCACCTGGGTGATCTGGGCGCGCTCGGCAACGATGCGGGATTCGCATTCGGCCTCGCGCAATTTTCCCGAATGAAGGAAGACTGGCTGCGCCTGAACGATCGGGTGTTTGGCCATCGATATCTGATGGATCAGATAATCCCGGGTGGTGTCGCGCGTGACGTGACGGCGGATTTGATCGCGGCCCTCGCGGAGCAGTGCGAACGGATCGAGGTCGAAGTCCGCGTGATGCAGCGCATCTACGACGACCAGTCGGGCTTGCAGGACCGCTTTGCGGGCGCGGGCAAGCTCGCCGCGAAGGTAGCGTCACATTTCAGCGTATGCGGCCTCGCGGCACGGGCGAGCGGGCTGCGTATCGACGTGCGCGTCGATCATCCGTATGCGCCGTATCACGAAGTCGAGGCGCAAGCCGTCACCGACAACCGTTGCGACGTGGCCGCGCGTGTCGCTGTGCGGTTCAACGAGGTCTACGAGTCGCTGCGGTTGATTGGCGCGTTTCTCGACGCTCTGCCAGATGGCGACATTGCGGAACCGATCGACGCCGGCCAGCCGCCGTCTTGCGGCGTCGGCTGGGTCGAAGGCTGGCGTGGCGATGTGTTCGTCGCGATCGAGACGGGCGAAAACGGGACGATCGCGCGCTGTCATTGCCATGATCCGTCCTGGCAGAACTGGCCGGCGCTGGAGCACGCGATCATCGGCAACATCGTTCCGGATTTCCCGTTGATCAACAAGTCGTTCAATCTGAACTACGCGGGGCACGATCTCTAATGTGGCAACTTCTCAAGCAGATCGCGCGGACTGATATTCCGTCCCAGCGCATCCCCACCGACAACGATGCGTGGCGAACCGAGCATCAGCAACTCCACGCAGACATTCTCGACGTGCTCGGCCGCGCGCTGTGCATTCGACAGATCGACGCCGGCTCGTGCAACGGATGCGAGCTGGAAATCCATGCGCTGAACAACCCGTACTACAACATCGAGGGCCTCGGCATCAAATTCGTCGCGAGTCCGCGGCATGCGGACATGCTGCTGGTCACAGGACCGCTGTCGCTGAACATGAAGGAAGCCGTGCGCCGCGCGTGGGAGGCCACGCCTCATCCGAAGCTGGTGGTTGCCGCCGGCGATTGTGCATGCACGGGCGGCATCTTCGGCGGCAGTTACGCGGTGTGCGGGCCGCTGTCGAATCTTCTTCCCGTGGATGTCACCATACCGGGCTGTCCGCCGCCGCCCGTCGATCTGCTTAGGGGCATTCTCACCGCGCTTCGTGCGAGAGGGGACAAGTCCGCACCGTAAGCCGTGAAATCGCCGTGTTTCCGGCCGCGATCAGTCTTCGCTTTTCACTCACGCACGATCAGCACAGCCGCGCCTGACACGCGGCCGTTGCGCAGATCGTCGAGCGCGCGGTTCGCTTCGGCGAGCGGATAGCGCGTGACTTCGATATCGAGCTGCGTTTCCCCGGCGATCTTCATGAACGCCGCGCCATCGGCTCGCGTCAGATTCGCTACCGACACCACGCGGCGCTCGCCCCACAGGAACGCATAGGGGAACGCGGGGATGTCGCTCATGTGGATGCCGCCGCACACCACGATGCCGCCTTTCGCGACGGCCTTCAGCGCGGCCGGCACGAGCGCGCCGACGGGCGCGAAGATCAACGCGGCGTCGAGCGGATCGGGCGCGGTTTCGTCGCTGCCGCCCGCCCAAACGGCGCCGAGTCTGCGCGCGAGCCGTTGTGCGGTGGTGTCGCTGGGGCGCGTGAACGCGTACACGCTGCGGCCCTGATGACGCGCGACCTGCGCGACGATATGCGCTGCCGCGCCGAATCCGTAGATGCCGACGCGCCGCGCATCGCCCGCCATGCTCAGCGTGCGGTAGCCGATGAGCCCGGCGCACAGCAGCGGCGCTGCTTGCGCGTCGTCGTAGTTCGCGGGCAGGTGCAGGCAGTAGCGGCTATCGGCGACAACCTGTTCGGCGTAACCGCCGTCGATCGTGTAGCCGGTAAAGGCGGGCGCATCGCAGAGATTTTCACGGCCGCCCGCGCAGTATGGACAGACGCCGCATGTCTTGCCGAGCCACGGCACGCCGACGCGGTCGCCGATTTCGAACGCGGTCACGTCCGCGCCACGCGCCGCGACTCTGCCGACGATTTCATGGCCCGGAATCAAGGGACGCTTCGGCTCGCTCAACTCGCCATCGACGACATGCAGATCGGTTCTGCACACGCCGCACGCGTGAACGTCGATCAGCAGTTCGCCTGCTGCCGGCGCGCGGTCAGGCAGATCGCGTTCGGCGAGCTGCGGACTCGAACCGTCGAAAACCATGGCGCGCATGATCAATCCTCCTCGCACTAAGCAGGCGATGGCCGCTGCCGATCGAATCGCGCAGCCGCGTCATGCGGCACGCCGATTCCCATCTGCAACATGCATGTTAGCGCGCTGTGGCGGCGTGCGTTTGCGTCAACGCGTATCAGGGGCGGCGTTGTCATCCCGGAGCCGTTTTTCGCGTCCTTGCGCCGCGCGTTCGGGCACGGCGATGGAGGCGAGCCACGGTTGCCAGGCGCGCATCCAGATTGCCCACGTCGACATCGGCGACATGAGGGGCGACATCAGCGAAAAGAGGGCGGGTTGAAAGAACCACTGCGCGGCCGCTTCGATGGTCGGTACGGCCGTGATGTGAATCGCGATGCTTTCTGCGCCAAGATCGGGCAGCTTGCGTCGAGTGATTTCCACATCGACGGTCGGCAAGTGGGCAGTCAGTTTCGTTTCCATGCTCAACCTCGCATTGATCGGTGAGGCCGCGAGTGCGGGCGGTTGTCGGCTTATCGGCGGATAGCTGCATTCTCCGATCACAGTTTATCGAAGCCTTTGCATGGTGTCCTCCATTCGCGTGTCTAACGTCAATTGTCGATGACCCGGAGACCGAGGGCTCCGCATCGTACAAGATGTTTGCTCAACACAATCTGCCCGTGCCAAGCAGCATCCATTTCCTGCACTCGCTAGCCGTCGCCGTTGCGATCTTGCAAAGAACGGATATGGTGAGCCTCTTTCCCTGGCCGCTCATCGAACTCTGTGCATCGCGTGATGCGCTTTGCGCGATCCCCGTTAGCGAGCGACTCGATGATTCGATGGTCGGCATCATTCGCGACGAAGCATGGACCAGTACGCCCCATATTCGACGCGTCATGTATTCGGTCGAGCTGCTCATTTGAGCGCGGGCTTGTGAGGCACTCTGAAGGACTTTGAGTACACGAAATTTGCGTTTTTTCAAAAGATCTCGTGATGCTCTCAACATGTCCAGCAGATCAACCTATGTTTCAGTTGGCGGCGTTCTCTCGATGACTTCCGTCGAGAGGATCTGTTGGTCTGATATCGCGACCCTTGTTTGCTAAATAACCATACGACAAATATAGGTGTGAAAGATGAAACGTAGATATGCGAATTGACACGCGTGCTCTGCAATCGGCGAACAATGAGGTTTTAAATGAACACAGCGTATCGGTCGATCTGGAATGATGCATTGGGTGCGTGGGTCGCTGTTTCAGAACTGGCGCGGGCTCGTGGAAAGATATCCGGAAGCAGTCGCGGCAGACGTTCAGACGTAAAGCGGGTGTGGATGAAAAGGCCGATCGCGAGAGGGGTGGCAGTCGCGGTCGCTGCAATGTGGGCAGTGAATGTCGCATGGGCTGGGGCGATCGCCAACTGTTCCGGAACGGCTACAAACACTGCTAATAGCCGTAGTAACGCCGGTAGCGGCGCGTGGAATACAGGTGCGAACTTTAGTTTCGCTGAAGGCAATTGCGGAACGGGAACTGGGGTGATCCTCACGGAAGCCCCGAGTGCTAACGCAGGCGTTGCCGGGTCGCAGGCCTACATGTGGATAGGCCAGACCGGGAACAACGCGTCGGGAGCGATCACGCTATATGGGCCGGCCGGGATTACGCTGAATGGCACGACATCCCTTAACGATCACCAGATAACAAATCTGGCGGCAGGTGTGAATCCCACCGATGCCGTCAACGTTTCGCAGCTGACATCGCTGTCGACGTCGACTTCCACGGGGATTAGTTCGTTGTCGACGGGGTTGAGCACGACGAATAGTAATGTGGCTTCCTTGTCGACGTCGGCATCGACGGGGATTAGCACAGCACAGAGTGGTGTGAATTCGCTGTCGACAGGGTTGAGTACGGCGAATAGTAACGTGGCTTCCTTGTCGACGTCGACTTCTACGGGCATCAGTGCTGCACAAACCGGCGTGAATTCGCTGTCGACGGGGTTGAGTACGACGAACAGCAACGTGGCGTCGCTGTCGACGTCGACCTCGACGGGCATCAGCACGGCACAGAGCGGCGTGAATTCCGTATCGACAGGCCTGAGCACGACGAACAGCAATGTAACGTCACTCTCGACGTCGAGCTCGACGGGAATCAGCACGGCACAGAGCGGCGTGAATTCCGTATCGACAGGCCTGAGCACGACGAACAGCAACGTGGCGTCGCTGTCGACGTCGACTTCCACGGGACTCAGTTCTTTGTCGACGGGGATCAGCACGGCACAAAGCGGGGTGGATTCGCTGTCGACAGGGTTGAGTACGACAAACAGCAACGTGACGTCGTTGTCGACGGGTGTCAGCACGGCGCAAAGCGGGGTGGATTCACTATCGACGGGGCTGAGTACGACAAACAGCAATGTGACGTCACTCTCGACGTCGGCGTCGACGGGAATCAGCACGGCACAGAGCGGTGTGAATTCGCTATCAACAGGCCTGAGTACGACAAACAGCAACGTCGCGTCTTTGTCGACCTCGACTTCCACGGGACTGAGTTCGCTGTCGACGGGTGTCAGCACCGCGCAAAGCGGAGTGAATTCACTATCGACGGGGCTAAGTACGACAAACAGCAACGTGACGTCGCTGTCGACGTCGACCTCGACGGGCATCAGCACGGCACAGAGCGGCGTGAATTCACTATCGACAGGCCTGAGCACGACGAACAGCAACGTCGCGTCTTTGTCGACCTCGACTTCCACGGGACTGAGTTCGCTGTCGACGGGTGTCAGCACCGCGCAAAGCGGAGTGAATTCCCTATCGACGGGGCTAAGTACGACAAACAGCAACGTGACGTCGCTGTCGACGTCGGCGTCGACGGGGATCAGCACCGCACAGAGCGGAGTGAATTCACTATCAACAGGCCTGAGTACGACAAACAGCAATGTGACGTCGCTGTCGACGTCGGCGTCGACGGGGATCAGCACCGCACAGAGTGGCGTGAATTCGCTATCAACAGGCCTGAGCACGACGAACAGCAACGTCGCGTCTTTGTCGACCTCGACTTCCACGGGACTGAGTTCTCTGTCGACGGGCATCAGCACCGCGCAAAGCGGCGTGAATTCACTATCGACGGGGCTAAGTACGACAAACAGCAATGTGACGTCACTTTCTACCTCGGCGTCGACGGGGATCAGTACCGCACAGAGCGGCGTGAATTCGCTATCAACAGGCCTGAGTACGACAAACAGCAACGTGACGTCGCTGTCGACGTCGGCGTCGACGGGGATCAGTACCGCACAGAGCGGCGTGAATTCGCTATCAACAGGCCTGAGTACGACAAACAGCAACGTGACGTCGCTGTCGACGTCGGCGTCGACGGGGATCAGCACCGCACAGAGCGGAGTGAATTCACTATCAACAGGCCTGAGCACGACAAACAGCAACGTAGCGTCACTCTCGACGTCGACCTCAACAGGCATCAGCACCGCACAGAGCGGAGTGAATTCACTATCAACAGGCCTGAGTACGACAAACAGCAATGTGACGTCACTCTCGACGTCGACCTCAACAGGCATCAGCACCGCACAGAGCGGCGTGAATTCCCTATCAACAGGCCTGAGCACGACGAACAGCAACGTCGCGTCTTTGTCGACCTCGACTTCGACGGGACTGAGTTCGCTGTCGACGGGCATCAGCACCGCACAAAGCGGAGTGAATTCCCTATCAACAGGCCTGAGCACGACAAACAGCAACATAACGTCACTCTCGACGTCGACCTCAACAGGCATCAGCACCGCACAAAGCGGAGTCAATTCTCTATCAACAGGCCTGAGCACAACCAACAGCAACATCGCATCCCTTTCCACTGGCGTCGCCAATTCAGTCCAGTACGACGGCGCCGATCACTCGAGGATCACCCTGGGCGGCCCCGGCGCTTCCGCCCCGGTGGCATTGACCAACGTGGCGGCGGGCGTTCAACCGACAGACGCCGTCAACTACAGCCAGCTGACTTCTCTGTCGACGTCCACATCGACAGGCATCAGCTCGCTTTCGACGGGCCTCAGCACGACCAGCAGCACCGTGACGAGCCTCTCGACGTCGACCTCGACAGGCATAGCATCGCTGTCGACGGGAATCGACTCGCTCTCGACGGGCCTCAACGCAACCAACAGCGCGCTCGGCAGTCTCTCGACGTCCACATCGACGGGCATCGTTTCGTTGTCGACGGGCCTGAGCACGATCAGCAGCACAGTCGCGGGCATCAGTTCGACCAACCTCAACGTCACGAGGCTCTCGACATCGCTGGTGGAATTGAGCGCGGCATCGGACGTCGCCTCCAATCGCGGCGCGGCGCTGGCCGGCACGCTGTCGGGCGGTGCGGGTCCGGGCGGAGCAATGACGACTCAAGGCAGGTCGTTCGGCAGCACGCAGGCGCGCGGCGTACTGGCGGCAGGCTGCGGCGTCGCCAACGGCACCGACACGACGGCGACGGGTCTCTGCGCCAGTGCCGGCAGCATCGCCAACGTCAACGGCGCAACGGCCACGACGGTCGCGAATGGCGCGACGGCATACGGCTCGCAATCCCTCGCGCAGGACACCAACACCACCGCAATCGGTTTCAGAGCCACCGCGATGAACGAAGGCTCGGTCGCGCTGGGCTATCAAAGCCGGGCGTTGGGCGATCCGACCGTCGCGGTCGGCGCGAACACGATCGCATCCGGATCGAACGCCGTCGCGCTCGGCGCGAATGCGAGCGCCACCGCGCCGTCGAGCGTCGCAATCGGCGCGAACTCCATTGCGGATCAACCCAATACGGTCTCGGTCGGTTCTCCCGGCAACGAGCGTCGCATCACCAACGTCGCGCCCGGTATCAACCCAACCGATGCCGTCAATGTGTCGCAATTGCAGGGCGTTCAGCGCGATGTCAATAACGTCGCCCGTTATGCCTACTCGGGCGTCGCGATGGCCGGCGCGCTGGCCGGCCTGCCGCAGGTGGAAGCGGGCAAGACGTTCCAGATCGGAGCAGGCGTCGGCAGCTATGGCGGTTACGCCGCGCTGGCGTTGGGCGCGAGTGCGCACGTGACCCAGTCTACCGTGGTGAAGCTCGGCGTGAGCGCAACGGGCGGAAGCCGCGTGCTGGTCAACGCAGGCATGGGTTATTCATGGTGATACCGCGCCGGCCCGGAAATGCCGCATCGGCAAACGCGCATTGCGTTCGCGTGCACGAGTCACGCTACCGGACCGGCCGCCGCAGCAACTCCTGAAGCAGCGCGCTATATGTCGCCACGACCTCGCGGTTGTGCGGAAGGTAGCGTTCGATCAACCGTCGCTGGCGCTCTCGATAGGCATGCGCATCGAACTCGCTCGCATCGAGAATATCCAGCACGCGGCGAGCGCCGTCGTGCACGTCGTTGCCCTGATAGTAGTAGCCGAGATCGGCGCACAGCGGCGCGTTGTGCACGAGCGGATAGCCTTGCCACGATACTTCCAGGTAGAAGTAGTTCAGCGGATTGTCGAACTGGTGCGAGACGACGATTTCCGTGCTGGACGCCAGAAAATCGGGCGTATCGTAGCGCCCGAGAAACACCGCCTTGTGCTGTCGAACGATGTCGAGCTGATTCATCAGCGCGATGAAATCGATGTTGTTCTGCGCGAGCGTCAATGCATTGGTGACTTGCAGCAACGCGATGTCGCCGGGACGTTCGCGATACGCGAGTTCCGCTATCAATGCCGGATACAGGCAAAACTTCACGATGTTGATATTCGGCTCCATCACCGTCAGCCGAACGGGTTTTTCGCGGCGCTCGAACAGCCCGCGATTGGGCAGCTTGTCCGCGCGTTCCTCGATAAACACGGGGCTCCACACGAACGGCACGACTCGAGCGGGGTGCCGGCGCAGCACTTCGAAGAACGACTGACTGTTTCCCGCGACCTGCGGAATAACCCAGATGTCGTCATATCGCCGATTGATGAAGAGGTTTTTGCCAAACATCTGCTTGCCCGCGAGCATGCTTTCCACTGCATGGATATATTCGAATCCGCAGCAGTAGGACACGACGCGCACGCCGCGCCGCTTCAGATAATCCGTTCGCGCTTCGTCGAGTTGACCGCCGAGTTCGATGATGACGTCGACGCGGTCCCTGGCCTCGTCGAATGCAACGGTAGGCCACGTCGCGAGATCCCAGGGCAACGCAGAAGAAACGGGTACTTCAGTGGTATTGACGAGCAAGGTCTCGTTGACGCCATCACAGTAACGCAACGTCTCGGCAAGAAACGCCGCGTTCTGTTTGATGCCGTTGTTCCAGAGCGTTTCGTCGGGCTGGTGAAGTCCGATCGTAATGCCGATGCACGACACCCCGCTCATGGCGACGCTCCGCTGCCGGCGGAAATAGCCGTTGAGCGCGTCGAGTACTTCACATAGCGGCGTATCGTCAGGCAACCGGGCGGCGAGTCGATCAGCGAGACGGAAGAGCCTCGATCCTGCGCTCTCGTGTAGACGGTCATGTGCGCGAGCAATGGCGTCGCCTGATACCCATGCAGTTCGCGCTGCGCGATCTCCTTGCATGCGTGAAGATCGAACGCGATCCGCTCTGCTGCGACCGAGCACGAGCCGTCCGCCTCCGGAACGGCCGTGAGCGAAAGCGCTGCGTTGCCTTGCGCATATTCCAGACCGACTAGCGTGAACGCCGCGGCCACGTCGGCGCGCCGGCGGTCCCAGTCGAACAGCACATCGCTGTTGCGGGCGTCACGCCCGCCGATGGACGACAGCGCGCCCAGCACAGGCGCGCACTGGCGCACGCCCGCGTTGGCGGCGGCGATCGAGAGGGGATCGCGTGTTTCAGCCGGCGTACCGGGTTGGGCAAGCACGCCCTGCGCGAAACCATAGTTCGCCGTAACAAGCCAGCTTGCAGCGAGCGCGGCAAATGCGGCAAGCGCGCCCAGGCAGGCAGTCAACGCTATATGACGGCTCATGTCGGCACCTCTGCGGAAAACAGAGAAGCGATCGCTTCACTGTACGACCTGACATTGTGTTCATTCTCCGGGTCGAGCGTTTGCAAGAACGCACGTGCCGTGCGGCGATACTCGCCCAGATTGACGTCATGCGCGGCGAACGCGTGCAGAAGCGCGGCGCCTCCTTCTTCGCAATCGAATGCGTCGTAGCGGTAACCGCAATCGCCGATCAGATGTGAGTTGTGAATGAGCGGGTATCCGCCATGCAGCGCCTCATAGTAGAGGTAGTTCTGCGCGTTTTCCCATTGATGGGCGACGACGGCATCGACGTGTTCGCTCAATAGCTGATAGGTGGGAAAGCGCCCTTCGAACGTAGTCAGTCCATGCCGGACGATATCGAGGCTGCGTGCAAACGCATCGAAGCCGGCGTGCTCTTTCATGCCGAGTGTGTTGCAGACCCAGACGTGTTCGATCGCATCGGCGTTGACGCGATGCGCCGCTTCGCAACAGAGCATCGGCAAGTGGCTTGTCTTGACCATGCAGACATTGGGTTCGAAGATGCCGACGCGCCAGCGCCTGCGCCCCGGATGGTAGCCGAATGATTGACCGGGCGGCAGGCTTGCGGCCCCGCGTTCGAGCACGAGCGGACTCCACAGGTGCGGCACGATGCGCACGGGCGCGCGTATCGCACTGCGATAGTACGGCGCGCAGGTGCGCTCGTACTCGGCAAGCGTCCAGACTTCGTGATACGGCGACCCGCTGATCAGCAGCGCGTGCGGCTTGTCGAAGATCATCCGCTCGATGTCGATCACGTAGTCATTGCCGACGCGCATCGTGACCAGCTTTCCGCCGCGCTCGCGAAACCTGACGGCCCATTCGCGATCGAGTTGCGCGCTCATTTCGATCATCACGTCCAGATGCAACGCCGCATGTTGCATGTCGATCAACGCGACATCCGTATCTTCGATGAACCGTCGCGCGTCCGTCACATCGCCGCCGCCGCCCACGACGATGCTCGCTTCCTGCACGGACGGAATCCGCTTGAGCAGCGTCACGAGAAACAGGCAGTTCTGAAAAATGCCGTTTTCCCACAGCGATTGCTCGCCCTTGCGCACATAGAGCGAGACGCCGACACGAAGCCGCTTCGCCGATCGAGCCGCGCCGCTCACGCCGCGTATCCAAAGCCGGTGCCGCAAACGAGCGATTGCAGCCGCGCTTCGTATGCGTCGACATTGCGCTGCTGGAAAGGGCTGACGGCATCGAATACCGTGCGCGAGCGCGAGCGGTATGCATCCAGTTGCCCGTGATGATGAAGCGCTGCCGCTTGCAACTGACGACCGCCGTCCTGCGCGTCGAAACCGGCGTAGTAGTAGCCCGCATCGCGCAGCCACGGCGAGTTGTGGATCAGCGGATAGTCGCCATACAGCACATCGAGATAACTGTAGTTCTGGTCGTTTTCCCACTGATGCGCGACCACGGCGTCCGCATGCTGCGCCATGAAGCCGACTGTATCGTGACGTCCGTGAAAAGTCGCCCGATGTTCTTTCACGATGTCGAGCGAGTTGGCGAGATGCAGCATGGTCGAATGATCTTTCATATGCAATGTGTTGAGGGCATGCATCGCCGAGATGCCGTGACGGTCGGCGCGATAGGCTTCATCGCAGATCAGCATCGGAATGCTGGCCGTTTTCACCACGGAAATGTTCGGCTCGAAGATCGCGACACGCAGCCCTGAACCGGATTCGGTGCGAGCCGAGCGATCCGCGTCGTAGCCGTAGCGATACCCGAGCGCTTCGATTTCGGCGACGCGCGCCTCGACGAACGCGGGATGCCAGAGGAAGGGCACGACATGCACGGGGCAGCGATGCAGCGTGCGCATCAGCGGAATATGGGCGCGGTCTTTCGGCATCAACCACACTTCGTCGCAACGCTCCGGCCGGGCCGCATAGACGGGCCGCCCGAAGATGGCCGGCTCGATCAGCGCGACATAAGGCTGGCCGCAACAGAGAAACACCGCTTTGCGGCCGCGTGCGCGCATCAACGCGAGCCATTGAGGGTCGAGGGCGCCCGCCATTTCGACGATGACGTCGACTTCATCGGTCGCTTCGCGTTGCGTGACGATACGAAGAGAAGGGGCGATTGCGCTGACTTCTCGGGGCAGTTGCTGCTCGCTGCCGACGTCGATCAACAGCACCGACTGCACGCACCGCAACCGCTGCAATGTCAGCGCGAGAAACACGACATTCTGTCCAATGCCGTTTTGCCAGATGCTCTGGTCCTTGTGGCTGAGGACAGAGATTCCAATGCGCATCCGATCACCCCCTCGTGTCGATACCGACAACGGACACCGGCGCCATTTCTGCGTTCTCGGTGCTGGCTGCGGCCGGTTTGGATCGCGTGAGTTTAGGCAGGGTTTCTGTTTTTCAACAACGGATGCAAGGCGTTCGTCACGCGGAATGAACACGTTGAAACGGTCATCACGAAGCGAAGCATTTATTGCATTGCGGCATCGGCCGCGCGCCTATGCGCCGATGCTCCCACGCGCCCATGCGCCCATGCGCCCATGCGCCCACGCGCCCACGCGCCCACACGCCCACACGCCCACACGCCCACACGCCCACACGCCCACACGCCCACACGCCCATGCGTCCCCGTTACGTGTAAATCGCCAAAAAGTTCGCACCTTATGCCTGCTTCGGCTGTCAAAGGAAGAGGCTGTCCGGACTCGCGTCCCCGGCAGCCGGGCACGCCCGCGCCAACCGGCACAGGATGTGCACGTGAGCTCCTGCACGCATTCAGATCTGAACGAACAAGGAGGGCGGTCATGACCACGACTGCCAGTTTTCACATCGGGTATACGCAATACCTCGGCTCCGACGGCGAGCCCGTGCAGCCCCTGCCGGCCTTCGCGCGGGAACCGGCGGCGCTGATCCCGCTCTATCGCGCGATGGTGCTGACGCGCGCCTTCGATACCAAAGCGGTCGCGCTGCAGCGCACCGGCAAGCTCGGGACGTTCGCTTCGTCGGTTGGGCAAGAGGCGATCGGTGTCGGCGTCGCGAGCGCGATGCACGCCGACGACGTCCTGTTTCCGTCCTACCGCGATCATGCCGCGCAATTGCTGCGCGGCGTCACGATGACGGAAAGCCTGCTGTACTGGGGCGGCGACGAGCGCGGCAGCGATTTCAGCGGGCCCCGTCTCGACTTTCCGAACTGCGTGCCGATCGGCACACAGGTCTGTCATGCGGCGGGCGCGGCCTACGCGTTCAAGCTGCGCGGCGAGCCGCGCGTGGCCGTCGCGATCTTCGGCGACGGCAGCACGTCGAAAGGCGACTTCTACGAAGCGATGAACATGGCGGGCGTCTGGCAGGCGCCGCTCGTGCTCGTCATCAACAACAACCAGTGGGCGATCTCGGTGCCGCGCGGCATGCAGAGCGCGTCGCAGACGCTCGCGCAGAAAGCGATCGCGGCGGGCATCGACGGCTTGCAGGTCGACGGCAACGACGTGATCGCGATGCATCAGGTCGTGTATGCGGCGCTCGAAAAAGCGCGGCGCGGCGATGGCCCGACACTGATCGAAGCGCTCAGCTATCGCCTCGGCGATCACACGACGGCCGACGACGCCACGCGCTATCGCGATTCCGAAGTCATTCGCCAGCAATGGGCGCATGAGCCGCTCTTGCGTCTGCGCACGTACCTGATGCGGATGAACGTCTGGGACAAGGCGCAGGACGAAGAACTCGGCAAGGCCTGTCATGCGCAAGTCGAAGAGGCCGTCGAAGCGTATCTCGCCGTGCCGCCGCCCGATGTGTCCGCGATGTTCGATCACCTGTACGAGAGCCTGCCTCACGCGTTGCGCGAGCAGCTCGAAGCCGCGCAGCGCTTCGCGCCCGTTGCTGCGAATGGACAGGCGAACGGCCGGGCGAATGGCCAGGCGAATGGCCAGGCGAGTGGGCAAGGCAACGGTCAGGAGAACGGTCATGGCTGATCTCAACATGATCGATGCGCTCAATCAGGCGCTTGCCTACGAGCTCGAACACGATCCCGCCGTCGTGCTGCTCGGCGAAGACATCGGCGTGAACGGCGGCGTGTTTCGCGCGACGGCCGGCTTGCAGGCGCGCTTCGGCGCGCAACGCGTGCTCGATACGCCGCTCGCCGAAACGGGGATCGCGGGCGCGGCGATCGGCATGGCGGCGATGGGGCTGCGGCCCGTCGCGGAGATCCAGTTCAGCGGCTTTCTCTATCCGACGATCGATCACGTGCTGAATCACGCATCGCGCCTGCGGCACCGCACGCGCGGACGCCTCGCGTGTCCGCTCGTGATCCGCGCGCCGTGCGGCGCGGGCATCCACGCGCCCGAGCATCACTCCGAAAGCCCCGAGGCGCTGTTCGCGCACATTCCGGGCTTGCGCGTCGTGACGCCGTCGTCGCCGGCGCGCGCGTATGGCCTGTTGCTCGCGGCGATCCGCGATCCCGACCCGGTGATCTTCTTCGAGCCGACGCGCCTCTATCGCCTGTACCGGCAAACGGTCGAGGACAACGGCGAAGCGCTGCCGCTCGACACCTGCTTCACGTTGCGCGACGGCTCCGATGTCACGCTCGTCAGCTGGGGCGGCGCGGTGCAGGACGCGCAGGCCGCCGCCGATCTGCTCGCGCAGGAAGGCGTGATGGCCGAGGTGATCGACGTCGCGACGCTCAAGCCGATCGACATGAACACGATTCTCACATCGGTCGCGAAGACGGGCCGCTGCGTGATCGTGCACGAGGGCTCGCGCACGGGCGGCATCGGTGCGGAGATCGCCGCGAACATCGCGGAGCGCGGGCTTTACTCGCTGCTCGCGCCCGTGCAGCGCGTGACCGGCTACGACGTCGTCGTGCCGCTGTACCGGCTGGAGAATCAATACATGCCCGGCGTCGCGCGCATCGTCGCGGCCGTCCGGCAGGCTCTGGAGGCGTCGTGAGGCCATGAAGATCTTCAAACTGCCCGACCTGGGCGAAGGCTTGCAGGAAGCGGAAATCGTCGAGTGGCACGTGAAGAGCGGCGACGAAGTCCGCGCGGATCAACCGTTGCTGGCGGTCGAGACGGCGAAGGCGATCGTCGATATTCCGTCGCCGCAGTCCGGCCGCATCGCGAAGCTGTTCGGACAGACGGGCGACATCGTGCATCTCGGCGCGCCGCTCGTCGCGTTCGAAGGTGAGGGCGAGGACGCCGCCGACGCGGGCACCGTGGTCGGCCATATGGAAGTCGGCCAGCACGTCGTGCAGGAGTCGCCCGCGTCACTCACGTCGGGTGTGGGCGCGGGCGGCGCGATCAAGGCGATTCCGGCCGCGCGCGCGCTCGCGCGCAAGCTCGATGTCGATCTGTCGATGGTGACGCCGTCGGGGCCCGAAGGCGTCATCACGGCGGCGGACGTGCAGCGCGTCGCGAAGATACTCGGCGAACTCGGGCCGCCCGAAGTGCTGCGCGGCGTGCGTCGCGCGATGGCGCACAACATGGCGCGCGCGCAGAGCGAAGTGGCCGCGGCGACCGTGATCGACGACGCCGACATCCACGCGTGGCCGCCGCGCACCGACGTGACGATCCGGCTGATCCGCGCGCTGGTTGCCGGCTGCCGCGCGGAGCCGGGTTTGAACGCGTGGTTCGACGGCCATACGGGGCGGCGTCACGTGCTGGAGAAAATCGATCTCGGTATCGCCGTCGATCTGCCCGACGGGCTCTTCGTCCCCGTGCTGCGCAACGTCGCGCATCGCGACGCCGCCGATCTGCGCGGCGGGCTCGACCGGATGCGCGCCGATATCCGCGCGCGCAAGATTCCGCCCGAAGAGATGCGCGGCAACACGATCACGCTGTCGAACTTCGGGATGATCGCGGGCAAATACGCGGCGCCCGTCGTCGTGCCGCCGACCGTCGCGATCCTCGGCGCGGGGCGCATCCACGAGCAGGTCGTCGCGGCGGAGGGCGTGCCCGCCGTGCACCGCATCCTGCCGCTCAGCCTCACGTTCGATCATCGCGTCGTCACGGGCGGCGAGGCGGCGCGGTTTCTCGCGGCCACCATCGCGGACTTGCAGAGTGCGCAATAGCGGTTCGCCGCAAATGTCGGAGCGCTGGCAAGCGCGTGCTTGCCGGCGCCTTTTTTTGACCTGGCCAGAGGAGCGGACGTGAGCTTTTTCAAAGGTGTCTTGCTGCGAGCGTTCGGCCGTCCGCAAGGCGCGCTGGGACGTATCGGCGGCAAGATCATGGCGAACATGAACGCGCCGTGCGCGGCGTGGGCGATCGGCCTGCTCGACGTCCGCGCAAGCGACCGTGTGATCGAGATCGGCTTCGGACCGGGCGTCGGCATTCAGCTTCTCGCGCAGCAGGCGACGGCGGGCACGATCGCGGGCGTCGATCCGTCGGCGGAGATGCTCGCGCAGGCCGCCGCGCGCAACGCTCAAGCGATCGCGCGCGGACAGGTCGATCTGCGCCAGGGCTCCGCCGAGCGCCTCCCGTTCGACGACGGCACATTCGACAAGGCGCTCGCGGTCAACTCGATGCAGGTCTGGCCCGACCCGGCTGCGGGGCTTGCCGAGCTGCGGCGCGTGATGAAGCCGGGCGCAACGCTCGCGCTCGCCTTCACGATCCATTCGGGTCAGCAGCAAAGCGGCCTTGTCGAACGCGTGACGGGCGCCCGTTTCGCCGACGCAAAACTGACACTGAAGGACGGCGATGCGTTCTGCGTGATCGCGCAAGCGTGATCGCAAGCAAGCCGTGACGGCTTGGCATTCAACGCACCTGAAATGATCGACGTACCGGCAGCCGTGCATTCGCCGCACGCCAGGATTTGTACTCGCTGCAATTTTCTTTGCGCTTCCCTATAAATCAATCAGGACGAACGCTGCGTTCTTCACAACGGCCGAGCCGTGGGAACGCGCGTGCGAGCGTATCGCTCGCATCCTGATCGTCCATCGCGGCAAACATGCAGCTGAACCTCACGTCGGCTTCGATCCGCCGAAGAACGCATAACGGGTCGATCTCATCCATACGCGCTCGCGTATGGAGCGCCCGGCTCTTTCCGTCGCGCCGGCTGACGGGGCTCCTTTTCTTTTCGACTTCATCGGTGTGCTGCGTCACACTCGCTCGCCGCCGCGCGCGAAATAATTTCTTCACAGTGCCAGGCATAACGACCGCCATGGAGGTGCGCTGTGCTTCACCCGACCCTATCCCGCACCGTGTTTTACATCGCCGTGACGACGGCATGTCTCGCCGGTTATCCCTGCGCCGGCGCATACGCGGCGACCGCGTCTCCCGCCGCCGCGTCCGCATCGGCGGCGGCCGTCACGCCGGTGAAAGAGAAACGGACCTCACAGGCGAGTACGTCCATCGACTTTCCGATGATCGTCGAGCGTTATGGGCCGGCTGTCGTGAATATCCGCGCGGTGGTGCAGGACAAGACGGCGGCGGGCGCGGCGCCCGCTTCGGCCTCGGCGCCCGCTTCGGGGCCGGGCTCCGAGGCGATCGACGGCGACGATCCTCTCTTCGCGTTCTTCAGGCAGGCGACGCCGCATTCGCAGGACGGCCAGAGTAGTTCGCCGCGCGCGATCTCAGGTGTCGGCTCGGGTTTTATCGTGAGCCCGAACGGCCTCATTCTGACGACGGCGCATGTCGTCGATCAATCCGATGACGTGACCGTTCGCCTGACCGACCGGCGCGAGTTCAAGGCCAAAGTGGTGGCCGTCGATACGCAGAGCGACATCGCCCTGATCCAGATCGACGCGACAAAGCTGCCGACCGTCAAGCTCGGCGACTCGACGCGCGTGCGAGTCGGCGAGCAGGTGATGACGATCGGCTCGCCCGACAGCTACCAGAACACGGTGACGGCGGGGATCGTCAGCGCGACGTCGCGCAAGCTCGCCGATGGCAGCACGTTCCCGTTCTTCCAGACGGATGTTTCGTTGAACCCCGACAATTCGGGCGGCCCCGTGTTCAATCGCGCGGGAGAAGTGGTCGGGATCGACGTGCAGGTGTACGGCGACGGAGAGCGCTCCCAGAGCCTGACGTTCGCAATCCCGATCAATATGGCGAACAAGGTGCGCGCGCAGTTGCAAAGCCAGGACAAGAATGCGCGCGGCAGCCTGGGCATCCAGGTGCAGGACGTCGATCCGGGGCTGGCGGGCGCATTCGGCCTGCCGCGCGCGGCGGGCGCGCTCGTGATCGCCGTCGAGCCGGGCAGCCCTGCGGCGGCGAGCAACCTCAAGCCCGGCGACGTGATCGTGAAGCTCGCTGACAAGCCGGTCGAGCACGCAGCCGATTTCTCCGCGCAGGACGATGCGTTGCAATCGGGAACGAAAGTCCCGTTGACGCTCATTCGCAATCGCAAACAGATGACGGTGATGGTCGGCGTGGGCGCCTCGGCGCAACAGCCGGATGCCGCCGGGGGCACGGAAGTGAGCACGAGCATGAGCGGCGCAGGTCCGCTGGATCATCTCGGCCTCACGATGCATCCCCTCACGGATGACGAGCGGCGCACCACGGGCCTCGCCGAAGGCCTGATGGTCGACGACGTGTCGGGGACGGCGGGCAGCGCCGGCATCAAGCCCGGCGATGTCGTGCTGTCGCTGAACGGCACGCTGGTCGCGTCGCAGGATGAACTCGCGTCGCTCGCGGCGAAGGCGGGCAAGAAGGCCGCGTTGCTGATCCAGCGCAATCACGCGCGCAGCTTCGTGACCGTCGATCTCAAGTGAAGCGCGAAGCAGGGCGGGCAATCGGCACACGATGCCCGCACTGCACGCCGGCTTCGGGCGCAAGACTCGCCGCGCTGTTTCCCGCGCATCTCACTGCCCACGCATTCACGCACGTTGGATAACACCTCGCGCTCGCGGTTTGCGTTAGAGTGATGCGCGCATCGCCATCGGCATGCGTATCGGCGCGATCCCCCAATCCGAACCTCACGCCCGTCGGCGACCTCTATGGAAAGTGAAAGCACGTCGCGTCAGCGGACGCGCGCAGGCAACGCATTCGAAGTGCTATGGGTATTCCTGCAAATGGGCTGCACCTGCTTCGGCGGGCCGATTGCGCATCTCGGATATTTCCGCCGCGAGTTCGTCGAGCGCCGCCGCTGGCTCGACGATATGACATACACCGATCTCATTGCGCTGTGCCAGTTTCTGCCCGGACCGGCCAGCAGTCAGGTCGGCTTTTCGATTGGCTTGCTGCGCGCGGGATGGTGGGGCGGACTCGCGGCGTGGCTGGGTTTCACGTTGCCGTCGGCCGTCTTGCTGACCGGTTACGCGAGCCTTGCACGACTGCTCGACAACACGCTCGGCAAAGGACTCGTTCACGGGCTGAAGCTCGTCGCGGTGGCCGTCGTCGCGCAGGCGATCTGGGACATGGCGCGCCGCCTGTGTCCCGACCGTGCGCGCGCCGCCATCGCGCTCGCCGCGCTCGCGCTCCTGAGCGTGCTCGATACGGTGTACGCGCAGCTCATCGTGATCGGCGGCGGCGCGTTGCTCGGCGTCGTCGTGTGGCGAATGGCGTCGGCAACGTCGGCACCCGTTGCAGGCAGCGCATCCGCCGACGCGCACGCATTCGCGTTGCCGCGCGCCGCAAGCGGCATCGCGCTCGTGCTGTTCTTCGCGTTGCTCGCTGGCTTGCCCGCACTGGAAGCGCTTCTGCCCGCCACGTGGACGATCAGGATCTTCGACGTGTTCTATCGCTCGGGCGCGCTCGTGTTCGGCGGCGGCCATGTCGTGCTGCCGCTGTTGCAACAGGCGACGGTCGCAAGCGGATGGATCTCCGCGAATGATTTTCTCGCGGGCTACGGCGCGGCGCAGGCCGTTCCGGGTCCGCTCTTCACATTCGCGTCGTACCTCGGCTGGATGATGAGCCCTTCATCCGCGCACTGGTTCGGCGCGCTCTGCGCAACCGTCGGCATCTTTCTGCCGGGACTGTTGCTCGTCATCGCCGTGTTGCCGCACTGGCAGGCGTTGAGAACGCGTCCGTCCGTTGCGGCGCTGCTTGCGGGCGCGAATGCCGCTGTCGTCGGGCTGCTTGCGAGCGCTTTCTATGCGCCCGTATGGACGAGCGCCATCTTGTCGGCAACCGATTTCGCCGTCGCAGTCGTGTCGCTGTTCTTGCTCACGCGCTGGAACGTGCGGCCATTGCTTGTCGTGATGTTGTGCGCAGGGGCGGGAATCGTCGAGACGTTCGTGCGTTGAAGCACTGAAACCTGATCGGCAGCGAGACGCATCGGCTTGCGTCGCCTATAACGGTTAGCGACGCGCACGCTTTCATCTCGTCACGACACTATATTCATACGATAAAGACGGCTGCAAGCAGTGCGTACGGAATCTGGACCATCCGAAAAGCACGTCACGCGCATGCTGATTCTTTTCATCGCTCCTGCAGGTCTGTTTCGCGATGGCGTCGCGCGTCTGCTCGGCGACCTGGCCGAGTGCGTCGAAGTGAAATGCGCTGACTTCGCCTCGAACATACTCGACGATGAGCGCCTCGCCGATCTCGTCGTGCTCGACGGCGACAGCGTGCCCGATGCGCTCAGCGTAGCGAACGCGTCGCAGCGGCTGCAAACGGGACTGCCCGTGCTCGTGCTGCTGACGGCCGTCGATTCGCAGACCGTCGACGAATACGTCGCGGCGGGCGTCGCGGGCCATCTCGACAAATCGGAATCGGGCGAGGCGCTGCTGGATGCGCTGCGACTTCTGCTCGCGGGCAGTCGTTATCCCGCTTCGACGCCGCTCGCGCCGGATGAAGCAGCGCTGCCCGAATCCGCAAACGATGTGCGCGCATCCGATGCGCTCGCTGACGAAATGAAAGAGCACGTGCTGACGCCGCGCCAGATCCAGGTGCTCGCGCTGGCGGCGCGCGGCGAGACGAACAAGTCGATTGCGAAGCAGTTGAACATCACGGAGGGCACCGTCAAGGTGCATCTGTACACCGTGTACAAGGCGCTGAAGGTCGGCAGCCGCGGGCAGGCGAGCGTGGCGGCCGCGCGGCTGCGGCAGATCGGCGACGCGCAGTTGCATCGCGCGCTCGACGGCCAGCTTTCCGTCGGCAGGCTGCTCGCGTTCACGACGCCCACGCGCTTCAAGTCCGGCGAAGTGCTCTTTCACAAGAACGATCCCAGCGATGCGCTGTACTACGTCGTGCGCGGCACCGTGAGTCTCGCGGAGATCAACATCGAAGTGGGACGCGGCGCGATACTCGGCGAGATCGGACTCTTCTCGCCGGACCATCGGCGCACCTGCACCGCGCGCTGCATCAGCGATTGCGAACTGCTGATGGTGTCGGCCACCGACGCGATGCGCCTCTACTACCAGGACCCCGAGTTCGCCACCTATCTGATTCACCTGATCACGCGACGACTCGAAGCGGACAAGCTGCGTTCGAAAAATTAGTTTCGATTGCAGCGGTTTATTTACATACGCGACGTCAATCGCGATGCGATGCTTCCCACCATTGAATGTCGCGAGTGCTTTGAAAAAAAAGGCCGTTTTAAACGGTGCTTTTTGATCTATAACACATAGCAATCGCACGTCGTTCCGAGGTGTCGGGCGCGCATTCCACTGCTCCCGGCAAGACAGGGCGGACCATCCGTTTGTTCGATCAACTCTGCGCAGCGCCGCATGGCGCGTGTGCCGCAGTTGCATTGCGAGACATTCGCAGAGTTGCCTTATCGCCATGAAGCGGATCGTGAGCCGGCAGCAGGTGCTCTTTAAAAAGGCTTGAAGAAAGTGATCACAGATTCTTCCTGCCCATCCGACGGATTGGCGCGTGTCGTCCGCACGGTTCTGTTCATGGACCTCGTGGAATCGTGCCGGCTGATCCAGGACAACGAAGTGGAAGCAGCGGGACGGTGGCGCAAGTTCAAGGCGCACATCGAGAACGACATCGTACCCGCGCATCACGGACGTCTGATAAGAACGGAAGGCGACGGACTGATGGTCACGTTCGTCGAATTGCGCGATGGACTCGCGGCGACCTTCGAGATCCAGCACGCGTCGGGCGAAGCCAACACAGGGCTGCCGCCGCAGCAGCACATGTTGTTGCGCATGTGCCTGCACGTCACCGAGCTTTACGAAGACGAGCGCGATGTATACGGTCGCGGCGTCAATCTGGCCGCGCGGCTCTATACGCTCGCGGGGCCCGGCGAGATCGTCGTTTCCGCGCAGGTGCGGGATCAGCTCACACCCGATCTCGATGCCGACATCGAAGATCTGGGCGAATGCCACGTCAAGCATTTCGAACAGCCTGTGCGCGCGTATCGGATCGGCCCGCCTGGTCCGCGTCCCGTGATCGAGCGCGGGACTGCGTTTCTGCCCGAGCTGCGGCCGACGATCGCCGTGATTCCTTTCGTGTCGCGCGGCGGCGAGCCGGGGCAACAGGTGCTCGGCGAAGTGATGGCGGACGAGATCATCTCGTCGCTGTCGCGCACGGCCGAGCTGCAAGTGATCTCGCGTCTGTCGACGACGGCGTTTCGCGAGCGCGACGCGACGCTCGACGAAATCAGTGCGTTTCTCGGCGCGCGCTACGTTCTGTCGGGCGCGTATCGCACGTCGGGCGATCAGGTCGTGCTGGTCGCCGAACTCGCGGAAGCGAAGTCGCGCCACATTCTGTGGACGGCGAGCATCAAAGGCCGCGCGACGCACATCATGCTCGGCGAGGATGAAATGATCGATCGCATCGTCGCCGAAACGAGCGGCGCGATCATCGACCGCGAGTTGCAGCGCGCGCGCTCGCAGGCGCTGCCGACGCTCGAAAGCTCGACGCTGCTGATGAGCGCGATCGTGCTGATGCATCGTGGCGTCTCTCATGACTTCAACCGCGCGCGCGACATGCTCGAAGCGCTGATCGAGCGCGCGCGCAGACAGGCCTTGCCGCATGCGTGGCTCGGGAAATGGCACGTACTGCGTTTCAATCGCGGCTGGACCAACGATCGCGCTGCCGAAGCGCAGGCCGCGCTTGGCTGCACGCGCCGCGCGCTCGACGCCGATCCCGAATGCTCGCTCGCGATGACGATCGACGGCTTCGTGCATACGAACCTGCTCAAGCAACTCGACGTCGGACAGCGGCGCTACGAAAGCGCGCTCGCGGTCAACCCAAACGATTCGCTTGCGTGGCTGCTCAAAGGCACGCTGCTCGCATTCGAAGGCGTTGGCGATGACGCCGTCGACGCGACCGAGCGCGCGCTGCGCCTGTCGCCGCTCGATCCGTTGCGCTACTTCTACGAATCACTGGGTGCGACGGCGGCGCTGTCGGCGGGACGTTACGAGCGTGCCGTCGAACTCGCGCAGCGCTCGTTGCGCGTGAACCGCACCCATACATCGACGTTGCGCGCACTGGCGATCGCGCAATCGCTGCTCGGCGATCTCGATGCCGCGAGGCTGACGCTCAACGAAGTGCTCGCGATCGAGCCGACGCTGACGGTCACGCGCTATCTTGAACGCTCGCCGAGCGGCGCGTACAAGACCGGGAAGATATGGTCGGAAGCATTGCGGCAAGCAGGCTTGCCTGCGTAGAAGAAGGTTTGAATGCGGTGCTGGATTCCTGACAGAGGAGGCCTATCGTGAGCGGACTTGGCGGTGCAGGAGGAGCGGGCGGAGCAGGCGGAGCGGGTGGTGCGGGCGGTGCAGGAGGCGCAGGTGGAGCGGGCGGCGCAGGCGTGCCTTCGGGCGGCGGCGGCGCGGGCGGCGTATACGATGTGGGCGGCGGGTCGTCGGATGGGCCGCTTCTTGCCGGGGCGCTGATCGGGCATCGCGATGGCATTGTCGGCAGCTGGCATCCGCCGGAACGCGTCACGGTCGATTACGACAAGCAGAACTTCTGTCCAATCGACGACTACCGTCAGCTATGGCGATGGGAGCCGTGGGTGCGCGCGACGGCGTTCGATTTCGAGCTCCTGTCGAACCTGCACTTCCGGATACAGAACGAAGCGAGCAAAACGCTCGCGTATCCGCAGCTATCGCACCGGCCGGCGAAGGGCGGCGCCGAAGTCGATATCGTGAGCCTGCATCGCCCGGACAAGGACGTGTTCGCGAAGCAGGCCGAATGGCTCGACTTCTATGCGGACCTTCGCGAAGATCGCTCGGCGGAAATACTCTGCCAGATGGGGCCGCAACTGGCCTTCTGGGGCATGCTGATCTATCTGCATCCGAGCCGCACGCCGAAGACGATCGAACTGCTCGACACGGCAGTGCGCCTCGCGATTTTCGTCGAGATCCGCTTCAAGCACGCGATTGCGGCGCCAAGGGCGCTGGAGTACTCGCAACAGGTGCAGCCGATGATCCAGACGCCGGGGCATGGCTCGCTGCCGAGCGGCCACTCGACCCAGGCGTTCATCATCGCCGTCGTGCTGTGCGCGCTGTTCAAGCAGGACCGCCATACCGTCTACTACCAGCAGGCGATGCGCCAGGCGTATCGCGTCGCCGTCAATCGGACCGTAGCGGGCGTTCATTTCCCCATCGACAGCATTGCGGGCCATGTGCTCGGCACCGCGCTCGGCGAGTACTTCGTCGCGCGCTGCACGCGCAACCTGAAGAAGCCGAAAGGCGGTCCGAACGCGAAGCGCGATCCGCTCGCAGACGGCAAGATCACGTCGCGCGAGTTCAAGGGGCATGTGCTGTCGGCGAAGAACCCGGACGGCAATCCGGATTTCGATTATCACGAGCCGCTGAGCGACGACGATGTCGATGCATACGCAAAGGCGCACAAGATGTCGAAGGCGGCCGTGTTGGCGAAGTTTCCGTTTCTCGGCTGGAAGAAGCCGGGCGCGCAATCCGTCGACGGTTCGAACATTCTGTCGTGGCTGTGGAATCAGGCCGAGAGCGAGTGGAACGGCAACGGCCTCGCGAACACGGCGTTCTAGCGTCTTCATCCTGTTCGAGCGAGGTGGGCGATGACCTGGCAATCGTTGACGGGGAAGGCCGGCGCGTGGAGCGGCCTGGACTGGACGGGGCGCGGGAACGGGACGGCGCGCGCCGACCCGTATCTCGCATGGGCCGATGCGACGCTATTCGCCGATCTGGGCGGACTGCCCGCGGGCTGGGTGCGCGTCATCATCGAACTCGAAGAGCTTGGGCCCGGTGGCACGCCGCTCACGGCACAGTCGTTCGCGGAGAGTCTCGAAAGCACGCACGCGGCGTGGAAAGCGTGGATACGGGTGTCGTCGCTCTATCGCTATCCGCCGCGCGATCTCGAGAACACGCATTTCCTGACGGCCGCCGTGACGAAGGTGTTCTTTGCGAAGCTCGACACGACGCTAAAGGGCTTCGTGAAGCGCTTCGAACTCGGCATGCCTGTCGTGCCCGACGATCAACCTGCTAACGCATCGCAGGCCACGACGGCGCTCGCAACGGGCACGGGCCCGCAGTTCACGGCCGCTTCCCAGCCAAAAACCAGGGCAGCGGGCGCGAAGCGCGAGCGCATCGTGTTCCTCGGCGTGATGGACGACGGCCTCGCATTCGCGCACGAACGCTTTCGTTCTTCCGGCAATCCGTCGGCGACGCGGATCGAATGCTTCTGGAATCAGGACGACGCGCCCGGCACGCCGCCCGGCTTGCACTACGGACGCGAACTCTCGAAGGCCGGGATCGACGATATGCTTGCGCGTTACACGCAAGGCGGATTGATCGACGAAGACGCGGTATATCGGGAGGCGGGCTACATCGGCGTGCGCAAGCGCTGGGCGCACGGCACGGAAGCGATGGATCTCGCGGGCGGCGTGCGGCCCGGCGATCTGCACGCGGCTTTCCTTCAGCGGCTGGGCGACGACAGGAAGGCGCTCGAGAAAGTGCATCTGATCGGCGTGCAGTTCAGGACGCCTGGGCGAACGGTGCGCGATACATCGGGACTCTGGTTCGCCACGCATGCGCTCGATGCGATGCGCTACATCCTGCGCCGCGCCGACGATCTCGCCCAAAGCCATGCACACGACTACTGCGTGGTGCTCAATCTGAGCTACGGCTATATGGCGGGACCGCATGACGGCAGCTCGATCATCGAACGAGCCATCGACGAGCTGATCGATCAGCATCGCGATCTGTGCGTCGTGGTGCCTGCTGGAAACAGCAACGTGCTGCGCTGTCACGCGAATATCGAGCTTGCGCATGGCGAATCGAAGAGCCTCACATGGCGTGTGTTGCCCGATTGCGCGACGCCCAGTTTTCTGGAGATATGGTTGCCCGAGCATGCCGATCCGTCGAAGGTCAAAATCCAGGTCTGTCCGCCGACGGGCGATAAAAGCCCCGTCATGTCGGTGAAAAATTTCTACGCGTGGCAACCGGGCGGCAATGTGCTGTGCGCGTCCGTGTATCTGGACCGCGTCGCGACGGGCGACAACGGGATGATCCTGATCGCGCTCGCGCCCACGCTCACGCGCGATCCTTCACGCGATGCGACGCCCGCTGGCAACTGGAGCGTGACGGTGTCGAACACGGCGCGCCACGGCGACGCGCTGACCTTGCACGCGTGGGTACAGCGCAATGAAACGGCGTTCGGCTACCCGATGCGCGGACGCCAGTCGCGCTTCGACGATCCGCGTTACAAGCGCTTCTTTTCGGGCTCGCATGTGAGGGACTTCGACAAAGGCAACACGGACTCGTGGATAAGACGCAGCAGCACATTGAGTTCGATCGCGACGGGTGACTATACCGTTGTCGTCGGCGCTTATCGGCGCACGGATGGCAAAGCGGCGCTCTATTCATCGACGGGACCTTCGCTTCGCACGAAGCAGAGAAACGGACCCGATGCGACGGCCGTCAGCGAGGACTCGCCCGCCTGCGCCGGCGTGCTCGGCGCGAGCACGCGCAGCGGGAGTCTTGCCGCCATCACGGGGACGAGCGCGGCCGCGCCGCAAGTGTCGCGTCTATTCGCGCAGGCGAAGGTGACGGGCGACGCCGTAGTCATCACGCCGATGAATGCAGCGAAGAATGCGGCGAAGAAAGCAGCGAAGAATGCGTCGAAGAAAACAGCGAAGATCGCGCCGACGACGATGAACCCACTCGCAAGCCGCAAGTGGATCGCGCAGAAAGCGGCCAATGAAGACCCGGCCAAGTTGGGCGCATCGCCGCATGTGCTTGTCAGCACCTGTCCTGGCACGGAGCGCCCGCCTACCGTGCCCGTCGGCGAGCATGCGTGGCTGCCGAGACTGCCAGCGGAGCGGGGCGGCGCGGGGCGCTTCAAGTCACGCCGATCGAAGAAGCGCGGCATCGATTCATAACGGGAACATGCAGCGGGGCCTGTCATCGCTGACAGGCCCCGCTTCGTGCCGGGCTTTCGAACGGCATGCAATCGTTGCGCTCAGTTGCCGCCCTTGAAGAGGTCGTTCAGGCGCGCGGCTTCGCCGTTCTTTTGCGAGCGGACGAGATCCTGATAGACCTCAGCGCGCGTCTTTCCATGCGAGATGGCGCTGCCGGACATCGACGTCGACGACATGCCGGGGCCTTCCGAGTTGACGACGGTTTCCGGCGTCGTGGACGTCGAGGTTGCCGTGTTGGTAGCGCTTTCCTGCGCATACGCTTGCAACGCCGACAGGCAGAGCACGCCGCCGCAGAGGATGAGCATCGTCTTCATTTGAGTCTCCTTCGAACTATTGCAGCGCATTACGCGGTTGCGCCGGACCGAGACGAAAGCGTGGGTCGCATTCGAAGAAAGCGGACGGCCACGCCGACTTTTAGACGTGCACAACCATCAGAATCTGTAGCAAGACAGGATTGAATTCGTTGACACGTAGTCAGCCTCGCGAAAGCTCGGCCATGCGAAAGATGACTGTGCAGCCACGCGGCTTGAACCCAGTATGGTTTTCGCGCGCGCCTGGGCCTATATGACTTTGGTGGTATGCGGGAATATAAAGCGGGCGCTTTCGATTACTTCCACGCGTAGCGCAAGCCGACCCACACGCCGCGCGGCGCGCCGATTCCGAGGAACTGCTCGTTGGTGACATTGTTCGGATCAAATGTATGGTTCGGCCCGTTGAAGAAGTTCTCGCCGAGAATCGCAAAGTTCGCATAGTGCTTGTTCAGCAGATTCTTGACGGTCGCGAATACCTGTAGCTGCTTCGTCACGTTGTACGTCGTATCGAGATCGATCAGGAAATAGCCGGCCACTGTGCCGTTCACATCCTGATTGCTCTCGTCGCCGCGCGCGAAGATACTGCCGCGATACGTGAGGTTCGTGCCGATGTTCCACTGCGCGATCGGCGTGTAGTCGACGCGCAGCTTCACGGTATTGGCGGGGATGCCCGGAATGCGGTCGCCCGGCTTCACCGTGATGTTGCCGTTCGCGTCGGCGCTCGAATTGCTCGCGCTGCTCTCCGTCCACGTCGATTGATACGTCGCGTCCACATAGCTATAGCTCGCGCTCACGCCGACGGGGCCGTACTTCGTGCGCGCCGCGAGTTCGATGCCTTGACGGCGCGTCTTGCCGACATTCTGAAAGAAGCCGAGCGTGCTCGACGCGCCATTGCTGCTGACGAACTGAATGTCGTCGTCGAGCGTCGTGCGATAGAGCGCCGCGCTCCATGTCGTATTCCCGCCGAGCCTTCCGCGCGCGCCGATTTCGAAGGTCTTCGAGATCACGGGTTTCAGAGCCGGGTCGGCGATGAAGTCGTTCGGCAGCGAGCATGGCGCGTTCGGGTCCGCGCATGCGAGTTCGATCGACGTCGGAGAGCGCATGCCTTCGTTGTAGGTCGCGTAGGCGGTGAAGTCGTCGGTCGGATTCCAGTTGACGCCGACAGCGGGATTGAAGCGCGAGAACACATGGCGGCCATCGAGCAGCGGCTGCTGGCCGCTCTCGTCGCCGATCGTCGTGCGCGACCAGTTGTAGCGGCCCGCAAGCGTCATCGACCATTGCTCGTTGAACGAGAACGTGTCGTTGAAATAGATGCCGTATGTTTCGTTGCGCGTCTTCGCATCGGTCGTCGGCACGAACGGACCCGTGCCGATGGTCGCGCGCGTGTCGGTGAAGACCGCGTCTTGCGACGACTGCGTGAAATGCGAGTTCGCCAGATCGGCTGCCACGCCGAGCACCAGCTCGTTGCGTTTGCCGAAGAGCTGTTGCAGCAGCGACAGTTGCAGGCTGCCGCCATAGCCTTCGGTGAAGATCGTCGACTGCAGGTTGTTCGCGGGCGGCGCATCGTCGGGATCGTCGGGATCGAAGTCGTCGTTGACGTTGCTGCTCACGTTCTCGTTGCGGTAGTGGCGATAGTAGAGATTGCCGCTCAGCTGGATATTGGGCGTGAAGTAGTGCTCGCCCGCGATCGTCAGATAGCCGACCTCGTTCTTGTTCTGATCCGGAAACGTGTAAGCCTGCGAACGATTGTCGAGGAACGAGCGCGGAATCGTC
This sequence comes from Paraburkholderia phymatum, assembly GCF_038900715.1. Classification (GTDB taxonomy): domain Bacteria; phylum Pseudomonadota; class Gammaproteobacteria; order Burkholderiales; family Burkholderiaceae; genus Paraburkholderia; species Paraburkholderia phymatum_A. Next base: position 320,952 of record NZ_JAYMRZ010000002.1, on the reverse strand, counting down.
TGCGAGCCGTCGAGCGTGTTGTCCGCGGCGCCCGCCGAGATCGACAGCGTGTTGTCGGCATCGTGATAGCGCAGCTTGCCGAATGCCTGGGGCAGACGGCTGCCGTTGTGATCGGCCCAGCCGTCGTCGTTGGTCGCGTTCGCCGTGAAGTAATAGTCGAGGTTGCTGCCGATCATTCCGCCTTGCTGGATCTGCGCGCTCTTGCGCCCCCACGAGCCGCCGCTGATCTCGGCCTCGCCGCCCGGCGACGTGCTGCCGTTCTTCGTCGTGATCGCGATTGCGCCGCCGAGCGTGTTGAGGCCGAAGGTCGGATTCGAGCCGGGAATCAGCTGGATCGTTTCGATGGCGGCTTGCGGTATCAGGTCCCAGTTGACGACGTCGCCGAACGGCTCGTTGACGCGCACGCCATCGAGAAACACGGACAGCCCCTGTGGCGTGCCGACCAGCGGAGAAGCGGTGAAGCCGCGATAGTTGATGTCGACTTGCGAAGGGTTGCCTTGTGCATCGTTGATATCGACGCTTTGCAGATTGCTCGCGAAGTAGTCGGTGAGCGTGTTCGGATGCTGCCCGGCGATCTCGCGGCCGCGTATGGTCTGCACGTTCGCGGGCACGAGCTCGATGGCCGTGCCGATGCCGACGAGCGGCGTCGTGCCGATCACGAGAATCGACGGCTGTTCGGTTTCCTGCGGAGGGCTCTGGTTTTGCGCCACCTGTTGCGAACCGCCTTGCGACTCGTTTTGCGCCGTGTTTTGTGGCGCTTCCTGCGTCGTCGCTTGCCGCACGCTGTCGGGCGTCGTCGCGGCTTCCTGCGACCACGCGGCCGCACAGAGACTCGCGAGCGCGCTGCCGACTACGATCTGAAAAGCGCCCTTGCGCGCATGCGAGCGCGCACGCCGCGATGTGCGCCGCGTCTGTTTCATGGTTGTCGTCTCCAGCGGGTTGTTCTAGCCTTGTCGGCGGCGGCAGGTCGTTCGGGCTGCGCATGAATGCCCGGTCTGCTGCTTGTTGCCTGCTTGTTGCCTGCTTTCCGCCTTGTTTGCCGTTCGGTGCAGAGTCGCATATGAAGAGCGTCCAAGGCCCGGGAAGCTTTCCCGATTCTTTCGGGAAGCCTTCCCTGAGGTATCGACGACGCGAAAAGCGCCCGTCGGATGAGTAGAATGAGTCACTGCTTCCATCGATACGCTCATGCCCGAAGCCCTCTCTTCAGTGAATCCGGCTAACCCCGCACCGGACCCGCGGCAAGCAGCAGGCAGCCGAGCCGATACGGCGAGCGCGACGCAAGCGCCCGCCGCGCAGCAGTGCGCGACGCCATCGCGCGAGGCTGAGGGTCACGCGAAAGGCCGCGCCAAAAGTCACGCGAAAGCCCACGACCAGGGCCGGGCAAAAGAGTCGCACTCAACCGCATGGATCGAGTTCGCGTGCGTCGTGATGCTGACGGCGATCGTCTGGGCGCTCTGCGCGACGTTCGACGTCAGCGAGCTTGCGTATCGCTGGACTCGCAATGCCGAGCGCTATCAGCTCGACGAACTGCCCGTCACGATGTTCGTGCTCGCGGCGGGCTGCGCGTGGTTCGCATGGCGGCGCTATCGGGAATCGCAAAGGGAATTGCTGCGCAGGCGCGCAGCGGAGGAGGAGGCCGAGCGGCTGCTCGCCGACAACCGGCGCCTCGCGAGCGAAGGCATCGAAGCGCAGGAAGCGGAGCGCCGTCATCTCGCGCGCGAGTTGCACGACGAACTGGGCCAGTACCTGAACGCAATCGCGCTCGATGCCGGGCGGATTCGCGATCTGTCGGCGAATCGCGAGCCCGAAATTCATCGCGCGTCGCTTGCCGTGATGCAGAGCGCGAGTTTCGTCTACCGGCAGATCGGCGGAATGATCCGCAAGCTGCGGCCCATCGGCCTCGATGAACTCGGCTTGCCGAGCGCGCTCGAACATTGTGTCGAAGGCTGGCGCGAGCGGCTGCCCGATGCGTCGTTCAAGCTCACCATCGACGGCGACTTCGACGGCTTCACCGACGCGCTCAACATCACGCTCTACCGCTTCGTGCAGGAAGCGCTGACGAACGTGTCGAAGTTCGCGCGCGAGTCGAGCGTCGAGATCTATCTGGTGAGAGCGCCGCTTGACGGCGAGCGCGGCGGCGAGATCGTCGTGACGGTCGCCGACGACGGCCCCGGCGCCGATCTGTCGAAGCCTCGCGCGGGGCTAGGGCTTGTCGGCATGCGCGAGCGCGTCGAGGCGCTCGGCGGCGAGTTCCATGTCGCGAGCGAGCCGGGACGAGGTTTCCTCCTATGCGCGCGCGTGCAGCCTCATGTCGGGCTGCCCGAGCCCAGCGGTCCGAGCGTACCCATCGAACCCGACGATCCGAAAAGCTCGTGTGGCGAGGCGAGTTCGGAGAACTGAAGTCCGAGACGCTGCGCGATCTGCACGAGCTGCACGCCGTTGTTCGCGCCGAACTTCTGACGTATCGCGGACTGATGATTGGCAATCGTCTTCTGGCTCAGGCCGAGCCGCTCCGCGATCACGGGCAACGTATAGCCCTGCACGAGCAGACGCAGCACTTCGAACTCGCGCGCGGACAACTGCCGTCCGGGCGGCCCTTCGTTGAACATGGTCCGCAACGCGAGCGCGTGCGATACGTCCGCGCTCAGATAGCGCACGCGCCGCGCGACGGCGCGCACCGCTTCTACGAGCACATCGGGCGCGCTCGCCTTCGTCACATAGCCGCTCGCGCCCGCATCGAACGCGCGGCGCACGAAAAGCGCCTCTTCGTGGACGCTGAAGATCAGCACGCGCGCATCTGGCTCGCGCGCGAGCATCCGGCGCATCGCTTCGATGCCGCTTGCGCCCGGCATCGCGAGATCCATCACGACGACATCCGGCTGCAACGCGCAGAAGCACTGGTAAGCCTTCATCGCGTCGGCCGCTTCGCCCGCGACGCGCACATCGGGGCTCAGTTCGAGCAGACGTCGATAGCCTTCGCGCACGACGGCATGATCGTCGACGAGAAGCACGGAGATGGCGGGCGTCGTCATGATCGCGTTTTCTCTTTGGGGGGCGTCGTTGTCGTTGTTGTAGCCGCGCGCGTGCCGCCATACGTGCCGCTTTCCGCGCCGCCTTGTGCATCGACAGCGAACCGCCGCGAATTCGCATCGTTGCGGAACATGACGGGCTGTTCGTCGGGTGCGAGCGACGCGCCGCGTTTCGCCGCGTCGCGCACCACCTTCACCACCTGCTCGTGATGCTCCGACTTGTCGCAGACGGGATCGGCATTGGCGGCATCGTGTGTCAGCAGATACGCCTGACAGCGGCAGCCGCCGAGGTCTTTGGTCTTTTCGTCGCAACTGCGGCACGGCTCCTTCATCCATTCGAAGCCGCGAAAGCGGTTGAACGCGTCGCTCGCGTACCAGATGTCGGCGAGCGGCATCTCCTTCACGTTCGGAAACGTCAGGCCGGGGAGCGAGCGCGCCGAATGGCAGGGCAGCGCGGCGCCATCGGGCGCGACGCCGAGGAACACCGAGCCCCAGCCGTTCATGCAGCGCTTGGGCCGCGTTTCGAAGTAGTCGGGCACGACGAAGAAGATCTTGCAGCGATTGCCGATCTCCTTGCGATACCGTTCGACGACGGCTTCCGCTTCGCGCAGCTGCCCGGCGGTCGGCATCAGTTGCGCGCGGTTCGTGTGCGCCCAGCCGTAGTACTGCGTGTTCGCAAGCTCCAGATATTCGGCGCCCATCGCGAGCGCCATGTCGATGATCTTGTCGACGTGCGGCAGGTTATAGCGATGCAGCACACAGTTGAGCACCATCGGAAAGCCGTGCGCCTTGATCGAGCGCGCGACGCGGTTCTTCAGGTCGAACGTGCGCGTGCTGCTCAGAAAGTCGTTCAGCTCCTGGGTCGAATCCTGAAACGACAACTGGATGTGATCGAGCCCGTTCGCCTTGAGCACGCCGAGCCGCGCATCCGTCAGCCCGACGCCCGATGTGATCAGGTTCGTGTAGAAGCCGAGCTTGTGCGCTTCGGCGACGAGTTCTTCGAGATCGTCGCGCATCAGCGGCTCGCCGCCTGAAAAGCCGAGTTGCGCGGCGCCGAGCTTGCGCGCCTCGCGCAATACGCCGATCCATTGCTCGGTGCTCAACTCGTCGCGATGGTCCGTGTAATCGACCGGGTTGTAGCAGAATGCGCAATGCAGCGGACAGCGGTACGTCAGTTCCGCCAGCAGCCACAACGGCGGGCCGACGTCGCTTCGCGCCGCCTGCTGCGCGTGCTCCCGTTCTGCAATCGCGAGATCGCTCATGCTGTTACTCCAGCCAGCCACGCGAGCGCGCGTGGTCGACGAATGCCTGGACTTCGGGCGCGAGGCCCGTCGCGTTGAACGCCTGTTCGAGTTCGGCGACGAGCGTCGGGATGTCGCGCGTGCCGTCACAGCGCAACAGGATTTGCGCGGCGCTCTGGTTCAGCTTCACCATGCCTTCGGGATACAGCAGCACATGCGCGTCCTGCGCCGGTTCCCATTGCAGACGGAACAGGCTGCTGAGTTTCGGGCCGCGCTTTTCACTGCTTTGCGCGGCGCTGTCGTGCGGAGTGTTCGTGGGCGTGTTCATGCGGGGAAAGCCTTTTCGATCGCGTCGAGCATGGTCCACAGAATGTCGAGCTTGAACTGCAGGATGTCGAGCGCGCGTTCCTGTTGCTCGCGCGTGCGGAAATGATCGAGCGTGACGGCGAGGCCATGCTCGACATCGCGCTGCGCAAGCGAGATGCGCGAGCGGAAATACGCGAGTCCTTCGGGCTTGATCCACATATAGTGCTCGGGCCATGTGGCGAGCCTGTCCTTGTGAATTTGCGGCGCGAAGATTTCCGTCAGCGACGAGCAGACGGCTTCCTGCCACGGCGCGCGGCGCGCGAAGTTCACATACGCGTCGACGGCGAAGCGCACGCCGGGCACCACATGTTCGAGCGACCACAATTCGTCGCGCGATAACCCGACGGCATCGCCCAGGCGCGCCCATGTTTCGATGCCGCCTTCGTCGTCGCCGTAGCCATCGTGATCGAGAATGCGCAGCACCCAGCGGCGGCGCGTCGCGCGATCAGGGCAATTGGTGAGGATCGCAGCATCCTTCAGCGGAATGTTGATCTGATAGTAGAAGCGGTTCGCGACCCAGCCGCGAATCTGCTCGCGCGAGCATCCGCCGCTGTTCATCTTCACGTTGAACGGGTGATGGATGTGATACGCCTGACCCTTTGCGCGCAACTGCGCCTCGAATTCTTCGCGGGTCCATGCGGGGCCGGTGTCGCTCTTGAGGGGCATCGATCGCTTCTCCGTTTCCAGGTCTGTACTGGCAGCGCTCGCTGCCTACAGTTCGAACAGCATCCCGTCGTGCGCGACTTCGATGCCGTGCTGCGCGAGGATGCGCCGCTCGGGCCCGTCGTCGATCAGGATCGGGTTGGTGTTGTTGATATGTATTAGCACCTTTCGCGCGTTCGGCCTATCGAGCGAATCCAGCACGTCGATCATGCCGCCCGCGCCCGTTTGCGCGAGATGGCCCATGTCTGCGGCCGTTTTCTTCGACAGACCCAGCTCGATCATTTCGTCGTTCGTCCACGTCGTGCCGTCGACGAGCAGCAGATCGGCGCTGCGCATCGCCTCGCGGATGTGCGGTTCGAGCACGCCGAGACCGGGCGCATAGAACACGCGCTTGCCCGAATCGGGCGCGGTGAGCAGCAAGCCGATGTTGTCGCCGCGCTCGGGCGCCGCGCGATGCGGCGAGTAGGGCGGCGCCTTGCTCGACAGCGGCAGCGCGTCGATGCGCACGCCGGGCAGCGCGCCGATCTCGAACGGACCCGCGTCGAGCGCGATCGTGTGGCGCTCGGTGCGGCAGTAGTGCGACAGGATCGAGACGATCGGAAAGCCCGTCGACAGGTCTTGCCACACGGCTTCGGTCGCATGCAGCGCAAGCGGCGCGCTGTTCTCGCGCAGCATCAGCAGGCCCGTCACGTGGTCGATCTGCGCATCCATCAGCAGCACGGCGGCGATGCCCGTGTCGCGGGCATGGCGGGCGGGCTGCATCTCCGGATTCGCGGCGATCTGCGCGAGGATGTCGGGCGACGCGTTCACGAGCAGCCACGCAATGCCGTCGACGCTCACCGCAATCGACGACTGCGTGCGCCGCCGCGCATTGAGCGTACCCTTGCGCACGCCGTCGCAGTTGTGGCAGTTGCAGTTCCATTGCGGAAAGCCGCCGCCCGCCGACGAACCGAGCACCTTGATCTTCATTGTCCGCGCGCTCCTGAATATCCCGTGAAATAGCGCTTCAATTGATGAGCATTGCGTGTCATGGCAGCATCCTGCGCAACAGCCCGTCGCGATCGATCAGTTGGTGCTTGATCGCGCCCGCGATGTGCAGCGCGATCATGACGATGAAGATCCATGCGACGATCTCATGAATGCCGAACCACAGTTCGCGCATCGACTTGTCGTCCCAGCCCCACTTCGGCAGCAGGATGCCCCAGAAGCGCGTGCCGTAGGTGTTGAACGACGAGCCCAGATAGCCCGTCACCGGCATCGCGATCATCGAAACGTATAAAAGAACCTGCGTGGCGCTCGCGGCGGCGCGTTGCCACGCTCGCATCGGCGGCAACGGCGGCCTGCCGGATACCATGAGAACTCCGATGCGGATCAGCACCAGCAGGAAAATCGTCAAGCCAAGCGACTTGTGAAAGTTGATCAGCGCGGCCTTGAAGGGCAAGCCGCGCGGCAAGCCAACCATGTACAGGCCGATCGCGAGCATCGCGATGATGCCGAACGCGATCAGCCAGTGCAGCACGATCAGCGGCATTGGGTAGCGCATTGGCGCTTCCCTTTCCGTGCGCGCGACGTCGGTCGAGCGTGTGGCGTTCATGATGTCGGTTCCCTCGATCATTCGGCGGCGTCCGCATTATTCGACGATCAGCAGTTCGCCGCGTCCGTCGACGGCAAGATCGCCTGCGTAGCGCTGCGGCAGCCTGTGCGCATCGAGCGCAGCGAACGGCGTAAGCCGTCGCTTCATTAATGCGGATGCGCAAGCGCTCTCGCTGCATTGCGCGGCAAGCGCGCGCACGAACAGTGACCAGAACACGTCGAAGCCGCGTCCGCCTGCCGTAAAAGTGGGCGGCACGCGTTCCGGCCGTTGCAGCAGCAACAGTGTGCCGCGCCGCATGCCATAGCCATAGTGTGCACCCAGACGGCCAGCGATGCCGACCGTGCCCGCGACGAGCCGCGACGCCGCGTAATCGCCCGTATCGCCGCCGATCAGCACGGTGCCGCGCCGCATGCGGTCGGCGAGGCGCGCGCCCGCGTTGCCCGCGACGACCAGCGTGCCGCCCGTCATGCCTTCCATTCCGCCCGGCCGCGCGCCCGCAACGAAATCGCCGCTGTGGCCCTCGACCGTCAGACGTCCGCCGCGCATTTCGCAGCCGGTGAAATGCCCCGCGTTGCCTTCGATATCCAGCGTGCCGCCCGTCATTCGCAAGCCGGCGTAATCGCCGACCGAACCCGTCACGCGCACGCTGCCCGCATCGAGTTGCGCGCCGACGCCGTCCAGCCAGCGCGCGTCGCCTTCGATCACGACGCGCGCTTCATCATTGTTCGTCGCGAGCGATACGTCGAACAGATCGCCGATCGCGAACGCTTCGTTGCCCGCGGACAGCAGCAACCGTTCGATCGCATCGCCCGACAGCGCCGACAACGTGCACGGCAGCAACGGCGAGCCGTCGACGCGAAAGCCCGGCGCGTGCTTCACGCGCAACGTGATCGCGGTCATGGCGCGCCGTCCTTCGTGGCCTTCGCCGCGCCGCCCGACGTGTCGTTCGTCGTGTCGTCCTGCGCGTCGCCGCTATCGCGCTGCACAATGCCCGCCGCCAGTTCGCGCAGCCTGAAATGATAGGGCCCGAGCTTGCCGCCATAGTTCCCCGCGGAAATACGCACGACACCACTGCCTGCCGCCGATGCCGCGTCGATGCCCGCCGTCATGGCCTCGCCGACGTCGGCATCCGTCAATCCGTCGATGACGATTTCGAGCACGCAGCCCGTCTGCGCATCGAGTTCGCTGCGATGCGACAAGCCGATCAACGTCGGACAAAACGCATCGTTCGTCGACGCGACGGCGCCTTTGTACTTCGACCCGATCTTCGACCCCGAACGCACGACGCCGCCAGGAAACGGCGTAATCACATTCGCGAGTCGATGCATCGCAGCGACGGCGGCTTCCGCTGCCGCCAGCGCGCTGTCGAGATCGCGCGCGAGCAGCAGCAGATTGCCGCCGCCGACGGCCTTCACCGTCTGCACCGTTTCCTCGCAGACGAACTCGCCGTCCATCACGGGCACGCGCCAGTAGCGCACACCGTTCAGCACCTTCGAAATCTGCCAGCCGTCGCCGAAAAAGCGCAGCGAGCCGCCGAGCGGCGCCGCGTCCGACAGCGGCGCGCGTGTGGTGGCGGGATCGATGCCGTTGTAGACGGCCGTCGTCGGGCACGTCAGCACGCATTGGCCGACGCGCCGCACGATCTGCTTCGCGAGTTCCTTCGACGACACCGCGAAGATCAGCACGGAGATGCCGGGCCGGCCGTCGGGCGACGCGTCGGCGGCTATTTCGTGCTCGATGCCCGCCTCGCAGCCGCAGTCGATCACCGACGTCGCGAAGCCCGTCAGCGAATCGGCTGCCGCGCGCGCCCAGCGCGGCGTGTGCGCGGTGATGACGAGCCGCGTCGCCTTCATCGGGAAGGCTTCCGCGAACGTGTCGTCGATCAGGGTGTCGTTGATCTGCATCGCGCGTTGTGCCCGGTCGGAAGCTCACGCCCGCGCGAAACACGCGACGGGCAACAGCCGTCCGCCGCGACAGCACGCGCAGATTTCGTCGTCGCTGATCGCGGCATGGGCGAAATTGGTGGCCAGATTCGCTTCGCTGTACTGGCGCAGCGTCGTTTCGATGCTCCTGTCGAAGTCGGGGGAGACGAAGTGGATGCCGCCCGTCGGCGTCGACACGAGGTTGCCATCGCGCGCGACCAGCTGGCCGTCCTTGAACACATACGCGGGCGACGTGAACATCCGCTCGCGGTCGGCGTCGTCGCGATAGACGGAGATGTCGGCGGCGGCTCCCGGCGCGAGATGGCCGCGGTCTTTCAGGCCGAGCAGTCGCGCGGGGCCCGCGCGCGTGACGATCGCGATCTCGTACAGCGAGTACTCGCGCTTCAATTCCTGGAGCGCGCTCGCGACTTTCGCTTCGGGATGCAGCCGATCGAGTTGCGCGTCGCGGAACGGCTTGTCCATCAGCAGGCGAATCAGATGCGGATAGCTCGTGAACGGGCCGCCGTTCGGATGATCGGTCGTCATCGACACGCGCCACGGGTCGTTCATCAGCAGGAAAATTTCCAGCCCGATGATCCATTGCAGCGCGTTCACATAGCTTTGCTCGCGATAGCGAAACGGCACCACGCCGCAGCCGGCATCGCATTCGATATCGCCGACAATCCATTTATGCGGCCGCGCGAGCGGCGCGTTCTTGAACTGCATCATCGTGTCGCCGGATGCCGTGACCGTCTGCCCGAAAATGATCTGGCCGACGTCGATCGACACGTTGGGCCGCGCGTTCGCGGCCTCCGCGATCGCGCGCGCGCCCGACGAAAACTTGCGCGGACCTTCCGTGCCGTAGCTGTGAAACTGGATGTGCGTCAAATGAATGGGCAGGCCGTCGGCCGCATCCATCGTCGCGATTGTCGAATCGATGTTGCCCGGCACGCCGAGGTTGCTCGCATGAACATGCAACGGATGCGGCACGCGCAGTTCCGTCAGCGCGCGCGTCAGCGTGCGCAACACGTCGCGCGGCGTGATGCCGTAGTGCGCGTGTGCCTCGTCGACATCGAGCGAGCGCTGGTTGAATTTGAACGCCGAAATGCCGCCAGGATTGACCACCTTCACGCCGAGCGCGCGGCTCGCGTGCATCGTCCAGCCGACGTAATCGCGCAGGCGCTCGAAGTCGTCCTTCGCGGCGAGCATCTGCATGAACAACTCGTCGTTGCCGAGCATCACGTAAGCGCCATGATCGATGATCGGCGTGTCGCCCATTTCCAGATGCGCGTGGCGCGCATTCGACGCGATCATCGCGGGCTCGAACGCGGCCGTGTAGCCCATCTCCGCATAGCGATAGCCGGTGGCGAGCGTGCCCGGCGTGCAGACGCCGCACGACGGCATGCGCAGATAGCGGCCCCGTTCGTCTTGCACGGCTTCGTATGAAGCGTCGCGCGGCGCGTCGTCGCGGTGGTCCTCGGGCAACAGCAGCCGCGACAGGTTCGTCTTGCCGCCGCCGATGTGCGAATGCAGATCGATGCCGCCCGCCATCACGACCATGCCTTGCGCGTCGTAGTCCACGTCGACGGCGCCATCGGCGGGCGGCGCGACAATGCGGCCTTCGCTGATGTAAAGGTCGCGCACTTCGCCGTCGACGCCGTTCGCGGGATCGTAGAGGCGGCCGCCTCGCAGTCGCGCGATGCTCATGACGGCCTCCGCGTCAGTGTGGCGCGCGCGGCGAGATCGTCGGCGAGACGTGCTGCGATCGTCGCGACGCTGGGCAGCGCGATGTTCCGCGCGGGATGCAGCGGCATGACGACGGACGCATCGACGCGAAACAAATGTCCGTCGCTGTCGATGCCCGGCGTAGCGACGGGAATGAACACGGTCTTCGCGCCGCGCGAAACGATCGAGGATGCAAGCGTGGGTGCGCCGAGCACGACGACGGGCACGTCGTCGCGCAATTCGGCGGGCAGCGCATGCGGCTCGAAGCTCGCGATCCACAACAGCGCATCCACTTCGCCTGCCGCGAGCAGGCGCGCCATCCGATAGCGCCAGGGATCGTGATCGAGCGGCGGCGTGCCCGGCAGCCGGTCGGGCTTCGACACGCGCGTGCGTAACGGAAAGCCCGCCAGCCACGTGACCGTCTGATTGACGCTCAATGCGCCGTCCGCGCCGCCGAGCGTCAGCACGCCCGCGCGGCTCGTCCTGTTGATCGCCTTGACGATACGGTGCAGCGCTTCGATCAGCAGCGCCGCATGCGGCTGCGGCAAAGCGGCGGGCTCGATCACGAATGCCGTGTAGCGCGCCTCGTGTATGCGCGCCATCAGCGACGCCAGCTCCGTTGCGATGCCTGTGCCGTCTTCGAGCGCTTCGGGCTTGCGGCCTTCGGCTATCGCCGACCACAGCGCGAGCACGTCGTGCAGCGACGCGGTGGAAAGAATCGAACCGGCGCGCGCATCGTCGAGGCGGCTCGCCACGGGATCGACCTCGCAGCCGACGAAGCGTATTTCGCGCTCCATCGCCGTGCCGCTCGCGATGCGTTCGTAGAAACGCGGATGCTGCGCGGACGGCTCGCAGCCGAACACAACGAGCAGGTCGGCGCGCGAGCGCACTTCCGAAAGCGTCGTGAAGAACGCGCCGCGATCCTGCAATGCGAGCGTGGCGGCCGTCATCGCGTCGCCCTGCAGCGAATCGACGATGGCGCCGCAGCCGGCCGCGAGTGCATAGAGCGCGCGCGTTCCCGCGATGTCCGTCGCGCAGCCGAACAGCGGGCGGCGCGATCGGGCGAGCACCGTGACGGCTTCGTCGAGCGCGGCATCGAGCGATGCGGGCGTGCCGTCGATCGAAGGCGAGCACACGTTGTCGCTTGCGTCGTAGCGCGTCAGGGCATGCGCGAGGCGCGGGCAATCGGTGAAGGGCGCGGCGAGCGTCCCGTCGTTGCCCGGATGGACCTCGATGTCGTCGCACAGCAGCGGGCAGAACGGGCAGGTCCAGTCGGTCGTCGCGGCGGCGAACGTCAATGGCCCATCGGCGGGCGACACCGCATCGGCATTCGTGACGTGGGAGTTGGACTCATGCATGAGAAGCCGTTCAGCAAGGTCCGTGCCGATTTCGCGCATGCCGCGCGTCGTGCGCACATGAGGGGCGGCTCGCGTGGCGCAACGCGTGCATGCGCGCTATCGCACGCTATCGCGGCGCTTGCCGATGGGCCACCCGATGGGCCACACGTGTCACGCTTTTGCGCGCAGGGCATCGAAGCGTCGAACGCGAGCGCGCGTGTTCTGCGAATGAATCAGTTCCGCGTCTTGCGCGGCTCGGCGCGGCTCAGCGTGACCCGGCGCGCGCAGCACAGTATGTGCTCCGCGCTGCAACAGTGTGTCACTTCGGGACACCACGGCGCGCGATGTGCAGGCGACGCGCGCCGTTGCTGCAACGCAGTCCGCGTGGCATGGATATTGTTTCGCCGATCACGCCGAAGCGTCCGCGTTCATCGTGCGCGTGTCGGAAGTGTGTCGATGAGCCTGCCGTCATGAAGCGCCGACGCGATCAGCCACACATCGGCGCCGCTGCGTGCCGCCGCATCGAGATCGTCGCGATGACGGATGCCGCCCGCGCCGATCAGCATGCGCTGGCCTTGCTGGCCTGGCTCGCCTCGCTGGTCCGCTTGCGCACGGATCGCGCCGAACGTATCGAGGTCCGGGCCTGCATCGGCGCCGACCTGATCGAGCGTCATCACGATCACGCGCGCAGGCCATGTCGAAGGCGAACGCAGCGCATCGGCGATGTCGGGTGCCGCGATCAGCTGGCCGCCGCGATGATCGAGCGACAGGATCGGCGCATAGCCGGCGGACTCGGCTTCGCGCAACGCATCGGGCGAGCGCAGCGATTCGGAGCCGAACACGGGCACGATGCGCGCAATCGCCTCGTGTTCATGCGTGGCGCCGATGGCGGACGCGATGCGCGCGAAGTGGTCGAGCATCGACGGGAAGTCGGCATAGCCGGCGTCGAGCCAGATTTCGAGCGGCGGTTGTTGCGGGTCGTGCCGGCGTCGATCGGCGAGGCGCGTGGCGAGCGTGGCGAGTGTCGATGGGTCGGCATCGCGCGACATGATCGCGCCCAGGTCGGCGACGTACAGCACATGCGCGCGGCTCGCGGCCAGCAGCGCGCGGGCGATGGCGAGCGGTTCGCTCGACGCGCAGAGGGAAGACTGAATGGGCCGATAGTTCGCGCGGTCGCCGCGTATCGCGCGCACCGCGTGAGCGTCGAGCAGATCGAGTACCGGGATCACCTGCATGCGGAGACGTTCCTTGATGAAGCTCTGGGTTTATGAGTATCTCACCGGCGGCGGCATCGACCGGCAGTTCGCGGACAACAGCAGCCTCGCGGATCTGAGCGCGCTCGTCGTCGAAGGGCGCGTGATGCGCGATGCGATTGTCGGCGATCTGCGGCAGCTCGACGGCGTGCAGGTGAGCTTCGCCAGTTCGCGCTTCGAAACCGTCGACGAAGGCGTCGCGCATTGTCGCGCGAAGCCCGGCGAAACGATGCTCGAATTCGTCGCGAGAGCGGCGCGCGAGCACGACTATGCGTGGATCGTCGCGCCCGAGTGCGATGGCCTGATGCTCGATCTCGCCGATGCCGTCGGCCCCGCGCGCTGGATAGGCTGCACGAAGGAAGCGATCGCGCTCGCGTCGAGCAAGCGCGCGACAGCGCAGCGCCTTGCGTCGCGCGGCATCGCCGTGACGCCGGCGCTCGAAGCCGCGCAGATCGACGCGCGCACGCAGCGGCGCTGGGTCGTCAAGCCCGACGACGGCGCGGGCGGCCTCGACACGCATGTGTTCGACGATGCGGACGGCGCGCGCGCCGAATATGCGGCGCGCTGCGCGGCGGGGCGCGATACGGTGCTTCAGGAATGGGTGGACGGCGATCCGCTGAGCGTGTCGCTGATCTGCGATGGTGGCGACGGTCGCGATGGATCGCGTGCGACGCTCGTCAGCATCAACCGGCAGCGCATCGGCGTGGCGGCGGCCGTGGCGGGGCATCCGGGGCAGGTGGTCGGCTTCGAAGGCGTGGAGATCGGCTGCATCGACCGCAACGGCGCGCAAGGCCGCGCGCTCGATGCGCTCGCGCAGCAGGTCGCGGCCGCCGTGCCGGGGCTGCGCGGATTCGTCGGGATCGATGTCGTGTGGCATGCAAGCCGTGGCCCTGTCGTCATCGAAGTGAATCCGCGCGCGACCGTCGCGTATGCGGGTCAGTCGGCGCGGCTGGGCCGCAATCTCGCCGCCGATGTGCTCGCGGCGCACGGCCTGCATGTCCGCGAGCGTCCCGCTGCCAACAACGCGTTCTCCACTTGCGGAACGGGAACATGAGCGCGTCCTCTGCTTCGAGCGAAGCCGCGATCTTCGGCTGGGATGTCGGCGGGGCGCACGTGAAGGTGTCGCGCGTCGATGCGTCGGGTGCCGTCGACGATATCGCCCAATGGGCCTGTCCGCTATGGCAGGGGCTCGAACATCTGCATCGCGCAATCGACGATGTGGCGGCGCGCTGGCCCGATGCGTTTCACGCGCGCTCGCGCCACGCGGTGACGATGACGGGCGAAATGGTCGACCTGTTCGCGGACCGCGAGCACGGCGTGCGCGCGATCGTCGATACGCTTGCCGCGCGCATCGGCAGCGAAACGGTCTTTTTTGCGGGCGCTTCCGGTTGGCTCGACGCCGCGCAGAGCGTCGCGCAATGGCGAGCGGTGGCATCGGCGAACTGGCTCGCGACGGCGCAATACGTCGCGACGCGCATGCGCGATTGCGTGCTGATCGACATCGGCAGCACGACGACGGATATCGTGCCCGTCGTCGCGGGGCGCGTCGCGGCGCGCGGCGCCAACGATGCGGCGCGCCTCGCGACAGGCGAGCTCGCGTATCACGGCGTCGTGCGCACGCCGCTGTGCGGCATCGCGCACCGGATCGCGTTTCGCGGCGAGACGGCGGGCGTGATGAACGAATGGTTCGCGACGAGCGCCGACGTCTACCGGCTGACGGGCGAGCTATGGCCGCCGCACGATCAGCACGCGAGCGCGGACAACGGTCCGAAGACGGTGGCCGCGAGTTGCGCGCGGCTCGCGCGGATGATCGGCCGCGATGCCGCCGATGCGTCCGCGCACGAATGGCGCGAGTTCGCGCAGGCATGGCGCGACGCGCAGTTGCAGGCGATCGGCGCGAGTTTCGCGCAGGTGTGTGAAGCGCATCCGTCGTTGCAAGGGGCGCCGATTGTCGGCGCGGGATGCGGGAGATTTCTGGCGGCGTCGCTGGCGCGCGCCGACGCGCGTGAATACGTGGACTTCGGCACGCTGACGCGCACGGCGGCGAGCACGCCCGAGCACGCGGACGAATGGATCGCGACGTGCGCGCCGAGTGTCGCCGTCGCATTGCTGATGGCGAACGGGTTCGAGCAACGGCGAGCGTCGACGCGCGTTGCGTGAACGTTTCTGCGAGCGTATGTGGCTGCGCGATATGCCGCGCGTTGCGTGCGTGTTTCGCCGAGCGTATGTGGCTGCGGGACGTGGCGCGCGCTGCGTGAACGTTTCCGCAGGCGTATGTCGCTGCGCGGCATGCGGCACGTGTCAATGCGCTCCACGCGTGGCCGCGTGCGGACTCGCGGCATCGGGCGGGTGGCGCATAGCAAGGCGCCGACAAGCATCAGCGTGGGCAAGGCAGGGGGCCATCAGCGCGGCGCAAATGCCGCAGTGGAGTCGAACGAGAGCGAGGTAACAGACATGTGGGTGGTGAAGATCGGGGGAAGCCTGAGTCACGACCCGTCGCTGCGGGACTGGCTCACGCAGCTTTGGGAAGTCGGCGGCGGGCGCGTCGTGATCGTGCCCGGCGGCGGGGACTTTGCGGACAGCGTGCGCGCGTATCAGCAGGAATGGCAATTCGACGATCTCGCCGCACACAACATGTGTCTGCTCGCGATGACGCAATACGCGCTTCTGATGCAGGCCGTCCTGCCCGATCTCGTGCTCGCGACGAACGAGGAGCTGATCCGCCGAGCGTTGCGCAAGGGCAAGGTCGCCGTGTGGATGCCCGTGTGCCTGATGCGCGTCACGCCCGATTCGATGACCAACTGGGACACGACGTCCGACAGCCTCGCCGCATGGCTGTCGACGACGCTGAACGCCGAGCGCCTGATGGTCGTGAAGTCATGCCCCGTCGGAGAAGGCGTGCCGCTCGTCACGCTTGCGTCGAAGGGCGTGGTCGATCCGAGCTTCGTCCACTACGTGAAAGAGGCGAACTACGAGGTCGAGCTGTTCAGCAAGACGGATGTCGCGCTGGTGCGCGAGCGGCTGCTGAATGCGTCGGCGGTTTGAATGGCTTTGAGCGTTCGTGTCGGCGCTGCGGTGGTACGGCGCGCCGCGTATGCGCATACGCATCGCATCATGCGGCTGCGCTCGGCGCGGCGTGATGCAGCGCGTCCGCCCATTGCGCGACGCGTCGCGGATCGAGCCTCGACATGCGGCCGTTTTCGCAAAGCGCCGTGCGAAATCCGGCGACGTCGGGCGCGAGCGCGCGAATCTGATCGAGTTGTGGCCAGCCGAGCGAGCCCGCGATGCACGCCATCGCACCTGACGCGCGTATCGTCGCGACGTAGCGCGCGAGCGTCGCGCCGTCGATGCAATCGAAGAGCGTGCGGCCCGTCTTGCCCGCCGTATCGAACACGATGCCTTCGAAGCCGAGCGTCGCCGCATGGTCGACGAGCGACGCGTCGACGCCGTCGTCGGACAGCAGCACGGGAAGCACGGTCGCGTCCAGGCCGGCGAGGTGCGTCAGACACGCGTGCGCATGCGGCCCCGGCGTCACGCCGACTTTAACGAAGTCCACGCCTGCATCGCCGACTTCGGCGACGCGCGCTGCTATCGTATCGAGCGCATCGGACGGCAGGTCGCCGATCGTCGCGCTGATCGGCTTGACCGGGTAGCGCGCGCGCAGCGCATGCGCAATTCGCCAGAGATCGTCGATGCGCACGCCGCCCAGCGCGCCGTCGAGCGGCTCCTTCAGGTCGATCAGATCGGCGCCGGCAGCGGCGGCGTCGAGTGCTTCTTCCGTCGAGCGAACGCTGGCGAGCAGTGCGGTCATCGAAGTCTCCGGATGTGCGATGCGTTGGCGATGGTTGCGCGAAGCGTGGGCGGTGCGTAGGGGATGCATGGGCGGTGCGTAGGCGAAGCGTGGGCGGTGCGTAGGGCGATGCATGGGCGGTGCGTAGGCCGTGCGTGGGCAGTGCATGGGCAGCGCATGAGCGGTGCGTGGGCAGTACGCGGCGTTGTGCGGTTGGCGGCATCACGTCGTGCCGGCGTGCGACGGCGCGGGCGCGCTGCTTTTCCCCTTCTCCGACGCGGTGCCTGTTGCGCGAAAGCGTTCGACGGCGGCCGTGATCCATTGCCACGCGGTGAGCTCATCGGGGCCGGCTGTCTTGTCGATGGCGATCTGCAGATAGGCCATTTCGCGGTCGATCTTGTCGGCGGGCAGCATGAAGAGGCGGCTCACCAGAATCGCGCCTTCGACGACGGCCGCCTGCGCGCGATTGAATCCACCGAACGGCGCGTGCGTTTCGCTGTGCACGCAGCGCATGTGGAGCACGGGGCGTTGCGGATCGTCGGTGATATGGTCGAGCAGCAGCTCGGTGTGCGCGAGCGATTGCTGCAGCCGCACACTGCCGACGCGGCTTGCGGCGCGGGTCGGCCAGTCGCGCTGCGCGCCCGTCACGCAGCCTGCGAAGACGCGCACGTCGGTCGTGAAGTTGATGACGGCGGCCTGGGTTTCGAGGATGTTGTCGAGGGTTTTCGACGGTCTGAAAGGGGCGAGGATCGCGAGACCATGTTCGAAGCGCACACCCATCGGCGCCACGTGGGGGTGGCCATCGCTTGACGCTGTCGTGATTACTGTTTCATGGATCATGGAAGGGGTTTTCTCTTTTCTGTCTGCGACGCTGTTTGCCTTTTGGCTTTTGTGTCTGCGAGGGCTTTTTGTTTTGGTCTTTATGGTTTGTTGCCGGCATCCGCGTTCGTTTCGCTATTTCAGTGTGCCGCCGGCATCCGCGATGCGGTTTGTGTCTGCGATGCTTTTTGCTCGGGACTTTACAGCTTGGCGCCGGCATCCGCGATGCGCCTCGCGGCGCAGGCGTTGCCCCTGTGCGGGGCGGCACCTACTTTTCTTTGCAGCGGCAAAGAAAAGTAGGCAAAAGAAAGCCGCTCACACCGCCAATGCTTGACCTTTACCCACGGGCCCTCAACGTCCCCGTGTTTCATACGGCAGCGTGCTATCTCATGCGCGTTGCCAACGTGTTTATCTGACGCCTCGCCTGCATCATGCACCCGAACTGCGGCGCGCGACATCGAATATTCCCAAGCCCCCTTGCGGCGAACTGTGTGTAGGCATTCGCGCCGCACAGGAAACCTTCGCTACGCGATACACCCAGTGCGGGCGTTGCCGTGTACGACACTGCAGCCTCGTTCACTACCGACATGCGGCGCTGAATCTTCGATACCCTTCGTTGTGCCATGTGTGCATGAAGCGGGTCAGGCGTTTGGCCAGAGCGTGGGCAACGAATGAGAGCGAGCACATTGCCGCAAGAAACACGGGGACGTTGAGCGCCCGTGGGTAAAGGTCAAGCATTGGCGGTGTGAGCCCGCCCGCTTTCTTTGCTTACTTTCTTTGCGGCGGCAAAGAAAGTAAGTGCCGCCCCGCACAGGGGCAACGCCCGCGCCGCGAGGCGCAACGCGGATGCCGGCGGCAAGCCAAAAAGACCAAAACAAAACTGCAGCGCAGATGCCCGCGCTAAGGGCAAAAAGAAAACAGCGTCGCAGACATCAGAAAAACCAAACAGCGTCACAGACAAAAAAAAAGCAAAAGGGCCAGCCCGAAAACCGGGCCGGCCCCGGCCGGCTATCTAGTAGCGATATACATCGTGACTTCAAAGCCGAAACGCATATCGGTGTAGCCAGGGGTAGTCCATTGCATAGTCGTCCTCCTTTACGAGTGGAAACGGCGGTCCCATTGCGACCGACGCCCTCTGTGACGTGCAGGACACCCGATCGCGTCGGCCCATGTTGCTGATGCAACTGTCGTACCAGACACCCAACCCACCGGGAAGTGTGCTCTGTGACGCGCCCCGAACCAGCTTACGCGCCTTACTGTAGCGGAACCGCAGCAAAGTGTTTCATGAGCCGATATCCCATTGTGGACGCATTTTGCGTTATGTGCACGCGTGTTAACGGATCGCTTAAGCCTGCCGAAAAAAATCGTGAATTCACTTCATCCCGCACGCCGCCTACAGTGACCTGCAAGGCTCGCGGACGTCGATGCCCACAAGCATTTCCCCCATTTCCGATAAGGCGCACGCAGCGCTATTCGCCGACGACGGCGCACGCCGTACCGCGCCAGCGTCCGATTGCCTCCATGACGCGCCAACCAAAACGCGATACGGCAACCATCTTGCATGGGACCCGGGCAACGCAAGAGACGGGAGCAAGCCTCGAACGGGAGTAACGCGCTAAAGCGCCAAACTCTGGTCGACGCAAACGCCCGTCGATGCGCCAGCCGAGGTCGACAGGGAGACATCGTCATGAACGCCGTCGTTGAAGACGACAAAGCGGAGCCGAAAGCACACTCCAAAGCGGAGCGCAAAACCGCGTCCAAAGCGCCGACAAGGGCACACGCGAAAGCGCGAACAAAAGCGCGGACAAAAGCGCAGACGAAAGCGCAACCGCCGGGCGCGCATCCGCAAGTCGATCTGCCCGCGCGCTTTCGCGAATCGGGCATCGCTGGCGAGCCGGACGGACTCGACCGCGATCTGTCCGGCCTCGCGCCCATCAGGACGCGTATCCGCGAAAATCGCCGCACAGCGGCTCGTCGGAAGCGCGCCCGATCACCGCGCGCGCCTGCGCGACGCCAATCGTTTGTTCGCGGGTGCGCCAAGTGGCGCCGCGAGCGCCGACCCCGCCGCGCTGACGCTGCTGACGCCGCCGATATCCGCGCGAGCAGCGTGTTCTCCGAATCCATCGGTGACGAGGCGAGCCACGCCACCGAATCCGATTTACCACTTCGCAGGAGAGCATCATGCGTCACGCAAACATCACGTTGACGAGGTTCCTGAGCGGCGATGCCGGGCTTTCGATGTCGACGCGGCCACCCACCGGGTTGCAGGCGGTGCTGCATGAAGTCGCCGCATCGGTGAAGGCGATCGCGGCCGCGCTCGCGCGCGGCACGCTCGGCGACAGCGCGCACGCCGATTCCGTCGCGAGCGGCGCCGTGCTCGCGTACTCCGCGCGCCGGCGCAAGCGGGCCGAAGCGGCTTCGGGCAACGGCAACGCGAACGACGCGAGCAGTCCCGCATACCAGCTCGCATTCGATCCGCTCAACTGCCCTTGGAACGCGGACGTCAACGGCACGGCGGGTTCGATCTTTTCGGTGATGCGCGTGCAGTCGCAAGCCAGCGATGCGGCGAACCGCGAGCTTCGCGACGGCGCGTATGTCGAATCCGGCGGCGAACACAATGGCGAGCCTTATGGCGCGCCGCTCCTTCCGCCTGGCCGCGAACAGGCGGCAGCCGGCTACACGATCTACGGCCCCGCGACGATGCTCGTCTTCACGCTCGGCGACGGCACGCACGGCTTCACGCTCGATGGCGAGACGGACGAGTTCGTGCTCACGCATCCGTCGATCCGCATTCCCGACGACACGGCCGAGATCGCCGTCGACGCGTCCAACGAGCGCTTCTGGGAGCCGCCCGTGCGCCGCTACGTGCGCGAGTGCCGCGAGGGCCGCGCGGGCTGCCGCGAGCGCGATTTCAGCCTGCGCTGGAGCGATGCGCTGGTGCCCGAAGTGCATCGCATCCTGATGCGCGGCGGCCTCTTCCTGATGCCACGCGATTACCGGACACGCTCCGCGATGCGCGGGCGGCTTTCCGCCGTCTACGACGCGAGGCCGCTCGGCTTTCTCGTCGAGCAGGCGGGCGGCATGGCGACGACGGGACGCGAGCGCGTGCTCGACGCCGCGCCGCGCGCGTTCCATGAGCGCATGCCGCTGATACTCGGCTCGGCGAACGAAGTGGCGCGCATCGGGCGCTATCACCGCGAGCACGATCTGGGTATCGACGCGCCTTTTACGTCGCCGCTTTTTCGTGAGCGCTCGTTGTTCCTTCCGGAAGCGTCGGTTTGATGCGTTGCCTGCACGGGATGGCAGCATGCGTTGAAGCGCTTGCTGCCATCGATAGCTCTGCATCGGACGGGAGTGAGTGCTGTGCATGGGGCTGGCGCAAGGGCTCTGCATGGGGCTGCAGTAAGTGCTGAAGCACTAACTCCAGCCGACAGCTAAAGCGCCAACTCCAGCCGGCAGCTTTGCAATGGGACAGGAGACAACGCATGTCAGTCAGACATCCGATCGTCGCGGTGACAGGGTCGAGCGGCGCGGGCACGACCACCGTCATGAAAAGCTTCGCGCACATTTTTCGCAGGGAGAAGATCAATGCGCAGATCATCGAAGGGGATGCGTTCCATCGGTATGACCGTCTCGGTATGCGCGAAGCGCTGCGGCGGAGCGAGCAGGACGGCGTCCGGAATTTCAGCCATTTCGGTCCCGATGCGAATCTGCTCGAAGAACTGGAGCAGCTGTTTTCGAGCTATGGCGCGTCGGGTACCGGCCAGTTCCGCCGGTATGTTCACGACGACGCGGACGCCATCGTCTACAAGCAGGACCCGGGAACGTTCACGCCGTGGCAGGACATTGCGCCGGACACGGACATGATGTTTTACGAAGGGCTTCATGGTGCGGCCGTGACCAGCAAGGTCGACATCGCACAGCATGCGGATCTGCTCGTCGGCGTCGTGCCGATCATCAATCTCGAATGGATCCAGAAGCTGCATCGCGACCAGACGCTGCGCGGTTATTCGCATGAGGCCGTCGTCGATACGATCCTGCGGCGCATGCCGGATTACGTGAACTACATCTGTCCGCAGTTCTCGCGCACGCATGTCAATTTCCAGCGCGTGCCGACCGTCGATACGTCGAATCCGTTCACCGCGCGGGAGATTCCACAGCCCGACGAGAGCTTCGTCGTGATCCGGTTTTCGAAGCCGAAAGGCATCGATTTTCCGTATCTGCTGACGATGCTGCACGACTCGTTCATGTCGCGGCCGAATGTGATCGTCGTGCCCGGCGGCAAGATGGGGCTGGCGATGCAGCTTATCTTCACGCCGATGATCCTGCAGTTGCGCGACCGGCAGGCAAGGGCGTGAATATGTGACGCTGGCGGGGGCGTGTTGTCGTGCGTCTCGGTCGTGCGTCTCGGTTGTGTGGTTGGCTGACGGCCTGTAGACCGTACCCCGCGCGGGGCCGTCAGCCTTTTTTCCTGCACGCACGAGGAAGCGCAACGCCACGAGCAACGCCGCAAGCAACGCTAGTCGGCGCCCTTTTTCCTCGTCGTCCCCGGCCCGCACCACACGTCGAGATTCTCTTCCGGCCGGTCGACCTGGCAGCCCCAATCCAGCGGCTGATCCTGATCGAAACGCTTGCCCAGCTCCCACGCGATTTCGGCGCGCGCCGTCTGCACGCCCATATAGAACGCGTGGCCGCCGTCGTGTTCGAGCTTCAGATGCGGATACAGCGCGAACGGATCGCCATCGACGAGATGCATCTCGCGGTTGTACACATGAATGCCGTCCGTCGTCACCTGCACGCGGAAATTCGGATCGCGCACCTGCGCGGCGAATGCCGCGATTTCATCGGCATCGTATGGAAAAGGCCGCTTCGCATGCAGCGCGGAAAGCGCAGGGTCGATGCCTTTGGGCAGCACCTGCGCGTCGTGCGCGACATGCATCACGCGCCGCGCGACATCGGCCTCGCGCACCGCGCGCCGCGCATGCAGGCTGACGGATGTCGTCAGCACGGCGGACACGTTCAACTCCGCCGCGATGCCCAGCAGCACCGCGTTGATGCCGCTCGTGTCGGCCTCGGTCAGTTCGGTGAGATTGCCGATGCCGAGCATGATCGCGATATCCGGATATCGCTCGCGCAGCGCGACATATCGCGCAATCGACGCGGCAAAGCCAAACGGAATCGGATCGAGAATGGGATCGGCGAGAAAGGGCCGGCCGCGTTCGAGCATCGTGTCGATGGCCTGATGCAGCGACGCCGTATCGCGCGGCTCGCGTCCGACGACGATCGGCGTCGCGCTCACTTCGTCGGCGATCCATAGGGTGTCGGCGTTCAGGCTCATCAGGTAGTCGGCGCCCGCGCGGCCGCCGCGCAACAGCTCCTCGGCGAGCATCGAATCGACACTCACACGATAGCCGTCCGCCTTCAGCATGCGCACGGCGTCTTCGAGATGCGGAAACGGCGTGTCGGGCAGACAGCCCACGTCGATTACATCCGCGCCTTGCTCCGCATACGCCTTCGCGCGCGCCGCGATGCCGTCGAGGTCGAGCCGGGGCGCATCGACGATCTCCGCGAAGACTTCCGTCGAGTAGCGCGACAGATCGAACTTGCGCGCAGCTTGCCCGAAGTGCTGCGGCAAGTCCTTCGCTTCTTCCGGTCCGCGTTCGACGGGCACGCCGAAGTGCTCGCTCAACGCGGCGAGGTCGCCACGGCAGCGGCCCGGCACGATCATGCGATCGGCGTGCAGCGGCAGCGCGACGCGCCGGCGGATCATGTCGGCCGTCATCAGCGCGGCGACCTGCAAGCCGATCTCGCGCACTTCCCACGTGAACGG
The DNA here is from genome assembly GCF_038900715.1 of Paraburkholderia phymatum. Lineage (GTDB taxonomy): Bacteria > Pseudomonadota > Gammaproteobacteria > Burkholderiales > Burkholderiaceae > Paraburkholderia > Paraburkholderia phymatum_A. The sequence goes on along the minus strand of NZ_JAYMRZ010000002.1, from coordinate 297,383 downwards.
CGCGTTCGCCATGCCTTCCAGCACCTGCACGACGCTTTTTTCGGCGAGCCTGCCTGTCAGGAAGACGATGTGTTCCATGCGAGCCCGAGATTCGATAGCCGTTCGCTCAATGCCGCGCGCAATTCGTCGAGCGAGCGCGCGACGGTCGTGTGCTCGATGCGCGCAAGCCGCTCGACGTTTTCCAGTTCGAGCGCGCGCGGCCGCACTTCGACCCACTCGTGCGGGCTTTGCGTGATGACGCTCGGCTCGGTGTCGCATGCGAAAACGATGCCGGGCACGCACTGCTTGCCCGCTTGCGCGTAGAGATTGGTCGGCAGCGTGTCGGAGATGCCGAGCGCGCACTTGGCGACCGTGTTGCTGGTCGCGGGCGCGATCACGACGGTGTGATAGAAGCCCTCGTACAGCATGCCGACGGGCACGCTGCTCGCGCTGTTGTCGCGCATCACGCGAAAGTGCTCGCGCAGCTTCGGCACGGGCCAGCCATAAAGCGGCAGCACTTCTTCGCCGGCCGCCGACAGAAACAGATCGACGCCCGGCAGCGCGAGCGCCACGTCGATCGATTCTTCGAGCATATGGCCCGAGCCCGTGATGCACCACGCAAAGCGCGCGTCGGGGCGGAAATCGCCGGGGCGGCGGGCGGGCGACGGTGCATTCATGCGCGATTCACATGCCACTCATACATGCCACTCATGCGCCGGGCGCAACATCCGTCGGAGTGGGCGAGCCGTCGTGCGAAAGCCGGATGTGCAGCCTGTGCATCTTCCGGTACAACGTGTTGCGGCTGATGCCCAGCGTCTTCGCGACGTTGCTCACGTTCCAGCGATGTTCGTCGAGCATCGCGAGCACTGTTTCGCGCTCCTTGACCTGGATTGCGTTGAGCGCGGAAAGATCGGTGTCGTCGTCGAATGGCGGCGCGGGCGCGTGTGCCGGTCCGGCGAGCGCGGGAGCCCCTGCGCGCGGATGCGCGGCGTTGTTGCCGCTGCTGTTACCACTGCTGTTGCGGCCGTTGCCGTTGATCTCGCCGACGATCTCCGCCGGCAGATGCGCGCATCGGATGTCCGGCCCGTCGCACAGCGCGATTGCCATTTGCAGCACGTGCCGCAGTTGCCGGATGTTGCCCGGCCACGCGTAGTTGAGCAGCACGTGGCGCGCTTCGGCGCTGAGTTCGGGCGGATCGTCGGATTCGCTTTCCAGCAGATGATGAATGAGCGGTAGCAGATCGGCGCGCTCGCACAGCGGCGGCAGATTGATTTCGATGCCGTTCAGGCGGTAGTACAGGTCTTCGCGGAAGAGTCCGCGCTGCACGAGATCGAGCAGATTGCGGTGGCTCGCGCTGATCAGCTGGAAGTCGACCTTGATCGTCGTTTCCGCGCCGAGCGGCGTCACCTCGTGCTCTTCCAGCACGCGCAGCAGGCGCGCCTGCAAGGCCATCGGCATGTCGCCGATCTCGTCGAGGAACAGCGTGCCGTTGTTCGCCTGCACGATCTTGCCGCGCCGTCCTTCGCGCTGCGCGCCCGTGAACGCGCCCGCGCGATAGCCGAACAGCTCGCTTTCGATCAGCGTTTCAGGCAGTGACGCGCAGTTCACCGCGACGAAGCTGCCCGCCGCGTTCGGGCTGATGCTGTGCAGCGCATTCGCGAACACTTCCTTGCCCGTGCCCGTCTGGCCTCTGAGGATGATCGGGATCTTCCGCTGGATCACGCGCGCGGCCAGCTGGCTTTGCGCGGCCATGCGCGGATCGCCGAATTCCAGATGCGACAGCTTGTCGAGTCCCGCTGCGGCGGGTTTCGCGTCGCGTGCGTCGCGCGTGCTCTTCGTGCGCGCACTGCGATTGATCGACACGTCGCTCCAGGGCCCGCGTGCGATGCCCGACGTTGCGTGATTCGCGCCCGCAAGCGTGGTTGCGTCGCGCGGCGTCTGCGCGATCAGGAAGAAGCGGTTGTTCGCATGCGCGCTATACACGGTGATCGGATGGAACGAGCCGCGTATGCTGCGCGCGATCATGTCTTCGAGCGTCGCGCTGAACGCTTCTTCGATGCGCTTGCCGCACAGCTGGTCGGGCGAGCGCAGGTCGAGCTGGAACAGCGCGCTGCGATTGGCCGCGAGCACGACGCCTTCGTCGTCGACGGCGAGCTTGCCCGCGTGCAGCGTGCCGACGAACTCGGGACGGCTATGGAAGTGGACCGTGTTCGCGCGCCGGTAGCGCGAGTCGATCAGCCGGTTCTCGATCATCTGCCGCGACATGCCGACGAGCACGAGCGAATGCTGCTGCAGCATCTTCGAGCGGCTCGTCACGTCGAGCACGCCGACTATCGAGCCGCGTTCGTCGAAGATCGGCGCGGCCGAGCAGGTGAGCGACGTATAGCGCGGATAGAAATGCTCGTGCTGGTAGACGGCGAGGCATTCGCGCTCGGTGAGGCACGTGCCCATGCCGTTCGTGCCCGCTTCGCGCTCGCTCCAGACGGCCCCCGCGCGCAGTCCGTCGGCGGCGACCGTCTCGCCGAACGGCACCGACGAAACCTGATGGACGATCACGCCGTTCGCATCGACGAGAATCACGGCCAGTTCCGGATCGGCGAGCTGCTGATAGAGCGTCGTCATCTCCAGTTTCGAGCAGGCGATCAGATCGCCCGCTGCTTCGCGGGCCATGCTCAGTTCGTGCTCCGTGAGCACCGGGGGCATCACGAAACGTCCGGGGTCCAGGCCGAATTCGACGAGGCAGCGCGTCCACGACTGCGCCACCGACGGGCTCATCGAACACGTGGCAGACTTGTTGTTGACGATGTTCAGTACATCCCGGACGTGCGAATCTATGTCAACGAGCGATGACATCAGGGGCGTCTCCGATGCGTCCGGCTCGATACCCGCTTCGACATGCGAAGCGCGACGGCCGGCGCTGTATGTAAGTGTTTCCCCGTGTACTTCGATGTGCCGCGCGTCTGTCGCGCGCGTGGATGAACCGCTTGATATGTCGATTGAATGCCTTTAACAGCACTCAGCAATCACTGTACAACCCGTGTCGCGATACATCAATAAATAGTCGTACCAGTATGGGCCAGTGCGCGTGCTTTTTGCTTCGCATTACCAGTCGGGGTTTTCCTGCATCAGAGGCCGATGGAACCCGGCAACGCGCCGCGGCGCTGCGCGCGGCTTCATCAACGACGATGCGCCCACGGTGGAGCACACACATGGACCGTTTCAATCCAGCCAGCAATCCTCTCCATTTCACTGTCGTGCTGCCGTCGAGCGCGCGCCCGATGCCCGCGCCCGCCGAGCGGACCGAACCGGCCACTGCGCCGCGCGTCGCGCTCGACATCGTGTATATCGAGGGATTCGTCGCGCAGACGGTGATCGGCATCGACACCGACGAACTGCACGAGCCGCAGCCCATCCAGCTGGATCTGTCGATCGGCGTGCCGTCGCTGCGCGCGTGCGAGACGGATCAGATCGGCGATACGGTCAATTACGCCGCCGTGCGCGCGGAACTGCACACGCTTCTTGCAACGCACAAAGTCCAGTTGCTGGAGGCGCTGGCCGAGCGGATCGCGCAACTGCTGATCGCTAGATTCGGCGCGCACTGGGTACGCGTGAAGCTGTGCAAGCCCGCGAAGTTCGACGACGTCGCCGCCGTCGGCGTGATCATCGAACGGCGGCGCGGCGACGGCCACGCATAATACGCACGCACGCGTTATGCCCGCCGGTGTCGGCGGGTCGTCAACTGCGCAACTGCACCACTACGCGTTGCCCGTCTCGATCGGCCGCTGCGCGGGTTTCACCGCGCACGCATCACTTCGATGCGGAAGGCGAGGGCTTCGCGAGCCCGCATGACTGATAGGCCTCTTCCTGCAACGCGCGATACTTTTTGGTCTGCGCGCGCGCACGGTCGACGCGGAATTCGTTGCCGCCTTCGCCGCCGAGCGACGCGTACTTCGAGAAGGTCATCTGCTCGACGTATTCGTCATAGGGGAGCGCGGCCGCGATCTTGTCGATCGCGCACGAGCACTTGTAGACGTTGGCGAAATCGTGGCCGTTGTCGTCCATGCAGCCGAGCACGTATTCGACGCGGCCTTGCGTCGGGTAGTCGTAGCCTTTGGCAGGTGGCGCGCCGCCGCCGGCGGAACCGGCCGCCGACGCGAGTGGCGCGATGAGCGAAACACACGCGAGCGCCGCGACCGCGATGCCCGCGCGACAACATGAGGTCATGTCGAAGCCTCTGCTTGAGCGTTCTGCATACATCGATATTAGCGCGCGGCGCGAGGCGCCGCAGAACGCTTCCGTCCTGCCGCGCCTCGCGCACGCAACACGCCTGTCACTATCCGGACTGTGCTTCAACGCGCGTTAGTTCGGCGCGAACGGGTGCGCGGCGCTCGACTTCTTCGCGACGACTTCGGCGGCGTTCGGTTCGCCTGCTACCGCGCGCTGGAGCGCTTCGCGCGTCGCCTTGTAGTTGAACTCCTGGATCTTCTTGTCGTCGTCGGCTTCCCAGTGGATGAAGACGCCGACGCAGATGAACAGGTCATCGGCTTCGTCCTTCGGGATCGTGCCGTCTTCGACGCAATCCGCAACGGCGAGCGCCACGGCATGCTGCGCCGGGCCGAACATCTGCACCGCCTGCTTGGCGCCCTTGATCGTCACCTTGTTGAACAACACGGTATTGGGCTTCGTCATCAGGTTTGGCGCGACGACGGCGAGCAGCGAAGTGAAGCCGTCCTTGTTGTTGGTGAGCGCGTGGCAGAAAGCCGACTCGGCGGCGGAGCCTCTCGGCCCGATCAGCAAATCGATGTGGGCCACTTCGTTGCCTTCGCCGATAAGCGACTCGCCTACCATGACGCGGTTGATCTTGGCCATGCTGTTCCTCCAATGATTGGGATCTGTCGACGTGGGACGAACTCGCGACGCGTGGAGCCCGCCGCGAGTTGTATGAGGGGGACGCACCGCGTTCTCGTCTAACAGGAAACATGCCAATCGGCGTTTTCGTGCGTTTTGCCTGCGTTTTGCGCCCTTCGTTCCGGGCTAGCCGCGCCCGCTTGCGAAGCGCAGCGGATCGAGCAGCGCGGCGATAAAGAGCGTGGCGACAGTCAGGTCGGCGCTCGTGCCCGGGTTAAGGCCTTGCGCCTTCAGTTCGGCGTCCCATGCATCGAGTTGCGCGACGCTCTGCGCGTCGTCCGTCGCGCGCCATCGAGCGTGACGCCGGCGTGCCTCGCGCGTGACACTTTGCGCCACTGCCGCGCCATGCTTGCGCACTATGTGCGAGTCGGGCCACGTGCCGAGGAACGTGAGGAACACATCGAGCGTGAGCGCGGCGGGCGTCGCGCGATGCGACTTCGCGATCGCGTCGAGGCCCGCGCCGAACACATCCGCGAAGCCGTTCGCGTATTGACGCGCGATGCTGTCGCGATCGGCGGCGAGCGCCATCGCCGCGCGCAGATCGACGGTCGGCGGCGCGTGCACCGATTGATCGGGTGCGTCGCCGAGCCCGCCCGGATTCGCCAGCGCGATCGCGCGATAGGCGGCGCGCGCGTCGTCCACCGTGAGCGCGGCGAGCACGCGTTCGGCGCAGCGGTGCCATTCCGACGCCTGCAATGCGCGATGCTTCGGGATGCCGGCGATTTCCAGCGCGGCTGCAAGCGGCGCGATCAGCAGCACGATGCCGAGGTTCGTATTGCAGCCGGCGACCTGCTGCGTGCGCGTCACCGCATCGAGAATGCGCGCGCCGACGCTCGCACCTCGCGCGAACAGCGCGGGCGCGGCGGCCTCGGCGCTGTCGATGAACTGCACGGCTTCCATCCCATGCCCCGCGCTGGCGATGCTGACGTTGCCCGGCTTCGCCGTTTCGACGTCGAGACGGCACGCGCGCAGAAAGGCGTCGGGCGCGCGCGAGAGCGGATCGTCAGCGGCCTGCATGGAGCGGCAATGCAGCAGGCGCCGCCGCGCGGCTGCCCGCGAGCTTGCGGTCCAGCAGATCGTCGACGAGCGCCGCCGCAATATCGATCGACGTCACCGACTGCAATCCGCGCCATGCGGCGACGCCGTTCACTTCGAGCACGAGCGGCACGCCGGCGTCATCGGGCATCGACGGGTCGGGGATCAGATCGACGCCCGCGTAGTCGAGGCCGAGCGCCGCCGTCGCGCGTTCGGCGAGGGCCGCGAGTGTCGGATCGAGCGCGCTGGGTTCGCATTGCGCGCCGCGCGCGACGTTGTGTATCCAGCCGCGGCCGCCGACGCGCCGCATTGCGGCCACCGCGCGGCCGCCGATCACCAGCACGCGCCAGTCGAAGCCCGCGCGGCTTGCGCTCGTGCCGCGGGTTGCGCCACCGACGCTGCCCGCGCCCGCTGTGTCGACAAACCTCTGCAGATAAGCGACCTGCTGATAGCCGCGCAGCGACGGCAACGGCTTGAGCGTGCCGTCGCGCGCCGCGCTCGCGCCGAGCCGCCGCAGCCCCTTGCCTTGCGAGCCGAACAGCGGCTTGAGCACGACCTGATGGCGCGCGGCCGTCTCGCGCATCAGCACGCGCTGCGCGAACGCCGCCGATTCCGTCGCCCATGCGGCGGGCGTCGGCACGCCGGCGCGATGCAGCAGAAAGCTCGTCATCGACTTGTCGACGCTGCGCTCGATCGCGCGCGCGTCGTTATAGACGGGGATGCCGCATTCGCGCAGCGCATGCAGGATGCCGAGACGCAGCGTCACCTGCTCGAACGTGCCGCCCGCGATGCCGCGCACGAAGACGGCATCGGGCAGCTCGCGCGCGAAGCCGGGAATCGCGAGGCCATACGGGGACCACGTCGTGTCGATGCGGCACGTGGCCAGATCGACGCAGCGCGCCTCCACGCCGCGCGCGCGAAACGCCTTCTTGAGGCGTCCCGTGTGCCAGCCGGTTTCGTCCGTCATGATCGCGACGCGCAGTCCGCCCGCCAGCAGTTCGCCCGATCGCGGATCGCTCATGGCGCCCCCGGCGTGGTGACGCCCGGCGTGCCGGGCCCGGCGGCGTTTTCATCGGAGGGATCGTCGGCGGAAGCGAACGCGTCGCCTTGCCACAGCGCTTGCAGCAACGCTGCGTCGAGCCGCCCGCCGCGATACGTGGTGCCGCTTTCGAGACTGCTCACCCATACTTCGGCGGGCGCGAACAGCGACGGGTCGATCTGATAGAAGTCGTGGTTGAACGACGCGAAGATGTCGGCGAAGGGGCGGCCATAGTCGCGCGAATTCGACGACGGCAACTCGGCCGCGAGCCGCCGCGCGACGGCATCGCGCGTCACCGTCAGATGCACGCGTCCGCCGTACAGGATCGCGTCGTTTGTGCGGCCCATCGCGGCGAGCCCGTCGGGCGCGGGCAGCGGCAGCGGCGCGGTGCCGCTCGCTTCGACGATCTCCGCGAGCGGCACGCCGAGCACATGCGTCTTGTGCAGCGCGACTTCGACGACGCGCGCGACGACCTGCACTGTCCCTGCGACAGAATGTGTCGGCGTGACGATCACGGTCAGCCGCTCGGGCGCGAGGCCGCAATCGTTGACGATTTTTTCCAGCACCGCTTGCGGCGGCGGCTGGCCGACTTCCATCACGAGCACGCCCGCGTCGTGACGATCGCGATAGCCGAGTTCGTCGAAGAGCGTCTCCTTGCCCGCGAGCGCGCGTGCCGGACCGGAGCCGAGCGAGAAGAACTTCTTGCCGTTGTTCTGCTCCTTGGTCGCGGACAGGCTCCAGCCCGCGTACTGGCTGCCGAGGCACGCGAGCACGGGCGACGACGTGTGCACTTCGATCGTCGCGGGCCAGAGCGGCTCGAGTTCGGTGCTCACGCGCGTCTCGATGCGGCCGAGGCCGCCCATGCAGATGCGCGCGATCAGTACGCCCGCTTCCGCGCAGCCGGGCGACGAGACACCCGCATCGACGATGGTCGGCCCGAACGCATGGCGCGACGACGCGATGCGCAGCCGCGCTGCGTCGGTCAGAAGCTGCGCGACGAGCGGCGCGGCGGATGCGTTGACGCTGGGCGCATCGCGGGCGATGGGCGGTGGATGACGGTCGGGTTCAGCCATGTCAGTCGACGGATTCATGGGAGGGCTCGAGGCAAATTTCAATGCGTTGCAGGAGACGTTGCGTATGCCGTTGCAGCTCGCGTTGCAGCGCGGCGCGCGAATCGCCCGTGACGAGCACGGTGCAGACGGGCTGCCCCGCTTCGATCCGCGTGCCCGCGTTCGGGATGTCGTGGCAGACGGGATCGACGTACAAGGCGTCGCTGAAGCGGCGCGTGGCCGTGAACGCTTCGGGCGCGAACACGACCTGTTGCGCGACGCGGCACGAAGGCGCGTTCATCGGCGTATTCATCGGCGTATTCGTGCGAGCGGCGGGCAGGCGATCGTCCAGACAGGCGTCGATGTGCGCGGCGAGCAGACCGCGCGGCCACGCGTCGCGCGACGCGCGTTCGTACAGCGCCATCGTCGACGATGGCCGCGCGTTGACTTCGAGCACGCTGACGTCATCGCCGTCGAGCAGGAAATCGAGGCTATGAAGTCCGCGCAGATTCGCGCGCGATGCAATCGAGCGCACGGCGAAGCCGATCTGTTCCGTCACGCGCGCGGGCAGATCGATCGGTCCGAGCGAACCTGCATGCACATAAGGCAACGCGCCGCTCGCAACACAAAGCTGCTCCGCGTAGCCGACGATCGACGCTTCACGCCGCGCGGCGATAAAGAGCGCCGACATCGAAAGCCCTGCGCTCATTCGCTGGAAGTAGCGGGAAGAGTCGGCTTCTGCATCGGCGTTTGCGTCTGCGTCTGCGTTTGCCGCCGCGCGGATATGCGTGCCGCCGCAGCCATCGGCCTGCTTGCGCAGCCACCCTTCGGGACGCTCGGGCCGCTCGAGCGCCACATCGGGATGCGCGATGCCGAGTTCATCGAGCATCGCGAAGAAGCGCCGCGGCTCGCGCACGGCGGCGGTCGCATCGGCATCGTTGCCGATCAGCCGGGGCAGCTGCGCTGCGTGTTGCAGGACGTCGATATGCGGTTCGAGGCCGCTGCCCGTCACGAAACCGAGCAGACGCGGCAAGCGCGCAACACGCTGCAGCGCGGCCCGCAATTTGCCGCGATCGATCGACAGGCCCTGTCCGCCGATATCGATCCACAGCTTCGAGTAAAGCCGCGTGTCGCGGTCGCCGAACAGATCGAGCGCGGCCACCTGATAACCCGCATGCGCCGCCGACTGCGCGAGCATGCGCGCCGACAGCCCCGCCACCGCGACGAACGGCGCGCTCCCGTCGGGCTGCGCGCGCGGCTCGGCGAAGTGGCCGGCGGTCGCGGACATCACGGACATCACGTCGTTCCTCAGCGCACTAGCTGCGCTCGGCGACGACGGCGCGCGCCTCGTCGAACGCTTCCACGAAGCCCAGGTAGGCGGGCTTGCCGGCCGTGCGCATCCGCGTGAACAGGCGATGCTCGACCTGGTACTTCACGTTGCCGATCGCAAGCGCGCCGATGCCGATCGCGTCCGGCCGCGCGGCGCCCGCAAGCGGCTTGCCGTCGTCCATCACGTTCACGCCCGCGATGCCTTCGGGCGGCACCGCGTTGACGTCGGCGGCGACGACGAGCCGCCGCGCGTGCGCGAGATCGGCGGCGCTCACGACCTGCACGCCCGCCGTCGCCGTTGCGAAGACGATATCGGCGCGCGCGAGCGCGGCATGCAGCGTATCGGGCGTGCTCGTGCCGACGCCCGTCGTCCGGATGGCGAAGCGTTCGTCGACGTCCTGGCTCGCGCGTTCGGCGCGCGCCGCATCGGAGTGGCTCGCGATGGAGACATGCGCACCGAGCGTCGCCGCGATGGCCGCCGTGATCCGTCCGACGGCGCCCGTGCCGCCGAGTATCAGCACCTGCTTGTCCTTCAGTTCTTCGCCGTACTGCGCTTTCAGATGACATTCGACGAGCGCGACGAGCGCCGCCGACGTCGTATATGCGCCGCTCGGATCGGCGAACACGGAGACTTCGAACGGCGGCACCATCGCTTCGCGCGCGCGGTCGAGCATGTCGGCGGCGAGCATCACGTCGCGCCCGCCGATGAAGATGCCCGTGCGCGACACGCCTTTCGGGCCGCGCGAGAAGATCGCGTCCTGCGTCAGCTGCACGACGTTGCGCACGTCGACCTCGCAGTACGGCACGAGAATCTGATAACCGGCATCGGCGGCCATGTTGACGTCGAACGGACTCATCTGCGGCGTCGGCGTGAACATGTGCAGGATGTAAGGCCTTTCAGTGGTTGTGGACATGGCGTGGGCTCATTGGGGGGAGTCGGTAGCGGGGCGTGCGCGATCCGTCGGGACACGCAGATTCGATCCGGCGGCAGGGGCGGCGATTCGGGCTGAATGGGCTGATTCCCGTTGATTGGCGCTCATCGGGCGGCTCATCGGGCGGGTCATCGTGCGTCCACGCCGAAATGCGGCTGCTGGACGGCATAGAAGCGCGCGCCGTAATTGCGGCCGCGCGTGACCGAGCACACGATGCCCGGAAACGCGCGCGTCGCCGCGCGCGCGGCGGCGAGCGCCTCGTCGGCGCGTTGCGCGCTTTGCACGAACGCGAAGCCCGTCGGCCCCCACGAACTTTGCCCGAGGCCCGCCGTCTGGTTCGCGCCGATCGCCCGCAACGCGGCCGCGACGGCGCGACTGGAATACACGCCGCCTTGCACGGGCGCGAAGTACTCGCCGATCGACTGCTGGATCGCGCTGACGCCGGCCGCGAACGAATCGAAATCGTCTTGCGCCATGCCGGGCAGCACGCGCATCAGCAACTGGTGGCACACGTGCGCGGCGAGTTCCTGCGGGAAGGGCGGCAACGCGGCGAGGCCGCGCCGCTCGTCTTCGCCGTGCAGGCCTTCGCGAGTGGTGTCGTCGATCAGCACGATGCGCCAGTCGTCGGGAAAGGGCTGGCGCGCAAGCAGCGGCGGCAGCATCGCGGCGCGGGACGCCGACGATCCCGTATGTGCGCCGCTGCGGGATGCCGCGTGGCCCGGGCCGCCATCGACGATCAGCCCGCCGTGATCGAAGCCGAGCACGCCGATGCCGGAGCGCGCGCCGCGTCCGAGCCGTAGCGCGAGTTCCGCGCTCGTCGCGTCGATGCCCGCGAGACGCGCATACGCCGTCGCGACCGCGAGCGCGAGCTGCGTGCCCGAGCCAACGCCGCAATGGGCGCGCGCGGCCTGTTCCACTGCGATGGAAACGGGCGGCCCGCCGTATGCGTCGTGCAGCAGCGCCAGATAGCGCTCGATGCGCTCGCGCTGCGCGGGTGTGGGCTCGCCTTCGATCAGCCGGTCGTCGGCGTGCCGCGCGGTGACGCGCGTGCAGCAGCCTTCGATCACGACGCCGACGCTGCCGAACGCGCGTCCGAGCGATGCGCCCGGATCGAGAAAGCCCATGTGCAGGCGGCCTGGCGCTTCGACGGTGATCGCGGAGAGGGCTGGCAAGGCCGACGTGCGTTCGGATGACATCCGCATGCGAAGCTTCCTTGTCGAATGGGGTGTGCGTGGGGCGGCCAGACGAGCCGGGACGTTCCCATCGTCAGGCAAGAGCCGTACCACGGGCGATGGGGCGAATATCGGCGCGGGCCTCGACGCCTTCCGGCAGCCCTGCGCGGCGGCATCGCGGCGATACGGCGGCGATGTGGCGGCGATATGGCTACGATGTGGCGGCACCATCGCAGCGGCATCGCGCGCGGCCAGCGACGTGCTCGCAGCGACATCGCGTGTCGAATGCGATACAGCCCTGACACAGCCGCGATACAGCCGCGTTACACATGTCCGCAACGCGGCGCGTCGCTGCACGATCGCGTCACGGCCCGTCACGCGCGGCTCGCTGCAAAACGGCAGCGCCGCGCTTCATGCGCGCGCGGCGGCTGGGCCACGCGCGCCGTTTTCGCCGCGTCGGCTCCTTGATGCTTCAACTCTTCGGCGCGTCGTACTTGATATAGCGGAAACGCTGATCGTCCGACGGCGTGCCTTCGAGCGGACCGCCTTCCTTGCCCGGCTGCCACTGGATCACTTCCTCGATCTTGCGGGCGAGCGTGAAGTCCTTGTCCGTGATGCCCTTAGCCGTGTGCGTCTTCAGCTTCACGATGACGAACGCATACGACACCGTCAGATCCGGGTGATGCCACGCGGCCTCGGCGAGGTGGCCGACCGCGTTGACCACCATCAGCGTGCCTTTCCAGCTTTCCGTGCGGTACTTGCGCCGCAGCCAGCCGTCTTCCAGATACCAGTGCTGCAACGGGCCTTCGAGCCTCTTCTGGATTTCCTCGTCGGAATACACCTGTTCGCTTTGCGTCATGGCGGGCCTCCGCTCGTGTGATGTGATGGATCTGCATATGGAAGCTTAGTGCCGATGGCGATTCGATGCCGGCCTCCGTTTCGAAGCAAAGCCGATTGCAATCCGCTGACATGCGCCCCAGCCGTGCAATGGATTGTTTGCGTATCTGACACAGTATGTCTCGCCGCCGCTTGCGAAGCGGAACACGTTGACGCCACAGCGCCACGTGGCGGCGTGCGATTGGCGTGCGGCCACGACCGGCATGGAATATGCGATCCGCCGTCATACGCATGAGTCGGGCAATGGACCCGGCCCAGCACAAGGCGTTACCTGCATCCAGAGGCGCGGCTGGAGCGACCCGGTAGCGTGTCATCGGTAACTGGACGGTTTAACCAGTACATCATTCTGGAGGAGACATGAACGTACGCACCCTGGTTCTCGGACTGGCGGTGTTCGTTGCGACGGCGCTGAACTCGTTCCTGGCCTATGCCGATCCGCAACTGGACTCGCTGCTCAAGAACCCCTCGAATTGGGCGTCGCAGGCAGGTGACTATGCGAATCACCGGTACAGCCCGCTCAAGCAGATCAACGAAAGCAATGTCGGCAAACTCCAGGTCGCCTGGACGATGTCGACGGGTGTGCTGCGCGGTCACGAAGGCTCGCCTCTCGTGATCGGCGACACGATGTATATCCACTCACCGTTCCCCAACAAGGTCATCGCGATCAGCCTCAAGGATCAGACCTTCCTGTGGCAGTACGAGCCGAAGCAGGACTCGGCCGTGATCTCCGTGATGTGCTGCGATACCGTCAACCGCGGGCTCGCATACGGCGACGGCAAGATTTTCCTGCAACAGGCGGATACGACGCTCGTCGCGCTGAACGCGAAGACGGGCGACGTCGTCTGGAAAGCGCAGAACGGCAATCCGAAGGCGGGTGAAACCAACACCAACGCGCCGCACGTATTCGGCGACAAGGTGCTGACGGGCATCTCCGGCGGCGAGTTCGGCGTGCGCGGGCGTCTGATCGCCTACGACATCAAGACGGGCAAGCAGGCATGGATCGCCTACAGCACGGGCCCCGACAACGAGATGCTGCTCGATCCGCAACAGACGATGACCTGGGCCGACGGCAAGCTGCAGCCGGTAGGCGCGGACTCGTCGATCAAGAGCTGGAAGGGCGATCAGTGGAAGCTCGGCGGCGGCACCACGTGGGGCTGGTACGCGTGGGACCCGAAGCTGAATCTCGTCTACTACGGCACGGGCAATCCGGGCACGTGGAATCCGACGCAGCGTCCCGGCGACAACAAGTGGTCGATGTCGATCTTCGCGCGCGACCTGAATACGGGCAAGGCGAAGTGGGTCTATCAGATGACGCCGCACGACGAGTGGGACTATGACGGCGTCAACGAGATGATCCTCGCCGACATCGCAGTGAACGGCAAGAAGACGCCCGCGATCGTGCACTTCGACCGCAACGGCTTCGGCTACACGCTCAATCGCGAGACAGGCGAACTGCTGGTTGCGCAGAAGTACGACCCGGCCGTGAACTGGGCGGATAGCGTCGACCTGAAGAGCGGTCTTCCCATCCGCAACGCAACGTATTCGACGCAGAAAGCGGGCCCCGACCACAACGTGAAGGGCATCTGCCCGGCCGCGCTGGGTTCGAAGGACGAGCAGCCGGCGGCATTCGATCCGTCGTCGAGTCTGTTCCTCGTGCCGACGAATCACGTGTGCATGGACTATGAGCCGTTCGACGTCGATTACGTGTCGGGACAACCCTATGTCGGCGCAACGCTGTCGATGTATCCCGGTCCTAACGAAAACGGCGCAATGGGCAATTTCATCGCGTGGGATGCGTCGAAGGGCAAGATCGTCTGGTCGAAGCCGGAACGGTTCTCGGTGTGGTCGGGCGCGCTGGCGACGGCGGGCGGCATCGTCTTCTACGGCACGCTGGAAGGCTACATCAAGGCAGTTCGGATCAAGGACGGCAAGGAGCTGTGGAAGTTCAAGACGCCGTCGGGAATCATCGGCAACGTGTTCACGTATCAGTATCAGGGCAAGCAGTTCATCGGCGTGTACTCGGGCATCGGCGGCTGGGCGGGCATCGGCATGGCAGCCGGCCTGCAGAAGTCGACGGAAGGCCTGGGCGCTGTCGGTGGCTACCGCGAACTGGCGAAGTACACGGCCCTCGGCGGCACGCTGTTCGTGTTCGCCATTCCGGGCGAAAAGGGCTGATTCAGGCCTGGTTCAGGACTGACCCTGAAGCAGTTCCGCAGCAGCAGTGACGTAGCCGAAGACGCCCGCATGCGGTCTTCGGCTTCGATGAAAACTCGAGGCGGCGCCGGCGGCGCGTCGAACGCAGACGCGCCGCACGGCAGTCACCTTGCAGTCGCAGAGCAGGTCAAGAGCAGTTCAATCGAAAACACGCAACGACGTTGCGTGGGACCAGAGTAAGGGAGACGAACGCATGAAAGGCCGTGTTGTGCTGTCGCTTGCAGGTACGTTGCTGGGATTGGGCGCATTACCTGTCGTTATGACCAATAGCTGGGGGCAGTCGTCGGGCGCGCCTCAGGTCCAGCAGGTCGCCTACAAGGTCGTCGATGGCGACAAGGTCGACAACAATACCCTGTTGGGCTGGAAGACATGGCGTGCGCTTGCCTGTGAGCGCTGTCATGGCGCGAAGCAGGAGGGCCTCGTGGGCCCGTCGCTGATCGACGCGTTCAAGACGCTCGACAAGAACGAATTTCACCGTACCGTATTCGGCGGACGTGTCGACAAGGGCATGCCCGACTTCAGTTCGAGTTCGATGATGCAGAAGAACTGGGAAAACCTCTACGCGTACCTGAAGGGCCGCTCCGACGGCAAGATCAAACCGGGCGATCTGCAGGCGATCGATGCAAAATGAGCTTCACGACGTCACGTCATGTGATTCTTCGTGACGCGCTTACGTGAGTGACGTGAGTGACCGTATGCCGAGCATCGCATGACGCTAACCCGGGAGACCTTTATGTCCGATCGCAGACGTTTAGCCGTCCATGTTGCCTGTGCCATGCTGACGCTGTGCTGGGCCTGTGCTGGTGGGCCAGCCGCTCGCGCGCAGGGTGCGCCCGCGCCGGATCTGCCGAACAACGACGGCGCCGACAAGGTGTTGCGCGTGTGCGCCGATCCGAACAACATGCCGCTCTCGAACGAGAAGGGCGAGGGCTATGAGAACAAGATTGCGGCCGCGATGGCCAAAGACTTCGGCTACAAGCTCGAATACACGTATTTCCCGCAGCGCATGGGCTTCGTGCGGCATACGCTGCGCGAGAAGCTGCCCAACACCGAGCAGTTCAAGTGCGACCTCGTGATCGGCGTGCCGCACGGCTACGACATGACAGCGACCACGCGGCCCTGGCTGCACTCGACCTACGCGATGGTGTTCCAGAAACGCCCTGAGTTCGCGAACATCAACACGCCGACCGATCTGCTGAAGCTGCCGCCCGATCAGCTGAAGAAGCTGAAGCTCGGCATCTTCACGCAGACGCCTGCCGTCGACTGGCTGCTGTCGAACAATCTGATCGACCAGGCCGTGTCGTATCGCGCGCAAAGCGGCGACCCGAACGCGTTTCCCGGCGAGATGATCCAGCGCGATCTGGCGCAGGGCAAGGTCGACGTGGTGTTCGTCTGGGGGCCGATTGCGGGCTACTTCGCGAAGCAGGCGAGCGATCGCGTGAAGCTCGTGCCGTTCCCGCCGCAGCCGGGCATCCGCTTCGACTATGAAATCTCGATGGGCGTGCGCAACGGCGAGAAAGCATGGCACGACAAGATCGACCAGTGGATCGCCACGCATCAGGGCAACATCGACCAGATTCTGACCAGCTACGACGTGCCGCTGCTGCCGCTGGCGAGCGCACCCGTCGCGACGGATTCGCCGAAATGATGCGCAAGCCGGCACGATGCGCACGCGCGCTTGCACGTGCGCTTGCCGTGCGCGGCGCTGTTGCGACGGCGGCGATGACGGCGGTCGCGGTGCCGCCCGGCGTGTCGGTGGCCGTGTCGACGGTTGCGTCGATGGCTGTGCCGCAGGCCGCGTTCGCCGCCGATACGACACCCATCGCGCCCGCCGAAAAGCTGCTGTTTCTCACGCCGCATCTGCACGGCGTCGCGTCGCAGACGGAGCTCGACTATTCGCTGGTCGTATCGGCGCCGCCCGAGAAGTCGACGGACCGGGTTCGCGTGCTCGTCGCGAGCGACGACAACGCGAAGAGCGACGCGACTGTTACCGATGCGCACGGCAAGGCGACGTTGCCCGGCGATCTGCCGTGCAACCCGATCATTCTGTATTTTCTCGAACGCGACATCGCGGAGATGGAGCAGTCGACGGGCGGACAGCGTCGCTACTTCCAGCAACGCGTGCGGCTCGCGCTCGCGGCGGGGCCGCCCGTCACGGATGCGACGGCGCAGGTGGACGGCAAGCCGGTGAAGGCGCGCAAGATCGTGATTCAACCGTATCTGAACGATCCGAACGCGGAGCGTTTTCCGCAGTACACGAGCAAGCGCTATACGTTCATCCTCGCGGATGGCGTGCCTGGCGGCGTGTCGTTGCTGCTGACCGAGGTGCCCGGCGACAACGGCGATTTCACGCATCCCGTGAAGACGGAATCGGTGAGCTACGAGACGTCGGTGCGCAAGCTGTCGCCGCCCGCGCACGGCGCGCCTTCGACACCGAATACACCGAAGGCACCGAAGACACCCGCCAATGCACCGCGTGCGAGCCGCTGATTTTCGCTGAACCTGGATGGACGCTGCGTGACATGACGGGCGGCGTGCTCGCTGCCCGTCGAAACGCGTTTGGGAAAACGCATCATGAATCTGATCCGCTCGCTGACGCTCAGGCAACTGCAGATCTTCGTGATCGCAAGCCGTCTGCCGAGCTTCGCGCGCGCGGCGGAAGAATTGCATCTGACGCAGCCCGCCGTGTCGATGCAGATCCGGCAACTGGAAGAGGCGATCGGCATGCCGCTGTTCGAGCGCATCGCGCGGCGGCTGACGCTGACGGAAGCGGGCGAGCGTCTGTCACATCACGCGAGCCGCATTCTCGGCGAGATCAAGGACGCCGAGGACACGATGTCCTCGCTCGCGCAGGCCGACAGTGGCACGATCGCGGTGAGCATCGTGAGTTCGGCGACTTACTTCGCGCCGAAGCTGCTGGCGCTGTATTCGAAGCAGTTTCCGAAGGTCGACGTGCATTTTTCAGTCGGGAATCGCGAGACGCTGCTGAGGCTGTTGCAGGACAACGCAACCGATCTCGCGATCATGGGTCGCCCGCCGCCGGAGCTGGGCACGACAGCCGAGCCGCTTGCGTACCATCCGCATGTGATCATCGCGCCTGTTAGGCATCCGTTGCGTCACGCGCGCCGTTTCGATTTGCAGGAGCTGGCGGGCGATACGTTTTTGCTGCGCGAGCCGGGCTCGGGCACGCGCGCCGTTGCCGAACATACGTTCCGGCAGCATCTGTTCACGCCGGCGCGCTGCGTGACGCTCGGCAGCAACGAAACGATCAAGCAGGCCGTGATGGCGGGCATGGGTGTGAGCCTGATTTCGCTGCATACGCTCGCGCTCGAACTGCGCACCGGCGAGATCGCGCTGCTCGACGTGAACGGCACGCCCGTCGAGCGCACGTGGCAGATCGTGCATCTGAGCTCGAAGCAACTGTCGCCGACGTGCGTGATGTTTCGACGCTTTCTGCTCGAACATGCGGAGCCGTTTCTCGAACAGGAGTATGCGAAGTTGATGCGGCCGTTGTCGTCGGCGACTGCGCAGCGTGCGCGCAGTGCGAAGCGGGTGGAGAAGGTGGAGCGGGGGTGAGCGTGGGGTCGGCCCTCGGACGCTACCGCGCGGATGCAAGCTTGAGGAGCAAGCGCAGCTGATCAGGCTTGCTGTGGAGCGGCATCCATTATCGGCGGCCGAACGGGAGCGGCCGCCGTGTGGTCCCTGTGTTGCCGCCGTGTGGTCCCTGTGTTGCCTCTGTGTCGCCCCTGTGTTGCCTCTGTGTCGCGTGCACTACTCGCGTGCACTACGTATGTGTCGCCGTGCGGCCCGTCGCCGTACGCTTGCCGCGATTCACGTGTTGGCCGATGTGGGTTTGCGAGTGAATGCTCGCGCGATCGGCGGCCCGGTCTTGTCCCTTGTCGCGGTCGGCCGCGACGTGGCCGTTGGTATTGGCGAGCCCCTTGGCGCTCATGTGGCTCGCCGACATGCCGCCCGCGTGGCCCATGCCGGCTCCGACGCCGGCGCCATGGCCTCCACCGTTTTCGCCGCCGTTGCCTCCGCTTCCGCCGCCGTTGCCCCCACCGTTACCACCACCATTGCCCCCGCCCTGAGCAAATGCAGGCACGGACGCGCAGGCCAGGAAAAACACCGCCGCGGCCACGGCCGTCTTCGATCGAACCATTGCTGTCTCCCTGATGCCGTTTCGGATGCAACGGATTGTATGAGCGGCCGTGAGGTGTGGGTGTGCGAATGTGTAATCGTCTGTAAATGCTGTTTCGAGGCTGTGGGGTGGGGGCTGGATGGTTCGCTCGCGATAGCAAGCCGCCTCTTTGCGGATCGCTGCAATATGCTGTCGGGAGATGCAGGCGGCTCCATACGATTGCATGGCCTGATAAAAGCGTGATGCACAGAACAGGCATCCTCATTTATTTTGACGCACGCCGAAAGCCCTGTTCATACGCCCGCCGTGCCAACCGTCCCCCCAACCTCGCTCTCCCTCTTCGGCCGCCGGACGGCACGCACTTTCCCGCTGCCCCCGCCGCCGCAGAAAAACCGGTCTGCACCATCGGACTCGAGTCCCGACACCATCACCCCTTCCGGCATCTCGACCATTTCGAGCACTTCGCCCGTACGCGGATCGACATGCCGCAAGTCGCTCTCGTCGCCTTCCCACGTGCCGTGCCACAGTTCTCCGTCGACCCACGTCACGCCCGTCACGAAGCGGTTCGATTCGATGGTGCGAAGAATCGCCCCTGTCTGCGGATCGACCTGATGGATCTTCCGCTCGCGATACTGCCCAACCCACAGCGATCCCTCCGCCCACGCGAGCCCCGAGTTGCTGCCGGCGGGCGCGGGGATCGTCGCGAGCACGCTGCCCGTCTGCGGATCGACCTTCTGGATGCGGCCGTCGGCGATCTGAAACAGGTGCTGGCCGTCGAACGCCGTACCCGCGTCCGCGTCGACGCCGATCGAGCGCGTCGTCTGTCCGCTTTCGGGGTCCAGCGCCTGTAGCGTGTCGCCGGTGCCGAACCAGACGTTCCGGCCGTCATACGTGACGCCATGCACGCTGTCGATGCCCGGAAAGGGTCCATATTCACGCACGATTTCAGCGGCTGATCGATTCATGCTGCCATCCTGGTCGGTGAAGAAGTGAAAGGGGGCGGTGAAGGTGGTCGGTGAAGCGTCGAGCCTCTCATGCTAGTCGATGGGTAGCGGCGTGGGGAGTAACAATGGTCGGTGAAGCGTCGAGCCTCTCATGCTAGTCGATGGGTAGCGGCGTGGGGAGTAACAAAGCCGTCGCGAATCCGGGCATCGGCGGCGTCATCCAGCGGCGCGCGCGCCCGCGCCCGAACGACTGCACCTTGCCGGCCGCCGCAAGCGAATCGAGCGCGCGCTGCACCGTGCGCTGGCTCGCGCCGAGCGCAAGCGCGAGCGCCGAGCTCGACCACGATTCGCCATCGGCGAGAAAAGCGAGCATCGCCGCGTGTTCTTCTTCGACGGGCCGCGCGAGCACGACGACCTCGGGCGCGCGCCGTGGCACGAGCGCAAAGCCGCGCCGCGTCGCCGTGACGTCGGCGAGTGCGCCGAGCATCGTCCGCAGCCGTCCCATCTCTACGCGCAGGCGCGCGCGATGCGACTCGTCGGCGTGCTTCATCCGGAATGCGCGCGCGATGAGCGTATCGCGCGGCACGTCGGCGGGCCACGCCTCCGCGAGCACGCGGGCGAGATTGAACAGCACGGGACGCGTCGCGAGCGCGACGACACTGCCCGCATCGCGCACGAGGTTCCTGCATGCATCGACGACGAGCGCGTTCGACGCCATCAGCGCCTCCACTTCGTCGAGCAGCAGGAGCCGTTCTTCGCCACGCGCGATCAGCCGCGCAGCCGGCGAGTCCAGCAGACGCGCAGCGCTTTCGACCTCGGCCGTAAGTCCCGGAATGCCCGCGTGACGGGCAGCGCGCCCGGCGCGAGCGAGCGCGGCGCGTGCCGTCTTCGTGCGCAGCCGGCGCATCGCGATGCCCGCCACGATCAGCTCGTGCGCGGCGCTCGAAGCGGGCGGGAAGGGCGCGGGATCGAATCCGTCGAGCAGGCGCTCGGCCTCGCCGAGACGGCCGATCAGTAGCAGGCGCCTGACTTCGAGATACCGCGCATGCGCGGCGTTGAGATGGTCGCCGTGCGCTTCGAGCGTCGCGCGCGCGGCGTCGAGCGATTTCGCGGGCCAGCCGAGGTCGCGCGAAGCCAGCGCGATTTCGGCTTCGGCGACGATGCATCGCGCGCGTGCGACGGCCTCTTTGGGACCGAAGGCGCGCGCCGCGCTTCGCACGAGCGCCTTCGCGCGAACGAGATCGCCGAGCTGCGCCATCGCGATGCCGCGCAGCGCGAGCGCGGGCGCGTCGTCGCGCAACGCGACGCGGTTCAGCGCGCCGAGGGGATCACCTGCCGCGAGCGCGCGCGCCGCAGCGGCGATGAGTGCGTCCATCCGAATCCCGTCACATTTGTCACTCCCATCCATCCGATGGGCGGCCCTAATCTAGCACACGTCGATTCACGAAAACGGCGCATCGGCGACGCATCGACCGGCGCGCGACATTCAACGGAGGAACCCACGATGACCACTCATACAACAGGAACACGCCAGCAATGGCTGGCTGCGCGGCTCGAACTGCTGGAGGCGGAAAAGGCGCTGACGCGGCGCAGCGACGAGCTGGCGCGTCAACGTCAGGCGCTGCCCTGGGTTCGCGTCGACAAGGCGTACGCGTTCGACACGGATGACGGGCGCGCCACGCTCTCGGACCTGTTCAGGGGACGATCGCAACTGCTCGTCTATCACTTCATGTTCGGGCCGGACTATACGGCGGGCTGCCCGTCGTGCTCGTCGATTGCGGACGGCTTCAACGGCTTCGCCGTTCATCTGGCGAATCACGATGTGATGCTGACGGCCGTTTCCCGTGCGCCGCTCGCCAAACTGCACGCGTACCGGAAGCGGATGGGCTGGACGTTTCCGTGGGCATCGGCGAGCGGCAGCGACTTCAACTTCGACTTCAACGTGTCGTTCACCGAGGAGCAGCAGCGCGCCGGCGACGTCGAGTACAACTTCGAGCGCGGCGGGCACGCAATGGACGTCGAGCCTGCGCCGAAACCCGTCGTCGAGTTCGCCGCCACGTGCGGCACCGATGCGCCGACCTACTCGCGCGATCGGCCAGGCATGAGCGCGTTCGTCATCGAAGACGGCGTCGTGTATCACACGTACTCGACGTACGCGCGCGGCCTCGACGGTCTGTGGGGCATGTACCAGTGGCTCGATCGCGCGCCGAGAGGGCGCAACGAGCAGGGCATCTGGTGGCGTCGTCACGACGAATACGCGCAGCGCTGAGGCTCGTCGTGGACACCATCGGCGCTGCCATCGGGCGCAATGTTTCGCAGCGGGCGGTTTCGTCGCGGACTTTGCGGCGGGCTTTGCGGCGAAATTCACGGCGGAATTCACGGCGGAATTCACGGCGGAATTCACGGCGATCCTCGCGGCGGATCTTTTTCGCCATCGTTGCACTCGTCTTCGCCGTCTGCGCGGCATCGACGATCGTCTGGTGCACGTCGATGTCGGCGATGGGCGACATGCCGATGCCCGGCGGCTGGAGCCTGTCGATGACATGGGCCCCGATGTGCGGACAGAGATGGCCGCGCGCCGCAGCGTCGTTCGTCGGCATGTGGCTCGTGATGATGATCGCGATGATGCTGCCGTCTCTCGCACCCGTGCTGTGGCGCTATCACGAGGCAGTCGGCTCGACACGCGCAAGGAATGGAACGGACGGTAGAAGCGTCGCACCGTTGACGACGCTCGTGAGCGTCGGCTATTTCTTCGTTTGGACCGTTGCAGGCGTGGCCGTGCTCGCGCTGGGCGCCGCGACGACGGCGCTCTCGCTGCACTTCGCGACCCTCGCTCGCGCGATTCCCTTCGCGGCAGGCGTGGTTGTTCTCATCGCAGGCGTGGTGCAGTTCAGTGCGTTGAAGGCGCGTCATCTTGCGTGCTGCCGCTGTACATTCATGAGCGGTTGCGCGCTGCCAGCACACGCCCGCGCGGCCTGGCTGCATGGCCTTCGCCTCGGCGCGCACTGCTGCTATTGCTGCGCCGGCCTGACCGCTGTGCTGTTGATCGACGGCATCATGAATCTTTACGCAATGGCCTTCGTGACGGCGGCCATTACCGCCGAACGTCTCGCGCCTGCTGGCGATCGCGTTGCGCGTGCGACCGGCGTGCTCGTCATGGCGATGGGTATGACGATGATCGCGCGTGCATTTGCGTTCGGTTGAAGGCCGGCACACGCACAACGCGTTGCCGGCTTTCAGAAGTCAGATCGATTTCACTTCGCCTCCATCCATTCGCAGCGTCGTGCCTGTCATCCATCGCGCGCCCGGCGAAACGATGAACGCCATCAGTTCGGCGATTTCCTCCGGCGTGCCATACCGCGCGATGCCCGCGTCCATCGGAAACTTCGCGGTCGCCTCTTCGACAGTCATCGCGTGCAGCGGCGCCCAATGTTCGAGATACGAGCGGCGGCGTCCCGTCATCACGGGTCCGGGCAGCACGCTGTTGACCTGCACGCCGTCCGCGATGCCGCGATCCGAAAACGCCTTGGCGAGCGCAACGATCGCCGCGTTGATCGTGCCGACGGCCGCATACGGCGCCTTCGGAAAAAGCGCCGAGTTGCCGGACATCAGGACGACGGACCCCGACGTTTTCTTCAGCGACGGCCACGCCGCGACCGTCAGACGCCGCGCGCCATGCAGCTTCAACGCGAGGCCGCGATCCCATTCGTCATCGGTCATGTCGAACACGTCGATCTGCGGCACCGCTCCCGCGATATTGAGCAACGCGTCGACCCGTCCGAACGATGCAAGCGTTGCGTCGACAACCTGTCGAGCCGCTTCGGCTAACGACAGATCGACGTCGACGGCAAGCGCCTCCGCGCCCGCCTGCCTGACGGCGCTCGCCGTCTGCTCCAGATTCTCGCGGTTGCGCGCGACGAGCACGATCGCATCGAAGTCGCGCGCGAGCCTGATGGCCGTCGAACGGCCGATGCCCTGGCTCGCACCCGTGACGATCGCTACTTTGCCGGACATGACGTTCTCCTGGTTTCGTCGATCATCACGCGTCAGTGGACCACGACCATCTTGCCGCCCGCTTCGTTCGCTTCCATCACGCGGTGCGCTTCGCGAATCTCATCGAAGCCGAACACACGCGACGGCTTCGCGCTGAGGCGGCCCGCCGCGACATCGGCGGCGATCGCTTGCAGCGGTACGTCGGAGAGCGGAAAGCCCGGCGTGCCGAACACGAAGCTGCCGAAAAACGTCAGGTACACGCCGCTCGACATTTGCAGCAGCGGATTGAAGTCGGCAATGGGCGCGAGGCCGCCGAGCCAGCCCGCGAGACACGCGCGGCCGCCTCGCCGCAACATCGCGAGCGAATCGAGAATCGTGCTGTTGCCGACGAGATCGAGCACGGCGTCGATCTGCTTCGCTTCGGCAATGCGCTTCGACAGATCGGGGCCTTCGAGTTCGGCGCGCAATGCGCCCAGCTTGTCGAGCATCGCGAAGCGCGCCGGATTGCGCGTCGTCGCGATCACTTTTGCGCCCGCGTTCACGGCGAGCTTGACGGCCGCCTGTCCAAACGACGACGTCGCGCCGCGAATCACCAGCGTCTGTCCTTCGCTGATGTCGAGGTTGCGGAACAGGCACGTCCATGCCGTCGCATATGTTTCCGGAATCGCCGCAAGCTCGGCCCACGGCAGATCGGATTCGATCAGCGCGACGTTGGAAACGGGCGCACGCGTGTATTCCGCGTAGCTTCCATTGATCGTGCGGCCGAGGCCGCCCATCAACGCGGCCACCTTCGCGCCGACCGGAAACTCGCCGCCCGGACACGACTTGACGATGCCCACGCATTCGATGCCGCTGACCTTCGCCGCTTCTGCCCACTCGCCGCGCCGCATGTGCATTTCGGCGTGGTTGATGCCGAATGCCTTGATTTCGATGACGACGTGGCCTTCCAGCGGCTCCGGTTCCGGCAGTTCCGTGTAGACGAGGCTATCGAGGCCGCCGAATTTTTCGAGCACGATTGCACGCATGAAGATTCTCCCAAGGTAGATGCAGCGTCGGTCGACGCGATGCGATAAAGCGGACGACGCGTCCGCGAATCAGCGAATCAGCGAATCAGGAATCCGGAAATGGCCGCGGCGATTTCTTGCGCGTGCGTTTCGAGCGCGAAGTGGCCGGTGTCGAAGAAGCGCACGTCCGCGTTGGGGATGTCGCGCTTGAACGCTTCGGCGCCGAGGGGCAGGAAGAACGGATCGTTCTTGCCCCACACGGCGAGGAACGGCGGCTGATGCGTGCGGAAATACTCCTGGAACGCCGGATACAACGCGACGTTGCTTCGATAGTCGCCGAACAGATCGAGCTGGACTTCATGCGCGCCGGGACGGCTCATGTAGTAGTCGTCGAGCGAGTAGCCATCGGGCGATACCGCAGCAGTGTCGGGCACGCCATGCGTGTATTGCCAGACGGTTGTCTCTTTGGTCAGCATCGCGCGCAGCGCGTCGCGGTTCGCTTGCGACGGGTCCTGCCAGTACGCGCGAATCGGATTCCAGCCTTCGCTCAGTCCCTCCACATACGCGTTGCCGTTTTGCGAAACGATCGCCGTGATCCGCTCGGGGTGCTTGAGCGCGAGACGGAAGCCCGTCGGCGCGCCGTAATCGAAAACGTACACCGCGTAGCGGTCGAAGCCGATCACTTCGGTGAAGCGGTCGATCACGTTGGCGAGGTTGTCGAAGGTGTACGCGAAAACGCTGCGATCAGGCATGTCCGACTGGCCGAAGCCCGGCAGATCCGGCGCGACGATATGGAAGCGCTCCGCGAGTAGTGGAATCAGGTCGCGGAACATGTGGCTCGAAGTCGGAAAGCCGTGCAGCAGCAGCAACTTCGGCGCGCCGGGGCGGCCGGCTTCCCGATAGAACACGTTGAAGCCGTCAACGTCGGCATGGCGATGGGCAATCGTGGACATGGCGTTCTCTCCGTAAGGGTTGGGGTTGCTACCGACTTCGGATCGGGGCTTTTCGCCTCGTCCTATGTAACTGTCAAAACGGTGATATGCAGGTTACAAAGTGAAGATGTAACTTGTCAAGAAGATTTTTAGCGGTTACGATGAAGTCATCGTCAACACACGTTAGACACGCAATGGACTACCGCGTCATACCGGCGATGTTCGTGGCCGATGCGCCCGGCCTTGATTTCCTGAATTCGGTTGCGACACCCGTCGACGAGCCCGTCGACTGGATCAGCGACGGCGAAGGTCTGCTCGGCTGGCTCGAACAGGCGGGCATGGTTCCGGCTGACGTGCTGGCGGCCCTGCGCGCGCAGTCCACGTCCGCGGAACTCGACGAGGTCGCCGCGAAGGCGCGCAGTCTGCGCGAATGGTTCAGGGGATACGTACAGAAAAGGAAAGGTCGCGCGCTCGCCGTCAAGGACTTGCGCGAGCTGGAGCCGCTCAACCAGTTGCTCGCACGCGATGAACAGCACGGCCAGATCGTCGCGAACGGGCCGGAAGAAGCAACGGCGCTGACGTTTCGCATGACGCGCAAATGGCAATCGGCGGAGTCGTTACTGATGCCGATCGCGGAAGCACTCGCGCGGCTCGTCTGCGAAGAAGACTTCACACAGGTGAAAGCGTGCGAAGGGCCCAAATGCACGCTGCTTTTCGCCGATCACACGCGAGGCCACGCGCGCCGCTGGTGCAGTATGGCGGTCTGCGGCAATCGCGCGAAAGTGGCGGCGCATCGGGCGCGATTGAAGGAAGCGAAGGGTTGAGGCCTGCGGGTTAAGGCCTCGATAAAGACCTTCGCGTTTATCTGGAGAACATGGCATGGACCACATCAAAGCGATTGCATTCGATCTCTACGGCACGTTGTTCGACGTTCACTCCGTTTCCACCCGATGCGACGAGCAATTCCCCGGGCGCGGGCAGGAGATCAGCAACGTATGGCGGCAGAAGCAGCTCGAATACACGTGGCTGCGCAGCCTGATGAACCGCTATATCCCGTTCGAGCACGTGACGGAAGAAGCGTTGCGCTATACGGGCCGGCATCTCGGCCTCGCGCTGGACGACGACGCGTGCCGCTCGCTGTCCGATGCGTATCTGCATCTGCAACCGTTCGCGGAAGTGCCCGACGCGTTGCGCGAACTGCGGCAGCGCGGCCTGAAGCTGGCGATCCTGTCGAACGGCTCTCCGCATTCGATAGGCGCAGTGGTCGGCCATGCGGGGCTGCGCAACAGCTTCGATCATCTGCTGAGCGTCGATCCCGTGCGCGTGTACAAGCCGGACAATCGCGCGTACGAACTGGCGGAGCATGCGTTCGGGCTGAACCGGACGGAGATCCTGTTCGTGTCGTCGAATGCATGGGATGCGACGGGCGCGCGTTATTTCGGCTTTCCGACGGCGTGGATCAATCGGGGCGGCAAGGTCTTCGAGGAAATGGGCCAGAAGCCGGACTGGGAAGTGACCGGACTCGATGCGCTGGCGAAGCTGTTCGGCGCCGCGAAATAACGCAGCGCGCTGGGCGTTTCATTCACTGCTTCGCATTTAAGGCTCGAACGTATTCATATCGCCGAGCGTTGCGTTTCACTGCTTGCCCGACGCGAGTTGCTCGTTGCGGTCGGTGAGAAAGCGGATCAGCCCATCGATGCCGCCGCTCTGCTGGATCGTCTCGCCGAACTGCTGACGATAGGTCTGCACGAGCCACGCGCCGAGCACGTTGAGGTCGTACACGCGCCAGCCTTGCGGCGTCTTGCGCAGACGGTAGTCGATCTCGACGGGCTGTGCATTCGTGATCGCGATCGTGCGCACGACGGTGTCGGTATCGGTCGGCGAAAAACGCATCGGCGGATATTCGATCTGCTGGTCCGGGCGAAGCTGCGCAAGCGCGCCCGAATACAGGTGTATCAACAGCGTCTGGAACTGCTGGACGAGCTGCTTCTGCTGCTCGGGCGTCGCCGTTCGCCAGTGGCGGCCCACTGCAAGACGCGTCGTATGCTCGAAGTCGATATACGGCAGGATGTCGCGATTCACGATGTCCATGATGCGCGGAATGTCGGTCGGCTCGATCGCGCGCTGGCGCACTTCGTCGAGCACCTGCTGCGTGACCGTCTTGATCAACGCCTGCGGATCGGAACTGTCGACGGTCTGTGCCGATGCGCCCGTGCAAAACGCGAAGACGGCAAAGAGAAAGGCAATGAGAAATCGAAGTCTCATGAGTCTCATATCGGCGAACTCGTCATGTGATTGCGTGGGTCGCGCCCGGCGCGGCGCGCGCGAGATCTTGCGGCGCAGCCTATTGTAGGGGCGGCCGCTGTTTTTGGCAGACAAGCTGCCCGCGGCGCGGTGCGGCGCGATGTGCGATGCGCGCGTGCGCCGGTGGCGTCGCGTCCGTCAGTCGCCCGTTAGTTTTTTGCAGCGCCTGCCGGGTAGCGCACGAGATGATCGGTCGCGGATTCGGACAGCCACACTTCGCCCGCGCGGCCCATCATCTGGCGCACGTTCGCGTGGTCGCGCGGCAGCGGGAGCACGTCGAAGCGCTCGGTGTGCGGATCGAAGCGCACCAGCGCATTCGCGCTCCATTCGCTGAGCCAGACGATATCGTGATCGTCGACGAAGATCGCATACGCATGCGGGTTGTCGCCGGGCAGACGCCATTCGCGCCAGCGCTGCGTCGACGGATCGAACATGCCCACGCGTCCCGCGTTCCATTCGCTGATCCACACGCGCCCGTGCGAATCGGACCAGACGCGGCGCGCGCCCTGATCCGGCGTCGGCGGCTCGATGACTTGCGCGGCGCCTGTCGCGGGATCGATATGGCCGAGGTAACTGCCCGCGAGCGACGCGAAGTACAGCCCGCCATCAGGCGTCACGCAGATGCCATACGGGCCCGCACCATGCGGCGCGTCGAACACGCGCATCGTGCCGCGCTTCGGATCGAGCTCGCCGTAGATGCCGCTTTGCCCCGTAAACCACAGATGTCCCTGCTTGTCGAAAACGGCCGTGTTGAGATTGGCGTTCGGACGGTCCTTCGGCAACGGAAAGCGCGTGACGGCGAGTGTCTTCGAATCGACACGGACGATCGCGTTCTGGCCGCCATCGGTGATCCACGCCGCCTGGTCCGGTCCGACGATCACGCCATGCGGCGCCGATCCGCTGCCGAGCGCAATGCTGTCTATCTTGCCGCTGCGCGGATCGAGCCTTCCCGCCGAGCCTCGCGCCTGCGCGGTGAACCACACGGTGCCGTCCGGCGACGGCGCGACGTCATGAGGCGCGCTGCCCGACGGCACAGCGAAGCTGTCGAACGAAGCGGGCCGCGTCTGCGCCGCGCCCGCGAGCGCGACACACGCGAGCGCCAACGCGGCGACAACGCGTGCGTTGCGGGCTTCGAGAATCTTGCGCAGCGTTGCCGCGATCCGATCCATCGCGACGATCTTCAGCATGTCCGCCTCCCTCGCTTCGGCACGAATCACTCGCATCATCGCGACGCGTTCGCGGGCAGCGCGACGCGTTGCAAAACCGTCATCGGGCCGAGCCGCTCGATCACATCCATCTGCGCCGCGTCGCGCACGAACAGCGATCCCGCGAATCCCAACGCGTTCACCGATACGCCTTCGACGCGCTCATCCGATCTGGGCACGAGCAGCATCCACTCGCGCGTGACGAGCAGGTTGTATGGCGTCGCGTGACAGCGTTCTCCGTCGATGTCGACCGCGCCGACGCCCGCCGCTTCGAGCAGCGTGTGATAGCAGGCAAGCGCGAGCCTGGCCGCATCGGCGGATGCCATCGCATCGGGTTCGAAGCGCGCGAACGCGTGCCGAAACGGCAGACCCGGCGCGCGTGCCGCCGGGCCGTCGACGACAGCCGTCGCGAGCATCGGTTCGATGGGCACGAGCGGACCGGCATCGCCGAGCGGCAGCGGCACGATCTGCAGATGCTTGTGCGGCTGGCTCGCACCCGCTGCTGCCCCCGCGTTATAAAAGCCGATGCCGTCGAACTCCGCCATGCACGCCAGCAGCGCTTCGAAGTCGGCGAGATCGAGCAGCGCCTCCTGGCGCTCGAACGCGCGCGTGACGATCAGCAGATGATGATCGATGACGTTGAACTTGTTGAGCAACGCGAGATGCGTGTCGGAGATATCGGCGACGAACAGATCAGGCTCGTATGGCAGGAACGGGTTCACGGAAGGGCGCTTCGCCGTCTGAACTTTGGCCGCCTGCGCGCGCTGCTGCTCCTTGCGCGTCAGGCTCGACACCTGCCGCACGAGAAAGCGGATGCCGCCGCTTTCGATCGCCGCCTGTTGC
This sequence comes from Paraburkholderia phymatum, assembly GCF_038900715.1. GTDB lineage: Bacteria > Pseudomonadota > Gammaproteobacteria > Burkholderiales > Burkholderiaceae > Paraburkholderia > Paraburkholderia phymatum_A. The sequence continues at coordinate 267,463 of NZ_JAYMRZ010000002.1, read as the reverse complement.
GTGTCGATCGGTTGCATCGCGCCGCAGCGTAGCGCGTGTTCCGTCTGTCGAAGAATGGCGGGCCATAGCGTGCCCGACGCGAGGCGTCGTTGTTGTTCCATGTCTGGTCGGCTGGCGAGCGGCGCGCGATGTGTGTACGACGTGTGCACGACGTCAGCGCGAGGTTTGCACACTCGCAGTGGCTACAGTTTGTATCCGATGGTGCGCAACAGATCCTTGCGCCATTGCACGTCGTCCGCGCTTTCGACGCCCACAGGCGGAAAGCCGTCGATCACGCCGACGATGCCGCGCCCCTGATCCGTTTCGGCGATCAGCACTTCGACGGGATTCGCCGTCGCGCAAAATATGCGGCATACCTCGGGCACCGACTTGATCGTGTTCAGCACGTTGACGGGGAAAAAGCCGTCGCCGAGAAACACGAAGAAGCTGTGGCCCGCGCCGACGTTCGTCGCATTCTGGCACGCCATCTCGACGAGACTTTCGTCGGTGCCCGAGCGTCGGACGAGCCGCTTGCCGGATGCCTCGCAAAACGCGAGGCCGAACTTGATGCCGGGCACGGTGCCGACCATCGCCTCGTGAATATCCTCGACGGATTTGATGAAGTGGCTGTGCCCGAGAATGAAGTTGGTCGCTTCGGGCTTGACGACCTTGACGGCGGACAATTGCATGGCGAACCTCGCTCCGGTGCGCAGAACGACGTGAGAACGCGTCACGGACGGATGAACGTGGCTGGCGCGCAGCGCATGCGCGCGGTCCGTCCTGGACCCGCCTTCTAGACTAGTACCAACCGCGCATCAGCGAAAGCGCCGGGCAAAACGCATATTCCTGGCATATTTTGCGCGCCACGAGCGGAAACATCGCGATACAAAGAAGGACGAATGCTTACCAGCCATATACCGCGCGCAATCATTCTGCGTGGGACAATCGGGGCCATGAAAAAGACCAGAATTTCGATCATCGTCGCCGCGCTGGTCATGGCCAGTCCGCTGGCGCATGCAAGCCTCGCTTCGGGCGCTCACCAGTTCAAGGAAGACGCCAAGACGGCGGGCCGGGACACGGGCCACGCGGTGGGCCACGCGGCGCGCGCGGTCGGCCACGGCGCAAAGTCGGCCGGTCATGCGATTGGCCACGGCGCGCAGTCGGCGGGACACGCCGTCGCCGATGCGACGAAGCACGGCTACCATGCGACGAAAAAATTCGTGACGGGACACGCCTGAGGTTCGTTGCGCGATCCTCGTTGCGCAAGCCGTCTGCGGCTGCGCAACATGTCCGCACTATGTCCGCGCGTCATGACATTGGCGGACAGCCACGCGCTGGCGTGCTTCAACAGGCGTACGATGAACGCATCATCCCCTCGCGGATCACCGTAAGTTTGACGGAGAGCCGACATGAGACGCCTTTATTTTCTCGTACCTGACGCGCTGACAGCGAAGGCGATCGTAGACGACCTGCTGCGGGCGCGCATCACGTGGCGCCACATCCACGTGCTCGCGAATCACAGCGTTACGCTCGAGCAGTTGCCTCAGGCATCGCTGCTGCAAAGCAGCGACGTCGTGCATGCACTGGAGCGCGGCGTGGCGCTCGGCGGCGCGACGGGCGCGTTGGTCGGGCTCGTGGCGCTCGTCTTTCCGCCCGCCGAGCTGGCGATAGCGGGCGGCGCCGTCGTCGGATTGACGCTGGCGGGCGCGGGCTTCGGCGCATGGACGGCGGCGATGATCGGCGTCGACGAACCCAACACGCGACTCGAACGCTTCCGCAACGCGATACGCGACGGCCAGATACTGATCATGGCCGACGTCCCCGGCTCGCGTGAGCATGAGATCGAGCAGATGGTCGCGCAGCATTTCCCGAAGGCCGATCTCGAAGGCGCCGAGCCCACCACGCCGATTTTCCCGTGAGCATGCATCGCTCGCGTCGGCCGTTCAGCGGATTACCGTGTGTCCGGAAACGACTCGTTGCCGGACACACGGAATCGCAATGACGTGAAACCCGTCACGCTTTCCTGACGAATTCCGATTTCAGGCTCATCGCGCCAAAGCCCTCGATCTTGCAGTCGATATCGTGATCGCTATCCACCAGACGGATGTTCTTCACTTTGGTGCCCATCTTGACCACGCCGCCCGATCCCTTCAGTTTCAGGTCCTTGATGACCGTGACGGTATCGCCGTCTTGCAGCACGTTGCCGGCTGAATCGCGATAGACCTTCGCTGTCGCTTCGGCAGGTCCCGCGGCTTGCGCTGTCCATTCGTGCGCGCACTCGGGGCAAATGAAGACGCCCGCATCTTCATACGTGAATTCGGAATGGCATTTCGGGCAAGGGGGCAATGCGGTCATGGTGAATCCCTGGTACGCGACGACGCGAATAAAAGAAAGTGCGAGAGTATAACGGTGTCGTGTCGCTGGCTCGTCGACCTGGGGCAATGAGCGTTCGCTATCCGCAGTACGCCGGACTCGTCCGCAACGACAGTGACCCGCCGCACCAGCGCGAGCGCGGATTCGACATCGCAGCGCAAATCGTCGAAAATCTAGCTCCCCGCGAGCCATGAGCAGACCCGCTTTGCCCCAGACCTGCTGACGAACATCGATGAGAAAAACTCTAGACGGTTTTGCCGTTACAAGCATGGTGATTCTGTGCCTCGTATGGGGGCTGCAACAGGTCGCGATGAAATCGATAGCGAGCGATGTCTCGCCGCTGCTTCAGGTGTCGATGCGCTCGGGCGTCGCGGCCGTGCTGGTCTGGGTGTTCGGCAGAATGATCATCCGCGACAACTGGGTGCCGGGCGTCGCGCTGAGGCCGGGAGCGCTGGTCGGCATATTGTTCGCCGCCGAGTTTCTGTTCGTGGCGGAAGGCCTGCGATGGACGACGGCCTCTCATATGGCCGTGTTCCTGTACACCGCACCGATGTTCGCCGCAGTCGGCCTGCAAATGGCGCTGCCTTCCGAGCGCCTGACGCGCATGCAATGGACGGGCATCGCGATCGCGTTCGTCGGCATCGTCGTCACGTTTGTCGGGCCGGGCACGAAGGGCGGCGGCGATCCGTCGTCGTCGAACTGGATGCTCGGCGACCTGCTGGGCATCTGCGGAGGCGCCGCGTGGGGCATGACGACGGTCGCGGTGCGCGCGACGCGTCTGAGCGAAGCGCCCGCTACGCAGACGCTGTTCTATCAGCTGGCGTGGGCCTTTGCGGTATTGCTGCCGTTCGCGGCCATCACGGGCCAGTTCCATTTTCACGGCACGCCGCTCGTCTGGACGAGTCTCGGGTTTCAGGCGATCGTCGTCTGCTTCATCAGCTATGCGGTCTGGTTCTGGCTGCTGCGCATCTATCTCGCGTCGCGCCTGGGCGTGCTGTCGTTCATGTCGCCGATATTCGGCGTCGCGATGGGCGGGCTGCTGTTGCAAGAGCGGCTCGATCCGGGCTTTCTCGCGGGCAGTGTGCTCGTGCTCGCGGGCATGATGGTCGTCAATGGCCGCGAGTGGCTGAACAACCTGTTCACACGACAACGACGCCGCGGAAAAATCGGCTCGGTGTGAACGGCCGTATTCGTCGGCCGTCGCATCCGTGATTGCCGTCGGCGAGCGCATGGCGTCACCGGGATTCAACCGATTCGACCACATTCGCCCCGATTCGACCGCTCAATTGCGGGCGCGCGCTTCTCCACCTACTATCCCTGACGGACCAGCCGGCTGCGTCGCGATGCGGCGCGTCCGAAGGTATGGCCGACGCGAGCCTGGCCGCGCTGGAGTGACTGTTCTTCGACTGGAGCAAATTCGATGCGAAAGATGAGAGCGGTACAGGTCGGCGGCCCCGGCGGGGCGCTGGAGATCGTGGAGCGCGACGTGCCCGCGCCCGGCCCCGGTCATGTGTTGATCAAGGTGCAGGCGTGCGGCATCTGCCACAGCGATTCGATGACGAAGGACGGGCTGTGGCCGGGCTTGCAATATCCGCGCGTGCCGGGACACGAGGTGGCGGGCGTGATCGATACGCTGGGCGCGGGCGTCGGAGGGTGGAAGGCGGGCGAGCGCGTGGGCGTGGGCTGGCATGGCGGCCACTGCGGACATTGCGCGAATTGCCGGCGCGGCCACTTCGTCGTGTGCGAGAACGCGCAGGTGCCGGGCATCAGCTATGACGGCGGATACGCCGAGTATCTGGTGGCGCCCGTCGAAGCGCTCGCGCGCATGCCGTCGGAACTCGACGACGTGGACGCCGCGCCGCTGCTCTGCGCGGGCATCACCACCTTCAATGCATTGCGAAACAGCGGCGCGCGCGCGGGGGATGTCGTCGCGATTCTCGGCATCGGCGGGCTCGGGCATCTGGGCGTGCAATTCGCGCAGCGGATGGGTTTTCGCACCGTCGCGATCGCGCGAGGCGAGGACAAGGCGCCGCTCGCGAAACAGCTCGGCGCGCATCATTACATCGACAGCCGCACGCAAAACGTGGCTGATGCGCTGCGCGCTCTGGGCGGCGCGAAAGTGGTGCTCGCGACCGTGACGAACGGCGACGCGATGACGGCCACGCTCGGCGGACTCGCGCTCGACGGCAAGCTGATCATCGTGGGCGTCGCGGAGAAGCCGATCGAGGTGCCGAGCGTGCAGTTCATCATGGGCCGCAACGCGGTGCAGGGCTGGCCGTCGGGCACATCGGCCGATTCGGAGGACACGCTCGCGTTCAGTGCGCTGTCCGGCGTCAAGCCGATGATCGAGACCTATCCGCTCGAACGCGCGGCCGAAGCCTACGATCGCATGATGAGCGGCGCCGCGCGCTTTCGCGTCGTGCTGACGATGAGCTAGCGCGGTCCCACGCTGCCGATCAGCCGCATCGGGCCGATGCATCGGGCCGCTTCATCGGGCCGCTTCATCGGGCCGGTGTATCGGGCGCTGCATCGGGCCGCGTCGGCGTGGGCCGGTGCGGCGCGCGTGGCCGCTATCGCACATCAGGCGATAGCGGCCACGATTGCGCTCGCCCTTGATGCGCGGGGCTTTCACGGCCGACGCCCGATTTCGTATCGCCGAAATCATTTCCGGCTGACGGCGGCCACCCCGCCAGCGTGTAAACTGCTGCCTTTTTACGATTCTGGTTGTATGGTTCAAGCCCCTCAGCGCGCAGCGGTCAGCGGCCCGTCGCTCGTCCGGCTGCTGGCCCGCCTGACGGCCGTCGACGTTCCCGCGTCCAGTCAGTCGCTGTCGGACCAGTTGAGTCAATGGCTCGGCTGGACCGACGCGATCGCGCTATCGACGGCGCTGAACGGCAGTCCGCCCGCCGTCGCTGGCGGCTCGCGGCCGCACGGCGGCGTCGAGAGCGAATGCGCGCAGGTGCGCGCGTCGCTTGCGAGAGCCATCGCCGGCGACAACGCGTCAGCTTCGGCCCGCCGGCGCGGCTCAGCGCCGATATCCGCGCAGGGCGAGCCGACCGAACCGGCCCCCGATTACGCGGATTTCCGGCAGCGCTATCTCGCGATGCAGCAGTCGATGGAAACCGCGATCGGCAATCTGCGCGGCCGGCTGCGGAGCATGCTGGCGGCGAAGACGCCCGAGATGACGCGGCTCGCGGTCGTCGACGCGATCATGGAGCGCGCACTGGGCGCGCGCGAGCACAACCTGCTGGCCGCCGTGCCGGGCATGCTCCGCGCGCATTTCGAGCGCTTGCGCCAGGCCGAGCAGGACGCGCTGGCCAAACTGGCGGACACGCACGTCCCCGAAGGCGCTGCACCTGCCGTCAAGCCCGGCGCGTGGCTCGACGTGTTCCGCAAGGACATGCACGGCGTACTGCTCGCCGAACTGGAAATTCGTTTTCAACCGGTCGAAGGGTTGCTCGCGGCCCTTCGCATCAGCTAACTGGGACAACATGTCCAGATATCGCATTGATTTTGTCGTTGTGTTTTTGGTGGGTCTCGTTGCCGTGGGTTGGGTCGGCGCGGGCTATATAGGCTCGAATCTGCTGGCGCTGACGGTCACGCTGGTGATTGCCGCCTGCTACGTGGCGGGCGCGCTGGAGTTGCACCGCTATCAGCAGGCGACTTCGACGTTGACGAGCGCCATCGCCGGTCTGTCCGGGACGCCGCCGCGTCTGTCCGCGTGGCTCGACGGGCTGCATGCGGGGCTGCGCAGCGCGGTGCGCCTGCGCATCGAGGGCGAGCGCGTCGCGCTGCCGGGACCGGCGCTGACGCCGTATCTGGTCGGCCTGCTGGTGTTGCTGGGGATGCTGGGCACGCTGCTCGGCATGGTCACGACGCTGCGCGGCACGGGCGCGGCGCTCGACAGCGCGACCGACATCCAGGCAATCCGCGAATCGCTCGCGGCGCCCGTCAGAGGACTCGGCTTTGCCTTCGGCACGTCGATTGCAGGCGTCGCGACGTCCGCGATGCTCGGGCTGCTGTCCGCGTTGTGCCGTCGCGAGCGGGCTCAGGCCGCGCAACAGCTCGACGCGAAGATCGCAACCACATTGCGCGTCTATTCGCAGGGCCAGCAGCGCGAGGACACGTTCAGGCTCATGCAGCGTCAGGCCGAGATGATGCCCGCGCTGGTCGACCGTCTGCAGACGATGATGACGGCCATCGAGCACCAGAGCCTCGCGCTGAACGAGCGCCTTGCCGCGAGCCAGCACGCGTTCCACAGCAAGACGGAAACGGCGTATGCGCGTCTCGCGTCGTCGGTGGCGCAGTCGCTGAAGGAGAGCGCGGCCGAAAGCGCCCGCGCTGCCGGCGCCGCGCTGCAACCGGCGATGGAGGCCACGATGACCGGTCACGCACGCGAGATGGCCGCGTTGCGCGAGACGGTCACGCATGCGGTGCAGCAACAGCTCGACGGGCTGTCGAGCGGCTTCCAGTCGACGACCGCGACCGTCTCGGACCTGTGGAGCAAGGCGCTCGCGGGACATCAGCGGTCGAGCGAATCGCTCGTCCAGGATTTGCGCGCGTCGCTCGATCAGTTCACGCAGACCTTCGAGCAACGCTCGGCGGGTCTGCTCGACGGCGTATCGACGCGTCTCGAAGCCACGGCGGGCTGCGTCTCGCAAGCGTGGAACGACGCGTTGGCGCGGCAGGAGCGCGCCAGCGAGACCATCGCGGATCGCAATCAGCAGGCGCTCGCGACGGCCGCATCGACCTTCGAGCAACACGCGGCGGCGCTGCTGCGCGCCGTCGATCAGTCGCACGCCGATTTGCAGACGCAATCGGCCGCGCGCGACGAAGCGCGTCTGGCGGCGTGGCGCGCGTCACTCGACGCAGTGGCCACAACGCTGAGCAAGCAATGGGAAGAAACTGGCGCGCGCGCCGCGACCCGCCAGCAGGAAATCTGCGACACGCTCGCGCGCACGGCCAGCGATATTTCCGCCCAGACGCAGGCGCATGCGAGCGGCACGATCGCGGAGATTTCCCGGCTCGTGCAGGCCGCGTCGGAAGCGCCACGCGCTGCGGCCGAAGTCATCGCGGAACTGCGCCAGAAGCTCACGGACAGCATGGCGCGCGACAATGCGATGCTCGAAGAGCGCAGCCGTCTGCTCGAAACGCTCGATACGCTGCTCGACGCCGTGAACCACGCGTCGACGGAACAGCGCACGGCCGTCGATGCGCTCGTCGCGACGTCGGCGGATATGCTCGCTCGCGTCGGCACGCAGTTCACCGACAAGGTCGAGATGGAGACCCGCAAGCTGAACGACGTGTCCGCGCAGGTCACGGGCAGCGCCGTCGAGGTGGCGAGCCTCGGCGAGGCGTTCGGCGTGGCCGTGAAGCTCTTCGGCGAATCGAATGACAAGCTGACGGCCCATCTGCAGCGCATCGAAGCCGCGCTCGACAAGTCGCTGATGCGCAGCGACGAGCAGCTTGCCTATTACGTCGCGCAGGCGAAGGAAGTGATCGACCTGAGCATGCTGTCGCAGAAGCAGATCGTCGAAGACCTGCAGCAGCTTGCCGCGCAGCGGGCGTCGGCGGGAGCCGAATCGGCATGAACGACGAAATCGACGGCGGCATGGAGCCGACGACGCCCATCTGGGCGGCTTTCGGCGATCTGATGTCGGTGCTGCTGGGCGCGTTCGTACTGATCCTGGTGGGCGTCATCGGCATGCAGCTCGAACTGACGACGAGGCTCCACGACGAAGTGAGGCAGCGTCAGATGGAAGCGCAGCGCCGCAAGACCCTCGAGCAGGCGCTCGCGGGGCCGCTGGCGGCGGGGCGGGTGACGCTCGTCAACGGACGCATCGGCATCAGCGGCAACGTGCTGTTCGCGCTGAACTCCGACCAGTTGCAGCCGCAAGGCCGCGAACTGCTGAAGAGCCTGTCGGGGCCGTTGTCGACGTATCTGAAATCGCGCGACGAGATCCTGATGGTCAGCGGTTTCGCCGACGACCAGCAGGTGCGCGCGGGCAACCGCCGTTTCGCCGACAACTGGGAACTGTCGGCGCAGCGCGCGCTGACGGTGACGCGCGCGTTCATCGATGCGGGCATTCCCGCTTCGTCGGTGTTTGCCGCGGCATTCGGCTCCGAGCAGCCTGTCAGCTCGAATGCCGATGATGTGGGACGCGCCAGGAACCGGCGCGTCGAAATCGCGGCGGTGCCGAGGCCGGCTTCGTCGAGCGGCGGACGGGCGCCGTGAGTCAGGACGACATGACGGGTGGCGCAGACAGCGAAATGCAAAGCGACGCGCAAGGCCAGCAAGGTCAGCAAGCGTCGCAAGCAGAAACGCATGCGCGCGCGACGCTCGACGCATGGCGCGCGCAACGCGCCGATCGGCTCGACCCGATGCGCTTTCATTTCATCGACGCGATGGCGTGGCGTGCAGCCGCTCATCACGGCGAAGCGCGGCGTATTCTCGACGAGCGTCTGTCGGCGCTGCTCGAAGCCTATGCCGCCGATCTGAACCGCGAGAACGATAAATGCGCTGCCGCTGCGCTCGACGACAGTCCCGCGCGCGCTCGCGGCCCGCTCGGCAAACTGGCCGATTACATCGTGGCGAATCAGTCGCCGGCGCAAGGCAACGCACAGCACCGCCCGTCGCCAAACCCACAGCAAGAAACACTCGATTACTTCAGACAAACCTGGTCGAAGCTCAGCGCCGACAAGCAGTTGCGCCAGTCGCTCGAACAGGTGCCCGGCAATGCGGGCCCGCTCAATTCGAGCAGCCTCGTGCACCGGTCGCTGTCACTGATGCGCGAGTTGTCGCCGGGGTATTTGCAGCAGTTCCTGTCGTATGTCGATGCGTTGTCGTGGATGGAGCAGTTGACGGGCGGCATCGCATCGCCCGCCAAAGAGGCGCCGCGCGCCTCAAGCACGAAGAAGAGCGCGCGAAGCCGATCGCGCTGATGCGCCGCCGATGCGCTGAAACGTGCAGGCGCGCTGCCGGCTAAGCCGCGTCGCTCTGCTTCTTGTACTGCGAAGCGAGCTTGTCCTGCTGGTTCGGCGGCACCGGGTCGTAGTGGCTCAATTCGATGCTGTAATTGCCGTGCCCGCCCGCAATCGCGTTCAGGCGCGACTGATAATCCGCCAGCTCCGACAGCGGCACCTTGCCCGCCACCACGACCGCATGGCCCGCGAGGTTGCGCGTGCCCTGGACCTGCGCGCGCCGCGCCGACAGATCGCCGATGATGTCGCCCATCGTCGCTTCGGGCGTCATCACTTCGATGTCGACGATGGGTTCGAGCAGGATCGGCTGGGCCTTGAGCACGGCATCGATGAACGCCTTGCGGCCCGCCGTCACGAACGCGACTTCCTTCGAATCGACGGGATGGCTCTTGCCGTCGAACACGGTGATCCGCACGTCCTGCATCGGAAAGCCGGCGAGCGGCCCGCTCTCGATCACCTGCAAGATGCCTTTCTCGACGGCGGGAATGAACTGGCCCGGAATCGCGCCGCCCTTGACGGCATCGACGAACTCGTAGCCCGCGCCGCGCGGCAGCGGCTCGACGCGCAGCATCACTTCGCCGAACTGTCCCGCGCCGCCCGTCTGCTTCTTGTGCCGGTGATGGCCCTCGGCCTTGCCGCCAATGGTCTCGCGATACGCAATCTTCGGCGGCCGCGTGATCACGGCGAGCTTGTACTGATCGGCGAGCCGTTCGAGCATGTGCCGCAGATGCAGTTCGCCGAGCCCGCGCACGACCGTTTCGTTGGTGCCGACGGGATGGTCGATCTTCAGGCATGGATCTTCCGCCGCGAGCTTTTGCAGCAGTTCCCACAGACGCTGTTCGTTGCCGCGCCGCTCGGGCTCGATCGCGAGACCGTAGATCGGCGTCGGGAACGCGAGCGGCGCGAGATGGATGTTGCCGTCTTCGGGCGCATCGTGAAGCACGGCATCGAAGCCGATCTCGTCCACCTTCGCGGTCGCGCAGATGTCGCCGGGGCCCGCCTCCGTGACGTCCACGTGGTCCTTGCCTTGCAGCAGCATCAGATGCGCGACCTTGAACGGCTGCCGCGCATCGCCGATATACAGCTGGCTGTCGCGCCGCACCGTGCCCTGATGGATGCGGAACACCGCCATCTTGCCGATGTAAGGGTCGATCACGATCTTGAACACATGCGCGAGCACGTGCTTGTCGGCGGACGGCTCGGCCTGCACCGTCTCGCGACGGCCATCGACGTCGCGATAGAAAAGGGGCGGGTTGCCTTCGAGCGGATTCGGCAGCAACCGCGCGAACACGTCGAGCAGTTCCTGAATGCCCGCGCCCGTCGCCGACGACGTAAAGCACACGGGCACCAGATGTCCCTCGCGCAGCGCGCGCTCGAACGGCTCGTGCAACTGCGCGGGCTCGATCGCTTCGCCCTGTTCGAGGTATAGCTCCATCAGCTTCGCGTCGAGTTCGATCACCTGATCGACGAGCGCGTCGTGCGCGGATTCGACCGACAGAAAATCGGCTTCTCCGGACGGATTGAAAAAGCAGTCGACCACTGCCTGTGCGCCTTGCGCGGGCAGATTGATGGGCAGGCAGGTCTTGCCGAATGTCTCCTGAATCTCTTCGAGCAGTTCGGGCAGATTGACCTTTTCGCCGTCGATGCCGTTCACGACGATGATCCTGCACAGCTTGCGCGCTTCCGCCCACGCCATCATGCGGCGCGTCGTCATCTCGATGCCCGTGCGCGCGTTGACCACGATCGCAGCCGTTTCGACGGCGGGCAGCGCGCTGATCGAGAGACCGGAGAAGTCGGGGTAGCCAGGGGTGTCGGCGAGGTAGATGCGGGTGTTCTGGTAATGCAGGTGGGTGATCGCGGAGGTCAGGGAGTGGTGGTATTTGCGCTCCAGCGGATCGAAGTCGCAGACGGTCGAGCCTTTGTCGACGCTGCCGGCCGCATGGATCGCGCCTCCCTGATGCAGCAGCGCCTCGATCAGCGAGGTCTTGCCGCATCCGGCATGGCCGACCAACGCAATGGTGCGGATGGCTTCGGGTGGATATTCCATGTCCGTCCTCCCTGCGACTGTTGTTCGGCCATTATTCGTGAAAACGGCGCGGGCCGCCACCTGCGGCGATGATTCGAGAGCCGGCAGATGTGTTGCGGCGCGGCATAAGACGCGCTGCAAAACGATATCGGCGGATTCTGTTAAGGTGGGCTGATCTCCACCAACTTCCCTGATCGAAAGGCCCATGACTCAACCACTCAGAATCGATTTCGTCTCCGATATCGCCTGCCCCTGGTGCGCTATCGGCCTGTCTTCATTGCAGCTCGCGCTATCGCGTCTCGGCGATTCGGTCGATGCGCAGATCGTCATGCATCCGTTTGAGTTGAATCCGCAGATGAGCCCGCAAGGCGAGCGCATCGTCGATTATCTCGGCAAGAAATATGGACGCACGCCGGAACAGATCGCTGAAACACAAGAGACGATCCGCGAGCGCGGCGCAAGCGTCGGCTTCGTGTTCGGGCCGCGCGAGCACGTGTACAACACGTTCGACGCGCATCGGCTGCTGCAATGGGCCGGCATCGAAGACAAGCAATTGCCGCTCAAGCTCGCGCTGCTGCATGCCTATCATTCGGAGGGCAAGGACCCGAGCAATCACGATGTGCTCGTCGAAGCCGCGCAATCGGTGGGGCTCGATGCAGCGCAGGCACGCGCCGTGCTCGAAAGCACCGACTATGCCGAAGATGTGCGCGCACAGGAAAACGAGGCTCAGTCGTTGGGCATCGAGTCGGTGCCGTCGATCATCTTCAACCAGCGCTATCTGGTGACGGGTGGACAGCCGCCCGAAGCATTCGAGCAGGCCATCCAGCAGATTCTCGCCGAACCGCAAGCGTAGTTTTTCGTCGCGTGAGCGGGTGAGCCCGTGAGCCCGTGAGCCCGTGAACCCGTGAACCCGTGAACCCGTGAACCCGTGAACCGGGCGCGACGCCACAGGCGCATCATGTAAAGCCGCAGTTTCATCGCTGTCTGCGCACGCATCGCCGTGCGCAGACAGCAGCGCGGCGATGTATTTCGCTTCGTGCGATCCGCACGCCCCTGCATTTCGTAGCCCGCGCGGCGCTATTCCACTCGCGCCCGCATCCCGCTACGAGATCGCCTCCTTTAGACGCCATCCGTGCTCGTTACACTCGAAGTCGGCGCCGCGCGCGGCGCATGGCCTCGTTCGTTCCCGCGTTTGTGCGCGGGCCCGTCGCACGGAGACTTGCATGCTCAAAATCGATGGCGTTGGCATGGGCGTCAACTGGATGCAATTCCTCGACGCAACGCTTGCGAAGCCCAAGCCGCAACCGCCGCAGCCGGTCAATCCGCCGAATACCCAACGTCCTCCCGCCGCGCCGCAGATCACCGTACAGGTCAACGCGAGCACGGACCCGTCGAAGCCGACCAACGGGGAGATCAACGATGCGACGACGTTGATCCAGACGCTCGCCGCGCAATACCGTCCGCCGCCGCCCGACATCACCGTCGACGATCCGACCACGAAGGCCGCGCAGTCCGCGATTCAGGACGCGCAGACGAAGTACGACAACGCCGCCACCGACGAGCAGAAGAAATACACGACCCTCACCGGCTTGCAAGGCGACCCGACGGCCAGCCACGCGTCGATCAACAAGGCACAGACCGATTACGACAACGCGCACAAGGCGACCACGGCGGCGGGGCGCGAGCTCGAAGTCACGACGGACGCGGGCTACATGATCGCCTACGCGCAGCAGGCGGACGCGGACAAGGCCGCAGTCGCGCCCGCGAAAAGCAATTACGACGCGGCTACGTCCGCGATGCAGAAGGCGATGCCGGGCTTCGATCCGAAGAACCCGCCGTCGGCGAGCGACTGCAAGACGCCCGCGCAACTGGGCGCTTACGACAAATGGCAGAAGGCGTCGGCGGCATACAGCCAGGCGCAGGGCCGCGAAAGCGCCGACATCGCGAACTCGAATCTGGCCTATGCGCAGTTGCAGTCGCACGCATCCGACAAGGACTACAGCGGCGCGATGAACAGCGGACTCGCGAAGCTGAACGACAAGCTCGCGCCGCTCGGCCTCGAAGTCAACGCGCCGCCGCCCGTCGATGCGAAGACGGCCGACACCAACCTCAGCCAGGCCGCCGACGATGCGAACTACGCGAACGCATGCCTGAGTGCCGCGAGCGACGCATCGCATCTCGCCGACGTGCAGCAGACCTACGACGCCGTGTCCGGCAAGTTCGGCCCCACGGTGATGAACACGACGGTCGCGGCGCAACAGACCTTGCTGACGCACGCGCAGACGAATGCGCAGACGAGCGGCGCCTATCTGCAGATGCTGTACGACCAGCGCGCGGCCGGTTCCGCGCAGACCGACTACAACGCCGCGCAGCAGGCGTCGCGCGCGGCGTATGCGGCGAATCCGCATCTGCATAACCTGGAGCCGGACGGCGACCCCACGCTCAACGACGCAGGCAACAAGCTGTATCAGGCGCAAACGCAGGCGAGCATTTCGCACGACAGCTTCGTCGCCGCGTATGGCCAGTCGCTCGCCGCGCAATACGGCGACGCCGCGAACGGGATGCAGAACCAGTACGACCATCGGACGATGTGCGTCGCGAACGATCCGATGCCGCTCGAAATCAAGGGCGCGAAGACGATTGCATCGGCGGTGCAGGCCGCGGACAAGCGGCTGACGGATTCGGTCTCCGATCGCGCGACGCAGTTCCAGTTGACGCTCGCGCAGGACACGCTCGGCAAGGCTAACGACACGCTGCACCTCGCGCAGATCCAATACGACGGATGGAACCAGACGCATGGCGGCGGCACGCAGCAGACGCCGCTCCTCAATGTGCAGCAGCAGACGGCCGCGCCCGCCAACGTATCGACGGGCGTGCAGGTGCCGTATCAGATCAACCCGTACTCGAAGCAGCTCGACGATGCGCGCGCCGCCGCGACGGCCGCGAACAATCGCGTGAACCAGTTGTCGCTGATGTCGGAGGGCACGCATCAGCAGGTGCTGTTCGACAAGTTCCAGGCGGGCCTCGCCGACAATCTGCTGAACCCCGTCACCGATTCCGACAAGGCCGGTTACGCGAAGGCACTCGATCAGTTCTACGCGTCGCATCGCAGCGAGATGTCACACTCGATGCTCGACCAGATGAGCGCCGCCACCAACAAGGGCGCCGCGTATGACTTCGGCAAGATGAACCCCGATGCGCAGCGCAATCTGATCGGACAGGCGCTCGGTTTGACGCCGATGAAGAACCCGCCCGCGCAGGGCGAGCAGTACGACGGCGATGCGCTCAAGACCATCGACTCCGTCTATGACGAGATTCACAAGGACGGCGGCGACGACGCGCAGGTGAGCGTGCTGCCGATGGTCTACGCGCAAAAGGATGCCGGCATCGCGCAGACGGCGCTCTTCAAGGTCACGCCGAAAGGCGGCGGCGATACGCACTACATCGACGATACGGGCGCGCACTATTCGAGCATCGACGACTATATCCACAACAACCAGCTGTCGTCGGATGGCACCATCGACATCGCGACGGGTTACGACCACGGCACGCTCCAGGTGCAGCAGAGCGAGGCGCATCACGACAGCTTCCTGCAAAGCGCGCTGCACACGATAGGTGCGAGCAACGTGAATCTCGGCACGCTGATCGGCGGCGTCGTGCTCGACGTGGCGGGCGGCATACTCGACGCGACGGGCGTCGCGGCGCCGCTCGGCGTTGCACTCGATGTCGTCGGCACGGACATGATCATCGGCGCGACGGCGGGCGCCGCCGTCAACGCGGGCTACGATCTTGGCAACCGCGCGTATCACGATCAGACGATCAGCCCGCTCGACGCGGGCGCGCGCGCCGATTACATCAACTTGGTGCCGCTCGGCGCGGCGGGCGCGGCGAAGGCCGTGCCGGAACTGGCCGGCACGAAGCTGTTCTCGAAGGCGGTGACGACGGTCGGCCTCGACGCCGACAAGACGGCGAGCGTGCTCACCAAAGGCACGAACGTCACGGCCAAGGTGACGGCATTCGGCGGCGCGATCGAAGCGGGTGGCCAGCTCGCCTACGACAGCTTCACCGGCAAGGGCAACATCTCGCGAGACGTGTCGTCGCTCGTGATGAACGTCGCGCTGCTCAAGGGCCATGACGTGCTGAAGGCGACGTCGACGGGCGCCGTGCGCAAGTTCTCGCAGTTCGCCGCGCGCGGCACCGACGGCACGACGATGTCGCTCGACGGCCAGCAGGTCGGCGTCGCGCGCGTCGCCGCGCGCACCGACGCGCTGACGCTCGACCGCGCGCCGGCGACGCTCGACGGTCATCGGGTGACGGTCGCGCGAGACGGCACGCTGATGGCAGGCAACCGCGTGCTCACCTACGAAGGATTGCCCGTGCGCGTGCTCAATCGCGGCAACGCGGCGGGCAACACGGGGCGCGCCGCGCAGACGGGCAGCGGCGCGGTGCTCGACAGCGACGGCCGCATCTCGATCCTCGATCGCAATCCGGGCAATCTCGTGCGCCGGCCATCGCTGGAGAGCTACGAGACGAACGAGCGCGTCACGGTCGACGAGGACGGTCAGTTGTCGTTGTCGGACCGGCTGTCGCTCAGTCATCCTGATGAAATCGCATCGCCCGAAGACGCGGCGAACAAGGTCGCGCAGATCGCGGGCCGCAATCCGGATCAATCGTCGAATGACGATCCCGCGACCGCGCCCGATGAAACCGCGCATCCTGCGACGCCGCAAGCAGGCGCAAGCGAGAACGCGAGCGCGGATTCGGACACGCCGCAACCCGTCGCGCGGCCGCGAAACGAGAACGCCGACGCGCAGACGGCGCAGAGCGTTGCCGCGACGGCGCGCAACACGAGCAGCGCATCGGCGAGCGCGGGCGACCGGGTCCGCGAGCGCAGCCGGCAAGACGCGAGCGAAGCCGATGTCGCGATGCGCTCCGATCGCCGCAGCCGTGCGGCGAGCGCGGCGGCGTGGCGGCGTGTCGATGATCCGCTCGCGCGCGGCCACGCCGACGAAGCGCAGGCGCCGACGACGTTCCGGCAGCGCGTCGTCTCGTCGGTGCTCAACGAGAGCGACGTGTCGCCCAAGTCCGCCGACAACAACGGCTTGGGCATTTCAACAGGCCAACTGCGGGCGCCCACACCAGTGGTCGAACAGGTGGAGGTTGGCAATCGCACGCTGTATGTCGTGCGTCACACGCTAAGCGATCCCGTCGCGACTTCGAAGAAGCCCGACGATCCCATAGCATCGGCCGATCAAACGCGCGCTGCGCCGCTGCGGCAAGCGGCCGTCAATCAGTCCGCTTCGCAGGACGAGCCGATTGTCGTGCTCGACGACGGCAAGATGGACGGCAAACCGGCCACGCGCACACCGCAGTTCGCGAACGGACTCAAGCAGCCCGCGATCGTCGCCGCGACTGCACGTGCGGCAACGCAGCCGGAAGCAGAAGGCGCGACTCCCGTCGATACGACGCTAAGCACGCCGGCCGCCGCAGCGGGCTATGTGCGTCGCGCGAGCGGCCTGTATGTGATCGATACGAACGTCGGCGCGGATGAGGCCGTGCCCGGCGCGCGCGAAACAGAAGCGCCGCCGCGAGCGGGCGTGTATGTGGCGCGGCAGCCATCGCATGTGGAAGAGACGAAAGAAGCGTCGAACGCGAGGGAAAGCAAGGCGCGGTCGAATGACGTCGACGAAGACAGCCTTGTGTTCGCGCATCCGGCGATGGAAGTCGACGCGCCCGCCGATGCGACCCAGCCGGGTTTCTTCGCGCGTCTGCAAATGCGCTTCGGCGGCGCGCCGTTGCCGAACGAAGTCAGCGCGCTGGCGCAGCGGTCCGGCACGCTCGCGCAGCAGATGCGCATGCTGAGCGACAGCGGCTGGCGCGTGAAAGTCGGGCGCGCGGGCGGCGGCAGCCGCGTCGATACGCAGCGCCGGCGCGTCACGCTCGACGGCGGGCTGCGCGACGCGGGCAGCATGACATACGCGCTCGCGCACGAGGCGAAGCACGCGATCGAATCGATCCAGGGACAAACGGGCCTCGACTACAGCTCGCGCAGCCGCTTTACGCGCAAGGCGCTCGAAGCCGAGGCGCGCGCGCAGATCAACGCGTTCGAAGCGCGCTACGAGATCAATCTGCTGGGCGGCGGCGATATCGCGCGAAACGTGCGCCTGCCCCAGTTGATCCAGCGCGAAGCCGATGCATGGACGCCGCAGAACGACTACGCGCACACGGTTGCACGTCTTGCCGATGCGTTCGGCGCGTCGCCCGTGTCGGGTGGCGACGGCATCACGTATGCCGGGTTCTACGGCAATGCATACGAGCGCGCAACGCGTGCGACGGGCGACACACGCAACGTTCGGCAGGCGGCGCGCACGATGCCCGCGCCGCATATGCAGGACGCAGGCGATGCGCGCAACGTGCCGCCCGAGGGCCTGCCGTTGCCGACGGACTTTCGCGAGCTGATCGCGTTGCGCGACACGCGACAGGCGAACCTGAATCGCGCGGTCGGCGATGCGCCGCTCAAGGGCGCGGTGAAACTGCCGGATAGTCTCGTCGACGTGCTGCTCACGAGGTCGCCGCATGAACTGGCGCTGCACGACGGCCTCTTCGAAGACTGGGTGATCGCGGACCAGCCCGCCATCGTCGTGCCCATTGTGCGTCCGAATACGCACGGCTTCGAGCGCGCGCAGGCCGTCGCCGACATCACGGGCAGCTACGTTGTGACGCCGCGCCCCGAAGCGCCCGCCGAGTGGGCGACGCTCGCGCCGCGCCGCATCGACACGGGGCTCGACGGTCCCGTCGAGTTCGACGCGCGCACGGGCGCCTTCCACGTGACGCACGCCGACGGCTCGCGTTCGCCGATCGATCCGCATGCGCATCTGGGCATGTTGCTCGGCGCGGGCGGCGAGAAGACGGCGCTGCGGCTCGGCGACAAGACGCTCGTCGTGTATCGCGAGATCGGCGATCACGTGATGCAGACGGACAGCAGCGATCCATCCTCGGACCCTGCGACGCGTGATTCGCCCGAGCGCATGATTGGGCTCACAGATCAGCTGAGGACGCTCGGCGCGCCGCATCTCGCGAAGATTCACGGCGTCACGCAGATTCACGGCTTGCCCGCGCTGGTGATGGACACATACCGCGCATCGGATCGCGCGCTGACCACGGCCGCGCTCAGCGCGCCGCGCGGCGGTTACTTTTCCGTGTACGACACGAGCCTTTTCTCGCAGCGAAGCATCGACAGCCTGAGCGCGACGCGCAACTGGCTCGTCGAGAACAACATCGAGATCAAGGATCTGCAATTCCTCGTGCGCGCTGACGGCACATTCGATCTCGCGGATGCGCAAGCCGTCACGCCCGGAACGCCGCCTACGCCGCAAAGCCTCGCGAGAATCGATGAGCTGATCGGGCTTGCGCGCGCGCGGGTCGAGCGTCAGCAGCAGGACGATCAGGCGCAGACGCTCCCCGCGCAACCGAAGCCGCAACGCGGCGCGAGCGACGGCGGTATCGAACTCGCGCATCCCGAAGCCGAAGAAGTGATGCAGCCCGACGCGTTCGCGCAGAAGCCGGCGCTGATCACGCGCGTGCGCATGCGCTTCGGCGGCGCGCCGCTTCCGAAGGAGGCGCTCGATCTCGTCGGCCATTCGGATCTGTTGAGCGAGCAGATGCGGCTCTGGAAGCAGGCGGGCTGGAAGGCGGTGCGCGGACGCGCGGGCGAGGGCAGCCGCGTCGATGGGGGGCGCAAGCGCATCGTGATCGACGGCAAGTTCCAGCAGGCAGGCGCGATGGTCTACGCGCTCGCGCACGAAGCGGGCCACGCGACGGATGTGATAGAGGGCAGGACGGGCCTCGATCTCGGCAGCGTCGATGCTTATGTGGACAGCGCGCTCGCCGCCGAGGCGCGCGCTCAGTTGAACGCGTTCACCGTGCGCGATCAGATCAAGGCAGCGTCGCCTGGCAGCGTCGACATCGGCGCGCAACTGAAACTGCCCGATGCGATCGAGCAGACATACGGCCATGTGAGCGCGAACGACGCCGCATCGATGCAGCGGCTCGCGGAGGCGTTCGGCAGTGTCAAGCCGTCGTTGCCCGGCCATGCGGACTATCGGCGGCTGTACGAAGCGCAGGCGCGCAGCCGGAACGCGGGCAACGCGCTCGGCAGTGGCGCTGCGGCGGGCGCGGGCGCGGGCGCGGCCGCGGGCAGCGCGGCGTCTCATGCGCCTGCCGGGTCGACGGCCGCGCCGGCGGCCGCGTCTGCGGCGGCAGGCAGCGCGGGGCCTCACGCGCGTTCAGGATCGACAGCCGCGCCCGCCCGCTCGACTTCGGCGGCCGCGCCCGCGCAACGCCTGACCGAACAGGCAGGCGCCTGGCTCGATGCGAACGGCCTGCGCAAACTGACGCGCATCGACGGCACGCATGTTCCGCAACTCAACGGACTCGAGCACGAAGCGGGGCGCAGCGCGCATGTGCTGATCGCGAGAAAGACCACGCGGCCGGCGGACGATGGCGAACACGTTCAGCCCGAGTTCCTCGCCGAGATGAAAACCGATGCGCACGGCAAGCTCGGCGCGCCCACGACCCTTCCCGGCAAAAAGCTCAGCGCGTCCACGCTCAAGAAGCTGTTGCGCTCCGGGAGCGCTGGGCGCAACGAACGCGCGCGCTACGACTTCTATGTGTCGCCCGTTTCGGCGGAAACGCTGGCGCGCTTTGGCGGCGCGTCGGAGATTCAGGCGTCGAACACGCGGCAGACGTGGAAAGCCGAACGCGGCAACGGCGCGATCGACCAGCAGGCGATCGACGACATCGCCGCGCTCGCCGATGCGCACAAGACCGCCTTCAAGCGCCCGAAGCGCGCCGCCGAGGCCGCGCAGGCGGACACGCAGCAGACCATCTACGCGATCGAAGAGAAAACGGGCAAGGTGCTCGGCTACGCGACGCTCAAATCCGATGCGGAAGTGGCGCAAGGTCTGGTCGCCACGGCGACGTCGTTTGCGCCGACCTGGCGCTATCACGAGAAGACGCCGCTCGGCGATACCGAGATCGCGCCGCATGATCTGAGCGACGCGTTCCGGCGCCGCGCGAAAGGGATTCCCGTGAACCGCGCGGGCCGGCGCGGCGTCAGGTTCGTCGTGACCGCGCTCGAACCGTCGCGCGTCGATAGTCTGGGCGGCTTTCTGGGCAAGGATGCCGCAAAGGCCGCAGCCGACGGCAAGACGATCGACACCGACAAGCCGCCGCGCATGAAGCTCGGCGACGTCGGCCAGCGCGGCATGGAAAGCGGCACGAAGCTCGTCGTGAACGCGCCGCGCCATGTCGGCAACGCGGCGCGCAAGGCCGTCGCGTTGCTGCGCCGTCAGCAGGCCGCGACGCAAGCCGTCAATCAGGCGATGAGCCGTGCCGCCGCTCGCACCGGCTCCGCGCAGGCCGACGCGCTGCTTGCGCCGAATCTGCTGCCCGAGAAAGACAAGCCCCTCGAAGCAACCGATTTCAGCGGACAGAACGCGCTGCATCTGCAACGCGCATTCGACAGCAACACCCTCGACGCGGATCACCACGTGTATGTGTACGACACCGACGGTCCGCTCGTAAAGGCGCTGACCCGTCCCATCGGCGTGATCGCGAGGCGCGGGGACTCGTTGCAGTGGTTCGACGAGTTGCGCAAGGCGAACAATCCGGATGCGCGCGGCGTGCCCGTCGATCAGATGCCGATCGGCCGCGGACGCTATGGCGCGAACATTCATTTTCTCGTGACTAACCTGAAGCCCGAGCGGTTCTTCGAGCACGTCGGCGTGACGCAGCTCGAAGCGGCGCGCACGCGCAAGGCGGAGTTCGAGGCGCAGCTGAGGGCGCGCCGGATTAATGTCACGAGCGGCACGAGTAGTGCGAGCGGTGCAAGGGCGCGTTCATTGCAAGCGGTGTCGCAACGCTTGCGGCAAGGCATCGAAGAGGCGAAGAACGAGATCGACCATTTCAACCCGCAACGCCGCGTGAGCGTCGCGTGGAAATCGGGGAAATCGTTCAGAGCCTTTGCGCAATCCGCCGATGCGCTCGACATCCAGCCGTATCAGCCAGGCCTTGCGAGTACCACGGTCGCCGAGTCGAATCTGCGGCACGGCTCGTCCGACGCGAAGAAATGGTTCGCGACGCACGCGCTCGTCAAGGCGTATAACGCACGACGCTCGCTGCCCGACGAGCGCCGCCTGAAGCTCACGGGCGCCGCGCAGACGGTGATGGTCGACAGCAAGCTGTGGACGTCGCTTGGCAATGCGCTGTACGTCGCGCGCGAAGTGACCACGATGCCGTTTCGCAGCGTGCCGATGCTCGGCGCAAGGCTCGGGCGGCGCTTCAGCGTCGCGCAAGTCGCGAACCGGCGCATGATCCAGTTGTTCGTGCGTCTCGCGCCGGAAGTGCAGCGGCGTCTTGCACCGATGTCGCGTGCGTACTCGCTGCGCGACGACCCGAAGCTGTTCACCGCGCAAGTGAAGCGTTATGGCGGCGTGATGCCGATGGTGTCGCTGGTCGTCGATCCGCATTCGCTCGCGGCGGCGCTCGGCAAGAGTCACGATCGCGAGTTCCTGAAGGATGTGAAAGCGCTCGGCGACCAGCAGCACGCGACGTATGACGCCGAACGCAACGTGATCGAGCCCGCGCCCGATTCGGACGGCAAGGCGCTCGCGCTGGACGAGTTGCAGCATCTGCATGGCTGGCTCGACGAGGCGTCGAGAGCGGGCTTTGCGATCCGGCTGGAGACGGCGCCTTCGCGCGCGCTCGTCGCGAAGGGCGACCGGCGCTTCCAGGCGGGCACCGACGACACCTATCACGAGTACGTGCGCACCTTCGGCGCACTCGAACAGTGGGCGATCGATCATCCCGACAGCAACGCGCCGACCGTGATGGTGACGTTCCACGGCTGGGATGCCGTGCCCGAATCGGTGCCGGGCTCGGGCCAGGTCAAGCTGCTGAGGGCGGTGCTCGAACGCGGCGCGCTCGACTGGGTACACATGGGGCTGTCGTATGGCACGCACGGGGCCGACTTCATCGCGAACCAGGATCTGACGACGTCGCTCGCGCGGATGATCGTCGATTACGCGCGCCGCGCGCCCGACAGGCTCGCGCGGCTGCATGGCGCCGATGCGCTCACGCGCGTGTTCGAGCGCGTCAACGAGCAGACGCTCGCCGATCAGCAGGAGCTGCTGTTCGCGGAGGTCGCGCGCCTGGGCCGCGCCGAGGGCATGACGCCGGAAGACATCGATGCGTTGCGCAGCCAGCTCTGCGAAGGCAATACGACGGCGCTGCTGAATCGCGCGCGCAAGGCGACGATCGATTTCGCGTCGCCGGACTGGCGAGCGGCCGATCGCGCGAGCATGACGCAGCGCCTCGCGCGTGACTTCGCGAAGGACTGGGACGCCGAGGTCGGCGTGCATCTGAATCTCGCGCCCGTGAAGACGAAGCCGGTGGCCGGACAGGGCGCGGCGACCGATCCCGTCGAATACTGGCGCGACGAAGTCGTCGGCGATCCGGCGTTGCGCAACGACGGCACGAAGCCGATCAGCGCAAGCCGCAAGACGGCGGCGCAACTGACGGCCGAGCCGATCGACCCGCAAGACCGCGCAAGCGCGGAGCTGCATGCGTTGCGTGTGCACGGACGATATGGCGGGCGCAAGGGGCTGATCCAGACGGGCGCGCTGGTCGGCGCGGGCTTGCCTTCGCTGGGGGTGCTCGGCGGCAACGCGCTGCATCTGCTGAAGACGTTCGGCAGCGAAGGGCTGCACCAGACGACGACGTCGCTGCTCGCGGGCACGCGCGGCGGGCGCGTGTTCCAGGCGCTGCATCAGGGGGCCGTCGAGAGCCTGAAGAACGGCGATCCGCGCGTGTTCGACGCCGTCGTCGACCGGCTCGAACGCGGCTTGCGCAGGCAGCTCGGTCCGAACGAGATCAGCAAGCAGCGCGTCGAGCAGCTTGCGCTACTGGCGAAAGAGGGCAAGGTCAAGGCGGGCCAGCTGCGCGCGATGCAGCGCGCGGGCATGCTGAGCTTCGAGGATGCCCATGCGCATACGAAGGCGATCGCCGCCGACATGCTCGCGCAGATGCAGGGCGTGGTGGGCGGCACGTCGCTGAAGGGTCTGCATCGCGGCAGTCCGCGTCATCACTTCGGCCTGTTGGGCCGTGGCGCGGCCGTCATCAGCTACGGCGCGACGATGGCGACGAACGTCGCGACCTTCGTCGGACACCCGGCGCTCGCGCCGCTGCTGACGTCGATCGGCGCGGGGCTGACGGCGACTTATACGGGCATCGTGTACTTCAACAGCGCGTACCACGTGAACGCGGAGAAGCGCTTCCGCTCGACGCGCTTCGCGCAGGCGGCAGGCGATTACGTCGCGACGGCGGCGGGCTTCGCGAGCGGGATTGCACAACTGGGCAGCGGACATCCGTGGCTGGGCAGCATCGCGATCACGTCGGCGACGATACTCGGCGCGGGCCGCCTGCATACGCAATTCCCCAACGCGACGCCCGGCATGGACCGCTTCCCGACGATGCTCGCGCTCGTGCCCGTCGGCATTTTTACGAGCACGCTGATCCAGAGCTTCTTCAGCGGCAGTTCCAGCAACGATCAGGACAAGCAGAATCACGGGGGCGCGAATCTCAACGGCAATGCGCCGCAGCCGGGCGTGTCCGCCGTGCCGACGCCGGGCGTCACGGGTATGCCGTCCGTGGGCACGAAGCAGGCACCCGTCACGTCGACGCAGCCTGCGACGCCGACGCCAACGCAAACGCAGTCGCCCGTGCAGACGCCGACCCAGCAGCCGTCGACGCCTACCCAGCCGTCCACGGGCCGGCCGAAAAACACGGCGCCGCCGAAAGCGTATTTCGTGGTCGAGAACGACTCGCTGTGGGTCATCGCGGAGCGCAACCGGAATTCGCTGCTCGACGCCGCGCACGTGACAAGCGACGACCAACGTCACATGACGCGCGGCGAGCAGAATGACGCCGCGTTCAATGAGATCCTGCAACTGAACCCGCAGGTCGCGAAGCATCCGACGCTGATTCAACCGGGCGAGAAGATCATCATCGGATAGCGCGGATTTCATTTTCATTGCACACGAAACGATGTCGCCCCTTCGCTCACGCGAAGGGGCTTTTGTTTTCTTGAGCTGTCGTTTTGTAAGGAGAAGAACCAACGGTCGATAATCGGGTAATAATCAAGGATTGCGAATTCGTGCCGTTAATACAGAGATCAAAGGCAAAAAGCGAAGGCAGAAAGCGAAGCATGCCTACCATGAGCCGGAGTTCGACATTCTTGACCACGGCCCCACCCATGTCAGAGAGACCTTCCCTGTTCGATCCGTTCCTGGCCACGCCAGCGCATGGAAAGTGCTTCATCAGCCCGTCGATCCGCGCGTCGTTGCTTTCGACGCTGTTCGATAACGTCTGGCCGCTGTTCCTTTCCGGCATCGCAAGCGTGTTCGTCGCGCTGGTCGCGTTCGTCCGTCTGCGCGAGCCGTGGACGGTGGCGTGGCTCGTCGCCGATATCGGCCTGCTGCTCACGCGCCTCGGTATCGTGCGTCTGTATCTGGTGCGCAGCCGCTCGGGCGTCGTGCATCCGGCGGCGTGGGCGACGCGCTATGCGCCCGTCGGCCTCGTCGCGTGCCTCGTGTTTGGTCTGGGCACAATGGCGTGCGTGATGTCGGCGGACAGGCAGCTTGCGTTGCTGGCCATCATGGTGACGGCTGGCATCCTCGGCGGGATCGCTTCACGAAACGCGGCGCTGCCGCGGCTCGCTATCACGCAGATCGGCCTGGGCGCGGTTCCGATCGGCGTCGGCGCGCTCTTCGCCGCGAAGAGCGGCCTGTGGATTCTGATCCCGCCGCTCGTCGCGTACATCGGCGCGATGGTGTCGGTGGTCGGTCGCCACTATGAGGGCCTCGTCGCGCTGATGACGGCCGAGCAGCGGCACGCCGAACTGGCGGCGCGCTTCGATGCCGCGCTCGCCCACATGCCGCACGGCCTGTGCACGATCGATTCCAACGGCAAGGTCATCATCGCGAACCGGCGGACGGCGGAGCTTTTCGGCGCGACCGTCGAAACGCTCAAGCTCAACGTGCCGCTGCCCGAGTTCATCGGTCAGGTGGGGCTCGCGCAGTTCGGCGAAACGCTGCGCAGGCAACTGGTCGAGCGATGCGCCGCATGGCTTTCCGACGAGGGCCGGCCGCTCGATCTCGAACTGGGAGACGGCCGCCAGCTCGAAATGACCCGCAACCCGGTGCCCGACGGCAGCGCCGTCATCATCATCGAGGACGTCACGAAACGTCGCGAAAGCGAGGCGCAAATCCTGCATCTGGCGCGGCACGATTCGCTCACCGGCTTGCCGAACCGGCGTGAATTGCGCGATCGGCTGGAGCGCATTCTTGCCTGTGCGCCGAAGCGCAAAGAAGCTGCCATCGCGATGATGTATCTCGATCTCGACGGCTTCAAGCAGGTCAACGACCGGCTCGGGCATTGTGCGGGAGATGAAGTGCTGGAGACGGTGGCATTGCGCCTGACGCGCACGCTGCGCCCTGGCGAACTGGTCGCGCGCCTGGGCGGCGACGAATTCGCGATCATTGCGGACTACGCGACGCTGCCTTCCATCGTCGCACTCGCGCAACGCGTGATCCGTGAGATTGCGATGCCGTATCACCTGTCGACGGGCGAAGCGATCAGCATCGGCACCAGCATCGGCATTGCGCTCGCGGCCAACGACGAGTCCGTCGACGGCCTGATCCGGCGCGCGGACCAGGCGCTGTACAACGCCAAGCAGGCGGGCAGAGGCACCTATCGGGTCTCGAACGCCTGACGCCCGTTCACTCCACGGCTTTCCGAATTCCCTCCCCTGCGCGCCCGCGCGCGAAGACAAGCGCGCCCGCGCGGTTGCGCCAGCAACGTTCATTCGGCAGATGACGGAATTGTCATCGACTGGTCAGTCTTTGGTCAGCGTCGCATGACGACAATCAATCACGCGAGTCATTCACCGCTTTCGACATGCAGTGGATCGAACGCAATTCGATGGCGCGACTAAGGCTGTTTTAAGTTAAGCGCCCTAATCTGAACTGGAACAGCACGACGGACTCCGGCGCCTTATGTTGTTTGAATGTCGTCCTTTGAATGACGAAGCGATGGTTGCCGGGCTGATTGCCCTGTTTCAGATTCGCAAGCTCAAAAGGAGAGCGTGATGAAAGCTTCACTTACCGTTTCTTTGATTGCCGCGGCGCTGACTATTCCTGCGATGTCGTATGCGCAGTCCGCGCAGACCACTCAGGACCCCGTCACGCGCAGCGAAGTCAAGGCGCAAATCGTTCAGGCCGAGAAGGACGGCACGCTGCATCAATCGAAAGTGCATTATCCCGACTACGCGGCGGCGCAGACGGGCGTTGCGCGCGAGTCGACGGAAGCGTACGGGACGATGCCGTTGAACTTCTCGCAATCGGGCGCGCCGTCGAAAGCAACGACGGGCACATCGTTGTTGTCGCATCATTGACGATGCGCTGCGATGCGCGGTGTTAGGGCTTTGGAATCCGGATCCGGCTGATCATCAGCGATCCCGAGATGCCGAAGACGAGCGTCAACGGATGCAGCACATGCCCCGCAACACGCCATTCGCCTAGCCACAGTTGTGCGCCGAGCGCTTCTTGCGTCGCTGCGACGGTGAGCAGCAGAACGATGGCGAACGAGGTCGGAATAGGCGTGCCTTCGAAGTGCGTGACCTTGCCCGTTCCAGCCGACATCGCTTCGGCTGTCACGTTGTAGCGCGCAAGCCGCGACACGCCGCACGCAACGAAATACGCGAGCAGAAAGCGGTCGTAAAGACCGCGCATGCCGCATCCATAGCCAATCACGGCGGGCGCGACGCCGAATGAGATCACATCGGCAAGCGAATCGAGTTCCTTGCCGAGCAGCGAAGACGTTTGACGCCAGCGCGCAATGCGTCCGTCGAGCACATCGAAAACGAGTGCAGCGAACACCAGTGCACACGCGAAATAGATGTGCATGACGTCGGCGCTGCCGATGTAGCTCATCATCGAAAACAGCGCACCTGTGCCGCAGATCGCATTGCCGAGCGTGAACCAGTCGGCGAGATGAAACTCGCGAATCATCGAGAATCGCTTCTTGCCGGGCGTGGTGTGGTCGAGCGGTGGGCGTGGCAACGTCATTCTCCTCATGGTTGTCCGCTGTCGGGCGCAAGGCGCGTGCCTTGCGCGAATGGCGCTTCGCCTTTGTGCGCGAATGCGAGCACGATCGCGTTGCCCAGTTCGTCGGCGACAGGCGCGGAAGGGCCGGCCGCCGCGAACAGCGTGAACTCGACATCGGGCAGCGCGGGCAAGCCCGCATCCGGCGCAACCACGTGCAAGCCGTGCACGAGCTGCGTCTGCGGAATCGGCGTCACGGCGAAGCCGGCCTGCGCGGCGGCCAGCAGACCGGAACCGCTCGAGCAGACCAGCGCGATCCGATGATCGAGTCCCGCGCGAGCGAGCGCTGCCAATGCGGCCTCGCGATACGGACACGGCTCTGGAAACAGCGCGAGCGGCACGGGCGCGCCGGGTGTCAGCGATGCCCACTGCGCGCCCGCCCACACGAGCGGCTCGCGCCACAGGATGCGTCCGCGGCGTGCATCCGAACAGCGTCCGCCGATCACGACATCGAGTTCGCGCTGGTCCATCGCGTGAAGCAGTTCGGCCGGGATGCCGACTCTCGCGCTGAACGTGATGCGCGGATAGCGCACGGCAAAGCTCTGTATCACGTTCATCAGCCTGACATTGGCGAGATCTTCGGAGAGCCCGACACGGATCGCGCCCTCGCTCGGCCCGCGAAAGAGCTGCGCCTGCGCATCCTGATTGAGCGCGAGGATCGCGCGCGCGTAGCCCAACAGCAATTCGCCGTCCGCCGTGAGCGTGACGGAGCGCGTCGTGCGCGAAAGCAGATCGCGGCCGATCTGCTTTTCCAGCCGGCGCAGATGCGCGCTGACGGCTGATTGCGTGAGGTTGAGTCGCGTGGCGGCATGCGTGAAGCCGCCTGCCTGAACGACGGCCACGAATGAGCGCAGCAAAACGGTATCGAACATCGGCGCTATCTCCGATTCAGTGCGATCCAAGCTGAATAAGCCAATAATACTTCGTTTATATTTTGCCGCGAAATATGTTGTGATGAAGGCCGGTCAATCCTTTGGAGCCTTCCGATGCCGACCTTGCTGCATATCGAATCGTCGCCGCGCAAGTCGCGGTCTGCGTCGCTCGACGTCGCGCGCGCGTATCTCGATGCCTGGCGCGAAGCGCATCCCGATCATCGGATCGACGTGCTCGATCTGTGGTCGACGGCATTGCCGGAATTCGACGGCGATGCGCTCGATGCGAAGTATGCGGACCTGAGCGGCACGCCGCTCAGCGATGCTCAGGCGCGCGCATGGGCCGATATCCGTCAGCTGGCGCAGCGTCTGCATGCGGCCGATACGCTGCTCTTCTCCGTGCCGCTGTGGAATTTTTCGATCCCGTACAAGCTGAAGCATTTCATCGACGCTGTGTCGCAGCGAGGCATTCTGTTCTCGTTCGACGAGCGAGGCTTCGGCGGATTGCTGAAAGACAAGAAGGCGGTCGTGATCTATGCACGAGGGCTCGACTATTCGAAGCAGTCGAGCACGCCCGCCGAGTCATTCGATTTTCAGCGGCCGTATGTTGAAGCGTGGCTGCGTTTCGTCGGCGTTACCGATATTGAATCGATCGTCGTCGAGAAGACGCTGTTCGGCGCCGAAGTGGATCACGCGGCGAGACAGGCTGCGCGTGAACAGGCGGTGGCATTGGCGTCTGGTGAATTAGCGCATCGTCGATAGCGATCCGCTGATTACCGCACGGATAACCGCGCGTGCAAAAGAAAAACGGGCGCTGCTGCGCCCGTCGTTCGACTTCGTGCATCAAGCGTGTGACATCAGCGCTTGTTTCCCGGCACGGTCTGGCCGCGCAGCGAGCAGCCCTTCGTCTCGATCACGAACAGCAACGCAATCGCGCCGATCACACATGCGCCCATCATATAGTAGGCGGGGACGAGCGCGCTGCCCGTCTTGTCCACGAGCCAGTCGCTGATGATCGGTGCGGTGCCGCCGAAGATCGACGTCGACAGGTTGTACGCGATGGCCATGCCTGCATAGCGGACGTGAGTCGGGAACATTGCCGGGAACATCGCGGAGATGGTCGCGAGTTGCGGCACATACAGCAGGCCGAGCACCGCGAAGCCGATCAGCGCGCCGGCGACGCCGTGCGTCATCAGCGTGAACATCGGCACGGCCGCGACGAACAGGCCGACGAGCGAGAACCACCACATCGTCTTGCGTCCGAAGCGGTCGGACAGCGAACCCGCGAAGGGGAGAAACGCCATCATCGTGAGCATGCCGATCAGCGGAATCAGCAACGACATGTTCTCGCTGACACCCAACTGCTTGTGCATGAACGTCGGCATATACGCGAGCAGCACGTAGTTCACGACATTGAGCGCGACGACGAGCCCGCCGAGCAGGAACAGCGGCTTGGCGTATTGAACGAAGAGCGTCTTGAGCGGAACGGATTGCTCGTTCTTCTTGTGCGCCTGCTCTTCCAGCTCGCGGAACACGGGCGTTTCTTCGAGGCGCGAGCGCAGATAGCAGCCGACGAGACCGAGCGGCGCGGCCACGAGGAACGGCAGACGCCAGCCCCATGAGTGCATCGCCTGATCGCCGAGCACGAGCGAACAGCCGAGCATCAGCAGCGCGCCGAGCGAGAAGCCGGCCAGCGTCGCGAACTCGAGGAAGCTGCCGCAAAAGCCGCGCCGATCGTCGGGGGCGTACTCGGCCATGAACGTCGCGGCGCCGCCATATTCGCCGCCCGTGGAGAAGCCTTGCAGCATTCTCAGCACGATCAGCGCGGCAGGCGCGAGCCAACCGATCGACGAATAAGATGGAATCACGCCGACGAGCAGCGTCGCGCCGGACATCAACAGAACGGTCAGCGCGAGCACGCGCTTGCGTCCGAGGCGGTCGCCGAGCGGACCCCAGAAGAGGCCGCCGAGCGGACGGATCAGAAACGAAATGGCAAACGTGCCGAGAGCGAACAGCGTCGCGCTTGCGGCGTTGCCGGGAAAGAGCGCTGCTGAAATATAGGCGAGGCCATACGCATAGATGCCGTAGTCGAACCACTCGGTTGCATTGCCGAGTGCGGCAGCGGCGATGGCACGCTTCAGCAGATTTGACGCGTCACTTGCGCGTTCACGTTGATCGGCTTCGTCCCGGAAGGACGGAGCGGCGGGTGTGGCATTCCAGGGTTGCGCGTAACGCATTGGCTTCCTCGCTTAGCTGCGGCCCGTCGGGTCGCTGGTGTGATCTAAGGTAACGTCACCAGATATATTTCCTTTTGTCATAGGACGATGTTCGTATTGGGGATTTCCCCTGTATCGCCGGTTCTCGAATGCGCGTCTCTGGGCCTGCGCGCAAGGCGCATCAAGGGAAAGCGAGTGGGGGCACATGCGTGCGCGGACGTCCGCGAGAAGCAGCCGTCGCGCGGTGTAAAGAGTATGTAATGGAGAATGGGCGCCGCGCGCTTCGACGTCGAACGTTGCGACGTCGAAGCGCTGGCGGAATGATCACCAGACGACGCGGGTCTTCGGCAGCGCCGATTTGATCTCGTCGACGTTTCTTGCCTTTGTGCCGTAGAGCACGACTTCGCGCAAACCGGTCAGGCCTTTTAGCACGTCGACGTCATCGACGGGTGTGTTCGCGAGATACAGCTCCCGCAGACTGGTCATGCCCTTCAGCGCATCGATGTTGCGAACCCGCGTGCGGAAGAGATTCAGCGATTGAAGCGCTTTCATGCCTCCGAGCGCGTCGATGTTGTCGATCGTTGTGTCCGCAAGGTTGAGCCTTTGCAGCTTCTTCAGATCCTTGAGCGCATCGATGCGTGTGACTTGAGTGCGTGCAAGAACGAGCGTTTCCAACTGGGGCAGGCTGCGCATCGCATCGATGTTCTCGACCCTGGAGCCGTCGAGCACCAGCGTTTTCATCGACGGCGTTCCCTTCAACGCGTCGATGTTGCGCACAGGCGTGTTCGCGAGATAGAGCGCTTGCAGATCGCGCAGCTTCTTCAACGCACCGATGCTCTCGACCTGCGTCTCGTTGAGATCGAGCGTCCTCAAAGTGGTCAGCTGGCCAAGCGGATCGATGTCGCGGACGTTTCTTGCGCCGCCCAGCTTGAGCGTTTCCAGATGAGGCAAGTCTTCGAGCGGATCGAGATCGCGAACCTGCGTGTCCCGCAGATCGAGCAGTTGCAGATCGGTGAGAGGCTTCAATGCGTCGAGATTCGCAACACGCGTGTCCCAAAGACTGAGCGATTGCAGTCCCGTTAATTCCTTTAGCGCATCAATGTTCTCGACTTCCGTCCGGTGAAGCATGAGCCGTTTCAGCGAATGCATTCCCTTTAGCGCATCGATGCGCCATACGGAAGTGCCTGTGAGATCGAGCGATTCGAGCGTATCGAGTCCGTTCAACGAATCGATGCTGTCGATCTGCGTGCCGGCAAGATTCAGTTCGAGCCGACGATCGAGTCCCTTCAGATGCGGCAGCGCAGTCGCAAGCTGTGATGTGGTCAGTGCAGGCCTCGCTCGCAATCCAAGGCATTCGGATCTGGGAATGGCAGCCGAACCATTGCTGTCGACGCACGCATCGATCGAGAATCCGAGATCGGTCAACTCGCGCAGATCGCGCTTTTCTCCCGAAGGCCTGAGGATCAGGAACACGATCACGAGCAAGAGTGCGATGCCGCCACCGATGATCCACGGCTTTGCGCGTGGCGGGATCGACGCGCGGAAGGCTTCGGCAGCCGGTTTCGGATCCTGGGTTGGCGTGTCGGGCATGGCGGCTCCGCTTGCTTTGGATTGCTCTCTTTATACACGAAGAGCGTGGCGATGATTTCGCCGTGCGCGATTGCGCCGGCGTGATTCAGGCGTTGCCGCGCGTAACCAGCGCCACGGGCGTTTCTATGTATGCGGACAGGTCCTCCTGTCTGCGCCGTTGCAGCAAAGCCTGTAACGCGACGTCGATGCCATACACGGCCTGCTTGGCGGCGAACTGGTCGACGGTCGCCAGCACGCTGCCGTTCTTCAGCAGCGGCTTGATCGCGTTGCTGTTGTTGTAGCCGGTGATCGACACGCTGCCTGTCTTGCGCGCGTCGCGAACCGCGTCGACGGCACCCATCGCCATATTGTCGTTGCCGCAAAGCAGCGCGCGTATCTCGGGCTTGCGCGCGAGTATGGCAGCAGCGGCTCGCTTGCCTTTCGCGTATTCCCAGTCGCCCGCTTCGACGGCAACGATTTCGACATGGGCAGCGTTCATCTCGTCCGTGAATCCCGTCGTGCGTTGTTGCGCGTTGCGGTCCGACGGCACGCCTTCGACAATCCCGACGTGGTCGCCGCCATGCAGCCTTTGCGCGAGATAGTGGCCGATCAGCTTCGCGCCGCGGAGATTGTCCGGTCCGACGAACGGAATGCGCGTACCGTCGACGTTCGATGCCTCCGGATCGAGAGGGTTGTCGATGGTCAGCGTGATGATGCCGCGCCTGATGCTCTCGTTCACGGCGGGGATCAACGCTTTCGAATGCGTCGGCGCGAGCACGATGGCGCTGACGCGTTGCGCGATCAGGTTCTCGACGATGCGTATCTGGCCGTCGACGTCCGTCTCCGTCGTCGTGCCCTGCACGACGAGATCGAACGGAAAAGGGGAGTGCTTCTGGAATGCGCGGGCCGCGTCGATCATCGACGACGTGAACGGGTCGGCAATCGACTTCAGCGCAAGGGCGATCGTGCCATTGCGGCTCGCGGCTTTCGATGGTTTGGGAACGACGATACCCGTGGCGGCGAGCGCGCTCGCGACAATGAAACGACGGCGTTGTTGGCGAGGCATGACTGAATGAACGGGAGGCGGCTACGCGTTGTGCGCGGGCGGGAATATGACAGTGTATGCCAGCAATTCGAGGGCAGGTATTGCGGGGCAGGTATTACGCGGAATACGAAGAGCTTTGCGTGCGACAAAGTGCGCGTCGACAAGCTGCCGTGAACTTCTATTCTTGAAGCATGACCCGCCTCATACCCGATGTGCAGGCCATGAATAGACATCACGCCGATGGAGACAATCATGCTCAGTCCACACGAGATCGCAGCGCTCATGCTGATCGGCACGACGCGATATCCGGACGACCTGGACCGTGACGATCTGCACGCGTTGTGCGAGCGCCAGTTGGTTTCGCTGGAAAAGCTCGCGTCGGGTCATGCGCATATGCATCTGACTGCGCGCGGACACTCGATACTCAGATCGATCGGTAAGGGAAACTGGAGGGGCGGTTAGTGACAGCGGGCCGAATCACTTCGTTTGGATTGCGAAACATATGGGGAAGTTCGACCGTATTTGTCTTGATTGCATTGATTGCGGCGCTTCAGAACGAAACGAATGAAATGCGCTAAATGCCGAATTCGCCTATTTACGTAAATAATTGAAGTAAAATAATGCCGCGCATTTCGATGTGATCTATCGGATTTATTAAATAATTACGATTAGAAAGGGCCGATTCGCGATTCATATTAATATTATAAAAAGGCCCGCCGAGAAAAAATATCCAGAACGATCATAGATATACCTTTTATCGGGCCTTCGTAGGCGGATCGCCCTCGACTCCCGCCGATCAAGAAAATAGCGGGCCGATTTTTCCCCGTGCTATTGAGATTAGTCCTTTTCTTCATTTGAACGGTTCACGTTTCAATGATGAAACGTTTATAATTCGTCTGCCCAAAAAATCTTCTGTAATTAATACCGGATCAAGCATTAAGCCGCCATCCACAGGGGTAACAATTGCTGGAGAGGGTGTG
Source organism: Paraburkholderia phymatum (assembly GCF_038900715.1). Classification (GTDB taxonomy): domain Bacteria; phylum Pseudomonadota; class Gammaproteobacteria; order Burkholderiales; family Burkholderiaceae; genus Paraburkholderia; species Paraburkholderia phymatum_A. The sequence goes on along the minus strand of NZ_JAYMRZ010000002.1, from coordinate 233,202 downwards.
GCGCATAGCCATGCATCACTTCGCCGTGAACAGCGGCGAAGAGGCGGTTCCTGAAGTTCTTGAAGTCCGGTTGTCAATTCCTGCCCGGTTCGCGCTTGCGCGAAGCCGACTCATGGATTCTGGCTGTTCAATCGCAGGATTGTGTCAAGTGTCGTGAACCGATGAGGTTCGGCGATGGCATTGTGTTGCCAAAAAAATCGCGAAGTACTTTGCGTGTCAATCAGTAATCCTAAGTTTGTAAGTTTGCTGAAAAACGGCACGCCAGATACTTTTCTGTCACCGAACGGACGACGGACTCCATGAACTTCGCAGTAACGAAGTGCGCAACAAAAGTTGTAACGGGTGCAAGTTTGCGGGTTTGTGTGCGGTGGGTGTTCGTGCGAATGCATGAACGCGCAACCGAGACAGGCACAAGCGGCTCAGGCAATGAACGCAGGCGGTGCGTTCTCCGTTTCACTTCTCCTTCTATTCGAAAACGCCAAGGCGGGACGACTCCGATCGATCTTGCTTGCCTTCGGGGACAACTGCTATTCAGCGAAACATACGGACAATGATGAGATATTGGAAACTAGTGGGGGTTGCGTCGGCAACCGTGTTGGCATCGTTCGGTGCGGAACACGTTCAGGCTCAGACCAAGACGATCACCGTCGCAGGCCAGCAATACACGCTGTGCGGACAGGAAAACGCCAACTGCTCGTTCCTCGGAACGGGCTCAGTCGTGTTCGGGACCGTGCCTCCCGACGCGCCGTCGGCGATGCTGACGGCTCCGCGTACTTTTAGCAACGGCGTCGGCTGCTATGTCGGCGCGGTTTCGCAGACCGACCCCGCAGTCGGCTATGACAAGGCGTGCTGGGTGCGCGCTGCCGCGGCGACGCCGGCACCGGCTCCTACGCCTGCTCCGGCTCCCGCACCTGCGCCGGCACCGTCGCCCGCGCCGTCGGTGAAGCCGTCGCCGACGCCCACGCCGGCACCGGCTCCCGCGCCGACTCCGACGCCCACCCCGACTCCGACGCCGACGCCCACGCCGGCACCCGCTCCGACGCCTGCTCCGGCTCCGTCGCCGTCCGGCAGCTCGACGCTTTCATGCGGCACGGCAACGCAACAGGCGGGCGGCACGGCGAACGGCCTGATCACGGCTGACACGCCGACCAGCGACGGCCTGCGCGTATTCCAGAACAACACGCCGTTCAAGCTCGCGATCACGACGAACGCGCCGAACGCGGATACCGTGGTGTGGTCGATTGCCGATTCGAACGGTGCGATCAAGACGCAGGGCAGCTTCCCCGTGAACGCCGGCGTGCAGACCAACACGATTTCCTGTACGTCGACGTGGTCGGGCTACGGCGCGCTCACGGCCACGCTGCGCGCGAGCGGCGGCACGCTGCCGCACAGCGGCACGCGTCCGACGGGCATTGCGACGTTCGGCGTGCTGCCGAACCTCGCGCCTGTGCTCGGCACCGTGAACTACGCGCATCAGGATCAGCACCGCTTCGGCATGCAGGGCTTCAACGGCAACATCGCCGCGCTGCACGCACTCGGCATCTCGTGGACGATCGACGACCGTCAGCAGTCGGCGATGGAGCCCAACGGTCCGAACACGTACACGCCGAACGTGAACGACCTCGATGCGTTCTACAAGAACAACCCCGACCAGATGCGCATCGTGCGTCTTGACGGTATCCCCGGGTGGAATTCGAAGACGGGTCAGTACACCGACAGCTACTACGCGCCGAAGGATATGACCGCGTTCCAGAACTTCATGGCGAAGGTCGGCACCGACACGAGCCTGATCCGCGCGGCGAACTATCCGAAGCAGCAGAACAACTACTATCAGGTGACGTGGGAGCCGAGCCTCGGCTGGGCCGATAGCGACGCGAACTTTGTCGCGATGTACAAGGCTGCCTATCAAGGCATCCACTCGACCGATCCGAACGCGGTCGTGATGGGCACGGGCAATCCGTTCGCCTCCAATTGCGATACGTGTACGACGGGCTATCTGAAGAAGTTCGGCGCGCTCGGACTGTGGAACTACATCGACGCGGTTTCGACGCACGGCTACTGGAACGCGGGTACGTACCCGGCGCATCCGCCTGAGCTGCAGGACTCGGACCCCGATCCGGCGAACCAGGCCAACGCGCTCGACAATCAGATGAGCCAGTTGCGCTCGGTGATGCAGGCCGGCAAGCCGAACATGAAGCTGTTCTTCACGGAAGCGGGCACGAGCTATGACCCGGGCATCAACTACGGCCCGACGACGCCGTCGCAGAACCAGCTGTTCGCACATGCAGCCGTTGGTGTTCGCTCGCACATCATCGTGCTGGGCGGCGGCGCGCAGATGACGACGCTGTTCTACGGCCCCGACTATCCGGGCGAAGTGGGCTACGGTTCGTTCTTCGACCTGAACAACGCGCAGGGCGCATTCGGTGCATCGAACCTGTCGCCGAAGCCTGAAGCGATGGCCTTCGCAACGATGACCCGCGTGCTCGACGGCACGAACACGCTGGGCCGCGTCAAGGGCACGCCGGGTGGTACGTTCGTGTATGCGTTCCAGCAGCTCGGCGACGGCAAGGTCGTGACGGCCGCATGGGCGCACAACAACAGCCAGTGGCCGACGAGCAATGGCACGTACAGCCAGACGTATTCGACGGGCTACTCGCTGCAGGTGGACAATCCGGGTACGTCGGGCAACGTGACGAAGATCGATGGCTATGGCAATACCACGACCGTTCCGTACTCGAACGGCCAGGTGTCGCTGACGCTGACGGAAGTGCCGCAGTACATCGTGTCGAACAACGCGACCGTTGCGAAGAACAATTCGACGGTTCCTGTTGGTTACACGGGACAATAATATGAAGTGACACCGATGACTCGCCGCCGAGGTTGGCGGCGATCAATCGAATGTTTTGCTTGCCCGGCAATAGCCGGGCTTTTTTTATTGTTGATTAAAAGTCGATTCGCCATGCTCAAGAAAAAAATACGGATCTTTAGAACAAAACCGGAAACAAGTACCGGTTCTCTTTAGGCCAGTAATCCACCTTTAACATTTCACCGTGGATTCATCTATTCTTTGTTGCGTGCGTCGACGTCAGCGTGGAAGCTCACGACAAATTTAATAGCGGCGTGCCTCCCGATGCATGCCCATAACTGGTAACGTCTATGCTTGCTGGGCATCCAGCCTGCCCGGTGCAGGCGTTCGCCCGCGCAGACGCGACTCCGGTGGAATAGAGCAAAGACATAGACCGACGAAGTTTGTGAAAGCACGCAATTCAAAACCAGAATAAAGCCGCTTATTTGTGACAGGTGAGGAACGCATGGACACGTTCGCAGTCGAGTCACCGCAGCAATCCAATGATCAGCTTGCCCATATCGCTGCCGCGCTCAATGCGCTGCGCCGGGGAGACACGTCGTATCGTCTGCCCGATGACTGGGCGGGCGATGCCGGCAAAGTTGCAGCCGAATTCAATCTGTTGTCTTCGCAGACGGGGCGCGTCGCGCAGGATATCGGCAAGATGTCGAGGCGTCTTTCCGGTCCCGGCTTCCTGCCGAAGGAAGTCGCCGTCAGTAGCGATGCGCTGGCAGGCGTCTGGCTCGATAGCGCGTCCCAGGTGAATCAGCTCTTCGACAGCGTGACGACCGCTCACGAATGCACAAGAACAGTGCTCGCCGCGCTGGCTGCCTTGCAAAAAGGAGAGGCCGTTTCGTTGCCGGCGGACTGGACGGGCATTCACGGCAAAGTCGCGCAAGTCTTCAACGACGTCGTCGAGCAGAGCATCTGCATGTCGGAAGAACTCGGCCGCTTGAGCCGGGTGGTCGGCAAGGAAGGGCGGCTTAAGGAGCGCGCCGCGCTTCCGTATGCGCGCGGCTTTTGGGGCGATTCGATCGATGCGGTGAACTCGCTGATCGCCGACCTCGTTCATCCGACGAGCGAAGTCGCCCGGGTGATCGGCGCGGTCGCGCAGGGCGATCTGTCGAAGAGCATGGCGCTCGAAGCCGATGGCCGCGCGTTGCAGGGCGAGTTTCTGCACACGGCCAAGACGATCAACACGATGGTTGAGCAGCTCGGCACGTTTGCCGCCGAAGTGACGCGCGTCGCGCGCGAAGTCGGCACGGAAGGCAAGCTCGGTGGCCAGGCCGACGTGCAGGGCGTTGCTGGCACGTGGAAAGACCTGACCGATTCGGTCAACTCGATGGCGGGCAATCTCACGAGCCAGGTGCGCAACATCGCCGAAGTGACGAAGGCCGTCGCGGCCGGCGATCTGTCGAAGAAGATCACCGTCGACGTCAAAGGCGAAATACTCGAACTGAAGAACACGATCAACACGATGGTCGATCAGTTGCGCTCGTTTGCGTCCGAGGTGACACGCGTCGCGCGCGAAGTGGGCACGGAAGGCAAGCTCGGCGGCCAGGCGGACGTGCAAGGCGTCGCGGGCACGTGGAAGGATCTGACCGACAACGTGAACTTCATGGCGGGGAATCTCACGAGCCAGGTGCGCAATATCGCGGAGGTCACGGTTGCTGTTGCAACGGGCGACCTCTCGAAGAAGATCACCGTCGACGTGAAGGGCGAAATACTCGAGCTTAAGAACACGATCAATACGATGGTCGATCAATTGCGTTCGTTTGCGTCGGAAGTGACGCGCGTCGCGCGCGAAGTCGGCACGGAAGGCAAGCTCGGCGGTCAGGCCGAAGTGCAAGGCGTCGCCGGAACGTGGAAGGACCTGACCGACTCGGTGAACTCGATGGGTAGCAATCTGACGGCCCAGGTGCGCAATATCGCCGAAGTGACGACGGCCGTCGCGGCTGGCGACCTGTCGAAGAAGATCACCGTCGACGTGAAGGGCGAAATTCTCGGACTGAAGAACACGATCAACACGATGGTCGATCAGTTGCGTTCGTTTGCATCGGAAGTGACGCGCGTCGCGCGCGAAGTCGGCACGGAAGGCAAGCTCGGCGGCCAGGCGGAGGTGCAAGGCGTCGCCGGCACATGGAAGGACCTGACCGACTCGGTCAATTCGATGGGCAGCAATCTGACCGCACAGGTACGCAACATCGCCGAAGTGACGACGGCCGTTGCAGCAGGCGATCTGTCGAAGAAGATCACCGTCGATGTGAAGGGAGAAATTCTCGAGCTTAAGAACACGATCAATACGATGGTGGACCAGCTCAGTTCATTTGCGTCGGAAGTGACGCGCGTCGCGCGCGAAGTGGGCACGGAAGGCAAGCTCGGCGGCCAGGCGGATGTGCAAGGCGTCGCGGGTACATGGAAAGACCTGACCGACTCGGTCAATTCGATGGGCAGCAATCTGACTGCACAGGTGCGCAATATCGCCGAAGTGACGACGGCTGTCGCGGCGGGCGATCTGTCGAAGAAGATCACCGTCGACGTGAAGGGCGAAATTCTCGAACTGAAAAACACGATCAATACGATGGTCGATCAGTTGCGCTCGTTTGCATCGGAAGTGACGCGTGTCGCACGCGAAGTGGGCACGGAAGGCAAGCTCGGCGGGCAGGCGGACGTGCAGGGCGTCGCGGGCACGTGGAAGGACCTGACCGACAACGTGAACTTCATGGCGGGCAATCTGACGGCCCAGGTGCGCAATATCGCGGACGTGACGAAGGCCGTTGCAGCGGGCGACCTGTCGAAGAAGATCACCGTCGATGTGAAGGGCGAAATTCTCGAACTGAAAAACACGATCAACACGATGGTCGATCAGCTCGGCTCGTTTGCATCGGAAGTGACGCGCGTCGCGCGCGAAGTCGGCACGGAAGGCAAGCTCGGCGGGCAGGCTGATGTGCAGGGCGTCGCGGGCACGTGGAAGGATCTGACCGACAACGTGAACTTCATGGCGGGCAACCTGACGAGCCAGGTGCGCAATATCGCGGACGTGACGAAGGCCGTTGCAGCGGGCGACCTGTCGAAGAAGATCACCGTCGACGTGAAGGGCGAAATACTCGAACTGAAAAACACGATCAATACGATGGTCGATCAGTTGCGCTCGTTCGCATCGGAAGTGACGCGCGTCGCGCGCGAAGTCGGCACGGAAGGCAAGCTCGGCGGCCAGGCCTATGTGCAAGGTGTCGCGGGCACGTGGAAGGATCTGACCGACAACGTGAACTTCATGGCGGGCAATCTGACGAGTCAGGTGCGCGGCATCGCAAAGGTCGTGACGGCCGTCGCGAACGGCGACCTCGCGCGCAAGCTGACGGTCGAAGCGAAAGGCGAAATCGCGGCGCTCGCGGACACGATCAACAGCATGACGGATACGCTCGCGACGTTCGCCGATCAGGTGACGACCGTCGCGCGCGAGGTCGGCGTCGAGGGCAAGCTCGGCGGCCAGGCCAAGGTGCCAGGCGCGTCGGGTACGTGGAAGGGGCTGACGGAAAACGTCAACCAGCTTGCCGCGAACCTGACGACGCAGGTGCGGGCCATCGCTGAAGTCGCGACGGCCGTCACGCAGGGCGACCTCACGCGGTCGATCACCGTCGAGGCGCTCGGGGAAGTCGCGGCGCTGAAGGACACGATCAACGAGATGATCCGCAACCTGAAGGACACGACGCAGGTCAACACCGAACAGGACTGGCTCAAGACGAACCTCGCCAAGTTCAGCCGCATGCTGCAAGGACAGAAGGATCTCGTCGCCGTCGGCCAGTTGATTCTTTCCGAACTCGCGCCCGTGGTCGGCGTTCAGCAGGCCGAGTTCTTCGTGTTCGATTCGTCCGATGAGGCCGCGTCGTTGCGGCTGATGGCGAGCTATGCGTCGAGCGGTCATCTGTCGCATGGCAAGCGCGTGCAACTGGGCGAAGGACTCATCGGCCAATGCGCGGTCGAGCGTCGCAAGATTCTGCTTGAGCCGTCCGGCGCCGACAGTATCCGCATTACGTCCGGGCTGATCAGCATCGTGCCGCACAATGTTCTCGTGCTTCCCATCGTGTTCGAAGGGCAGGTGAAGGGCGTGATCGAACTCGCTTCGTCCGAGTGCTTCAATCCCACTCACCTTGCGTTCCTCGATCAATTGACGGAGAGCATCGGCATCGTCATCAATACGATCGAGGCCAATACGAGAACGGAAAATCTGCTCAAGCAATCGCAGTCGCTCGCGCATGAATTGCAGAGCCGTCAGGAAGAACTGCAGCAGACCAACGAAGAACTGCAGGAAAAAGCGCGGCTTCTCGCGCATCAGAACCAGGAAGTCGAGCGCAAGAACACCGAAGTCGAGCAGGCGCGCCAGGCACTCGAAGAAAAAGCAAAGCAGCTTGCGCTGACGTCGAAGTACAAATCGGAATTCCTGGCCAACATGTCGCACGAGCTGCGCACGCCGCTCAACAGCCTGCTCATTCTTTCCGACCAGTTGTGCAAGAACCCCGAAGGCAATTTGTCGGCGAAAGAAATCGAGTTTTCGAGAACGATACACTCGTCGGGCAACGAGCTGCTCATGCTGATCAACGACATTCTCGACCTGTCGAAGATCGAGTCGGGCACGGTGGTGATGGACTTCGCCGAACATCGTCTCGCCGATCTCATGTCGTATGTCGAGCGCACGTTCCGCCACGTCGCCGAAGCGCGCAACGTGGACTTCGTGATCCATCTCGGCACGCGCCTGCCCGCGTCGGTCCGCACCGACATCAAGCGCTTGCAGCAGATCCTCAAGAACCTGTTGTCGAACGCATTCAAGTTCACGCATCGCGGGCACGTCACGTTATCGATCGAAGAAGTGTTCGGCGGATGGAACGCGGACAACGAAGGGCTCAATCGCGCAAAAGAGGTCATTGCGTTTTCGGTGTCCGACACGGGCATCGGCATTTCGGCGGACAAGCAGCAGATCATCTTCGAGGCATTCCAGCAGGCCGACGGCAGCACGAGCCGTAAATACGGCGGCACGGGGCTCGGCCTTGCGATCAGCCGCGAATTGTCGAAACTGCTGGGCGGAGAAATCCGGCTTGTCAGCTCGCCGAACAAGGGCAGTACTTTCACGCTTTATTTGCCGTTGTCGGGCGAGATGGGCCGCGTCGCGAGAAAGACCGTCTCCGTTTCCGGCGACGACGCCGGCGATGCCGCGAGCGAGGCAGGCGCGCTTGCGGCGCATGAGTTCATCGATACCGTCGTCAGCGAATCGCGCGAACTGGCGGGCACGCCCGAAGACGACCGCTTCAACATCATGCCTGGAGACCGAGTGCTGCTGATCGTCGAAAACGATCTGGCGTTCGCGCATTTCCTGCTGGACGCGGCGCGCGAGCGCGGCTTCAAGGGACTCGTCACGCCGCTTGGCGCCCCCGCGTTGACGCTCGCCGATCAGTTCAAGCCCGAGGTCATCACGCTCGATCTGTTCCTGCCGGATATGGACGGCTGGCGCGTGTTGAGCCGCCTCAAGCACGATATGGCGACGCGGCATATGCCCGTCTGCGTGATCTCGACGGACGAGTCGCGCGAGCGCGCATTGCAGGCGGGCGCGTTCGCCTTTCTCGCGAAGCCGATCCAGGCGCGCGAAATACTCGACGACGCGCTGAGCGCGCTGGCCCGCTACGCCGATACGACGCCGCGCAAGCTGCTCGTCGCGCTGCCGGATTCGCCTGAGCGCGAGCACTTCGCGTCGTCGTTGTCGAGCGACAAGATTGCGCCCGTGTTTGCGGCAACACGCGAGCTGCTGATGGTGGCGCTCGCCGACAGAAATCTGGGCGCGGTCGCGATCGGCGTGGAACTGTTCGAGTCGAGCCTTGAAGACATCAAGGCGGCGCTCTCGAACAGAGGGTTTTTTGCGCCGTTGCCGTTCGTCGTGCTGACGCATGGGAAAGAGCCGGGTGCATGGGCGCGCGATGTCGAAACCTTCCGGCCGCTCGCCGTTTCGGACATGAGCCGCATGCTCGATGCGACAGTCGCATCGCTGCACTTCGACCGCAAGTGGCTACATGATGAAGCGCGCGACGTGATCGACAGTCTGCATGGCGCGAATGCGGATCTCTCCGGCCGCAAGGCGCTGATCGTCGACGACGACATGCGCAACATCTTTGCGCTCGCAACCGTCCTCGAGGATCACGGAATGCAGCATGTCTGGGCCGACAACGGCAGGGACGCGATCCGGCTCGTCGAGGCAGACGACCAGATCGACATCATTCTGATGGACATCATGATGCCGGAGATGGACGGCCTTGCGACGACGAGAGAGATCCGCAAGCGCGAGGTCGGCCGCACGTTGCCGATCATCGCGGTGACGGCGAAAGCGATGAAGGGCGACCGCGAACGCTGCATCGAAGCGGGCGCGTGGGATTATTTGTCCAAGCCCGTCAACCGCGAAGATCTGCTCGCGGTGCTTCATGCGTGGCTGCATCGCTAGGAGAGCGCAATGGACAATGCCGTCGCCTCCTCGCGGCAACCTGTCAACATTCTCGTCGTCGATGACTTGCCGCAACAGCACCTGGTGATGCGCACGATTCTCGAAGAGCTTGGCGAGAACGTGATTACGGTGGGATCGGGGCGCGAGGCGCTGAAGGCGGTGCTGGAACGCAACTTCGCGGTCATCCTGCTCGACGTGAACATGCCGGGCATGGACGGTCTCGAAACGGCGTCGCTGTTGCGCACTTATCGGCGCACGGCCAGCACGCCGATCATCTTCGTGACTGCGTATATCGACGAGTCGGAGATGAAGCGCGCCTATTCGCTGGGCGCCGTCGACTATATTTCCGCGCCCGTCGTGCCGGAGATTCTGCGCTCGAAGGTCAAGGTCTTTGTGGAAATGCACCGCATGCACAAGGAGCTGCTGCTGCGTGCGGACGAGCGCGAGGCGTTCGTGCGCGCGGAAGCGGGCAGGGCGGCCGCCGAACGCGCGCGGCAACGCGCCGATTTTCTGGCGGCCGCGAGCCACGTGCTGACGCGCTCGCTCGAAATCGATACGACATTGCAGCGTATCGCGGAGCTTGCATCGGGCGAACTTGCCGAGACGGCGTTCGTCGCGGTGAGAGGCATCGGCGAGTTCGCCGCGGACTATACGGCAAGGTCGGCGCGACGCAACGATCAGCATGCGCCGGATTTCGCGGCGTTCCAGGCCGGCACGCTCACGCAGGCTTTTCCCGGCGTGAATCGCTTCGTCGACAGATTGCTGCATGAGAGCAGCCCTGAAAACGAGCCGGGTATCGACGAGTTCGTTGCCGAAAGCATTAGCGACGCGCCGTCTTGCGAAGGCATCCGGTGTGTAAGCGCGTTTCCGCTGTTGACGGGCAGCCAGAAGGGCGTGCTCGTGCTCTGCTCGGCCGCAGGCCCGATGCCCGCCGAGCGGACCACGCTCGTTCAGGAGTTCGTCAGCCGCGCTGCCATCGCGCTCGAAAACGCGCTGCTGTTTTCGACGATTCGCGATGGCGACAGGCGCAAGAACGAGTTCCTCGCGATGCTCGCGCATGAACTGCGCAATCCTCTCGCGCCGATCGCCAATGCAGCCGCCGTGATGCGCAGCGCGAAGAAGGGCGATGCGGAAGTGCTGCGCTGGGCAAGCGAGATCGTCGGCACGCAGGTCGAGCATATGGTGCGCATCGTCGAAGATCTGCTGGACGTGTCGCGTATTGCGAGAGGCACGGTGACGCTGCGCAAGGCGCCTGTGCCGCTTTCCGTCGTGATCGGCCGCGCGGTGGAAACGAGCCGTCCCCATCTGATACGTCACTCGCAAACGTTGATATGCGACGAGGGGGCCGTCGATGCCGTCGTGGATGGCGACGTGGTCCGGCTCGCGCAGATCGTCGCGAACCTGCTGAACAACGCGTCCAAGTTCACGCCGCAAGGCGGACATATCTCGCTGTCGACGCGCTTTGCCGACGGCATCGCGTCGATTACCGTCGCCGACGACGGACAAGGCATCGACGCCGCATTCCTGCCACACGTGTTCGAGCTTTTCGCGCAAGCCGATGCGTCGCTGCATCGTTCGCTCGGGGGACTCGGCATCGGACTGACACTCGTTCGGCACCTGACGGAACTGCACGGCGGGTCCGTTCAGTGCAGGAGCGAAGGGCTCGGCAAAGGCTCGGAATTTACGATCCGCTTGCCCGGCACGATGACCGAGCGCATCACGCCCGTGCGCGCGACCGTCGTCCATCTGAACCGCAAGGCGGCGACGCGCGTTCTCGTCGTGGACGATCTCGTGGCTTCGGCGGAAAGCCTCGAAGCGTTGCTCGCGATACACGGCTACATCGTCCGATGCGCGACGGACGGCGCGTCCGCATTGAGTGTCGCCGCGGACATGAAGCCCGACGTGGTCGTGCTCGACATCGGATTGCCGGACATGACGGGCTACGAGCTTGCGCGATATCTGCGGCAGGGAAGCGCTTGTCCTCGCGCGTTGATGATCGCGCTAAGCGGCTATGGCCAGGAAGAGAACGTGCGGCAGGCGATGGAAGCGGGCGTCGACCACTATCTCGTCAAGCCCACCGATCCTGCGTCGCTACTCGATTTGCTGGCCACACGCGAAGAGGGCCGCGATTATGACGGCATGGCCGCAACGTGATTTCGTTTGCAGTTTTGTCCGATTGCGCAAACGGTTGTATGTGCGCACCCCGCGCACGAACTAGAATGAGATGAGCCGACGTCGCACGAATGCGCGTGATCGCGCGTCCCATTCATCCGCACGGGAGGATCAGCATGCCGACCTACCAGTATCGTTGCCAAAGTTGTGGTGAAACGTTCGAACATGCGGAGCACGTCGCAGAACATGCAACGGTGCAACTGAAATGTCCCAAATGCGGAAGCGACAAGGTGCAGCATGCACCCACGCCGTTTGTCGCGAAGACATCCAGGAAGAGTTGAGCGCCCGATCAAATCCCGCCGTCACGACGCGCGTCGTTGTGCGGTAAATGGATGCATCAAACACGTCTTAACGTCACGAGGTCGTGATGGCATGGCTCGTCATTCTGCATGGCGCCTACTGGCGCGACGTCTCACCCGAGGTGTTCAAGGAGCACGGGAAACGGGACGACTGGAGCCAGTTGGTTTGCGAAACCTTCGACGCGAGCGAAGACATCTGCGAAGCGGAGCATGACGGATTGAAAATCCTCATTCCGCGAAACACCGTCATTGCCGCAGTGAACCTGCAGGACCGGGAGCAGGCGAAGGGCTTTGTGTTGCCCGCTCCCGACGGCGACGTTCATCGCTGACGCCGCCGGACCTTGCGCTTCACCGGCCGCGTTCGCATCAGTCGCGAAGCGGACGGTGCGTTATTTTCCCGGCGTTCAGAAGGTCGACGGCTCTGCGATGCCGCGCGGCCTGTCGGCCTTCGTGTTTTCGGCAAAGGCGACGTCGGGCTTCATCGCGAAGCTCAACACGATTCCGCAGATCATAATCCCGATCGACAGCATGAAAGTCACGTTCCAGTTGCCGATGTGATCGACGACATAGCCTGCCACCACCGGGCTCACGATCGCCGCGATAAAGCCGTTGCCGCTCATGATTCCGCTTGCCGTGCCGGCGCGATCGTAGGCGATGTCCATCGGGATCGCCCACATCGGGCCGATGTTCATTTCATTGAAGAACATCGCGGCGCCGAGAAACACGAGCGAGTACACGGGATCGTGCAGCAGCACGACGGGCACCAGCGACAGACCCGTCAGCGCCATGCAGAACGCGACGAAATAGCTGCGCGCGAGCTTGACGTTGCCCGTCCTGCGCAACAGCCGGTCGCTGATGAGGCCGCCCACGAGATCGCCGACCACGCCTGCAATGAACACGCCGGATGTGAACACGACGGCCTTCTTGATGTTCAGATGGAAGCTGTGCATGAAGTAGAGCGGCATCCAGTCGAGCATCAGCCACAGAATCCAGTTGTAGCAGAAGTAGACGGCGGACACGGGCGCCATGCGGCGGTAGAGCCGCATCCACGTGCCGCGCGCGTCGGCGGGATGCGTCGTCTTCGGCGGCGGCAGGATGTCCAGTTCCTCGCGCGTGATGCGCGGATGATCGGCGGGCCGCTCCGTGTACGTCAGAAGCCACAGCACGAGCCATCCCGCGCTGAACGCGCCGAGCAGATAGAACGAGAAGCGCCAGTCGAACGCCGTCATCAGCGCGAGCACCAGCATCGGCGCGATCGCGTTGCCGAGTCTCGCGCACGAATGCGTGATGCCTTGCGCCATGCCGCGCTTGTCCTTCGTCACCCATGCGGCCATTGCGCTCGTCGATGCCGGAAAGGTCGCGCCTTCGCCGAGCCCCAGCAGCAGGCGCGCGGCGATCAGCGAGACGAATCCGCCCGCGAGGCCCGTGAGCGCCGTCGCGACGGCCCACACGGCCGCGCACGCGATCAGCGTGCGTCGTGCGCCGAAGCGGTCGCTGACCCATCCGCCGATGAACTGGAAGATCACATACGGATAGGCGAATGCGGAAAAGATCAGCCCCAGTTGCGTGTTCGTGAGCCCGAGCTCGCTCTTGAACTGACCCGCAGCCGTGCTGATGTTGACCCGGTCCACATAGGTGATGAGGTACATCAGGCACAGCATCGCCAGAACCACGGTCGTGGCCTTCGGCAGCGTTCGTTTCATGTCTCCTCCTCTTATGGATTCTGCTGCTAGCGCTTCGACGAACCAGCCGTGAACGCGGCGACGGCATCGCGAAACGCGCTGCTGCCGTAGACCGTCTCGATGAGGTCTTCATCGTCGAGGCGCTGTTCGACGACGATGCGCCGCAGGCTTTCCTTGACGGCATGCTGTGTCTCCTGCGACAGCGCGCTCAGGCGCTGCGCGAGCGTGCGCGCAGCGGCGTCCAGCGCGTCCTTTGCGCAGACTTCGTAGACGTAGCCGCATGCGAGCGCTTCGTCGGCGCCCAGATAGTCGGCGAGCATCAGCATCTTCTTGACGCGCGGCACGCCGAACGCCGCGTGAAGCCGCGCGATATTGCGCGACGACAGCGTGTTCGACAACGTCTTCGCGATCGGCGCGCCGAACTTCGACGCATCGCTGCACACGCGAAAATCGCACGCGGTCGCGAGCGCGAGCCCGCCGCCCACGGCCCAGCCGTCGATGACGGCGACTGTCGGCACGCGTATGCGTTCGACGGCGTCGATCACGCGTTCGACGAGGGCTTCATAGGCGACGCCCTGACGTCCGTTGCGAAAGTCGCTGAAATAGCCGATGTCGGTGCCCGATACGAACGACTTGCCGCCCGCGCCGCGGATCAGGATGCAGCGCACAGCCTCGTCGCGCTCGCATTGGTCGATCAGCGCGAGCAGCGTTTCGTACATCGGGATCGTCATCGCGTTGTGCCGCTCGGGACGGTCGATCAGAATCTCGGCCGTGCCCGCGTCGGGCATGCTCAACTTGACATGGTCGCTCATGGCTGCGCTCCGTTGATTTCGGCGAAGAGTTCGTCGTTGTGCTCGCCGAGCAGCGGCGGGTGGCGCCGCACTTGCTGCGGCGTGCCCAGCAGCTTGACGGGGAAGCCGATGTTCTTCACCTTGCCTTCGATCGGGTGATCGATCTCCATGCACATGCCGCGATGCTGGGCGTGCTCGCTGCCGAACGCCTCGGGATAGGAGAGGATCGGGCCCGCCGGGATGCCGGCCGCGAGCATCGTCTCGATCCAGTCCTCGCAGTCGCGTCGCGCGAACGACTGCTCGAGCGTTTCGATCAGCGCTTCGCGATTCTTGAGGCGCAGCGACACGGTTTCGTAGTCGGGATGCCGGAGGAGGTCGGGGCGCTCGAGCAACTCGCACAGGTTCGTCCACAGCTTCTGGTTGGTCGCGCCCATCACGAAGTAACCGTCGCGTGCCTCCACGGCCTGATAGGGCGCGCTCATCTTGTTGCTCGTGCCGAGCGGCGTCGGCGGCACGCCTGTGCCCCAGAAGTCCGACATGTCCCAGATCGAGAACGCCATCGCCGAGTCGAACAGCGATGCGTCGATGTGCTGTCCCTCGCCCGTCGCTTGCGCGCCGATGTACGCCGACAGCACGCCATAGACGGCAAAGAGCGCGCAGCCGATATCGGCGACAGGCACGCCCGCCTTCACGGGCTTGCCGCCCTTGTAGCCCGTCACGCTCATCACGCCCGACATCGCCTGCGCCATCAGATCGAAGCCCGGACGCGACGCCCACGGCCCGCTCTGACCGAACCCGGAGATGCTTGCGTACACGATCTTCGGATTGATCGCGCGAATCGACTCGTAGTCGATCCGCAGACGCTGCACGACGCCGGGCCGGTAGTTTTCGACGATGACGTCGGCCGTTTTCGCCAGCTTGTAGAAGAACTCGCGGCCTTCGTCGCTCTTCAGGTCCAGCGCGAGCGAACGCTTGTTGCGGTTCATGTTCAGAAAGCCCATGCTGTCGGGCCCCTTCATCTTGAAGCCCATTGCGCCGCGCGTCTGATCGCCTTCGAGCGGCTCGACCTTGATCACGTCGGCGCCGAGATCGGCGAGCAGCATGCAGGCAAACGGTCCTGCCATCACCTGGCTGACGTCCAGCACGCGGATGCCCTGCAGCGGTAACGCTTGCGCTTGTGCGGATTGCGCCGGTCGCGCGGATTGGTCGGTTTGCGCCATGTGAAGTCTCCTGAAAGGTTGTGCGAACGATCGCCGTGCGTGAAGAGCGCAAGGGCGGCAATCGATGGAATTGCATCGGCAGCGGCAAGAAGCGGGCTGCGGAAATGTCGGGGCGCGTGTGCGCGGCGCGGTGCGTGACGACCGCGTGGATGCTTCGGTGCTATGAGCCGAAGTGCGCCGCCCGTCGTGTTGTCTCCGGGTACTCGTTGTTTTTACAACTGTCACTCAGTCGGGAGACGGCGGCAAGCATCTAAGAATCATGGCTGGTTTCGCGAATCGCGAAAGGCGATGAGCGATCGCCGATTCAGCCTGGTATGGCTAGTTGAGGCCGGGGCGGTGGCAGGGTGTGGCCAGTGTATTTTGCGAGAGTAGGGCCAAGGTATGGGCCTGGCACGCGTCCTATCGCGGCGCGATCAACGCGTTGACGACGTTCTCCAGCGTCTGCGCCTGCGCATGCCCCTCGACGCACGAAAGCACATAGCTTCGCTGATGCCAGTCGCCTTGCAGTTCGGCGCGGGCGAGCGTTTCCTCGGGATGGAAGCTGTCCAGCACGGCGGGCGGCATCAGGCCGACGCCGAGACCGTGCCGCACGAACGCGAGCATCGTGTCGAAGCCGTTGACGGAAAAATCGTTGGTGAAGTGGCGGCCACGGCTGCGATACGCGCGCTGCACCGCGGAAAGAATCGCCGAGCCCTTGCCGAGGCTGACGAGAGGAATGTCGAACAGATCGTCGATGGCGATGGGCGTATCGGGAAACTGGAAATGCGGGCGGCTGTAGACGAGCACCAGACGGTCTTCGCGATACGGCAGTTGCGGCAGGTCCAGAAAGCCGCTCTTTTTCTCGTAGATGCCGATGTCGATCACCTTGTCGCGCAGCAACTGCTGAACGATCTTGCTGTTCTCCTCGACGATCTTCAGCGAGATGCCCGGGTACGTGCGTTGGATGCCCGCGATATCGCGCGCAAGAAATTCGATGACGACCGCCTTCGGCGCGCCGATGATGATGCGCCCCTCCAGTCCGTGAGCGAGCGTCTGTGCATCGCCCGCGAGCCGGTCGACGAGCGTGTCGATCTGGCGGATATAGCGCAGCAGCTTGTCGCCGGATTCGGTGACTTCGACGCCGTGCGGCACACGGCGAAACAGCTTTGCGCCGAGCTGCTCCTCCAGATCGGATACGCGGCGCGATGCGGCCGCCACTGCGAGCCCCAGCTTGTCCGCTGCCCGTGAAATGCTGCCTTCGTCCACGATGGCGAGGACCAGCCGAACGGTTGTCGTGTCGACTCTCACGATGATCGAATCTCCGGATTGAATGAGGGCGGGTGAGCGAGATTGTCCGTCAGCCGCACGCGGGTGACTAGCGCAGTTGCAGCTGACCGTTCGTCGAGTGGCAATCAGTTTTCGGTGCGGCGCTCTATGGAAACTGTCTGTGAAACAGGCACGGGTCCGCTGACCGTCGCGACGTAGCCGATGTCGGGTGCGGGCGTCGACGGGTCCGCATTCGACAACGCCAGCGCATTTCGTCCCGCTTGAAACGGCACGTAGACCGTGATGGCGCCCATGCTTGCGTCGCCGCGAGTCGGAGGGAAGGCGAGCATCGTGGGCCGCTGGCCGTTCATCGTCAGATGCGCAAAGACGGTTCGCGCGCTGTCGTTGACGTAGCCGATTTCGATGAAGCCCCCGCGCGCGTCCGACGCCATTCCGCTGAAATTCACCGTGCCGAGGCCCGTCACCTTCATGCCGCTCGCGCACGTTGGGCAGCGCGCAGAGACGGCGCCGCCGGCCAGCGGACCCGGTTGCCACATCACGGGCGCAGGATCAGTGCCGCTTATCGTGAGCATGACCACGCCTCCGGCGGGCACGCCAGGTGCCGTATAGGACGTCGCAAACCGGCCGAGATCCTTCCGGGCCCACACGTCCCGCACCGTTGCCTGCGATGACGGAACGAGGCCGAGCGAATCCCATGTGACCGTCATCGGCGCAGCCTTCGCGGAGTTGTTGAAGAGCACGACCGCTCGCTGTCCCGTTCCCGCGAGCAGCTTCGCCCACACCTGGAGGCGGCCTGACTGCGCGACCAGCAGACCTTGCAGGCCTAGCGCATCCTGATCGATTGCGAGCACTTCGGGATTCGTCAGCAGGCGTGCCGTGTCGGGTGAGAGCGGCTTCGCCAGATCGTTGCCGAGGATCATCGGCGCGCCGGAAATCGCCCACAGGCTGATGTGCGCCTGGTCGTGAAGGGCCGACATCCGCATGCCGGCGACCATCATGTCGGGATCGTTGTAGAAGCCGGTATGCTGTCCCGCCGGATGAAGGTTGCCGGCCAGGTTGTAGATCACGCTATCGAAGTCCGGCGTGATGTCGCGCGTGGTTCGCCACATCGCGCCGACGCCGGCGCCCCATGCCCACGGCCCTTCGTTGTAGTCGGGAAACGATGTGTCGGTGGGTATCGTGCCCCAGTCGCAGAGGCTGAGCGTCAGGAGATGGCTCGTCTGCGCATAAGCCCGCTTGATGGACTGAGCAATGGAGCGATAGGTCTTCTCCGGATCGTAGCCTTTCGCCGCGCCCCCGCAAAAATCGACCTTGATGAAGTCGAATCCCCATTGGGCGAATTGCAGAAAGTCGTGATCGTAGTGTGCCGGATCGCTTCCGACGAAATGCGTGCCATCGGCCCGCTTGCCGCAGCCTCGCGGGCCCGCATCGATATAGATGCCCGCCTTCAGCCCCTTGTCGTGGATATATCGCGCAATGGCCTGCATGCCGCCGGGCCATTGCGCCGTATCGACGATAAAGTTGCCGCTTGCGTCTCGTTGTCCCGAGAGCCACCAGCCTTCGTCGATGTTCACGTACTTGTATCGATGACCCGAAGCAATGCGCGCGTTCAGCGCCGCCAGTCCGTCGGTCTGCGCCTTGATGACGTCGTGGTTCACGCCTTCGCCCAGACTGTTCCATGATGACCAGCCCATAGGCGGCGGAGGCACGGGTATTTGCGTCGCACGACGCGTGACGTCGGGCGCGTGCGTGGAATGCGCCGCTTCGCCATTTGCAGAGTCGGTGACGCGGCCGCACGCGCACAGGCTCGCAATGAGCAATAGAGCAACGAACACGCGCCGATGACAATGCAATCGCATAGCCGTCTCCAGACAGGGCCGCACGAAGTCAGTCTAATAGCAGGCGCGCAGAAAGTTTTTTCGCGGATTTGCGGGAGGAAGGAGGGGTTGGGCTGCGACCGGCCACTTCTTGTCAAAGGTTCGACGCGCGCTAACGTCCGCTCTCGGCTCGGCTGCCGACGTTCGGGCCGTCGATTCGATCTGCGGTTGCCGCTCATTGTGCGTGCCGTCGCCTCGATACGGATCGGTCACGAAGCAAGCACGGTTCCCGTTTAGACGGGTCTGCCAATGGCTTGATGAACATGGCGAGTCGCGCCAGGACATCTTCGATCGGGATAACGTGCGTTGCGAGCCGCGCCCGATTCACGCGGGTTCGGCGCAACTGCACACATTCATCCGGGTCGCGCTTGCCTGAAGCCTGCGGCGCGCGCGACCCGCGCGCAGACGTGCTATCGGCGCGCTTCCATCGCCATCCGAACGGCCAGGCCCGTCAATACAGTTCCCATCATCCAGCGCTGGATCGAAAGCCATCTGGGCCGGCGCGCGAGAAATCCGGCGATCGAACCCGCGCTTATCGCGATTACCGCGTTCACGCTGATGCTCAACGCAATCTGTACGAACCCGAGTGCGAGCGATTGGCCGAGCACGCTGCCGTGCCGCGGATCGATGAACTGCGGCAGCAGCGAAAGATAAAGCACCGCGATTTTCGGATTCAACACATTCGTCACGAAGCCCATCGTGAACAGCGTGCGCGGACTATCGGCGGGCAGGTCGCGCACCTGGAACGGCGAACGTCCACCCGGCTTTACCGCTTGCCACGCAAGCCAAAGCAGATAGAGCGCGCCGCCGAAGCGCAAAGCGTCATACGCGAACGGCACCGCGAGTAGCAGCGCAGTGATGCCAAGTGCCGCACACAACATATAGACGACGAAGCCGAGCGCGACGCCGCCTAGCGAGATCAGCCCCGCGGCGCGGCCCTGGCAGATCGATCGTGAGACGAGGTAAATCATGTTCGGGCCCGGCGTAAGCGCGATGCCCAGTGCGACGAGGCCAAAGGCCAGAAGAGAAGTGTGTTCAGGCATTGCATGTCTCCATGACAAGATCGCGATACCTCTCGTATCGGCACGCATTGCGTCCATGAGGAGCCGGGCGAAACCGGGATGTGTGATGCCATGCACGCCCGGCGAGGCGGCTTAATCGACCGGCGGAAAGTCGACGTCGGTGCCGTTGATACGATTGAAGGTATTGGTGAAGATGCCGAGCGCAATGGTCAGCGAGATCTCCGCCAGTTGGGCGTCGGTGTAGCCGGCCGCGCGGATGGCATTAAATTCGTCGTCGCTGATCGTGCCGCTCGTGGTATGCAGGTGGGACACGAAGCGCACCAACGCATCACGCCTGGCGTCACCGGTGGGCTGCCCCGCGCGAATGGCGCGCAGCGCATCGGCCGGCAGGCCCACCAGTTTGCCCACGAAGCTGTGTGCGGCCACACAAACGTCGCAACCGGTTTTCTCGCTGACTAGCAGCTTGATGGTTTCGTGCTCTTGCCGGCTCAGGCTGCCCGCGTTCAATGTGCCCTGGGCGTCGAGCACCGCAGCCAAAGACGCCGGTACAAGATAGCCCAACGCGGCGTATGTATTGGGGACGCGGCCACCGGAAATCTTCTTTACCCGCGCATAGATATCGGCAGTGGCGCCGGTGGCGGACTCGATGTCGGGAATAGCGATACGGCTCATAGTGTGACTCTTCATCAGATGTGGCGGGAATAGCGATACGGCTCACGGTGTGACTCTTCATCGGATGGCCAGAACTCAGGAAAACGGACGCAGCGCCAGTTCGAGGCCCAGGACCACGAGAAAGAGGAGAAAGCAGCGGCGGAAGGTCTTCGGGCTGATCCTCTGCCGCACGATCGAGCCCAGCCACATGCCGACGAGAGCGGGAAGGACAGCCAGCATCGACAGACCAAGCTGGTCAAGCCGGAACGCGCCATGAGCCAGGAGCCCTCCTGCGAGAGCAACTGTGGAGACGGTGAACGAAAGGCCGAGAGCCTGCACGAGCTCGTCTTTCTGAAGCCCCAACGATTGCAGATAGGGCACAGCCGGAAGCGTGAAGACGCCGGTGGCGCCAGTCAACAACCCGGTAACAATGCCGATGACGGGCGAAAGCCAGGGCTCGACCCGTTCCGAGGTTGAGATAGCCGGCGAAAACAGTGCATAGGCTGCATAGGCAATCAGGGCGATTCCCAAAGCACGGCCCGACCAGACGGGATCGACGACTACCAGCAGTCGCGCCCCCAGAACAGTACCGATCACGATGCAGAGCATCATTAGCCACAGCCGTCGCATGAGGCGGAGTTTGTCTCGCCCAACGAGCATCTGCCACACGTTGGTCACGAACGACGGAATGATCAGGATCGCCGCCGCCGTAAGCGGCGACATGACAGCCCCGAGCAGGCCCATGGCAACCGTGGGCAAGCCCATTCCGGTCACGCCTTTAACCACACCGGCTCCGAGAAACGTGGCAAGGAGCAGGCAGGTCAATCCGAAGGTCAGAGTATTCATGCACGGTATTACGCCTCCAACCGGAAACTGGCACAATGCGGTTTTTCCGATGCCACCTTCGGATTGTCCGAAGGGAAATCTGTCTTGGTGAATGTATGAGATTCGATCTCGCGGATCTGCGTCTGTTCGTTTGTGTGGTCGATGCTGGCAGCATTACAGCCGGGGCCCGGCAGGCGAATCTCGCACTGGCGTCGGCAAGCGAGCGGATCAGTAACATCGAGTCGGATGCCGGTGTCGTTCTGCTCGAAAGAAGCCGCAGGGGCGTGGTAACGACCGAGGCAGGAGAGGCGTTAGCGCACCATGCGCGTCTGATACTCCGACAGCACAGCCTGTTGCAGGGAGAACTGCGCGACTATGGCGCCGGTGCGCGAGGTACGTTGCTGCTGTACGCGAATACGGCAGCGCTGACTGGCCTCTTGCCGCAGAAGCTTGCCCCGTGGCTTGCGCAGCGTCCGCGTCTGAAGATCGATCTGAGAGAGCGGACGAGTGCCGAGATTGTGAAGATGATCGGCGCAGGACTGGCCGAAGCGGGTGTGGTATCGGATGCAGTCAACCCGACAGGTCTCACAATCCAGCCTGTCGCCAGTGACCATCTCGTCCTGATTGTTCCTGTTGCGCACAGACTCGCGGAATCGAAGGAAGTTTGCTTTGCCGATGTTACGGGTGAGCAGTTCGTTGGCCTTGAGGCCGGGAGCGCGCTTCAGGATCACATCGACAAACACGCTGCCGATCTGCGCAAGACGTTAGCACTCCGTATTCGCATGAAAAACTTCGAGGGATCGTGCCAGATGGTATCGCAGGGGGTGGGAGTAGCGATCATCCCACTGGCGGTCGCCCGGCGCTTTCGACGCAGATATCCGTTCAAGACTATTACGATCAGCGATGGCTGGGCGCGCAGACGGCTTTGTCTGTGCTTCCAGCAATGGCACACGCTGTCTGCGCCGATGCAAAGCCTGCTGACGCATCTCGGCGGCGGAGCGCCGAGCGCTTAGCCGCGCGGCCGGCTGCGGTCGACGTTCCGGATCGTCATTCGTACCCGCATTACAGCGCGGCCTGCGGTGGGTTCCGGAAGCTGATTGCCATGCGGTTATACGCGTTCATCAAGCCTATCGCGATCGTGAGATCCACGATTTCGCGTTCGTCGAATATCTTTCGCGCAGCTTCGTATGCGTCATCGGGAACGCCCGTCTCGGCGACGCGCGTCACGGTTTCCGCCCACGCCAAGGCTGCACGTTCGCGCTCGTCGAAGAGCATGCCGGCTTCGGCCCATGCCTGCACCAGCGCGAGCTTCTCCACGTTTTGTCCTCTTTTGAGCAGATCGCGGGTGTGCATATCGAGGCAGTACGCGCAGTTATTGATTTGGGAGATCCGCAGGTACACGAGATCGACCAGTATCGGCGAAAGGTCGCTCTGCATGACGTATCCATACACGCCTCCAAGGGCTTTGACGCCTGCGGGTGCAACCTGGTTGTAGTCGAGACGTTTCATGTCAGCTCTCCATGTTCGATGGGTGTCGTCGGGATTTGATCGTCGGTATCGGCGGTACTGTGGAAACAGTCACGCCGAACTCGTGTGTTCATGACAATAAGGGCCGTTCAGGCGACGATGGTTTGCCAGGTGTGCGTGGCCGATCAGGCGGACTCCGTCTCGCGAGTGGCCGTCGCGCGTTGCGGTATGTATGCCCGGCTCATCCGATGATGCGCGGCTTCGGCGAGCAAGAAAGCAATCGCAATCAGCGCGGCCGCAACGAGACTGAGGTACCGTCCGCCGATCGACGGGAGCACGGCGCCGCCAAGCACGCCGGAGCAGGCGAGTCCGATGTATGTCGCGGTATTGTTGAGCGCGAGCAGCAGCGGTGCGACGCTCGGCGTGAGTTGTACCAGCCGATGCTGCTGGGGGACGATGAGCCCCCATCCGCATACGCCCCAGATCGTGAGCGCAACCGCAGCGCTGAATGCATCTGCAGATGTCCACGGCAACGCACAGAAATTAATGATGGCAACCCACAGCATTGCATTGATGATGTTGCGAGTTTCGAATCGGTCCACAAGCCGGCCTGACATGAGGTTGCCCGCCGTCGCCGCGACGCCCCAGAGCAAAAACATCGCAGCAAGTACGCGTTCGTCGCCGTGCGTTACACGCTGTAGCACCACGCCCGCATACGTGTAGACCATGAGGAAGCCGCCGAAGGCGAACAACGAAGTGAGCAGCGTTAGCGCTATGCGCATGTCACGCACCGGTGCAAGCCGTTCTCGCAATGTGATGGATGCAGGGCGGGGCATGGACGGCAGCATCGCCCAGACGCCGATCATCGCCACAATCCCGAGGAAGGTGACGAACCAGAGTGTCGTTCTCCAGCTTCCGAATCCGCCTATGAACGTGCCGATCGGCGAACCGAGTGCTGTTGCGCCCGTCAATCCGGCCGTCACTGCCGCTAACGCACGGCCACGTTTTTCAGGCGATGCGAGCGCAGAAGCAACGCCCAATGCGGTAGGGGAGAACAGTGCTGCGCCGAATCCTGACAGCGCCCGGCTGAACAACACCCAGTGCAAGTCCGTGGCGAGCGCGCTGAGCATGTTGCCGACGACGAAAATGCCGAGCGCGGAAACCAGCAAGAGCTTGCGCGGCCAACCGCCCGCCAGCGCCGCCATCACCGGGGCAGCCACTGCGTAAGTCAACGCGTAGAAGGTGACCATCAGTCCGGCGAGGCTGACGGATGTACTCAGCGATGCAGCGACGCCAGGAAGAATACCGGCTACAACGAAATTGTCGGTACCCATTGCAAACATGCCCACGGCCAGTATCAATAGTCGACGATCCATACCAACGTTCTCGCGATAAGCGGTTTGAAGTTCCGTTAGAAGACGCGCGTCGCGAATTGACTGGCGCGCGAAGGCCGCATCAGCCTGGACGGCTTTTCGCGCCGGAACGGCATGGGTAGAGAATAATCGTTGTTGACCGTGTCTCAAATGCCATATATACGTGCAATTCATGACATGACTTGGGCGAGCTATGCACACGATCGGCTTCGTGGTGTTCCCGAACTTCTATCTGTTGGGCTTCGCGGCAGTGACCGCCTTTGAACTGGCGAACGTCGTGCTCGGAGAACCGGCATACGAAGTGACAGTCCTGTCTGAAGAGGGAGGACTCGTCATGTCTTCGGCAGGCGTCCGTGTAGAAACGCAGCGCTTCGGCGACGCCGAATTCGACACGGTGATGTTTGGCTCTGGCGTCGAGATCGACATCGTCTCTGACGCATTGACTGCGTTCGTCAAGCGCGCTCTGAGCACGTCGAGGCGCATCGCGGCGCCGTGCACAGGCGCTTTTATCCTCGCGGAAGCAGGGGTTCTGGACGGTCGTCGGGCGACCACACATTGGCGCTTTGCAAACGAGCTGCAGCGCCGCTTTCCCACCATAGCGGTCGAAGAGGACCAGATTTTCATCGTCGATGGACCGGTCTGGACGTCGGCAGGCATGACGGCCACGATCGACATGGCGCTCGCCATGATCGAAAAGGATCATGGCCAGGAGGTTTCACGCGCCGTAGCGCGCAAGCTTGTCGTCTATCATCGCCGCGCCGGCGGTCAATCGCAGTTCTCCACGTTGCTTGATCTCGAGCCGAAGTCCGACCGTATCCAGAAGGCGATCGACTATGCGAACGCCAATCTGCGCAATGCACTGACTGTCGAGGAACTGGCCGACGTCGCAGGCCTGAGCCCACGTCAGTTCAGTCGCGCTTTCAGTGCTGAAACGGGGCAATCGCCTGCTAAAGCCGTCGAACATTTGCGCGTGGAAGCAGCGAGATTGTTGTTGGAAAAAGGACGTTTATCGTTGGACGTGATCGCGGACGAAGTCGGCTTCTCTGACCGGGAGCGAATGAGGCGAGCGTTCCTGCGGACTGTTGGGCAACCGCCCCAGGCGGTCCGTCGCTTCGGCAGGGAGAACCGTGGGTCGATTGAACACGTTGAACAATGACCTCGACAATGACCGTACTGGCTCGCGCGTAATATGCTCAGGGTCGTTCACCAAGGCGCATGCCACGATCGGCAACTGCGATAGACGAGTCGTCCAGAATCAACACGTGGATTGTTCTCGATCTTGCTGTTGCCGCACTCGATCGCATGGTGGTGAGCCGCGGTATTGAACTCAAGTATCGCTTGCCTTCACGCATGTCGATGTTCACTGGCACGTCTCAACCGCTCGCGGCATCGGCTGGGGAATTTCGTGGCTCGTCTATGCGTCGGATTACACGCGCTTCACGAAACTGGAATTGAGCAACCGGCTTGTTGACGGCCCACTGCGTGAGCGGGACGGAGTCGTGCTCGCACAATGCTTGCACCGGCGACGTTAGCGGTTCACATTGGGATATGGACGACTGACGTCCGCCTGCCCGTGTTCGCCGGGCGGCGGTCGGGAGACGAACGATGCAGAACGACAGAAGGCAGCGGCGCGTGGCATACGAGAAAGGGATCCAGATCGGTGGCTCCGGATGGCTCGCGCGGTTGCTGGCCGTCCTCCTGAGCGCGATCGTGCTCGTGGCGGCCGCGATGCTCTCGGTGGTGCTGCTCGCCGTGCTGTTCGCAGTGGGCACGGTCGTCGTCGGCTATTTCTGGTGGAAGACGCGTGCGCTGCGCCGGCAGGCGCGTGTGTTCGGCGACGACGGACGGACCGTCGATGTGGAGGTCGTCCATAAGGACTCGCCAGACGACGATTCCGCGAAACGCTGACGATCGATTACGCGCGCGTCTGCGCTCGGTTCATTCGGACGGACCTATGGATCGCGAGTCGCGCTGATTTGCGCAGCAAGCAGTACGGCAGGAATTGATCGGCCGCTGACCAGGTATCGTGCATCGACGAACGGGCGTTCCGCGCCCACGTCCGTGCCACGTGACAGCCGAGCTGTTTGAAATCCGCGTCAAAAGCGTTGGCATCGATATTCAGAACCCGAGCCGTGCCCGAGGGTATCGCCAGGCAGTCGGACATTGCGCATGTGACGGATTCGTATGATGCAAGCCGTGCCCGATATCGCTTCACAACCTCGCATGAAAGGAGCACGACAGGTGGCGAATTCATTTCAATTCTCCGCAGCAGGTGCATTGCTTTCAAATGATAGTGCCACGTCGGAGTGCCTTTGATCCGGCTGCCTTCGTATTTGCACGCCTGGGTCGCGAGTCCCATGGCAAGGCGGGAGGCGCGATAAAAATCGGAGACGAAGAGGGTTCTAGGTCGCGAGTGGCACTGCGCCGGAGCATTTGAGTTCGTCGAGACAAACGCTGGATTTGACTCCGCTCACGCCAGGGATGCGCATCAACGTATCGAGCAGGAATTCCGACAGCGCCTTCAGGTCGCGTGCCACTACTTTCAGCATGTAGTCGATATCGCCCGTGACGGCGAAGCACTCCTGGATCTCCGTGAGTTCCGCGACCATGCCCTTGAACTTCGCGAGGTCGCGGAGATGGCCACGCTCCATCGTCACCTGGATGAAGGCCACCACGCCAAAGCCCAGCACCTGCGCGTCGAGGCGGGTCTCGTAGCACCGGATCACCCCCATCTCCTCGAGCCGACGATGACGTCTCAATGTCTGCGCCGGCGATAACCTGATTGCCTCCGCCAGTTCGAGATTGGAGATGCGTCCCCGGGTCTGCAGGATGCCCAGCAAGCGCATGTCGATACGGTCAATCTCAAGGGTCTGCACTTTTCTTTCTCCCGTAACCAGAGGGAAGAAATTTTAATGGGCGAATTAGGGTTTGTCTGCGTCCGTTAGGAAATCCTATTGCGTCCAAGGGAAATTACACTGATTCCCGAAATTGCCGCAATGCATGCGTACAGGGCGCTATCGGGCAGTTGCAGCACGCGCACGTGTGCAGCGACATCTGGAATACGACACCGCACCCGATATGCCGTGCTTTGCACCTCCAGCGAATCATCCACTCTCCTTGAGACGCGAAACGAAGATGGCTGACCTGTTTGACAATCCGATGCAACTGATGGGCTTCGAATTCGTGGCATTCGCCTCGCCCACGCCCAACTTCGACAAAGGCAATTCCAAGGCGCTCTTCGCGTCGCTTGAACGCAACCAGATCGAGCGCGGCACGCTCAAGATCTGACGTACTCGCAACCCGGCTCATGGGCCGGTTCAACATACAGATCCCAGCAGGATACGGCGCCGGCGCCACAAGCGCCGGCCGTGACGACTTCGCAGATCTCGCTTGCCTCACCAGGGCACGCGAACAGCGAGGCGTGGCGTCCGGAATCAACCGCAGGACACAGGAGAAGACATCGTGGCAGACAAAGGACAGGGCACGCTCAAACGCGGCCTGAAGAATCGTCACATTCAACTGATCGCGCTCGGAGGCGCGATAGGGACGGGGCTGTTTCTCGGCATCGCGCAGACGATCAAATCGGCAGGACCATCGGTACTGCTCGGTTATGCGATCGCTGGCATCGTCGCTTTTTTTATCATGCGGCAACTCGGGGAGATGGTGGTCGACGAGCCTGTCGCCGGCTCGTTCAGCTATTTCGCGGGCAAGTACTGCGGGCAATACGCGGGCTTCGTATCGGGCTGGAACTATTGGGTGCTTTATATTCTCGTGTCGATGGCGGAGTTGTCGGCAGTCGGCATCTACATGCAATACTGGTGGCCGGGTCTGCCGACATGGATCTCGGCGCTCGTGTGTTTCTGCGTGATCAATGCGATCAATCTCACGAGCGTGAAATCGTATGGCGAACTCGAATTCTGGTTCTCGATCGTCAAGGTCGCGGCGATCGTCGGCATGATCGGGTTCGGCGGCTATCTGCTCGTTTCGGGCAGCGCCGGGCCTGAGGCTGGTGTGTCCAACCTCTGGCGTCATGGCGGTTTCTTCCCCAACGGCATCTCGGGGCTCGTGATGGCGATGGCCGTCATCATGTTCTCGTTCGGCGGACTCGAGCTTGTGGGCATCACCGCCGCCGAGGCGGATGATCCGTCGCATACCATTCCGCGCGCGACCAACCAGGTGATCTACCGCATCCTGATCTTCTACGTCGGCGCACTCGGCGTGCTGCTCTCGCTGTATCCGTGGGAAAAAGTGGTTACGGGAGGCAGCCCGTTCGTGCTGATCTTCCACGCGATGAACAGCAACTTCGTGGCCAACGTACTCAATGCCGTGGTGCTCACGGCCGCACTGTCGGTTTACAACAGCGGCGTGTACTGCAACAGCCGGATGCTCTACGGTCTCGCGGGTCAGGGCAATGCGCCGCGCGCGCTGCTCAAGGTCAACGCCCGCGGCATTCCGCTCGTTGCGCTCGGTGTCTCCGCACTCGCGACGGCCGCATGCGTGGTGATCAACTACGTGATGCCGGGCAAGGCGTTCGAGTTGCTGATGGGCCTCGTCGTGTCGGCGCTCATCATCAACTGGGCGATGATCAGCATCATCCATCTGCAATTTCGCCGCGCCAAAGCACGCGCAAGCGAAACGACCGTGTTCCGCAGCCTCGGCTATCCGCTCACCAACTATCTGTGCCTTGCATTTCTCGGCGGCATTCTCGTTGTGATGTGCCTGATTCCGGACCTGCGCATTTCGGTTTATCTGATCCCCGTCTGGCTCGCTGTGCTGGGTATCGGCTACCGCCTGCGCAACCGGCGCGCGGACGACCCGGTGCCTCAGGGCGTGCCGCTGCGCTAGGCACGCAACTGGCCGTGGGACGGCGACAACAGCTATTCCACGGTCGAACTGCATGGCGGCGAGCCGATCGCACTCGTTGAATCTGCCGCGCTTTCACAATCTCTTTGTCATTCCCAGGAACTGTCATGTTCGAACACATCGATGCTTATCCCGGCGACCCGATCCTCACGCTGAACGAGAACTTCGCGAAGGATCCGCGCGACAACAAAGTCAACCTGAGCATCGGCATCTATTACGACGAGGACGGCCGTTTGCCCGTCATGCGAGCCGTACACGAGGCCGAAACGCAATTGCTCGCGGAACCCGGTCCAAAGCCGTACCTGCCGATGGCGGGTTTTGCGCAGTATCGCGACGCCGTGCAGTCGCTGGTATTCGGCGACGACTCGCCGGCGCGTGCCGACGGACGCATCGCGACTGTTCAGACGTTGGGCGGCTCGGGGGCGCTCAAGGTCGGCGCGGATTTCATCAAGCGCTATTTCCCCGGCTCGCAGGTCTGGGTGAGCGATCCGACGTGGGAAAACCACCGCTTCATTTTCGAGCGCGCTGGATTCAGCGTCGGCACGTATCCGTACTACGACGAAAACAGCGGTGGATTGAAATTCGAAGCGATGCTCTCGGCCATCGACGCACTGCCCGCGCGCAGTGTCGTGCTGTTGCACGCATGCTGCCACAATCCGACCGGCGTGGACCTGAGCGAGTCGCAATGGATGACGTTGATCGAGGTGCTCAAGAAGCGCAGCCTGCTGCCTTTCATCGACATGGCCTATCAGGGTTTCGGCGCGGGCATCGATGCCGATGCATTCGCGATTCGCGAGCTCGCACGCCAGAACGTGCCCGCGTTCGTCGCCAACTCGTTCTCGAAGAACTTCTCGCTGTACGGCGAGCGCTGTGGTGGCCTGTCGGTCATCTGTGAGTCGCGGGACGTCGCGGGGCGCGTTTTGGGGCAGTTGACGAGCGCTGTGCGCGCGAACTACAGCAACCCGCCGACGCACGGCGCGAAGATCGTTGCCCGGGTGCTCACGACACCCGCGCTGCGGCAGTCGTGGGAAGACGAGCTAGCGACGATGTGCAGGCGCATCGTCCGCATGCGCGCCGCAATCCATGATCGTTTGCGCGGCAACGTGCCGGACGCGCTCCTCGCGCGATACCTGGAGCAGCGCGGGATGTTCACTTACACGGGATTGTCGGCGGAGCAGGTCGACGTGCTGCGTGAGCGGCACGGCGTCTACCTGATCCGGTCTGGCCGCATGTGCGTGGCAGCGCTGAACGAGAAAAACGTTGGCGCGGCTGCGCAGGCGATTTCGAAAATCTTCTCGCAGGCAACGGACTGAAATTCGATTGGGCGGCGATCCATCGATACCGCCCGTCCCTGCAATGTCATGTAAGCGCGTCAGTGACATTCGCGCTTCGGAGCACATGGTCCGGCGCGACTGCGTTCCCGGAATGGCATCTGCGCGTCGCCAGGAAATCCGGGCCACGCGCGGATACACAGGCGGCTATTCACCGCCGAAGTAGAGCTGCTTCATCTCGTCCAGGGAAGCGGGTTGCGCGGTTGCGCGCGAACCCGATGACGTTGAACCGGGCGTCACGCCACCGTAGGCGGTTGCTCCGCCCTGCATCCACACGCGCGCCTCGGCCGCCTGGATGTCTGCTGGATAATTCGGATCTTCGCCTTTGGCGGGGTCATAGCCTGCCTGTTCGAGCTGCTGCAACTCGGCGCGGACCTGCGCGCGCGTCAGTGCCGCGTCGTTTTGCGAGAACGCGGCGAGCGGCAACGAAAGCGCCGACGCAGCGGCAACTGCAATCGCGAATGATTTCATGATGACCCCTCCTCATAAATGTCAGGGTGCCTCGTTACGGATGCAAGACCGTGTAACTGGCCATCGAAGTCTAGACGGGCAAACCTTCAACTTCGATACGAATGGGCGCGGCCCGCGCAAGATCGCGATGTTCTGGTATCACACGAGCATCGTCGCGAAGGACAGGCAGCGCCGGACGAGCTGTCCGCAGAGAAAAGACGATCAGGGAAGCGGAAAATCGCAGAGCGCTCGCAGTACGCGGCTGCGCGTCTATGAGAAAGCGGTTATTTTCGGGAATGTCTTCAATAAAAGATCTCCACTGTTCTCTACGCGCGTGCCTCCTTTCATCGCGCTTGCGGCTCGCCGCTCGCCGCTCGCCGCGCGCCGCGATAGGGTCATTTTCTATACATGCAACTGGATTGTTTTTATTTAGAGTCCTTGTTGATTGTTTGGAAATTGCATTTCCGATCCAGGTGAAAAAATGAGACTTGAAGTGTTGCCTTAGCCCCGACATCGCAGCGATTCGTGTTAGCCACGTCGGGCGGCGGCGATTGCACGGCTCGGGCAGCGACTTGAAGTAGTCTGCTTCAATAATTCCTGCATCTGCGCGGTCAACACGGGCAAGCGCCTTGTCATGCCGTTCCTGCACACGAGTCAATGGCTCCCGATGATGGAGACTGTGCCAGGGAGGACGCCATTTTCGACGCCTGAGGTATCAATTCAGCGAGATTGTGGCGCAATATGAGTGTGCTGCAACCGTCGTCGAAGGTGGAGGCAGGCGTGGCAAACTTCCCTCGGCTCGATCTGTTGTGTCGGTTATTCCTCGGTCTATTTGTGGGCTTTTTCTGCGTCACTGCTGCGCTTTTCTCGCGTTACATCATATCGGCGAACGGGCCGCCGCAAGTCATCGCCGTGCAGTCGAAGAGCGCATCGCAAGGCTTGTCGGGAAGCGCTCCCGCAGTCCCACTTTCATCTGCTGCGCAACACCCGTCGACAACGCCTTCGCGAGACGCTGAGGAAAAGACACTCATCGCGTCGTCGACCTCCACTATCGTCACGTTCATCGCGGCTGCGGTGACGAACTTCCTGAGCTGGCGGAAGGACAGGGCGAGGGCGAACAGATCAAAGCGGGACGCGTCGCGCTAGTTCGTCGAACAGGCAAACTGCGACTCGATACGTGCGCCGTCAGCTGTGCGACCTCTTCCGCATGCCGCCCACGCCAGCTTTTCCACGCCCGGTTTTGCGACGCGCAGGATTGCCAGAGCGCAATTTCTTCCTGCAGGCGGCTGCGAGCGTCACCTGATCGGCAGGGTAGTGAGTGGCCCTGTGCACCACTGAGTGACAGACGGAAGGATGCCGCTTGAGGGCGAGCTTGACCGTCCTCGCGCCGCAATATTTTCCGCTACCCTTGATCGGGTTCCCGAGCAGTACCGACAGCCGATTGTCATGTGACGCAGAGGCGTTCCGCGATCCACTCTGCTCGAACCAGGCGTCCGCGCGCACGATCGCAAACCCGACGCCGTTGACGGTGACATATGTTGAGTTTCCGCCGAACCTGTAGTTCGGATTCTTGACATCGATTGCCATCATGGACACCTCACGCGAGATTCCAACGCGCCTAGTCTAGCCCCGTGCAGCGATCGACGCCGATTGCCATATCTGACGTGTTTTTCGTTACGGACGAAACGTTCGCGTCGACAGTCGTACGGAGAATGCCGCGTCGGCAATAAAGCGAATTGCAAGACGTCGATATTGCATCGATTGGCATGACTGATTATTCAGCATACCTTTGATGATATGGATATATCATGGCGTGATGTATTGCCTATAATGACCATAAGCGGGTCATTTTGCGTTTCGATACGTCCCTGCATACGAGCCACATGCACGTCCATCGCATCGCGTAGCAAAGACGCGGTTGACCGGCGCGTGAGAAAGAGGAGCGGCAATGGCCTCGTTCAAGAGAGTGCTGCTGTGCTACGACGCTACCCGTGAGGGTCGCCGGGCGCTGTGCGAAGGAGCGGAACTTGCGCGGCAATCCGGAGCGGAAACGCATTTGCTTGCGGTGCTGGACCGGTTGGATCTGACGCACGGCGCGGACATTATCCCGGCCATGCCGCTCGGAACGGCCGAGCAGGCAGCGAAGGAAATACTGGATGAAAGCGTGACCCGTCTGGGAGAGCTCGGCGTCAAGGTGACTGGACACTTCGTCGTCGGAAATCCGATCGATGAAATCGCCCGTTGCTGCGACGAACTGAAACCCGATCTGGTCGTGCTTGGGCATCATCGCAGAGGGATGTTTGCGCGTTGGTGGGACGGGCGCGATGACAAACGGTTGCTTGACCGTCTGTCGTGCGCAGTACTCGTGGTGCACGCGCAGAAGGACACCGAGGCAGACGCAGTGTCCGTATCGTGATGATCGCACGCAGCCGGCTACGTTGGCAGCAGAAGCGCTTGTCGCACGGCCGCGAAGGACTCGACTTTGACTTTGGTAATCGGAAACAACGACCATGGAGGCAAATCATGGATGGCAAACTTTCCAACCCGGCGCCCCTCGGACTAGCCGGATTTGCATTCACGACGTGGATGCTCAGCATGATCAACGCAGGCTGGTTCAATGCCGATTCACTGGGTCTTGTGCTGGCTCTAGCATTCGCTTTCGGCGGCACGGCGCAGATGATCGCGGGCGTACTCGAATTTCCGCGCGGCAATACGCTCGGGACGGTCGCGTTCCTCAGCTATGGTGCGTTCTGGTGGTCCTTCGCGCTGTTCGTCGCGTTTCTCGGCACGAAAGTGCCTGAAACGTTCGTCGGTTGGTACCTGCTGGTGTGGGGCGTGTTCACGTTCTACATGTGGATTGGTTCCATGCATACCAGCACGTCCGTGCAAATTGTATTCCTCGCCCTGTGGATTACCTATCTGCTGCTCGCGATCGGCGCGTGGACGGGATCTCTTCTCGCGACGCATCTGGGCGGATATGCCGGTCTGATTACGGCCTTGTTTGCCTTCTACGCATCCGCGGCGATGGTGATCAACGAGAGCTTCGGGCGTACCGTGCTGCCTACACACCCGTATGTAGAACCTCATCCGCAGGCAGCGTAGCGGATCGGCGCCGGCGGGGCGGTGTGCTCAAGGGCGCCTCCGCCGGCGTGGCAGCGCAATGTCCTCGAGGAGGAAGCCATGTCTGAGCATCCAACATTTCCTGTGGCAGCGGACTGGTCCAAGAATGCGTGGGCCGACAAGGATCGTTACGAGGCGATGTACCGCCGCTCGACTGACGATCCGGAAGGCTTTTGGGGCGAGCAGGGCAAACGTCTCGACTGGATCAGGCCATACACGCGCGTGAAAGACGTTTCCTTCGCCAGCGATGACCTGCACATCCGCTGGTTCTATGACGGTACGCTGAACGCTTGCAGCAATTGTCTCGATCGCCATTTGCAGACGCGCGGCGATCAGGTGGCGATCATCTGGGAAGGCGATGATCCCGCTAT
Source organism: Paraburkholderia phymatum (assembly GCF_038900715.1). Lineage (GTDB taxonomy): Bacteria > Pseudomonadota > Gammaproteobacteria > Burkholderiales > Burkholderiaceae > Paraburkholderia > Paraburkholderia phymatum_A. Next base: position 199,093 of record NZ_JAYMRZ010000002.1, on the reverse strand, counting down.
CAGCCGAACGCTCACCTATCGCGAACTGCATACGGAAGTCTGCAAGTTCTCCAATGTGCTGAAATCGCTCGGAGTCGAGCGGGGCGATCGTGTGACGATCTATATGCCGATGATCCCCGAAGCAGTCGTGGCGATGCTTGCGTGCGCGCGCATCGGGGCAATTCACTCGGTGGTGTTCGGCGGTTTTTCGCCCGACGCGCTCGCAAACCGCCTTCAGGACTGCGCTTCGAACATTCTCATCACCGCCGACGAAGGCGTGCGAGGCGGCCGCACGATACCGCTGAAGGAAAGCGCCGATGCGGCGATGGACAAATGCCCCGAGGTCAAGACGTGCATCGTGGTCAGGCGAACGGGAGGCAAGACAGGATGGCGCGAAGGCCGCGATCATTGGTACGGGGATCTGATGAATCAGTCTCCAGCCGAGTGTCCGCCGGAGGAAATGAATGCGGAAGATCCGTTGTACATCCTCTACACGTCGGGCTCGACGGGCAAGCCGAAAGGGGTTGTGCATACCACGGGCGGGTATCTCACGTATGTCGCGCTGACGCATCAGTACGTGTTCGACTATCACGATGGCGACGTCTACTGGTGCACGGCCGATGTCGGCTGGGTAACGGGACACAGCTATATCGTCTATGGTCCTCTCGCCAACGGCGCGACTACGCTGATGTTCGAAGGCGTTCCGAACTATCCGGACAGTTCGCGGTTCTGGCAGGTGTGCGACAAGCACCGTGTGCAAATCATCTACACCGCGCCAACCGCAATCCGTGCGCTGATGCGCGACGGAGACGAGCCGGTCAGAAAGACATCGCGCAAGTCGCTGCGGCTGCTCGGCACCGTAGGCGAACCGATCAATCCGGCTGCATGGCTGTGGTATTACGAAGTCGTCGGCGAGAAGCGGTGCCCCGTGATCGACACATGGTGGCAAACGGAAACAGGCGGCATTCTGATCGCGCCGCTGCCGGGCGCGACGATCCTCAAACCAGGAGCGGCCACGCGGCCGTTCTTCGGCGTGCGGCCCGCGCTCGTCGGCGAGAAAGGCGAGGTGATCGAAGGGGCGGGCGCCGGGAGCCTGTGCATGCTCGACTCGTGGCCCGGACAGATGCGCTACGTGTACGGCGACCCGGATCGCATGCGACAACAGTACTTCAGCCAGTTCGAAGGCAAGTACTACACCGGGGACGGTTGCTATCGCGACGCGGACGGCGACTACTGGATCACTGGACGGATCGACGACGTCGTCAACGTTTCGGGGCATCGGCTTGGTACTGCGGAAGTAGAAAGCGCACTGGTGACGCATCCCGATGTCGCCGAGGCAGCGGTAGTCGGTTATCCGCATGCGCTCAAGGGGCAGGGCATCTACGCTTATGTGACGCTCAAGCTCGGAATCAAGCCGGAGGAGGCATTGCGCGAGACGCTGGTGGCGCTGGTGCGCAAGGAGATCGGCCCACTCGCCAGCCCGGACTTCATCCAGTGGGCACCCGTGCTGCCGAAGACACGTTCAGGCAAGATCATGCGCCGCATCCTGCGCAAGATTGCCGACGGCGACTATGACAATCTGGGTGACGTCTCGACGCTGGCAGATCCGCGCGTCGTCAAGGAACTGATCGACCATCGGATAGCGCATTGAAGCGGGCGGCGCTATGAGCTTTCACGAAGTTCAGCGCCGCCTGGATCTCGCGGCGGGCTCTGGCTTGCCGTCGCGTATACGTTGCTCGCCGGCGAAGCATCGACGCGCCAGATTCAGGCCTTTTTCACGTAAGCGTTACACCATCCCTTTGCGTCGACCAGCTTGCCGCCATACGTCGGGCAAGGGCCCATCGCCGAGCCGGGCTTGCCCTGATAAAGCTGGCAATTGGCGCAAGTTTGCCCGGTCTGATAGTGGGGGAACTTGGTCTTGTCTACTTTCGCAGCGTCCGTCTTGTAGCCAAGCGCCTGTGCAGTCGGATCGTTCTCGGCAAGCACGGGAGCGTCAGCCCGCGACTCAGTGGAGAGAACCGTCGTCGATGCGACGGATGCGGCGAGTATCATGAAACGCCGTCTGGAGAATGACATGATATGGATTCCTATATGTAATGAAGCAGGCACGAGAAGGCGTGTCGCCCTTTCTTTGATCATATTGACACGACCTTGTCGGACCCTGAGCGCTCAGCATACGCCATACCTACCGGTCGAAAAAACAACGTGGTCCGCGGTTTCTTCGGCACCGATCCGTTAAAGCATTTGTTTCCGACTGTACATCATATTGTGACATATGAGGCTGCGCGCGATGCAGGCGAATGGTTCCGGCTGTAGCGGACTTCAGCAGTCTTGTCATGCATGGGCGCCTCAGACGCGCCAGGTTTATGTTCGCAATGGCGATTCCGGTACTTGGCGAATTTCGGGGTGAACAGCCTTACTTGGCGAATTCCGGAGTGAACAGCCTTACTCGCCGCATGTCCATATATGTGCGAGCGATAGCCACGTTGGGCTCTATATCCAAGAAGTCTCGAAGGCTGAGCTTGTAACGTCGTACCAGCGAACACCAAGACGATGACCTCGCGGTCGAAGCGATGGCTATTCCTGCTTTTGTGAAATCCGTCCGATCGAAGGGAGCCTTACATCGAACATCGCGAACAGTTGCAGGTTTTTATTAACGGTAATGTCGACCTTATGTCTGGTTCACCCCAATCCTGTTTTTTCCGGTCACTACGTGGGTTGCCCGTACCCTGAGGCGTGACGGGCAACAGCGACTGCTCTGCCATCGAGTCGATCGGGTGGCTATCGACGGCTGCCGACATTCGGCAGGGTTGAGCAGATTCACAAATAGATCATTCTCTTCCATCTTTCCCAGTTCGATCCGCGCCTCGCCTGGCGCGAATCGTGTTGGATCGTGTACGCCCATGCTATGTCCACGATCCCATAATTCAATCGCACTCGGCTTACAGGCACAGCGAATGCTCGCCATCTCGTGGCGTGATTGTCAGTTTTCTTGTCAAGACTGGTTCGGGCGTTTGGTCTGTTTCCAATTGGTCAGAACTGCTTGGTCGTCGCCACTGTGGATTCATCGCGGAAAAGCACGCCGGACCGCGGCTTCGTCCATCCGTCCAGATCGGCCACGAAGATGGCGAGCGTTTCCATAGCTCAAAGGCTTACGATAGAAAAAGCTGGTATGACGGTCCCGTTTCCGTTGCGGAACCAGGGGCGAATACGCAGAGCGGTTAAACGAAACCGCACGCCGGCCGGTGCGTCACTTGCCAGGTGGCTCCGGCGGCTTCACACACCTGATTCGGGGTCCCGCGGCTCATTTCGATGAGCACTCCGCAAGGGGACGGCACATGAACGTAGTAAATGGAAGGATCAGACGAAACAATCCGAAGCGTGTCGTAATGTTCAGACGGGCCGGGCTCGCACAGTCGAGTGCAGGTCGCCCGGATGCAGACATCAAGGCCGCGCCGCCTGTGCGGTCCAGGCGCCTTGCGCTTTGGGTTGCATCGGCAAGCGCACTGGCTGTCGGGGTCATAGGTGTCGTCGCGCATGTCGATCGGTTCGACTATGATCAGGCGCTCGGGATCGTCGGACCCACGTCGCCTGCGCAACACACGTACTGGTCCGGTCATGTCCCGCCACCGTCGTCGCCTCCCGCTCGCGGAACCGCGGTTGCCAATGCTGAGCCCGCCCCGCCGGTGTCTTCCGATCCGTCCGATCACAGCGCTGGCTCCGCTCCGGAGCCTGCTGCGCCGCAGTCGGTTACACGGGAGCCTGGTCAAGCAAGCTCTGCCGTCGCACAGAATCGCCGCCATTCGGCGCCGCACGAGAGACCAATCACGCGGCATGCGCCCAGGATCACCCGACCCACATCGCCAACGCAACAAGCGTCGTCGTCCAGTCATGTCGCGAGATCATCGTCACCCCCTGCCCGGGGAACTGCAATTGGCAGTGCTGAAGTCGCCCCGCGCCCTTCTTCCGCTTCGTTCGATCATCACGATGCACCTTCTCCCGATGCTGCTTCACAGCAAATGGCTGAAGGACAGCCAGCAGGCGGTCACGGTGGACGTGGTTCGGGTGTAGGTGGTTCGAGTGCAGGCGGTGCGGGTGCAGGCGGTGTGGGTGCAGGCGGTGCGGGCGCAGGCGGTGTGGGTGCAGGCGGTGCAGGCGCAGGCGGTGTGGGTGCAGGCGGTGCAGGCGCAGGCGGTTCGAGTGCAGGCAGTGCAGGTGCAGGCGGTGTGGGCGCAGGCAGTGCAGGCGCGGGCGGTGCAGGCGTAGGTGGTGCGGGTGCAGGCGCAGGCGGTCACGGTGCAGGCAGTGCGGGTGCGGGCAGTGCAGGTGCAGGCAGTGCAGGTGCAGGCAGTGCAGGCCCGGGCGGTGCGGGCGTAGGTGGTGCAGGCGCAGGCGGTCACGGTGCAGGCAGTGCGGGTGCGGGCAGTTCGGGGGCGGGCAGTTCGGGCACGGGCAGTTCGGGCACGGGCAGTTCGGGCGCAGGCGGTGCGGGTGCGGGCAGTTCGGGCGCAGGCAGTTCGGGCGCAGGCAGTGCGGGCGCAGGCGGTGCGGGTGCGGGCGGTGCGGGTGCAGGCAGTGCAGGCGCAGGCGGTCACGGTGCAGGTGCAGGTGCAGGTAGTGCGGGTGCAGGTGCAGGTGCAGGCGGTCACGGCGCCGGCGGTGCGGGCGGTGCGGGTGCAGGCGCAGGCGGCCACGGCGGAGGCGGTTCGGGTGGAGGCGGGAACGGCGGAGGCGGTCACGGAGGTGGGTCAAGGTAATCGGCCGCCTTGTTGTCAGCGCTTTTTCGTGCAAGAGAAGAAGGTCATGGCGGCTACCGGACGGGTAATCGCGATTGTATGGAGCATGCGACTGCTGTGAACGGCTTGTGAAGACGGCGTGCAGCGGGTGTGCCGCGATAAGCCGGAGTGGACCGCAGCACGACTTCGAAACGGCGACAGTCGGCTTTGGCCGATCACGCGCCGATCACCACGCGTGATCGACTGTCCGTTGTGCATTGAGATCGGTCGTGTGGAATGCATGCGTTCGGACGGCGGAAAGGGGTCGACTACCGTCGAACGTATCGGGCAGAGGTCGGCCATGAAGCGACATCCGTCGTCCGTTACCCAACGGCCGAAGCGCGCTCGAGAGCCGACCATCGTGATCCGAAGGTTAGGTCCTACAAATGCGATGGTGATCGCGAGATCCGGTCCTCGCAAAACTGATCCGGCCCATGCTCCGTGTGGTCACGTACCTGCCTGTTCGCGGGTGGTCAGCGCCGTTTCCGAAAAATCCACTTCCCGCATCAGCTTGCTCAACGTCTCGTCATTGATCTCGTGGGTGTTGCGCAGGGCCAGTAGCGCAGCACGCTCCGCGCGCATTGCCGCAAGGCTGATCTGAATTTCCAGTGCTTCCGCTCGGCGCACTTCATCAGTGGAATGCCTGTCGTCAGTGAGCGTGGCGAGTCGCCGACGGTAGAGGTCCATCACGCGCGCAGCCACATCCGCGTCGAAGGCTGTTGCCGGCTCGCCAATATCTCCGGTGACGGTTGGATGAAGGTCATCGATGGCGCGCATGGCGGCTTGCGCGGCAACCTTGCGCGCGTGTTGTTCTTCAACTGCATGTGCATCGTGCGCGTGGTGAGCGCCGTGTAACAACTGCGGCAGTGCGAATACCGCGACCAGCAGCGATATCAGGATCACACCCGAAGCGATAAAGATCACCAGGTCACGTCCCGGCAACGCCTCACCGCTGGATAACGCAACGGGTATCGACAACACGCCAGCGAGCGTCAGCGCACCGCGCACTCCAGCGACCGTCATGATCGTCACGGTACGTAGCCCCGGCACGGCGTTGATCATGCCGTGCCGGGCCGCACCAAGGCTTGCGAGCCACCGCAGTAGCCAGACCCACACGAAGCGCATCGTATATAGCGCGAGCGTGACTGCCGCGACGTAGCCGATCAGTCGCCACACGTCACCATTGCCTGTCCCGTGAGCGTCAAGCAATGCACGACCGATGATGCGCGGAAACTGCAGTCCGAGCAGGATGAACACCATTCCGTTGAAGACGAATTCGACCATTGCCCATGTGCTGTTTGCCCGCACGCGTGCCGATACCGTGCCGGCGCTGGTGATGGTCGCGTAGTTCATCATCATCCCGGCGGCGACTGCCGCGAGAATACCGGAGCAATGGAAATGTTCGGCGAACAGATAGGCTGCGAACGGGATCAGCAGCGTCAATACGACGCCGGGCGCTGGATCGCCCTCGCCCGTAACGCTGCGGAGGCGCCGTATAACGACGCTGAACAGCCAGCTCACCGCAGCGCCCATCGCAAGGCCGCCCGCGGCGATGATCACGAAGGTGATCGAAGCTTCGCGCAGCGAAAACATGCCAGTCAGCGCGGCCGCAATGGCGAACTTGAGCGCGACGAGCCCCGAGGCGTCATTCATCAGCGCTTCGCCCTCGAGAATATGCATCAGATGCGGTGGAATACGGTTCTTGCCGGCAATGCCAGCCAGCGCGACTGCGTCGGTCGGCGACAGCACCGCTGCGAGCGCAAACGCGATGGGGAGCGAAACTGTCGGCACGAGCGCATGCACGAAGTAGCCAACCACGAGCACCGTCATGAACACGAGGCCAAACGCAAGCAGCAGGATCGAACGGCGCCGCATGAAGAATTCGCGTTTCGGAGTGCGCCATCCGTCCGCGAAGAGTAACGGGGGGATGAAGAGTAGCAGAAACAGTTGGGGGTCGAAGGTGACGTACAGACCGAACTGAGGCCAGGCAAGCAATGCACCGATTGCGATCTGGACGAGCGGTAACGGCAACAGGCCACGCAGAAGCCGCACGACGACGCCCGATACGGCGACCGCGAACAGGAGGATCAAAACGGTGAAGACGATTTCCATCAGGGTCGACTACCGTGAGAATTGGAGCCGGGTCTGAGTATTAGCTTAGTGCTACAGCTGACTTAACGTCGTGTGCCAGCGTTTTTTATCGCCTCATGGACGCCGCGAACCGCCACGGCAGCAACAGTGCTCACCAGCAGTATGCCCAGCACCCCGAGCGACACCGAGTCGATGCGGCCAACGGTTGTGGTGGGCACGATGTTGCGGTAGCCGATCGTGAGCGCCCTCATCGCGCAAAAGTAGAGGGTCTCCCCAAACGAGCATGGCGATCCGCTTGTCGAGTCGACTGGGCCACCGAAGTTATACATTACGACGGAAAGCAGGAGATAAAGCACAAACAGAAAGGCGAGCGGGGCACGTAGCTGACAAAGGGCACTGGAAAATTCTGCCACGACGTGGCGAGTCTTCAGCGGGGCGTGCCCGGAACTGTTGGCGTTCTCCATAAAGCAGAACTCTCACAATAGTGTGCGTCGCCCTGCTAACGTGCCGGGTCTGCACCCGCAGATGGAAAGCGGGCCGACCAGGTTTAGAAAGGCTTGGGGTCGGTTAGCCGCCCAGCTTGATGATTGCCATCGTAAGCAGAATGCCGAGCGCGATCATTGCGACACCTGCCTTCATTGCCCCTGCGCCGGTGTAGCGCCCCAGCGCAAAGCCGGCGATGAAAAGCATCACGAGTGTGAGCACGCGCGAGGCGATGAGGGCCGTTGTAACATCCCTCACGACGAGAAACGGCACCGCGACCGGAAATGTTCCCAGGACAACAAGCAGGAAGATGCCCAGCGCGCCGACGAAGTCACCACTCACAAAATTTGCCCGAGGTGGAAGCGTCGATGCGGTCGCGAGGCGCGCGCGGATTCGCTCCAGGTCGGCATCTTCGACGAGCGGCTCCAGCTTCTCAGGCAATGCATCGCGCAACACCCGCACGGCTACCGCGTGGTCCTGCTCCCGCTTCACGGTCAGCGCGAGTTTCAGGCGCTGCCCTCGATCGGCGAGCGTGCGTACGAGATACATCACGGCGTCGGCGAGGCCCCACGCCAGATTGCATCCGAGCGCGGCGAAGAACATCTTGTACCCCTCATCTTCGCCCGCGGTGACTGCCTTGACGGCGCCGACGAACGTCAGGGCCATGAACAGTCCAAAACATATTTCGCAGACACGGTCAACGGTGTTGAGAATCGGCTCGCGCCGTTCGGGTTCGGCGCGTCCGGCCGGCGTGATAGTGCTCATATGGCCTCGACTGAAGGTAGCAAACGAGACGTTACGCTAGCTGCCAACATGGACTGCTGGTGCGAGCAGTATTTGAAAGAGACGACAGTTCGGTACTCTCACTTTGATAGACGGGGAGCGGCGAAAGCAGCGGAAGGGGCCCGAGGTCGGCCGGATTCGGCTGTACCATCGTCCATCATATGCCGGAGTGGGTGTTCGCAGGCAAATCACGAATGAATGGTCTCGCATCCTGCCGGTCATGTGGCGAACTTTCTACGTTCCTGCATTAAGCGAATAAAGAAGAACGCGAAAAGTTGGCGGCAGAACCTCTTGCCGATGAAGGAAGCGATCGGGCCGATCCAGAGATGACGGGGCGCGACCTCAAAGATGCTCCGCGCTGTCGATGTCGCGCGTACGACGGCAAACGCTGCGAGGCTGCGGCAGCGCCTCGATGGCGGCGACTGGTCGAAACCAGGCGATTGGCAACGAGGCAACATTCGGCTGCCAAGCGGCCGTCCGTGATCGGCTGAAAATCGGCCGCTGGCTGAGCGACAGCGAATGCCTGCAACGGCTCGACAACTGCCACTCCCACGAACTTCCGCGAAGAAAAAAACCCGCCTAACGTCAGGCGGGCTCAAACCATATCCACAGGAGATATGGAGGAGACGTCCTTTATCCCACCAGCAGCGACTGGCCCCCGTCGATCCACACAGGCGTCCCGGTGATGAACTTCGCGCGCTCCGACGCAAGAAAGCTCACCATCTCCGCGATATCCTCGCCGGTTCCCGCCTGGCCGTCCGTCAGTGGAATCTTTCCGCCCGGATAATCGGCAGGTTCCGACGCCTCTGCGCTGGAACGCGCACGTGTGTTCTCGCCGATCTCCGATTCGATCTTCCCGGGACATACGACGTTCACGCGTATCTTGTGCTTCGCGAGTTCGAGCGCCGTCATTTGCCCGAGCGCGAGCAGGCCGCCTTTCGTCGTCGAATACGCGGATGCGCCGCCATGACTGAAGACACGCGTTCCGTTGATCGACGAAATGATGATGATCGAGCCGCCGCCTTTGCGCTTCAGATGCGGCACCGTGTAGTGCAGCGTCAGATACGTGCCGCGCAGGTTGGTGTTGAGCGTGTTGTCCCATTCGTCGGGTTGAAGCTCGTCGATGGGCGCCCACACACCGTTGATGCCCGCGTTCGCGACGACGATATCGAGCGCGCCGAAATGGCCGATGCCTTTTTCGAGCGCTGCCCGATAACCCTTGTCGTCGCGCAGGTCGGCCGTGATGCCGAATGCGACGCTGCCGCCACGGCCGATTTCGTCGACCGTCGCCTTCGTTTCCTGTTCCTTGTGCGCGTGGGCGATCACGCGCGCGCCTTCGGCCGACAGCTTGAGCGCGCAGGCCTTGCCGATGCCCGAGCCCGCGCCCGTCACGAGCGCGACCCTGTCTTTCAAGTCCATCCGTTTCTCCCGTCCAGAGGTTTCGTCTCTCGTCTAGCCGCCGCCGATTCCCTGGAGCACCTTTCCTGTGCCGTTGCAAACGCTACAGCGCTGCCCTTCGACGGTGCCTGTTCCGCGGCATGCGCTGCACAAGTCCTCTCCGACACCGGGCGCGTCGGGCGGTCCTTCGTCTCCGGGGTTCAAGGGTGTATCGCCTGATTGCATGTCGGCCTCCGTTTTGCGTGACCACAGAAGAGGGCGCAAGCGCTATGCCTGTGTCGCGCCATCGCCGCATCGACGTGCATTCATGTTCGCTCTTGCTTCACGAACGGCTCCGTTTGCGAATGAGGCTGACCTCGCCGTTGCGTTCGAGAATGGCCGCCTGCACGTCGTCGAGATCGGGCGAGTGAAACGACTGCCGCGCGGCCTCGAAGATATCCGTCTTCGTGATGAGCGCCGCCGACATCTGACGCGCGTCGAAGCGGCCCTCGCGATAGATCTCGCGTTCGCTGCCGACCGCGAGCGATTCGAGCCATCGCGAGCGCACGCAAACCCATGCAAGCGCGCGATGGATCAGAACGATCACGAGCGACGCAGTCAGCGTCGGAACGACGGGCGACGCGCCGACGATCACGCGGCTCAACGTCGCGCCAAGCAGAATGGCCACGACGTAATCGAACGGAGAGCGCTGGCCGAACGAACGTCGGCCGGAAATGCGGATAAAAAGCAGCGCCGCGAAGAATACGACGATCGCTCGCATCGCGGTCTGAAGCGCGTTCAGGTCTCTGCCCTCGCCGAATACTGCAATCAGCACATCCATTTTGCTTTCCTTTCCTGCATTGCGGCCGGACGCGATCGGCCCGATCAGTCATCGGCAACGCGCGGTCACGCAGCCGACGTCGCGCCAGCCTATGCCTGCTGTCCGATATATCCCGGCAGTCCCAAAGCGGCTGTCGACTTCGCCAGTTCGACGGCTCTTACGACCAGCGCATCGAATGCCTCATCGCTATCGGGATGAGCAAGCGCGCCTCGAAACAGATTGGCCCATCTGAATTCTTCGAGCGGCACGGATGTTTTTTCATAGCCGCCCGCATCGCGCACGGCAGCAGCGAGGCTGCGGAATTCGTCGTCCGCGGCTTCCCATACATGCACGGGCATTCGCGCGAAGGAGACGCGCCGGCCGTTCGGGTCATAGGGATAAGTCCACGCATTGTTTTCCAGCGTCAGCCAGAAGTCGGCTTGCGTCAGTGACGACAGATCGCTGACGAGGACGAACGGAACCATGCGGATACCGACGCGCCACAACGCGGCGGCGACATGATGGTGATCGATTGCGTAGGGCGCGCCGCCTGGTCCGTACACGACGGGTATGGGCTTTTCGGCGATCGCCATGTCCAGATCGTGACCGCTCAATGATTTGTACATGGCGGCTTTCTGTTCGATCTGCCGCTCGCCGTGCGTCATCTGCGTCGGACGCAAGCGCTCGATGTCGAGTTTCTCCATGCTGTCCATCCCTCCTGCCTTCGCGGCGCAGGATTTGTGCCCGTGTCGATGCACTTTCCGCGCGCACGCCCCCCGCGCACGGCCCGATAGGAACAACGGATGCTCGAACAAACGGCGTAGCCATATTGCGCACGATGTGAATGGCGCGAAGCCAATCTTCGAGCTTCAAACTTCAACGGGAGTGTCGAATGAAAGCAGTCGTCTACGAGGGTCCCGGAGAAGTCGTCGTCAAGAAGGGCAGCACATGGCGACCGGCCAGGCGAACGTGAAGGCGTACAACCGCAAGCTGCGCGACCTGATCGCGGCGGGCAACGCGAAGCCATCGCAGATCGTTTCGCACGAGCTGCCGCTCGAGCAGGCGCCCGAAGGCTACAAGCACTACGACGAACGCTACGACGGATGGACGAAGGTGGTGCTCAAGGCTGCCGCCTGACGACCGCACGCTCGCGAGGCAACGTAGTCAAACAGAGAACCGCAGACATCGCAGGGAGAAGAACCATGTCCAATGTGCCCGACAACATGCGTGCGTATCGCGTCCGCCGCTTCGGCGGCCCCGAAGTGCTGGAACGCGAGCCGGTTCCCGTGCCGCAGCCCGGACGCGACGAGGTGCTCGTCAAGGTGCGTGCGGCGAGCGTCAATCCCGTCGATATCAAGACGCGCGAAGGCCGCTATCCGCTGATACGCGAGGACGCGTTGCCGTTCACGCCGGGCCGCGATTTCGCGGGCGTCGTCGCGCGCGTCGGCGATGGCGTCAGCGGATGGAAGCCGGGGCAGGAGGTGTATGCGTTCGTCGGCCAGGGCCAAGGCGCATTCGCCGACTACGTGCTCGTGAATCAGAGCGCGCTCGCGAGAAAGCCCAATACGCTCGACTTCCCATTGGCTTCCGCCGTTCCGCTTGCCGCGTTGACGGCGTGGCAGGGCCTCTACGAACACGGCATGCTCGAAGCCGAAGAGCGCGTGCTGATTCTCGCGGGCTCCGGCGGCGTCGGGCACTTCGCGGTCCAGTTCGCGCGGCTCACGAGCGCGAAGGTCTTCGCGACGGCGTCAGGGGACGGCGTCGAATTCGTCCGCTCGCTCGGCATCGATCACGTGATCGACTACAAGACGCAGAAGTTCGAGGATGCCGTCTGCGACGTGGATCTCGTGTACGACCTGGTCGGCGGGCAGACGCAGGAACGATCATGGAACGTGATACGCAAGGGCGGCCGCCTGGTGTCGACGCTCAACGAGCCGTCGCAGGTGAAGGCGGGCGAACGCGGCGCCGAGGCATTGCGCTACACCGCGCATCCCGATGGCAGGACGCTCGCGCGAATCGGCGAATTGATCGACGACGGGGCCGTGCGCGTGGTCGTTTCGGCGAAATATCCGTTCGATGAATTGAGCGCCGCGCTCGCGCATCTGCAGCGCGGACACATGCACGGAAAGATCGTGATTGATGCGACGATTGGCGGCTGATCGGCGGCTGACTGGCAGTTGATTGAGCCCCGACCAAAGCGCTCTATCGCTGCAATCCGTCTGGAATCGTTTTTGCTGGTTCAAACGCCAAGGTAGCAATCAGGGCGTGCGGAAACACACCGCAATGAACAGCAGAATCGACGATCGCCGTCACACGAAAAAAGCGGCGCATGCCGGGTCACGCGGTCCGATGCGTTGGATCAACGGACTCGCCGTTGCGCGCAGCTACGAGGCGCGCTGGCTGCTGCACGACATAGTGGCGGGCGTCACGCTGAGCGCGGTGCTCGTACCCGCAGGGATGGCCTACGCCGAAGCCGCCGGATTGCCGGCCGTCAATGGACTGTATGCATCGTTTGCGGCGCTGCTCGCGTATGCGGTGTTCGGCCCCAGCCGCATACTCGTGCTGGGTCCGGACTCGGCGCTCGTCGCGCTCATCGCGGCGAGCGTGATGCCGCTTGCCCACGGCGACGCGAATCACGCGCTCGCTGCCGCAGCCGCGCTCGCGATTCTCGCTGGCGTGGCCTGCATCGTCGTCGGCATGCTCAAGCTCGGCTTCGTCACCGAGCTGTTATCGCTGCCAATCCGCTATGGCTTTCTCGACGGCGTGATCTTCACGATCATCGTCGGACAGCTTCCCAAGCTGCTCGGCTTCAAGGGAAACGGCGAATCGTTCTTCGAGCAGATACGCGATCTGACGGGCGGCATTGCCGCGTCGAAAGTGAACGTGATGTCGCTCGCGCTAGGCGCCGCTGCGCTCGTGCTGATCCTCGTGCTCAAGCGGTTCTGGCCGAAGGCGCCGGCCGTGCTGATCGCGGTAGCGGGCGCGACGCTCGCCGTGATGCTGATGGATTCGGCGCAGCGTGCAGGCGTGGCCGTGGTCGGCACGATCGCTCATGGCTTGCCTGCGCCGCGTCCGCCGATGTTGCCGCTCGACGAATGGTGGCGTCTCGCGAGCAGCGCCGCCGCGATTGCGCTCGTATCATTCACCGACGTCAGCGTGCTGTCGCGCACCTATGAAGTGCGCAACGAGACGAAGGTCGATCGCAACCAGGAGTGCGTTGCGCTCGGCCTGTCGAACATCGCCGCCGGTTTGTTTCAGGGGTTTGCCGTGAGCGCCAGCGGCTCGCGTACGCCGGTCGCCGAGGCGGCCGGCGCAAAGACGCAATTGACGGGCGTCGTCGCGGCAGGTGTCGTGGCCGCGCTGCTCGTGTTCGCGCCGCGCGCGCTGAAGGACACACCGCAGTCCGCGCTGGCCGCTGTCGTGATCGCCGCGTGCCTCGGCATGATCGAATTTCGCGGCATGATCCGTCTGTACCGTCTGCGCATGAGCGAGTTCGTGCAGGCCATCGTGTGCTTCGTGGGGGTCGCGGTGCTCGGCGTCGTCAACGGCATTGCGCTCGCGCTACTGCTCGCCGTCCTGTCGTTTCTGTGGCGCGCGTGGCGTCCTTATGATGCGGTGCTCGGACGCATCGACGGCAGAAAGGGCTATCACGACGTGTCGCGCCATCCGGAAGCGCGGCGCATTCCGGGGCTCGTGCTGTTGCGCTGGGATGCGCCACTGTTCTTCGCGAATGCAGAAATTTTTCGCGAGCACGTGCAGCGCGCGATCGATGAATCGCCGAGCCAGGTGCGCTGGATCGTCATTGCCGCCGAGCCCGTCACCGATATCGATCTGACCGCCGCCGAAGTGCTCGAGACCTTGCACGCGGAACTCGCGGAACGGAACATCACGCTGTGCTTCGCGGAGATGAAGGGCCCCGTGAAGGACAGCCTCAAGCGCTACGCGATGTTCGACATGATCGGCGAGGATTATGTGTTTTCCACCGTCGGGGAAGCCGTCAACGGCTATCTGCAAACACACGACGTGAAGTGGCGCGACTGGGAGGACGCGTAGCACGCGTCGAATGGACGATGTCGACAACCACGCGACGCAAGCAGAACACGAACGGCCCCAATGAGACGCCCGCTGAGACGCCCGCCCGCTCGTGGGCGGCGGACCTGGGACCGGGGCTCGCGTCGATGGCGAGCGACAACGATCCCAGCGGCATCGCAACGTATTCGCTTGCGGGCGCGCAGTTCGGCTACGAGATGCTATGGCTGTGCGTGCTGTCCTATCCGTCGATGGTCGCGTTCCAACTGGTCGCGTCACGCATCGCGTCGCTGACGGGCAAGGGCCTGACGAGCAACATGCGCGAGCACTATCCGCGTATCTTTTTCTATCTCGCCGTCGCCCGCTTTCTGATCGCGAACATCTTCAACATCGCCGCCGACGCGGTCGCGATGGGCGTCGCGGCGAACTTCTTGTGGAACGGCTCCGTGCCCGTGTTCGCGGCATTATCGACGGTGCTTTCCATCGTGCTGCAATTCACGGTGCCGTACCCGCGCTACGCAAGATTCGTGAAGTGGCTGACGCTCGCGCTGTTCGCGTATGCCGGCGTGATGATCGTCACGCAGGTATCGTGGCACGGCGTATTGGCGGGATCTCTGGTGCCGCGTCTGCACTGGAGCGAACACTACTTCTCGATGCTGATGGCGGTACTCGGCACCACCATCAGTCCGTATCTGCTTTTTTCACAGGCGTCGCAACAGGTCGAGGAATTGCGGCTCGATCCCGAGCACAGGCAATCGGACGAGTGCAGGCGCAAGCTCGACGTGCAGTTTCGCAAAGTGCGCAAGGACACGCTGATCAGAACGGCGTTTTCGAACGCGGTCGGATTCGCGATCATGGCGGCGACGGCCGCGACGCTCTACGCGTATGGGCGCGACATGCAGCACATGCGGGACGCAGCGCGTGTGCTGGAGCCCGTCGCACACGGCTACGCGTCGCAGGTGCTCGCGCTGGCGCTCATCGGCACGGCGCTGATTGCGCTGCCTCCGCTCGCGGGTTCGGCGGCGCATGCGGCGGCCGGCGTGTTCGAGAAAGAGAACGAGGACAGTGGGCTCTCGAACCGTCGCGTCGCGTTCGTATTGATCGCCGTAATGCTGCTTGGCGGCGCGCTCGGCGTGTCGATGGTGTGCGCGCATGTCGAGCCGCTGCGCATCCTGTACTGGGGCGCGCTGGTCAACGGATCGACGGCGATGCCCGTGATGTTCATGCTCGTGTTGCTGAGCACGAAGCACTCGGCTGTCGGCGATCTGAGCGCGCATTGGGTTCTGCGGTGTCTGTGCTGGCTCGCGACCGTTTGCGCGGGCGCCTCGCTGGTCTCTTTGTTCGTGCTCGAATGGCTGGACTGACATCGAGCGATCACGCCGCCCGACGACACGATCACATCCGTCGCCGGACCACGCCGACACAGAGCGCGGCAATCGCAGCGGCGCCAAGCGCCGCGAGCCCACGATGCGTGTCGAGCCACAACGCCGCACTCGACGAAGACGCTTGCGCATCGAAGCGCCCTCGCACGCGATGCAGGCCGCTGACGGGCTCCCACAGATTCGACGGCTGCCCTTCGATGGCGATGCGTGCGTCCTGCTGCGCATCGACGCCATTGCGTCCGAGATAGCGGTCGAGCCAGCCCGGCACCCATCGGTTCGCGACAATCGCCTTGATCGACGACGCGCCGACCCACACTTCGCGGCGTCGATGGGTAGCGGCCCAGTAGATCGCGCGCGCCGCGACTTCCGGCTGAAAGATCGGCGCGACGGGCCGTGGCGCGTGCGGCATCCTGTTTTCTGCCCAGTCGAACTGCGGCGTGTTGAGCGCAGGCATCTGCACCATCGTCACATGAACGCGGCTCTTGCGATGATGCAGCTCGCAGCGCAGCGCGTCGGTGAATCCGCGTATCGCGTGCTTTGCGCCGCAGTACGCGGATTGCAGCGGGATCGATCGATAGGCGAGTGCGGAGCCGACCTGCACGATCACGCCATCGTCGCGCTGGATCATCCGTTTCAGCGCGGCCATCGTTCCCCACACGAAGCCGTGATACGTCACATCGGTGATGCGCGCGAAGTCCTCGTGCGGCAGCGCATCGACGGGCGCGAAGGCCGTGACCATCGCGTTGTTCACCCACACGTCGATGAGCCCGAGCCGCGCTTCGATCGAAGCGGCCGCCGCATCGACCGCATCGGCGTCGCTCACGTCCGCCTTGATCGACACGACGCGCACGCCGGCTGCGCGGATTTCCTGCGCGGTGTCGTGCAGCGCGTCGGCATCGCGCGCGATCAGCGCGACGTCGGCGCCGTGCCGCGCAAATTCGAGTGCGGCCGCGCGTCCCACGCCCGCCGTGGCGCCTGTTATCACGACCGTTCGTGGTTTGCGGATGCCGCCCACGATGAATCCCTCCTTGCTGTTCGACGTTGCCCGATGCGCATGCCTCGATGCGCATGCCTCGATGTTCATTCCTATAGCTCGCCGCGCGAAGCGAGCGCCTCGATCCTGTCGGCCGTGCGGCAGGCGATCGCCTGAATCGTCAGCGACGGGTTGACGCCGCCGACGGTCGGAAACACCGAGCCGTCGCAGATCCACAGATTCGGAATGTCCCAGCTGCGGCAGTCCGCATTGACGACGCTCGTGGCCGGATCGTCGCCCATGCGCGCCGTTCCGTTCAGATGGCACGTATCGTCGTGCTGCGCCCAGACGCGTTTCGCGCCTGCCGCTTCGAGCGCCTGCGTCATGAACCCGAGCGAATGCGAGATCAGCCGCCGGTCGTTGTCGCAGTAGCTCCACGTGACGCGCGCGATCGGCAGACCGTATTGGTCATTTTCGTCGGCGAGCGTGACGCGGTTGCGCTCCTGAGGCATCGTCTCGCCGACGATCTTGAGTCCCGCCTGATGGTTGTACATCTGCATCTCGTCGAGCAGCGGCTGTCCCCACAGGCCGCGGCCGATCTGCGTCTGCGCCCACACGACGGGCAGCGGCCCCTGGCTCATGTACGCATAGCCGCCGAAGAAGTCCTTGCCTTTGTCCGTATAGTTCCAGTGCTCGGTGATCGCGAGCGACGGCGGCCCCTTGTACCAGCGTATCTCGTCGTCCAGCACGCCCCACACGGCCTGATTCGACTGCACCATCAGATTCTTGCCGACAAGCCCCGAGCTGTTCGCGAGACCATCCGGATAACGGTCGTTGGCCGACATCAGCAGCAGACGCGGCGTTTCGATCGCATACCCGGCCACGACGACATGACGCGCGCGCTGAAACTGCCATCGGCCTTCGCGCAGATATTCGACGCCCGTTGCGCGTCCCGCCGGATTCACGTCGATGCGGCCGACCATCGCGAGGTCGCGAATCTCGGCACCCGCATGGACGGCGCGCGGAATCCACGTGACGAGCGCGCTCTGTTTCGCATTCGTCGCGCAGCCCGCTACGCAGAAGCCGCGATAGACGCACGGATGCGCCTTGCCGCGCGGCGCGGAAATCGTCGCGAGCGGCGTCGGGCTCCAGCCGATGCCGAGTGCGTCCGCGCCGCGCGCGAGCACCAGCGCAGCCGCATTCATTTCATGCGCGCGATACGGATAACGCGGCCGCTTCGGTCCCCACGGATAACGCACCGGTCCGGAAATCTTCAGCGCATCTTCGACGTACGTGTAGTAGCGCCACATCTCGCGCCAGTCGAGCGGCCAGTCCGCGCCGTAGCCGAGCAGCGAGCGCGAGCGGAACCATTCGGGCCTGAATCGCAGCGACACCATCGCGAAGTGAACCGTGCTTCCGCCAATGGCCTTGCCGCTATTGTTCGCTCCGAGCACGAGCGGATCGTCGCCGTCGACGATCCGCTCGTCGGTCCAGTACAGCTTCGACTGATGCGTTTCGTCGGAGGCGAATTCTTCGAGCGGTCTCCACCACGCGCCCGCGTCGAGCGCGACCACCTTGAAGCCTTTTTCCGCGAGCCGGCAGGCCAGCGTGCCGCCGCCCGCGCCCGTGCCGACGATCGCGAAATCGACTTCCTCATGCAGCGGATACTCGCGCATCGGCAGCCATCCGCCAGGCGTGAAGACATCCGGTGCGCGGCCTTGCTTGCCGCGCGGATCGCGAAGCGCATCATCGAGCACGCTGTCTCTCCTCGGGCGGCACTTCCTTGCCCTCCCACGGATCGCTTCGATTGAAGTTCATGCGCACATAGCCGCGCGGATTCGCAGGCCCGCCGAATCCGATCGCGCTCCACGCCGACGGATGCGAATAGTAGGTCGTGCAGATATCGTGCAGCACGCGCTGCGTGAAAAACAGCTTCGACGACATGTTGCGCCACGCGCCGCCCGTCAGCGTTCCATGCTCCATCGACTGAACGAGTCCGATGCGCGCGCGTTCGTCGAGATCGGCGAAGGCGGCGCCGTGTCGATGAACGCTCTCGTCGTCGAGTGCCGCGAGACCTGTTCGCCATGCTTCCTGCAACGCAGGCAGACCGGCACGGCGATAGCCGTCGCTCTTGCCCATCGCGATCTTGCGATCGACGAGCGCGGCGAGCGGCACAAATGCCCGGTTCTCGGGCTGCGGGACGATGATCGCGCACAGCGCGCGCAGCGCGCGCCACTGCTCGCGATTGCACCACGCGGGCTCGTCGGCCGTCGCGATGCGATCGCCGATGACTGCGCGCGACGCGTCGTCCCACGATGGCGTGTCGCGTTTGTCGAGCACGTCATAGCCGGTGTAATCGGGTAGAGGCGTGGCGTCATTCATTTTCTGTCTCCCTCATGCGCAACGCGGCGAGTCCTGCCAACGCGAGCGCGGTGAAGCTGGGCGGCGCGGGCAAGGGCGGCCCGCCCAGAATGTTCTGCGACCAGTTGCGCCAGCCGCCCTGGCTGCGCGCGATACCGCGTGCATGGAACAGCGTGCCCACCACACCGAGCGCTGCCGTCGCGCGCAACCAGATTCGCGTGAGCCAGTGCTGCCGTGGCGCGGATAGCGCGGCGTTCGCGAGCATCGCAGCGGCGAGCGGCGGCACCGTGACGGGCGCGTACATCGCGCGGTGCTGGAACGCGCCGCGAAAATGCAGCAGGCCGACTTCGGCAACCGTGCCCGCCAATCCGATACTGGCCGCGAGCGCGAGCGCCTTGCCGGCCGGCATGCCGAACAGACGCGGATCGACGGCGGGTTCGTTGCGCAAGCGCTCGCCGACCGCTCCGAGCGCGCCGGACAGCAACAGCGACATCGGCGCGCCGAGCGGAGCGCCATAGAACAGGTTGTGCCAGCTAAAGCCGCCCGGCCGCTTCGTGACGTTGTAGAGATGAAATGCCGTCCCGGCGACGCCTGCCACCGCTGCCGTGACATACGCCGCGTGGCGGATCGAATGCGCGGCCTCAGTGCGGTCCGCGCCGCCGTGCAGTCCGGCGATCAGCGCGCAGGTCGCGGACACGAGCGGCGTATACATGGCCGGGTTGTCGAACGATCCGCGATAGTGCTCGACCGCGCTGTCGGCGAGCGCGGAAAAAGCGAGCAACGCGGAACCGTGATTGAAACCGCGCGCGGCATCGATATGAATGCGCGATGTCGTGCCCGATGCACGAGCCGGTGCGAGACGAACACGGGCACGTTGCCGCTCGGACGCGCCATTCGTTTTCGTTGCGAGCGCGGCGGCACCTGAGGCTGCGCAGAGCGCGCCGAGCACAAATAACGCAGTTCTTGTCATCGTGATCAAATCGTTTGCATATCAGCCGCTCGATGCGTCAGCGTAGGTTCGATGCGTGGGTTCGGTTCTTTCAAGGCGCGCTGGTCACAAAGCGGCGAGCGTCCTGGCGCTTGAATTCGAGACCGCAGCCCGGCCGTGAGAGATCGGGCGCGATGCTTCCGTCCGCAACACGCGGTGCGCCATCGAACAGCATCGACTCGATGCGCGCGTGATCGTGAAACCACTCCTGATGCTCGAGTCCGGGCACGGCGGCCGCGACGTGCAGGTGCAAGGCCGGCGCGCAGTGAGCCGACAGCGGCACATGAAAAGCCGCCGCAACGTAAGCGGCTTCGATGAAGCCCGTGATCCCGCCGCAACGGCTCGCATCGGCCTGGAGCACGTCGACGGCATTCTGTTCGAGCATTCGCCGGAAATAGTCGAGCGTATAGCCGTACTCGCCTGCCGCAATGTCCATTCCGGGCGGAGCGCTGCAACGGATTGCGTTGAGGCCCGCGAGATCATCCGAACTGACGGGCTCCTCGAACCATTGCACATGTTGTTCGGCGAAACGCGCGGCAAACCCCAGCGCAGTCTTTCTGTCATACGCGCCGTTCGCATCGACGAACAACCCTGCGTCATTGCCGATCGCGTCGCGCGCACATCGCACGCGCGCGGGATCGCGCTCCGGCTCGCTGCCGATCTTGATCTTCACCCATCGGCATCCGTCGTCATGCACCCAGCGCGTCAACTGCTCGCGCATCTGCGCATCGGTATAAGTCGTGAAGCCTCCGCTTCCATAGACGGGCACGCGGTCGCGCGCCTGGCCCAGCAGATTCGCGAGAGGAACGTTCAGGCGCTTCGCGTGCAGGTCCCATAGCGCGCAGTCCAATGCGGAGATCGCGGTGGCCGCAATGCCTTCGCGACCGAGGTTGCGCACGCGGCGCTGCATCCGAAGCCACAAGCGCCGAACTTGCGACGCCTCTTCGCCGGTCAGCACATCGGCGAGTGCATGCCGTATCAGCGTTGCCGTGCACGCGTCGCTATACGTGTAGCCCAGGCCTATGACGCCAGCCGCTTCGACTTCGGCGACCACGAGTGTCGTCGAGTTCCATTCGAACGTTCCGTCTGCCTCGGGCGCATCCGTCGAAATCGTGTAGGCGTCTGCCGTGATTCTCGTGATGGGCGCCGCGGCGTAACGATCCGTCGTTGCAGAAGAAGCGGCTTCGTTCATGGTGTGCATCCGTGACGGGCGACTGTGGCAGGCCGTGTTGCGCTACTCACCGGCGAGCAATGGATGTGCCTTACAGCGGGGTTTCGCGCGATGGGGCGCGCGTCTTGCTGTCCCGACAGACGGCGCAGTGTCCGCACAAGGGCACGCACAACTTCTCTTCCGCGGAGGCTTTCATGGCAAAGACAGTAGGCGACTTCATCGTCGACAGGCTGCATCAATGGGGCGTAAGACGCATGTACGGCTATCCGGGCGATGGCATCAACGGTGTCTTCGGCGCGCTGAATCGGGCGGAAGGGAAGATCGAATTCGTGCAGGCGCGGCACGAGGAAATGGCCGCGTTCATGGCGAGCGCGCACGCGAAGTTCACCGGCGAGCTGGGCGTCTGCATCGCGACGTCGGGGCCGGGCGCCGCACACCTGATCACCGGCCTCTACGACGCACGGATGGACCACATGCCCGTGCTCGCGATCGTCGGCCAGCAGGCGCGCGCCGCGCTGGGCTCGCACTATCAGCAGGAAGTCGACATTGCGGCGATGTTCAAGGACGTCGCCGGTTCATACGTGCAGCAGGCGAGCGTGCCCGCGCAGGTGCGGCACATGATCGATCGCGCGGTGCGCATTGCGTTGTCGGAGCGGCGCGTGACGGCGCTCGTCTTGCCGAACGATTTGCAGGACCTCGAATTCGAGCCGCCCGCGCGCAAGCACGGCACTGCGCATTCGGGCGTCGGCTATTCGCGGCCGAGAGTCGTGCCCGCGCAAGACGATCTGCAACGCGCCGCCGATGTGCTGAATGCAGGCCACAAGGTCGCGATTCTGGTCGGCGCCGGTGCGTTGAATGCAACGGATGAAGTGATCGCGGTGGCGGACCGGCTCGGCGCGGGCGTCGCGAAAGCGCTGCTCGGCAAGGCCGCGTTGCCGGACGATCTGCCGTGGGTAACGGGATCGATCGGCCTGCTCGGCACGAAGCCCAGCTACGAGCTGATGACGTCATGCGACACGCTGCTGATGATCGGGTCGGGCTTTCCGTACTCGGAATTTCTGCCGAAGGAAGGCGATGCGCGCGGCGTGCAGATCGACATCAAGGCCGACATGCTGAGCTTGCGGTATCCGATGGAAGTGAACCTCGTCGGCGACAGCGCGGAGACGTTGCGCGCGCTGTTGCCGCTGCTGAAAGAGAAGGACAGTCACGTATGGCGCTCGCGTATCGAGCGCTGGACTTCGCGCTGGTGGGAGACGCTCGACGAGCGCGCGCATCAGCCATCGAGCAAGGGTGTGAATCCGCAGCGCGCGTTCACCGAACTGTCGCCGCGCCTGCCCGACAACGTCATTCTTACCAGCGACTCCGGCTCGTGTGCAAACTGGTACGCACGCGATCTGAAGATTCGCCGCGGGATGATGGCGTCGTTGTCGGGCGGGCTCGCGTCGATGGGCGCCGCCGTTCCGTATGCGATCGCCGCGAAGTTCGCGTATCCGGGCCGCCCCGTGATCGCGATGGTCGGCGACGGCGCGATGCAGATGAACAACATGGCCGAGCTGATCACCGTCGCGAAGTACTGGAAGCAGTGGGCCGATCCGCGCTGGATCTGTATGGTGCTGAACAACGAAGACCTGAATCAGGTGACGTGGGAGCAGCGCGTGATGGAAGGCGATCCGAAGTTCAACGCGTCGCAGGAAATTCCCAACGTGCCTTATCACCGCTTTGCGGAACTGCTCGGCTTGACGGGCCTTTACGTCGACGATGCCGAGCAGTTGTCCGACGCGTGGGAAACCGCGCTGGCCGCGAAGCGCCCCGTCGTGCTGGAAGTGAAGTCGGACCCGGAAGTGCCGCCATTGCCGCCTCACGTGACGATGGCGCAGGCGCGCGCGTTCGCGCGGACGTTGATGGAAGGCGATCCGAAAGAAGGCAGCGTGATTGCGAACACCGCGCGTCAGGTGCTCGGCTCGGTGATTCCAGGCGGGAAGGACTAGCGGACGTTCGTGCGTGATGCGCTTACATGCGAAGAACCACGCCTGACATCCCGTGTAAAGGTCACAGTGTGATGTAAATCGTACGCGTATTGCAGGCTGGCGTTTGCCGGCATGTTTGCGCGTGCGCGGCGCGGCGTTTGCGGCGGCTTGATGATTGCGGAAGCTGCGTAACGTGGCCGTGGGGACCATGTGCGGACCGTGCGGACCGTGCCCGTTTCTTGCTGAGCAAGTACGGGCGCGCCACGTCGCGGTATGCAGGCATCGAAAGGGGGAGTAGGCGGATGCAACGGAGGCCGGAAGACGCGCGTCGCGGCGGCACAGGCGTGTGGACTCGCGCGCCCGCGGCCGCCGCGATTGCGTCGATGGCTGGCTTGATGGCTGCACATACCGATGCACAGGGCGCGCCCCTCGATTACTTCCTGCACGCAGGCGGTCCCGCCGCCGGGCCGACGATGCGCCTCGGCTGGGCGCTCGCCGCGCTCTCGATGAGCGTGGTCCTGATCGTCGCGCTGCTGCTCGCGATTGCGATTGCGCGCCGCCGTGATGCACGCGCCGCGAACGCGCTTGAACAAGGGGAAAAGGGCGCGCTTCGCTGGGTGTACATCGGCACGGGCATTTCGTCCGTGCTGCTGGTGGTTGCGCTCGCCTATACGCTCGTCGCGCTCGATTCGGTAGCGGCGCCACCGCGTGCGCCTTCGCTGACGCTGACGGTCACGGCATACGACTGGTGGTGGAAAGTCGACTACAGCGACACGGACGGCGGGCCCGCATTCGTCACGGCGAACGAAATCCATATCCCGGTTGGCGAGCCCGTGAAGATCGTGCTGAAGAGCGCCGACGTGGTTCACGCGTTCTGGGTGCCGCAGCTCGCGGGCAAGACGCAGACCATTCCGGGGCAGATCAACGAGCAATGGATTCAGGCCGAAGCAGCGGGCGTGTATCGCGGGCAATGCTCGCAGTTTTGCGGCGCGCAGCATGCGCATATGGCGTTCGAGGTCATTGCGCAGGAGCGTGCCGATTTCGATGCATGGCGCCGCGAGCAAGCCAAGCCCGCGACGCCCGTCGCCGCTTCGGCCGATGCGCTGACATCGCACGGCAAACAGCTCTTCGACGCGCGCTGCGCCGGTTGCCACACGGTGCGCGGCACGGACGCGAACGGCGCGCAGGCGCCCGATCTCACGCATCTGAATGCGCGCAGGCTGATCGCGGCGGGCGCATTAACGAACACGCGCGAGCATCAGCTCGACTGGATTCGCCACGCTCAGCGGATCAAGCCCGATTCGCTGATGCCCAGCATCGCGCTGACGACGAGCGAGACAGCGGCCCTCTCCGCATATCTCGCGACCTTGCATTGACGGGAACAGACACGGATGGCCGACACCACGACTCCTTCTTCGACTTCCTCGCGCGAGCCGCTCGAGCGCACGTTGCGGCGCGGCGTCGTCGCGCGTGGCAGCGCAGCCGAGAAGGCGCTTCGCGAACTGTGGGAGACGCCGCCGGGCTGGCGCGGCTGGCTGTCGACGGTCGATCACAAGCGCATCGGCATTCGCTATCTCGTCACGGCCTTCGTGTTCCTGATCGCGGGCGGCGTCGAGGCGCTCATCATGCGCGTGCAGCTCGCGCAGCCGAACGGCACGGTGCTCACGCCGGAGCAATACAACCAGCTCTTCACGATGCACGGCGTGACGATGATCTTCCTGTACGCGCTGCCCGTGCTGTCCGGTTTCTCGAACTATCTGTGGCCGCTGATACTCGGCGCGCGCGACATGGCGTTTCCGCGCCTCAACGCGTTTTCGTACTGGATCTTTCTGTTCGCAGCGATCTTTCTGTATGCGAGCTTTCCGCTCGGCGAAGCGCCCAACGCCGGCTGGTTCAACTATGTGCCGCTGTCCGGCCTCGAATACGACACGGGGCCGAACATCGATGTCTACGCGCTCGGCATGGTGCTGCTCGGCATTTCGACGACCGTCGGCGCGGTGAACTTCGTCGTGACGCTGCTGCGCATGCGCGCGTCGGGCATGTCGCTCGATCGCATCCCCGTGCTCGTGTGGGGCACGATGACGGCGTCGTGCGGCAATCTGCTCGCGGTGCCGTCGGTGAGCCTCGCGTTTTTGCTGCTGTGGATGGACCGGCGCATCGGCACGCATTTCTTCGACGTGGCGAACGGCGGGCGCGCGCTGTTGTGGCAACACCTGTTCTGGATCTTCGCGCATCCGTGGGTATATGTCGTCGTGCTGCCCGCGATGGGCATCGTCTCCGATGCATTGCCTGTGTTCTGCCGCCGGCCGCTGGTGGGCTATGGGCCCGTCGCGTTGTCGACGGTCGCGACGATGCTGATCGGCTTCGTCGTCTGGATTCACCATATGTTCGCGACGGGCTTGCCGGCGCTCGCGCTGTCGCTGTTCGGCGCGGCGAGCATGGCGATTGCCGTGCCGAGCGCGATCGCGACCTTCGCGTGGATCGCAACGATCTGGACGGGGAGACCCGTGTTCCGCGTGCCGTTCTATTACTTCGCGGGCTTCGTGCTGCTGTTCGTGATCGGCGGCGTGTCGGGCGTGATGACGGCGGCCGTGCCTTTCGACTGGCAACTGACGGATACCTACTTCGTCGTCGCGCATCTGCATTACGTGCTGCTCGGCATCAACGTGTTCCCGGTGATCGGCGGCGTGTACTTCTGGTTTCCGAAGTTCACGGGACGCATGATGAGCGAGCGTGTTGGAAAATTTGCCTTCTGGGTGATGTTCATAGGCTTCAACGTGGCGTTCTTTCCGATGCATCTCGCGGGACTGCTCGGCATGCCGCGCCGCATTTATACATACGCGCCGGACATGGGCTGGAGCACGGTGAACCTGATTACGTCGGTGGGCTCGTTCGTGCTCGCGCTCGGCATTCTGATCTTCCTGTGCGATCTGCTGTACAGCTTGCGGCATGGCGCCGTCGCGGGCGACAACCCGTGGGACGCCGGCACGCTCGAATGGACGACGACTTCGCCGCCGCCTCCGTACAACTTCGCCGTCGCGCCGACGGTCGCGAGCCGGCATCCGTTATGGGAAGGGCGCATCGAAGAGGAGGAGCAGAACGGTTCGCGCTCGTCGCTCGAAGAAGGCTTCATTCTCGATCGAGGCCGCGAAGCGCTCGGCACGACGGCGCTCGAAGCGCGGCCGGATGTGATCCTGAAGATGCCGGAAGATTCGTACACGCCTTTCGTGTTGAGCGTGTTCGCGACGCTGCTTTTCGCGGGGCTTGCGCTGCTCGCGTGGTGGCTCGTGGCGGCGATGCTGGTGGGCTGCGCGGCGTCGATCGTCGTGTGGCTGTGGCCCGAGCGCAGCCTGATCCAGCGCGAGCCGCAGCGCGTGCGCGACGCAGGGAGCTGACATGAGCGACGCGTTGCACAACGGCACGGTGCACGACGATACCTCTCGCCGCGACGCCTATGGACGCGAGGTCAGCTTGCCCGTCGGGAGCGCGGGCGAACGCTCGGGCGGCTGGTTCGGGTGTCTCGCGCTGATCGTCACGGAAGGCTCGTTGTTCGGCTATCTGATCTTTTCGTACCTTTATCTCGCGTCGCAAAGCGGCCGCATGTGGCCGCCCGAAGGCTTGCCGAAGCTCGGCCTCGGCGGCGTGAACACGGCGATCCTGCTGACGAGCAGCGTCTTCGTGTGGCTATGCGAGCGCTGCGTGAAGCGTCGGCGCATCCATTGGGCCGTCGCGTCGATGAGCACCGCGCTTGTGCTGGGCGTGACGTTCGTCGGCATTCAGATCAAGGAATGGCAGAACCATCCTTACGGGATGACCGCGCACCTGTATGGCTCGCTGTACTTCACGATCACCGGCTTTCACATGGCGCACGTCATCGTCGGGCTGGTGGTGCTGGCGTTGCTGCTGCTATGGACGGCGCGCGGCTACTTCGATGAAAAGCGCTGCCTCGCGCTGACGATAGGCGGCCTGTACTGGCACTTCGTCGATCTCGTGTGGCTCTTCATCTTCACGACGATCTATCTGTCGCCGTATGTGCTGAGGGAGCGCGCATGAGCGACGACCGCACGCAAACGCGGCAGCGGCGCGAAGAGCCGGCGACGCGCATCGACATTCCGCGCTTTCACTCGGGGCGCCTGTTGACGGCCGCGCTCGCGACGCCGCTCGCATGGTTCGCGCAGATGTTCATCGGCGAAGTGCTGACGGCGCAGGCGTGCGCGCTATCCGATCCGCTGCGTCCCGTGTCGCCGCCGACATGGGTGACGACAGCGCTGGTCGCGCTGAGCGTAGCGTGCCTGATCGTGGGCGTTGCGGGTGTGATCGTCGCGTGGCGCGCCGTCGTGTTCACGCGCGGCAGGCGCGGGCACGCACTCGACGGACGCGCGCGCCGGGTCGCGGAACTCGAATGGTTTCTCGCGCGGGTGAGCGCGCTGTCGAGCGCGATGTTCATGTTCGGGCTGATCACGACGGCTGTTGCCGTGGTGGTTGTGTCGCCGTGCGGGCAGTGGTGACGATCATGAGCAGACGTGTCGTTCTAGGTATCGGCATCAGCGTAGGTATCGGCATCGCGGCGATCGCGGCTGCGGCTTTTATCGCGTCAGGCGCGATGCCGGAGCGTGCCGACGCGCAGATATCGATGGTGCCCATCGACTCCACCGACCCGAAACTGATTGCGAAAGGCGAATACCTCGCGAAAGCCGCCGATTGTGCGGGCTGCCACACGGCGCCGCCGGGCGGACCTTCGGGCAAGCAACCGTTGCATCCGTCGGCGCCTTTTGCAGGTGGCCTGGGGATGGGCTCGCCGTTCGGCACGATCTGGTCGTCGAACATCACGCCCGATCCCGTCGCGGGAATCGGGCGCTACAGCTACGACGATTTTGCGCGCGCCGTGCGCGAGGGCGTTGCGCCCGGCAACCGGCGGCTCTATCCGGCGATGCCGTATCCGTCGTTTGCGAAGATCAACGATGACGACATGCACGCGCTTTACGCGTATTTCATGCACGGCGTGGCGCCCGTATCGAAGGCCGCGCCGCACACGCGCTTGCCGTTTCCGTTCAATCTGCGCTGGGCGCTGATGTTCTGGAGCTTTGCGTTTGCACCCGATGATGTATTCGTGCCGCAATCGTCGCGCAGCCCGCAATGGAATCGCGGCGCGTATCTTGTGCAATCGCTCGGGCATTGCGGCGCATGTCACACGCCGCGCGGACCCGCTTACGAAGAGCGCGGCTACAGCGAGCACTCGCGGCTCTATCTGACGGGCGGCACGAACGATCACTGGTTCGCGCCGAACCTCACAGGCGACACGGGCTCGGGCCTCGGACGCTTTTCCGAGGAGGACATCGCCGCATTCCTGCGACGCGGGCATGGCGGCGGTCTCGTCACGTTCGGCAGCATGATCCAGGTCGTCGAGGACAGCACGCAGTATCTGACTGACGACGATCTGCACGCGATCGCGCGCTATCTGAAGAGCTTGCCCGCGCAAGCGCCGTCCGGTCATTTCGACGACCAGTCGCGCGCTGCGCTGCGGACCGTGCGCGCGCTGAAAACGGGCGATGTCGAATTGCCCGGCGCGGGCATCTATCAGGGTTTTTGCGCGCGCTGTCACAAGGCGGATGGGATGGGCGAGCCGCTCAAGTATCCGCGGCTCGCGGGCAACCCTGCTGTATTGAGCGAGCACGCCGATTCGCTCGTGCGCCTGCTGGTCGAAGGCGGCGAGGCGCCGCATACGCAATCGGGACCGGACCCGAAGAAAATGCCGTCGTTCGCGGGCAAGCTGACCGATACGGAGATGGCGCGCGTGCTGACCTTCGTGCGCAACACATGGGGCAACGATGCGGCCCCTGTCACGACACGCGAGGTAGCGCGCATCCGTCAGGAAATAGGCAAGTGACGCTGAAGCGCGCGAGTCGAACGGTTGCATGCGCGAGCGTCACGCCGAAGTCGCATGTGTTGTACGTAAGAATCAATCTTCGGACATGGCGACGGTCTTAATAAAGTAATCCGTAGCGACTAGTCTTTGGAAACGAGACGTGCGAGATGGCGAGTGCTATCCCGCGCGTCGATGCGGTCTGCTGGAGGCGACCATGCTTGACACCGCTGTTTTTAGCAACGGTTTTCGGTCCACCTCCACGCAGACGAAACAGCGTTCGCCACGTATGGCGTGCTCCCATTCCAGCGTCGTACCCTATGCGCTCGTTTACGTCGACACGGACAGTGTTGGCAGTCCCAACAGCACGAGCGTCGATCCGTTCGCCTATCTCCAACAGTCCATCACGCTCAACCGGAGCCTGCTCGCCGCCGGCTTGCCGCGATTGACCGTCGCGACCAACGTGGCGGACAGGGTCAAGCACTATCTTGCTGATGTCGCCGGGGACTGGCGTCCCGATGTGTTGCAGCTCAAACCGTCGACACTCGAGTTGCCGAAGGTCACGCGGTTCTATGGCACGCATTTCAAGCTCGACTTGCTGGAGCAGGCAGCCGCTACGTTGCACGAAGGCCAGCTGCTGATGCTGCTCGATACCGACATGCTCGCGCTTCGAGGCGTGAGCGCTGAACTGCTGCTGCGTTGCCGCGCGACGGGCGTGGGCGCGTATGACATCTCCGATCAGGAGTTCTCCG
This sequence comes from Paraburkholderia phymatum, assembly GCF_038900715.1. Lineage (GTDB taxonomy): Bacteria > Pseudomonadota > Gammaproteobacteria > Burkholderiales > Burkholderiaceae > Paraburkholderia > Paraburkholderia phymatum_A. The sequence goes on along the minus strand of NZ_JAYMRZ010000002.1, from coordinate 169,299 downwards.
CACATGGCGAGAGCCGCGTCATCGCCGATCTGGAGACGGTCGCGGGCAAGCGGCTCGCCAACCCGCGATGGTTCGGCGGCGAGGCGCTGCTGGCATCGGCGGCGTTCATCGACAAGCTCGTGCCTCGCGCGCGGATATGTTTCGAACGGTACAGGTCCTCGATCGACCGGTTGAACCATCACGGCGACGAAGCGTTCGTCTCTGCGGCACTGAACTTGCTTGCTGAAGAAGGGCAACAGATCGTCGATGTCGGCGCGCACCGGCTGGTGGGACGGCACTGGTCCGGCAACACGCATCGCGATCTGCGCTGGTACAAGGGATGTGTGTTGGTGCATCTGCCTGACAGCAAGCGGCTGCTCGAACGTCAGTCGCGCCGCGCGACGTTCAGCGCAGCGCGTATCTGGCGAAGGATCGTGCTGGCGCACGCGTTCAACCGGATGCTATGGCCGCTCAGGCAGTGGCGTCGCGCACGCGCGCGTCAGCGGCAGATGCCCGTCAATCGCGCTGCGAGAGTCGATGTGCTGATCCTCGATCCCGATGCCAGCCGGTTGTCGGCGCTGGCTTCGCGGCTGACTTCGCGTGGCGTCGTCGTGATGCCGGCCCTCACGATGGAAGAAGCACGCGATGCCGCGCGGCGGCTCGATCCGCGCGTCATCGTTACGTCGAGTCCGTTCGTTGGTGCCGACGATGGCGATGTATCGGACGCGGTCACGCGCAGCGCGGCCGGCGCGGGCCGTCCCGTGATGATCGCGTTTTCGGCCGACGATGCGCGCGTCGACTGGACGCAATGGGACGGCTGGTTTCCACGCTCCGCCGATCCCGGCGAAGTGGTCGAAGCGGTGATGGAAGCGCTCGGCCGACGGTAGCGCACGGACGCGCATCGTCGCCGTGCGTTCGCGGAATTGCGAAAACGTATGAAGAAGTTCGTCTTTTCAATCGATGCATGCCGACGCACGTCGCGATGAATCAGCTGGAGGAATCATGTTTGTGGCCGAGAACGGGCGTCAACGCGCCGACGAATACAGAGGCAGTGTTTCGAGCTTGCAACGGATCGCGTTCGTGCTGACGGATGCGTGCGACCTTCTAGGCGTGGCCGTCGTCGCCGAAGCGCTCGATTGCGCGAGCGAACTGGCGGGCGCTCAACATGCGTGCAGGTACGGGATGCAGTTTCTGTCCGCGAATGGCGGCCTCGTGAAGTGCCATCGCTCGCTTGTCGTGTCGACGGGCAAATTGGGCGATACGATCGGGACGCGATTCGCGTGCGTGTTCGTCGCCGCAGGTCCGAATGCGGACGAGGTGTGCAACGGGCTCTCGCATGCAGCGTGGCTGCAACGGGTCAGGGCGGCCGGCACGCCCGTGCGTTTCCTTGCGGCCGATACCGTGAACGACACTCCGTATGTATCGGAGCGCGATCGCGTCGCGCAAGGCTTGCAGGCCAAAGTGCGATTATCCGGCGCGATCAAGGCGGTCTTCGAGATCATTCGCGACGATATCGGCGAGACGATTGCGCGCGAGGCCTTGCATCGCACGGTCTGCGTACAGGTCGACACGTTGCTGTCATCGATCGATGCGGGCATGAGCACGGCCGACAAGGTGCACGCCGCAGGCCGATGGCTCAAGAACAACTGCCACCGTCCCGTCAGCGTCGCCGATGCCGCGCAAGCGTGCGCGATGAGCCAGCGCACGTTGCTGCGCTACTTTCAGGCATGTCTGGGGACATCGCCATCGGAATACCTGCAACGGGCGAGGCTCGATCTGGCCTGCGTGCTGCTGGCCGAAACCTCGCTGCCCGCCGACAAGATCGCGCGACGCGTCGGTCTGACCGACGGCGGCAGGCTCGGCAAGCTGTTTCGCCGTTGTATCGGGAAGTCGCCGACCGAATATCGCGCGTTGCAGCGTGCCAGAACGAACGGTCTGCAGACAATTCACGCGAACGAGCGGCCACGCGAGGTTCAGGCGGACATGGAGGATTCGACGCAATGCGCCGCCGCGTGATCTTCGTTCGTTCATCGACATCCGTAGCGTTGCCCACCCGATAATCGTCAGAGGAAAGCCTGCGCGGTTCGGTTCATCGAGCTTGCAATCCTTGCGCCGTAACATATGCTGCCGTTGAGGTTCGTTCGGCCGAGGCGCGGCTCGCGCCCGGTATGACGAACGGGCGCGACAGCGTCACGCGTTTGACGCGGCGAATCGGGAGGAAGCATCGTGACCACCAATCCGGCATCAGGCGTACCCCCGAGCGCCGGATCGGCGCGCACCGGGCTCGACGTCGATGCGCTGCGGCGCGGCGTGCTCGACAATCTGATCTGCCTGCAGGCCCGTCCTCCCAGCATCGCTACGCCGTATGACTGGTTCATGGCGCTGTCGTACAGCGTGCGCGACCGGATGCTGGCGCGCTGGGCCGCGACGATCCAGCACTACGTCGTACGCGAGCTGCGGGTCGCGTGCTATCTCTCTGCTGAATTCCTGATCGGCCCGCAGCTCGGCAACAATCTGCTGAACCTCGGCATCGAGGACAACGCGCGCGCTGTCATGCAGTCGCTCGGCCAGGACCTCGATGCGCTGCTCGCACTGGAGGAAGAGCCGGGACTCGGCAATGGCGGGCTCGGCAGGCTCGCCGCCTGTTATCTGGACTCGCTGGCGACGCTCGAAATACCGGCTGTCGGCTACGGCATCCGCTACGAGTTCGGCATCTTCGATCAGGAGATACGCGACGGCTGCCAGGTGGAAGTCACCGACAAATGGCTGCAAAAAGGCAACCCGTGGGAGATCGTGCGCCCGAGCGTGTGCTACTACGCCGGTTTCGGCGGGCATACGGAACAGTGGACCGACGAGCAAGGCCGCTTCCGCGTGCGCTGGCTGCCGGCTCGGATGGTCAAGGGCGTGGCCTGCGATACGCCGATGCTGGGCTATCGCGCGAACATGTGCAACACGCTGCGCCTGTGGAAAAGCGAGGCCATCGAGTCATTCGACCTGGAGGACTTCAACGCAGGCGATTACTACCAGGCCGTGGAGGAAAAGGTCATTTCGGAGACGCTGTCGAAGGTGCTCTATCCGAACGACGAGCCCGAAGCCGGCAAGCGGCTGCGTCTCGCGCAGCAGTACTTCTTCGTCTCCTGTTCGCTGCAGGACATGTTGCGCATTCTCGACCTGAAGGGCGTGCCCGTCTCGCGTTTCGCCGAGATGTTCGCGGTTCAGCTGAACGACACGCATCCGTCCATTGCCGTCGCCGAGCTGATGCGCCTGCTCGTCGACATACGGCTTCTTCCCTGGGACGAAGCGTGGGACATCACGTGCCGCACGCTCGCCTATACCAACCACACGCTGTTGCCCGAAGCGCTCGAAACGTGGGGCTTGCGGCTCTTCGGCAGGTTGCTGCCGCGTCCGCTCGAAATCATCTACGAGATCAATCGCCGGTTCCTCGACGGACTGCGGCGAAAGTATCCGGGCGACGAGGCGCGCATCGCGCGCATGTCGCTGATCGACGAGAGCGGCGAGAAGAGAATCCGAATGGCGTACCTGTCGACGATCGGCAGTCATGCCGTCAACGGCGTCGCGGCGCTGCATTCGACGCTGCTCAGGCAGACCGTGCTGCACGATTTCGCGGAGCTGTGGCCCGAACGTTTTGACAACGTCACCAACGGCGTCACGCCGCGCCGCTTCCTGCTGCTGAGCAATCCGGGCCTTGCGAGGCTGCTCGATGCAACCGTCGGCGATGGCTGGGTCACGGATCTCACGCAGCTTCGCAAGCTCGAAGCGTATGCCGACGATCGCGCGTTCCAGGAAAAATGGCGTGCCGTCAAGCATGTGAACAAGCGCATTCTCGCGGGCCAGATCCGCCATGTGACGAATATCGACGTGGACCCGGATGCGCTGTTCGACATCCAGGTGAAGCGCATCCACGAGTACAAGCGACAGCATCTGAACGCGCTCTACATCGTCGCGCTTTACCAGCGCCTGCGGCGCAACGTGGAGCAGGGCACGGTGCCGCGCTGCTTCGTGTTCGGCGGAAAGGCCGCGCCGGGATACGCGATGGCGAAGCTGATGATCCGGCTGATTACGGGCATCGCTGAAGTCGTGAACAACGATCCCGCGATGCACGGCAGGCTGAAGGTCGTGTTCTTTCCGGATTTCAACGTGAAGAACGCGCAGTTCATCTATCCCGCCGCCGACCTGTCCGAGCAGATTTCGACTGCGGGCAAGGAAGCGTCGGGCACAGGCAACATGAAGTTCATGATGAACGGCGCGATCACGATAGGCACGCTGGACGGCGCGAACGTCGAGATCCGCGAAGAAGCCGGCGACGAGAACTTCTTCCTCTTTGGCCTGACGGTCGCGCAGGTGGAGCGCGTCAGGCGCGAAGGCTATCGTCCTTCCGTGCATGTCGAAAGCAATGCAGAGTTGCGCGAGGTCCTGGACCTGATCGCAGGCGGACAATTCTCGCGCGGCGATCAGCAGGTGTTTCGCCCGCTCGTCGACAATCTGCTGCACGTGGACCCGTTCCTCGTGCTCGCCGATTACGCCGATTACGTTGCGTGCCAGGAGCGCGTGAGCGCTGCATGGCTGGACCCGGCACGCTGGACCCGCATGTCGATACTCAACACGGCGCGCTCGGGGAAGTTCTCATCGGATCGCGCGATCGCCGAGTACTGCGAGCGGATCTGGAAGATCGCTCCTGTGAAAATTTCGCTGGATTGACCGTTGAACGCGGGGCACGCGCGTCATCGCGACTGCGAAGTTGCAATCGCAACGCCCACCACCGCAACACCCATTGCCCACCACGCGGACGTCGGCAGCGTTTCGCCGAGGAACGCGTAGCTCATCAGCGCCGCGGCGGGCGGCACGAAAAAGAACAGCGCGGCCACTTTCGATACCTTGCCCGCGCGTGTCATCGCGAGCAGCAGACTGATGGCGATCAGTGAATTGCACAGCACGAGATACGCCATGACGGCCGTGAAGGTTCCCGTCCACTGCACGTGGCCATGCTCGAACAGCATGGCCATCGGTGCGCAACACACGAGGCCCACCGCGTACTGCACGAGATTCGCCATCAGCGGATCGTTCGATGCGGCCGTGCGCTTTTCATAGAGCATTGCGCCCGTGATGCCGAGCAGCGCACCGATTGCGAGCAGCACGGGGCCCAGCGAATCCACCTGGACGCGGCTGCGCGCGACGATGACGCCCGCCGCGCCCGCGAGGCCGAGTATCAGTCCCGTCCAGCGTCGTGCGCCGACGCGCTCGCCGACCAGCTTCGGCGCGAGCACGCCGACGAGTATCGGTTGCAGCGAGACGATCAGCGCGACCACCGATGTCTCGATGCCCGCCGTCATCGACAGATAGCTCAGCCCGAAGTACAGCACCTGCACGAGAAAGCCGACGACGATCAGATGCTTCCACGCATGCAGCCCGCGCGGCCACACAGGCCGGCGGACCGCGCATATGACGACGAGCACGCTGACGCTCAACGCAAAGCGGATTGCAAGAAAGGTGAGGGGCGACGCGTAGCGCAGGCCGATCCGCGCAATCGGAAAACCGGCGGACCACAACAGCAGAAAAATCACGGGACCCGCGACCGTCAACCAGCGTTGCCCGTCGGCTGTCACTGCGTTCGACGCCTGTTCCATTTCCGTCCTTATTCGTTGTGAAGTCACGGTGGGTGATTGCAACGCACAATCGCCGCGTTGACAAGCGTTGTGTGTTCTCCGGCGTGCCGATTGCGTTCTCGTTCGCGCTCGCGTCGTTCGGCTATCTGTCGATCGCGACGCAGTTGCCGTTGCTGGTGATGGCGAGCCGGATGGACCAGGGCATGTCGCAGATCGTGCTGCTGGCCGTGCCCCTGTTCGTGATCCTCGGCATGCTGATGGAAATGACGGGCATGGCGAAGGCGCTCGTTGCCTTTCTTGCGAATGTGCTCGGCCACGTGCCGGGCGGACTCTCGTATGTGCTGGTGGGCGCGATGTACCTCGTGTCGGGTATCTCCGGTTCCAAGTCTGCCGATATGGCGGCGCTCGCGCCCGTGCTGTATCCCGAGATGCGGGCGCGCGGCACGAAGCCCGGCGAGTTCGTCGCGCTGCTGTCGGCGACGGCCGCGCAGACGGAGACGATTCCGCCGAGTCTCGTGCTGATCATTCTCGGCTCCGTGACGAGCGTATCGATTGGCGCGCTGTTTACGGGCGGCGGGTTGCTGCCGGGGCTCGTCGTCGGGCTGATGCTGTGCGTGCTGGTCTGGTGGCGGCATCGTCACATCGACGACAGCGCGGCCGAAGCGCGCCCTCGCGCGCGCGACGTGCTGCGCAGCTTCTGGATCGCGTTGCCCGCGCTCGCGTTGCCGTTCGTCATCCGGCTTGCCGTTGTCGAAGGCGTCGCGACGGCGACCGAGGTCTCGACGATCGGCATCGTCTACGCGATCCTTGCGGGCCTGCTGATTTATCGCCGCTTCGACGTGCGGCGCATCTGGCCGATTCTGGTCGGGACGGCTGCGTTGTCGGGCGCGATCCTGCTGATCATCGGCGCGGCGACCAGCATGGCCTGGTGCCTCACGCAGTCGGGCTTCTCGGATGCGCTGGCCGACATCTTCGCGCAACTGCCGGGCGGCAAGATCACATTCGTCGTCGCGTGGATCGTGCTGTTCGTCGTGCTTGGCAGTCTGCTCGAAGGCATTCCCGCCATCGTCCTGTTCGGGCCTTTGCTGTTTCCGATCGCGGAGACGGTGGGCGTACATCCCGTGCATTACGCGATGATCGCGATCCTCGCGATGGGCATGGGGCTGTTCGCGCCGCCATTCGGCGTCGGGTATTACACCGCTTGCGCGATCAACCGCATCAACCCGGAAGAGGGCATGCGGCCGATCGTGGCGTATATGGTGGCGCTCGGCGTGGGACTGGTGCTCGTTGCCGCCATCCCATGGATCTCGATCGGTTTTCTGTAGGCGCTGCATCTTCATCTGGCGCGAGTTCGGCGCCGCTTCGACTATCGGCGCAAAGGCCTCGGGCCATTGCGTCGTAAGGTCCCCCAGGCGACTCCTGCCCATGAAGCAGGCACGGTTCGGTCAGGAGCCGCCTCATCAAAGCATCCCTCCCCAGGCACCTGTTAAGTGCGTAGCGCGACGGCGCCCGTGCGTTCGTCCGCAACGGCGCCCGTTCGCGTACTTCCCGTGACACAGGGACGTACAGAACAGGGACGTACAGCACTTCCCATCCCTGATCGACCCCGACACGGCAGTGTCCGACAGTCGCGCCGCCTGCTTGAAAGGGCGGCTTTTTTGTGTTCGAGCGGGTGTTGTCCGATGAAAAGTGCCACCATCCCATCAGAGTCGGCTTCGATTCTGACAGCACGCGCTACACCCACTATCCAGGTGGATGCCAGTCCCCGTCGTACTGCGAAGTGAATTTGAAGGCCCGCCTCTTGGCTGCCGCTGTCGTTCCGGACCCATTCCGGACATAGGGAACGTCAGCGGATGTCTATTCCACGACCAATAAAAGGGATGAAAAATGGAAATTCTCGAGCTCAACCACGAAGTCATTCGTACGGCACGCGACAGCGAAGCAAACCAGAAAGTTGCGAACATCGGCCTTCAGGAGCCGGAACGTCTGCCGTTTACTGTACGTATAGCCGTCAACCGCGAGGACATCGCGAAAGCCGTGGCCGTCAGGCGCAGCGCGTATGGGCGTCATCTGCCTGAATTCGCGCGAACGATGACGATCGAGGACGCCGACGTCGCGCCGGGCACGACGATCCTGCTCGCGGAATCGCGGCTCGATCGCGCACCAATTGGCACGATGCGGATTCAGACCAACGAATTCGCGGCGTTGCCCGTCGAGCATTCGGTCGAGCTGCCGTCCTGGTGCGCGTCGTCGGGCCGGCTGGCGGAAGCGACGCGCCTGGCGGTGACGGGTCCGTCGAGCGGCCGGATGGTCAAGATGATGCTGTTCAAGGCGCTGTTCCTGCTGTGCGAGCAGCGGGGCATCGACTGGCTGCTCATCACGGCGCGCTCGCCGATCGACCGTGAGTACGAGGCGATGCTGTTTCGCGACATTTTTGCCGATCACCGGTATGTTCCAATGACGCATGTCGGCGGGCTGCCGCACCGGGTGATGGCGGGCGAGGTATCGGCGGCGCGCCGGCGCTGGTCGGAGGCGAAACATCCGCTGTACAGGTTCGTGTTCGAAACGCCTCATCCGGACCTGGACCTGACGCAGCCGGTGCAACGGGCCGTCTGCCTGGAGGCGGCGGCGTAAAAATTGCCGGGCAGCCACCGGCCCCGCGCTATTGCAGGGATAATGCGGTTGCGGGTGGCTGATCAAATGACGGAAAGAGCACGGCTGTGCGTGAGTGGGTTGCGCAGCCGTCACAAAACAGGCTTTGCTGGATTGGGGGTGCCGCAGATGATGCGGTCGCGATGGTTGTCACGAATATTACATAGCGCTGGCTCGTCGATCGACGCGTGGCTGGACGCGTTCTCCATTTACGGCGTGCCGGCCGCGGTTGCGATCGGCACGGTCGTCGTGCTGGTGTGCCTGCCGCATGCGTTCCAGCCGAAATCCGCGCAGCCATTGCAGTTCAAGGTACTTGACGACAAGAGCGCGTCGATGGGCCTCGTGGAGGCCCGCACGGCGCTCGCCGGCACGCGCGAAACGACCCGCTACGGCACAAAGCTTTCAGAAACCCCGATATGGATCGAATTCCTTGCGCCCGCATCCCGTTCAGCGGAGCGCATTCTCGACTTCCCGTCGCGCCACGCCACGTCGATGCAATGCTGGCTCGCCTCGACGCTCGCGCCGCTCGGCCAGGCCGACCGCGAGCACCAGACGGCGCCGATGCGCGCAACCAAGGCCGGCTTTTCCATTCCGCTCGACGCAAACGATAGCGCAAACGTGATCCTGTGCCGCGCGACGTATTCCGGGCCGGCCCAGGTGTCGGTGCTGTCGTGGGGCATCGACGAATTTCACGCCTCCGAACTCGACTTCCAGGAAGGTGCCGCGCTGATCGCCGGCGGCCTGCTGACGCTCGCGTGCTTCGTGTTCGTCACCGCGCTGATCAATCGCGAATGGACCTACGTGCTGTTCTCGATGTGGCTCGTCGGCAATCTGCGCCTGTGCGCGAACGCGATGGGCTGGGACACGCAGTGGGTCGACCGGACGATTCCTTCGACGTCGATCGCGTTCTTGCGCGAACTGAGTTTCGCCGCGTATTACATCGTGACGGGCGCGCTGTTCAGCCGGCTGTTCCGCCGCGAGTTGCGCCGCACCGGTTTCATCCGGCTCTATCGCACGGCGCAATGGACGGGCGTTCTGCTGCTCGTCGCCGCGCTGGTGCTGCCGTATTCGCGCTTCATTCTGGCGCTGTGGTCGCTCGGCGGCTTCGGCATCTGCGTGCTGATCCTGCATCTCGCGCAGTTCGTCAGGAAGGCGCGCTCGCGGACGGTGATGTGGTACGTCGGCTCGCTCGCGGTCGTGCTCGGTTCGACGTTTTCGGAGCTGATCGGCGCGGTGTTCGGCTTGCCCGCGCTCGCGGCCGGAGTGAGCCCCGTGCTGGCCGCGCTGACGTCGAGCATGATGGCCGCGTTCGCGATCGCCGAGCAGATGCGCGCCGAACGGCAGCACCGCCAGCAAGCCGAAATCGACTTGCGCAACACCTATGACGTGGCGCCCGTCGGGCTATTCACGCTCGATGCGATGGGCCGCTTCGTTCGCGCGAATCCCGCGCTGCTGCAGATGCTCGGCCTCGACAGGGCGTCGTACCGGATGCATCACTGGAACGATTTCTTCGAAGCGGGCGCGTGGGGCAAGCTGGAGTCGTTCCTGACGGTCGGCGCGGTCGGCTCGGGCGGCTTGGGCAGCGAACCCGGTATCAACGGCATGACGCTGCTCGGCAATTCCGACCGGCGCTTTCAAATCTCCGCGATCCGCTCGGGCCAGTTTATCGAGGGATCGCTGCAGGACGTGACCGAGCGCTCGAAGGCTGTCGAGCGTCTGCGCTTCCTCGCCGAGCACGATTCGCTGACGGGCCTGCTGAACCGGCGCGGCGTGGAGAGCGCGATCGCCGCGCAGTCCGAGACGCTTTCCCGCTGGGTGCTGGTCTATATCGATCTGGACCGCTTCAAGCTGATCAACGATCTGTTCGGCCATCAGGCCGGCGACGAGGTGTTGAGACTGGTCGCGAAACGCATCGTCGGCATGCTCGACGAGCGCTGCTCGCTTGGGCGCATCGGCGGAGACGAGTTTGTCTGCATCATGAAGGACGTGTCCATCGACGAAGCGCTCGAGCATTGGACCAACGTCGTGAACGCGATCAACGATGTGCCGTATCAGGTCGGCAACCGGGCGTTCATGGTCAAGGCGTCGATCGGCCTCACCGAATGCGAGCACGGCATGCGCGTGCAGGATGCGCTCGCGCATACGGACCGCGCGTGCCGCGAGGCGAAGCACAAATCGGGCAACAGCATCGTTGCGTACCGGCGCGGCGCCGAGGCGTTCGAACATCGCGCGGCCGAATTGCGGCTCGTCGAGTCGTTCCGCGGCACGAGTCTGCCGCCGGGGCTGTTTCTGCTGATGCAGCCGATCATGTCGCTGTCGGCGCCTTACGATTCGCTGAACTTCGAAGTGCTGCTGCGCATGCGCTCGCCGGAAGGGCAACTCATCACGCCGGACCGCATCCTCAGCGCAGCCGAAGAATCGGGCGCGATCGCCGCCATCGATACGTGGGTTGTCAAGACCACGCTCGAATGGATCTCCGGGCATCAGGCGCATCTCGCGAATACGCAGTTCATCTGCGTGAACCTGAATGGCGCGTCGCTCAACGACGAGCGCTTCACGCGCGAGATTTTCGATCTGCTGGTGGAGCACCGGCCGGTCCTGCAGTACCTGTGCCTCGAAATCACCGAAAGCGTCGCGCTGCACGATCTGGAGAACACGCAGCGCTTTATCGCGCGCATTCATGATCTCGGCGCGAAAATCGCACTCGACGATTTCGGCGCGGGCTATACGTCGTTCCGTTATCTCAAGCGTCTGTCCGCCGATGCGTTGAAGATCGACGGCGAATTCGTGCGTTCGATGCGCGAGCATCCAAAGGATGTGGCGATCGTCGAGGCGCTGGTCTCGCTTGCGGGCGCGCTGGGCATGCGCAGCGTCGCCGAGTGGGTCGAGGACGCCGATACGCTCACGATGCTCAGGGAACTGGGCGTCGACTACGTGCAGGGCTACGCGATCGCGCGGCCGCTGGAGCCCGAGATGATTCTCGCAGCGAAGTCGTCGGCGGACTTCGTGACGGATTCCGCCGTGGCGAGCGCGATCAGCGCGAAGACGCGTTCGAACGATCCTTTCGAGATTTACTAGGCTCGTGTATTGATCTGGCGCGCGGTCTTCGGATCGGGGACTCGCGCGCAGACGCGCTTCATTCTTTTGTCCCTCATCCGTTGATCCAATAGCGCGCCGCTCACAGAAAACATCGGTGCTCGTGCACCAATGACGATTCACATCGTCTTTCCGCGGATATAACCCTCGCTCCACTCAATTCATTCGACGCTGCCGTTTTCCCTGCAAGCGTTGCGCCTGCTTTCCTCCTTCTCCGACATTTTCCTGAAAAGCGGCTATCGGCATGGCTTGCCAGGGAATGTACTTATTAGAGTACCTTTGTATACCGAAGTACTCTGAACTGAAGCGAAACGAAGTGCCACGGAAAGTGCCGCGCAGGCAGCATCGCGCCAGAACACGTCTGATAACGGTTGAACAACGGGAGCTTCAGAATGGCTGACTATGATGTGATCGTCGTAGGCGCGGGTAATGCCGCGCTGGCAGCAGCAGTATCCGCGCGCGAGAACGGCGCTGAACGCGTCGTCGTACTGGAGAAGGCGCCTCGCGCGATGCGCGGCGGCAATACGCACTGGAGCGGCGGCGTGCTGCGATTCGCTTTCGACGATCCACACGAAATCGGGCCGTTGCTGCCGGGCGTCGAGAAAGAGTTCGAAGACTTCTATGAGGGCATCCAGCCCTATACGCGCGCCGATTTCCATGGCGACCTGATGCGTGTCACCAGTGGACAGACCGACCCGGTCCTGTCGCGCGTGCTGGTCGACAACTCGAAGGACACGGTGTTCTGGATGCACGAAACCGGCCAGATCAAGATGGAGCCCGCCGTGAGCCTGACGGGCGTGCGCAAGGGCAATCAGATCATCTGGGCGCGCGGGCTCGTCGTGCGGGCTGAACACGAGGGCGTGGGCCTGTCGCGCAGCTGGTTCGCCGCCGTCGAGCGGCTTGGCATTCAAGTGCGTTACGGCGCGGCCGTCACGGCGCTGTTGCAGGACGAGAGCGGCCGCGTGAGTGGCGTTCGCGTGCGCGATGACGAAGGCATCCACGAACTGCGAAGCCGTTCGGTGATTCTCGGTTGCGGCGGCTTCGAAGCGAACGTGCAGATGCGCACGCAACATATCGGCCCGCTCGTCGGCGGCGCGAAGGTGCGCGGCACGCCGCACAATCAGGGCGACGGGCTGCGCATCGCGATGGCCATCGGCGCGATGCCGTGGGGGCAATGGAGCGGCTGTCACGCGACGCCCATCAGCGCCGACTGGGGCAACTTCGCGCCGCGCGAAATGACGGATCGCAGCAATCGGCTGAGCTACCCGTATGGCGTGATGATCAACCGCAAGGGCAACCGTTTTGTCGACGAAGGCGAAGACGGCGCGATGTTCACCTACGCGAAATACGGGCGCGCGATTCTCGCCGAACCCGGCGCGAAGGTTTATCAACTGTTCGATTCGAAAACGGTGCACCTGCTCGAAGCGCGTTACTCGACAAGCGATCCGCTGCAAGCCGATACGCTCGAGGCGTTGATCGAGCAACTCGATATCGACGACAAGCCGCGCGCGCTCAAGACGCTGCAGGAGTACAACGCGGCCGCGCACGACAGCGAAGACGGCTTCGATCCGACCGGCAAGGACGGCCTGTCGACACACGGCCTCACGCCGGAAAAATCCAACTGGGCGCTGAAGCTGGACAAGCCGCCGTTCTACGCGTATTCGGCGACCGGAGGCATCACCTTTACGTTCGGCGGCGTGAAGGTCGACGAAGAGGCGCGCGTGATCGGCACGGACTGGCGTCCGATTCCAGGCCTCACTGCGTGTGGCGAAATGGTCGGCGGCCTGTTCTACGACAACTACCCAGCGGGCACGGGATTGGTTTCGGGCGCAACGTTCGGGCGCATCGCGGGCCGAACATCAGCGCGCGCATGAAGAGGAGGGAACATGAGCCAGCCTCTACTGGACGACGAACGCGAATGGCCGGTCACGAAGCGGCTCGCGCAGCGCATTGCCGCATTCGACGCTAAAGACCTGACGCCGCGTGCGCTGGCGGCGGCGCGCACGGCGATCATCGATACGATCGGCGTGACGCTCGCAGGCTCCGCCGAGCGCTGCGTGCAGATTCTGCTCGATACGCCGGGCATCGCCGATGCGCCCGGCAACTGCACGGTCCTGGGCACGAGCGTGAAAACCTCGGCGCTCGATGCCGCGCTGCTCAACGGCACGGCATCGCATGCGCTCGACTACGACGATTTCAGCCAGCCGTTGGGCGGGCATCAATCGGTGCCGCTCGTTGCGCCGCTGCTTGCGCTCGCCGAAGAGCGCAAGCTGTCCGGCAACGCGTTGATCGTCGCGTATGTGATCGGTATCGAAACGGAGATACGGCTTGCGCGCGCGGTGAATTTTCACCACTACGACAAGGGCTGGCATCCGACCGCGACGCTCGGCATCTTCGGCACCGTCGCGGCCGCGAGCCATCTGCTGAAGCTCGACAGCGAACGCATCGCAACAGCGCTTGCGATTGCGGCCTCGCTTGCGGCAGGGCTGAAGGCGAACTTCGGAACGATGGTCAAGCCGTTGCACGTCGGGCACATCGGACGCAGCGGCCTCTTTGCGGTACTCATCGCGGAACGGGGCTTCACTGCAAATGTAGCGGCGATCGAACACAAGCAGGGCTTTTTCAACGCGTTCAATGGCCCCGGCCACTACGACGCGCAACGCATCTTCGAGAACTGGGGCGCGCCGCTGGAGATCGAAAGCGAGACGCTCGGGCTCAAGCAGTTCCCTTGTTGCGGAAGCACGCATCCCGCGATCGCGATGGCGCTCGCGCTCGTGCATGAAGAGCACGTGAAGCCGGAGCAGATCGAGTCGATTCATATTCAGGCGCACCGGCGGCGCCTTCCGCATACCGATAACCCCGATCCGCGCACGCCGCTCGGCGCGAAGTTCAGCGTGCAATATGCGGTCGCGCGCGCGCTCGTCGATGGTGTCGTGCGGCTCGAGCATTTCGAAGGCGATGCGCATCTCGACCCACGCGTTCGTCGGCTGCTCGCGATCACGCGCACCGATCCGCATCCGGATATGCCGGAAGACGCAGAGCATCAGTTCGGCGCGGAAGTGACGCTGACGCTGCGCGACGGACGCGTGCTGTCGCGCCGCATCGACAACCTGATCGGGCGCGGTCCCGCGAATCCGATGTCGACGGATGAGCTGTGGGAGAAGTTCTACGATTGCAGCAAGCGGGCGATCGGTTCATCCGAAGCGCTCGCGCTTTACGAGCGGCTCGAAGCGCTCGAGGAACTGAGCGACGTCAGCACGCTTGCGCGTCTCTTTGCAAGGCGTGTGCTGCCCGGCAGCAACGTCGCGCAGCAGAAGCTCGAAGTGTCGGCGGCGCCTGAACGCAAATCGGAGGAAACAGCCTGGGTGCCGTGAGCACGCAGGCGAACAGGCGCCGGTAGCGAGACAAAGAAACTACGGATGGAGACAGACATGCTGAATGTTTTCGAATCATCTGGAAGTGGGAGCGCAGTTCATAGTGATCGCGCGGCGTTCGCGGGACGGGAGGCGTCCCATGAATGACGAGCTGATTGCCGCGCGAGTCGACCGGTTGCCAGTCTCGCGCTTTCATAAGCGACTGCTGCTGCTGGTGAGCCTGCCGTTCTTCTTCGATATCAGCGACATCTTCACGTTTTCGTATGCGGCGCCCGCGCTCGTCAAGGAGTGGGGACTGCCGATCTCGAGCATCGCGTTGCTCACGTCAGCGGGCTTCTTCGGCATGTTCGTCGGTGCGACGCTCGGCGGCATGCTCTCCGACAAGATCGGGCGAAAGCACGCGCTCGTCGTGTACGTCATCGCGTATTCGATGTTCTCGCTCGCGAATGCGCTCGCCCCCGACATTCCGATGCTGATCGTCACGCGCGTGCTGACGGGCGTGGGTATTTCGTCGGCGACGGCCGTCGTGATGGCGTACATCGCCGAGCTGTTCCCGGCGAAGACACGCGGTACATGGCAAGGCTGGGCGATGGTCATCGCGTTGTGCGGCATCCCGATCACGAGCTGGGTCGCGCGGCTCGTCGTGCCTTCGGGGCCCGACGGCTGGCGATGGATCTTCGTGTGGGGTTCGCTGGGCATTGTCTTTCTGGTGTTTCTGCGCCACTTCCCGGAGTCACCGCGTTGGCTCGCGCGTCAAGGGCGCATGGAAGAGGCCGACCGCGTGCTGCGCGGGATCGAAGCCGAAGTCGCGAAGACGACGGGTCCGCTGCCGGAAGCCGTCGCCGTCAACAGGCCGGTCGAAGCGCGCGCGCATTGGACCTCGATGTTCAAAGGCCAGTACATCGGACGCACGCTGACGCTATGGGCGATCTGGATCTTCCAGACGCTCGGCTTCTATGGCTTCCAGGCGTGGGTGCCGACACTGCTGGTCAAGCACGGCATCACGATCGTGCATAGCCTGACGTACATCACGCTGATCAACATCGGCGCCGTGCCGGGCGCGCTCATCGCCGTGTTTCTCGCGGATCGCATGGAGCGCAAGTTCAGCATTGCCGCGGCGGCCGCGCTGATTGCCGTGTTCGGTCTGCTGTATGGACTGAGCTTCGAGCCGGTGCTGATCGTGTCGTTCGGCTTCCTCGTCGGCATGTTGATCCAGACCTTCGCCGCATTGTGCTACGCGTACACGCCCGAGCAGTATCCGACCGACATCCGCAATACGGGCGCAGGCTTCGCATACGGCATGGGTCGGCTCGCGAACGTCGGCAACTCGTTTATCGTCGCGGCGATCTTCACGAACTTCGGCTATGTGTGGGTGTTCGTGTACATCGCGGGTGCGTGGCTCGCGACGTCGGCTGTCACGTTGATCTTCGGTGCGAGAACGACGGGACGCCGGCTCGAGACGATCAATCCTGTTCACGAAGAAAGCCTTGACCAGCGGCTCGATGCGCACGTGCTTCGTCCCGGCGACCATTGAGAGGACATTCGATGACCGATACCGATCAGCCACGCCAGGCCAACCAACCCGTCATCGCGCGCAGGCTCGCAGAATTTGCGTGCGTGCTTCAACCGTCCGCGCTACCCGCTGAGTTGCGCCGCAAGGCGACGCATCACATCGTCGATGCAATCGGCCTCGCGTTTGCGTCGCAGCGCTTTGCGTTCGCAGCACCCGCGTTGCGCGGCTTTGCAGCGGCGGGATCGGCGGGCGATGCGACGGTGATCGGCAACACGTCGTCGCTTGCGCCTCGCGATGCGGCGTTGTCGAATGGCTTTCTGATGCATGGCCTCGATTTCGACGACACGCATCCGCTTGCGATCGTGCATCCGACCGTCGCCTGTCTGCCGGCGGCGCTCGCGGTAGGCGAAGCGGTCGACGCCGACTGGGACGACATGCTCGCCGCTTACATCGCGGGCATGGAAGTGGCGATACGTCTTGGCGTCGCCGTGAAGGGCGGCTTCCATCACGCGGGCTTTCACGCGACGGGGATCGTTGCGCACTTCAGTTCGACGATCGTCGCGGGCAAGCTGATGAAGCTCGATGCCGCGCAACTCGTCGCCGCGCAGGGCATTGCGGCGAGCACGGCGGCGGGCGTTCAGGTGTTCCTCGAAGAGGGCGCATGGACCAAGCGAATGCATCCGGGCTGGGGCGCGCTGGCGGGGATCACGGCAGCGCATCTTGCGGCGAATGGTTTTGCCGGACCATCGCGTCCGTACGAAGGCCGCTTCGGACTATTCGAATCGCATCTGCAGGAGCATGCAGGTACGGTCGATCTGGCGTCGATCGGCAACGGACTCGGCGATGAATGGACGATGTTCGGCATCGCGATCAAGCCGTATCCCGTGTGCCATTTCATTCACGGATGCGCGGAAGCGGCACTACGTCTGCATGATGCGCAAATGAACGCGGACGACATCGAAGAGGTTGTCTGCCTGTTGCCCGCGCCGACGATGCCGATCGTCGCCGAGCCGGCCGGCGCGAAGATGACGCCGAAGACGGACTATGACGCGAAGTTCAGCACGCATTTCGTCGTGGCGGCGTGCCTGTTGCGCGGACGCTTCGGTCTTGCCGAACTCGAAGACGACGTGTTGCGCGACCCAGGTATCCTGAAGCTCGCGGCCAAAGTGCAATGTGCGGTCGATCCCGATGCGGATTTCCCGCGTTATTTCTCGGGCCGCGTCACGGTCAGGATGCGCGACGGCTCGCAACGCAGCGAGCATGTGCCGATCAATCTCGGAAGCGGAGCGCGCGCGCTGGGCGAGCGCGAGATCGCGCAGAAGTTTCGCGGCACGGCCGGCCTGATGTTGTCGCCCGATCGCGTGGACGCGTTGCTGGAAGTGCTGCTTTCGCCGGGAAAACGCAAGGTGCGCGCGATGATGCAGTTGCTTCGTGCGACGTAGTCGCAAAGAAACCGGTGCAAGCGAACGCTCTCGACGATGCGTTATCGAGCGATTCCGCTACGCACCGCCTTTCGCGTTCTCTTCACCGAACAGCATTTTCAGGCGCAATTCGGTTGCAGCCGCAACGTGCGCCTGAGCCGCTTTCTCCGCGCCGTCCGCATCGTGGCGAGCGATGCAGGCGACGATCTCCTTGTTCTCTTTCAGTCCGCTCTTGATGCGGCCCGGCATCGAATAAGTGGTCGTGCCGAGCAGGCCGAGCGCATCGATGAGTACATTCGAAGTCTTGTATAAGTACTCGTTATGCGCAGCGGCGACGATGATTTCGTGCAGGCGTCGATTGAGTGCGGCGACTTCGTCGGGCGTCTTCGCGCGCTCGAGTTGCGCAAGGACCTGCTGCATCGAGAGGATCTCGATGGCGGAGGCCTGCTCGGCGGCGAACCGCGCGGCCGCGCCGACTAGCACCTTGCGCATCGCGTAGAGCTCCATCACCTGTTTCGGCGAGAGCTGCACGACGACGAAGCCGCGCGGCGGTGCGAAGCGCACCATGCCTTCCGCTTCGAGCCGCTTCAGTGCTTCGCGGACAGGCGTGCGGCTCACGGCGAGGCGCTGCGCGATGTCGGCCTCGCGCAGACGCTCGTTCGATCCGAGTTGCCGGCTGCGAATTTCCTGCCGCAACTGGGCGTAGACATATTGGGCAAGCGACCCTTGCCCGAAATCGGCCGTCGTGTCGGCTTCATCGATCGTCGCGTTGAGCTTTCCAGTCACCGGCTAGTCCCTCGTCTTTGTAATCTGTGATGCAAGTATAGATCGGCGCATTTACGCCAGGCAGACCATCAGGTCGCGTACCGCGATCGATGCGTCTTTTCGTTCGACCAGATGGATGACCTGATCCGCGCGGCGCTCGCCGACGGCATCGACTAACAGTCCGCGTGCTTTTCCTCTGACGACGTCGTTGCCCACGGGGCGGTTCCAGCTGCCCAGCGGCGCGTCGCAGCGTGCGTATAGCCGGGCTCCGTTCTTCAGATGCACGCTCAGATCGACGTACATGCTGTCGAGCGCGCCGCTGATGGATGGATCGGCGTTCATCTTGAAGCGCGTGAGCATCGTCTCGACATCGGGCGCGAAGCGGCGCGCATCGCCGAACGAGTCGGGATCGACGCGACCGTCGAGCAGCGCGACGCACGTCGTGTATTGCCACGAAAACTTGCCGTCCAGACCCGTCTGCGGCTGCGGACGATCGATATACGGCATCGACGGAGCATGCAGTTCGACGCTTTCGACGTCGTCGGCGCGGAAGGCGTCGGCTTGCGCGCGCGCATCGAGCGCGGCCGTGATCGCGTAGTGCGTCGCGAACTGCGAAGGAAACAGCTTCCACGACAGACCCGGCTCGAGCGCGCGTCCGACGCCAATCGGGGCAAGCAGGCAGTCGCTGTCGAAGCGCGCGCCGAAATAGGCGTAGCCCCAGCCGCGCGGTCCGCCGAGTGCGTCGGTACTTGCCGTGAAGCCGCGAGCGGCCAGCAGAGCGGCTTCGAGACCATGTGCAGCAGCATCGCCGCAATGAAGAGCCTTCGTTTGCGAGCCGATGTTGGCGAGCACGCCGCCGCTGCGCGAAGCCGCGATGCCCAGCGCAGCCGTTGCATGCGCCGTGTCGAGGCCGAGCAGATCCGAGCACGCGATCGCTGCGGCAAGCGGCCCGACGACGCCAGGCGGATGCAGCGTAAGTTGCGCCGGTTCGATCTGTCCCGACGACATCCGCAGACGGCCCTGTGCTTCGATGCCTTTAGCGAGCGCGCGCAGCAGCGCATTCCCGTGCGGCGCGCCGCTCTCTCGCTCGCGCAGTTCGGCCAGCGCGAGCAATGCGGGCAGCAGCGTCGATACTGCGTGGTTCGGCGGGTTCCACATGGGTTCGAAATCGAGCACATGCATCGACATGCCGTTGATGCGCGCCGCGACGGCGGCAGGCGCGCAGTATGCATGCCCGATGACGGTCGACGGTCCGTGAGCCTGCTGATGCTCTTTCGAGAATTCGGCCATGTGCGTCGGCCCCGGTTGCGAAGCGCCCGCCGCCGCAACCCCCAGGCCATCGAGCAGGATCAACCGGCAGCGGTCGACAAGTCTCGCGTCATCGGCATGCCAGCCGAGAATCCGCTCGGTGAACTCGTATGAGAGTGTGGTCATGTCCTGGCCTTGCACAGTTCGGATCATGGGCGCCGCTGCGTCGCGATGCGCTTCCGTGCACGTCGGTTTTCTGCTTTTCGAACAATCGAGTACCATTGTATACCAACGTACTCGCATTGCTATAGTGGCGATTACCAGTGAAACGCGGAGGCGACATGAAGGCAATTCGTATCGAACGTTATGGCGGTCCCGAAGTACTGCTGCGTGAAGATGTGCCGGTTCCAAAGCCACAGGCCGATGAAGTGTTGATGGAAGTCGCGTTTGCGGGCATCAATTTCATGGACGTGCATACGCGGCAGGGCAAGTATGCGTCGTCGAAGAGTTATCCCGTGCGCTTGCCCGTCACGTTGGGCATGGAAGGTGCTGGCACGGTCGTAGAAACGGGCGCACATGTCGATCGCTTCAAGCCGGGTGATCGGGTGGCATGGTGCATCGCCTGGGGCAGCTACGCGGAATACGCGACCGTCCCCGCGTCGCGCGTTGCGCACATTCCAGACGGCATCGCTTTCGATCTGGCTGCGGCCGCGCTATTTCAGGGCTCGACAGCGCATTACCTTTGCTACAGCGTGGGTCAGCTTGCGCCGGGCGCCACGTGTCTCGTTCATGCGGCATCGGGGAGCATCGGCCAATTGCTGGTGCAGATGGCCAAGCGCGCAGGCGCCACCGTGTTCGCTACCGCGAGCACGCACGAGAAGACGGCGATCGCGGCGAGCCTCGGCGCGGATCATGTGATGCTGTATGAAGGCGGACGATTCGCAGACCGCATTCGCGAAGCGACGAACGGTATTGGCGTCGACGTCGTGTTCGATGCAGTGGGACGAGCGACACTGCGAGACAGTTTTCGGGCGGCGCGCACGCGCGGCTTGATCGTGAACTATGGATCGGTATCCGGATCGTTGAGCGATCTCGATCCGATCGAATTGGGTGAGGCGGGTTCGTTGTATCTGACGCGTCCGCGGCTTACAGATTATCTACAGGACGCGGAGACGGTGCAGCAACGTGCGGACGAGGTCTTTGCGGGCCTGCTCGATGGGGCGCTGCATGTGAAGCTCGACAGGCGATATACGTTTGACGACGTGCAAGAGGCGCATGCGGCATTGGAGGAACGCCGGCAAATTGGAAAGGCAGTGTTGGAGATCGGTCGTTTTTGCTAGCGCTTTAGCGACTTCGAATTTGCATTGAACATTCCTTGACGATGTTCTCTCCTTACGACTGATATAGTGCAAAGGGAAGTTCTTGCCGGATTACACCGGAGTTCGCCATTATCCATTTTTCATGAGGGTGTCATATGAAATTGAAAGCGATTGCGTCACTCGTTATGGTTTCGTTGCTCGGCATGTCGTCGACGGTTTTCGCTCAACCTCACGGACAGGGACCGGATCATCACGGTCATAACGCACACCGGCCGCCGCCCCCTCACGATGCATATGCAGGCCGTCCCGGCGGACCGATTCCGCATAATGACTGGCACAAGGGCGACCGCTTGCCCGCCGAGTACCGTGATCGCAACTATGAGGTCGATGACTGGCATTCGCACGGCCTGTCTGCTCCGCCGCGCGGCTATCGCTGGGTTGGTGTGAATGGAGACTATGTGCTCGCAGCAGTTGCAACAGGTGTCATTGCCAGCGTGCTGATCTCTGCTCACTGATCGCTTTTCCTACCGCATTGCGTTGCGATTCTTGCGCGGCGAACACCAGTTCAGCGTCGCGTGAGAGCGACGCTCATTTCTTTTCTTAACGGTCTGCGCGGTCGCATGTGCAATGGCGCGGGATGTGGCTGCAAATCAACGGAGCGCTACCGCTTCGTCTCGCGTTGCATTTTGATCTTGAGTGAACGCGATTGTGTCACTGCTCAAGTACTTAGAGTACTTGAATATCTAGCAAGAGCGAGTATAAAAAAGTCCCGCGTACGGAGGCGCGGGACAAACGTCGATTACTTCGAGCTCCATATCAGGACTTAAATCCAGTGTCCTGATAATTTCGACTATCGACGTTCTGGAATAAAAAAGCAAACGTAAATTTAGCGGGTATTTGAGTAGTTCTGAAGATCATATAAAGTCGGCGCATGAGTACTGATAAAAAAGCGCTTATGACAACAACCAACGTTAAGCCGGAAACCTTCGCTCGCCGAGGTATTCCGACGCGCCGCACGCTGTCGCCTTGCGCTGCGACTTCCATCCTGCTGACCTACGGAATCATCGGCCAGGCTTTTGCAACCGACTTGCCCAGTTCCACGACTGCCTATTCGCTCACGGCAGCGGCCAATCCCTACGTGGTCGTAGCCGGCGCCACCATCGACACGCGCGCAGACGGCACCACCGCGATCAGCGGAAGCAGCGCCAACGCGACCTGGACGCTCACGAACAACGGCACCGTCGACGGCGGATTCTGGGCGCTTCAGTTCAACCAGCCGGCCACCGTGAACAACAACGGTGTGTTCTTCAGTCCAGCCACCACGGCGCTGGCGCTGTTCGGCGGCGGCACGGTCGTCAATGCGGCGGGCGCAGTCATAGCGGGAAAGCTGGACGGCATTTATGCCGCGCAATCATTCGGCAAGGTGGTCAACGCCGGCACGATCGCAGGCGACGTCTTCGGTCTTGTCGATTCGCAGTCGGGCATTCATATGCCGGACGGCGGCACGGTGATCAATCTTGCAACGGGCCGTATCGGCGGCTATGGGTCCGCGATTCTCGCTGCGCCTGCGACAACTGTCATGAACGACGGCACGATCGCGTCGGGGAGTGGTCCTGCGATCGACCTGACGGCCGGCACCAGTAATACGGGCGGTTTCGTGGCCAACAACGGCACCATTGCTTCGAGCGGCGGCGTTGCAATCCGTTTCGGTCCGAATGACGACACGTTGCTGATTACGGGTGCTTCGTCGATTTCCGGCACCGTCGATGGCGGCGGTCAGAGTGCGGGCGGCGGCAATACGCTGATCCTCGGTGGCACGACGGCCGGCAAGTTCGATCTGTCGTCCATCGGTGCAAATGCGCAATACCGCAATTTCAACATCCTGCGCAAGCAGGATGCGAGCGTGTGGACGATGACGGGCACCAACAGCGTGGACGAGCTGTGGCAGATGGCAGGCGGCGGCCTCGTCGTCGCGGGGCAGTTGACGGGCGGTATCAGTGCGGCTCCGCAGAGCGTCGGACTCGATGTCGAAGTCGCGAGCGGAGGCGCGATCCATGCGCCAACGGGCAGCGCAGTGTCTTTGGGCGCGGCGAGCCGCATCGCGAACAACGGCGCAATCGACGGTCACGCCGATAAGATCTCGACGCTGAACGTGCAGGGCGCGGGCAGCAGCATCGTCAACACAGGCATCGTCACGGCCGATGGCGCGGGTGCGCCGGGCATCAGCATCGATGCGCAGGGCGGCGAAGCGGCGCTCATCAACAACGTGGGTGCGAGCATTTCCAGTGTCCAGGATGTTGCCGTCATGGGCGGGTCGAACGTCGACATCATGAACGCCGGCACACTGTGGGGCCGCAGTGCGGCGGTGCGCTTCACCGGATCGAACGATGTGCTGACGCTCGACACCGGCAGCAACGTGAGCGGCGACCTCGACGGCGGCAACGGTGCAAACAATGCGCTCGTGCTGCAGGGCACGGGACGCCTGGCAAGCCCTGCATATGGCTTCTCTTCACTCGCGATGCGCGGCGTCGACTGGACGCTTGCCAGTACGGCGTCGGCGGGCACGACGACGATCGAAACGGGCACGTTGCGCGTAAATGGCGCGTTGACGAGCCCGACGGTGACGGTCGCTTCAGGTGCGGCGCTCGCGGGAACAGGGACCGTGACGGGTGCTCTCGTCACCCAGGGCACGATCGCCCCCGGCGACGCCATCTTCGCGCAAGGCGGCACGGCGGCACCCGCGTTGCCGCCCATTGCAGTCGGCACGTTGCACGTGAACGGTACCTATACGCAGTCGGCCGGCAGCCAGTATCAGATGGATGTCTCACCCACCGCCAACGACATGATCGACGTGACCGGCCCGGCGACGCTGAACGGCGGAACGGTACTGGCACGCTTGCGTGCGGGCTCGCTCTCTACCAGCGACACGTACACCATCGTCGCGGCTTCGGCCGGTCTCACGGGCGCGTTCGCAGGCGTCAGCACGCTCAATCCGTTCGTGCGTCCTTCGCTCGCTTATGATGCGAACCATGCGTATCTGGTGGTCAAGCGCGGCTTCCGGCTCGCAGGCGGAACGCCGAACGAGATCGCGGTAGAAGGCGCGCTCGATCGAGGCATTGCGGGACTCGCGTCGAACGCGCCGCGTGACCGCGATTTCCTGACGGTTGCCGTCGATCTGTTGAACCTCGAGGGGCCCGCGGCGTATGCGGCGCTCGACCAGTTGAGTGCCGAAGCCTACACGGCGTTGTTGAACGCGCACATCGACGCGGTGCGCCTGACCACGGGCGCGATCGATGCACGCCTTACCGACGCGCGCAGCGGCTCGTGCTCCCCATCGGTGCAGCCGGCACAGGTATCGGGGAGCGGCGATTCACGGTTCTGTTCGTGGGCCGTGCTCATCGGGAACACGGGCAAGATCGGCGGGTACGACACATGGCTTACCCAGCGCATCGATCTGGCCGGCGTGACGACGGGGCTCGACTACCGCGTCGCTGCGCCGCTCACGCTCGGTGCGGCGTTGAGCTACGTACACGGCAACACGTCGACCGACACGCTGCCCGTACACGGGCAGTTCGACAGCTACCAGGCCGCGCTTTACGCCAGCTATGTGCCGGGACGTTACTGGTTGAACACTGCAATCGGCTACGCGCGCAATGACGACGCGATGAAGCGTGACATCACATTCACCGATCCGATGCGCACGGCACAGGGCAGCACGGGCGGCAACCAGTACTTCGCTTCGCGGCGCACGGGCATCGATCTGGCGGCGGGCGCGATCGGCGTGTTGTCGCCGTTCGTCGGATTCGATGCACAGTACGTCGAAGGCTCGGGCTTTACCGAGTCGGGAGCCGACTCGGTCAATCTGGCGGTGCAGTCCGCGTCTGCAAGCGCGGTGCGTTCACTGCTCGGCACGCAGTGGAGGCACGCGTTCGATTGGTTCGGGCATGCATGGCGCGTCGATGCGTCCGCGGCCTGGGCGCACGAGTACGGCGCGCTTACGCGAGCGATCAACGCGAGTTTCGCGGGCGCGCCCGGCAGCGGCTTCACGGTCCACGGCAGTGGTCCCGCTCGCGACGCTGCACAGTTGGGTGTAGGCGCAAGCATCGAGATCGCCCGGCGTGCGCAACTGTTCGCGCGCTACGACGTCGAGTTCGGCGCGCGGACTGTCATGCATGCGGGTAGTGTGGGCTTCGACTATCACTGGTAGCGCACGATGGTTCGCTCTATTCACGTGTGCGATCGACGCGCGCCACCCGTCCGATGAAGATGCCCTTGTGCCGTTTTGCCCTCATGCCCTTATGCGCGGGACGCCTACTGAAAGCCCACCACATCATGCGGCACATACGGCGCTTCCAGCGATGCGAGTTCGTCCGCCGTGAGCTTCACACCGAGTGCCGCAATGGCATCGTCCAGATGATGCGGCTTCGATGCGCCAACAATCGGCGCGCTCACGCCTGCCTTGCCGATGACCCACGCGAGCGCGACCTGTGCACGCGGAATGCCGCGCGCCGCCGCAACTTTCGCGACCGCTTCGATCACGCGACGATCGGCGTCGGCCGTCTTGTCGTAAAGACTAGTGCCGAAGCCGTCGGTCTTCTGGCGTTCGGTGGCCTCGCTCCAGTCGCGAGTCAGTCGGCCGCGCGCGAGCGGGCTCCACGGAATCACGCCGATTCCTTCGTCCGCGCAAAGCGGCAGCATCTCTCGCTCTTCCTCGCGATACAGCAGATTCAGGTGATTCTGCATCGTCACGAAGCGCGTCCAGCCATTTCGCTCGGCCACATGGAGCGCCTTTGCGAACTGCCACGCGAACATCGACGACGCGCCGATATAGCGTGCCTTGCCAGCCTTCACCACATCGTGCAGCGCCTCCAGCGTCTCTTCGATCGGTGTTGCATAGTCCCAGCGGTGGATCTGGTACAGGTCGACGTAGTCTGTGCCGAGGCGCGACAGGCTCGCGTCGATCGACTGGAAAATCGCCTTGCGCGACAGGCCGGAACCATTGGGCTTCTTCGGGTCCGAGCGATTGCCCATGGGAAAGTACACCTTCGTCGCGAGCACGATTTCATCGCGCTTCGCGAATTCCTTTAGCGCGCGGCCGACGATTTCTTCCGATGTACCGTCCGAATAGGTGTTCGCGGTGTCGAAGAAATTGATCCCAGCTTCCAGCGCCTGACGGATCAACGGGCGGCTCGCGTCTTCGTTCAGCGTCCACGGATGCGGGCCGCGCTCGGGGACGCCGTAGGTCATGCAGCCCAGGCAGAGTCGGGAAATATCGAGTCCGGTGCGACCCAGCTTCACATAGTCCATCTCATCCTCCGTGCAATGTGGCATTCGATTATCCAGCAATCGGGCGATTGACGAAGCCGACGTGATGGACAAACGGTATGCGATGCGCGAACCATGTCATCATGTCGATGCCCAACGATCTGAAAGAATCGACAGAACACGATGAACATAAGAGCGCTTCAATGTTTCGTGACGCTCGCCGAGGAGCTCAATTTCAGCCGCGCCGCCGAACGTCTGCATATTGCGCAACCCGCGCTGAGCCAGCAGATTCGCGCATTGGAAGAGCGGCTCGGCACGCAACTGATCGACCGCACGCGAAGACCGCTGCGTCTCACGGAAGCGGGGCAATATTTGTGCACGGAGGCGCGCCAGATCATCGGCGCGATCGATCAGGCGACGCTCGGCACGCTCGAAGTCGGCATGGGCCGGCGCGGCTGGCTGAGCATCGGCTTCACGCGCTCGGCGATGTACAGCATCTTGCCGCCCGCGCTCAAGGCCTTTCACCGCGAATACCCGCAGGTCGAGTTGAAGCTCTATGAAATGCTCACCGACGAGCAAAGCGACGCGCTGCGCGACATGCGCATTCATGTCGGTATCGGACGGCAGCCGCTCGCGATGGAGGGATATACGACGCGTGTGCTGTTGCGCGAGCAGGTCGTGGTCGTGATGGCGCTCGATCATCCGCTTGCGAAACGCAAGAAAGTGAGAATAGAAGAACTGGCGGATACGCCGCTGATCCTCTATCCGAAGCATCAGAATGCGCAGTACAAACGCTCGGTGTTGTCGCTGTATCGCGATGCAGGCGTCACGCCGCTTGTCGCTCACCAGGCCTACGAAATCCAGACGGCTATAGCGCTCGTTGCAGCCGGCCTGGGCGTGACGGTCGTCGGCGAATCGGTTGCGCGGCACGGGCGCACCGACGTCGTGTACCGCCACCTGACGGGCCCCGGTTCATCGCAACGCTCGACGCTTGCCGCCACCTATCGCACCGACGATACGTCGCCACATCTGCTCGCATTTCTTCGCTGCCTTCCATCTCCGCCCGCCAGCAACGGCGCACTATAAGTCTGCGCTTATAGAAGCATAAGCATCTCGTCTTGGACTTCCTGTCTTCGCGTTCTTAACATCGATCATGTAGCAGATTCCGTCGCAGACGATGCGCACGCGGCACGCCACGGAACACTGCTCACGGCCACGACACGTGGCGGTGGATGGGGGCCAGCTCGAAAGGCCCGGTTGAAAAAGAGCGCAGCGACGGCCACGTCGCGCACAGGCAGGAGACAGCATGACTCACATCGATGAAGCTGCAACGATGCGAAAGGTGTATGGGCGGCTCATGCCCTTGCTCTTCGCGATGATGTTCTTCAACTATCTTGACCGCATCAACATCGGCTTTGCGGCGCTCGACATGAACAGCGACATGGGCTTCAGCCCGGCCGTGTTCGGATTCGCTGGCAGTATCTTTTTCTTCGGGTACATGCTGCTGGAAGTGCCGAGCAATCTGCTGCTTCATCGCGTCGGCGCGCGTCGCTGGATAGCGCGCATTCTGCTCACATGGGGCGCCGTCGCGGCGGCAACGGCATTCGTTTTCAACGACACCAGCTTCTATGTGCTTCGCTTCATGCTGGGCGTGATGGAAGCGGGCTTCCTGCCTGGCGTCGCCGTCTATCTGACCAAATGGTTCCCCGAACGGTACCGCGCGCGTGCCGTGGGCGGCTACATCATTGCAGGTTCGTTTTCGGCGGTGCTCGGCGGCCCGATCTCCACGACGCTGATGACCTACGCGAACGGCGTGCTCGGATTGCATGGATGGCAGTGGATGTTCATCCTCGAAGGCATACCGGCGATGCTGCTGGGTCTGTTGACGCTGCGCATCATGACCGAGCGGCCCGCCGACGCCGCGTGGCTTTCCAACGACGAGAAGCACTGGCTCGAATCGACGCTCGCTGCGGAACGCGAGGCGCTCGGCGGCCACACGCATGTTTCTCTGCTGCGCGTCGCGGGCGATATCCGCGTGTGGAGCCTTGCGTGTCTGTTCGGTTGCGCGCTGGTCGGCATTTATGGGCTCTTTCTGTGGCTGCCGCAAATCGTCAAGAGCCTCGGTCATCTGAACAATATCGAAGTCGGTTTTCTGTCCGCTGCGCCGCCGTTGCTCGGCGTGCTCGGGACGTTTCTGGTCAGCCGCAGTTCGGACCGTTCGGGAGACCGCAAGAAGCACCTCGCGTTCGTCTATGGAGCCAGCGCGATCGCTATCGCAGGCAGTGCGTATGCGCCGAATCCGCTGCTCGCTTACGCGCTGCTTTGTATCACCGGACTCTTCATCTACGCCGGCAATCCGCTCTTCTGGAGCCTCGCGTCCTCATTTCGGACGGGCGCGGCAACCATCGCGCTGATCAACACCATCGCACAGTTCGGTGGGCTGGTCGGGCCGTGGAGCATCGGACTGGTGCGCCGCGCAACAGGCAACTTCTCGCTGGCGTTGCTGACGATCGCAGCGTTCCTCGTGATCGCGACGATCATCGCACTCGTCATGCGCGTCACGCCGCCGGACGAAGACTCATCGTCGACGCTGGCGC
This sequence comes from Paraburkholderia phymatum, assembly GCF_038900715.1. Classification (GTDB taxonomy): domain Bacteria; phylum Pseudomonadota; class Gammaproteobacteria; order Burkholderiales; family Burkholderiaceae; genus Paraburkholderia; species Paraburkholderia phymatum_A. The sequence goes on along the minus strand of NZ_JAYMRZ010000002.1, from coordinate 140,446 downwards.
GTGGAGACGCCGCCACCGGTAGTTAAATCACGATTCGATTTATCGCACAGACGAAAAGGTTCGCTTCATGATCATCGATTGCCACGGCCATTACACGACGTCGCCGCCGCAACACGAAGCGTGGCGCGTCAAGCAGGTCGCCGCGCTGCAAGACGGCACGACCGTGCCGCCGCGTCCCGTCATCACCGACGACGAAATCCGCGAAAGCATTGAAACGGGCCAGCGGCGCATCCAGCGCGAGCGCGGCACGGACCTCACGATCTTCTCGCCGCGCGCGGCGGGCATGGGCCATCATCTCGCCGGCGCGGAAGCGAATGCCGTCTGGTCGAGTGCGTGCAACGATCTCGTGCATCGCGTTTGCACGCTGTTTCCGCGCCATTTCATCGGCGTATGCCAGTTGCCGCAGGCACCCGGCGTATCGCCAGCGAACAGCGTTGCGGAACTGCGTCGCTGCGTGCAGGAGTTGGGGTTTATCGGCTGCAATCTGAATCCCGATCCGTCGGGCGGTCACTGGTCGGGCCCGCCGCTGACCGACCGCTCGTGGTATCCGCTGTACGAAGCGATGGTGGAACTCGACGTGCCGGCGATGATTCACGTATCGTCATCGTGCAACCCGAACTTCCATGCGACGGGCGCGCACTATATCAATGGCGATACGTCGGTGTTCATGCAACTGCTCACGGCCGATCTTTTCGCCGACTTCCCGACGTTGCGCTTCATCATTCCTCATGGCGGCGGCGCGGTGCCCTATCACTGGGGACGTTATCGCGGACTCGCGCAGGACATGAAGCGGCCGCTGCTGCGCGATTATCTGCTGAAGAACGTGTTCTTCGACACTTGTGTCTATCATCAGCCGGGCGCCGAACTGCTCGCGAAAGTGATTCCCGTCGAGAACATTCTTTTCGCGTCGGAAACCATTGGCGCGGTTCAGGGTATCGATCCCGAAACAGGCCACTACTACGACGACACGCGGCGCTATATCGATGCAATCGAATGGCTGAGCGACGCGGACCGGCAACACATTTACGAAGACAACGCGCGGGCGGTGTACGGACGTCTGACTGCGCAACTCGACAAGCAATTGGCTACGGAAGGGGCGACGATATGAATCCGATCGGCTGGCGTGAATATGAATCGGCTCCGCAGGCGAGCATGGCGACGCTCGACGCGTTGCGCGAACTTGCCGTGTCGCTGCTCAGCGACAACATGGCCCGCGCGAGCGGAATCATGGGGCTTCAGCCGTATCACCGCCCCAAGGCGATGGCAGGCACAGCCGTGACCGTGCACACGCGTGCGGGCGATAACCTCGCGATCCATCGCGCGTTCGACTTTTGCAGGCCCGGCGATGTGCTCGTGATCGACGGCGGCGGCGAGCTGACTCAGGCGTTGATGGGCGACATCATGGCGAGTTATGCGGAAAGTCTCGGCGTGCAAGGGCTCATGATCGACGGCGCGATCCGCGATGTCGGCGCGATACGTCAGCGCGATTTTCCCGTCTACGCGCGAGGTGTCACGCATCGCGGGCCCTACAAGAATGGACCAGGTGAGATCAATGTGCCTGTGACGGTCGGAAAAATGGTAGTGAATCCGGGCGACATCATCGTCGGCGATGACGATGGATTGCTGGCCATCGCGCCTTCCGACGCCGAACGTGTGATCGAAGGCGCGCGCAAGCAGGGAGCGAAGGAAGCGGCTGCACTGCAATCGATCGCCGAGGGCCGCTTCGACCGGTCATGGGTGTTGCCGCATCTCGACCGGATGATGCGCGGCTGACTCGCCACATCATGACACCATACGTGGACGCCGCGGCTCTCGTCGAACTCGCGCAACGCTCTGAACAGAACGCGGCTGAATTATGCTCATGTACCAGAACATCGCTGGACGGGTGGCAATCGCAACCGCTTTCCATCGATGAAGCGCAACTCGTCGAAATCGCAACGCTCGTACGCGAAGACGATCCCGAGCCGACGTTCGCTGAATATCGGCCTGGCAACGTTCAGTACTGGTCTGCGGATGCACCGATCGCTCCGCGCTACTTTCCCTACAATCGTTGCGGCGTGTGGCAATGCACGCAATGCAACCGGCTCTATCTGCGCTATACGGAAGGTGGAGGATACTTTGTCGACCGGCGAATCCGCGCGCTGAAATCGCGGTTGATTGAAGACGTGCCGCTCTGATCTCACGGTCACACTGCGCCGCAGTTGTGACCCGTCCCTTCGCGCTGCATTTCCAGCATCACAACTCCCGCCGACTCGATGCGTATTACGATGCCACATACCTGGCATTGCAAATCGTCCTCTCCATAAGATCATCGCGTAGAACGCTACGTGAACGACTCGTCCGATACGTTGTTCGTCATTTAGTGTTCTAAACGGCGCTAAAAGTCTTGCTTAAGCCTGACAAGCGCTTTCAATAAAATAACAAAAAGCGCTCTTAGCTTCGGCCACACATCGGCAAATCAGTCTCGCAGTTTTCAAAAATCTTAAATATATCGACCCGATAATTGCGGCCATTCCATTTCGTTGACGATGCAACGAACGCGGTTTAGCGCATTACGTACAGACCGTTCGTATTGTTGCCGCCGTCCAGGAGGCCATACAAAAAGTCTTAGCGGACACGATGCTCTTGGCGTTGTGTTCGTGAAGAGACCGTCCACTCGCACGGCGGGTTGATTCCTATTCAAACGAAAGTGCTTGGCCAGTTTCAGCTAATTGCAAGGTTCGGGATTCGATACCTGTTTCCTCCCAAGGCATCGAAAGATTCACGCTGTCGTGTCTTGTGAATATCGCAAGCAGGCTTCGTGGAGCACAGAAGTCGCACCTACAACAAAAGGAAACCCCCACAATGTCGGTAAAACTAACTCAACGTAATGCGCTTTTCCTGACCTCGATCGCGTCGGCGTGCATGCTGGCCGCGTGCGGTGGCAACGACAATGGATCGGCATCTCCTGCGGCGACGGCACAGACGCAGACCTATAGCGGCGTCGTCGCGTCCAGCGCGTATGTGCCGGGCAGCACGACGGGCGACCCGACCATCAAGGCCGGCTACTACACGGGCGCGACCGTGTTCGTCGATACGAACGGCAATGGCAAGCTCGACTCGGGCGAGCCGTCGGCCAAGACGGATAGCAACGGTCACTTCACACTGCAAAGCAGCGGTGCGGGCCAGCTCGTCGCCGACATTCCGACGTCCGCGAAGAACACGGCAAGCGGCGCGGCTGTGACTAGCCATATGATTCTTCGCGCGTCGGCTGCGCAGATCGCCGACCAGGGTACGTCCAGCGTCGTGATCAGCCCGATGTCGAGCGAAGTGCAGCGTCTTGTCGAGGCAAACGGCAGCACCTACGCAACCGAGAAGACGAATGTCGCGAACCGCCTGACGGGTCCGGCGTTCGGCGCGTCGGCGTCGGCCGTGACGGTGAGCGGCGCGGATGCCCTCGGCGATGCGAACAAGCTCTCGGGCGCCGAGCAGCAAGTCGTGCTGTTCGAAGAGAACCAGCTCGCGAACCGCTACACGTATGCAACGACCAAGCTCGATCGCGCCGATCTGTATCCGGACAATCTCGCGGTGGTCGGGGGCGATCCGGCGCTGCCGCCGCTCGTCGCATCGGGGCATGTGACGGCCGGAACCGCGGTGACGCCGGCCCAGACGCAGGCACCCATTACGTTCGCGCAGGCACAGCAGGCTGCGTTCAACGTCGAAGGCATCCCGCGCTACGACAACATCTTCATCATCATGATGGAGAACAAGAGCACGAACTCGATCCTCGGCTCGCAATACGCGCCGAACATCAACAACCTTCTGACGACGGGCAGCCAGTTCACGACGTACTACGCGACGGGCAACCCGAGCGAGCCGAACTACACGGCGCTTGGCGGCGCGGACGACTGGGGCATCACCGACGACAACTGGTGGGGTTGCGGGGCCGGCGCGGCTGGCACGGGCGTGAACAATGCGCCGACGGACGTAGCGTTTGCTGGCGGCAAGGCATCGGATGGCCAGCCTCTCGTGGCGACCCAGACGACGCCGCCGCTCGACACTGCGCATCTGTCGAACTACGGCAGCGCGTCGTGCAACGTCGGTTCCGTGGCGAACCACAACGTCTCGGCTCCGAGCCTTTTCACGTTGATCTCGCAAGCGGGCATGACGTGGCGCACCTATAGCGAGTCGATGAACCCGGGCCAGGACCCGCGTGCCGACAGCATTGCCGATGCCGCCGTAACGGGCACGTTCACGGGCGCGGGCGGTCCGGGCACGGCCAACTTTGCGGCGCCGGGCGGCCTGTACAAGACCAAGCACCATCCGGGCATGGCTTACCAGAGCACGCGCAATCTGCCGGAGTTCTATGCTGACAACCGCACGGTTGCCGGCACGCAATGGGACGCGACGGCGTGGTCGAAGTCGACGGCTTATCCGATTCCGGCGGGCTACGACTATGACCAGCTCGGAACCGACCTCGCGACGGGCGACGTGGGCAATCTGAACTTCGTCATGCCGGACCAGTGCGACGACATGCACAGCGTCGGTTCGGACACGTCGTGTAAGGGCAATCCGATCATCCAGCGCGGCGACGCATACGTGCAGCAGCTCGTCAACAAGATCGAGAGCTCGCCGCTGTGGGCGAACCGCCAGCGCAAGGTCGCGATCGTCGTGATGTTCGACGAAGGCGGCGGCACCAGCACGTCGTGCTGCGGCTGGAACACGGCGAAGACGAGTGGCGATCAACCGTTGCAGCAGGATTCGACGGGCAAGTGGATCAAGAGCGCGACGCCGCTGCTCAACTACAGCAACGGCAACTTCGGCCACGGCAACTCGATCTTCGGCGTGCTGACGAACCAGCAGAACGGTACGGGCGTCGTCGACAGCGATGCATACAGCCACTTCTCGTTCGTGCGTACGCTGCAGGACATGTTCCAGATCGGCGATCCGGGTAACGATGCATCGTACCTGAGCCGCGCGAAGTACACGGAGCGTTTCATCGCGCAGAACATCGCGAATCTGCCGGAGTTCCTGGGCAGCGCCGATACGCACTTCGACTCGGTGCGTCCGATGAACCACGCGTATGTGATTCCGTCGGCGTACACGCAGAAGCTCAATCCGGGCGACGTGTCGGGTACGTCCCTCGCGACGGCGCAAGTCGGTCCGGACAAGACGCAGGCGAACGTCTGGGCAGTCAGCAAGTAAGCGGCCTGGGAGGCGGCTTGACGCCTCCCGCCATGTGCTCTTGCTCCTCTTGCATCGTCAGACGGTGGTCCGCTCTCGAGCGGGCCACCTGTTTCGGCTAGCCGTTTCATCTGGCCGCTTCATTCCTTTATCGCGCACGGGGCTGAAGGCCACACGCAAGCAGACAAAACAAAGAACAGGAAACGACATGCGCAAACTCTATGCTGGCGCCCTATGCGCGTTCTCGCTGATCCTGGCCGCCTGTGGCGGCGGTGGAAGCAATGACGCGTCGTCGGCTTCATCGGGTGGCGGCTCGTCCACATCGACATCCACGCCCGCATCCACGCTGACGGTCACGCTCAGTCTTGCCGCGCAGGTCGGCAAACAACTGTTCTTCGATCAGAATCTGTCCGGCAACAAGAACATGTCGTGCGCGAGCTGTCACAACCCGGCGTATGCATACGGGCCGCCTAACAGTCTCGCCGTGCAGCTCGGGTCCGATCCGTCGCAGGCGGGCGTGCGCGCCGTGCCGTCGCTGCGCTATAAGGACATGACACCGGCCTATGCCGACAACGCGGACAATCCGGATGGAGTCTCGCAGAATGCGCCCGGTGGCGGCTTCATGTGGGACGGCCGCGCCGATTCGCTCGCCGACCAGCCGGCTCTTCCGCTGCTCAATCCGATCGAGATGAACAACACGTCGAAGGCGAGCGTGGTTCAGGCCGTGCAGAATGCGTCGTATGCGGCGTTGTTCCAGCAGGCGTTCGGCGCCGGCGTATTCGCCAGTACCGACACCGCGTTCGCGAGTATCGGCAAGGCACTGCAGGCATTCCAGAGCGAAGAGCCGACGTTTCATCCGTATTCGAGCAAGTTCGACCTGTACCTGGGCAACAAGATCGGCGGCACGCTGACGGCGGCCGAGTTGCGCGGCCTCGTCGTCTTCAACGACACCGCGAACTGCTCGGCATGTCACTATGCCGGCGCGAACTTCAACGGCAGCGTGGGCCTGATGACCGACTTCACGTATCAGTCGCTCGGCCTGCCGCGCAACGATACGCAGATCCCGAACAATCCCGACCCGATCCCCGCGAACGCCGACGCGTCGTACTACGACATGGGCGTGTGCGGTCCGTATCGCACGGACCACGCGCCGAGCGCACCGGGCGCGGCCGATTCGTATTGCGGACTGTTCAAGGTGCCGACGCTGCGCAACGTGGCGACACGCACTGCGTTCTTCCACAACGGCGTGTTCCATTCGCTCACGCAGGTGGTCCACTTCTACAACACGCGCGATACGAATCCGGAGTACTGGTATCCGAGCAAGGGCGGCGACACGAGCAACGTCGCGCAGAACCCGACCTATGCGCTCTTCCCGACGTATGCATCGGGTGCGGCCGTGTCGACCTTCAACGACTTGCCGACGGCTTACCAGGGCAACGTCGACGAAGAAGTGCCGATGGGCACGGGCGACGGCGGCAGCAACACGCTCGGCAGCGGTACGCAGCCACGCGCGTTCCATTCCGCACCGGTGATGAGCGAGCAGAACATTCAGGATGTGATCTGCTTCCTGAACACGCTGACGGATGGCTATCAGCCGCCCGCAACGCCGCCGACGAGCGGGGCCTGTGTGAACTGATCTCGATGCGCGGACCGCTGCTGCGATCCGCGCTGCACGTACTTTCGCAACATCTAACCAGAGCAACAACACCATGAAGCGACGTTCCACTGCCGCGCGCCACGCATGCATCGCGGCTTCCCTGATTGCCGTTGTGCTGTTCAGCGGTTGCCATGACAAGACGCAAGACGCGAGCATCGACAATTTCACCACGACGATCAACGACTTCCTCGCGAAGCGCGGCCATCTGTGCGTTGCGAAATACGACTGGCCGATCTACGTGACGACCGATGACCAGGCGGCGAAGAGCCGCGACGCAGTGCAGATGCCGGTGCTCGAGAGGGTCGGTCTCGTGACGGGCAAGAACGTCGTCGTCGAACGCAAGGATGAGAGCGGCAAGAAGATCACCGCGAACGCGCGAGCATACGACCTCACGGCGGAAGGACAGAAGTACTATCTGCACGTTCCCGTCGTCATCGCGACGGGGACGTTGCGTGTCACGCATCCGGCCGACCTTTGCGTGGCGACGCTCAAGCTCGACAAGGTTGTTGGATGGGAGCCGCCCGTCACGCAAAATGGGCAGACGGCCACGTCGGTGATTTACACGTACAAGATCGAGCCGGCGCCGTGGACGCAAAACGACGACGTGCGCCGCGTTTTCCCGATGCTCGCGCGCGTGATCGAAGGCGAGGGCAAGATGCAGTTGCGCGAAGGCGTGCATCTCACGTCGAATGGCTGGGTCGCCGACGAGATATTCCAGCGTTGAACTTGCACGAGCCGGGCGTGTGCATCGCACAGGCCCGGCTCGCCAGCGCTGCGTTATCGCGGAGCGCGTAGGCAGGACGATGGTTGCGCCCCGCTAGCTTCAACGCAGAGCGTGCTGCTTGCCGAAGTACTGAACCGACTAGCCGCGCGGCACGAATTGTCGCGAACGTATCCACTTCGTCGCCACCCATTTTTCACCGGCGCGTAACGGCGCGCTCGCGTGCAGCGATGCGGGATCGCACCGGCCGGAACGGTTGCCGTACTCGAAATAGAATCCCTGGCCGCGTTGCGGCACGACCGACCAGCCGACCTGCGGAAAGACCGTTTCGCCGCCCGACTCGACGTCATTCAGATACATGAGCAGCGTGCCCACGCGCTGACCGCTGCGTTCGATCGATTCCTGATTCGCGTCGTTGCCCGGCACCAGGTAGTCGACATGGGGCGTCGATTCCGCACCGGCCTCGTAACGAAGCATCTGAAGGCCTTCGCCGTTTTCGACGGGGAATCCCGTCAGTTCCGCGATGCGCTCCTCGATGCGCGCGATCAACGGTGTCTCGCGCAGACGAAAGAACATGCCGTCGCTGCTGCGATGGCCGGCGACGATATTGCGTCCAGTGACGGGATCGATGACGGTCGAGCGGATAAGGCGAGGGCGCGCAAGCGCGATGAGCTCCTCGCATTCGTGCGCGCCGAGCAACTCGGAAAACAGGACGGCAGCGGGTCGTTGCAGGCGCAACAGCACGCGCACTTCCCGTTCGCCAAGGTGGATCAGCGGACCTTCGGGCACACGCAACGGCTCGGGTTCATAGCTGACGGGAGCGCCGCCTATCTCCAGCCGCTCGCCTGGCAGCGACGTGCCGTACAGCAGGGCCGAGGCGACGGCATCGACCATCGCGGCCGCCACTTCGACAGCCGTCTTGTGGCTGACGAGTTCGTTGACGACGGACCGCGCTTCGACACCGCGCGCGAGATTGTGCAAGATCCAGTCGCGCACCGGCGCGGGAAAATCAACGGTAGTCGACATCGTGGAGGAAGCGCCGTGGGCAACGAGGGAAACCCGTTATTGTCAGGCGCGTTCTTGTCGGAGGTATGACAAGGGCCGAACGAACCGACACATGCCCTCGACGCGTTTTCGCGCGCTCATCCTAATCCTTGCCCCCGTCGACGTTCGCTTTGGCGTGGGCGACCGACTTCTCGACGCTGCCGGCGCCGCGATGCCGTTTGCCGGCTTGCTCGGCGAGCTGGAGATAGGCATCGGCGATACGTCGCAAATCCTCTTCTGACGCGTCCTCGATGCCGATCAGTTTGTTGTTCGCGCCACTATGCGAGGCAAGCAGCTCATTCAGCTTCAAATGGACGGCCACACTGTCCTTGTTCTGGCTTTGCTGGATCAGAAAGACCATCAGGAACGTCACGATGGTCGTGCCTGTATTGATGACGAGTTGCCAGCCATCGGAATAGTGAAAGATGGGCCCCGTGATGAGCCAGACCGCGATGGCGATGACGGCAACGCCGAACGCGACGGGAGAACCTGCCCATCGCGTGACCGTCGACGCAAACCGGTCGAACGCGCGGGTTACGGGATGTTGCGTCGCGTAGGCTGGACTGGAGGTGTCCGGCACGGACTGCAGAGGGTCGATGGGGTGTCGGTCAGTCGATTGAGTGGGGCGCATGAAGCCTCCGTCAGCAACCTTGCGTCATCGGCCGTGCGGGGACTTCCCACATCCGGCGCGCGGCCGATCAGCGCATGCAGTCTAAAGCAGCGTGGACTTGTCGAGCGGTCAGCAAGCCTTATGCCGATGGTTTGCAGACTTGTCAGGCATAAGCCCTGTTCTTTTGTGCGCCCAGTTCATTTCATCGCAATCGCTTCACGTTTGCGGTGCCGGATCTCAGTGCTTTTGGTCCTTTGACCGCTCCGGTTTGTCTTTTTTCGGTGCTTCGTTGTCGGACTCGATCCGGGTCGTGCCGCCCGTCGCCGGTGCGTCGCTGGCCGGAAAGGTGTCTTCAATCGCCTTGTCGACGGCATGCTCCGGCTTCTCGCTGGTCGGGTTCTGTTCCTTCTTGCCAGTGCTCATTCGAGCCTCCTTGGTTGATCGGTTCGCTATCGTTCGAGCAATGCGCGTTCCGCGCAGTGCGTGTACACCTCGCGGTCCACGATTCGAGAGGCACTTTGAATGCGGAAAGCGGCCAGCAGAGGGCTAGCGAGAAGCGCTGCGTTCGGCATCGGCCGGCCTGACGAACCGCGAGAGAAAAGTGCGCGTCGTTCCATCGGGAAACAGCACGGCAACCTGTTCCGTCGTCGCAAATGCGACCTGGCCCGTGCCGTATTTGCGCACGCGAACCGCCTGGCCGCGCACAAAGCCGCGCCGCGCGTCGAGCGTCCTGCGCGCGGTATCGAGCATGCGGCCTTGCGCGGTGACGGGCTGTCGCGCGGGCTCGATATGCGGCGGATACAGACAGTTGTCGCACGTGCCGCATCGCTCGAACTCATCGCTGTAACCGAAGTATTCGAGGATCGTGCGCCAGCGGCATCGACCCGTCTGCGCGTAGTCGATCATCTGTTGAAGCGCGGCGCGGTCGCGCTCGGCAAGTTCGCCGTATTGTCCGAGCGCCGCTTCGAGCGCATCGTCGTCTTGCGCGTCATTGCGCAGCACGTACCGGCGTGCGCGGTTACGCGATACGAGACCCGCGTCGAGCAGAATCTTGAGCGCAACCTGAAGCTTGTTGCGCCCGATATTGCCGATCGCCTGTGCGAGTTCGCGCGTGCTCACGCCCGCCGTCGATGCCGTGTCGGCTTGCGCAAGCGCCTCGCGCACGCGTTCGACGAGCTCGCGCTCCGGATAGCGGCCGAGCATCAGGAATTGCTGGACGCGCCGGTCGTTCAGATCGAACAGCAGCATGCAGCGGGCCGCTTCGCCGTCGCGTCCCGCACGTCCGGTTTCCTGATAGTAGGCGTCGATGCTGCCCGGCATCTGGTAGTGGACCACGAAGCGAATGTCGGCTTTATCGATGCCCATACCGAATGCGTTCGTCGCGACCATCACGCGTGCGGTTCCGCGCATGAACTGGTCCTGTGCCTCCTGACGCTCACGCGATCTGATCCGGCCGTGATACAGCGCGGCGGGCACGCCCAATTCGCGGATCGCCGCTGAAAGGCGTTCTGCTTCGCGGACGGTCGCCGTATAGACGATGCCGGGCTCGTCGCTCTGCGCGAGCAGCTTGCGGATGGCGGAGAGTTTTGCCTGCGCGGAACGCGTCGATGCGCGTCCCTTGCCGCCCGACACGGACACCTGCATGACGCTGTAATGCAGATTCTCGCGATAGATGCCTGTTTGCAGCACGCACGGCTCGCGCATGCCGAGCGAGCGCACGATATCGTCGACGACGGCCGATGTCGCGGTGGCCGTCAACGCGAGCATCGGCGGACGCCCGAGATTGCGGACGGCATCGGCGATTTGCAGAAAGGCCGGTCTGAAATCGTGGCCCCATTGCGAAATGCAATGCGCTTCGTCGACGACGACGAGACTCACGCGCTTGCGCTCGATGCTGCGTGTACCTGCGCGTGATCGGTCGCCGCATCGGAGTGCGTCCAGCAGCGCGGGTTTGCCCAACTGTTCGGGCGTGACGAAGACGATCGCTCGCGATGCGGTGTTCAGCCTTTCGTATGCGTCGCGTTCCTCGTCGGTCTTCAGCGTGCTGTTGATCTGCAACGCGTCGACACCCGCAGCGGCCAGCTTGTCCCGTTGGTCTTTCATCAACGCGATCAATGGCGACACGACGAGCGTCAGGCCCCGCAGATGCATCGCGGGCAGTTGGTAGCACAACGATTTGCCGGCCCCTGTCGGCATGATGGCGAGCGTATCCCGGCCTTGGATGACGCTCTCGATGATCTCGCGTTGGCCCGGCCGCAACGATTCGAGGCCGAAGACCTCGCGCAGCGTCTGCTGCATCGCTTGCATTGTCGCGCCCGTCGATGCCGCCATCGGTGTGTTCCCCTTCGCGTCTATCGTTCTTGTGACGCGGGGTTTCTTGCATACGATGTGCCTGACGGGCGCAGGCGTGCGTGTGGGCGTGCAGGAACGGCAAGTGGCTTCAGTGTTCGCTACGAGATCGTCACTGTGACGGCACCCCATAGCGAACATCATCGCTCTATTTGTGCTGTTTCCTCATCATGTCGAGTGCGATGGTCGAATGAGCAAACGCAGCGCCGGCGCGCATTTCGGACGCGACCCAGATCGCCTCCATGATCTCGTTGTCCGTCGCGCCCGCTTTCATCGCCGCTCTCGTATGTGCGCGTATGCAATAGGGGCATTGCGTGACATGGGCGACCGCGATCGCGATCAGTTCTTTTGTTTTTGCGGGTAATGCTCCGTCCGCAAAGACGCTCTCAGTGAATGCCTTGAATGCGGCGAGCGGCGCGGGTGCAAGGTCGCGACGCATGGCTGCAATCTCGGCATCGGGCAGCGGATACATCGAATCGTCCATCATGGGTCTCCCAGAAAAGGCGGTACATGAGAAGTGCACTGCTAGCAGTTCAATTCGATCATATATCGCGCGTTGTGGACGACTTTCTGTTGCGTTAGCCGTTGTGAGGGAGATAGAGGGTGACGAGCACCGACGCGTTTTCCAGCGCTTCCAGCCAATGCGGCTCGCCGGCGAGGAGAAACAACATGTCTCCGGCGCGCATCGACTGCGTTCCGGCGCTCGTGCCGAACTGAACGGCGCCCTCGATGCACTGCACGGTAATTTCGCCAGGCGCGCGATGCTCGGGAATATGTTTGCCCATCGGGAGCACCAGCCGCACGACCTCAAGGTGATCCGAACGCATCAGCGTCGTGGATTTCGAATCCGGCAATGCTTCGCCGAGAGGTCGAACGTCGATCAGTTCTCCCGCTGCCGCTCGAGATAAGGCCATCGCAGTCCCCGCACTCAATCGGTGATCGTCTCGCGGATCGTCCGCTCTTCGAGCGCGCGACGCCTGCGGCTTTCACGAAGCGGATTCGCGTAACGGCGCGCACGCGCACGCGCATCGGCGAACGCGGGGCGAAACGGTTTGACGTCGATGCTGTTCGATGACGTTGCTTCGACCGCGTCATCGTCTTCGCCGAGGTACGCATATCGGCCGTGATCCTGTCCGCCGATGAGGAGTTGTTCGGGAATATGCGTCGCCAGCAATACGGTCGCCCAGGCCCCTAAACCCAATGCCGTTCCTCCGGCAATGATCAGTTCCATCATGATTTCACCTCTTATGCAATTGCTGTCCCGCGTCGTGCGCGTCCGGACAGTTCGGATGTAATCGACTTCATGACCATTGTCCGGTTGCTTTTGTCAATAGGCAAATGCATTATCATTGCAATTGAGTGCAAAAATTTTGTTATGAAACGATGGATATCATCTTGGCGCGGACCTTCCTGGAAGTCTCCGCGAGCGGCAGTTTCATATCGGCTGCCGAGCGCCTGCACCTCACGCAGACGGCGGTAAGCGCGCGAATCCGCACGCTGGAGGAACAGCTTGGGCGTCGGCTTTTCGTGCGCAACAAGGCGGGCGCGCGCCTGACGACAGCGGGCGAACGCTTCGTCCGGCACGCGACGACTCTGGTTCAGGTGTGGGAGCAGGCCCGCCAGCATGTGGCGCTGCCGCCCGGACGGGAAGAGGGCGTGAGTCTCGGCGGCGAGCTCAGCTTGTGGCATCCGCTTCTGACCGACTGGCTCATCTGGATGCATCGTGAGTGTCCGGAGATCGCGTTGCGGGCGGAGGTCGACAGTCCGATGCGATTGCTCGATCGCGTCCACGACGGCTCGCTCGACATTGCCGTTCTCTACAATCCGCCGCAACGTCCGGATTTGATTTCGGAGTTGCTGGTGGAGGAAAGGCTGGTCATGGTGACGACCGCACCAGATGGCGCGATGGACCCCGCGGAGTATGTGTTCGTCGATTGGGGGCCGAGCTTTGCGGCGAACCATCACGCGGCCTTTCCCGAACTGAGCAATCCGCCCGTCTCCATTTCGCTCGGCCCATTGGCGCTGACTTATCTGTTGTCGGTGGGAGGATCGGGCTATTTTCGTATCGGCACCGCGCAACCGTTTCTGGCGGACGGCCGTCTGCGGCTCGTCAAGGGCGCGCCCGAGTTTTCATGGTCGGCGTATGTCGTCTACGCGAGACGGCAGGAAGGGCACGTTATAGAACGGGTCCGCGGCGGCCTGCGCACCGTCGCCACCGCTTATGACGAGCCGAAGCATGCCCACGATATAGGTTCGCGGCCCGCTGTGCGGGGCGGCAAGCAACGAAAAGGGGCGACCACGCGTGGTTGATGGGTAGCGCGTCGACGGCGGTACGTTGGACGCCGGGCTTGCCGTTCTGCTGTCGACGAAAACATCGATATGGCCGCATTTCGGCGACTGGAAGGCAATGCAAGAGCGCGTTGCTATTCGCCGCGGCCTGTGGCGGAAACGGAAACGACATCGTCAGAGCTGGCGCTTTCTACTCCTTGCAATTGACGAAGCGGATTGAGCGGCGCGAGAGGAATCAACTCGAACGTCATCAGATGCGCGCGCCCCAACGGCAACTGTTCGAGCATTTCACGTGCGGCGGCCGGGTCCGTTACGTTCAATATGAATGCCACGCCGGAACGCCCCTGCAACGAGAACCACTGATCGATCTTCCCGTCCAGATAGAGGTCGACCGTCTTCCGCACTTCGATGGGCAGGATCGCGCGTACTTCATCCGGCTTGGCGCCCGGTGTCACCGAGCCGATCGCAAGCATTTTCGTCGTGGGCGTCGGCGGATGCGCGGGCTCAGCGTAGCCGGCGGTCGCCGTCGCCGCGAAGATAGACAGCGCGGCAAGCGTGGAAGCGAAAGCTGTTTTCATTTCAATTGCCCGAGGCCCGGTCAATGGCGAGGACTTTCATTCGTGATCTCCTGATGATTGCGCACGTCGATGCGCGACGGAGTCTAATGTAGCCTTCGGACGCAAAAAGCGGTATCGTCGCATATGACAACTTTGGGGTCATTTACGCCATGCGCATCGCCATACTCGCTCTCGATGGACTGTTCGATACAGGGCTTGCCGTGACGCTCGACGCGCTCGGCGTCGCGAACAGGCTCGCTTCACGCACGATGGGCGGTGCACCGCGCTTCGACGTGACAGTCGTGGGCGTGCGCAGAAGAGTGCGCTCGGGGCAAGGCTTCTCGATTCCCGTGCAAGCGATCACGCCTGCGCTGAAGCCCGATTGGGTCGTGGTGCCCGCACTCGGCGCAACGACTTCGGATTTGCTGGTTCCCGCGCTGGAACGCGCGGATGTGAAGGACGCCACCGCGCAATTGCAGGTGTGGCGGGGCGAGGGCGCGTTCATTGCCGCGTCGTGTATCGGGACGTTTCTGGTCGCCGAAGCGGGACTGCTCGATCATCGGGAAGCGACGACGACCTGGTCGCTCGCGCCGCTCTTCAGGCAACGCTATCCGAGTGTTTCGCTCGACGAATCGCGGATGCTCGTGGCGACCGACATCGGCGTGACGGCGGGCGCTGCGATGGGCCACCTCGATCTCGCGCTCTGGCTGATTCGCAAAGCGAGCCCGGAGCTGGCCGCACTCGTCTCGCGTTTCCTGCTCGCCGACATCCGCTCGCTACAGGCGCCGTACATCATCCCCAATCATCTGGCGCTGGCGGACCCGTTGATCGAGCGTTTCGAGCGATGGTCCCGCGATCATCTAAAGGAAGGGTTTTCGCTGCAGGTAGCCGCCGCCGCGCTCGCGACCAGCGCGCGCACGTTGCAGCGCCGTTGTCAGGAGGTGCTCGGAAAATCGCCGCTCGCCTACTTTCAGGACTTGCGTGTCGAGCGCGCGCAATCGCTTCTGCACGGCAGCGGTCTCGACCTGGAGGCGATCGCCGCTGAAGTCGGCTATCTCGACGGCGCGACGCTGCGAACGCTGCTGCGTCAGCGCCTGGGGCGGGGCGTGCGCGAATTGCGCGCCGATCTGCGCTAGCCGTTAGCGAAGCTGATCTCTCTCGATTCGTTCAGAAGCGTCGACACGTCACGATGCAATTGGAGCATCGGGAATCGGGGACTACCGTCATGGCTTGCTCACATGATCGAAGTCAATGCGTAGTCCCCGTGCCGCGATCCGCTACATGTTGCCTTCCAGCACGGCGTCCTCTGCGCGATGTTGTCCGTCGCTTTCCTCGATGGTCGCTCCAACGGGTTCCCATTTGATCAGCAGCGCCGCGACCAGCCCGAGCGCGGGCGCGAGCATCAGAATGCCGATCATGTTGTAGAAGCCCACCGCCGCGACGAGCAGCGGAAAGAAGTAGAACCCCGTGATGCTCCCCACGCGAACCATGCCTTGTCCCCAGCCGGTGCCGACTCCGCGAATCCGCGTCGGATAGGACAGCGCGGCCATCGTCATGCCCTGGGCGCCGGGACCGAACGCATGACCGAGGATCATCAGGCCGACGAGCAGGCCCGTGTATTCGATGGGCAGCGCATCGTGCACCTTGAAGAGCGCGAGCAACGACAGCAGCACGAGCACATAGCCGGCGATGGCCATCCTGCGCGCGCCCATCCTCTTCGTCACCGCGACGCCCAGCAGCGCGCCTACGATCCCGAATGCGTTGAACGCAATCGCGCCGACGATCGCGTTGATGAACTCCTTGCCGAACAGCGCCTGCGAGATCGACGGGAGGTTGAATCCGATGGCGAAATACTCGAGGCTCTGCGTCGCGCAAATCACCGATACGAGAATGGTCCGCTTGATGAATCGCGACGTAAAGATCTCGCCGAACGCTGGCTGCTCGCGCAACTGAGGGACGCGTTGGGCCGCGTCGTGCACGACACGCGTTTTGATCTTGTACGTGGCCTCGAGAATGCGCGCGGCCTCGGCCAGCCCCAGATTCTGCGCGGCCCACGGCGCGCTCTCCTTGACGTACTTGAAGCGCAGAACGAGGATGATCAGCGCGGGCAGGGCGCCGAAACCGACGGCCACCCGCCACAGGTCATCGCCGAAGCCGGCGAAATAGAAGGGAATGGCGATCAAGCCGGTACACGATGCAGCGACGTACCACATCAACTGCCACAGATTCACACCGGCGCCGCGCTTGCGCCGGTTGACGAACTCGGCAATGAAGCTCAGCGCCACTGGAAAGTCGAGTCCCACGCCAAGGCCGAGCAGAAACCGGAAGACGAGCAGCATCGGCAGATTCACGGACAGCGCCGCGCCGAGCGCGGCCACCACCAGCAGAATGAGGTCGACGAGAAACATCTTGTACCGGCCGACCTTGTCCGTTGCCTTGCCGCCCCAGATCGCGCCGATGAACGCGCCAATCGCCATCATCGCCGTGACGCTGCCCACTTCGATCGGGCTGAGCCCGAACGTCTTCGTGAGCGCGGGAACGCCGATGCCCAGGCTCGTAAAGTCATACGCATCGACGAAGACGCCGCCGAGCGCAATCATGACGATCAAAAACGTTGACCTGCCTCCCGCCTGTTCATCGACGAAATCGGAAACGTCCTTTGCGCTTCGGATGACCAACTCCTGTTTCATGTTGCCTCCTCGTGGGTTCTCCATTGGAAAGGGTCCGTGAGACCTCGTTACCCTCCAGGCGCTCATGCGCTTTCTTCTCTAATCGACGGGCCGGGACACAATGCGCGTGGCCCGTCGTGTCGGCGGCGGCTCATCGGCCGCTGATCGTCGCCGGCATCGACTGTTGCTGTCTGTGCGCGATCGCCGGACGCATTACGCTTCCGGTGTCAGGATGACCTTGCTCGCCGCAATGCGGCCCTTGTCGAGTTCGGCGAAGACATGGCCGCCTTCGTCCAGCGGACGAATGTCGAGCCACTCCAGCGAGCCGAACGCCCCTTCATGCAACGCGGCCACCGTCGCGCGAAGATCGGCCATCGAATACGTATAGCTGCCGAGCAAGGTGATTTCCGCGAGCGTCAGCTTGCGCATGTCGATTTCGCTCGCCCAATCCTGCAGGCCGATATGCATGATGACGCCCCCCGGCTTGACGGCAGCCAGCGCGAGGGCGCGCGTGGGTTTTGCGCCTACGGCGTCGATCACGAAGTCGAAGCGGTTCTCGGGCACTGTGCTCGCGAGGGGATCGAAGGCGGTGCAGCCGGCGTGCTCCGCAGCCGATGCACGCCTCAGAGGATTGACCTCCGCCAGCTCGACCGCGCGGCAACCATATGAGCGAAGCAGCAGCGCCGAAAGCATGCCGATTGCGCCGCCGCCAATCACGAGCGTGCGGCTTTCCGGCAGCGGTCTCGTCAATGCGCGCATCGACAGGTTCAGCGCATGCAACGCGGTCGCTGCCGGTTCGGTGACGGCGGCGTGCGCGGCGGGCATGTCCGGCGGTATCGCGATGATGCTCGAAGCCGGAATGGACATGTACTCCGCAAACGCCCCAGGCCGCGTCATGCCGACCATCGTGCGATTCGAGCAGAGGTTGTCGCGTCCCTGCTCGCAGTACTCGCAGCGGCCGCATGTGATCAACGGATTGCCCGTCACGCGCGCGCCGCATTGCAGGCCTTGCGCACGTGTATCGGCGATCGTCCCCGAGAACTCGTGACCGAGCACGAGCCCCGGCTTGCGTCGCGGATCATGGCCGTGGAACGCGTGCATGTCCGAGCCGCAAATACCGACCGCGTCGATCCTGACGATCACCTCGTCGTCGCCGATCTCCGGATAAGGGCGTTCCATCAACTGGATCTCATTGGGCTGCGTATAAACAAGCGCTTTCATCGATATGCTCCGTAACCGTGTTCAACGCGCCGTATAGCCGCCGTCGACCATGATCGTCTGCCCGGTGATGTAGGCCGACGCTTCGCTCGCGAGAAAGACGGCCACGCCGTAGAGATCTTCGAGACGCCCATTGCGGCCGATGCACGTCTGCTTCGCGTGATGATCCGCGAGCGTGGGATCGTCGAATACGGGCGCTGTCAGCGCGGTCGGAAAGAAGCCGGGGCCGATCGCGTTGCACGTGATGCCGTGCATCGACCACGTCTGCGCGATGGCACGCGTCAACTGCACGACGCCTCCCTTCGCGGCGCCATAGGGCGCGCTGTTGCCGAACGCGCGATACGACTGCAGCGACGCGATATTGATGATGCGGCCGTAGCCGTTCGCTTTCATCTGCGGCGCGAGTGCTTGCGTGAGAAAGAACGGCGCGCCCAGGTGAATCGCGAGCTGCCGATGCCATGTATCCGGCGTGACTTCTTCGAACGGTTGACGCAGGTTGACGCCGGCCGCGTTGACGAGGATGTCGATCGGCCCATGCCGTTGCGCCGCTTCGAGCGCGCATGCGCGAGCCGCCGACAGGTCGCTCAGATCGCACGCGCTCGTGTGCGCGTCGATGCCTTCCGCCTGCAACGCACTCGCGGTTTCATCGAGCGCGGCGCGCCGGCGCGCGACGAGCACGACACGCGCGCCCGCATAGCCAAGCGCTCGCGCCAATGCGGCGCCAATCCCGGCGTTGCCGCCCGTGACGAGCGCGGTGCGGCCGTGCAGATCGAACATCCTGTGTATGTTCAAGTCGTGCTCCTTTGACTGTGAACGCGTGAGAGCGCGTCAAACCACGACCGGTTCACCGCGCACGAACTGATCGTTCGGAAAGTACTTGCGCAACCGGTCGTCGGCGGTGCGCGCGTGCGCCTCCATGCCTTCGAGCCGCGAGATGCGTGCGGTCACTTCGCCGATCTGCCTCGCTGCATCGCGCGTCATGCGCTGCCACGTCAGCGTCTTGATGAACTTGTGGACGGAGAGCCCTCCCGAGTAGCGTGCCGCGCCCTTGGTGGGCAACACATGATTGGGCCCGCTCGTCTTGTCGCCGAAGGCGACCGTGGTCTCTTCGCCGAGAAAGAGCGAGCCGTAGCAGGTCAGGTGTTCCAGCCACCAGTCGAGTTCCGCGGCCTGCACTTCGAGGTGCTCGGCGGCGTAGCGATCCGATACCTGTACCACCTCTTCGCGCGTGTCGCAGAGCACGACTTCGCCGTAATCGCGCCATGCGGAGCCCGCGGCGTCGCGCGCGGTCGGCGGAAGGCCGGCGATCAGCTCGGGCACGAGCCGCATCACGTTGTCGGCGAGGGTTCGGGAGGTTGTCAGCAGCCACGCGGGCGACTCGTGTCCATGCTCGGCCTGGCCGACCAGATCGCTTGCAACGATCTGCGCGTCGGCTGTGTCATCGGCGATCACGGCGATTTCGGACGGGCCGGCAAACACGTCGATGCCCACCTTGCCGAACAGCGCGCGCTTGGCTTCCGCAACGAACTTGTTGCCTGGCCCGACGATCACGTCGGCCTGCTTGCCGGTGAAGAGACCTTGCGCCATCGACGCAATCGCCTGGACGCCGCCGAGCGTCATCACGACGTCGGCGCCCGCGGCCTTGAACGCATAGAGCACGTAAGGGTGAATGCCGCCGCCGCGAAACGGGCTGGAGCATGCGATGACGGTCTTGACGCCGGCCGCCTTCGCAGTCGCGACGGTCATGTACGCGGACGCGATGTGCGCGTAACGTCCTGCCGGCGCGTAGCAACCGACGACGTTGACAGGCACGATCTTCTGGCCCGCGGTCACACCCGGATGAAGCTCCACCGCGAAGTCTTCGACCGAGCGTCGCTGGGCGACAGCGAAATCGAATACCTGGCGCGCGGCAAAGTCGATATCGGCTCGTACATGCGCGGGCACTTCAAGTGCGCGCCGCTCGATTTCCTCGGGAGACACGATGATGGGGCCATCCCACTGATCGAGTTGCTTCGCGTAGGCGCGCACGGCCTCTTCGCCGCCCGTCTCGATGCGCGCGAGCATCTCGTGGACGACCTGCTGCGCAGTCGCCGTTTCGCTCTCGGGCGTCTTGGCTGCCTTCTTCAGGTAGACAACGCTCATTGCCTTCTCCTTATCGATCTGCAAAAAATGCAAGCGCTTGCATTTAGCGAATTTTAAAAGGGCTAGAATGCCCTGAGATTTTCTGCGTAGGTCATCTCGTGACCTGAACTGCTTGATGCAATGCAAACGCTTGCATTCAATATAGGCTTGATCCGGGCGTGCTTGCATCGGGGTTTCCACTAAACCGATGCGCGGTTTTTGTCTTGCGTTTGCAGGCGCGGTTTAGAATCCCAGCAACTGAACGAGTCGCACACCGCAAGTCATGAGTACTTTGTCCCGGGCCCGCATCAGCGATGTCGCCGCTCTCGCCGGAGTCTCGACATCGACGGTTTCGCGCGCGCTGTCCAACCCGGACGTCGTGAAGCCCGACACCCGGGCTCGCATACGCGATGCAATCGCCGCGCTCGGCTACGTGCCGGACGGCTCGGCGCGCGCACTCGCGCTCGGGCGAGGGCGTCTCGTCGGCGCGATCGTGCCGACGCTCGACAACGCGATCTTCGCGCGCGCAGTGCAAGGGCTGCAGTCGACGTTGTCGAGCTCCGGCTATCAATTGCTGATCTCCGCGCACGAATACAATCCGGCGGCCGAAATCGAAGTGGTCCGTGCGCTGCTCGAACGCTCGGTCGACGCGATCGTTCTCGTCGGCATCGATCATGCGCCGCAGACCTTCGAACTGATCAGGGCAAGCCGCGTCGCGCTACTGCTGATGTGGACCTACCCGGGACAAGCAGCGGACGGCTCGGAAAGCGTTTCGCCTGTCATCGGTTTCGACAATCGCGAGATCGGGCGGCTTGCCGCGCAGCATCTGCTGGAACTCGGACATCGACGCTTTGGCGTCATCTCCGGGTACACGCGGCAAAACGATCGCGCGCGGCAGCGCGTCGAGGGCTTCAGACAAACGCTTGCCGTGCAGGGCATCCGGCTGCCCGAAGCGAATGTCGTCGAGCAGCCGTTCGGCTACGAGGGCGGCCGCGCGGGGCTCAAGCAGCTGATGCAATTGCGGCCCGCGCCGACGGCCGTTTTTTGCGGAAACGATGTCCTCGCGATGGGGTGCCTGTTCGAAGCGCAGAGCAGCGGCATCGACGTGCCCCGTCAACTGTCGATTGTCGGCTGCGACGATCTGCCTATTTCGTCGCAGATCACACCTTCCCTGACCACGGTTCTCCTGCCGACTTATGAACTCGGCGTGCATGCGGCGCGCGCGCTGTTGCACTGGATGAAAGACGAGACGACGCCCGAGTCCGAATGTCTGCCGATCGAACTTGTCGTCAGAGGGACGAGCGGGCCGCCCGCCGCGTGATGCGGTAGGGCCCGGGCCCGGCGGAACGCATCGCGGCCCAGTGCCTTGTCGGTTCTTGCGTGCGCATGCAGGAACCGAAACAGCGAATCGCATTCTTATCACCGGAAGCTTTGAGCAATGACCTGAAAACCGGTGAGAAACGAATGACATATATGTTCCGACGATGGCTAGGCGTTCTGGTGATTTCATCTGCTGTGAACTGCCCCGGCGCTGCGCACGCGACCACCGCGATGAGCGTTCCGTCTTGCGGCCAGTGGATAGCCCGAAAGAACTCCAGTTCTGACAAGGCGACGAGCGAGTCCTGGCTACTCGGATATTTGAGCGGGCTCGCGACGGGAACACGGGTCGACATTCTGCGCGACACCGACTACGACTCGCTGATGGTGTGGATGGACAACTACTGCAATGCCCATCCGCTAGAGCGAGTGAGCGGCGGAGCGGCGCAACTTTATCTCGACTTGCAGGGTCGCATGCCGAAATAGCCTGGCCTGTGGCGCGCGAGTGCTTTAGCGCCAGGGTCGATTCCGAAAAAAATTTCTCGATGCGATTAAATTTTCAGCGATATTTGACCGCCGTGTTACCGGTAATTATGTCTTGCCGGATAACGATGCGGTGCCTCTATCGCTGATTGTGCCGATCGTCGATCGACGGCACTGCGTACTTGCGCGCGAATAACATCCAATAATTACCTCATCGGACGAATGAGCCGTCAGAGGCACGCGCAAGATCTTTGCTCGCGCCACGCAGAAAGGCGGAATTTCCTTTCCGAAAATAAACATAGGAAGAATCGCGCTAATTAGACGAATGTACCTGCTTGCCTATGCAAATCGAGCGTTGATGCGCGTATTATTTACCCCGGTCGAACGGGCACGCGCGAACAACTTGCAGAACCGTTATGCGCGATTGCCAATGTTTGCGAAATGCATCGGGGCAATGCATCAGGATAGACGGCAAGTAGTGGCAGGATAAAAACGGAGAATCGTCGAAACCCGCTGCGCAAGGGTCTGCCGGGTTCGAAAGGGTGTGCCTGCAAGTATGGCGACGCCCGCGCTTTGGCATCACCGCCTCCCGTGTCGTAGAGGCGGTTCACGCAGTTCTCCATTTCCCCGCACCGAGCAGGCGAAGAATCGTTGTTACCAGTAAGGACTACTGCGTAATACGGATTCGCTCGCGCCGTCTTTTCCAGTTCAAGCGATCACCTGGTTGTGTTTGTTCTGAAAACTTTCTGGATAAGGACGAGTTAAAAAATGATTAAACGACGTCAATTTCTCGGCGGCCTTACGGCGCTCGGCGGTGCGTATCTTCTGAACGCGTATGGTCAGACTTCGGGGGTCGCAGGCGCGTCGCCGGAAGGGACGGCGATCCCTTCGGCTTCGTCCATTATCGACAAGAGGGGCTCGAAATGGACGGTGAGCAACGGTGTCATCTATCGCAATGGCAGTACCGTGGGCAACACGTACAACGTGTCGCTGCTGCTCTGGTACGGCGGAAAAATGTGGCACATCGGCACGGATGGACAGTTCTATGTGCACACCGATCTCGACAAATGGCTGCCGTGTAGCGATCCGCGCGCGATCGTCGGCGCTCCTCCGGGATCGTTTTACGGCATCAACGGGCATTTCGACTATACGTACACGCCGGCGCAACTCATCTCGATCCTGAAGAGCATGGGCGTCACGAATTATCGCGTCGGATGTTCCGACGACCCGAAGCAGGTGAATGCCGTCGTCAAACTCGCGCAAGCGTTCCAGCCGACTGGAATTTCGCTGCTCGTGCTGATCAATCACGGCATCTTCGATTCGAACGGCATCCTGTTTACCAGCGAATCTGCCGCATATAACCGCGGCTTGCAGGCTGCAATGACCATTGCCAATGCACTCAAGCCATACGGTGTCACCGTCTATGAATGCGGGAACGAACTGACGCGGCAGGTCCCGACCGTCCTCGACTTCACCAGCGCAGGCACCAAAGCGATCGACTTCAACAACCTGAACTGGCCCGTCATGCGCGGCGTGATGCGTGGAATGATCGACGGCGTAAAGGCTGTGCAGTCCAATGCGAAATGCGGCATCAACTTCTGTGTCGCGGATATCGGCGCAGCGGACGCGCTGTGGGACGGCATGCAACCGGATGGCTCCGGCGGCTATCCGAAGGTGCGCTGGGACATCACGACGTGGCACAACTACGAGGTGTACGGCGACATCTTCAACATCGGCATTGACGGCGCAGGCCCAGGATTCGACTTGCCGACGTATTGCAAGGCCCGCTATGGCGTGCCGTTCGTCATCACCGAATGGAACACGGGCCCGGAGAAATCGCAGGACTATCGCGCGAGCTACATCACGAGCACGCTCAACAACTTCTATCCGGCGCGCAAGACGCACAACATTCAGTCCGTGATGTACTACCTCCTCGATAGCGGAGACAACACGTTTGGCGTTATGACGAACGGAGTCACACTCAATCCGCCGTACAGCGCATTCGCGAATTTTGTGTCGGCCAATCCGGATACCTGACCTCAACGCAGACATCGCGTCCGTGTCATCCGTTTCCGCTCGCGTCGCGCGTGGAAACGGACGGGAGCAGCCCGGGTCAGAGCCATCCAGGCGCTTGACACGTTTCGCGAATCGTCCGACTATGTGTCCACAATACGAAGTGATTGTCCATAATATGGACGGCACACATAGGAGGCGAGGTGACAACCCAATCGCGTGGCGTCGATGCGATGACGCCCTATCAGCTTCCCAATCCGCCCGAAGCGTTGCGCGAAATCGTCGTCGAGTCCGCGATTCCGCAAGATGAACGACTATGGGTTCCGCAGGCCGAAAACGTCTGGTTCCGGCCACTGTGCCTGAACGTATCGAGTGGCTACTGGATGAACCTGCTGCGCGTGCGCAAGTCGGGCGTCCTGAGCCGGCATCGTCATCCGCAGGCCGTGCATGGGCTTGTGC
Organism: Paraburkholderia phymatum; assembly: GCF_038900715.1. Classification (GTDB taxonomy): domain Bacteria; phylum Pseudomonadota; class Gammaproteobacteria; order Burkholderiales; family Burkholderiaceae; genus Paraburkholderia; species Paraburkholderia phymatum_A. Next base: position 115,776 of record NZ_JAYMRZ010000002.1, on the reverse strand, counting down.
TCAAAGGCCGCTGGCGCTATCTCGAGCACGACTGGGTGGCCACCGAAGGCAGCTATGTGTTCGAGCCGCCGGGCGAAACGCACACGCTGTATGTGCCGGAAGACGTCGAGGAAATGATCACGTACTTCCAGGTCAACGGCGTGATGTACTACTGCGATCCGTATGGCAAGCACACCGGCTACGAAGACGTGTTCACGAAGCTCGACATGTGCCGCGCGCACTACGAGCGCGTCGGCCTCGGCGCGAGCTACGTCGATCAGTTCGTGAGGTGAGCGGTGAGCGCGCCTTTCGAATTGCGCCGCGCATCGTATGACTTTTCAGGCGCCGTGGCCGTCGTCACGGGCGGCGCGCGCGGCATCGGCGCTGCGATTGCGCAGCGGCTCGCGGACTGCGGCGCATCGGTAGCCGTGTGGGATCGCGATGCAGAGTCAGCCGACGCCAGCACCCGCGATTCGCGCATCGCGCGCTTCGCCGTCGACATCACGGATCTCGCGTCCGTCGAGCGCGCCGCGAACGCAACGCTCGAACGCTTCGGCGGCATCGCTCTGCTCGTCAACAACGCGGGCTACGCGGGGCCGACGATGCCGCTGGAACAATACGATCCCGCCGAATGGTCGCGCATCGTCGACGTCAACCTGACCGGCACCTTCAATGTTTGCCGTCAACTGGTGCCCGCACTGCGCCGGGAGCGACACGCACGCATCGTCAACATCGCATCGCTTGCGGGCAAGGAAGGCACGCCGAACGCGTCGGCGTACAGCGCCGCGAAGGCCGGCGTGCTCGCGTTGACGAAGTCCTTGGGCAAGGAGCTTGCGCAAACGGGCGTGCTCGTCAATGCGATTGCGCCCGCGGCGGTGCGCACGTCGCTGCTCGAACAGATGTCGCCGTCGCACGTGCAGACGATGATCGACAAGAGCCCGATGACGCGTCTCGGCGAACCCGATGAAGTCGTCGAGCTCGCGCTGTGGCTCTGTTCGTCGTCGTGCTCGTTCAACACGGGCGCGGTGTTCGATTTATCCGGAGGCCGCGCCACTTACTGATTCGTCGTCGTCGACACACACCCTTCCACATAGACTCAAAAGAGCATTCGGAGGAGACAATACATGCAATCGAAGACCCCGCGCCTGCGGCGCATTCAATGGATCGCGCTGACGTTCCTGACGCTGGCGGGCATCGTCAATTATCTGGATCGCAGCACGCTGTCCATCGCCAATCATTCGGTGAGCACCGAACTGGGCCTCTCGGCTTCGCAGATGGGCTTGCTGTTGTCGGCATTTTCGTTTGCGTACGCGTTTTCGCAGCTTCCCGTGGGCGCGATGCTCGACCGCTTCGGCGCGCGCGTGATGCTCGGCCTCGGCATGTTCGTGTGGTCGTGCGCGCAGTTGTGCGGCGGCCTCGTTCACACGTTGCCGCAGTTTCTGGCGGCGCGCATTGCACTTGGCATCGGCGAGGCGCCGCAATTTCCTGCGGGCGCGAAAGTCGTCAGCGAATGGTACGCGCTGCGCGAGCGCGGGCGGCCGACGGGCATCTTCACGACCTCGTCGACGATCGGCCCCGCGCTCGCGCCGCCGATCCTCACGGTCCTGCTGCTGGCGTTCGGCTGGCGCTGGATGTTCGTCGTGATGGGCGTGCTCGGCATCGCAGTGGCGATCGGCTGGTACCTGATCTATCGCAATCGCGGCGACGTGACGCTCGAGCCGAACGAGGTCAGGCATCTGACGGAAGAAGAACCGCTCGCGCGCGCCGAACGCAAGATGACGTTCGCGGAATGGCGCGGCCTGTTTGCGTCCGCAACGACGTGGGGGATGATCTTCGGCTTCATGGGCGTCATCTACATGGTGTGGCTGTATCTGACGTGGCTGCCCGCATATCTCGAACACGAACGTCATCTGACGATTGCGAAGACGGGTTGGGTCGTGTCGATTCCATACATCTTCGGCACGCTCGGCATGCTGTCGAGCGGCTTTATCGCCGATGGCCTGATGGCGCGCGGCATGGCGCCGATGCGCAGCCGCAAGTGGCCGATCTGTTGCGGGCTGATCGGCGCGGCCGTGTTCACGGTGCCCGCCGCCTACACGCCGACGCTGACGCTCGCGATCGTCTATCTGTCGCTTGCGATGTACTTCGTGAATCTCGCGAGCGGCGCGGCGTGGGCGCTCGTCAGTGTCGCGACGCCGCGTCATCTGGTGGCGTCGCTGGGCAGCATCCAGAATTTCGGCGGCTATTTCGGCGGATCGTTTGCACCGTTCATCACGGGCATGGTCGTCGACCAGACGCACTCGTTCGTCAACGCGTTTCTGATCAGCGCGGGCGTGGCGTTCGCAGCGGCGCTCGTGTACATGTTCGTCGTGCGCGTGCCGATCGAGGACAAGGGCGAGCAAGGCGCCGCCGCGCAAGCCCGCGTGACCCAATCTTGAACTCGCACATCGACATGACGTTTCAACACGATCTGTTTGCAGGCAAGACAGCCGTCGTCACAGGCGGCACGCAGGGCATCGGCGCGGGCGTCGCGCGCTGTCTGGCCGCGCTCGGCGCGCGCGTGATCGCGGCAGCGCTCGCACCGACCGACGCGCAACGCAGCGCGCTTGCCGCCGATGGCATCGAGACCGCATCGCTCGACGTCGCATCGAAAGGCGATGTCGATGCGCTGTTCGCGTCGCTGACGTCGCTCGACATGCTGGTGAATTGTGCGGGCGTGATACGTCGCGGCGACGAACTCGATCCCGATGTGTTCGCGCAAGTGCTCGACGTGAACCTGACGGGCACGATGCGCGCGTGCGCAGCGGCTCGGCCGCTGTTGCGCGAGCGCGGCGGAGCGATCGTCAATACGGCTTCGATGCTGAGCTTTTTTGGCGGCGGGCTCGTGCCCGGCTATAGCGCGAGCAAGGGCGGCGTCGCGCAGTTGACGAAGTCGCTCGCGATTGCCTATGCGACCGACCGCATCCGCGTGAATGCCGTGGCGCCCGGCTGGATCGCGACGCCGCTTACGCAGGCGTTGCAGGACAACGACGAACGCTCACGGGCGATTCTCGAGCGCACGCCGCTCGGACGTTGGGGATCGCCCGACGATATCGGTCCCGCCGTCGCGTTTCTCTGTTCGCCGGGCGCGTCGTTCATCACGGGGACCGTGCTGCCCGTCGATGGAGGATACCTGGTCGCGTGACACCATCGCCGCCCATCGATGCTTAAACGGCGCGGCACGGCGGCTCGCTATAATCGCATCGCCTTTTTTCGTTCACGAAGCGATCATGTCCAATTCCGCCACCGATGCCATCGAAGCCGCGCGCGCGACGGGCACGGCCGCGTTCTCGAAGTTCATGTCGGTGCTGCAATTGATCGCCGATGCGAAGGATGCGCCGAGTGTGGCGCAACTGGCTGCGTCGAGCGGCTACCCGCGTCCGACGGTATATCGGATCGTCGGTGCGCTGATCGCTGAAGGGCTCGTCGTCGAGAGTCTGCGCGGCGGAACGTTCGAGCTGGGCCCGCGACTGATGATGCTCGCAAGCCGCAGCTGGGAGCGCTCCGACGTGCGCGTCGCCGCAGCGGACGCGTTGCAGGCGTTGCGCGACGCGACGCAGGAAACCGTGCATCTCGCCGTGCGCAGCGGCAGTGAGATGGTCTACATCGAAAAACTGGAGAGCCCGCACGCGGTGCGCATGGCATCGCGGATCGGCACGCGCGTGACGCTGTATTCGAGTTCTGTCGGCAAGGCGTATCTCGCTGCACTGAATCGCGCGTCGCGCGACGCGTTGCTCGAAGGCCTGACGCTCACACGCTTCACGCCCAACACGATCATCGAGCCCGCAGCGCTGCGCGCCGAACTGGATGCGACGCGCGAGCGCGGCTATGCGGAAGACCGCGAAGAAAACGAAGCGCAGATCTTCTGCTACGGATGCGCGATTCGCAGCGCGGACGGCCTGCCGATCGCGTGTATCAGCGTCAGCATTCCGCTGTTCAGGCGCAGCGAGACGCCGCTCGAAACCTACGTTGCGCCATTGCGTGCCGCGTGCGCGGCCGTTGCAAAAAGGCTGGGGCCGGCGCCTCGTGCGGCGGGTTGAGGCTGCGGGTCGGGTTCACGCCGGTCATAAGGCATGATGCGACACCGTCACCGTCACTCCGTTTTCGTCTTGTCCGGTTCCGGCTGCTGCTTCGGCTCGGCGCCGCGTTGCGTCGGCGCTCTCGTGCACGCATCCGGCGTTGCTACATACGGCACGTCATTGCAGCAGCATGCATAAACCGGAAATCCGTACTGGTTCGTGCGGATGATAGTCGTTGGCCCGTGCAGCGGGCACACCGCTTTCATGGTGCCTCCTGAAACTCGTGGGTCAATTCTTTCTATCGTACTCGCGGGTCGTCGGCCCGGCACGTCCCGTTGCAATTAGATGTAGCGTCGAAGTGGAGAATCGCCCGAAACGTCGTTACCATCGGTTCAGCCGTAGATCTGCTTACGGCGTTGACAAATGATCTGCGCCACTACAACGGCGGATACAGTCTCCATCGTCATGTCCCTGCTGCCATCGTCTCCGTTGATTGACCAAGTGTTGCGGACCGTCGCTCGGCGCTATCGTTTGCCGCCGTTCGCCGACGCACCTGATCAGACACCAAACGCCAGTCCATCGACGGCGCTCGCGATTGCAATCGAGCAGGCCCGCAGGGCAGTGGCGCGCGGAGAAGTGCCGCCCGAATCAGTGAAGCGCCTGTTCGTCGAAGCGCTCGCGCGCCTGATCCATGAAGCGAGGCGCGCGCAATCCGGCGATCCTGTTTTTCAGGCGATGGTACTTCGGCACCGGGCGGCGCAGGTGCAAGAGTACGCATCGCTGTCCGTTCACGCGGATCAGGATCGCCGTTCGATTCACGCGACCGTCAATGCGATCGCGCATCCGGGCAAACAGCAACGAATCCTGCCGGGTCCGCAACGTGACGCGCTGACGCAATTGCATGCGTATGCGTCGTCCTCGTCCTGGTCAGAACTCCACGATGCCGCGCGACGTCTGCTTCGCATGCCGGAGATCGCGAACGAATCGTCAGTCGGGCGCGGCTTGAGTCGACTACTCGACAGTCCTGCGTTGGAACGCTTGCAGCGTCTCGATGCGTTGGCGTCGGATGATCTCGTGCGTCAGTACCGATCGCTATGGGATCGGCACGGGCCTCGTCCGGGAAGTTCCAGCGCCGTTGCGCAAGGCGCTGCGTCGCAAAAGCGTGGCGCTGCCGTCGAAGCGTTGGCCGCACAGGCGCTTGAAGCGCTGGCTCGACGGCTCAACGAGACAGCCGGAGGTCGCGCGTCATATCGCGTCGTGACGTCGATGCGCGCGCCGCCTTCATTGCCCGCCAGCTCCGAGCGCGCCAAAACCGAATGGGACGTGGTCCTGCTAGGACGTGCGAACGCCGATGACGAAGCAGCCGTCTGGGACGTTTGCCTGCTCGTCGAAGCCAAGGCCTCAGTCGATGCCGCAACGACCGATCTCTCGCGGCTGCTGCGTGGATTGCGCCTGCTCGCACACGCCGATGAAGACATCGCTTATTCATTCGAGACGCGGCAAGGGAAGGTGCGTCTGCGCGGGGCGTCGCTGCGCGCGCTGACAACCGACGAGGCGGGTCTGACCAAAGCGGTTCTCTATTGTTGCGATGCGCCAGCGGAAACGTCGCCGCGCTTGCTTGGTGCCGCCAGCCGTATGCAGCTTTTGTCCGCGCAGGCGAGCCTCGAATTCGCGAGCGCCCTGGCGGACGGGCAACATGCAGATCCGCAAAACCTCGAGCCGGTCTGGCATCAGTTGCTGGCATCGCCTCGATGGCGTGCCGTGCTTCACCAGTATCCGATGCTGCGCCAGGTGCGTGACCTGATGGTACATACTGAAGATCTGCTCGCTGCGATCGACGGCGTGGCTGAAGACAGTTGATCACGTGTTGAGGGCGCCCATGACATCAACTTTCAATGTCCAGGCGGCGGCCGGCTATGAACAGCTGATGGGCCGCTGGAGCAAACGGCTCGCTCCGCTGTTCGTCGATTTCGCCGGGCTTCGCGATGGCGCTAGCGTTCTCGACGTCGGCTGCGGCACCGGCAGCCTGACGTTCGAGCTGGCGAAGAACGCCGGCCTCAAAGAAATCGCCGCAATCGACTACTCGAACGTCTTCGTCGAAGAGGCGATCCGGCGCAACACCGATCCGCGCATCAAGATCCAGCAGGCCGACGCCTGCGCATTGCCCTTCGAGGACGCACGCTTCGACGGTGCATTGGCCCTGCTCGTGCTGCATTTCGTGCCGGACAGCGGCAAGGCGGTGGCGGAGATGCGCCGCGTCGTGCGGCCGGGCGGCGTGGTCGCTGCCGTCGTGTGGGATCATCCCGGCGGCATGCCCGGCATGCGCATGATGGTGGACACGGTGGCCGCCCTCAGCGAATCCGGTCGCCAGTTGCGCAGCCGCTATTGCTTCCAGCCGATGATGCAGCCTGGCGAGATGAAGCAGACATTCATCGAGCAAGGACTCGCGGACGTCGAGGAAACGGATCTGATGGTCCGCATGGATTACCGGAACTTCGACGATTACTGGGCGCCCATTGCCGCGGGCGAGGGGCCGCTCGGTCAATACATGACGACACTCGATGCCGCCGAACGGGCGCGCACGGAGGCCGCCGTGCGGGACGCCTATGAAGCCGGTCGGTCCGACGGCCCGCGCTCGTTCGCCAATGTCGCCTGGGCGGTCCGCGGCATCGTGGGTTGAACGCCGCCGCTCTCTCAGGTGTATTGGACCAAAGACCAATATCAAAACCATCACGCGGTTATTAAGCTGATGCCGTAGAAAAATATTGCCGGACGAACGCCGACAGCGCCTGGCTGGAGGCCTTCATTGAGGGTTACGCATGACAGCATTCGTCGATCATCCGGCTATCCTGTTCATTGTGCTTCTGGTGCTCATGGTCACGGCAATCGCCTTTGGCGCATTCGTCCTCAGACGCATACCGGCGCTTTCCGGCGAGCACCCGGAAGACTTCAACATCGTGCAGACGTCGACGCTGACGTTGCTCGCATTGCTCATCGGATTCAGTCTCTCGATGGCGGTCAGCCGCTATGATCAGCGCAAGAATCTGGAGGAAAGCGAGGCGAACGCGATAGGCACCGAATACGCGCGTGCCGATCTGGCCGGTCCCGCCATCACCGTGCAGATGAAGGCCGCGCTGGTTCGCTATACCCGGCTCAGACGGGCCCACTATCTGACGAGAGACGCGCAGGAGATCGCGCGCAACGAGCGCGAGACGGCCGACCTTCAGTCCGAGTTATGGCGCCTCGCGGCGCGGGTGGCCACTGAAAACCCGACACCTGTTGCGGCCGTGATCGTCACGGGCATGAACGACGTGCTCAATTCGCAGGATTACTCCGAGGCGGCCCTTCTCAATCGCATTCCGATCGGCGCATGGGTCTTGATGATCGTGGTCGCGCTGTTCGGATGCGTGGTGCAGGGATACGGCGCAAAGGGTGATCTTCGAAGAGGCTTGCTCATCGCAATCTTGCCGATGACGGTTGCGTTGTCGCTTGCGCTCATCGCGGATATCGACAGTCCGCGAGGCGGGATCATCCACGTTCAGCCGCAGAACCTCGCGAGGCTTCTGCAATCGCTCGGGACATGACGCCTGTTCGGCGTGCCGCGTGGACGCCCGCCATGATGTCCTTACCGCTTCACCGCTTCACAGCTTCACCGCGCTCGCGCGGCAAGGCGCGCGATCATGCGTTCAGCCATCGCGCGGTCGATGACTTCGAACGAGCGTGTCGTGCGCTCATACGCATACATGTCGCCTGTCGCGATATCGAACCACCAGCCGCTCAATACCAATGCCCCGGCCGTGACCTGCTGGTGGACGATCGGATATGTCATCAGATGCTCGAGCTGCACGAGCACGTTGAGTTGCGACAATTGATCGTGCCGTTTCAGCCTGCCATCGAGTGGACCTTCGTGTTCGAGGCGAAACGCTGCATTGTTGGCGTGGTAAAGCCATTTATCGAGGTTCGGCGCTTTCAGCCTGGCGTTGCGTGTATAGACGGCTTTCATCGCGCCGCACTCGGAATGCCCGCACACGACGATATTCGCGACTTTCAGCACCAGCACCGCATACTCGATCGCGCTTGCCTCGGATAGGTCGCCCGTGGACGTTCCCTCCGCAGTCGCCGGTGGTATCAGGTTGCCGACGTTACGCATCGTGAACAGATCGCCCGGATGGGTCGAGGCCAGCAGGTCCGGTACAACCCGGCTGTCCGAGCACGTGATGAAGAGGGCATCGGGCGTCTGCGCAAGTGCCAGTTTGCTGAACTGCTTCGCGTATTGCGGCAGCATGTTCTCGCGGAATTCAACGATGCCCATGATGAGCTTGCGCATGGCACGCCTCCGAAAGCGCTATTTGTTTGCAGTGGAGGCAGCCGAACCTCCAAGCCCTTGCGAGTCGGGGATACGGGCCAACGCCAGGTCCTCGGGGAACGGATGCTTCGACGCGATTGCGCGATCGAGCAATATCAACTCGACGCGCAACGCCTCATGACGATGCTCCGGCAGGCTCTGGATGAGGTTCTCTATCGCCGCGCGCAGACGCCGCGCGATTTGAATGCTGCCCACGCCACACTGGCGAATCTCGCGAAAACTGATATGCACGAAGTCTTCCCAATTGGGCGTCCGCAAGATCACGCGCACCTGTCCCGACTTATCCATGATCTCTTCGACGTGCAGGGACCGTTTGCCCACCATGCGCAATAGCCGGTGCAACTGGTCGATCGCGAGCACGGCCGTGGTCGGATCGTTGATCGCCGCCGACAACGCCTTCAGCGCAATATCGACGAGGATGCGAAACGCGAACATCGGGTCCTGCTCGATCGTGCGTTCCGTCCCGAAAGCGACGAGCGTGCGCAGCCTGTCGTCGTTAATGGCATCGGCGTTGCCGTATAGATAGAACAAGGGATCGTCCACCGCGACGAAATCGCCGACTTGCGGCACGAATTCGATGACTACGCCCGTGCGCCGCGCCTTGGCCACCAGCAACTCCAGATTCACGGCCAGAACGATGCCGGACGTTCCGCGCTGACGAATGATGTGGTCGGGTATGCCTCGCTCCTTGTCGCGTTCCGGCTGGGTAATCGCACCCGTGGTCGGAGCGGGATAAACGCTCTCGATGACGGCGATCCCTTGCGCGCCGACGCGAGCCACAAGGCTGACGGGACGCAGTGATTTCGCGGCGTAATCGATCAGGAAGAGGAAAGCGACGACGGAAGCGAATCCGCAAAGCGCCGCGATGAACACTTGAAGCTGGTGTACTTCGTTCTCGCCCATCCAGCCGAGCGTCCTGTTGGCGAACAGCAGTGAGAAAACAAAAAGCCCCGAGATGCTGCGGATGATGTTGTCGCGCAGCAGCGTCGTCGCGATGATCCGTGGCGTGTACTGCCCGCCCGCGACCTGGATCGCGACCAGCAGCGAGCCGAACGTAAACACCAGGAACGCCAGGTCTGCGGAAACGATGTCGCCGACCAGCGACCGCGCCCCCGTCATGGACAGCCCGAGAAAGCCGGTTTTCGGATCAAGGAATCCCTGACTGATCATCCACCGTCCCGCCAATTCAGTGAGGGGCTTTAGCACGGCATAGATCGCGACTGCGATGAGCGGCACAGTCCACAGCGAAGTTCTCAGGTAGCTCTTCAAGCTGTACCAGCGATTCCAGTCCATGTTTGCTCTCCCTACGATTCACGTTGCGGCGGAGACCAAGGTATTCGCGGGTCACCAGGTGGCATGCGAACGAGGCTTCCCTCGCGCGCACGCGCGGCTGAGCTTGCTCGCGGTCACTTCCTTCCGTGTCATCTCGGGATCGCGGTCGGCGCCATTCCAGTGCTGTCCGATCGCACGGCTTGAGGCTGGATTGCCGCCGGCCTCGACCCGCTCGATGAACTGAATCCGCCGGTCATGGGGAGTTCCGCTGGCGCGGACCAGGTCACGGACGCGTGAACCTTTCCGCCAATCAGACACGCGAACTTTGGGACGGTCAATGAGACTTTGGTCCAATAGATCGGGGACGTCGACTTTGCAAAAAAGCGCGTCGATGGGGCGGGTGTTTCGTGTCGACCAAGGCGCGTTAGTTGACGGCTTGCCAGCTCGCATGGCAAACGCAACGCGCTGTTTCTAGCTGCTCGACGACGATGACAGCGCCGTGCGCTTGCGCTGCAAAAAGCGCCGCACGGCCGGATCGCGTTCGAGGCCGATCGCGAGCTCGTAAGCACCGAGCGCTTCGGCCGTCGCGCGAGCACGCGCGAGCAGATCGGCGCGCGCGGCCCAATACGGCTGATAGTCGGCCAGCCGCGGATCGTCGGCATACGGTTCGAGCGCGTCGAGCGCCGCCTGCGGGCCGTCGCGTTCCGCAAGCGCGAGCGCGCGGTTCACCGCGACCACGGGCGACGCTGCAATCGCGAGCAGCGCGTCATAGAGTTGCACGATCTCATCCCAGTTCGCGCGATGGGTCCGGCAGCGATACACGTGCGCCGACTGCAACGCGGCTTCCAGCTGAAAGCGTCCGATTGCGTTGAAGGCGTTCGCGCGCCGCAGCAATGCGTCGGCGGCGTCGATCATCGGCGCGTTCCACGTCGCCGGGTCTTGAGCGGACAGCGGCACATAGTCGCCGGCCGCATCGCGTCGCGCGTCGCAACGCGCCTGCGCGTACAGCATCAGCGCGAGCAGACCCAGCGTCTCCGGCTCTTCGGGCAGCAGCTCGACGAGCAGTTGCGCAAGAAAGAGCGCCTCGCCGGTGAGATCGCGCCGCCCGGTATCGCCGCCGACCGGGTCGGTCCAGCCTTCCGCATACGTCGCGTAGACGGCTTCCAGCACGGCAGCGAGCCGGCCGGGCAACTCCTCGCGCTCGGGCATGCTGAACGGTATGCCCGCTTCGCGAATCTTGTTCTTCGCGCGCACGAGGCGCTTGCTCATCGCGGACGGCGACATCAGGAACGCCGACGCAATCGTCTTCGCTTCGAGTCCCAGCACCACCTGCAGCATCAGCGGCGTGCGAATCGCGGCTTCGAGCGCGGGGTGCGTGCACGCGAACAGCAGCGCAAGCCGCCGGTCGGGTAACGCGCCTGCTTCGTGCTCGTCGATCTCGTCGGCGAGGATCGCAAGCTGGTTCGCCACTTCGCCGCCGATTCGGTGATGGCGCGCGCCGTCGATCGCCCGGCGGCGCGCAACCGTCATCAGCCACGCTTCGGGATTCGCGGGGCAGCCGCGCTCCGGCCAGTCGGCGAGCGCGGCCGCAAAGGCGTCGGCCAGCGCGTCCTCGGCTGCGGCGACGTCGCGCGTGCGCATCGCCAGCAGCGCGACGAGCTTGCCGTAGCTGCGGCGAGCGACCGCCTCGGCAATCGAACGTGCGGCGCCGTCAGCGTCGCGGCCGCAGCCGGACAGACTCATGCAGACGGCGCATCGTAGGGAGCGGTCCAGACGGGTCGCACTTCCATCATGCCGTGCGCCGCGCCGGGACAACGCGACGCCCACGCGATCGCCGCGTCCAGGTTGGGCACGTCGATCAGATAGTAGCCGGCGAGCTGCTCCTTCGAATCGGAATACGGTCCGTCGAGCACCTGCGGCTTGCCGTCGACGAGCCGCACCGTGGTCGCCGTATTCGTATGCTGTAGCCGGTTGGCGCCCACGAGCGCCTCGGCTTTTTTCAACGATTCGGTGTACGCCTGATACGCGGCGACGCCTTGCTGCCGCTCGCCGTCGGTCATCTGGCTCCAGCGGTTTTCTTCGGAATAGATCATCAACAGGTATTGCATTTGAGCCTCCGTCATGGGGTTGAGGCGGTCGATCACATCGGGCCGCCTTCACAATGACGCACGGGCCGCTCGCTGACGGACAGGCGGCGTTGAAAAAATCGCGTACTGGCCTTGTTCGTTCGTCTCGGTGGAAGCCTGCGCGCGGGCACTTCAGACAAGCTCGCCGTTCCCGCGCAGCTGCCGGAACACCACACCGCGCCGGCAAAAGTCAGATGTTGATCGGTTCGTGAACGGACTACCACCAAGCCATAAAGGTAACTGAATGGGCACGCCTTTGCGCAGATGCACGCTGCGGTACGCACCATTCTTTGGCGAGGCCGCTATCGATTTGCCGCCTCCTTCTTCTCCGTTTCCATCCAGAGCCGGGCACAAAACGGTCTCTGCACATTCGATCTTCACTCAGTCGCGCAATATGGCCTGCGCGGCAGGCCCTGGATCTCGCACCCGCGTCCGCAAGCTGACCGTAGACGGCGCTAATCGGTGAATTTCCGGCGCAACAACACCTGCGGGTATGAAAGGTGCTGACTTTATCGAAGCGATTGTTCGCGTGCAGGTTGACGTTCTTGCGGTTCGCACGACCGCTTCGAGAGGCACCCATGGACCAGTTGCAGCGCTTGGCCGATATTACTCGCGCGTGGCCTCGACGCGCGCTGATCGCGTTTTTCGCGGTGGCCTGTCTTTCCTGTGGCGGGGGTGGTGGAGGCGTGTCTGATAGCTCGGCATCCGTCGGCACGTCATCGATCCCGTGGGTCGGTACCTGGGCTGTCGCACCATGGGTCACCGATGCACCGGGCTTTAACAACGAGACCGTGCGTCAGATTGTGCACACCAGCATTGGCGGGTCTGCCGTGCGTGTGCAGCTGTCGAACCTTTACGGGAGCGAGGCAGTCGTGCTCGGCAACGTTTATGTTGCCCTGCGCGATCGCGGTCCCATGACGGTCGCCAGCAGCACCAGAACCGTGACGTTCGGCGGCCAACAAAGCGTGACGCTGCCCGCGGGCGCGTCAATCGCAAGCGACCCTGTTTCCTTCGACGTGCCGCCACTCGCGGATATTGCCGTGAGCCTGTATCTGCCCGGCGCAGCGCCGCCGCGCCCGACGGGTCACGACGGCTCGCTACAGGACGTCTATGTCGCGCCGGGCAACGTCGGCGCCGATCCGGCTTTCACCGGTTCCACCACTAACCCCGCCGGTCAGGCCTACTATTTTTTGACGAACGTCGATGTCCAGAACGCGCACGCAACGGGCGCCGTGGTGGCATTCGGTGGATCGGTCACCGAGGGGCGCGCATCCAGCAGCAACACTAATCACCGCTGGCCGAACGATCTTGCCGTGCGCCTGTTCAACGCCGGCATGGCGATCGGTGTACTGAACGAGGGAATCAGTGGCAACACCTTTTTCAGCGATGGCGGCGGTGAAGCCGGCCTCAAGCGCTTCGATCGCGACGCGTTGGGCCAGCCGGGAGTGAAGTGGATCATCGTCTCCGACGATGCCGTCAATGACCTCAACAGCCCGGCGCCATCCAGCGCACAGGATCTGATCGGCGCGTTTCAACAGTTGATCGCCCGTGCGCATCGGGTCGGCGTCAAGGTTGTCTGCTCTACGCTCACACCGTTTCGCGGCACGCCGTTCTGGACGCCTGCGATCGAATCTGCGCGAGGACAGATCAACGCGTTTGTGCTGAGTCCGTCGAGCGGCTGCGATGCCGTGCTGGACCAGGCTCGCGCCGTGAGCGATCCCGCTGACGCAGCCTCCTTTCTGCCGGCTTTTAACAGTGGCGATAACCTGCATCCGAACGATGCTGGCATGCAGGCGATCGCCGACGCATTGGACCTCAATAGCCTCAAGTGATGACGTCGGCGTGGGCTTCTCTTCCTGCGCGCATTCTCAACAAAGGACGCCGGCCGTCCGGGCGCGGTTGTTAGCGTCGAACTTCCTGGCGCGGTCATCTTGAGGCATTGGGTTGGCTTGCAATACGGTCGCCCGAATCTCTCGCCCGTATTCGAATTTGGCGCAATTCGCGCGACGTCGATTCCGCAATGCAGGGCGGCGTACCGGCTGCCTGGTTTCCGCTCATCTAACGAAGCCCTCTTAAGTTTCTGCTGCAAAGGCAATACGCCGAACGCGGCAGCCGATTCCTGCTTCCGTGAATTGCACGCCCGATTTGCAATTCACATCCTATAGTTGTTCAGCACGCACGGAAAAAGAACGAAAGGCGATAGCCCCGAAAGCCGAAGTGCAGCGCGCTCTCCTCAGGTTTGTCCGTTTCGGTAAGCGCCCGCTCGTGAAGCAGCCTGTATCCAGCGATGCTGTACCGGCCATCGCGACATGGCGCCAGGATCATGAAGGGAAAAATCAATGGCAACTTCCCGCTTTGTTACGTACTCAGCGCGCGTGCTTTCGCGTGGCCTGTATGCGGTTGTATTGGCAACTGCAATCGGCGTGGCGGTGCCCGGTTGCGGCGGTGACGACACGCCAGCATCGGGCGAGCCGGCATTCGCTACCGCAGCGCGCCCGCAGATCAACGCATTGCTCGCGGACACGATGACGTCGGGTGCCGTCGTGTATGTGCAATCGCCGAACGGCGACTGGCTCGAATCGTTCGGAACGGCAGTGCGAGGCACGAACACGCCGATACCGACGACCGCTCACTTTCGCGTCGGCAGCGTGACGAAAACTTGGACTGGCACGGTGATTCTGCAACTCGTGCAGGAAGGGGCGCTAAAGCTGAGCGATCCCATCGGCAAATACATCGCGAACGTGCCCAACGGCGACCAGATCACGATCGAACAGTTGCTGACGATGCGCAGCGGCCTCTACAACTATTCGACCAGTCTCGCGTTCAACCAGACGCTCGATTCGCAGCCGAACAAAGTGTGGACCACCACGGAACTGCTGAACATCGGGTTTGGCCAGCCGGTGTATTTCGCACCAGGGGCGGATTTTCGCTATTCGAACACGAACACAGTGTTGCTTGGACTCGTCATCGAGCAGCTAACGGGGATGAGTGCCGCAGACGCAATGAAGGCGCGTCTTTTTGCGCCGCTCGGCTTGACCGATACGTTGCTTCCGCCGCAGGACGACACGTCGTTGCCTGCGCCGTCGCCGCATGGCTACCAGTGGGGTACCAATGCCGAGACGGCGGATAGCGACGCGCTATCCCCTGAGCGTCAGGCGGCCGCGAAGAACGGGACGTTGCAACCCACCGATGTGACGGGCGTGAACACATCCTGGGCCTGGACTGCCGGCTCAGGCATCTCGACCGTGAAGGAACTGGCGGCGTACGTGCAACGGATGGTGGGCGGCGGCTATCTGAACGCCGATCTGCAGGCACAACGGCTCGCCAGTTGCCAGTCGGTCCAGCCGTCGGACCCGATGGCGGCCAGTTACTGCCTCGGCCTGGCCAAATTCGGCACGTTTTACGGGCACACGGGCGAAATACCCGGCTTCAATACGTTCATGGGCTACGATCCTGCAACGAAAACGACAATCGTCACGTGGGCGACGACGGCTGCGGCGCCCGATGGCCGCCCGCCCGCGAATTTCATCGCGCGGATTCTCATGGGAGAACTCAGCAAGGCATCGGAAGTGCCGAGCGAGGGGCGGCCTTAGCTGAAGCGATGCGGCGGGCTGTCGCATGGATTTGATGATGTGCGCAGCCGTCAAGACGCGTCGCGAGCACGCGACTTGTGCCCGACAGCATCGAGCGCCGCCACCATCTCGGCGGCTGCCTTCTGCGACTCCGGCACGTAGCGCCGCGTTGCGTCCGCGAGACTCAACGCGAGCGACAGAAACACGACGCTCAGACTCGCGGGCACGCGCTCGTGCGACACGATCGCCACCGCGACGGCGCTGATCTTCGCCTGCGCGGCCCAGTCGCCATGATGCGAGCCGAAGCCGTCATCGCGCACGCGCTTGGCGAGACTCCGCACGAGCGCATCGTTTTTCGCGAGCGCCCGCTGATCCTCACCGCCCGCGCCCGAACGCGACGGGCACTCGCTAAGCCATATGAAAGACCGATGTTCCGGCAACCAACCGGCATGTCGAACGACTTGGGCTAAGTAACCGTTAAGCATTGGACGCTAGACTCCGAATCGATAGTAGCGATGGAGGGGGTATCCACGCGGATGGTCAAGAGCCGGTCGAACATGGCGACGTGGTTGAACTCGCCGGCAGTGACCATTTTTCCCGGGCCCGGACAATGTGCCGGGCTTCTTTTTTTGGATTCGACTGGCAAGCACCCATGCCCGCGATCAGGCGGCGACGGCGTTCCGCGCCGTCGTGAATCAATCGTGAATCGCGTCGCGGCACGCGATAAAACCGATCCGGCGATCGTGCTCGGCGCGGGCGTGGCGACGGCTTTCGGCTGCACGATCGCGGGCAGGATCGACGAGGGCACCGTGCTCGGCCTCGTCGAAGCGCTGATCGACGCGGGCGCGGGCGAAATCACCATCGCCGATACCGTCGGCTATGCGAACCCCTCGCAGGTCAATGCGCTGATGCGTCAGGTGATGAAGCTGGCGGGCCCGCTTCCCGTTGCGTGCCATTTCCACGACACGCGCGGCCTCGGCCTCGCCAACGTGATGGCCGCGCTCGACGCGGGCGTGCGCGCTTTCGATGCGTCGCTCGGCGGCCTCGGCGGATGCCCGTTCGCACCGAACGCGACGGGCAACATCAACACGGAAGACACGGTGTTCATGCTCGAAGCGCAGGGCATGAAGACGGGCGTCGACATCGGCAAGCTGCTCGCGATTCGCGAGACCATCGCCGGATGGTTGCAGGGGGAACCGTTCACGGGCGCAATCGCGCGCGCCGGATTGCCCAAGACATTCGGGCAGGCGGAGGCGCTGGCCGTCTGAAAGCGCTTTACGAGGCAACGCGGCTTGCTCGCGTTGCCTCGTTATGATTTTTCCGCGAGCCGTTCCAGCAGATCGACTAGCAGGTCGGGGGCGAGCACCATCGCGTCGTGGCCAGTGTCGATCGTTTCCCAGTTCCAGCCGGGCAAGGTCTTGATGTGTTCGCGCACGGGTGCGAGCGTGTCATACGAAGGGCTCGCGCAGTGTACGTAGGTGCGGGGCAGTCCGTTGCCCAGCGGATGCTTCAGCGTGAGGGGCGTCGTATAAGTCGCGAGCGGATGCGGCGTGAGCCGGCGGCGCACCCAGTCGGCGAGCGGATGATCGTCCGGGATGCCCGTGCCCTTCAGTCCATTGACGGGCATCGCCAGATGCTGGCCGCTTGCCTTCACCGAGTCCATGCGCTCTTCGACGACGCTTTTCGGCAGCACGTCGAAGGCCGCTTTTCCGTTCTCGACGAGCAGACTGTCGAGCAACACGAGCGAGCGGATCGCGTGAGGCATCCGGTCCGCCACGCCGGAAGCGACGAGCCCGCCGAAGCTGTGGCCTACCAGGATCACATCGCTCAGTTCCTCCGCTTCGATGAGATGCTCGATGTCGTTGATCGAGACATCGAGCGAAGTGGCCGCTTCGACCAGATGACGACGCTCGCCGAGGCCGGTCAGCGTCGGCGCAAACGCGCGATGACCTCGCCCGACGAGACGATCGACGACGAAGCGCCAGCACCAGCCGCCGTGCCACGCGCCGTGAATTAGCAGAAAGGTGTGAGTCGTTGTGCGGGTGCAAGCGTGAGGTGTTGTTCCGCTCGGCATGGTGTCAAGGGCCTCGATTGTTGTCTCGCTGAATCTTATCGTGCATCGTTCAGGCGTCGCGAGTTCGATCGAACGGTGAGCGTGCGCGCCTGGTGGAATCAGGATGACTGATATGCGGCGACGTTGGTTCCCGTTGGTTCCCGTTGGGACGGGGCGTTTTATAGAAGGCCATTGTGCGTGGCGGGGAGGGGTGGTTGCTTATATCCCGACCCACAAGAAGGGCCTGCGCGACATGGACGCGTCAGTGTCATCCAGGCAGGCGCACTCCATCGCGATGGGCGCGCAAACGCCGACTCGCGCTTGTATCACCGGGCGTTCCACGATAGTCTCAGGTCCGCGGAATTTTTTCTCGAACCCAATGGCCATGCATTAAGGTGGAACAGTCAATTCCATTCGCTTCCCTGCGTACGGCAAAACTTCCGTTGTTTCGAACCCAGTCACCTCACAACATAGCTGGCGCCCTCCTAAGAAGACTTTTCCCATCGATCTTGCGTCGCGGCAACAGCAACGGCAACAGCAACACGCTGCAACCGGAGTCTGCATGCCTTTTTCAGTTGGACCTTGTTGCATGGTCGAATGCGGAGGACGTGTCGGGAAAGCCAGCCAAAACCAAGAGTGATTCATGACCCATCTGGATATACAGCTGTTGTTGACCGCGTTGGTCAGCGTGTTGGTGCTGGTCGCGCTCATCGTGTCGCGCATCAAAATGCACCCGCTTCTAGCCTTGCTCGTCGTTTCCGTTGGTGTGGGCTTTGCAACCGGCATGGAGCCGGAAAGCATCGTCAAGCACTTGATCAACGGCGCGGGCAAGACATTGGGCGCGGTGGGCGTCGTGATCGCACTGGGCGCCATGCTGGGCAAGATCCTTGCTGACGCCGGTATCACGGAGCAAATCGCCGAAGCCATTCTGAGACGCGCCTCGGATCGGATGATCCCTTGGGCCATGACGCTAGTGGCCTTTGTGGTGGGCATCCCCATGTTTTTCGAAGTGGGTCTGGTGGTCATGCTGCCTCTGATATTCAGCGTGGCGCGCAAGCTGGAAAGCCACTCTCGCTTCAAAGGCTCGGCTTACGTGTACGTCGGCGTTCCCGTGATCTCGGCTCTGGCTGCCATGCATGGCATGGTGCCGCCTCACCCCGGCCCTCTGACAGCCATCGCCAGCCTCAAAACCGCCGTGGGCCCCACCATGCTGTACGGGTTTCTGGCAGCCATTCCGGCCATGATTCTGGGCGGCCCGCTCTATGGCGCATTCATTTCGCCGCGCATGAGCACCAAACCCGACCAGGCGTTGCTGGACCAGTTCACCGTCACCGGGAAGGCGGGCGATGGCCAGCGGCCCGGCGTCGCGCTCGGCGTGCTCGCAGCCTTGCTACCCGCGATCCTGATGCTGGTTCATGCGGTCGCCGAAATGGTGATGCCGAAAGGGACTCCCGTCATGCATGTGACCAGCTTTTTGGGCGATCCGTTGATCGCCATGCTGCTGGGCGTGCTGTTCGCCACGGTGGCCCTGGTCATCGCGCGCGGAGGCGATGCGGACACGCTGCGCGATGCGCTCGGCAAGAGTCTCAAGCCCATTGCCTCCATCATCATGATTATCGCGGGAGGCGGCGCCTTTCAGCAGATGCTGACCAGTGCCAAGGTCGGCGATGCCATCGTGCATCTGACGCAGCAGTTTGCCTTTCCCCCGCTGATTCTGGGCTGGTTGATCGCGATGCTGCTGTCCGTCTCCACCGGCTCGGCCACGGTAGGTATCGTGGGCGCGGCTGGCTTGCTCGCACCGCTGGCCGGCGCCGATCCCAGCCTCAACCTGCCTTTGCTGGCCTTGTCCATTGGCTGCGGCTCGCTGTTTTTCAACTATGCCAACCATGCCGGCTTCTGGATGGTCAAGGAAACCTTTGGCATGACCATGGGCGAAGCCACCCAAACCATCTCGGTGGTTCAATCCATCGTGGCTGTGGTGGGCTTGATCATGGTCTTGATTTTCAACGCAGCAATTCCTGTTCACTGAATCGCGATTCATTCGCTGTAAGGCCCCACCTCTATCCGGTTGTGGATACGGCCATGCGCTCGTTTCGACGCGGCGGCTTCGGGCAGAGGAAAGAGGAAGGAGGGATCAGGTCGAGTGCGGAACAGACGTGGCGCCTTCCAGAGGTCGATTCATTTGAAACGAAGCCGACGTCACAACCGGAGATCGCGCGGCTGTCATGAACCCTGCGTCGTGTCTACTTCCGCGCTCAACCTGGTCGTAAGCGCATCAACAGCGCCTGTTCAGACACGGCAGGGCAGGTCATACGTCTCGCGGCTCGCCGCGCGCAGCGCGTCGATCATCAGAGCCGCTGCGGGCGACAGCAGTTTTTCACCGTGCGTGATCAACCCGAAGTCGTCCATTCTGCATTCCATCGGCAGGGGCAGGATTTCCACCATGCCGTGCGCCGCGTAGTAGCGCGCAACGTCTTCGGCGAGCACCGCAATCATGTCGCTTTTTTCCAGCACACGCGTGACGAAGAGCAACGCAGCCGTCTCGACGACGTTCGACGGCGGCGGGAGGCTTGCACGCTGAAACATCAGCTCGAAACGGTGCCGCAGCACACTGCCCGCTGGCGGCACGATCCACGCGCTGCGCTGGACGTCAGCCAGCTCGATCGGCGTCCCGGTCAGCAGCGGATGACCTCGGCGAACCACGGCGCGGACCGGTTCGCCGGCGAGCGCCTCGTAGCGCAGCTGAAGCTTGTCATGCTCAGCCGATAGCCGCCCGATTACGATGTCGAGCTTGTCTTGCCCCAGATGCTCGAGCAGCACATTGCTGGTGTCTATTTCAACCGAGACGCGGATGTTCGCGTGCATGCGCTTGACAGCCGCGACAGCTGCCGGAAGAAGCCGCACTCCCGGCGACGTGATTGCGCCGACTGCAACGTGACCGAGGCGTCCTGCCTTAAGGGCGGCGAGTTCGTCCTGGGCCTGTTCGAGACTGCCCAGCACGACGCGTGCGTGCCGGATGAGCGCATCGCCATAGAGCGTTGGCCGCACGCCGCGCGGCATGCGTTCGAATAGAACTGCTCCAACCATCTCTTCCAGTTCGCGCAGCAGCTTCGAAGCGGCTGGCTGCGTCATGTTCAGCACCGCCGCGGCGCGATGAATGTTGCCTTCCTCCGCAAGCGCGACGACCAGCAGCAATTGCCGGGTCTTCAGGCGCGTGCGCACATACCAGGGGTTCGTGTCCAGCATGGCTAAGTATTAATACCAATATATGAACCGATATCGTAAGCGTCCAAGTTTTCATTAGTAGGTTATCAATTTTGTTCATACACTGCACGCAAATCTGACCCTCCCAAAAGACAGGCGATGTCGGCAACCAAACCCAAACTGCGGTCCCAACAGTGGTTCGGCACCACGGACAAGAACGGCTTCATGTATCGAAGCTGGATGAAAAACCAGGGCATCCCCGATCACGAATTCGACGGCCGTCCGATCATCGGCATCTGCAACACGTGGTCCGAGCTCACGCCCTGCAATGCGCATTTCCGCAAGCTCGCCGAGCACGTCAAGCGCGGCATCTATGAAGCGGGCGGTTTCCCCGTCGAGTTCCCCGTGTTCTCGAACGGCGAATCGAACCTGCGTCCGTCAGCGATGCTCACGCGCAATCTCGCGTCGATGGACGTGGAAGAAGCGATCCGCGGCAATCCCATCGACGCTGTCGTGCTGCTGTGCGGCTGTGACAAGACCACGCCCGCGCTGCTGATGGGCGCCGCAAGCGTCGACGTGCCCGCGATCGTCGTGACGGGCGGTCCCATGCTCAACGGCAAGCTCGAAGGCAAGGACATCGGCTCGGGCACTGCAGTATGGCAACTGCACGAATCGCTGAAGGCGGGTGAGATCGATCTCCATCACTTCCTGTCGGCGGAAGCGGGCATGTCCCGCTCGGCGGGTACGTGCAACACGATGGGCACGGCTTCGACGATGGCCTGCATGGCCGAGTCGCTCGGCGTATCGCTGCCGCACAACGCGGCGATCCCGGCCGTGGACGCACGCCGCTACGTGCTCGCGCACATGTCGGGCATCCGTATCGTGCAGATGGCGCTCGAAGATCTGAAGCTCTCGAAGATCCTTACGCGCGAGGCATTCGAGAACGCGATCCGCACGAATGCGGCGATCGGCGGCTCGACCAATGCCGTCATTCATCTGAAGGCGATCGCGGGACGCGTCGGCGTGCCGCTCGAACTGGAAGACTGGATGCGCATCGGCCGCAACACGCCGACCATCGTCGATCTGCAACCGTCGGGTCGCTTCCTGATGGAAGAGTTCTATTACGCAGGCGGCCTGCCTGCAGTGCTGCGGCGCCTGGGCGAGGCGAACCTGCTGCCGCATCCCGACGCGCTGACCGTCAACGGCAAGTCGATCTGGGACAACGTACGCGAGGCGCCCAACTACAACGACGAGGTGATTCGCCCGCTGGACAGACCGCTCATCGCGGACGGCGGCATCTGCATCCTGCGCGGCAATCTCGCCCCGCGTGGTGCCGTGCTCAAGCCGTCGGCGGCTACACCTGAGCTGCTCAAGCATCGCGGCCGCGCGGTGGTGTTCGAAAACTTCGATCACTACAAGGCAGCGATTGGAGACGAATCGCTCGACGTCGATAAAGACTCGATCCTCGTGATGAAGAACTGCGGACCGCGAGGCTATCCGGGCATGGCCGAGGTCGGCAACATGGGCTTGCCGCCGAAGCTGCTGCGCCAGGGCGTCAAGGACATGGTGCGCATCTCCGACGCGCGCATGAGCGGCACCGCGTACGGCACGGTGGTGCTGCACGTCGCGCCGGAAGCGGCGGCGGGCGGTCCGCTTGCCGCGGTGCGCGACGGCGACTGGATCGAGCTCGATTGCGAAGCGGGGCGCCTGCATCTCGACATCAGCGAGGAAGAACTCAGGCGCCGCCTCTCCGACATCGATCCGGCCGCTGCGCCGGGCGTCGCCGAGCAGGCGGGCAGGGGCGGTTATGCGCGCCTCTACGTCGATCACGTGCTGCAGGCCGACGAAGGCTGCGACCTCGATTTCCTCGTTGGACAACGTGGCGCCGCCGTGCCGCGCCATTCGCACTGACGCGCATCGAAGGCAGATCATGACGATCCAACTCACGGGTGAACTGCTGATCGCGGGCCGAGCAAAGCGCGGCGAAGGCGCGCCATTCCACGCGCTCGATGCGGCAACCGGCGAAGCCATTGCGCAACCCGTATTCCACGGCGCATTGAGCAACGACGTCGACAAAGCCTGCGAGCTTGCCGACGAAGCGTTCGACGTTTATCGCGCGTTGCCTGCCGAAAAGCGCGCGCAATTCCTCGACGATTGCGCGGTGCGTATCGAAGCGCTCGGCGATCAACTCATCGAGCGCGCGATGGCGGAAAGTGGTCTGCCGCGCGCGCGTCTCGAAGGCGAGCGCGCGCGCACGGCGAACCAGTTGCGCATGTTCGCAGCACTCGTGCGCAGCGGCGACGCACTCGATGCGCGCATCGAACCCGCGTTGCCCGAGCGTCAGCCGCCGCGAACCGATCTGCGCTTCTGGCGCATCGGCGTCGGTCCCGTGGCGGTATTCGGCGCGAGCAATTTTCCGCTGGCATTTTCGGTTGCGGGCGGCGATACGGCCTCGGCACTCGCAGCCGGTTGTCCCGTTGTCGTGAAGGCCCATCCCGCGCATCCGGGCACGTCGGAACTCATGGGCCGCGCCATCCAGGACGCGGTGGCGGCGGCCGGTTTGCCTGCGGGCGTGTTTTCGCTGCTGTTCGACGCGGGCCACGACGTGGGCAGTACGCTTGTCCGGCATCCTGCAATACGCGCAGTCGGCTTCACCGGCTCGCGCGCAGGTGGTCTTGCGTTGATCAAGCTCGCGGCGGCGCGCGCAGAGCCGATTCCGGTTTACGCCGAAATGAGCAGCGTGAATCCAAATGTCCTGCTGCCCGGCGCGCTTGCCGCGCGCGGCGAGACGCTGGCGCGCGAGTTCGCCGCATCGGCGACGCTGGGCTGCGGGCAGTTCTGCACCAATCCCGGCCTGATGCTCGGGCTTTCGAGCAACGAGTTCGACGCCTTCGCCGCCGATGCCGCTCGGGAATTCAGCGGTGCGAGCGCGGGCGTGATGCTGACGCCGGGCATTCTGAGCAACTACGAACGCGGCATCGAGCGGTTGATACGACATCCGCATGTGACAACGCTCGCACGCGGTCACGCAGCGCCCGGCCGCGCACAAGCGGCATTGTTGCGCGTGAGCGCAAAGGCTCTGCTCGCGGACCCGACGCTCGGCGAAGAAGTATTCGGACCCAGCAGCGTGCTCGTGGAATGCGCCGATGCGCTCGAACTGCGCGCGGTGCTGCGCAACATTGAAGGTCAGCTGACGATCACGCTGCACGCAGAATCCGCCGACGGCGAACTCGTGCGCTCGCTGCTGCCGCTCATCGAGCGCAAGGCGGGCCGTGTGCTCGCGAACGGGTTTCCGACGGGCGTCGAAGTGTGCGACGCGATGGTTCACGGCGGCCCGTTTCCGGCCACGTCGGATGGCCGCAGTACCTCGGTGGGAACGGCGGCGATCGAGCGCTTCCTGCGCCCGGTCTGCTATCAGAATCTCGCCGATAACCTGCTGCCCGACGCGCTGCGCGACGCCAATCCGCTCAACCTGCGCCGACGCTTTGCGGGCAAACCGGAAACGCAGCGCACTTCGTAGAGCGCTGACCAGGAAGATCCGCGCGCCACACGACCTTGCGATGCGACGCGGACTGGTGACATGAATGAGGAGACAGGATGACGAATCCACAGGTGCCGCAACCCGGCAAGAATACGAGCCGTACGCCCCGCTACCGGGGCATTTTCCCCGTCGTGCCGACTACCTTCACGGAGACCGGCGAACTCGATCTCGCCAGCCAGAAGCGCGCTGTCGATTTCATGATCGACGCGGGCTCGGACGGTCTATGCATTCTCGCGAACTTCTCCGAGCAGTTCTCGCTCTCGGACGACGAACGCGAGGTCATCACGCGCACCGTGCTCGAACACGTCGCGGGCCGCGTGCCCGTGATCGTCACCACCACGCATTACGGCACCAACGTGGCCGCTGCGCGCAGCAGGCGCGCACAGGAGCAAGGCGCGGCAATGGTCATGCTGATGCCGCCGTATCACGGCGCTACGTTCCGCGTGCCCGAGTCGCAGATCTTCGAGTTCTACGCACGCGTGTCCGACGCCATCGATATTCCGATCATGATTCAGGATGCGCCCGCGAGCGGCACGGTGCTTTCGGCACCGTTGCTCGCACGCATGGCGCGCGAAATCGAGCAGGTCTCGTACTTCAAGATCGAAACGCCGGGCGCGGCAAACAAGCTGCGAGAACTGATCCGGCTCGGCGGCGATGCGGTGGAAGGACCGTGGGACGGCGAAGAAGCGATCACGCTGCTAGCGGACCTGAACGCGGGCGCGACGGGCTCGATGACGGGCGGCGGGTTTCCGGACGGCATTCGCCCGATCATCGAAGCGCATCGCGAAGGCCGCATCGACGACGCCTTCGACCTTTATCAGAAGTGGCTGCCCCTCATCAATCACGAGAACCGTCAGGCCGGTCTGCTCGCCTGCAAGTCGCTGATGAAAGAAGGCGGCGTGATTGCGTGCGAATTGCCGCGCCATCCGTTGCCCGCGATGCATCCGGATACACGCGCCGAGCTGATCGACATCGCGCGTCGTCTGAATCCGCTTGTGCTGCAGTGGGGTAAATGAAAAGCATGAACGCACCCTACAGATTGGGCATCGTCGGCGTGGGCAAGATCGCGCGCGACCAACATCTGCCGGCAATCGCAGGCAACCCGGGGTTCGCGCTCGTCGCGACCGCGAGCCGGAATGCGCACGTGGAGAACGTGCGCAACTACACGCACATCGGCGCAATGCTCGAGGCCGAAACCGACCTCGATGCCGTCACGCTCTGTGCGCCGCCGCAGGTCCGCTATGAACAGGCGCGCGCCGCGCTCGAAGCGGGCAAGCATGTGATGCTCGAAAAGCCGCCTGGTGCGAGCGTGAGCGAGGTCATCGCGCTTTCTGAATTTGCACGCAAGCAGAACCGGACATTGTTCGCCACCTGGCATTCCCGCTGTGCCAGCGCTGTCGAACCCGCGCGCAGCTGGCTCGCCGAACGCACGATCCGCGCGGTGCATGTGCGCTGGAAGGAAGACGTGCGGCGCTGGCATCCGGGGCAGCAATGGATCTGGGAACCGGGCGGCCTCGGCGTGTTCGATCCGGGCATCAACGCGCTGTCTATTGTGACGCGCATCCTGCCGCATGAAGTACTGCTGCGCGACGCAACGCTGCATGTGCCGGCAGATTGCGCAACGCCCATCGCTGCCGAACTCGACTGCATCGACGCCGATGGCGCGCCCGTGCGCGTCGAATTCGACTGGCGCCACGGCCCTGTCGAGCAATGGCAAATCGATGTCGAAACGACGGATGGCCTGCTTTCGATCAGCGAAGGCGGCAAGCGCCTCGCAATCGCGGGCGACCCGATCGAACTCGGCCCGGAGCGTGAGTACGCGGCGCTTTATGAACGCTTTCACTGGCTCATCGCGCACGGCACCGACGACGTGGACGTGCGACCGTTGCGCCTCGTCGCCGATGCATTCCTGCTTGGCAAGCAGATTGAAGTTGAGGCCTTCGGCCGCTAGACGCTTTATCGACCCTTCGCAACAACCATATCAGAGGAGACTAGCAACATGACCAGCAAAATCCGCCGTTTCACGCTTCGTGCGATGTTTGCGGCAATGTGTATCGCGCCGCTCGGCATGAACATGGCGGCCCACGCCGATTCGCCAGCCAAGATCGGCTTTCTCGTGAAGATGCCTGAGCAGGCGTGGTTCATCAACGAGCAGAAGGCTGCCACGGCGCTTGGCCAGAAGGAGAACTTCTCGGTCGTCAACATCGGCACGCCCGACGGCGAGAAGGTGCTCGCCGCGATCGACAACCTCGGTGCGCAAGGGGCACAGGGCTTCGTGATCTGCGCGCCCGACGTGCGTCTCGGACCGGCTATCCGCGCTCGCGCAAAGCGCTACAGCATGAAGTTCGTCACCGTCGATGACCAGCTGGTCGACTCGTCGGGCAAGCCGCTTGGCGACGTTCCGCACCTCGGCATGTCCGCGTTCAAGATCGGCAACCAGGTGGGCCAGGCGATCTCAGATGAGATGAAGAAGCGCGGCTGGAAGCCGGAAGAAGTGGGTGCGATCCGCATCACCGACTATGAACTGCCGACGGCGAAGCTGCGCACGGATGGCGCGACGCAGACGCTGCTCGCGAACGGTTTCAAGAAGGACAACATCTTCGACGCGCCGCAAAAGACCACTGATGACGAAGGCGGCTTCAATGCAGCATCGCCCGTGTTGTCCAAGCATCCGAACATCAAGAAGTGGGTGGTTTTCGCGCTGAACGAAGAAAGCGTGCTGGGCGGCGTGCGTGCGACCGAGCAGCTGCACATTCCTTCAGCGGACGTGATCGGCGTCGGTATCAATGGCGCGGGTGAGGCGTTCGCCGAGTTCCAGAAAAAGGAACCGACGGGCTTCTTCGGCACGATCGCTGTCAGCTCGACGAACCACGGCAAGCAAAGCGCGCAGAACCTGATCGACTGGATTCGCAGCGGCAAAGAGCCGGCCGCGGACACCCAGACCACCGGCAAGCTGATGACGCGCGACAACTGGCAGGCGGTGCGCACGGAACTGGGTATCTGACGATCGCGTCGAGCGTAAAGGCGAAAGAAGGGCAGGGATGCAATGACTGAAACCATGACTTGTGCGGGCGCGACGGAAGCGGCGAACGCTGAGGCTCAACAGGGCAAGCGCGCCTATCTGGAACTTCACGGAATCACCGTGAGTTTTCCGGGCGTGCGCGCGCTCGACGGAGTGTCGCTGGAAGTGCGCGCTGGTGAAGTGCACGGCCTGATGGGAGAGAACGGCGCGGGTAAATCCACGCTGCTCAAGGTGCTGTCGGGTGTGAATCAGCCGCAGGAAGGCACGTTGCGTCTGAACGGCGTCGAACAGAAGTTCACGACGACGAAGGCCGCGATCGAGGCTGGCATCGCCATCATCTATCAGGAACTGCATCTCGTGCCCGAGCTGACGGTCGCTGAAAACCTGATGCTCGGACAACTCCCCAATCGCCTGGGCGTGCTCGACGAGCGCGCGCTCGTCGAGCGTGCGATGGACGAGCTCAAGCGTCTCGGCGAGCGCATCGATCCACGCACGCCCGTCAAGAACCTCTCGATCGGCCAGCGCCAGATGATCGAGATCGGCAAGGCGCTGATGCGCGACGCGCGCGTGATCGCCTTCGACGAGCCCACGAGCTCGCTCTCGGCGCGCGAAACCGAGAACCTCTTTCGCATCATCAACGCGCTACGCGCAGAAGGGCGCGCGATCATCTACGTCACCCACCGCATGGACGAGGTTTACGAGCTGTGCGACCGCGTCACGGTGTTTCGCGATGGCAAGCGCATCGAGACTTTCGAGTCCGTCGCCGAACTCGACCGCAATCGGCTGATTGCGGCGATGGTGGGCCGTTCGATTTCCGATGTCTACGGCTATCGTCCGCGCGAGGCCGGAGACGTGTTGCTGGAAGCGAAGGGACTGCTCGGGCCGGGACTTGCCGAACCGATCTCGTTCACGGCACGGCGCGGCGAGATCGTCGGTTTCTTCGGGCTCGTGGGCGCGGGCCGCTCGGAGCTGATGAAGCTGATCTACGGGGCGACGCGCGCCAGTGCAGGGCACGTCGAACTCGACGGCAAGCGCGTGAACTTCGCGAGCCCGCGCGATGCCGTGCGCGCGGGCATCGCGCTGTGTCCCGAAGACCGCAAGCAGGAAGGGATCGTCGCGATCGCCTCGGTGGCGGACAACCTGAATATCAGCGCGCGCCGTCACTTCAGTCCCGCGCGGTTCCTGCTCGATCCCAGGCGCGAGCGCGAACTGGCGCAGGACTACATCCAGAAGCTCGCGATCAAGACGCGCAACGGCGAAACAGCGATCGGCACGCTCTCGGGCGGCAACCAGCAGAAGGTCATCCTGTCGCGCTGGCTCGCCGAACGCATCGAAGTGTTTCTGATGGACGAACCCACGCGCGGCATCGACGTCGGCGCGCGTGCCGAGATCTACAACCTGCTGTACGAGCTGGCCGAAGCGGGGCGCACGGTAGTGATGGTGTCGAGCGATCTCGCCGAAGTGATCGGCGTGGCGGATCGCATCATCGTCATGCGCGAAGGGCGCATAGCGGGCTGCGTGCCGAAGGCCCAGGCATCGCCTGATGAACTGATCAGGATGGCGCTGCCGCACTAACGCAACGGATTTGCCGTGCGTGCTCGCAGCATCTGCGGCGCTCACGATTCGAATGATGAACCAGAGATGAGTCAAGCCATGCAATCACAGGGCACTTCCGCCGCCAACCAGTCCGCCGCGCCGATCACGCCTTCGCGTGCGCGCGCGTGGGACATGATCAACAGGTCGGGCATCGTCGTGGTATTCGTGGTGCTGTTCGCGGTGCTTTCCGTAACGGTGCCGGACTTCCTCACGACCCGCAACATCCAGGGCCTTCTGTTGTCGGTCACGCTGATCGGCTCGATCGCGGTCACGATGATGTTCGTGCTCGCGCTGGGCGAGGTCGACCTTTCCGTTGCTTCAATCGTCGCGTTTTCAGGTGTCGTCGCGTCGACCGTGATTACGCAGTCGCATAGCGTGCTGCTCGGTGTCGCTGCGGGTGTGCTCGCGGGCGGAGCCGTAGGGCTCGTCAACGGCGTGCTGATCGCCCGCTTCAAGATCAACTCGCTGATCGCCACGCTTGCGATGATGGAAGCCGTGCGCGGCCTCGCGTTCCTGACTTCGAACGGCGATGCCGTGATGATTTCCGAGGAGAGCTTTTTCGATCTCGGCGGCGGCTCTTTCCTCGGCATCTCGTTTCCGATCTGGAGCAACATTATCGGCTTCGCCGTTTTTGGCTTTCTGCTCAAGAAGACCGTGTTCGGCAAGAACGTACTCGCGGTCGGCGGAAATAGCGAAGCGGCGCTGCTAGCGGGCTTGCCCGTCACGCGCATCAAGGTCGCAGTGTTCGTCCTGCAAGGTCTCGTGACGGGTTTTGCCGGCGTCATGCTCGCATCGCGGATGAGCCTCGGGGACCCGAAGACTTCCGTGGGACTGGAACTCGGCGTGATCTCCGCATGTGTGCTCGGCGGCGTGTCCCTCACGGGCGGCGTGGCGACGATTTCGGGCGTGCTGGTCGGCGTGCTGATCATGGGCGCGGTTCAGGACGCGATGAGCCTCATGAACGTGCCCACTTTCTATCAATACCTGATTCGCGGCGGCATTCTGCTGCTCGCGGTGTTGTTCGACCAGTTCCGCCGCAGCAAGCGGGCGGTCTGACTTTAACCGGGCCCGCGCGGCGAAGAGTCCGGACCAGCGTGCGCGGGCTCTTGTAATCAGTCATTCCGGGAAGGAGGACACGAGCGAAGTAGGGCCTCGCAGACGCGCTCTGACCGCGCAGATGGTCGTTATGCCACGTCGAGACGTCGGCCCGTATCAAGCGGGAAGGCAGTACTAACAGATTTAGTACATAGGAGACAGAACATGAGACTCATCAGCAGGCTTGCATTCGGCACGCTTGTCAGTACGGCACTGATGTTTGCGGCCGGTAGCAGCGCGTCGGCTCAGGAAAAGCAGATTACGCTCGGGTTTTCACAGGTCGGCGCAGAAAGCGCGTGGCGCACGGCAAATACCGTGTCGGTGAAAAGTGCGGCAAAGGATGCGGGGATCAACCTGAAGTTCTCCGATGCCCAGCAAAAACAGGAAAACCAGATCAGGGCAATCCGTTCGTTCATCGCGCAAAAGGTGAATGTCATTGCTTTCTCGCCGGTCGTGGAATCCGGCTGGGAACCCGTGCTGAACGAAGCAAAGGCAGCGCACATTCCGGTGATCCTCACCGATCGCGCCGTCGACGTGAAAGATACTTCGTTGTATGTGACGATGATCGGCTCCGACTTCCTGGAGGAAGGACGACGAGCCGGCCGGTGGCTCGAAGAACGTTACAAGAACGAGCCGGGTCCCATCAACATCGCGGAACTGCAAGGCACAGTCGGTTCGGCGCCCGCCAACGATCGTCACGCAGGGTTGATGGAAGTGGTCAAGAAGGACCCGAAGTTCAAGATCATCGCTTCGCAAAGCGGCGACTTCACGCTCGCCGGCGGCAAGCAGGTGATGGAAGCGTTCGCCAAGTCCTACGGCAAGCAGATCAACGTCGTGTACGCGCATAACGACGACATGGCGCTCGGTGCGATCCAGGCCATGGAGGAAGCGGGCATCAAGCCGGGCAAGGACGTGACCGTCGTATCGTTCGACGCAACCAAAGGCGGCTTCGAGGCGATGATCGCCGGCAAGATCAACGTGGACGTCGAATGCAGCCCGCTTCTCGGACCACAGCTGATGTCGGCCGTGAAAGACGTCGTCGCAGGCAAGCAGGTGCCCAAGCGCATCGTGACGAACGAGACGGTTTTCCCGATGAACGTCGCGGCGCAGACTCTCCCGAGCCGAAAGTACTGACGGGGCGCCCGAAGCCGACGGCTTTCGCAAGGCGGTCTGGTGCTGCCAGCCGGACCGCTGCCGCCTGTTCACGATCCTTCTGGCAGCGCGGTTTTCAGGTGCGCTTTTCAGGTGCGCTTTTCAGGTGCGTATGGCCATGAATTCAACACCGATCCTCGAGATGTCCGGCATCGAGAAGACGTTTCCGGGCGTGAAGGCGTTGCAGCAGGTGAATTTCCGGCTCTTTCCCGGCGAGATCCATACGCTGATGGGTCAGAACGGCGCGGGCAAATCGACGCTCATCAACGTGCTGACGGGTGTGTACGGACATGATCGAGGCGAAATCCGGCTGGGCGGAAAGACCGTGCACTTCGCGGCCCCGCTCGACGCCGAAGCGGCGGGAATCCAGACGATCTATCAGGAAGTGAACCTGTGCCCGAACCTGTCGGTGGCGGAGAACATCTTCGTCGGCCGGCAGCCGATGAAGCGTGGTGCGATCGACTGGAAAACCATCCATATACGCGCCCGCAAGGTGCTTGCGGACCTCGATCTTTCCCTCAACGTCACGCGCTCGCTCGACGCCTATCCGATCGCCGTGCAGCAGATGGTCGCGATCGCGCGCGCGGTCTCGGTCGACGCGCGCGTGTTGATTCTCGACGAGCCGACATCGAGCCTCGACGACGGCGAGGTCGCGCGACTGTTTTCCGTCCTGCGGCGACTCAAGGCATCGGGGATGGCGATACTGTTCGTCACGCACTTCCTCGAGCAAACCTATGCCGTCTCCGATCGCATTACCGTGATGCGTAACGGCGAGCGTGAGGGCGAGTATCGGGCAAGCGACCTGCCCGTCGACGTGCTGGTCGCGAAGATGACGGGCCACGAACGGATGAGCGAGCGGCTCAAGGAAGGCGCGTCGGAGGCGGCGCGCGCAGACAATCGCACGCAGCCGCTGCTGTCGATGAGCGGCGTAGGCCGGCGAGGGCTGATGAATCCCGTCGATCTCGAAGTGCGGCCGGGCGAGATCGTGGGCCTTGCGGGACTGCTCGGCTCGGGGCGTACCGAGACCGCGCGCCTCGTGTTCGGCGCCGAGCGCGCCGACACGGGCTCGACGCAGGTCGACGGTGCGAACGTGAAGCTGACGTCGCCGCATCAGGCAGTGCGCCATGGCATTGCGTATTGTCCGGAGGATCGCAAGAAGGAGGGTATCGTTGCCGCGCTGTCGATTCGCGAGAACATCATCCTCGCACTCCAGGCACGACGTGGCTGGTGGCGCATGATCCGGCCGTCGCGCCAGCGCGAGATTGCGGACGAGTACATCGCGCGGCTCGATATCAAGGCGCGCGATGCGGAGCAACCCATCGGCCTGCTGTCGGGCGGCAACCAGCAGAAAGTGCTGCTTGCCCGGTGGCTCGCCACCGAACCCAGGCTGTTGATCCTCGATGAACCTACGCGCGGCATCGATGTGGCGGCGAAGTTCGACATCATGGATCGCGTGCTCTCGCTGTGCGCGAGAGGTCTCGCGATTCTGTTCATTTCATCGGAAGTCAGCGAGGTCGTGCGCGTGAGTCACCGGATTGCCGTGCTGCGCGACCGGCGCAAGGTCGCGGAGATATCTGGCGAAGGCGTGTCGGAAGATCAGGTGTATCGGCTCATTGCAGGGGGGCAGTCATGAACCGGATCAGAACATGGCTTCACCATCAGCTGGTCTGGCCTGCGCTGACGCTCGTGCTGCTGTTCGCGCTCGACCTCGCGCATCGGGCCAGCTTCCTTTCGATCACGCTGCTCGACGGTCATCTGTTCGGTGCGCCGATCGACATCCTGAACCGCGCGGCGCCGCTCGTGATCGTGTCGCTCGGCATGACGCTCGTCATCGCAACACGCGGTATCGACATCTCGGTCGGCGCCATCGTTGCGATTGCAGGTGCGGCGGCCGCTATCGTCTTGCAGGCGGATCCTTCGAATGTTGGCGGCGCGCTGCTTGCGGCGCTCGGCGTCGGCGTGCTCGCGGGCGTCTGGAATGGCGTGCTCGTCGCGTTCGTCGGCATGCAGCCGATCATCGCCACGCTCATCCTGATGGTCGCGGGGCGCGGCGTCGCGCAGCTGCTGACAAGCGGACAGATCATTCCCATCGGCGCGCCGGGTTACCTGAAGCTCGGTGACGGTTACTTTGCAACGGTGCCCTGTTCGGTGTGGATCGCGATAGCCGTCACGGCGATGACGGCGCTGCTCATCCATCGCACGGCACTCGGTCTCTTCATCCGCTCGATCGGCGTGAATCCCGTCGCGACCCGCCTTGTCGGACTGCGCTCTGGCGCGATCGTGTTTAGCGTCTATGTGTTTTGCGGAGCGATGGCGGCGATTGCGGGGATCATCGCGAGTTCGAACGTGCGCAGTGCCGACGGCAACAATGCGGGGCTGCTGCTCGAACTCGACGCGATCCTGGCGGTGACGCTCGGCGGTACATCGCTGCTCGGCGGCCGCTTCAGCCTCGCGGGCACGGTGCTCGGCGCACTCATCATCCAGACGCTTACGTACACGACGTACTCGATCGGGGTTCCGCCAGAAGCGACGCTGGTCGTCAAAGCCGTCGTCGTGATCGTGGTCAGCATGATCCAGTCCGAAGCAACGCGCGGGTTGCTGATCAGAGAGATCAGGCGGGTCCTCCCTTCCGCGCGGTCGAGCGCAGCCACAGAGTCGACGACGTCATGAACAAGCTCATTGGCCGCCTGGCCGACCCTCGTACGCTGCCCATCGCCGTGACTATCCTGCTGTTTGCCGCGCTGTTCGGATTCGGCTCGGTCATGTACACCGGCTTCTTCTCGATGCAGGTGCTGACGGGCCTGTTCGTCGACAATGCGTTTCTTCTGATTGTCGCGATCGGCATGACGTTTGTGAGCCTGTCGGGCGGCATCGATCTGTCCGTCGGCGCAGTCGTTGCATTGACGACGGTTCTCTGTGCGATGGGCGCCGAACGCCTGCATTGGCCGATCTGGGTCATCGTGCCGCTCGTACTGGCCTTTGGTGCGCTGTACGGCGCGGCAATGGGCGCGCTGATCCACTTTTTCAGGCTACAGCCGTTCATCGTAACGCTCGCCGGCATGTTTCTCGCACGCGGCGCGTGCTTCCTCATTACGACGCAGTCGATCACGATCAACGAGCCGACCTTTCATGCGATTGCCAGCCTGAGTTTCCGCATTGGCGGCGGGTCACTCAACGCGGGTGCGCTCATCGCGATCGCCATGCTCGCATTCTCGATCTACGTCGCGCACTTCACGCGCTTTGGCCGGAATGTCTATGCGGTCGGGGGCAATGAGCGGTCAGCGCTGTTGATGGGACTGCCCGTCGCGCGCACGAAGGTGGGCGTGTATGCGCTCAGCGGGCTGTGTTCCGCGCTGGGAGGGGTCGTATTCACCCTCTACGTGCTGAGCGGCTATGGGCTGCAGGCGCAGGGCATGGAACTCGACGCGATCGCCGCCACTGTGATTGGCGGCACGTTGTTGACAGGCGGGGTCGGCTATCTGATCGGATCGTTGTTCGGCGTCGGCATACTCGGCACGATCCAGACATTGATCACGTTCGACGGCACGCTCAGTTCATGGTGGACGCGCATCGTGATCGGCGCATTGTTATGTGTCTTCTGTGTGCTGCAGCGAATCATCGAGCGCCATGCGGCACGACGGCAGTCGGGCGGCACGGGTCTGGGCACGAAACCCGATTCGCCGCCCGGAACCCGGCGACCGGACACGGGTGTCCCCGACGAGACAGCGCTTGTCAAGACAGTGTGACCCACCTATAGGAAGGAAGATATGTCTACGTTGCGAGCGCGCGAGATCGACGCGACGGGTTCGGCCGTCATGGACACCACGCCGACGGTCATCGGGCATACAAATAAAGCGAGTCATATCAGTAGTCATGCGACGCTTGCGAACGCTTACCTGAAGCTCGAAGTTTCGGCGGGCTTGGGAGGAGGAATTTCGCAGTTCGACTGGAACGATCGCGGTATCTGGACGCCCGTGTTCGTGCGGCCTTCGACAATGGCATCGGCTGTAGAGAAGCATCAATTGGCGTGTTATCCGCTATTGCAGCGCCCCTGCATTCGCCGACGTCAGTCGAGCCTTGCGAAAGATCTGCGCGGGGCATTCGGGAGTTGCGCGGAAGAGCCTGGTTTAGCGGATGCCGTTGGTGTGCAAGACTGGCAAATCGAGCGGATAGATGCGAGAAGCGTAAAGCTGTGTGCGACGAGTACTTTGCATGAGTCGTATCGTGCTATTCAGGAATACCAGCTTGACGGCCCGACGCTAACCGTGAAGATCGAGATCGAAAACAGGAAGGACAGGGCAATGCCGTTTTCGATTGGCATTCGTCCATTCCTGATCCGTGATGCCGATACGTCGGTGTGTGCGCCTGCCAGTGGCCTGTGGCTTTCAGCGGACGGGGACGAGCGCTCGCGGCATGTACCGACACCACCCGCCTGGCAATTCGGTGTGACCTATCCGTTGCCTCGGTCGCAGGTCGATCACGTTTTTACGGGTTGGGGCGGCCGTGCGCTGTTCGAATGGCCCACGCGCCAGTTCTCGCTCGAAATCTCATCAGACGCTGGCAGCTACAGGCTTCATGCGCCACATCACCAGAGCTTCTTCTCTTTTCAGCCCTGCGACGCTCTGGATCGAGCCGCAAGCGCTACGAAAGTCCACGAAGGTTGGCCGGCACTCGTTCGCGACGGTGCAAGAATGTCTCGCCGGTTCACGTTCACCGTCGAACGTCTTGGATCGTTTGCAAAGTTCGGCGCGCGCGATCGTGTCTCTGATCGGCGTAAAGACGTTTCTTAGAACGGGATGCGCGGCCAATAAATTCGAGAATGTGCTCTTCGAGAAAATCGAGCGCAGGCAGCGTGAGCAACGTTTCGGTCAGGCGCAGAAATCGCGGATGGATATCGGCACGACGCGCCGTTGCTTGTGTGCTGTGTTCGCGGAACGACATACGGGCGCCATGATTCGGCGTTCGTAATCAGGAAGGGGTAGTTTGCGGAGATGTCCAGCTTAAGTGGGCTGTCTGTTTTCGTTCCGCCAAAAAAAGAGCCGGTCTTCCGACCGGCCGCAAAGTACTCACCTCAGAGACATACACACAGCCTTTCCCGACGTTGTAGCCACCTGTGTCAGGCAGCGGCTTTCAGACTGCCGTGCGGGTCGATGACGAACTTCTTGGGTACACCCGAATCGAATTCCGCGTAGCCGCTGGGTGCCTGGTCAAGTTCGATGACGGTCACGTTGACGACCTCGGCGATATTTAACCGGTCCCACAGAATCGCCTGCATCAGATTTTTGTTGTACTTCATCACGGGCGTTTGACCGGTGAAAAAGGAGTGAGACTTCGCCCAGCCGAGGCCGAAGCGTACAGAGAGACTCCCGTGCTTCGCTGCGGCATCGACGGCGCCAGGGTCGTCGGTCACATACAAACCCGGGATGCCGATCTTGCCAGCAGCTCGCGTGATTTCCATGAGTGAGTTCAGAACGGTGGCCGGGGCCTCGATTTGCGAACCCGAGTGACCATGGCCGTGAGCTTCAAAGCCAACGCAGTCAATGGCGCAGTCGACTTCTGGTTCGCCGAGGAGATTGGCAATCTGTTCAGCAAGCGAGGCATCGTCCGACAGGTCGACCGTTTCGAAGCCGACCCGTCTAGCGTGTTCGAGCCGTATCGGATTGACGTCGCCAACGATGGTAACGGCAGCGCCAAGCAGTCGCGCGGACGCCGCAGCGGCCATTCCGACAGGGCCTGCGCCGGCGATATAGACAGTCGAGCCAGGTCCGACCCCAGCGGTCACCGCGCCGTGATAGCCGGTCGGCAGAATATCGGACAGGCAGGTGAGGTCGCGGATTTTGGCCATGGCGCGGTCGCGGTCGGGGAACTTCAGCAGATTGAAGTCGGCGTACGGCACCATGACGTATTCGGCCTGACCGCCAATCCAGCCGCCCATATCGACGTAGCCATATGCGCCTCCGGCGCGTGCCGGATTGACGTTGAGACAGACGCCCGTGTTCTGCGCCTTGCACATCGGGCAGCGGCCGCATGCCACGTTGAACGGGACGGAGACCAGATCGCCCTTCTTCAATGTCATGACGTCGGAGCCGACTTCAATCACTTCGCCAGTGATCTCGTGACCAAGGACAAGCCCGGCCGGAGCGGTTGTTCTTCCACGAACCATGTGTTGATCCGAGCCGCAGATGTTCGTTGCGACGACTCGAAGGATGACGCCGTGATTGGCTTTCCTGCCGGCTGGGTCAACGAGTTCCGGGAATGCGATGTTCTGTACCTCGACCTTTCCAGGTCCGATATATACGACTCCACGATTGCCTGACATGCCGTCTCCTGATGTCATGTGTAGATGAAATGCAAATGCGGTCCTGTTCGAAGAACGTCACAGCCAGTCGGTCTCGAAACTGCAATCGGTGAGAGAGACGCAACCCTTCTCCGTGAGCACGACCTGCTGCTCGAGCTTCACGCCCTGAGTACCGCCTTCCGCGCCGATGTAGCTTTCGACGCATACCGTCATGCCGACTTCGAACACGCCGTCGTAACCCGCGCTCTCCCAATCGACCTGGTGCGCAATCGACGGGTACTCGTCGACCATCCCGATGCCGTGAGCAAGACAGCAATATCGGTTCTTGATGAACTGGTCCGGAATCTTCCATGCCTTTTCCGAGAACTCGCGGAACGTCATGCCCGGACGCAGAACGTCCATATTGAAGTGGACCTGCGCGTAGGCATGCTCGTACAGCTTGCGTTGCTCGTCGGAAGGGCGGCCGTTACCTACGAGCCACGTGCGCGATATATCCGAGCAGTAACCGTTGGGCCCAACCATATCGGTGTCGAATGCCAGCAGGTCGACAGCTTGCAAAACCCGGCTGGAGCATTCGTGCATCCAGGGATTGGTTCGATCACCGGACGCGAGAAGTCTCGTTTCAATCCACTCGCCGCCGTTTCGAATGTTCTCGTAGTGCAGGTTTGCCCAGATGTCGTTTTCAGTGAGTCCCGGACGGAGCTCGCGACGCATGCGCTCGATTCCCTTTTCGGCGGTGCGCAAAGACTCGCCGATCAGAACGAGCTCACCAGGTGACTTGATCAAGCGAGCCGTCTCCATCAAGGCCTGCCCGTCCAGCAGCGTAATTCCATGCTTTTCCAGATAGGCCGTGCCGAACGGGTCGAGCCGGTCCACTGCCAACAGACAGTCACCTGGAGCATGCTTGCGGAACACGTCAACTATCTCGGCGCCCCAGGTTTCAGCGCGGCGCTCCGCTTCGTGCCCTGCATTAAAGAACGTCCAGCTGAGTGCGCCGCGCAGCTCGACGTTCAGGTCCAGTCCGTCCCATACGTGCTCGCTGCTGTGAAACTCCCATGCGACGATGCGACCGTCGGCGAAGACCATCACGTATCGTGCGGGATTGCGGCCCGCCCAGACTTGCATGTTGGACGTGTCGGTGGCGTATCGAATGTTCACCGGGTCGTAGAGCAGAATCGCGGGACATTTGTGCTTCCGCAATTGCTCCTGCACACGAGCGAGACGATATGCTCGAACGTCGCGAAGTATGCTTTCCTTTCCGGCCGATTCGACTGTAGTACCTGCATCGAAGAGCTGGTCATCCGTCATTCTTTGCTGCTCCTGACATTAATTGGAATGTGGGGTCGCTCGAAGTAACAAGCCGCCAGGCCGGTCGGCTTTTAGGCCGCCGCGCGATATCGGACGCCTCTTTTATCTGGCAAAAGAGATGCGGGTGACAGTCAAAGCTCCAGCACCAGGTCGGATGTCGGCCGGCTGCAACAGAGCAGGCGGAATCCCTTCTGGACCTCCCTGTCGCGAATCCCGCCTTTGTGATTCATGTCGACTGTGCCTTCGAGCACTTTGGTCTTGCATGTACCGCATATCCCCTGGCTGCAAGACGACGGGATTGCGACTCCGGCTCTTCTTGCGGCGGAAAGTACAGTCTCCGAAGCGCTCATCGTGAACGTCTTCGACGAGCGCGAAAGCTTCACGTTGAAGGTCTCTTGAGCGGTATCGTTTTCCGGTGCTGCGGCTTCTGGCACGACAGCAGCGGTGAAATCAAAGCTTTCCTGGTGGTAGCGTGCCGGATCGTGCCCACCTTGGTGGAGCAATGCGCGTACTGCCGTCATGTAG
The DNA here is from genome assembly GCF_038900715.1 of Paraburkholderia phymatum. Lineage (GTDB taxonomy): Bacteria > Pseudomonadota > Gammaproteobacteria > Burkholderiales > Burkholderiaceae > Paraburkholderia > Paraburkholderia phymatum_A. Next base: position 76,609 of record NZ_JAYMRZ010000002.1, on the reverse strand, counting down.
CCAGCCGGGCCACAAGTGAACACTTCGCGCTCCGCATAGTCGGGCACCCATTCGCAGAGAAGTTCCAGGCTGAGTCGACCGGTCGGTGCCGACCAATCCTCTTCATCCCCGATGCCTTCGCACAGAAAGAACGTGCGAAGCCGAGGAGATAGCTCGACGAGCCTTTGCAGTTCTTTCCGGAAAACGATATCTCCGGGTGTCCTTGCGCTATGAACAAATACGATGTCCCTGTCCAGTCCGAGGTCGATGCTCGCGCGCGTCATCGACATCAGCGGCGTAACGCCCGAGCCAGCGGACAGGTATAGCGACTTCGCGGCCCGTGCAGATGTCGGGGTGAAGCTTCCCGATGGACCGTACGCGCGCAACTGGTTTCCGGGTTTCATGTTGTCGTGAAGCCAGTTCGACATCGTGCCGCCCGGCACTCGCTTTACGGTAATGGACAACAGGAAGGGGCGCGTAGGTGGGGAAGAAATCGTGTAGCAGCGCTCGACCGATTGGCCCTGTACGTTCGCCGACACGGTCATGAATTGCCCAGGCTCGAAACGCACGGGGGAACCGTCGCCCACCCGGAATTCAAAGCTCTTGACATCATGCGTCTCGTCAACCACGCGACAACAGGTCAGAGTCTGCTGCTCGCTGCTCGGCCACGGGCTTCCACCACTTTCCCATGTACTCGCGTTGGACAATCTGTCTTCGGCTTCCAGCGCAGGATCGAACATTCTTTCTACCGAGTTCATAGCATTTAAATCTGTTGGAACACCTTGCGCTCATTCGGCTGCGTACCAGCGCGTGAACTGCTCAACGTGCGTTGCGTAAATCGCGAAGGCGGGTGCCGCTCAGCATCACTGCCAGGCTTGATTCTTCTGATATTGCTTCTCTTCGTTCGGACTGCCTTCGCTGTGCATTGAGTATTGGTGTGCGATAAATGAGCGTCAATGCGCTTTATTTTCGCGGCGCTATTACATTAAGTTATGCGTCGCCTGGAAGCCCGGCCGGCGCGCGCATGAACGTGTCGACAACATCCGCATTAGCGGATTCAATTTCCCCAAGTCGTTGCCCTCAAGAAGAGCGAGCAACGTCCAAGGCAGCCGACTGGGCTTCGTCTTTCTGCATTCTTTCGATGTCGTGCCTACTGCGCGTCGGCAATCTCGTCCGATATGGGACGAGCCAATAAAGCCACGCGCCTCGGCGACGACGACGACGACCATAAGCCAGGGAGGTAGACCGGTCTCGGCCCCGGGTTATTCGGTCCTTTGCGACACGCCAAAGATGAAAGGAAATTCCATGTAGCAATTGGATTCGAGGAAAAACCATCGACGGATGCATGGTTGCGGAGCATCGATGGCCGCGAGTTATCGCCGGCTTCCGGGCAGTCTGTCTCAGTGACTTCCCTTATTAGACGCATTGTCGGCTTGACGAATACAATTTGTAGACACACGATATTTGCAACAGGAGAGCACATGGCGAACGTCGTTGAAATAGACCGTGAGGATGGGCAGGCATCGTCCCTTGACCGCAAGTCAGCTCTGGGACAGGCATTGCGCCACCGCATCCTCAGCATGGAACTGGCGCCGGGTGCGTCGCTGGATGAAGTGGCATTGGCCGAAGAGTTTGGGCTGTCGCGTCCGCCGGTGCGCGAACTGATGCGGCAGATGGCTGCCGAGGGATACATCGAACTTGAAGCGAACCGCGCGGCGCGCGTTGCTTCAATGAACTACGACTCATTGCGCAATTACTTTTTAGCGGCACCGCTGATTTACGTTGCGACGACCAAGCTTGCAGCAGTTCACGCGACGCAAGCCGAGATTGACGGCTTGAAGCGAATTCAGGAGCGGTTTCGGGCAGCAGTGACGGGCGCCGACGTGGACGAACGGGTTCTACAGAACGACGGGTTTCATCTTGCAATCGGGAAGATGGCTCACAACCCGTATCTGTTGCCGAGTTTGTGCCGGCTGCTGATTGACCATGCCCGGCTAGGCAAGACTTTCTATCAGCCGCGAGATGAGCGGATGGACGCGGAGCTTGCGGAAGCTGTACAGCAGCACGAGGACATCATTGACGCCATTCAGCGTCGCGATGCAGATGCGGCCGGCGAAATAGTGCGTGCGCATGTGTATCTCGCGCGGCGAAACATGGCGTCGTACGTAGCACCGGACGGTGTTGATGTGCCGATGAATTTTTAGCCTTGCGAACCGGGTAGTTTGTTCGGTTCCTCACGAAACTCTGTGTCGACGAGAGACTGATATGACTGATGATTTCAAGCAGTCCGGTTTTGGCGGACGCGATAACCCGCTTCACGCGCACGACCAGTACACGCAGCTGAAAACCATCTGGCTCGACCTGAACGACAACGAAGCGGACGAAGAGTAACGACATGAAAGATTTTTCTTTTACTGGCATCAACCTTGCAATTAGTACTCCTTTCGATGAAAACGGGAAACCGGACCATGCCCGACTGGAGCAACTGATCGAACGATATCTTGCTGCGGGCATTCGCGGCTTCGTGCTCAGCTCGGGCACGGGCATGCACGTCTATCTGTCACAGGAAGAGTCGAAGGCGCTGGTGGCGTTCGGTGCGAAAGTCATTAACGGACGAGCACGCATCATCGCCCAGACGTCTGCATTGCTCGTCGAGGACGTTGTGGAGCGCACGCGTCACGCGGCCGACTCCGGCGCTGGCGCCGTGATGGTGCTGCCGCCGTTCTTCGAAGGGCCGACGGACGACGACGGTGTCTTCGAGTTCTACGCCGCCGTCGCGCGCGCCGGCCTGCCGATCATCGGCTACAACGTGCCGCAGGCCGTTGGCGTGGAAATCACCCCGTCGCTGATGCGCCGTCTCTGCGAGATTCCCGAATTCCTCGCCGTGAAGGACAGCAGCGGAGACTTGAGCAAGCAGGCAGCGCTTGTTCGCACAGGGCTTCCGATGATGAACGGTGCAGACCCGCTCATGCCTTACGCGATGTATGCAGGCGTCCGTGGACTCATCTGGGGCGGTGCAAACTTTGCCCCGAAGACGTGCACGCAGTTCGTCATGGCGGCGCAAGAACATCGCTGGGACGACGCGAGGGAACTCTGGCGACTGCTGGAGCCTGCCATGTCGCTGATCTGGGAGGGGGACTACGTCCAGTCCGTTTATGCCGCAGCGGAAATGACCGGTTATGGAGCGGGAAGCCCGCGTCGACCTCTCTCCCGTCTTCCGGCAAAAAAGGCTGACGTCTTGCGCGGTGCGCTCGGCGAACTGGTTGAGCGCGAAAAGCTCGCGGTTTAAGTAACTGGGCCCAATATCATGTTCGTCGCGAGCAAACTTCCGCAACACCTCGGCCAATCCGGGTGGGTGTCCATGCTGCCGCCCAGGACGCCGCGTCCAACACTCAACGGAACGGTGAATGCCGACATCGCGGTTATCGGTGGCGGCTTCGCGGGATTGTCAGCAGCAAGGCGTCTTTCACAACTCGACCCGAGCCTGAAAGTCGTCATCCTTGAGGCGGGGGAAATCGCGGAGGGCGCTACGGGGCGCAACTCGGGTTTTATCATCGACCTGCCTCATGAAGTGTCTTCCGAAGACTACGGCGGGTCCGATACCAACGCGCGGCGGCACGATATCAAGGTCCACCGTGTCGCAATTGCACTTGCGCAGGAATTGGCAAATGAGAAGGGGTGGGGTAAAGACATCTTCGACCCCTGCGGCAAGTACAACGTTGCGTTGGGACCGCGTGGCGACGAGCATGTCACGTCCTACGCGAAGCAGTTGAACAAGGTGAATGAACCGTATCGGCTGCTTGATGCGAACGAGATTGCTGCCGTCACTGGAACCAGCTCGTTCACATCGGCGATATTCACGCCCGGCACCGTCATCATCCAGCCCGCAGCCTATATCAGGGGATTGGCCGATTCTTTCCGCAGCCCCGTGAAGCTTTACGAGAACACGCCTGCCTTGTCGTTCGAACGACGGGGAGCATCCTGGCTGGTCAAGACGCCGAAAGGCTCTGTCAACGCGGCAAAAATCATCCTTGCGAACAACGGACAGGCGCAAAGCTTCGGTCTCTTCCGTGGACAACTTTTGCACGTCTATACCTACGCTTCGATGACGGAAACATTCGATCCGAAGCGGCTGGGTGGCCAGCGCTCGTGGGCGGCGACACCTGCGTTTCCAATGGGAACGACTGTCCGTCGGGTTGAAGGCGATAAGGGAGACCGGATTCTGATTCGCTCCCGGTACACCTATAACCCTCGCATGCAGGTGAGTAAAAGCGCGATCGCCCGTGCCGGCCGGGTGCACGACCGGAAGTTCGAAACACGCTTCCCGATGCTGAAGGGCGTCCCGATGGAGTACCGATGGGCGGGCGCGATGGCGTTGACCTGGAACGGTGTTCCCGCGTTCGGGGAAATCGAGCCCGGAGTATTCGCCGCAATCGCGTGCAATGGAGTGGGCGCAACGAAGGCAACTGCGTCCGGGATAGCAGCCGCTGAGGCTGCATTGGGACAGGAATCGTGGCTGGTTCAGGTGTTCCAGGGTTTTGCAGCACCGAAGCGGCTGCCGCCTCAACCTTTCCTGACGATAGGCGCAACGGCAAATCTCAGCATGAAGGAGTGGTCAGCCGGATTGGAGTAGTCACGTTTCGCGTCGCGAGACAGGAAGCGCTGGCAAGCGACTGAATGATGGAGGAACACATGGACTGGATAAACAAATTCCCACATATGCAGGATGAGGCGCTTCTGCACATGAAGCGTTCAATCGATGACGGCTTTCGCGCATTCACGGCGGCATACGGCGACCCCATCGATAACTTCTTCCATCCGTTGCAGGAGTTCCTGATGGCGGCCGAGCGTTTCATGACCCAGACGCCGTGGCCCGTCATCATGCTGCTCGTGCTGGTCATTGCATGGGGTGCAAGCAGGAACTGGAAGGTGGTTGTCGGGTGCTTCGTCACGCTTGCCCTCATTGGCTACCTCGACATGTGGCAGGACACGATGCGCACTGTGTCGATGATTTTCGTGTGCACGTTCCTGTCGATTGTCATTGGCTTGCCGATCGGGATTCTCATGGCGAAGTCGGACCGCGTCCGCAAGCTGGTAGACCCGATCCTCGATGTGATGCAAACCATGCCGAGCTTCGTCTATCTGATTCCCGTCGTGATGCTGCTGGGTATCGGACGTGTGCCCGGCCTTATCGCTGTGGTCATCTACGCGATTCCGCCGATGATTCGATTGACCAATCTCGGCATCCGGCTGGTCGACCGCGACATCCTCGAAGCCGCTGATGCATTCGGCTCTTCTGGTTGGCAGCGGCTCATCAAGGTCCAACTTCCACTCGCGCTGCCGACCATCATGGCAGGCGTCAATCAAACCATCATGATGGCGCTGGCGATGGTGGTCGTCGCAGCGATGATTGGCGTTCAGGGCCTCGGACAACCTGTCCTGAAAGCGATCGCGAACCAGTACTTCACGCTCGGTATCTTCAACGGCCTTGCTATCGTGGGTATCGCGGTTATCTTCGACCGCGTCAGTCAGGCATATGGCAAGCGGCTCCAAAAGCATCAGGAGGTGGTCCATGGCTGACATCAAATCCGGCGGCATCCGAATCCAGCATCTCTACAAGATTTTTGGACCCAAGGCTACGTCCTACGTTGAAGCCGTCAAGAATGGCCTGTCCAAGGCAGATTTGCTGAAAGAGACAGGTCACGTCCTGGGACTTAGAGACATCAATCTGGACATCCCGGCCGGTTCCATTCAGGTCATCATGGGCTTGTCCGGTTCGGGCAAGTCGACGCTCATCCGGCACATCAATCGGCTTATCGATCCGACTGCCGGGGAAGTCCTGATTGGCGGCATCGATGTCTGCAAGATGGGGTTTCGCGGTCTGCGCGAATTTCGTCGCCGCCAAACGGCGATGGTTTTCCAGAAGTTTGCGCTGCTTCCGCATCGGAATGTGCTCGACAACGTCGTCTACGGACTCGAAATCTGTGGCGTGAAGCGCGGCGCATCCGTTGAGACGGCAATGCGCTGGATTGACCGCGTCGGCCTCACGGGCTTCGAGCAGCGCTTTCCGAACCAGTTGTCGGGCGGCATGCAGCAACGTGTCGGTCTCGCGCGAGCACTTGCGATGGATGCTCCTGTTCTCCTCATGGATGAGGCGTACTCGGCGCTCGACCCGCTCATCCGCATGGACATGCAGACCGTGCTGCTGGACCTCCAGAAGGAAATCAGGAAGACGATTGTCTTCATCACACACGACCTGGACGAAGCGCTCCGCCTTGGCGACCAGATCGCCATCCTTCGCGACGGATGCATCGTTCAGCAAGGCACGAAGCAGGACATCGTCCTGCGCCCGGCCGATGAGTACGTGACGAACTTCGTGAAGCAAGTGAATCGTGGGCGAGTTGTCTGTGTCGAGTCTGTGATGTCTCCGCCGCGTGGGGGAGTCGCATCTGCTGGAAAGCACGTTGCCGCCGGCACGACGATTGAGGAAGCGATTTCGATACTGACGCACAACCCTTCAATCGAGCAACTGACTGTCGTTGGCGCGGAAAACCAGTCACTTGGCACAGTGAATCTTCGTCAGTTGGCGTGCGCGCTGATTACGTCTGAAGAAGGTTGCGACACGGTCCGGATGCCCGCCGACGCGCGCGTCCGAACGGATGCCCCGGTCGCGGTTTCCCGTGTATGAATACCGTCTCCAATCACTGAGCCGATATGTTTAACCGAACCGAACACACCCTCGAAGCGATTGACCCGGAATTGCTCAAAGCAATCAACCAGGAAGACCACATCGAACTGATTGCGTCGGAAAACTACACGTCGCCGGCTGTGATGGCGGCGCAGGGCTCGCAGTTGACGAACAAGTATGCGGACGGCTACCCCGGCAAGCGCTGCGGAGTTTGCCGCCAAGCGTAGCCGCATTGATAGCCGCCGATGCGGTGACTGATGTTGGAAAGTCGATTCCGAGGGAAGACTGGCGTTTGTTGTCAGGCTGGTGATTCAAGAGATCGCAGGTAATGATCGTCGTGCATTCTTTAGGTTTCCGATTCAAATGGAAGCGTGAATAGCACATGGACCAACGCATACCGGGGAAGCTCCGGCAACTTTTTGGGAACTGCAATGAAACTGAAATTTCTAGGGACGCTTGTCGCGGTTGGGATTCTCTGGACCAGCTCGCCAGCCAATGCCGCCAGTTGCGGGAACGTGACGATTGCCAGTATGAACTGGCAGAGCGCGGAACTCGAAGCCGCTGTCGACAAGGTCATTCTGCAGGATGGCTACGGCTGCTCGGTGAATAGCGTGGTTGGCGACACGGTTCCGACGATCACGTCCATGGTGGACAAGGGGAAGCCTGATATCGTGCCGGAAGGCGCAATCGACCTGTTGCCCGCCGTCGCCAAGCAGGGCATTGATTCGAAGAAAATCATCTTGGCGGGCCATGTCATTCAGGAAGGCGCGGTCTACGGCTGGTACATTCCCAAGTACGTCGCCGATGCGCATCCCGACATCAAAACGATTCCCGATGCCCTGAAGCACCCGGAGCTGTTTCCGGACCCGGAAAATCCCGGCAAAGGCGCAATTTACAATGGGCCGCAGGGATGGGGCGTGACCGTCAACACCGCGCAGTTGTACAAGGCGTTTGGTGCTGAGCAGAAGGGGTTCCGGCTGGTCGACACGGGTTCTGCGGCCGGTCTGGACGGTTCTCTTGTCAAAGCCTATGAACGCAAGCAAGGTTGGCTCGGCGTTTACTGGGCACCGACTTCACTGCTTGGGAAGTACAAGATGGTTAAGCTGAGCGAGGGCGTGCCTGTCGACCAGGCCGAGTGGAAGCGGTGCACGACCGTCGCTAGCTGCCCTGACCCGAAGCCGACAGGGTGGCCGGGAAGCCGACTGTTCACACTGGTCTCAAAGCCGTTCGCCGACAAGGCAAACCCGGACGTCATGAAGTATCTGAATACGCGCACGTTCACGACCGTCGACGTTCAGCAAGCCATGGCCTGGATGACCGACAACCAGGCAACGGGCGACGATGCCGCAAGGCACTTCCTCAAAGAGAAGCCGGAAATCTGGACGAAGTGGGTGACGCCGGCAGCAGCCGAGAAAATCAAGGCATCGCTGTGAAAGCGCGGCACGATGGATTGCTCGCTCGTTCAGTTTGAGAGGCGGGTCTCCGGTGGGCGGCGATTGCCGTCCACCGAAGTCATATCAGGAAGAGCTATTTCCCTCATAAGCTCACGATGAAAGCAGCTATGGACAGCGCAAAGGGTTATCGTCGACTGATACCGTCGCTAACGGCGCTGGTCGAGTTCGAGGCGGTCGCGAGACTGCGAAGCTTCACACTCGCTGCGGCCGAACTTGGCGTCACCCAGGCAGCCGTTAGCCGGCAGGTAAGACTCCTGGAGGAAATGCTTGGCGTCCGCCTGCTCGACCGGTTGCATCGCACTACAACGCTTACGAGCGAAGGCGAGGCTTTATACGCGGTCGTTGCAGAGGCAATGGGAAAAATCGCGGGCGTTTTTGACCGCCTGTCGACGGGAATCAAGGACGAGGAACTCGTGCTTGCGACAACCGCCGCGTTCTCGCATTTCCGTTTGATGTCCAGTCTCGCAAGGCTCAAGCGTCTTCAGCCAACGCTGCGCATTCGCCTTACCACGACCATGTTCACGGCGGACCTTCGCCACAACGAAGTCGATGCGGCGGTTCGCTGGGGAAACGGGCGGTGGAGCGATGGAACATCACATCTGCTTTTCGGCGAGCAGGTGTTTCCGGTGTGCTCGCCAGCCTGGAAAGACGAGTACGGCGCCCCCGCATCCCTCGAAGAACTCGCGAACATGACGCTCATCGCATACGACCCGACGTCCGAAGGATGGCTGACCTGGGAGGAATGGTTCCGGGCAGTGGGCGCGCGTTCAACGAAACTCAAATACGGCGTGCGTACCTGTCTTTATACGGATGCGGTCCAGGCGGCCCGGCTCGGCCAGGGGGTTGCCCTTGGCTTTGGCAGTCTGCTGCACGAGCACCTCGCCTCAGGCGAACTCGTGCGTCTGACGAGCGCTTCCATTACGTTGAACGACGCCTATTATCTGGTCGTGCCACACGGCAAGGCCATGTCCCCGACGATTCAAACGCTGATTGAAACGTTGAGAAACGCAGTCGGGATTTCCTGAGAAGCGACTTTCCGGAAGGTGGTGCGCAGCGCCTGAACGTCTCGGCGAATATGCTGCGCGTCAAGCTAGCTTTGCGCCGTGTTCCGGCGCTTCCATTCCCGGCATGGTCCGACATCTTCTCGCCCCGTTTAAAAGCGCGACTCGCCGCGACGGGCCGGCGTTTGCCGGACACGCCGGACCTATAATTTAAAGTAATACTTCCGGGAAAATAAAGCGCATTGACGCCGTTTTTGGGTAATCCAATACTCAGGGCTAACGCGGGAACATCCGAAATCCCGATACCCCTAAACGTTGGAGAAAGACGATGTCTGAGTTCGTGTTGAAGCCCCTTGGTGAACTCGTTCGAAGCCGCGAGCCAGGATGCGGATTGCCCGGAGAGGTTTTTAGCCGACAGGATGTTTTCGAAACTGACGTCGATATCTTTTTTCACAAGCACTGGATTATGGTCGGCGTGACGGCGGATGTTCCGGAGCCGGGTGACGTTTCCGTCGTCGACATCGGCAAGGCGTCGGTCATCATTGTTCGCGATGACGACGAGAACATTCGCGCGTATCGCAACGTGTGCCGTCATCGTGGCGCGCGTCTGAAAGAAGTTGGCAAGTCGACGATAGGCATGCTCGTATGCCCATATCACCAGTGGACTTACGACCTTGACGGCAGCTTGCGTCACACCAGGCACATGGGGAAGGACTTCGATGCCACCTGTCGCAGTTTGCTGCCCGTGCATCTCAAGGTTGTCGGCACGCACGTATTCGTGTGTTTTGCAGGTGAGCCCCCGGCCGACATTGCGAAGCTCGAAGAAACGATGACACCGCGCTTCGCCCCGTACGAGTTGCAGAACACGAAGATTGCGTTCGAGTCGGAGATTATCGAAGACGGCAACTGGAAGCTCGTCATGGAGAACAACCGGGAGTGCTACCACTGCGAAGCGGGGCATCCGGAACTGAAGATGTCGTTCATACCCGAGTCCACCAGTTCGAGCTCGGACGGAATGGATGAGGCGTCGCTGAAAGCCTTCGACGAATATAACAAGCTCACTGCTGACAGCCAGAAAGACTGGGAAAGCGAGGGATTGCTTTGCACAGCGGTTGAAGAACTCAGCGGAGACGTCGCCACGCATTTCCGCACCCAGCGACTGGTCATCGCGGGCCACGGCGAGTCGCAGACAATGGACACCAGGGTCGCGTCGCAGAAACTGCTCGGTAATCTCACCCGCCGGGACCTGGGCGACACACATATGTGGACGCACAACTCGTGGACGCACGTGATGAGTGACCACGCGATGATTTCCTACATCATTCCGCTCACTCCGGAAACGACCCTCGTTCGCACGAAGTGGCTGGTCCACGCTGACGCGGTGGAGGGCGTGGACTATGACCTCGCGAAGCTGACCGAGGTCTGGGTCGCAACGAACGCCCAGGATGCCAGTCTCGTGGCCATCAATCACCGTGGTGCACAGGACCCGGGATACATTCCCGGCCCGTACTCGCCGTCTACCGAGAACTACGTCGACCAGTTCGTCGATTGGTATGCAGGGCGTCTGAAAGCGCACGGAATCTGACTCACCGGACGCACTTGAGCAAGTGGACACTTCACGTGTCCGTTGGGTCTGCACGAGATCGCTGCGCACAGGTTTTTACCCACGTGCGACAGCATGTGCTTCACGAAGGAAGGACGGGCTTGCTCCGTCCTTTGTTGTTTCCTTGCGACTAGAGAGCCATGAAACTTTCAACGGTCACTTTTGTTCTCCTGGGCCTCCTTGGGGGCATGAATCTCGTTTACATGAAATGGGCCACGGAACTCATCAGCCCGATTCAGGTGGCGTTCCTGCGTGTCCTTTTCGGCTTCCTGCCCTTGGCGCTTGCAGCGTGGCACCAACGCGCAATCACGCGCGATCAACTGCGCCTGCTGCCTCATTTTTTGATCATGGCAGCGGGCGCCACGGCTTTTTATTTTGTCGCCATCATCAAAGGGACCGCGATGGTTCCATTGGGCATCGCAGGCGTTCTTGGCGGCTCGATTGCACTCTTCACGGCGATTTTTTCTCTGCTCTTTTTGCGAACCGAGAAGTTGACGATAGTGATGGCCACCGCTGTAATCCTTGGCTTCGCGGGTATCGTCCTGATCGCTCGCCCATGGGAGAGCGGAAGCGGTGCGATTAGCGCTATAGGCGTTTTGTGGTTGCTGGCGAGCGCGTGCGTCCTGGGTCTTTCATACATCTACGTTCGCATTTTCCTGTCTCCGGCAAACTTGCCGCCCCTCGCCTTGACCACATGGCAAATGGGGTTGGCCCTGCTCATTCTGTCTTTCTGCACGGACTTTACCGGAATGGGCCGACTGCTCATGGACTGGCGCGCGACTGCCGGTGTAGTCGTTGGCCTTGGGTTTCTGGGAACGGGTGTGGCCTTCCTTATCTACTACTACTTGCTCGATGAACTAGGTGCCGTCGCATCGTCAAGTGCGAACTACCTTGCTCCCGCCGTAGCCTTGCTGATAGGTTGGGCTCTCGGCGAGCGGTTCGGGCTGCTGGAGCTCGTGGCCATCGCTCTGGTTTTTGCCAGCATTGCCATGGTTCAGATCGGGCAACAACGGGCAGTGTCTTCCTGCGTCCAGTAACTGAGGCCCGGTCGGAATCGACGCCTCCGCTGCGTTGCAGTTCGGCCAATCTTCGAATCTGCCTGGGTAGTACGCTCCGCTCGTCATCCTCGAGTTGACGCGGGCTCTTGCGTTTATACGCATGTCATTCGAGCAATGACTGTTGCCGCTCCTCGGCGGGTTTCGCTGTCGGTGCTCGAGACGGAAACGGTGTGTTCAAGACTCATGGCCCGACGGGTAAGTATTTGCCCGTAGAAACAAAGGAGCGTGATTCGACGGAAAATGGCTTCCGAAATATTGATCTGTGGAGCAGTGGCCCGAATCGAGAACCGTTTGCACGAATGTTTGGAAATGCTTGATCTGATGGCTTTCGATGTCGGCTCGAACCTGCGTCATTCCTCTTATCTGATTGGCCTGTCATGAAAACGCTCCTTTCCCTCTTCGCGGCGACCGCGCTCTGTATTGCCCCGCTTGTCGCCGGCGCACAGCAAATCGTTCGAATCGGCGTGTCGGCGCCGCTCACCGGCCTGGGCGCGTCCAATGGCAAGGACATCGAAAACGGCGTGCGTCTGGCAGTCGAAGAGGCGAACGCGCAGCACCTCAACATTGGCGGACAGCCGGTTCAGTTCGAACTCGCATCCGTCGACGATCAGGGCGATCCGCGCATCGGCGTTCAGGTGGCGCAGAAGCTCGTCGACGACGGCGTCGTCGCCGTGGTCGGCTACTACAACTCTGGTGTAGCGCTTCCATCCTCGCCGATTTTCGCGCGCGCGGGCATCCCGCTGATCGATCCAGCGGCGACGAATCCGGCGATCACACGCCAGGGCTTGAACAACGTGTTCCGCATCATCGCAACCGACACGCAGAACTCCGGTAACGCGGGCACGTATGCTGTAAAGGTCACGAAAGCAAAGCGGATCGCAGTGATGGATGACCGCACAGCCTTTGGACAAGGAGCGGTCGAAGAATTCAAGAAGGCCGTGCGAGCAGCCGGTGGACAAATCGTGGCCGAGGAATATACCAACGACAAAGCCGTCGAGTTCAATGCACAGCTGACGAACATAAAGGCGGCCAACGCGGATCTTCTCTACTTCGGCGGGCTCGACGGCCAGGCGGGCCTGATCGTCAAGCGCATGAAGCAACTCGGACTGCACGCGCAGTTCGTCGGAAGCGGCGGCATTGCCGATAGCGTGTTCATCGGTTCGGCGGGAAACGCGGCCGAAGGGGCGATGGCTTGGGAATACGGCAGGCCGGTCGATTCATTGCCCGAAGGCCGCGCGTTCGCGGATAAATTCAAGAAGCGCTTCGGCGCGGATACGCTGACCTATGCACCGTTCGCGTATGACTGCGCGTGGCTCGCCATCACCGCGATGAAACAGGCGAATTCCGTGAAGCCCGCTGTTTTTATGCAAACGCTCCGCACGATTCAATACAACGGCATCACCGGACACATCTCGTTCGATAAATATGGGGATCTGAACAATCCGACGTCGACGCTTTATCAGGTCAAGTCGATGAAATGGCAACCGGTAACGACCATCGGTGCGGAGAAGTAGAGTAGACCGCCGCATGTCGTGAATCGATGAATAGATGGATTGCGAAAGCTCAGCCACAGAGACGGTGCGGATAGCGATCGCGTGTGAAGTCAGGGCGCGCGCTGCTCTTCGCGGCGGCATCGCTCTCGTCGGAGGCGACGTTTCGTTGAAGTAGTTTTCCGCCTGCGCGTCATCGGCGAGCGGGCTCATCAGGGAAGCTTATACATAGGGCAAGCAGTGCTTGGAGTACCGTTTTCCCCGCTTCAACTGGGCTATTTTGATCATGTTTTTGCATGTGAGTCTGGAAGCGCTAACGCTAGAGCGGGAAGAGGGAATGATGGGAAACGAACGCGCGATTGTTCGCGGTCAGTCATCGGTGATGGTCGTAACACCACACAGCGGGACACTGGTTCCCCCGGATCTCCTTGTTCATTCTGCCTGGGAGGCCGTCAATGGCCGACTATCGGACCCGGGAGGAGAGGCGCTTGGTGCAGTCGCGCGCAAACGCGGCATCACATGCATAGCCGCCGCACTTCACCCGTGCGTAATTGACCTGAACGTTGCAGCGAACCATACCGCCTTGTCTCAGCGATTGAACCGCTTGGGCCTTTGCCGTACGCACACGTCGCGGGGAGAAGCGCTCTACCTGCCAGGGGCCGAGCCCGGTGACGCGGATGTGCAGCGTCGAGTCGAGGAGCACTGGAAGCCGTTCCATGCGTCGATTCTGGCGGAACTGAGCCGGCTTCGCGAAACGCACGATAACGTGTTGATGCTGGTCTCGCACGCCGGCGCACGACTGTCTCCGTATCGGACGCAGCCGGGCGCGGCTGACTGCAACTTCAGCACCAATCACGGTGCATCCAGCGACAGAGCAATCGTCAGCGCCATGACCCGCGCGGCGCAGGCACTTGAACGGTCGTGGGTCGTCAACGGGAAGATGACCGACGCGTTCACGGCGCAGCGCTATGGTCGACCGGAGTGTGGTGTTCACGTCATCGAACTGGAAATCGCCGGTCGGTGGCGCAGAGAACTCGAGCTTGCGCAAAGCAACGCGCACGGCGACGCCGGGTCTGACGCGCTTATCGCGGAGATTCTATGTGCCGCTGAACACGCGGTTGACGGTCTGGCTGCGCCTCGTGTTGCGGGGGATCTATTTTGCGATCTTCGCGACGCGTGTCTGGATTAGCTTTACCGGTATCGGCGGGAACGCGCCTCTGAGACGCGGTTCGACGAAAACCGCCTTCGATTTACTGCTCGTCCGGAATGTAGACTTCCTCCGGTCGCAACGCCAGTGCCTTGGCGATGTCTCGCGAGACCTGCTTTTCGAAGGCGCGCTTGAGCAGATCATAGAGATCGGCGGGCAAATGTCCCAGTTCGTTCTCGCGATGGGCGAGGAAGAACGATCTGCTTAACGGCTGATAGGGCCGTCCTTGCCGGGAGAACATGGTGAGCGGCACGACGCGGATTTCCGGCAGGTAGTGTCGCGATTGCCATAAGCACAACGGCGTCGTGAGCGCGAATCCGAGTCCGGCGGCAACCAGGCTCAGCATGGGATCTGTCGCGTCGAACTCGCACGTGCGATCGATATCTTCACCGTGTGACGCAAGGTAGGCGTCGACATGTTGACCAATGACGGAGCGCGAGCTGTATCGGATGAACTGAAGGTGACGGCTCAGTTCCGCGAGCGTCGTGATCCGATCGATTTCGAAGCTCTTGGGTAAAACGGCGACGTATGGCTCCGTGAAAAGCTTCTGCCGCTTGATGCCCGGGGCGTTTGAAAAGCTCGTCGTCGTCACCGCCATATCGACCTGTCGTGCCTCCAGTTGTGCGTCGAGGGTCGGCGTGATTCCGGACCATAATCTGATCTGATGCGATGTGCCCGACAGAGCCTTGATGATGATCGGGCCGATGGTCGCAGCGAACGAGTCGACGCAGCCGAGGCGGACGACGACACGCTTTGCGCGAGTGACGTTTCGCACGCTCTCGACCATCTGATCGGCGCCCTGCAGCAGAACGGTAGCGTGTTCGAACAGCCGCTGCCCTGCGGCCGTCGGTCTTGCCGGCCGGGTAGTGCGGTCAAGAAGGCTCGTGTCCAATATCGATTCCAGAGCCTTTATCCGAAGGGAAACGCCCGCCTGGGAGATGGCAAGCCGACTGGCAGCATCGGAAATAGATCCGGCTTCGACAACTGCAACCCAACTCGCGAGGAGCCCCCAATCCGGGAACTGCTCGGGAACACTCTCTTTCACGATCGCCATGACGGTGTCTGCCTGCTAGAAATCTATCGTCCTTCGCCCGACTGGCTTGCGCCCGTCAGTTTCAACGTGTGTCGATGCACTGATCCGATGTGGCACGCTCTTTCATCACGGCCCATGCGTGCTCGATGAAATCAGTGATTGGTGCCGGCGTGGCACATCATGCTCGTCTTCCATCCGCGATTTGTCGCGTGGTCGATGACACCGTGAAAAACACCAAGCACCTCGGTAATGGTCATCGTTCCGGCAACGCGGTGTTCGATCCATAACCCGTGCACCAGCGCCATCGCCTGCATCGCGTAGATTGTCGCCATCGTCTGATCGCAGCCGGCTTTACGCAGATCCCATATGAAGTTGGACCGTAGTCGACGCGAGAAGGCGGTGCAAAGCCGTTGAACATCCTTGTCGTATGCCGATGAACTCCACATGTGCGGCCAGACGTTTGCGGCACCAGGGCTCATCACTTCGTCGCTGAAGCACATATCCGCAGTGAATTTCATGCGTTCGACGGGATCGACGATGCCGCGACGTCCCGCCGTGAGCTGTTCGCGCACTCTTCGAATCAGATAGACGAACGTCTTGTAGACGAGATTGCTCTTGTTCTCGAAGTGATGATGCACGAGACCGACGGAAACGCCGGCGTGCTCGCTGACCTTCCTGATCGTCAGGTGTTCGAGCCCAACGTGGCCCACGACTTCGAGCGTCGAGTCGATCAGTCGATAACGCATTCCTTCATATTGGCTAGCGTCGTCTTTCCGGCTCTCAATCTCAGCGGCCCGCGACTTCTGTTCTTGCATTTCCCGATCCCACAGTTGATTGAGTAGCGCCTCGCGACATGAGCCGCTGACAGCGCGACGGCAGGCGTCAGTCAACGATCTGCATCTGAACGGATGTTCATTTCGCCGCACGCAAGCCGGCATCGTCGCGCTGGCATTCATGTTGAACAATTGTTCACGAAAACGACACGCATTTAAGTAGGTGAAAACCCCGAAAACAGTTCGTGGCTTCGTGTTTTCCCTTATGACAAGGGCTGAAAAATGATTTTTGGCTGCGGCTGGTTTGAATATATAGTTGTTGCAACGATGAATTTGCTGAACGTATGTTCAATTAGAGGGGGCGATGTTGGGAAGTTTGCGCTTCGTCGACGAATGCGCCGCACGCAGGATGTTTGTTTTCCTGAACCGTTGATCAACATGTTCGAGATGTTTGCGCGGAAACAGCCAGTCGGCATCGGCCGAACACGGGCAAAGGTCGGGGGCATTTGCGCCGCGGCTGAACGCAGCGAACGGCTATCACATGCGGAGCGGCGTGAGGGTCGTGCTCGACGAGGGTACTGCCCGGCGCATTACTTCGGGCAGCGAGTGGATTCGCTTCAGGTCAGTTGCGGTCAACGACCAGAGTGAATCACGCGTCGACGGACAGAACTTATCTGCGCGCCTGCCGTGCACTCGTTGAGGCGAGATGTCTTTCATAACGACGGGCGAAACCAAAGCATAACGTTTGATTGAACAGCAAGCCGGATTTTCTTTAAAGACTACTCTCGGCGGTGAGGTAAAGCGTTGAGGAGTGACGTGGCCAAAAGCGTTGTCGCTTTCAATCGATAACCGCAGGCCCTGCGCTTCCCCGTAGTCCGTCCCAATTGCTTTTTGTAAAGGAGTTAGCGTGATCTCAGGCCCACAATTCCCGTTGCCAGCAAACGAAGCCGAAGTGAGTTTCCGGCCCGGCACCGCTGCGTCGGCAGAGCTTTCCAAAGCGTTGGAGCAACGAGAAGTAGTCGACATTCCGACGGTGATCGGCGGTAAGCGCTACTACTCGAACGATACCGTCGAAGTGCGCGCACCGCACGAAACGCAGCGAGTGCTCGCGCGCATTCATCGTCCGACGGAAAGCCAGATCGCCGAAGCGATCAAGAGTTCGGCGTCTGTCGCGAAGGACTGGGCAAGCCTGACGCATGCGAGCCGCGCGACGATCCTTCATCGGGCCGCGGATATCGTGGCGACGCGTTCGCGGATGCGCATCAATGCGGCGACGATGCTCGGGCAAAGCAAGACGATCGATCAGGCCGAGCCAGACAGCGCATGCGAACTGATCGATTTCCTGCGCTTTAACGCCTATAACGCTCAACGCGTGTATGCGGAGCAGCCGATGTCGGTTCCCACGGCGGTCAATCGCGCGGACTGGCGTCCGCTGGAAGGGTTCGTCTACGGGGTTTCGCCGTTCAATTTCACGGCGATCGGCGCGAACCTCACGACGGCACCGGCCATCATGGGCAATACGGTT
This sequence comes from Paraburkholderia phymatum, assembly GCF_038900715.1. Taxonomy (GTDB): domain Bacteria; phylum Pseudomonadota; class Gammaproteobacteria; order Burkholderiales; family Burkholderiaceae; genus Paraburkholderia; species Paraburkholderia phymatum_A. The sequence goes on along the minus strand of NZ_JAYMRZ010000002.1, from coordinate 58,798 downwards.
CTCTGGAAGCCGTCGGAGAAGTCGGCGCTAGCGAACTGGATCTTCTACGAAGCGCTCGAAGAAGCCGGGCTGCCGCCGGGTGTGATCAACTTCGTTCCCGGCGATGCGGAGCTGACCACGCGTGTCGCTCTGTCTTCACCGGACCTCGCGGGCATTCACTTTACCGGCTCGTCGGCTGTGTTCCAGTCTCTCTGGAAGGGCGTTGCGTCGAAAGTGGACAGCTTCCGCACCCTTCCGCGACTCGTGGGCGAGACGGGTGGGAAGGACTTCGTACTGGCGCACCCATCGGCGAATGCATCGGAAATTGCGATCGCATTGATCCGCGGCGCGTTCGAGTATCAAGGCCAGAAGTGCAGCGCCGCGTCGCGCGCCTATATCCCGCGCAGTCTCTGGGCGGCGGTGAGCCAGGAAATGCGCGACCGCCTCGCGCAACTGAAAGTTGGCGATGTCGCACAGTCCGATACTTTCATGGGCGCTGTGATCTCGCAGGCTTCGCATCAGAAGTTGAGCCGGGTGCTGGCAGCGGCGAGGGAAGACGCGAGCGTAAAGATCGTGTCCGGTGGGAAGACGTGGTCGGAGCCGGGCTATTTCGTCGAGCCGACGGTATTGGAAGTGAGCGATCCGAAGCATGCTCTGATGAAAGAAGAACTCTTCGGTCCCGTTCTTTCAGTGTTCGTCTATGACGATGCGAACTGGGAAGAGACGCTGCAACTGATCGATTCGACCAGCCCCTATGCGTTGACGGGTTCGATCTTCTGCACCGATCGCTTCGCCCTGCATCGCGCAGAGCAGGTTCTGATCAACGCCGCGGGCAACCTCTATCTCAACGACAAGCCGACGGGCGCGATGATCGGCCAGCAACCGTTCGGCGGCGGTCGCGCAAGCGGAACGAACGACAAGGCAGGCTCCTACCTCAACCTTCTGCGTTGGGCATCCCCGCGCGTGGTCAAGGAAACGTATCTGCCTCCGCGCGACTGGCAGTTCGGCGCTTAAAGTTCGGCGCTTAAATCTGATTCCGGCTTCTCCTGAGGAAATGTCATGTCTACGATTGTCTCTTTCAAGAATGTTCAAAAGACGTACGACGGCGAGACGCTCGTCGTCAAAAACCTCAACCTCGAAATCCAGGAGGGTGAGTTCTTGACGATGCTCGGGCCGTCGGGCTCTGGAAAGACAACGTGTCTCATGATGCTTGCGGGCTTCGAGACTGCGACACATGGCGAGATACTGCTTCAGGGGAAGCCGATCAACCGTATTCCGCCGGAGCGCCGCAACATCGGCATGGTGTTCCAGAGCTACGCGCTTTTTCCGCACAAGTCCGTCGCTGAAAACCTGGCCTTTCCGCTGAAGGTGCGGAAAGTGTCGAAGGACGAGATCGCGCGAAAGGTGAAGCGCGCGCTCAACATGGTGAACATGGAAAAGTTCGCCAATCGCATGCCGGCCCAGCTCTCGGGCGGGCAGCAGCAACGCATCGCTGTCGCGCGGGCGCTTGTGTTCGAACCTGCGCTGGTGCTGATGGACGAGCCGCTTGGCGCGCTCGACAAGCAGCTTCGCGAGCAGATGCAATACGAGATCAAGCAGATTCATGAGCAGAGCGGTTTGACCGTCGTGTATGTCACTCACGATCAGGGTGAGGCGATGACGATGTCCGACCGGATTGCCGTGTTCAACAACGGCATCATCCAGCAGCTCGCGCCGCCGCCTGCACTGTATGAGAACCCTGAGAATGCATTTGTCGCCCGCTTCATCGGCGAAAGCAATGAACTGCTTGGAACGGTCGCGGCCGTGGATCGCGAGCGCTGCACGGTCAAGCTCGAAAGCGGACAGAACATCCAGGCATTCGCTGGCCCGAGCGTTCGCGGGACTGGATCCGCCAGCATCTCCTTGCGTCCGGAGCGGGTGACAGTCGGCGATCTGGCAAAGAGCTGTGACAACGTCTTTCAGGGCGGTGTCAAGGATCTCATCTACTACGGCGATCATCTTCGCGTTGTCATGCAGGTATGCGGCAGAAACGACTTCATCGTGAAGCTGCCGAACAACGGCGTCGCGCGTCAACTGCGTATTGGCGATTCGGTACACGTCGGGTGGATGGCGGAATGCTGCCGCGCGCTGCAGTAACTGCTTGAACACCGCGTAGCGAATCGGTGTGACGCAAGCGGAATCACAAGAAACAAATTAGTACAACTAGTGGAGACGAAACCCGGGCTGCGTGCCTCGGAGTGATGCGGAGCGAACGAGTTTCAACGGACGCCTCTACCGCATTTCCACGAAAGGCTGCCTTCTTGCACGAAAAGCAGGCTACCCGGCTTTTCCGTGAAGGATTGCATCGGATGGCGACCATGCTCCCATCCGGGTACGAAGGATTGGTGTTGAATTGACGAGGAGGACGCGGCGCTAGCCGCTGGACGATGATGATACTTCCCAACGATATGGCCGTGCCCACAGACCAGTCACCTCAAATGACTGTGAAGGATTCGAAAAGCCTCAAGGCGAAGCTCCGCAGCGCTGAACGCACCGAGCGCGTGAAGGCTTTCCTTCTGGTAGCACCGCTGCTGGTGTTCCTCCTTGTCACCTTCCTTGTTCCCATTGGAAGCCTGCTGATGAAGAGCTTCCGGGACCCGACGCTTTCCCAGGAGATGCCGCACGCGTCCGCGCTGCTTCGGGAATGGGACCCGAGCGGCGACAAGCTGCCGGGGGAACAGGTGTATGACGCATTTGCCCATGATCTTCTCGCGGCCAAGGGAAGCGAGGGCGTGAGCCGGATTGCGTCGCGACTGAACTACGATGAAGCCGGCATGCGGAGCCTCCTTATGAAGACGGCTCGTCGTCTGGGCGATGAAAGCACGGGTTCGTGGCATCAGCGCCTCACGGCGATCGACGCGCGCTGGGATGACATCGCTGCATGGTCCACGCTCAAATACGCTTCGTCGCCGTGGACGTTGGGCTACTACCTGAAGGCATTCGACTTCAAACGTGACGATCATGGCGCGATCGTGCGCCAGAGCGAGAGCGAGCGGCTCTACGTCGACGTTTTCGTTCGGACCGCGTGGGTGAGCATTGCGGTCAGCGCGCTCTGTTTGCTGTTCGGATACCCGGTTGCGTTTTTCCTCGCCAACATACCGGCACGCTACAGCAACCTGTTCATGATCATGGTTCTGTTGCCCTTCTGGACGTCGATCCTGGTGCGGACCACTGCATGGGTGGTGGTGCTCCAGGCTCATGGCGTGATCAATGACGTGCTCAAGCACCTCGGCTTGACGGACCACGGATTACCGCTAATCTACAACCGCTTCGGCGTACTCGTTGCGATGACGCACATTCTGCTGCCCTACGCGATCCTGTCGCTCTATTCGGTGATGAAGGGTGTCCCGAACATCTACATGAAAGCGGCACGTTCACTTGGCGCGGGTCCGATCCGCTCGTTCTTTCAGGCGTATTTCCCGCAGACGCTTCCGGGTGTCGGAGCGGCAGGGATGCTGACATTCATTCTCGCCGTCGGCTACTACATCACGCCGGCGATCGTCGGAGGCCCGGATGATCAGCTCGCCAGCTACTACATCGCCAATCATGTCAACAACACCTTGAACTGGGGCCTGGCGAGCGCGCTGGCGTCCATTCTGCTCGCAGGGGTGCTGCTCATTTACGGCGTATTTGTCCGCATGACCGGCGGCGCCGGCGTCAAGTTGGGGTGATCGAAATGTTCAGTTTTCCCGCATATGTAACGGTCTGGGGACGTCTGGGACGGTGGGCGCATGTGATCCTGTCGGTCGCGGTACTGGTGTTCCTGATTTCCCCGATCCTGGTGGTGATGCCGCTGTCGTTCAACTCGCAGCCGTACTTCACCTATCCGATGCCAGGCGTCAGCCTGCGCTGGTATCAGGACTTTCTCAATAGCCCGGAATGGATGCTCGCGCTGAAAAATACGCTGATTGTGGGCGTTGTCTCGACGCTGCTCGCGACCACGCTGGGCGTGATGGCTTCTCTCGGATTGACTCATCCACGCCTGAAGGGAAGGGCGCTCATTACGGGCATTCTTGTTTCGCCGATGATCGTGCCGTTGATCATTACGGCAGTCGGCGTGTACTTTGCCTTCAGTCCCTTCGGTCTTGTCAACAGCCTGACGGGTCTGATCCTTGCACACGCCGCGCTTGGGGTGCCGTTTGTCGTCGTCACCGTTACGGCGACGCTCGCCGGCTTCAACGAAACGCTATCCCGGGCGGGCCGCAGCCTGGGTGCTTCGCCGCTGCGCGTCTTCATGCAGGTGAAGCTACCCATCATTGCGCCTGGCGTGATCTCGGGTGCGCTGTTCGCGTTTGCAACCTCATTCGATGAAATTGTCGTTGCCCTCTTCCTGACGGGCACCGACCAGCGAACGGTACCGCGGCAAATGTGGGCCGGTATCCGTGAGCAACTCAGTCCCACCATTCTGGCCGTGGCAAGCGTGCTCGTCGTCATCTCGACGCTGCTGCTCATCACGCTCGAACTGCTGAGGCGCAGAACCGAGCGTCTGCGTGGAACGGCCAACCAGTTCTGATCAATTCGTCAACAAACAGGCATTCACCAGGTAACCTCATCATGCTGTCGGAAATCCAATCGATGCAAAGCGGTACGGCGGATCTTCAAACACTGCGTCAGCGCATTCGCGACGCCTCGGCGCTTGCGGAGGATGTCGTCGTGCGCGGGTTGATCGAAGAGGCGCGCATGGATGCGCCGACGCTCGCAAAGACCCAGGCTCTTGCCGCACGGCTCGCCCAGGGCGTGCGCGACGCACGTATCAACGCGGGCGGCGTGGATCTCCTGACGCAGGAGTTCTCGCTCGACAGTCGCGAGGGCATCGCGCTGATGTGCCTCGCCGAGGCGATGCTTCGGATTCCCGATACGGAGACCCGCAACCAGCTTATCCGCGACAAGATCGTCGACGCGGACTGGCGCGCGCATATAGGCAAATCCCCGTCGCTGTTCGTCAACGCAACGGCGTGGGGCCTGCTTTTCACCGGGAAGCTGCTGAAGCAACCGGACGAGAACGCGCTCGCGGAAGCGCTGTCGCGCGTCGTTCGCAAGGGGGGCGAGGCGGTCGTGCGCGCTGGCGTCGCGTACGCGATGCGGATGCTTGGCAAGCAGTTCGTCACGGGCCAGACGATCGAAGAAGCGATCGGCGTGGCCAAGGGGCGTGAGTCGGGTGGATACCGGTACACCTATGACATGCTCGGCGAAGCGGCGCTCACGGATGAGGATGCGCAAGCGTACTTCGAGTCGTACCGCCATGCGATTGAAGCGATCGGGAAGGAAGCGAAAGGCCAGGGGCCCATCGACGGGCCTGGCGTTTCGGTCAAGATCTCCGGCCTGCATCCGCGATATGAGCTGGCGCAACGCGACAGAGTGTTGAGCGAGATGTATCCGCGACTGCTGCAACTCGCACAGATCGCGAAGCAGTACGGCATCGGCTTCCACCTTGACCAGGAGGAGTCGGCGCGATTCGACCTGACACTGGAGATGCTGGAGCGCCTGTGCGCCGAGCCCAGCCTGAAGGGCTGGAATGGCATCGGTATTTCGTTGCAGGCGTACCAGAAGCGCGGCAGGGCGGTGGCGGACTGGATCATCGCGCTTGCTCGCGCGAACGGGCGACGGATCAATATCCGTCTGGTCAAGGGCGCTTACTGGGATACCGAAATCAAGCTCGCGCAAGATGCCGGCGCGGTGGGCTACCCGGTTTTCACGCGGAAAGTGCATTCGGATGTCAGCTACATCGCGTGCGCGAAAGCCTTGCTCAATGCGCCCGATGCCATCTTCCCGCAGTTCGCTTCCCATAACGCGTTCACAGTCGCGGCAGTGCATACGCTTGCCGGGGACAAGGACTACGAGTTCCAGTGTCTGCATGGCATGGGCGAGACCGTATACGACCAGGTAGTGGGCGTCGCCAAACTGAACCGTCCGTGCCGCATCTACGCGCCCGTGGGGCCGCACGCGACCTTGCTTGCTTACCTGGTCCGCCGTCTGCTGGAGAACGGCGCGAACTCTTCGTTCGTCAATCAGATCGTCGATCCGGCCGTCAGCATTTCCGACATCGTCGAAGATCCCGTCGCAAAGGCGGCAAGAACGGGCGGTAAGCCGCATGCCGGCATCGCATCGCCGCGCAATCTGTTGCCGGGCCGTGTCAACGCGGCGGCGCTGAATTTTTCCGGGGCACCGGAGTTCGAGCGAACCGTGGCGGACATTCGCGCGAATCGCGTGAACGCGTATTCGTTGCTCGCGGGAGAAGGAGATGCCAAATCCGAATCGACTGCGGTGGTCTATAGCGCGGGTAATCTCGCGGAGGCTATTGGAACTTTCGCCAGCTGCAAGATGAGCCGTTTGGCGGCAGCGTTCGACGCTGCAACTCGGGCCGTTTCCACCTGGGCTCTCAGAACGACGGTCAGCCGCGCCGACGTTCTGGAACGGGTTGCGAGCGATCTGGAAGCGAACGCGTCGCGAATTGGCGCACTGCTATCGCTCGAAAATGGAGCAACGCTTTCCGAGGCTGTGGAAGAGGTCCGAACCGCCGTCAACCTGTGCCGGCTATACGCGTTCCAGTTGACGAGCGACACGACTCTCGCAGACGTGCAGCCGCTGGGAACCGTCATCAGTCTCACGCCTTCGGCGTGTCCGCTGAGCTCGTTCGTCGGGCACATATCGGCGGCCCTCGCGGCCGGCAACGCTGTCATTGCGAAGCCGTCGTCGGACGCTTCGCTGATCGCGTTCGAAGCCACCCGGGTCTTCCACGGCGCGGGCGTTCCTCAGGACGTGCTTCATCTCGCCTTGGGTGACGGGGCGACGGTTGGTAAAGCGCTCGTATCCGATCAACGCGTGGCCGCAGTCCTTTTTGCCGGTTCTCGTGAGGTGGCCCGTTCTATCGCCGCGCAACTCTCCGCTTCCACGCAGCCGGCAAAATTCATCGCCACCTACGGTTCCGTCAACTCGATGATCGTTGACAGTTCCGCTCTGCCAGAGCAGGTCATCTCGGACGCCATTGTCTCCGCGTTCAGATCGGCGGGACAAGAGGCGTCGTCGCTACGCGTTCTGTGTCTGCAGGACTCGACGGCAGACAAGGTGCTGCGCATGCTCAACGGCATGCTCAGCGAGCGCAATACGGGTGACCCGCTGAGCGGTGCGACCGACATCGGGCCGATGGCCACGCGCAAGGCACGCGATAGCGCCGAGACATACATCGAGCAGCTCAAGCGCCGCGGCTTCCGGATTACCCGGGGCAAGCTGGGCACGGGCGCCGGCAATGGAAATTTCGTTGCGCCCACGATCGTGGACATTGGCGATATCGGATCGCTTGCCGCAATCGATCCGTCGGTAACTGGGCCCATCCTGCATGTCGTGCGCTACGAAACCGGCAACATGGAAGCGCTCATCAAGGCGTTGAACGGATTGGGCAGTGGCGTGCAAGGCTTGCACACACGGATCAACGAAGCAGCGGGTACGCTGCTGTCGTTGTCGGAGGCGAGCAGTATCTGTGTCAATCGGGCGATGCTGGCTGCCTTCCCGGGTATGCAACCCGTTGGCGGTAACGGAGCGTCGGGTACGGGCTCAATGGTCGCCGGTCCGCTGACGCTGATCGGCCTCACGCGTTCCACTGCCAACGCGTATGCAGCGGACTCGGGACCGTTCGCGCCATCGCCTGCTGCCGTGAGCGACAAGTATTTCGAGTTTCCGGTCGCTTCGGCGGACGGCCGCTTCGTTGCCCGGATGATCGCGCAGACCCAGGCCCGCGCCAGCGCCGCGCAACGCGTCGAGGCGATCGCCAACACGTCCGCTGCACGGCGTCTCAACGCCGACGCGCAAGCGCGACTCGCGCGGTACAGAGCGCAGCTTCTTCGCCTCGCCGATAGCTTCCGGCCTCTGAGCCTGCCTGCCCTGACAGGTGAGGAGAATACCGTCGAGCTCCTGCCTCGCGGCCAGGCCTTCTGTGTAGCGGACTCTGTCGAGGCGCTGCTGGGTCAGGCAACGGCTGCGTGCGCGTTCGGCAATGAAGTGCTGCTGCTGAAATCGTCAGTTGCGGATGAAATTGCAGCCGCTCTCGGTAGCGGTTGCCGTGTCATCAACGCTGCGGATGCCGCTCGGGTTCTCGATGGCGAGGTGCCCGGCGTTCGCCCGGATGTGGTCCTCGCGACGGCTGACCAGCGCGGCGTGGGCAATCTGCGTCGGATGGCGGCACAGCGGATGATCGGCATTGCAGTGACGCACGACGACGGCACCTACGACTGGACGCAACTGGTTCGCGAGCGCATCACGACTGTCAATGCGAGCGCTGCAGGCGGCAACACGCAGCTGATGGTGATGAGCGAGGACGTGGTCTAGGCGGGAAAGCGGGGCGGTTGCAAGCCGTCCCGCAAGATGCGCTTTCGATAGCTTGTGCGGCCGGATTGCGTATTCCAAACGCTGCCGGGCTTTGCCTGTCTTTATGTCTCGTCAGCGGTTCATTGCGGCCGATGGCGATGCGCTGGCTTGCAAGCGAAACGACCGCCTCGCACTGGAGGCGATCGACGTGGCCGTGAGGGCGTCGAACAGGAACAGGTCAGCAGGTCCCGACTATCGGCGGTGGCGTTCAAATGACCTGGCATCAGGAGATTCTGCCGTGCAGGAAGCAATGTTCACTTTCCATCAAGGGCGGATTCCGCTCCTCGTTTCCATTCCACATCTGGGCACGGAGATTCCGGCGGCGAACGCCGCGCAGATGACGGACGCGGCTCGTGCCGTCGCCGATACGGACTGGCATCTCGATCGTTTATACAGCTTTGCGAAATCTGCTGGCGCTTCCGTCCTGGGCGCCCGCTTCTCGCGCTATGTCATCGACCTCAACAGGCCGCCCGGTGGCGAAAGCCTGTATCCGGGACAGACGACGACAGCGCTTTGTTCGACGGAAACGTTTCGCGGCGAACCGCTGTATGTGGCAGGAAAGGAGCCGGAGCAGGACGAAGTGCAAAGGCGTCTCGAACGATACTGGCGGCCGTACCACGAAAAGCTGCGCGCCGAACTGGACAGGATGAAGCAGCAATTCGGGCAAGTGCTGCTGTGGGAAGCCCACTCGATTGCCAGCGTTCTGCCGCGACTATTTGAAGGCAAGCTTCCTGACCTGAATATTGGCACGAACAGCGGCGCCAGCTGTGATGCCAGCATTCTGGATGCAATTTCATCCGAACTGGTCAACGGACAGCCGTTCACATGGGTCGCGAATGGCCGGTTCAAAGGTGGCTATATCACGCGGGCATTCGGTCAGCCATCGAACGGTATCCACGCGGTGCAGCTCGAGATGTGCCAGTCGACCTATATGGATGAAGATGCCCCGTTCAGTTATCGGCAGGATCTTGCTGAACGGGTTCAACCTGTGATCGAGCGCATGATGTACGCGGCCACTGCCGCGACGTTAAAACTCCGCGTGGGAATTTCCTGATCACAAGCAAGTACGATATGCGCCGGTCAGCGTTGAGGGCTTCGAGCCCTGCCGGCTACCGATGCCTGAGCGCTTTACCTCCAGGTTTCACCAATACTCCTGCGTAAAAAATGCCGACACCGCGTGTTTCATGCGGTGTCGGCCAGTTGCCCAAGGAGATGGGGAAATCGTGCGGCGCGGACGTTGCAGCGTTAAAGCGACTGCGTGATCTGCGGAACAGCGTCGAACAGATCGGCGACGAGGCCGTAGTCCGCGACACCGAAAATCGGCGCTTCCGCGTCCTTGTTGACGGCGACGATGATCTTCGAGTCCTTCATGCCCGCCAGATGCTGGATCGCACCGGAAATGCCGACAGCCACATAGAGTTCCGGCGCCACGATCTTCCCCGTCTGACCGACCTGCAGATCGTTGGCGGCGTAGCCCGAATCCACTGCGGCGCGCGAAGCGCCGATCGCGGCACCGAGCTTTTCAGCGAGCGGATCGAGGATCGCGAAGTTCTCGGCACTGCCGAGGCCCCGTCCGCCCGATACCACGACGCGCGCGGCCGTCAGGTCCGGACGGTCGCTTTTCGCGATCTCGCGGCGAACGAATGTCGACAGACCGGTGTCGGCCGCTGCCGCCACTTCGGTGATGCTGGCGCTTCCGCCTCCTGCAGGGGCTGCATCGAACGCGGTGGTGCGGATCGTCGCGACCTTCACGGGATCGCTCGTCTGCACGGTCGCGATCGCGTTGCCCGCATAGATGGGTCGCTGGAAGGTATCCGGTGCATCGATCGCGATCACATCAGAAATCTGCGACGCGTCGAGCTTCGCGGCGACGCGCGGCGCCGTGTTTTTGCCGGCCGCGGTCGCGGGAAAGAAGACGTGCGTATAGTCGCGGGCCAGTCCGACGATCTGCGCTGCGACGTTCTCGGCCAGTCCATCGGCGAGATGAGGCGAATCGATCAAGATGACCTTCTCGACACCCGCAATCCGGCTTGCGGCTTCGGCTGCGGGACGGGCATCGCTGCCGGCGACCAGTACATGCACGCCGCCCGCGATCTTCTGTGCCGCCGACACCGTGTGCAGCGTCGAGGTTTTCACCTGAGTGTTGTCGTGTTCCGCGATAACAAGCGTCGTCATTTAAACCACCTTTGCTTCGGATTTGAGTTTCTGGACCAGCGTCGCAACGTCGGGGACGATCACACCGGCCTTGCGCGGCGCAGGCTCGACCACCTTGAGCGTCTTGAGGCGAGGAGAAGGGTCCACACCCAGGTCGGCAGGCTTCAGGGTGTCGATAGGCTTCTTCTTCGCCTTCATGATGTTGGGCAGCGTCACGTACCTCGGCTCGTTAAGACGCAGATCCGTCGTGACGATTGCCGGAAGACGGAGAGTAATCACCTCAAGGCCGCCATCCACTTCGCGCGTAATGGTGGCCGAGCCGTCGCCGATTTCGATGTTGCTGGCAAACGTTGCCTGAGGCCAATCGAGCAGCGCCGCGAGCAGCTGACCGGTCTGTCCGGCGTCGTCGTCGATCGCCTGTTTGCCGAGGATGACGAGCTGCGGCTGTTCCTTGTCGACGACGGCTTTGAGCAGCTTGGCGACCGCAAGAGGTTGCAGTTCGGCATCGGTCTCGACGAGCACACCACGGTCTGCACCGATAGCCAGCGCGGTGCGAAGCGTTTCCTGGCATTGCGGCACGCCGCACGATACGGCTATCACTTCCGTGGCTTTTCCTGCTTCCTTAAGACGCGTCGCCGCTTCCGTGGCGATCTCGTCGAATGGATTCATCGACATTTTCACGTTGCCGATATCGACACCGCTTTGATCGGCCTTCACGCGCACCTTCACGTTGTAGTCAACGACGCGCTTTACTGCAGTCAGTACCTTCATTTCATGTTCCTCGAGTTCAGACGGTCGCTGGTTCAATGATCACCAGATGTGGGATGGTTCCAAAGCCTCCATCTTTTCCGTCGACCGGGTCGGGGCTGATCCGAACCGGATGTTCCAGCTTCTGAAAGACAGCAAACTGGTCTACGGCGATCCGGTGCGGTGCTGCCTCTGACGACGCCGCGCCATGACATGCACGACCCGCAGCCAGCACGATGGCCGTCACACCTGCGGGTACGGTCACGGGGCCTGAAAGTGCCCGCACGGTCGGACGGTAGACGTGCCTTTTGCAGATGACGTTGAGCACAGTCACAGGACCATCGGTCAACGAAGCATCCCATGCAGTCGCGCCGTCATATTCGGCGACTGCGAACGGAGTCAGACTCGTTGTCAAGCGGCCTGCGCGAAGCACGACCCCCTTGCCCCGCAGAATGACGGATAAGCGGGTCATGCCTTCGAACATCGAGTACGGACCATCGCGCTCGACCTCTGCAATGCTCACGCGCCAGTCTGTACCTTCCGCAGCGAGGGTTCGCGTTACGCCCTTGCCGTTGCGCCATGTCCCGGAAGGTATCGACGCGATATCGCACACTTGCATCGAGGACATCGACTGGCCCTCAGGAGACGGCGCCCAGACCATACTTGCCCGTCAACAGCTCGCCCGTTGCGAAGCGTTCGATCGAATAGGGCTTGAGCGATACATCTGTCGGCATACCCAGCGCCTCCTGAGCGAGCACGCGGCCCACCGTCGGTGACAGCTTGAAGCCGTGTCCCGAGAAGCCGTAGCCGACGATCAGACCTTCGATTCCGGGCAGCTTGCCGAGAACGGGATTCCAGTCGGGCGTGACGTCGTACACGCCCGTCCACGACGAAGCGATGCCCGCCGTTTCGTACTCCGGGAACCGCTCGGCGACCTGGGCGCCGACGTCGACGATGTAGTCCATTGGAATGTCGCCCTGCTCGGTGTCGGCCGTGTTCAGCTTCTCGCCGACAACGCCTTCGCTGACCAGCATCTGACTGCCGCCGTAGCTGCGGTAGTAGAGCATGCCTGGGGATGCCAGATCCTTGAAGACGGGCATCTTGAATGTGTACTTCGCCGCGTCGCATTCGAGTGCGAGCACGGCATGGCGCTCCGGCATGACCGGAAGGTCGCGGTCAGTCCAGCCCGCGAGTTCGGGTGTCCAGATGTTCTGCGTGCTGATCACGGTGGACGTGCTGAAGTCGCCGATGCTCGTCGATACGCCGACGACCTTGCCGTTCTCAAACAAGATCTTGTTGACGTTGACGTTTTCCTTGATCGTCACGCCGGCACGGCGCGCGGCGCGCGCAAAGCTCGTTGCGACGAGGTATGCATCCGCGAATCCGGCTTCCGGCTCATAGCCGATAAGAGCGGCGTCATCGAACCGGGCGATGGGCATCAACTCCCTGGCTTGCTGCTGCGTCAGCAGTTCGAGCGGAATGCCTTGTTCTTTCTGCTGATTCAGCGAGGCGCGCAGAGGCTCGAGCTTGTCGCCTTCGCTTGCTACGATCATGTAGCCGCACTTCACGAGACCGCATGACGCTTCTTCGTCGCCAAGGTAGGACGGGAAGTTGTTGAAGACTTCCCACGATTTTCTCGCCAGTTCCACGTTTTCCTTGACGGAGTAGTGGGTGCGCAGGATGCCGGAGGATTGTGATGTCGTTCCGGCGCCGATCAATCCGCGATCCAGTACCAGAACGTTCTTTGCTCCGAGCCTGGAAAGCTGGAAAGCCACGGAGCTGCCGATAACGCCGGCGCCAATCACAACCACATCGAAATTGTTCACGGTTTGCGTCCTTCATTGAGCAAGGTGTGAGTCAAGTGTGCGACCAGAAATAATTTCGTGCGGGAATATAAGCACGCTCTATTTTTAATTTAAGTGTCGCGAGGGCGGACTAGTGGATGTTGCAGCTAAGGACGACCAAGAGGACTTACCCCGACGCAAACTCCTGAGTGCTTCGACGTGCTGTCGAGTTCATATCGCTTCGGTGCGAACACGCCTGTCTGGCGCATGAAGCGCTCAATCTGCGTACCCATTCGCGAGTCGGCGCTGTAGCGTAGAAGAGGGCGTTCGCGCACGATCTGTTCGAAGTGGCCCGACGAAATCGTCAGATCGCTGACTTGCGGACCTGGCAACTCGACAGGTGCGGTCCGAAGGTCGCGGTGAACGGGATCGCGTTTCGCAGACTGCCACGGACGCCCGAAGTGCATGGAGGTCCACACCAACGGTCGCGGTTCGCGTATCCAGCTCCATGGATGAATGGTGCCGCGAGACTGACGGGAGTCGAGCTAATCCAAATGATTCTTGAAACTAGCATAAGCGGCTGTTATGTCTTCCGCCTCGCAAATTTGTCCGTTCTACGATCCGCCTCGGTTGATCGTCGATATGCGATCGGAACCTTGTGAGTACCATGTCCCACGGGCATGTCCTCCTCCGTATGTTCGCAAGTATTTTTGAATATGAACGCGCAAAGTCTGCTCGAGCAATTCGGTCCACGGGAATCGATGGAATATGACGTGGTGATCGTCGGCGGCGGCCCGGCGGGTCTTGCTGCCGCGATCAGGCTCAAGCAGCGCGCGGCGGAGAAAGGTGTCGAGTTCGGCGTCTGCGTGCTCGAAAAAGGCTCGGAAATCGGGGCGCATATCCTCTCGGGCGCCGTGATGGACCCGCGCGCGTTGAATGAACTGATTCCGGACTGGAAGGAAAAAGGCGCGCCGCTGGACGTCGAAGTGACGGAAGACCGCTTCCTGTTCCTCTCCGAAACCGCCGCGAAGTCCGTGCCGAACTGGGCGCTGCCCGACAACTTCAAGAATCACGGCAATTACGTGATCAGCCTGGCGAACGTGACACGCTGGCTGGGCCAGCAGGCCGAAGCGGTGGGCGTCGAGATTTTCCCGGGCTTCGCGGCCGCGGAAGTGCTGTACAACGACGATGGTTCGGTCAAGGGCGTGGCGACGGGCAACCTCGGCATCGGCAAGGACGGCGAGCCGACCGAGAACTTCCAGCTCGGGATGGAGCTGCACGCGAAGTACACGCTGTTCTGCGAAGGCGCGCGCGGACATCTCGGCCGTCAACTGTCGGACAAGTTCAAACTGCGCGACGGCGCTGATCCGCAGGTTTACGGCATCGGCATCAAGGAACTGTGGGAAATCGATCCGTCGAAGCACAAGCCCGGTCTCGTGATCCACACCGCCGGCTGGCCGCTCGATACGCAGACGTATGGCGGCTCGTTCCTCTACCACATCGACAACAACCAGGTGATGGTGGGCTTCGTGGTGGGCCTCGGCTATTCGAATCCGTATCTGTCGCCGTTCGAGGAATTCCAGCGCTACAAGACGCATCCGGAAATCCGCAAGTACCTCGAAGGCGGCAAGCGCGTGTCGTATGGCGCGCGCGCGATTACGGCAGGCGGGCTGATGTCGCTGCCGAAGCTCGTATTTCCGGGCGGCGCGCTCGTCGGCGATGACGCGGGCTTTCTGAACGCATCGCGGATCAAGGGCTCGCATGCGGCGATCAAGACGGGCATGTTGGCCGCCGATGCCGCGTTCGATGCGGTTCAGGCTGGCCGCCAGTCGGATGAACTCGCCGCGTATCCTGAGTCGTTCAAGACCTCGTGGCTGCACACGGAGCTTTATCGCGCGCGTAACTTCAAGCAGTGGATGAGCAAGGGGCTGTATCTGGGCACGCTGATGGTCGGCATCGAGCAGAAGCTGCTGGGCGGCAACGTGCCATGGACGCTGCATCATCAGCACTGGGACCACGAGATGCTGAAGCCCGCTTCTCAGTGCAAGCCGATCGACTATCCGAAACCTGATGGCAAGCTCACATTCGACCGGCTCTCGTCGGTGTTCATTTCGAACACGAACCACGAAGAGAACCAGCCCGCGCATCTGACGCTCAAAGATCCGTCGGTGCCCGTCAAGGTGAACCTGCAAACGTACGCGGGCCCCGAAGCGCGTTTCTGCCCTGCGGGTGTCTACGAATTCGTCAAAGACGAAGCAAACGGAGCACGCCTGCAAATCAACGCGCAGAACTGCGTGCACTGCAAGACGTGCGACATCAAGGACCCGACGCAGAACATCGTGTGGGTCACGCCGGAGGGAGGCGGTGGCCCCAACTACCCCAACATGTAGACGGTGTGCGAATTGTATGCGTTCAACTGCGTGGAACTGACGTCGCTGCTTTGGACATGTTCATCTTCCAGATCTGTCTGGTGGCGTCGTCGATCATCCCATGGAAGATGCCGATGACTTCACTGAGCGTCACGCTTGCCGCGACGCGATGTTCGATCCAGAGCCCATGAACGAGCGCAAGCGCCTGAATGGCGTGGATTCGTGCGATCGTGTGATCGCACCCAGCCTGCCGCAGATCGAAGATGAAGTTGGATCGCAAGCGCTTCGAAAATGCAGCGCAGAGTCGCTGCACTTCCGGATCGTGAGCCGACGAACTCCACATGTGTGGCCAGACGTTGGCTGCACCTGGGCTCATCACCTCGTCACTGAAGCACATGTCTGCCGTGAACTTCATCCGCTCGACGGGATCTTCGATGCCCCGGCGGCCGCTCGTCAACTGATCCCGCACCCTCCGAATCATATGTTCGAACGTTTTGTAGACGAGGCTCTTCTTGTTTTCAAAGTGATGGTGAACAAGGCCGACCGACACGCGTGCATGTTCGCTGACTCGACGGATTGTCAAATTCTCGAGGCCGACATCGCCGACGACCGCCAGCGTCGCATCGATAAGCTTCAGCCGCATTCCCTCATAGGGCCCCGGATCGTCCTTTCGGTCATCCTTCGCAGCGGCCGTCGTCGTTGTTGTTTTCATGGCTCCCTCGTCTGTTCTGTGCATCCGCCGTCCAGGGCGAACAGCGTAAGTGCGCCAGTTTACCCCGAACGCTTATTGGGACCTGATTCGCCCGATCTGCCGCGAAGCCTTGGCAGCCCTGTTCGCAAACCGGTTTACCGCGGTCATTTAACTGAACGCTTGTTCATAGCTTGGGGTGTCGTAGTAACTCAAGCATTGAACGTTCGTTCATCGTGACGAGGGTCGAATCGTAGGTGAATACCCGAATTCTTGCCTAAAACCGACTTGTTCAAAAGGAAATACGTTGAAAAATTATTTTTGACAACGAGAAATCGCGTATATAGTGAACTTCAAGCGATCGATGCTGAACAAACGTTCAGTTTAAAGCTGACTAATTCTTGTGATTTGATGATGTTGTGGCTGGTCGGTGGTTCAACTTTCGGGCGCTGTGGTAGGGCATAGATTCCGTGGTGCATAGTCGAAGCCCACCGACACCCGCCGTGAAATTGTTTGCAGGTTCGGGCAGACGAGCGCTGGTCTCGCAACGTCCGCCCACGCGCTAGTGCCACGGGACACGACGCAATAGGTAGTACGCCTTATTACTGATCGAGGACAGAAGAGAAAGTCGAACTTGAGCGGATGACCAGACAAACGGCAGCGGCAAAGGATTGTCCATCGTCGTGACGCCTGGTTCTTTTCTGCTTTGCGATACGACGAGGTAATGGTTTGAAGTTGGCAGTTCACATCAGGAGTGTTTTTCTTTTTAACCGAGACGATTGGCTTCACCGTGCCACTAGACGTCAATAGGAAGGACAAAAGCATGAAACTGGAAATCAAGCATTCAGCGAAGGTTGCGTTGCTGGTCGCGACGGCGGCTGTGAGTGTCACTGCTAGCGCGGCTGATATCGTATTTGCGAGCTGGGGCGGCTCCTACCAGGACGCCCAGATCGCAACTGCGGTGAAGCCATTTGCTGCAAAGGCCGGCACCAACGTGAAGAGTGACGTCTACAACGGCGGCATCGCGCAGATTCGCAGTCAGGTTCAGACCAACAACGTGACCTGGGACGTCGTCGACATCCAGATGGCCGATGCTATCCGGGCGTGCGATGAAGGACTGCTGGAAAAGGTCAATGTCGCCGGGTTGCCCGCTGCCAAAAACGGAACGCCTGCGAAGTCGGATTTCCTGCCAGGCGGTGTCACGGACTGCATGGTCGGCAATGTAGCGTGGTCGACTGTCATTACCTATAACAAGGAAGCCTTCAAGAACGGCGAGCCGAAGACAGTTGCGGATTTCTTCGATCTGAAGAAGTTTCCCGGTAAGCGGGGCCTGCGCAAATCGCCCGAAGCGGCTCTTGAATGGGCGCTGCTCGCCGATGGCGTAAAGCCGGCTGACGTCTACAAGGTGTTGGCCACGCCGGCGGGTGTCAACCGCGCGTTCAAGAAGCTGGATACGATCAAGTCATCGATCGTCTGGTGGGAAGCGGGTGCTCAGCCGCCCCAGCTCCTTGCCGACCGCGAGGTCACGATGACGAGCGCTTACTGCAACCGCATCTGGACCGCCATCGCTCAGGACAAGAAGCCGTTCGGATTCGTGTGGGATGGGGAAGTGAAGAACATCGAGGGCCTCGCGGTCGTGAAGGGTACCAAGAACCTGAAGGCCGCTCAGGACTTTCTTAACTTCTCGACATCCACGGAACAGCTCGCGAAGCTCGGTTCTGCGACTGCATTGGGACCGATGCGCAAATCGTCGATTTCCATGGTCGATCCTTCGGTCAGCCCGTATCTGCCGACTAACCCGGCTAACGAGAAGACAGCAGTCGACGTCGACGTAGCCTTCTGGGCAGATCATTCCGACGACCTGAATCAGAAGTTCGCGGTGTGGCTCGGCACCAAGTAACGGATCACGCGGGAGGGCGGATGCTCACGGCAGAGAAGACGCCCACCCGCTGTTAGTGCGGTTGAGCGTGGCGCTTTTTTTTCTGATCCCGGTTGCGGGAGCGTCGCAGACACACTGCGGCGCTCTTTGCGTTCTACTGCCGATGCACAACTTTCGCCAGCGGCGTCGATGTTTTCGTCGCGTGTGACAGCTCAGACAAGAAGGCACCATAGGGCGAGAAATGGCGATGTACGGGAGCGCATCGCGTGCAGCATGTTTGGCGTGTTATAGATGCCGCCGCCTGGCCCCGGATCGATCCATTCGCCATCGCCCTGCCGGAACTCGCCAGGGCTCAGTAGCACATACGCCTCCTGTGGCGGATGGCTGTGATCGGGATAGCGGGTGTTGGGAAGCATGATCGTAATGCCAATCTGAACGTCGCTTCGGCTTTCGGCTCCGCCAGGCCCGCAAACGAAGCCGTTCGCGTGTCGTTCGACGTAGCCTTGACTGCCGTTGACACCGGACGCTCTTCGGCGCCACCCGAGAAGCGGCTCAACCGACTTGAGCGCCTTTGCAATGTCACTGAACCTCGCATCTCCAGAAAGGGGCGTTATCGATGCGTCGAGCCATTCACAGGCCGGATAGCGTGTACCCAACCTCTGTCCATCGTCCGACGGGACCTCCAGCCTTGCGAATACCGCTTCGGCCATCTTGCGGGCCTCGGCGGGAAGGCGGTCTGATGCAAAGTGTTGTCGGGCGACATGGATGAATTCGTTCACAACGTCGGGACGGGTCGTCATCGTTACCTCGTGATTGAAGGCAGTGCAATAGCCAAAGGCTAAATGTGGCGAGTCCGATGATGGTCCGCGGCATCGGTTCCGCCCGTTACCTAAGCCGCGCTTATGATCAATACAACGTGCGCCAAATCTGGCGGAGCGCCTGCTTGAACGGAGTATGTTGACTGTTGGGTTGGTGGGCGGAGACCTGATCCGGAAAACACGATCGGACATGTCGCGGAATGCCGACAAGCTGCGGCGCTTCCACTGTTCGCGGCGTCACCTCGTGCGATGTCGAGAAACATCATTATTTGGCAACGATGTACGAAACGGGAAGATCATGACTTTCAAACGCACTTTCCACGCCGTCGAGACTCACTCCGGTGAGCCGATGCGCGTGATCACGGGCGGCGTTCCGCATATTCCGGGCAACACCGTCTATGAGCAGATGAAGTGGCTCGAAGAAAACGATGACCAGATCCGCATGCTGATGCTCCGGGAGCCGCGCGGCTATCCGCCGCTGTGCTGCAATCTGGTGGTGCCGGCGAAACATCCGGATGCAGCAGCGGGCTACATCATCATGGAGCAGGTCGAGTATCCGGTGATGAGCGGCGGCAACACGATCTCGGTTGCAACTGTGCTTCTGGAAACCGGGATGATTCCGATGCAGGAGCCGGTCACGGAGTTTCAGCTGGAAGCGCCGGCAGGGTTGATCGGTATCCGGGCGGAGTGCAGCAACGGAAAGGTCACGTCGGTTACGTTCCGGAACGTGCCGGCATTTGCGGCCCACATCGAGAAGGTGATCGACGTGCCGCACCTCGGCAAGGTCACGGTGGATGTGGGCTGGGGCGGGATGTTCTACGTCATTGCCGATGTCCGCCAGTTCAAGGGGCTAGAGCTGAGACCGGAACATGGTCGTGAGATCACCCGGGTCTCTGCGCTGATCCTGAAGGCGGCCCAGGAGCAGTTGCCCGTCGCACATCCGCACTATCCCGGATACGGCATCACGATCGCGCAACTGTCTGGCCCGACCGATAACCCGAATGCAGACTGGAAGAACGCTGTCACGGTTGCGAGCGGGGAGATCGACTTTGATAACCCGGCAACATGGACGGGCGCGATCGACCGCTGCCCTTGCGGAACGGGCACATCGGCGAAGATGGCCACGCTTCATGCGAAGGGCCAACTGGATCTGAACCAGCCCTTCCGGCATGAAGGCGTGTTGGGAACCGTGTTCACGGGAAACCTCGTCGAGCAGACGAACATCGGTGACATCAAGGCCGTCGTGCCGACGATTTCGGGCCGCTCGTGGATCTATGGCTACAACACCTATGTGCTCGACCCCGACGATCCCTTCGTGAACGGCTTCACGATGGGTGACATCTGGGCCTGACGCATTGCGGTCGTGATGGACCGTCTATCGGAAGGCATCAGCATGCATGTGGGTGATACGAGTTCGATGCACCGGCTCGTATCGCCACCGCTTGCGTTGAGGTGATGAAACGATGAGATACGAGACTGAAATAGCGCGGCAAATAGCGTTCGATGCGATCACGACGGCCGGTGCAAACGAGGCGATCGCTCATTCGCTCGCCGAAGCGGTGATATCGGCCGAGCTTGCCGGCAGCAAGGCGGTTGGTTTTGCACACCTTCCCGACTATCTGGACGGCTTTGTGAAGGGCAGAATTGCGACGAATGCCGAGCCGCAGGTCGCCTTTCCGGCCCAGGCGGCCGTGCGGGTCGACGCGCAGCGTGGAATCGCACAGCTCGGATACGATCGCGTCTTCGATGAAGTCGTCGAGAGGGCGAAAACATACGGCGTTGTCGCGCTCGCAATAGCCAACAGCTTCACAGTCGGTGAGCTTGGCTACTACACCCGGCGGCTCGCGGAAGTGGGTCTTGTCGCGCTGGGTACATGCAATGCAACAGCACAGATGACGACGCTCGAAAGCGGAAAGGCGATTTACGGCACCAACCCGGTGTCTTTCGCGGCACCGGTCGCGAACGATCGGCCTCTCGTCATCGACCAGGCGTCGAGTGCCACCGCGTTCGTCAATGTTCGAAGGGCTGCGGAAGCGGGAGAGACCCTGCCCGAGGGCTGGGCGGTGGACGAACAGGGCGCGCCAACCATAGACGCGAAAGCGGCCGTCAACGGCCTGTTGTTGGCATTCGGTGGCGCCCGCGGCGCCAACATTGCGATGATGATGGAGATTCTTGCAGCAGGCATGACGGGGGCCAACTGGTCAATGGACGCCCCGCATTATGCGGAAGGAAGCGAGACGCCCGGAGTCGGGCTTTTTCTCGTGGCCTTGAAGGCCGACGTCTTTGCGGAAGGTTTCGAAGCCCGCGTCGCCGCGCAGATTAGCAGACTCGCGCAAGCGGGTGTCCGCATTCCAGGTAGCCACATCAAGGTGCGTGAGATCGACGTCCCGGACGACGTGATGGAGAGGGTGCGTTCGTTTGGACGCACCACTGGGTAGGTGCATGGCCCGGTAGCGTTTGTGCCACCGGATGATCGGCTGGCGTCAGGTGTGCCGTTCGAACTGACGCCAGCAGGCTGGCT
Organism: Paraburkholderia phymatum; assembly: GCF_038900715.1. Lineage (GTDB taxonomy): Bacteria > Pseudomonadota > Gammaproteobacteria > Burkholderiales > Burkholderiaceae > Paraburkholderia > Paraburkholderia phymatum_A. The sequence continues at coordinate 37,459 of NZ_JAYMRZ010000002.1, read as the reverse complement.
AGATGCCTTGTTCCTTCAGTTTCGCGTCATACCACCGGCAGAACTGGTCGAGCGCCGCCTCCGTGTACTTCGAGTAGGGTCCGGGGACGTAAGCAGGGTCTTGCGTGCCGCTATGAGTGCCCTGGACAAGGTCGGCATCCTGCTGGTTCGTTGCCAGCCACACTTCTGTGAGGGTTTTCACGTCGTAGTCGACGCCCTCCACGGCGTCTTCGTGAACGAGCCATTTCGTGCGGACGAGCGTCTTGTCCGGTGCGATAGGAAGAATGAAAGCGACAATCGAATGATCACTCATCACATGGGTCCACGAATTGTGGCCCCACATATGAACGTCGCCGAGATCGCGGCGCGTGAGGTCTCCCATGAGCTTCGTGCTCGCTACCTTGGTGCTCATCGTTTGCGACTCGTTGCTTCCGGCGATCACGAGGCGCTGGGTGCGGAAGTTCGTATGCACGCTTTCGTCGAGCGACTCGAAGATCGAGCAGATATAACCTTCGCTTTCCCAATTCTCCTGGTTTGCCGCGTTGCGCGCCACGTAGGCGTGATACGAAGCCATCTCTTCCTCCCCGAGACCATCCGGACAAAAGCCGAAATCTTCCGGGAGGAACGAGTTGGTCAACTCGGGGTGAGTGCCTTCGCAGTGGTAGCACTCGCGATTGTTTTCCATCACGAGCTTCCAGTTGCCGTTCTCGATGAGCTCGGACTCGAAAGCGATCTTCGTGCGCTGCATCTGATGCGGCGCGAAGCGGGGCGTCATCACTTCTTCCAGCTTCGTTATGTCGGCCGGGGGATCGTCGGAAAGACACACGAAGATATGCGCGCCGACCACTTTCGTGTGAACCGGGATCAGGCTCCGGCATTTCGCGTCGAAATCCTTGCCCATGTGCGAGGTGTGCTTCAGGCTGCCATCGAGGTCGTAGGTCCACTGGTGATATGGACAGACCAGCATGCCCACGCTCGCCTTGCCGGGCTCCTTTATGATGCGCGATCCGCGATGTCGGCAGACGTTCCGGTACGTGCGGATGTTCTCGTCGTCGTCGCGAACGATCATGATCGATGCCTTGCCGATCTCGACGGTCGACACGTCACCGGGTTCGGGTACGTCGGCTGTTACGCCGACAAGTATCCAGAGCTTGTTGAAGAACACATCCAGATCGTTTTCGAAGACGTCCTGACGGCTGAAAATTTCGCCGGGGAATCCGCAGCCGGGGACCCGGCTGTCGAGCAGTTCACGATGGGTTTTGACAGGAATGACAGACACGTTTGGCTCCAATCACGTTGTATTTCAGCGGGGCGAAGGCGTTAAGCCGCAATGCCAGTATTGAAGTGCAAATATGGAGCGTCAACGGTCTTTATTGTGCTGCCGGTATTACTCTATGTTATGTGAAACGTTACGCTTGCGTGGCTTGGGGAATCGGCGCCGAGTAGCTGATCCGCTGCGGGGAAAACCCCGGCATTCTCGCGACATGTGCGAGGTTTGGATCGCGCTTCATTACTCAAGTAGAGACAGTCAGCGATGAAAATTACAAGAGGCCCCAAGGGATACCGACGGATCATCCCGTCAATGACCGCGCTCGTCGAATTCGAGGCGGTTGCGCGTCTGTCGAGCTTCACGAATGCGGCAGCGGAACTCGGGGTGAGCCAAGCCGCAGTGAGCCGGCAGGTCAGATTCCTTGAAGAGACGCTCGACGTAAAGCTCTTCCACCGGTTGCATCGGTCGATATCGCTCACCGTCGAGGGAGAATCGCTTTACCTCGTCGTCGCCGAGTCGATGCAGAAGATCGCGGGTGTCTTCGATCGCCTGTCTACCGGGATCGAGCAGCAGGAACTGGTTCTTGCGTCCACCGCCGCCTTCTCCCAGCTTCGACTTCTGCCGCGCCTGGCGAACCTGAAGAAGCTACAACCACGATTGAAGCTCCGGTTGACGACCCAGATGTTCACGGCTGATCTACGGCATAACGAGGTGGATGTAGCCGTCAGGTTCGGTGATGGCACGTGGCGAGACGGTTCGTCGACGTTGCTCTTCGATGAAGAGGTCTTTCCCGTATGTTCGCCGCGCTGGCTGCGGGAAAACGCGGCGCCTCAGTCGCTTGAAGAGCTGGCGCAACTTCCGCTGGTCGAGTCAGACTCGACGTCCGAGGGGTGGATGGGATGGGACGAGTGGTTCGCGTCTGTGGGACACCGTCCGCCAAAGCTCAACTATGCGCTCCGGTGCAGCATTTACACCGATGCAGTGCAGGCAGCCCGGTACGGTCAGGGCATTGCGCTCGGCTGGGGGCGGCTGGTCCACGATCTCCTGGTGTCAGGCGAGTTGGTGAGACTGGAGACGGATACATGCAAGATGCGGGACGGGTATTACATCGTGGTGCCGCACGGCAGATCGATCACTTCATCCATCACCGGACTCATCGAATGGCTGAACGAAGATCCGTCTCCGATCTGAATGGATACGGGTAGTACTGAACGATCTCATTGGAGGAAAAGGATGAAAGGCTATTGGCTCATTTTAGGCGACGATGTTAAAGATCACGATGCGCAAAAGCGCTATGGTGAGCTGTGGGCACCGATTGCCGCCAGGTACGATGCGAAGGTTAAGGTCCTTGATACGCATGCGGTGCTAAAAGAGGCCCGAACGACCACGCGAGTGGTCGTTGTCGAGTTTCCATCCTACGAACAGGCGAAGGCGTGCTACGCCGACGCGGCCTATCAGGAGGCTGCGAAATTTGCGCTACAGGCGTCCAACCGGGAGTTGCTGGTTCTGCAAGGTGAATTGAGCTAAACGCGTTTGCATCATGGTGGCACGCGCCTACATCGGCATCGTGATGCGACGGGCGGCGCGGACGCAACGTGATAGTTAAATTACCGTGTCGCGAGCGAGATGAGACAGCTTGGACCGCACATCCTTCCACTCTTCCGCGCCCGGTAGAGGTGGTTGCCGGGTTGTGATCGCAGGCCATTGTTTGGCGAGCGAGGCATTGAGTTCGATGAAAGCGTGCTGCTCGCCTCCCGCGATCTCTTCGGCTGGGGCGATGGCATCGACCGGACACTCGGGCGCACAGACGCCGCAATCGATGCATTCGTCCGGATCGATGACGAGAAAGTTCGGACCTTCGCGGAAGCAGTCGGTGGGACAGACCTCGACACAGTCTGTATAGCGGCACTGGATGCAGTTCTCGGTTACAACGTACGTCATTTCTCCTCCGGGGCGTGAAATGAATGGGACTATGGCCCGCGCAGGCGGGCCGCCTTGCCGAAGTTACGCTTCAATCGCGAGTGGTTCCGGCGTCCCTGATGTCGCGCCCGGCACATATCGGCCCGTGTGTCTCGTGACAAGCTGCAGGGTTTTATGCGGTGCGTCCGTTTCGGCTTCGAAGAAGAACTTCTTTTCTCCGAATGCAGGAACGAGATCATGGAGCCACGTCGCATTAGGATCGAACTTCGCATAGAACGGACGACGGACCCACTCGGGCTTGCGCGCTTGCAGGAATTGCAGCGCGAACACCTTTTCGCCAGCGATCTCGACGATACCGTCTATCACGACCTTGCCCGGAAATGCGCTCATCGAAGGTCCGCGGACCGTGCGAGCCAGACCCGATACGGAACTGTAGGCGGACTGGAAGATCTCGTATGCCCGGGCGAGCGGCAACTGGAAGTAGTGGCTCGGGCCCGTATCCCGCTCGACAAACATGTAGTAGGGAATGGCGCCTAGCCGTACGCCCGTCGTCCAAAGTTCTACCCAGCCCTTCGGGTCTTCGTTGATATGGCGGATCAGTGGGGCCTGCATGCGCAGCGTCGCACCCGTCGATACGATTCGCTTCACGGCCCGCTGTGCGATAGCGGTTCGAAGCTCGGCCGGATGATTGTAGTGGCCCATGATCGCCAGGTTTTTGCCCGCGGCGACGACCTTTTCGAACAGTCGCATCAGATCATCCGAATCCTTGTCCGTCACGAAGCGCTGAGGCCAATAGGCAACGGACTTCGTGCCGATACGGATATTCTGGATGTGCGCGAGTTCGGGCGCGAGCAGGGGCTCGATATAACCAGCGAGCGAGCGAGTGTTCATGATGAGCGGGTCGCCCCCGGTGATCAGCACGTCGGTAACTTCGGGATGCAGCTTGAGATACTCGACCAGTTCGCTCGATTCACGCGCATCGAATTTCAGATCGTCCATTCCGACGAACTGCGGCCAACGGAAACAGAACGTGCAGTATGCGTGACACGTCTGCCCGGCACTGGGAAAGAAGAGGACCGTCTCCCTGTATTTGTGCTGCAGACCGCTCACGGGTTGACCGTTCATAAAAGGCACGTTGTGTGTCATCTGGCCGGCGGGATGGGGATTCATCGCGAGCCGGATGGCACGAACTGCGTCGTCGATGGCGGCCTCATCCTTTTTCACCAGTACGAGGTCTCTCAGGTTCGAGTAGTCGGATGGAGAGAGCATGTCCTGATGCGGAAACGTCAGACGGTAGATCGGATCGTCGGGAACATTGTTCCAGTCGATCAGTTCGTCCATCACGTACTGGTTGGTTCTGAACGGCATGACCCGGGAGACGACCTGTATGGCTTCGCGAAGTTCTTCGGGGAGTAGTTGCCATTGAGGCGCCTGGCTGATTGTCTGGCGGGTATAAGGCTTGAACTTTGCAGGAAGAAAGTCGGAAGTCATGAAGCATCCTCTGTAGAGTGGAAGGTCATATAAAAAGGAATGCGAAGCAACGCTGTCATTCACGCGTGCCAGAGATCATGTGTCCGGCAGCGAGCGCTATACCGCGGACCAACTCATCCGGATGACCAGAGAGCTGGTGAAGGAAAGAACGGGGCACTTCCCGCATGTCATAGAAACCATTGTTACTTCATGGTCGGCGGGCATCAAACGATATAAACTCGCAACGTTGTGCGTTTGAGGAACGAACGTGAGGCGAAGAATCCCGAGTATCGAAGCGCTAATCGCTTTTGAGGCAGCAGCGCGCCATTTGAGCTTCACCCGCAGCGCCGATGAACTGGCGTTGACGCAGAGCGCTGTCGGTCGTCAGGTGGCGAGCCTGGAAGATTATCTGGGTGTACCGCTTTTCAACCGTGTGAAGAAGAGGCTCAGCCTGACCGAGATAGGCGAGGTATATGCGAGGCAGGTCCGCGAAGATCTGGACCGGATAGAGCGCAATGCCCTGGCGGCAATGGCGCATCGGAACGCGGGCGGGATTCTCGAGCTTGCTGTCATTCCGACGTTCGCGACGCGATGGCTGATTCCGCGGCTTCCACAGTTCTACGCGGAGCATCAACACGTTACGGTCAATCTCACGACACGAGCCGAACCATTCCTGTTCACAGACACACCGTTTGACGCGGCTATTCACTTTGGCGACCCCGTATGGCCCGGGTCCATCGCGACCTATCTCTTCGGTGAGGAGATGACGCCTGTTTGCAGTCCACGGCTATTGCAGGGAAGAAACTCGCTCGAACCTCAGGACGTCACGACGTTTACGTTGCTGCATCAGTCGGCGCGACCGGATGCATGGAGGCAATGGCTCGCACAGGCAGGCATTGCTGATGACGTCGACTGCATGAGAGGGCAGCGTTATGAACTGTTCTCGATGCTTGTTGAAGCGGCGCGTGCCGGACTGGGCATCGCACTTGTTCCTCGGTTCTTCGTATCCCACGAGGTGGCGACGGGAGAGCTAGTGCTACCGTTCAGCATGTCTTTACAGAGCGAAAAGGGATACTACTTTGTCTATCCGGAATCCAAGCAAAATTCGCCACAGTTGCAGGCGTTCGCGCAATGGCTGCTTGGAGAAGCCGGCCGATATGCCGAACGCGAGCGCTGACGACGGCGTCCACGCGATGTTGTCGTCACGGATTGCATAGTCCTGCATCACGCGCGACTACTTCTACGATCGTGACATCCGGTATCACACGGTGTGCATCGATGCATCTTCTTTTTGCCCGCAGTGCCCGCCAGAAAATCAAACGGCAGTTACGCTCATCATTTGCGTTGCTGATATTGGGCGGATGTTGCGGCTTCCTCGGCATGATGAGAAGAGACAAAGCCATCGAGCAAGCGCGCTTCCTTTTCCTTGTGCGAAAGGGTGCGGGCTTTGACAAGGTGCGCTATTCGCTCGCAGGCATCGAGGCGCGAGTGCAATGATGTTCGACCGCAGCGGTGATTCCATGCATAACCAGCAACATCTTCCGTCTTCCGACGTGGCCGCCGGGAAGTACCCGACATATCAGCTTGGTTCGGGCTGGAACGCGATGCTGCCCGAGCGTCCAAACAGTTCTCGAACGAGCATTCGGCGGTTCGGTACGATTGTGATCGGCGGAGGATACACGGGTCTTGCTGCAGCGCGCCGCATCGCAGAGATGCAGCCCGACCAACCCGTGTTGGTGCTTGAAGCCTCCACCATCGGCGAAGGCTCGTCTGGGCGGAATTCGGGTTTCGTTATCAATCTGCCGCACAACACGAAAATGGGTGGCCACACCAGTCCACTCGAAGTCGCTCGCAAGCAGATTCGCTTGTATGACGCGGGTTTGCACTGGCTAGAGCAGCTCGTTCGCGAACATCGCATTGACTGTGGCTGGAACCCGGTCGGGAAGTTCCATGCCGCGGCGAGCGAAGCAGGCGTTCAGAACCTCAGCGCATCGTTGGCTCAATACCGCGAATGGGGAGTTAGTTTCGAAGAGTATGATCGCGACGCGCTGCGGGAAAAGCTCGGCACCGGCTACTATCGTTACGGGTTTCATTCGCCCAATAACGTTTTCGTTCAGCCTGCCGCACTGATTCGAGGGCTGGCTGACAGTCAGCCGTCAAACGTCGTTCTGGTCGAGAGCGAGCCCGTCATAGCGCTAAGCGAGTCGTCTCCATTCCGGATTACCACCTCCGCAGCGGAATACACCGCTGATCGCGTGATTCTGGCTAACAACGGGTTCGCAAAAGCGCTAGGCATACTGCGTGACAGACTGATCACGATCTTCACCTATGCGGCCGTCACTCCCAAACTCCCCGAGCCGGAGCTAAAGAAACTCGGCGATACCCAGGAGTGGGGCGTCATACCCGCCAATCGCCTGGGCACGACATTGCGCCGCGTCCAGGGCGGTCGTTTCATGGTGCGCAGTGCCTACTCATATGAGCGGGAGCAGTCGCCTTCCGATACGCTGGCTCAATTGACGAGTTGCTATCAGCGCCGCTATCCGAATATGAAGTCCCATGATTTCGAGTATGTGTGGGGAGGGGCGACGGCGCTGACTCGGAACGGCGCCACGTTCTTTGGGGAATTGCGCCCTGGCCTGTTCGCGTCGTTGGGCTGCAATGGCGCTGGTGTGCTGAAAGGCACCACATACGGCAAGTTGCTAGGCGAAATGGCCATGGGCGCCCAGTCCTCGCAACTGTCCGACGCGCTCAGTCTGGAAGGCCCGAGCTGGCTGCCTCCAGAACCGATCAGACGCATTGGCGTCGTTTCATCGATCAAATATCAGGCCGCGATCGCCGGTCCTGAACGCTAGTGTTTCATCGCTCAATATCACCCGAGGAGAAGTGAAGATGCCCGAAATCAAGCGCAGCCATATAGGGAAGCGGCTGTCGGAGGTCGCCTTCCATCAGGGAACGATCTACCTTGCAGGTCAGGTGCCCGAAGACGTCACTCAGGATATGGCCGGCCAGACGCGTCAGGTGTTGGCGTCGATAGATGCACTGCTTGCAGAACACGGATCGGACAAGTCCCGCATCCTGTCGTGCCAGATCTTCTTGTCCGACATGTCACAGGCTGCGGCGATGAACGAAGTATGGGACGCGTGGGTGACGCCGGGGCACACGCCGCCTCGCGCCACTGTGGGGGCTGCCCTGGCACAGCGGGAGAAGCTGATCGAGGTGGTGATCGTGGCCGCCGCCTAGGGAAGGGGGCGGCCAGGGCTCTAGCGCGGCAGATCTCGCGAAACCCGTGCCGCAACTTCTCCAAGACGCGTCGCGCACGTCGCTGAAAGTAGTGCGAGAGGGCGCGGGCCGAGCATTCGCACTCGCGCGACGCAATACATGCGATTTCAGTACTTGGCCACGCGATCCGGCATACATCAGCTGGCACCAGGATTCGACCTACTTTGCGCTCGATCCGGCGTCGCAGATCACCGTCTGGGTTGCGCTCGCCGATGCGCCGGTGGAGGCGGGCTGCATGGAAGTCGTGCCGGGCTCGCAGAAGCTCGGCCAGTTGCATCACTTGGAAGTGCCGTCGGACACGATTCTGCTGTCGCGCGGCCAGACGATCGACGTGCCATACGACCGCTCGCAGACCGAGTTCATGCCGGTGAAGGCAGGGCAGTGCTCGCTGCACGACACCTATCTGATTCACGCATCCGGGCCGAACCAGGCGGATTTCCGCCGCGTGGGGATGGCGTTCAGCTATATCCCGGCGTCGTCGCGCTGCGTGAGCGACTTGCGCATGACCGCGATGCTGGTGCGCGGCGAGGACAAGTGGGACTACTACGACGACGAGCCGCGTCCGCAGGTCGATTACGGCGAAGCTGAGCGGGCGGCGCACGCTTACTCGGTTGGCAAGTTCCAGCAGCTGATCGCGGAGCAGGCCGCGAAGTACTGAGCGGAAGCGGGCCGATAAGCGTAGAGGAATGATCTGCCGTTGATATTCTCTCGACTGTTTCATGGAGATGGCGCGGCCTGCTCGTCGCGCCGAAGCTTTTTCAATCTGGATGTATATAGCTCGCGTAATGCCATGAACCCCGCCACGTGCGGCGTTTTATTTTTTTGATTCTGGTTTGGAAAAGAATTGCCAACCAGTGAGATTGCACGTCTGCAAGGCTTCAAGTTTTATCTGGCAATATTCACTGTGCTGCCGGGTACTTTCATGAACAACCTGGACGCAGCGATTGCAAACATCGCGATTCCTGTAATCGCTACGAGCGTCGTCGAAGGGTTGGGGGGGGGCCGCTTCTTCGGCGGCATCGTGTGAACGGCGGTGTTTCCCGTGCTGCTGGCGAACACGGGTCTGCATCTGTCGATGATGATCGGCGTCGGCATCAAGATCGCGGGTAGGCTGGTCGTCACCGCGTTTGCGCCGCAAACGCCGAGGCGCACGGTGGAATCGCTGGAAGCGGCTCGAAGCTGCAGGTGCGCGGGGCGCGCCACATCCGACGGGACGGGCGCACGAAGCGACGGCGAGCGGCGGAGTCACTCCAGCATTGCGCCCTTCGTCTCGCGCCCGAACACCACCATCGCGATCGCCGCGATCGCGGCGTCGGCGCAGAACATCAGCATGGCCCACTTGAGTCCGCCTGCACGCATCATGATCGGGAACATCACGATGCCGACGATCGCGCCGGCGCGTCCGAGTCCCGCCGCGATCCCCGTGCCGAACGAACGGATATCGGTCGGAAACACCTCCGGCGCAACCACGCCGACGAGGCCCGCGGGCCCGATCCACGCGACGAGCTGAAACGCGCTGAACAGCAACAGCAGCACCGCGAATTCATGCGAGTTGCTCGCCATCGCCAGCCCGAAATCGATCAGCGCGAGCAGCGTGAAGCCGGCCACCGCGAGCGGCTTGCGCCCGGTCTTCTCGACCGACAGGAACATGACGATCGAGCCGATGACCGCGAACAGCGAGACCACGACACCGCCGAGCAGCGACAAGGCGTCGGTGAAGCCGAGCGTGCGCAGCACATAAGGTGTGAAATAGCCGACACCGTACGTGTTGAACGTAATGCAGAACCACATGAAGAAGATGTAGAGCGTACCGAAGCTCTGCGCCTTCGAACGGAACAGCGCGGCAAAACTCGTGACGGCGACCTTCGGCGTATTGATCGCGCCCGTCAGGCTTGCGCCGCTGCCGGGCACCACCGCGTCCATGGCCGCCCGCGCTTCGTCGAGCCTTCCCTGGCGCACGAGCCACATCGGCGACTCGGGAATCTCGCGGCGCCCGAAGAACACGATGACCGACGGAATCACCGCGAGGCCGAACAGCACGCGCCATGTCTCGCGGCCGAGCAGCGGATCGAGTGCATAGGACAGCAGGTAAGTGCTCGCGCTCGCTACCGTCCACATCACCCATGTCGATGCGTTCAGCTTTCCGCGCAATTTGCGCGGCGCGAACTCCGCAATGATCGTGAAGGAGAGCGCCTGATCCGCGCCGATTGCGAAGCCGAGACCGATGCGCGACGCGACCAGCATTTCATAGTTGACCGCAAGCGCGCTCATCAGCGCGAACGCCGCATACAGCGTGATGTCGGTCATATACATGAACTTGCGCCCGAGCCGGTCGGCGAGATAGCCGATGAACACTGCGCCCGCGATCGTGCCGACATACGTCGACGTCGCGAGCAGCGCAATCTGTCCGGGCTTGAGGGCAAAGTACGGCACCAGAAAGATCAGCGCCGACGCGATGTTGGTGAAGTCGTAGCCTTCGAGAAATACGCCCATGCCCGACAGGACAGTGACGCGCCGGTGAAACGCATTGAGCGGCGCGTTATTGAACGCTTCGAACAGCGACATGCTTTTCATGACGTCTCCTGATCCTCTGATGAAAAACGTGTGGTCGTAATAGTCAGCCCGTACTTATGTTTCGATGCCGCCGCGCTCAGTTCGCGAGATCGAGGTACGGTGCGAGGTCGTGTCCGGTATAGAGCCTGATGGGTGAGAGCGCGTGTGCCTTGTCGAGCGCAGCGATTGCTTCGAACACGTTGACGAGAATCCCGGACGGAATCCGCTCCACGTAGTTGCGATTGAGCGGCACGGCGTCGCCTGTCAGCAATGCGCGGCCTTCGGCAATATCGACGCAGAACATCTGCGAGCCCGGCGTATGTCCGCCGACGCGAATCGCTTGCACGCCGCGCGCAATCTCAATGTCGCCGTCGAGCGGCACGAGGCGGCCGTCGTCGACGAGCTGTTCCAGATGGGCGTGGGTACTGAAGAAGCGATCGAATGCGGGGTGCTGGTGGCGTCCGTCGCGAAGGAATGCTATTTCGTCGCGCTGCGCGTAGAAGCGCGCATTCGGAAACTGATCGGCGTTGGCCGCGTGATCCCAATGCAGATGCGTGAGCAACACCGTATCGATGTCGCGCGGATCGACGTCATGCACCGCGAGCGCCTCGCGCAGATCGCGCGTCTCGGTCAGGTGACGTTCGCGTCCCTCGGCGATGGGTGGCCCGGTATCGACGACGATCGTGCGAGCCGGCGATCGCAGCAGCCACAACCTGTATGCAATCGCGAGCGGCACGCCGGGATCGGTCAGATACAGGAACATCGACGTATCGGCGATCCGCTTGCCCAGCTGTACGGCGTCGATCTTGTAAGCAACGTCGCTCACGATTTCGCTCCCGACCGCCGGCTTTTTCTGGGCTTCTTTGCATCGCCTGCCGATGCGGCGAAGCGTTCGATTTCTTCGGCGAGAATCGGCACGCCGAGATTGCACGCGTGAATGCCGAGCACGGTCGTCAGCTGGATCACTTCCAGGATCTCCTCGCGCGTCGCGCCCGCCTTCAGCGCGTTCTGCATATGGCGGCGCACGCCCGCGCCGTACATGTGCGTCGTCGCGACGTTGATCGCGATCAGCACGAGCTCCTTGACCTTCGGCGGCAGCGGACCGTTGCGATGCGGCACGCTGCGAAACGCGAGATATGCTTCCATGAACGCCGGGTCCCACGTGCGCAGCGTGTCCCATAGCGGGTTCCAGTCACCGCGCGCGATCTGCGCATCGGTGTATGGCGTTTCAATCGTTGCAGGCGTTTGCGCGGTGGATTGCTTGCGGGCCATGTCAGCGTGCCTCCTCGAGTACGAAATCGGCGCCGCGTTCGCCGATCATGATCGCGGGCGCGTTGGTGTTCGACGACGCGAGCGTCGGCATCACCGATGCGTCGATCACGCGCAGGCCGGCGACGCCATGCACGCGCAACCGGCTATCGACGACGCTATCGCCCGGCAATCCAATGCGGCATGTGCCGACCGTATGCCATGCGGTCTGGCCGCTCTCGCGCGCATACGCGAGCAGCGCGTCGTCGTCGGCGGGCGCGGCGGCGTCGCCGGGACGCTGCTCGGCGACGATCAGCCTGGCCATCGAAGGTTGCGCGGCGATATGGCGGATCGTGCGCAGCAGTTGCAGCGCGTGACGCGAGTCGTCGGGATCGGAAAGATAGTTCGGCTGCAGACGCGGCGCTTCGCGCGCGTCCGGCGACGCGATGTGCACGCTGCCGCGCGAACGCGGATAGAGCCGGAAGCCGCCGATCGAAAAGCCGGAAAACGGATCGATGCCCGCGCCCGGCGTGCGCGAATAGCGGTCCTTGCCGCTGATGTGATAGATGCGGATCATCACGTCGGGACCGGGCAGCGCCGGATCGGTGCGCATGATCGCGTGCGCGGTCGACGACGTGCCCGCCATCAGCCCGCGCCTCGACACCAGATACTGCAAGCCGACCTTCATGCGCCTGAACGTGTTCGCCATCACGTCGTTGATCGTGATGGGCAGCATCGTGCGATAGGTGCAGCGCAATTGCAGATGATCGATCAGATGCTCGCCAACCGATGCATTCGCCGCGACAACGGGAATGCCTAGCTGCTGCAAGCGCGCCGCATCGCCGATACCCGACAGTTCGAGCAGTTGCGGCGACTTGATCGCGCCGGCCGCGAGCAACACCTCGCGGCGCGCCCGCGCGACATGCCGTTGCCCATGCTGCTCGTATTCGACGCCGCTTGCCCGCGCGCCGTCGAACGTCACGCGCAGTGCGAGCGAATGTGTTTCGATGCGGACGTTCGGACGACGCTTCGTCGCGCGCAGATAAGCGACCGCCGTGCTGTAGCGCCGGCCGTTCCACGCCGTCTGCTCGAGATAGCGCACGCCTTCATATCGGTGCGCGTTGTAGTCGTCGGTCGGCGCGACGCCGGCTTCCATGCACGCGGCGATGAAGCCATCCGACAGCGCATCGGTGTCGCGACGCGCGCGATCGGTGATGCGCACGGGACCGTCATGACCGCGGCCCGGATCGTCGTTGTACGGATAGCATTCGAGGCGCCTGAAATACGGATGCACGGCGCCGAAGTTCCAGCCCTCGCAGCCGAGGCGCTCCCACTTGTCGTACTCGGCCGGGTCGCCCCATACGTAGGCCATGCCGTTCAACGCGCTCGATCCGCCAAGCACCTTGCCGCGAGGAGAATAGACGCGTTGCCCGATCATCGATGTCTGCGGCTCGGTGTCGAACTTCCACGCGTAGCGTTCGTTGCCGAGCAGCTTGCCGACACCGAGCGGAATGTGAATCCAGATGTTGTTGTCGGGACCGCCGGCTTCGAGCAGCAGCACGCTGTGCCTCCCGCTTTCCGACAGCCGCGCGGCGAGCGCGCAGCCCGCCGAACCTGCGCCGACGATCACGTAATCGAAGTCGCTGCTCATGCCTTGGTCCGATGCTTGAAGGAGTCGCGTCTGAAGCTGTAGAGCGCGTTGGGATCGATTTGCACGTCGATGATCGCGGGCTTGCCGCACGCTAGCGCTTCGCCGAACGCATGCTCGAATTGCGACGCGTCGTCGACGCGAAAACCCTTCGCGCCGAACAACCCGGCCACCTTGTCGTACGGCGGATTCGGCACGTCTGCGCCGATATAGCGGCCATCGAAGAAGTCGCGCTGATACGCCTTTTCGGCACCCCAGCAGCCGTTGTTCATCACGACGCAGATCGAACGGATATCGCTTTGCACGGCAGTGCCGATCTCGCTCATCGTCATGCCAAAGCCGCCGTCGCCCATCAGACTGATGACCGTGCGATCCGGACAGGCGAGCTTCACACCGAGGCCGCACGCGTACGAAAAGCCCACGAGGCCGAAGTCGAGCGGTGTGAATAGCGCGGGCGGCTGCACATACGGCATCTGATCGGTGGCTTGCAGACAGAGCGTGCCGGCGTCCATCGTAAACATCGCATCAGCGGGCGCGAGCGCGCGCAGCATCGCGAAGAGGGCGGCTGGTTGCATCGGCTGCGTGCGGCCTTTCGCGCCGGCTTCGTCACGCTCGTTCATCAGGGTGGCGCGCTTCTCGCGCAATTCCGCGGCCCACGCCCGCGCGCCGCTCGCATCGTGACCGGCGAGTTCGCGCGTCAGTTGTGCGGCGACCACGCCCGCGTCGCCGAATACGCCGACGCTCACCGGCACAAGCCGCCCGAGCGCGAGAGGGTCGGTCTCGACCTGCACGATCGCGGCTTGTGGATTGAAGTTGTCGGTCGTATAGAACGTCGTGTTGAAACCGAATCGTGTGCCGAGCGCGAGGATCACATCGGCGCGCTTCGCGAAGTCGGTCGCGACGACGTTGCCGCGCGGCCCGATTTGTCCCGCGTACAACGGATGCGAGCAGGGCACCGCGTCGCCGTGTCCGGGCGACATCGCAATCGGCGCGTTCAGCAGTTCGGCGAGCTTCAGCACGGCCGCATGCGTGCGGCCGTTCTTCACGCCGCCGCCCGCGAGAATCAGCGGACGTGCGGCGCCGGCGAGCAGGCGCGCGGCTTGCGCGACCGCGTCGGGTTCGCCGGCCGGCGGCGGCGCGCCGTGCCACGCGCTCGGGCCCGCGTCGTACTCCACCGTCTCGGCGAGGATGTCGCGCGGCAGATTCAACGCGACTGGTCCGCGGCGCGGCGTGAGCGCAGTGCGAAACGCTTCGTGGACCATCTCCGGCAGGCGCTTTGTCTGTGTCGCCGTCCATGTCTTCTTCGTGACCGCCTTGAACAAGGCCTGTTGATCGACCTCCTGGAACGCGTCGCGATAGACGTGCTGGCTCGACAGCGAACCAGCCAGCGCGACCACCGGAGAATATGCCGCGTTCGCCTGCGCGAGCCCCGTGACGAGGTTGGTTGCACCCGGCCCGTTTTGTCCGGCGAGGATCACGCCCGCCTTGCCGCTTGCGCGCGCATAGCCGTCTGCCATATGCGTGCCCGTGCGCTCGTCACGCACGCCGATGAAACGGATTTCGGGCGTGCAGTGCAACGCGTCGAAGATCTCCATGCCCGCCGAACCGATCAGCCCGAATACATGGCTCACGTCTTCGTTGCGTAACGTTTTCACTACGGCACCGCCGCCTGTCATGCTGGTCATCGTCTGATTCCTCGAATAAGGGAATGGTTGGAAGACGCCATGCTGCATCCGTATCACCTGCGACGTCCTCAGGTCATGACAAATATTGGCGAAATGTCGACAATCGGTCAAATTGAGGTAAACGCGAATGCAGTCGCCACGTGTACATTGAATGGGCCGGTGACACCCTGCTGGTGGTTTACCTTGATTGAAACAATGTCGACATAACGACAATGATGGATGGAATCGAACCAGGGAGACCCTATGAACGTTTGGACTCAGCGGCGCGGCCTGTTGCGCAGGTGCGCTGGCGCATTCGCCGCATTTGCGCTGACTTCGCTTTCGGCGATGGGCGCGCATGCCGAGGTGAGCAGCGTGAACGCGACCATCCAGTACGGTATCGGCTACCTGCCGCTTTATGTGATGCGGCACAACCATCTGTTCGAAAAGCATCTGAAGGCGGCCGGCCTCGACACCAGGGTCACGTGGACGCAGATCGGCGTCGGCTCGGCCGTCAACGACGCGTTGCTGTCAGGCAGCACGGCGTTCGCTGCGGGCGGACCGCCGCAACTGCTGACGATGTGGGACCGCACGCACGACAACCTGAAAGTGAAGGGCGTCGCCGCGTTGTCATCGATGCCCATGTACCTGAACGCGAACACGCCGCGCGTCAAATCGATCAAGGACTTCAGCGAACAGGACCGCATCGCGATCGCGAGCGCCGGGTCGTCGATCGAGACGCTCGTGCTGCAGATGGCCGCCGCGAAGCACTTCGGCGACAAGGACTTTCGGCACTTCGATCACCTGATGGTCAATCTTGCGCATCCCGACGGCATGGCCGCGTTGTTGTCTCGCCGCACCATCACCGCGCAATTCGCCGCGCCTCCCTATCACTATGAGGAACTCAAGCAGCCCGGCATTCATCGCGTGCTCGATTCATACGAGGTGACCAACGGGCCTGCGACGTTCCTCTGCGTCTGGTCGACATCACGCTTTCATGACGAGAATCCGGGGACGTACAAGGCCTATTACGACGCGCTGGTCGAAGCCGTCGATTTCATCAACGCACACAAGAGGGAGGCTGCACAGATCTACACCGAGGACGAGAAGGGCAAGGAAAGCGTCGACGACGTGCTTCAGATACTCGAATCGCCGGAGGTACGCGTCACGCAGGTGCCGCAGAACATGATGGCGTACGCGGACACGATGATGCGGCTCGGCACGATCAGGCACAAGCCTGCGTCGTGGAAAGACTTTTTCTTCCCGGAGGCTCATGCGGCCGGCGGCAGCTGAGCGCGCGCCGATCCGACGGCTTCTCGTTTAAGGATCTGTTCAGGAGCGCTCATCGTCGTCCGACGGAACTCGCTCGATATTCCTTCCGTATTCGCGGACCTTTTCTCTGTGATGCTGATCGGACTGCCGATCGGCCTGCGTTTCGAACGCACGAAAGACACACCGTGCCGCGCTGATGGATGCAGTCGTCATGATCGACGCGCAGCGCGCTCGCGAATGCGCGCCGCGGTGGAGAATCAGGCGGCGTCGGATGCGCGCGCGCGGCGGGTGCGTTTCGCGACGGGCGTCGCTTCGGCGCGCTTGCGCGCGGCGATTTCGGCGATTGCCGCGTCGCGATTGTCATGCGCCAGGGTACGGTGCGTCGCGTCGGCAAGCTCGGCATCGCCGGCGACAATTGCATCGATCAGTTTCGCCCAGTTCGTCAGCGATTGCGAGCGGCGCTTCGGCGTGGCCAATCCGAGCCGTGCGTAACGGCCGATACGCTGTGCAAATCCCGCCAGCATCTCGGCCAGTTGATCGTTTCCGGAGAGGCCGGCGATATCTGCGACGAGCATTGCGCTGGCGCGCGCATAGGCGTTGGCATCTTTCTGTGCAGCCTTCAGACGCGCATAGCCGGCCGCGAGCACAGGCTCATGCGTGGGCACGTAACGCTCGGCCGCGCGGCGGGATGCCAGCGCAACCAGCGCCGCCCGGATATCGAACAGGTTCATCAACTCGGCCGTCGACAGCAACGCGACCTGCGCGCCACGCTGCGGCAGGATTTTCACGAGCGCCCGGCTTTCCAGGATACGCAGCGCATCCCGTATCGTTGCGCGGCTGACGTTGAACGTCTCGGCAAGACTGACTTCGCGCAGTCGCTCGCCTGGCGCGAACTTCTCCTCAGTTATCGCATTGCCGATCTGGTCCGCGATCTGGATGGCAAGTGTACCGGCGAGAGCGGAGGGGATGAACGCTGGCGACGGCGAAACGGCAGTGTCGTAAGAAGGCACGGTTGTCAGTATCGGTTATGTCAGGATTCGATCGATCGATTGTCGACATTTGAACGAATCGGGTATAACGATTGTAGCAGTGCGCCGTGAGACTGATGCGTGTGAATTGAGATGAGCGCCGGCTGGAGTTGTTCGCGAGGTCGATCGGACGGAAGCGGATTGGCGTTTATGTTCGCGGTTATAAGTTTACATAATCTTAATTATCAACGTTCCTATTGTAGGTCCCAAATAGAAATGTCGGGTTTCCGCTAAATAGAAATGTCGGGTTCCGGGTAGTTTGAGCGCCGGACATCCATCAGGGAGCGCCGGCGATGAACGCGACTGGGACGATCACGATGACGATGCGCGAGCTGGACAGGTACAAGGTGATTCAGGACGTGGCCGATGGTGTGCTCAGGCTGTGGCGTGCCGCCGAACGGCTCGGGCTGACGACACGACAGATCCGGCGGCTGGTGGGCCGGTTGCGGGAGCACGGCCCAGGTGGTCTCGTATCCGGCCGGCGCTCGAAGCCGAGCAACAACCGGCTGGACACAGCGACGGCCGACCGGGTGCTGGCGATCATCCGTGAACGCTACGCCGATTTTGGGCCGACGCTGGCCTGCGAGAAGCTGTACGAGTGCCACGGCATCCGCCTGGCGAAGGAAACGGTGCGCCGGCTGATGACGGACGCCGGGCTGTGGGTGCCGCGCCGGCGGCGTCCGCCGAAGGTGTACCAGCCGCGTGCGCGGCGCGCATGCGTGGGCGAACTGATCCAGATCGACGGCAGCGAGCATGCGTGGTTCGAGCAGCGCGCACCGCAATGTGGCACGCCGGAACTGGCGGCCGCACAGGCCTCGCGCGAGGCGGGCAACGCGCCCAACGCGGTGCTCGCGGCTGCGGCGGCGATCATCGGACCGAATCGTCAGCGCGCGGCGCGAGAGGCGGCCAGGCTGATGATCGACCGCTTCGCGGCAGCCAGGCTCACGGACGCGTTCGACGAGACTTTCGATGTCGATGCCGTCGAGAGCGCCGGCAGTGCAGCGCTCTTCTGCGATGAACCCGACCCGAAGGCCGAAGCGATGCTCGCGGGGCTCGCTTCGCGCCGCGTGAGTTCGGCAATCATCCGGTGGTTGTTGTGCGGCCCGGGGCATCCGCGTTCGGAAGCAGTACTCGCGGCCATCACGACGACGCTCGCCTGGGGTCCGCTCATGCGCAAGCGCATCTCCCGTCTGACGGCGGAAAGTTTGCCGTGGTGGACGAAGCTCGTCGGCACCATGATCGGCGCCTCGGCGGACGCGTCGCGCCACAGTCCCGACGGCTTTTGCGACTTCGCGAACGAGGAGTTGCTCGGCGAACGCTCCCTGACCGAGATCGCCTTCGCGGCACTCCTCAACCTGAAACCCACGGCCGATGACCTGTTCGCCTTCAAGACCCTCGTCGGCTTGTTGCTAACAAACGGACCAGGTGCAATTTCGGCACAAGGCGCAAAGGGCGCGGTATCCGCCGATGGCCCCGAGAGTCCCGAGCGCGTCCAACTGAACAAGGCGCTGGTGGGGTTCCTCACACACACTGGTTATACGCATGGCGGCAACGGCTACGAGGGCATCGCGTTCCTCAACGAGGCGTTCCGCGGCAGCGGCCTTGATGATCCTACTGATGCGCACCACACCGTGGACCTCGAAGCGCTCGCGCGGAACTCCGTTGAGCGCTACGCGCAGTACAAGGCGCGCCAGAAGCATACGGGCAGCCTCGACATTGCCAAACTTCCGGGTGTCAATCACCCCGTCTTCAAAGACAAGCCGGTGAATCATGACCCGCGCGAAGTCTTTATCGCCGATCTCTATGAAGCACGCGGCGAGTACAACGTGTTCCATGCTTATTACCGCGTACTGGTGCAGGCGCTTTTCGACGCCGGAGTATCGCGTAACGTCTATTGCGTCAATGTCGACGCAGTGATCGCCGCTCTGCTGCTCAAGATGCTGTGGAAGCCGCTCAAGCGCGCAGAGTTCAGCGAGGCGGATCTCGAAACCGCCGCCTTCACGATCTTTCTCTATCCGCGCATGGTCGGCTGCGCCGCGGAAATCGACGATCACCTGAACCGTGGACGCAATATGGATACACGCACTGCCGCTTCGCAGTGCCACTTCGTGGCGTGACCAAAGGTCTGTGACGGCCGCCGCCGCGCGCTCGCGTTGCGAGGCGCGGCGGTGTCAGCGGGCCTCGATTGATAACGATCGAACATCAATCGTTCCGAAAATTGCACTTAACGTTTTGCCGGCGCCCGGCGAACATTGCCAAAACCACAATCGACCGGATCACCGCGTATTTTCTGGATCTCAGGAGACATCTCGATGCACCCATCGTCTAGCCTTTCGACCGGACGTTCGAAGGCCGCTGCGGTTTTCCGCGTAACGGCCGGGAACTTCCTCGAGCAGTTCGACTTCTTCCTGTTCGGCTTCTACGCCACGCAGATCGCCAACGTCTTCTTTCCTGCCGTGAGCGAGTTCGCCTCATTGATGATGACGTTCGCGGTCTTCGGCGCCGGCTTCCTGATGCGGCCGCTGGGCGCGATCGTGCTTGGCGCGTACATCGACGACGTCGGCCGCCGCAAGGGCCTCATTGTGACGCTCTCGATCATGGCAAGCGGCACCATCCTGATCGCGTTCGTACCGGGCTACGCCACGATCGGACTTCTGGCGCCCGCGCTCGTGCTGCTCGGGCGGCTGCTGCAGGGCTTCTCGGCGGGCGCCGAGCTGGGCGGCGTGTCGGTGTATCTCGCCGAGATGGCCACACCCGGCCGCAAGGGCTTCTTCACGAGCTGGCAGTCCGCGAGCCAGCAGGTGGCGATTGTCGTGGCTGCGGGCCTCGGCTTCGCGCTCAATCAATCGCTGAGCGCAGCGGCCATCGCCGCGTGGGGATGGCGCGTACCGTTCTTCGTCGGCTGCATGATCGTGCCGTTCATCTTCATGCTGCGCCGTAATCTGGAGGAGACACAGGAGTTCAAGGCACGCCAGCATCGTCCGGGCATGAAGGAAGTGTTCGGCACGTTGCTCCAGAACTGGGCCGTCGTTGTCGCCGGCATGATGCTGGTGGCGATGACCACCGCGAGCTTCTACCTCATCACGGTCTACGCGCCGACCTTCGGCAAGTCGGTTCTGCACCTGAGCACCGCCGATAGTCTGCTCGTGACGCTGTGCGTCGGCGTGTCGAACTTCGTGTGGCTGCCTGTTGGCGGGGCACTCTCCGACAAGATCGGCCGCCGGCCGCTCCTTGTCGGCATGACGGTGCTCGCCATCGCGACCGCATACCCGGCGCTGTCGCTGCTCGCTCACGCGCCGAGCTTCGTCAACATGCTGCTCGTCCTCCTCTGGCTCTCGTTCATGTACGGCATCTATAACGGCGCGATGGTCGTCGCGCTCACGGAGGTGATGCCGGTGCAGGTACGCGTCGCTGGCTTCTCGCTCGCCTACAGCCTCGCTACGGCCGTGTTCGGAGGCTTCACGCCCGCGATCTCGACGGCTCTTATTCACACGACGGGCGACAAGGCCGCACCCGGCTACTGGATGAGCTTCGCCGCAGCGTGCGCCCTTTTGGCGACTTTCGCGCTCTATCGCCGCCGCGCAGTGACGCTGACGCCGGCGCACTGATACACATCTCGTTGCGCGAGCGCCTATCAACGCAATCTGACACGACTCCGATCATGAGAAACCTGCTTCTGAAACTTTGCGCGGCAGCGCTCGTCGCAACCTCGGCCGCTGCGGCGAACGTACAGGCCGCCGACCTGCACGTCATGAGCTCGGGCGGCTTCACCGCCGCGTACAAGGCGCTCGGTCCCAGGTTCGCGTCTCAGACGGGCAACACGCTCGACACCGCGCTCGGGCCCTCGATGGGCAAATCGCCCGAAGCGATCCCCAACAGGCTCGCGCGTGGCGAGCCTGCGGACGCCGTCATCATGGTCGGCTACGCACTTGACGAACTGATCGAGCAAGGCAAGGTTATCCCCGGATCACGGGTCGAGCTGGCCGATTCGCGCATCGGCATGGTCGTGCGCGAAGGTGCGGCGCAGCCCGACATAGGCTCGGCCGAAGGCCTCAGGCAGACCCTGCTGCATGCGAAGTCGATCGCCTACTCGGACAGCGCGAGCGGCGTCTATATCGAGCGAGAGTTGTTCAAGAAGCTCGGCATCGAGGATCAGGTCAGGTCGAAAGCGAAGATGATTCCGAGGATTCCAGTGGCGTCGGTGGTGGCGAACGGTGACTACGAAATTGGCTTCCAGCAGGTGAGCGAGCTGCTGCCCGTCCAGGGCGCGACCTTCGTCGGAAAGATTCCCGAGTCTCTGCAGTCCGTCACGCGTTTCGCCGCCGGCATCCCCGTCGGCGCGCAGCATCCGAAGGAAGCGAAGGCGCTCCTCGACTACCTCGCATCACCCGATGTACAAGCAGAAGTGAAATCGACCGGGCTCGATTCCGTTTCCGCACATTAAGGCAGCACCATGGGAAGGCTTGCCCCAGACAGCCTTCCCGTCACACCGGGGTGTCTGTCGCGGCATCATTGGCACCGTCCGGGCAGCCTGGCTCGGCGACCCTGAGCATCTGCGCGAGACGCGCACGATCGCACGCGCCTTCCCACAGCGAAACGAAGATCACTGCGCAGGCATTGCTGATCACGCTCGTCAGGGTGCGCGCCTCGGACATGAAGCGGTCGATGCCCACCAGAAGCGCCACCCCGGCAACGGGTAGATCGGGAATCGCGGTGAGCGTAGCGACGAGCGCGACCAGCCCGCTGCCGGACACGCCGGCCGCGCCCTTGGAAGTGAGCAACATGACGGCGAGCATCGTCGCGATTTGCTGCGCGGAAAGCGGCACATCGCACGCCTGCGCGATGAACAGCGAGGCGAGCGTCAGATAGATCGCGGTGCCGTCCAGATTGAACGAATAGCCCGCGGGCAGCACAAGCCCCACGACTCCCTTGTCACAACCTAGTGCCTCCAGCTTCGCGATCAGGCGCGGCAGTACCGGCTCCGTCGACGATGTCGCGAGGACGATGAGCAATTCCTCGCGCATGTAGCGCAAGAGCCGCCAAAGCGCGAAGCCGTGCAGCCGCGCGAGGGGCGCGAGCACCAGCGCAACGAACAACAGGCATGCCACGTAGAAGGACACCATCAGCATGCCGAGCGAGCCGACCGAGCGGATGCCGAAGCGGCCGACCGTGAAAGCCATCGCACCGAATGCCCCGAGCGGAGCGAGTCGCATGATCATCGCGAGGATGCGAAAGAGCATCTGGGCGACGCCGTCGATGAGCGCCAGCACTGGCCGGCCAGCCCGCGGATACGCATTTAGCGAGAAGCCGAAGAGCAGCGAGAGCAGCAGCACCGGCAGCACCTCGCCCTTCTCGAACGCGCCGAGCATCGTCTCCGGGATCACGCTCAGCCCGAACTCCACAAGGCCGCGCTCCTGCGCGTGCTTCGCATATTGCGCGAGGATGCTCGAGTCCAGATAATGGGCGTCGATGTGCATGCCGGCGCCAGGTCGCAGCACGAACGCAGTGGCGAGTCCGAGCGCGAGCGCGACGGCTGTCAGGAGATAGAAAAGCGCCAGCGCCTGGATGATCGTGCGCCCGATGGCCTTCCCGCTCGCAAGCGACGTGATGCCCGAGACGATCGTGCAAAAGACGATCGGCGCGATCATCATCCGTACAAGGCCAATGAACGCGTCGCTGAGGGGCTTGAGCAGCGTGCCCGCTGGCGGCCAGAAGTGGCCGACGGTCATGCCGAGCACCATGGCCAGCAGGACCTGCACATAGAGCAAACGAAGCGGTCTTGCCAACCTCACGATGCGGTCTTCCTTCTTGTCTTCGCTGTCGTCGTCACATTATTGGCCACGGCATCGCTGCCTGCGACGCCGCCGCGCTTCGTTTCGATGATCGTCCGGTGAAACTCCTGTGCGGCCGGTGTGAGCGGCCGTCCGCGCCGTCTTACGATTCCCACGCGTCGTTTCACCACCGGTTCGACGAGCGGCACGCTCGTGAGGATCGGGTGGTCACGTCCGGGCATGGCCATCGACGGCACCGCGGCGACGCCAAGCCCCGCTTCAATCAACCCGAGCATGGTCGTGACGTGCCGCGTCTCGCAGACGCTCGGCGCACGCGGCGCCACGGCCGAGAGCGCCTGGTCGAGCAACAGGCGGTTACCGGAAGTCTTGTCCACCGATACGTACTCGTGTTCGTACAGCTCGTTCCAGGTCACGCGCTTCTTGCGTGCGAGAGGATGGTCGCGGCGGCAGGCAGCAACAAACCGCTCCTGAAGCAGCACTTTGAACTCGACCTCGGACTCCTGACTGCCCATAAAGCTCACGCCGAAATCAGCCTCGCCGCTGATGACGGCGCCAAGCACCTCGTTCGCGCTCGAATCCAGCAGCTTGACCCTGATGCGCGGAAAGCGGCGATGATAGCTCGCGATGACGTTCGGCAGAAAGTAATACGCCACCGAAGGGACGCACGCGATGGTCACATGACCCAGGCGGCTCGACGAAACGTCGCGGATGCCGAGCAGCGCGACGTCGAGATCATCGAGAAGTTGCTCCGCGCTCGGGGCGAACACGCGGCCGACGGTGGTGAGCGTGACGCTGCGTGTGGTGCGCTCGAAGAGACGCACGCCGAGCGCTTCCTCGAGCTTGTCGATCCGACGACTCAAGGCAGGCTGGGAGATGCTGACCGCCTCGGCGGCCTTTCGGAAGCTTCCCAGTTCAACCACCGCGCGAAAAGCTTGCAAGTCATTCAGGTCGAAGTTAACGCCCACGGGCCAGCCTCTGCATCTTGGATGCCGGGTATTTTGCATGATTCAGCCGGGAGCGCCCATCGGGACTACGCCCGTCTGCGCAGCCCTTGATAGGTGCCACGGACGTGAGGCGCGACGGGCCGGTTTTATAGAGTCAGCCGTCATTCGCGTTAGGGACGCAACTGTCTCTTCATCGCCGGCAAGCGTCCGCTCGCCGACCTTTGCTCAATCAGACTTCAGTTTGCTCGGCCATTTCGAGCGCGTCATCCACCTCGATTCCGAGGTATCGCACCGTACTTTCCAGCTTGGTATGACCCAGCAACAGCTGAACGGCGTGCAGGTTCTTTGTGCGCCGATAGATCAACGAAGCCTTGGTACGGCGCATCGTGTGCGTACCGTACGCCGCATCGTCGAGCCCGATCGATGCGACCCAGCGGTGGACAATGCGGGCATACTGGCGTGTCGACACATGGGGCGAAGTATGTAGCCGACTCGGAAAGAGATAGTCGGCAGGTTTCAGTTCTTGCGCCGTAATCCATGCCGCGACACTCTGCCAAGTCTGCTCCGTGATCGCGAACTGCACATGCCGTTGCGTCTTCTGCTGCATGAACGTTGGCCGTGACCGACACCGGCACCGGCATGGCGCCGGCGGTGATGCAGAAGGCGTTTGATCCGTTTTTCACGACCAAGCGGGAGGGTGAAGGTAGCGGCCTTGGCCTGAGCGCATGGCGTACGGGTACGTCAAGCAGAGCAGCGGGCACATCCGTCTGTATAGCGAGTTAAATCACGGTACCGCGGTCAAGATGTACTTCCCGGGGTCGACGGGCACGGTCATCGAACCCGCGCGTAATATCACAAACAACTCCCGATGATCGTCATGAACAGTCCAGACAGCAGTCCCAAAACCGGTCTCAATGTATGCGACGGCGACCTGTGTGACATTTTCGTCGTCATACACTCCAACGCCCCGACGTTGGGCGTTGCCGATTCCCTTATCTGGCCGTTCCACACAGGAATTGTGGATTCCGGTTGGGGGGCTGCCAGCATCGTGCACGTCCCGTATGGTCATGCGTCCAACTGCGTCCCCGAGTGCTTCGACGCTTCGAGGTAGTGGTTTTGTCGTCTTGCAGCGTCTGGATGCCGGGATACGCTGCGGTGGAGATAACATCGCACGGTTCGCAACACGCTGGCAATGAAGCATCGCGCCACCCGGGGGGACGAATCGCTGGCCGTGGCGGCAATCGTGATCGGTTTGTTCCTCGCTGTGTACGCCGATCGGGAAATCCGTCACTGGCGTCGATAGGCATACTGATGATGCGGATGCCGACGTCGCCCCTGACACTTACCGCGAGAGGTGCCCCAGGTCCGATGCACGCTGTGATCGGAGGCGTCACGGCATATTT
Source organism: Paraburkholderia phymatum (assembly GCF_038900715.1). Taxonomy (GTDB): domain Bacteria; phylum Pseudomonadota; class Gammaproteobacteria; order Burkholderiales; family Burkholderiaceae; genus Paraburkholderia; species Paraburkholderia phymatum_A. The sequence continues at coordinate 11,989 of NZ_JAYMRZ010000002.1, read as the reverse complement.
CCACGAGAACCGTTTCCCTGAACTGGCGACGCTGGCACATCATTCTTGACGAAGCGCTGAACGTGGATGCCGCGAACACGCAATCGCTGGGAACAGCAGGGAAATGCTTCGCCTCTAGTACTGGACGAGAATGGTCACGCGACGATTCATTAAGCGTGCAACGGGATCATCACCTACGATCAGCGGAAAGTTGTCAGCCCGGCCGACAGCGGCAAGGCGCCGTGGTTCAACACCCCTGTCGACGAGAAAACGCACGACGGCTCCCGCCCTCGCCGACGACAACTCCCAGTTCGATGCGTATCGCACATTCGAAATGGGCACGCTATCCGTGTGCCCTTCGACGAGTACGTTGTTCTCCGTCTGTTTGCGCAGGACCGTCGCGATCTCATCGAGTACATCGGATGACTGGGGTAGCAGGCGCGCGTCGCCGGAATTGAAGAGAACACGTGCATCGATGCCGATCTCGACTCCCTGCACATCGTTCTTGACCGTGATCTGCCTCTTGTCCTTGATCGTCTCGAGCTGCAACAGCAGATCCTTCCTGGCAGCCTCCCGCTCGGCAGCGACTGCGTCGACGCCGCCCTTTGCCACTGCGGCCCTGTCGTGACTGGCGTGCGCCTCCAGAGACTTGATTTCGACTTCCCTGGTTTTGGCAAGCTGCAGCACGTAAAGCGCAAGGAAGAACACCATCAGCGTAGTGATCAGATCAGCATATGAGAGCAGCCAACGATCCGAACCTGCGTCGGAGTCGGCTTCCTCGTGCGAGCCGGATGTCGTGGCGGCTTGACGCCGGTAGCCGTATTGGGTGTCCATTGACTGAATACCTTTCTTCGAGTTACGCCCGAATGCGATAGTCGCGTCGTCCGTCCTGTCAGGCGAGCAGCTCCGCAGCCCGCCTGCGGACATCCCCTGCCAGCCGCGTCTCGATCATGTGCGGCGATTCCTTGCGCGAGATCGCCAGCAGGCCATCGAGGTACAGGCGGCGGAAGCGCAGCTCGCTATCGATCTGCGCCCTGATCTTGCCGTGCAGCGGCAGAAAGACGAGATTTGCGGTGGCCAGCCCGTATAGCGTCGCCACGAAGGCGACCGCAATGCCCTGCCCGAGTTCGGCCGGTTCGAGTATGTGTCCCGTCACCTGGATGAGACCCAGCACCGCGCCCAGAATGCCGAACGTCGGTGCGTAGCCCCCCGCCTGTTGCCAGATGCGCGCCGCGGCCATGTGGTTGCGCTCGTATGCATCCAGTTCGCGCTGCAAGGCATCCTCAAGCACCGCCGTAGGGACGCCACTGGCAAGAAGCTCCAGGCCTTTCTGCGCGAATGGGTTGAGTCCCCCCGTATCGATCGACTCGAGCGCAAGCATGCCGTTGAGTTTGGCCTGATCGCCCCACTCGAGCAACAGCGCCAGGTTTTCCCGGTCAACCTGGCGTGCCTTGAGGAACGCAAGGCGAATCTGGCCCACGCCGTCGAAGAATCGAGCCCACGTGTTCTGGATCATCACTGCGGCCAGCGTGCCGCCCAGAACGATGACGAGTGCCTGCGGCTGCAGCAGCGCAGCGAAGTGCCCGCCTTCGAGCGAAAAGCCGACCACGATCGCCGCGAGCCCCAGCAGGGCGCCGAATAGTGTGAGAAGGTCCATGAGATCCTCGATGAATTGCGAAGCCGTGCCCGCATCCAGGAAGGGTGCGGTCGTGGCTTCCTGTCCGCCAGTACGCTCAGACGCCCAGAGCCGGAGCCGGCCCCGCGGCCGAAGCAGACGATCGGATCATCCGGACGGTCTCCAGGAACCGCTGTTCGATATCGCCGACTTCCACCGGATCGATCTTGATGTCGCGCCGCATGACCCAGGACACTTCTTTCTTTCGCGCCTCAGTCATCACGCCCAGCAGGCGGTCTGCAATGGACTGATCCGGCATCGCGACGAGCATCTTGGCCAGATCGTAGGTGTCAAAGGCGCTCACCGCGTCGAAGAGCGAGCGCTGGTCGACGAATTCGAGATCTTCGAAAGCGGCGACCTCTCCCGGCGCGCGGCGCGCGGGCCGGGAAAAATACGTGATCCCTTTTTCTTCCACGTAGTTCAACACCTTTGTCTTGCGGAAGGCAAAGACGTCTTCGGCAATTTCGGCCCGGGAAAGCTTGTTGAGGATCATTTTCCTCTCGACGCCGATCAGTGCCTCAAGGTCGTTCAGTTCGATCAACTCGAGCTCGCTCGCCACCGACACTTCAAGATCCTGGTCCGCGACGTTGTGCGCACGTTCGGTGATCCGCTTCGGATCGAACGTGACGAGTTGACGGTCCGATGCACCTTCGGACGCGTTATGCCTGGTGGCCGCTGAACCCGTGAATTCCGGGCGGCCGGCTTCCATCGAGATCAGGTTGAGTTTTTCCATGCGCCTGAGCATCACCATCACGTGAAGACGCGAGTGCCCCGCGATGGCGCGGCACTTCTTGATCACCTCACGCAAGGGCACCGAGACTTCTTCCGTCTGGCTTCGCCAGCCGCGCTCGGCGGGCGCTTCGGCGCCCGCCATCAGCGAAAGGACATGGGCGTAGGAGATCACGCCCGGCATGAAGTCCGCATGGGTATAGGTCGCGAGCAGATCGTCCTTCCTTTTCACGCGGCGAATCATGGTGCGCACAATGTGCCTGAGCAGTGGCGAGACACGTTCGAGTTCCTCTTCAACCACACGGGCATTGACCACTGTCAGTTGACAGAACGTCAACGCTTTTGCCGTGTTCCCTCGTGGCTCGGCCGGAAGCAGCGCCGTCTCCCCGAAGAACTCGCCTTTGCCGAGCGTGGCGACGACAACTTTCTTGTCCTCGCACTGCGTCGAAATCTCCACCTTTCCGTCCGCAATGACGTACATGACGGATTCCCCGCCGAATCCTTCGGAATAGATCAGCTCGCCCGGTGCCGCCGTTCGCGACCAGGTTGATTTCTGCTGTTGCAATTTCATACCCCGTTAACGTTTGCCGATGCGCATGCCGACGCCGCCTGTGCGGGGTTTTCGACGGCGCCGAATTGTGACTAGTTATCGACAGGCCCGGTCCCATCTTTAGCGTCACGAGCGACGATTTTGAACGTGTGCAGGCGTTACCAAGCGTCGCCGAAAGAATGTCCTGGCGCAATCGTTTGCGCGACCTCGACTGTTGCCGCGGCGCGGACAATAGTCGACAGGTGCATTTGCGTGATGGAGGGTGCGCGAGGACGGCGCACCGTGATATAGAATTTTACAGATGGCGTGGGCCGGCGGATTCGAGGACAGCGATACAGTCACGCTGCCAGAACGTCCAGCAACTGCTCAATGCTCATGACGCGGATACTGTCTTCGAGCAAACCCAAAAAGGCCTTGTCGTACAGGGTCTCCTGGTCGCACACCGATAGATCGATGCGTGCGGAAGCTATGGCCAGCGCAGCCCTATGAGCTGACTGGAGGATCTGTAGGGACGTTTTCTTTTCCATATCTGTATAACGGCAGGGATGGGAAGAAATGAACCCTGTCCTTCTGTGTTCCAAAGGATAACGGCGTTCGCAGCGGTCATGCGTACCCGCAGTGAGTCTGGGCACATAATATTTTCGACCCGGATTCCTCGCAGAAATATTTAGTTTTCCTGTCGTATAAGACCGTGCGCCACAGACGACGGACTCGATCAGTGATCTACTGGATCGCATTGGCGCCAACCGCCATCCAGCATGGCAATGGCCATTTCCATTGCTAGGTCGACATGTGGAAAGGTCGACTTAGAACGGCAACGTTTGGCTCAATTGCGCAACGCATGGGAAATCGTTCACCGGCCGTTCTCTCAACGAGGCCGGCAAAATCAATATAGCGATGTTGTGCTCAGGGCGGTGTTGTTCACTTTTCACCGCCCTTTCTGAAATTTTCACCCAGTCGAGGCGGCTCCATCGCAACCGCTCGTGGTTGAGCCTTGTTGCACCTTGTACACGGCAAGCGCGTCGAGCAACGATTGCGTGGACTGAGCGATATGAAATCGGGAAGTGAAGCACTGTCTGGCACGCGTGTGCATGTCGGCCCACTCGCGTCGCGAAGCGCCCAGCCAGTGGTTCAACAAGCGCACTGCCCCTGCGAGGTCGTCCTTGTCCACGAAACCCGCGCCAGCCTGCTCGATCTCACGCCAGATGTTGACCTTGTCTGTAATCAGCGTCGGCAAACCCGCAGATAACGCTTCCGCCACGGAAACCCCAAAGTTCTCCTGATGCGAGTTAAGCACAAAGGCGTCGGATACAAGGAATGCGCCCCACTTGAGGTCGTTGTCAAGCATTCCCGTCCACGTCACCCTGTCTGTCAACTTCAATTCGTAGCACAGGGTCTTCGCCACTCTCGCGTACTCGCCGTCATCGGGGCCGACGATGATCAGTTTCACATCGTTAATCCTGTTCTGTGGAGTGTCGCGTACACATTGAGCCAGCGCTCTCAGGGTAAGGTCGATTCCCTTCTTTTCGTGGATCCGCCCAAGAAAGAGCAGATTCTTTTTACCGCGCAGATGCGGAAACCTCGACAGAAAAAGTTCGCGCTGCATGTCCGGATTGCCAACGGCACCCGCTGTGCCGTAACTGACGACGTGTTCGTTGCAGCGGTATGGACGGAACGATTGGCGCGCCAGTCGACGTTCTTCCTCGCACGTAAAGAACACGGCATTTGCATCACGAAGCACCCGGTAGTCCGCCCATGGCCAATAGAGCATCTTTTTGAAGTGCTTTAACGGGTAGCGTTGCTTGAAGTACGGATCCAGCATCCCGTGCGTGAATACGTAATAAGGTATCGCCGAACCGCGTAGCGCACGCCAAACGCCAAACGATGTGTAATTCCAGATGCCGTTGACAATGACAAGGTCGTATTTCGGCGCGTTGGCCTGCAGCCATGGGACCAGGCTCGGTGAATATCTGTACTTGCCGAACCCCGGGCCGACGGGGTGGCAGATGATCTCGCACTGATAGAGTGAGCGCTCGTCGGGTCCGTCGAGCGTGAGGATCTCGATCGAATTTCCTCTGCGCCGATGCTCGCGGGCCGCCTGAATGATTCCTTCAATCGGCCCGCCATATGCAGGATCGACCGTGATGATGGCGTGAAGAATTCGCAAACCCATGAAAGTGAGCCCTTTAAATCGCGATCGGCCCTGCCAATGCGTCTTCTAACAGCATTGCGGGGATGGAGCAATTCCTCTTCAGCAATTCCCATTCCCTTTCGACCCTGTTAGCTTTCGTGGACGTCATTGCGCTTCAGGCATACGTTTGCGAGAGCAAACACGTTTTTGGCGAAGAGCTCGGGTGTCCAGTCATGGATTGTTGTTTCCGCGTCGCGGGCGAGCTTTTCGCGAAGCGCATGGTCTTCGGCGAGCTGCCGCATTTTCTTCGCGAGTTGCTCGACGTCGCCGGGTCGAACGATGAAGCCGTTGATTCCGTCGTACACGACTTCGTTCGCGCATCCGCAAGTCTGCGACACGATCGCTGGCCGCCCCGCAGCCATCGCCTCGTTGACGCACAGCCCCCACTGGTCGAATGCGCTGGCGAGCACAATGAAGTCGGCAAGGGCATAAAAGGCCGGCATGTCGCTGTTCAGCACCGCCCTGAAAATCAGGACTCGCTCGCTTAGCCCGAGCGCGGCGACCTTTTCGCGTATCCTCTGCTCGAGCGGACCCTGCCCGACCAGGACGAGGGATAACCCTCTTTGCGCAATTCCTGAGCAGGCGAATGCCTCCAAAACGAGCGGTACATTCTTGCGCTCCACAAAGCGGCTCACGCACAACACGTATCGCGTCGGCAAGGCGAAGCGGCATCGCTCGCTGTCGGCGTGCGCGCGCGCGTGCCTTGCGCCGTCGCGGAAGTACGCAACGTCGATGACATCGAAGCCGACACGTGATCGGTGCAAGGGAATGCCAAGTGACTCGGCGTATCGGCGATGTTTCTCACCGGCCACAAGTGCACCATCGAAGCGTGAGACGAGGATTCTTTTTAAGGCTTCCTTGAGTCGGTGCCGTTTGCCGTCGTCAGCCTTCGAGTCCGACATATAGACCAGCTTGAATCGACGCGTCAGCGTCCTCAGCAGACACAAGTAAATCGAATAGCTGGTGTTGTAGCCGAGCGTGATGACAACGTCGGGGCGCGTGGCACGGACGATCACGCCGAGCCGGGCCGCCATCGTCAGCCAATGCTTGCGGCCTGCAACGGTACCCTTGAAGACTGTAATCATCTCGGACGGCACATCTTGCAGGAACGCCCTACGATCGCTTTGCGGATAGTCATAGAAGCTGGTGTATTCGAACAGCTCTACGAGGGATACCTGACATCCGTGTCTCAACGCGAGCTGCACGAGCGCGCGATAGCGTGGTATGTGATAGTCGCTGAGGTTGCCGATAACGAATTGAATGCGCATAGAAGCGGTCTCACCAGGTGCGATACATCGCATTTCGCTGCTGCTGCGTGAAGGCGCGGGACGTCCGTCCGCACGAACGAGTTGGCCTCAATGCGAACGGCCTGGCGCACAGAGAAAAAAAGCCGTCTCCGAACTGCAATCATTGGACTGGCCTCGTCAGCCCGACTCCCTTTTTTACATTTTGACTAGTGCGTCTTTACGCCAGAATCTGGCTCGTTTGCGCCATCGGCAACGCGCACGAACATTGGGTCAACAACCAATTTCATGCCAGTGGAGTGCTTCCCACCAAGCGCGGTGAGCTGCAAATGGCCGCTGGCGTGATTTATGCGTCAGTTGCTGCGCCGACGCGCGAGAAGGCGAAGTGCTGGTTGGGCACGAGCAGGTAGTAAGCGCATGGGAGGACAAAAAACCATGAAGAATCTCTTCTTCAGGAGCACGCGTCGCGTGATCAAAGGTGCAGCGTCGCTTATGCCCGACGATTTGTATTTGGCTCTTTCCCATCGTCGAAGAATCGGGCGGTTCCCGAACATGAAGGATCCGACGGCTTTCAACGAAATGATTCTGATGCGATGCCTGCACCCGGATCCGCGCTGGAGCGGTCTGACCGACAAGCTGAGGGTTCGCGAATACGTGAGGGAACGCATCGGGGAAAAGCACCTTATTCCGTTGCTTGCGGCGCCCGACGTTTTTACGAAAGAGGTCTTCGACTCACTTCCCTCATCGTTCGTCATGAAAGCGAATCACGGTTCCAACTTCGTCGAAGTCGTCTGGGACAAGTCGAAGAGATCGTTCGAAGAACTGCGTCGCCTCGCCGACAGATGGTTGAGCATTGACTATTACCGGGTCGCGCGTGAACAGCACTACAAGGGCATTCAGCCCCGGATCTTCTTTGAGACCCTGCTTCTCGACCGATCCGGCACCGTTCCGGCCGATTACAAAATGCACATGTTCGGCCACGGTCCAGACGGTCCGATGATTTATACGGGTATCATTTCCGATCGTTTTGGCAAGCCTCGCGCCGATGTCTACGACCCCCGGTGGAACAGGCTTGACCTGGCGTGGGGCGACTACGCGCGCAGCGAACGCGCCGTGGCGCGACCGTCGAATTGGGAAGAACTGAGCAGTGTTGCCATGCTGCTGGCTGATGGGCTCGGCTACGTGCGCGTTGATCTCTACGCGCATGACGAGCAGATATTTTTCGGTGAGCTAACGTTTACGCCCGGCGGCGGGACGATGCCCTATACCCCCGATCATTGCGATTATGAGTGGGGAAGTATCCTGAAAAACGCCAACTACTCCGTCGCTTAAGGATAAGTCCCACAAGCCACCGGCGAACGCCCGGGGTTGCGACAACGCGAGGATCGAAGGTTGGCCAGGCGGGGCGTGCAGGTAGAGTCCAACTGTAATCGTTGAAAGTAAAGCCTCTCACCCACTTGTGCTCAAGGCAGCTCAAGCTGTGGATTGCGCGGGGACCAAGGAAAATACCGGGAAATGAAAGATATCGTTTTCAACGATGAAGTGCTTGTGACCGCATCGGGCGAAGCGGCGAACAAGCCTTCTTCGATGAATTACAAGGCGACGTAGCTGATTGTCGACTTCTATCTCATAAGTTGACGCATTATTGTATGGAAGCGTTCTCCACCAGACCGCCTGCCAGGTCCACAGCCACAAATGTTAGCCCGACTGGGTATCGATCAATGCCGCGGCCCTTTCCAACAACATAGGGCGGGCAAGCAAATCGCCTTGCACCATTTTGATATCCAACGACTGTAGCATGGCCAGTTCGGCGGCAGTTTCGACGCCCTCAACGATGAGGAGGCAATGCGTCTCCCTGGCAAAGACCACCATTGCCGATGTCAGGGCACGCTTGCTCGAATCGTCTTCGATGCCACGAATCAGGCTTGCGTCGAGCTTGATGAGATCGGGATGCAGGCGCAGGACGTGACGCATGCTGGCGAAACCGGCACCGGCGTCATCAACCGCGACGCGTACTGACGCCGCCCTGAGCGGCGCAAGGGCTTCGATAAGCGCTCCATAGTCCGCCACATGGCTATGTTCCGTGAGTTCCAGCACCACACGCCTGCGCGGCATTCCTCTCAACACCCTGGTGAACTCGCCTGGGGCCCAAGTCGAACGGCGCACACCCTGAACAGCCCTTCAGCCAGTCATAGCCGCAATGACAGGTTCCAAACGGTCAATTGTTGATGGAAGCTCTTCTTCTGCAACTTCGTGGCAGTAACTGTCGCTCGAAGCTGAATTTAAGCGCAAGCGAGTCTGGCACAGACGCGCTACTCGCTCCGTCTTGCGGTAAGCAGCAGTCACGAATCGCCACGGGCACGCCGGCGAGTGACGGGGACAGTCACATCAAAGCTTGCAAATTTCTAACAATCAAGCTTTAATGAGGCTGTCTGCATCCCGAGTCGCTCATCGAGCGGCCCTGTTTGAGGCCATAGCCGTGCATTTCGTCTCGAATCCTCCTGTCCTTGCGTGTTTCGATTTTCGGAGCCTGCCCGAAAAGCACACGTGTGGGCTTCAAAACCCGGGGACTGCGAAACGCACACGGAGCCGCGTTATTCCCGCGGACAAGTCAGCACTTCCCTTTGCCCGGTTCTTCGCATAACAGCGACGAACCGGGCCCCCTACCAGACCTGACGGCCCACGACTACCTGCTCTCGCGCCTCACCTGATAACGGGCGAGGTAAGCATCGCGCGGGGAAGCGCGCTCGTGTGCCGCGTCCATGGGATCCCCGTTGCGTTGCTAAAAGCGCGGCACGTGCCGCGCTTGAAAAGCGGCGGGGCTCACTGCGTGTTAGGGAAACGGGAAAGCCATGACAAAGCAAACGAAACATCCCTTCGACGTCGTTCAAGTCAGGCGGGCACGCGCCATTGAGGGCACGAATCGGCCCGCAGTTTTGCAGATGCCTGTTCCGCAGGCGCCAAACGCCGGCTCATTGAGTTACTACTCGATATATAAAGGTTACGGTCTGACAGCCCATGCGCAGCCAACGAATACCGATCTGTATGCGGCTGATGTTGTGATTGAACGCCCGGGGTGCTCAACATGTCACTTCCGCGCCCTAGACTATTTCTACACCGCGGCAGAGGCCTTAGGTTATGCGACACGATGGGGCAGGATATGGGTCAATTACCGACTGCGAAAAATCGCAGAAAGAGCCATACGTATGGACACGGTGGAACGGCAGACTTGATGCTGTTCGCGCAACTCGGGAGTACTCAGTCATGCACATCCTTACCACACTGCCTGACGCGCGGGCTCTGCGCTTTATCCTGCGGGATACGGCCAACCCGACCGCAGCACTGCTTTACTGGCTTGGCGCTGCGAGACCTTCAACGGACGCGAGCTTTGCTGAAGTTACCCAACGCTTCGCCCCGCTCATGCAGGTCGTCTTTCCTGAGGAGCGTCCCGGCGCATTCGTCAACCGGGATGCCGTCCGCGAAGCGCATCAGTCTGGCGCGGTCACGCGGCTAATCTTTTTCGATGAGTCCTGGCTGAATATATGGGATGACAGCCATTGCTCGGACATCTGCAATCTGTCTTCTTGCCGGAGGCAATCATGCTGCTCTCGCAAATTCATTTTTCCATGGATGCGAACACACTTGGGGAAACCGAGCGCATCGTATCCGAAAGCGACCTGGTGCAACTGAAGGCGTGTGTACATCTGCCGACGGTGACGCCGCAGCAGCGAGCGATGGTGGAAACTCTCGAAACCACCGCTGTACTCGTCAGCCCTGAGCAGATTCCCCCTGACGTCGTCACGATGAACACGACCATTGAGTGCACAGTTGTCGACAGCGCTAACGCGTATCATTGGACGCTGGTTTATCCCGATAAGGCGGACTATCTGATGGGGTGTCTGTCCGTCCTGTCGCCTGCCGGCATTTCACTTTTGGGTGCGCGATGTGGTCAGACCGTGGTGTGCCGACCACCGAGCGGCGCACAGATCCTTTACGTGATCAAAGCGATATTGCTGCAGCCGGAGAGTCGCCACCTGGCGCAGTGACGCCGGTGCGCTACCACCTCACTCGCGAGGTGGTAGCCGGGCAGTCACAACCTTCAGGCGGCTAAACCGTTGTGGATGGAAGCGCGCAATAACCCATAGTCGGCGCTTCAACGGCAAGCCGCTTCCGGAAACAGAGCATAGCGAGCGGCAGCTTTCCGCATGAAAACGACGTTTGAATGTCCGGCCGAGTGAGCGGGCGAACGGCTGAACATGGCCCATCCCTGCCTGACATCGTGCCGTCGCGATTGTTGCATCGCTCGTCGACCGCGTCAGGCAGCAGCCGGTAGAGTCGAGATGTGGCGCGGTAGCGGTAGGTTCGGTTTGTCTGTTGCCGCCCCTTTCGTCTGGCGGTGCCCAAGTAACCTCGCCGTAGCCCCGTTTCCACACCCCGCTCATCGAACCGGACATGCAGATCTCCCGCATCCGGCTCTCGGACAAGACATCACGCCTTCGTACACGGCACGTTACACCCAAGGCCCCGTCAGGCGCACAAGACCGAAGTGCTTATAGAGGTGCGGGCGTGGATAGCCCCCGCGCCTGCTTCGCCTGGCTTTGTACTTGTTGCGTAACCACCGACGCAACCGCGCAGCGGTGTAGTTGTCGAGCGCCCGATACGCGGGTCTGTCCGTTCCTACCTTGAAGTAGTTCGCCCAGCCGCGCAACGTGCGGTTCAACTTGCCCACCAGCTCCGTGGTCTCTTGCCATACCGTCTTGAGGGCGGTCATCGCATGAATCTTTTCGACCATGCGACGGATACTCTTCTTTGACGGACGCATGCCCATGCGGGCCTGCCCAGTCACCGCAGAGTACAGCCGCCCAAACGTGTAACCCAGGAAGTCGAATGTGCCTTCCGGCACCTTGCAGATGCGTGTCTTCTCCTCATTGACGGTCAGCTTCAGTTTGCCCATGATCTCGCGCAGTTTCAGCAACGCCTCTTCGGCCTTGCCTCGCTTGCACAGGATTACGAGATCGTCCGCGTAGGTCACAATGCGACTGCCAAGACTGCGCTGAAGTCCGAGCTTCTTCCACGCCAGCACAAACCGACGCATGTACACATTCGCCAGCAGCGGTGAGATGGGGGAGCCCTGTGGGATACCTCGCCGGCTGTCCCTGGCCTCCGTCGTCCGTTTCCTCCGTCCTCGATCATCGGTTTCTTCAACGGGGCATTCCAGCCACATCTTGATCAGGTGCAGCACACGCCGATCCACGATGCGTCGCGCGAGCGACAACATCAATTCGGCGTGCGGAATACTTCCGAAGTAGTCCGCCAAGTCCGCGTCAACGACGTCCGTTTGCCCTCGGTGCAGCCGTTCCTCCACCTCGATCACCGCCTGCTGGGCATTGCGGCCCGGACGGTAAGCGTATTGCTCCGGCGGAAGGTCCGCTTCGAAGATCGGTTCGAGCACCAGCATCGCTGCCGTCATGCACACCCGATCACGCAAGGTCGAGACGGTCAGCGCGAACTGCACAAGCGCTCAACGAGCATTTGGGTTGGGCGGAGATCTGTCATCCATTTCATCCGCTTAAGGGCCAACGCTTTCCGGTGCTGAAGAGGCGACGCGTCTCGGGTATCGA
>NZ_JAYMRZ010000001.1:0-733861 GCF_038900715.1 Paraburkholderia phymatum | reverse complement strand
GGTGCTAAAAACCGCCCTCGAGAGATAGGAAGGAGTCCAAAACCAACCCACACCCGGACCCAAAACCGACCTCAACCCCGACATTTCTAATTAGCCACAACCCCGACATTTCAAAAAAGCCTCGACATTTCGCGTTTATCGCGCTATCTGCCGTGCTTCTGCCGCCATGTTTCCATGATCGACTCTCATCAATACGCGACACATGCTGGAGACCCGTTTTGCACCGAAAAACCCGGATGCATGATTTGCAGCCGATACTCGTATGATATTGATCATCTGCCGCGTATCAAAACTTGTACATACAAATTCGTGTCACCAACGCGTGCGGATGCTCACTTGTGGCCCCAAATGTGGGCTTGAATGTACCAACCGGTTAATCGGGTGTTCGTCTCTCGAACATCGGTTCAGTTTTAAGCGCCCTCTCCGCACGCGCGGGTGCCTACCACACAAACGCGAGTCGGTATCGCCTACGCGATTGGGTGTCGAGAATGCGAAAGTGGCGTTAAAACTCTATCTCTGCCTCTCGCTCGCTCTCTGAGGGTTGCTCTATGGGTGCTCTACGGTTAGGTGCCCGCTTTCCTGTGAATGGGTTACAGGGCCATCCGCTATCGTATCGCTCATGATCTGGTAAAGGCCCGGGCTTTCGTAGCCATAGGCCGGTATCGTCCGGTGTCGTCTTGTCCTGTTTCTCGTGTTCCCTGTCTATTGCCGCCCGCAAGGCTGTTGGATATTCATGCCGCAGCTGGCCCGATTCATAGCCTTTGATCGTCTCGCATACCTTGCATGTATCTGAGAGGTTAAAGAGGCCGTTGGGGTCGGTACGATAGAAACATGAGGCTAGGTAGGCTCCGCATGTATCACAGTACTTGTGGCCTTTAAGATTGGCGAGTCTGTTCTTTTGTCTTTGCGCCGCCGTCATTGCATCGGCTGCTGTGGGCGGTTGGTATTCTGCCTTGCGGATTGGTTGAGGGAGTTTCTTTGGTTTTGCTTCTCCCTCCGCCGCATCAACGCATGTCTTGCAACGTCTGTAATAGCGATTGAGCTTGCCCGTTTGGTAAAACTCACTGAGGGTCTTGTCTGTGTCGCATCCTTTGCAGTGCTTTGTTTCTTGTTTTTCTAATCCCGGCTCCGCCGCGCCACCGGCATTTGACGAAGCGGTTGATTGTGCTTCGCTGAAGTGGATTTTGCTATCAGGTGCATTCGCGCGTGAGGCTTGCACAGGCGCGGGACTCCACAACGATGGATGCAGGGCCGCCGAAATGCATAGCTGCATCCCAGAGGGATTGATTACTCTCACCTTGGCTTGCGCTCTTAGCTCGGCGCGTCTTTGCTGTCTTGTCACGTTAGACTCCCGCGTTAGCCAGAATCTGGCGCGCATCATCGGGCGTTATCGCAAGGCCATCGATTGCCCACGCCATGCCCTCTGCAATCACGACAAGCGCCAGCAAGCGGCCATTGATTTCAACGCCTATTGTTTCCCCTGTCTCTATCGCCATCGTCTCCAAGCGCTCGTAAAGACTCATTGCTCACTCCGTTGATGTAGGGTAATCAACCGCCCCTTAGCATTCGCAAATAGGCTTGGACGCCTTCTGATACGCCCTCACGCGTGATCGGAATACATTGAATAGGCCCGATACCTTTCAGGCTCGACCCGTTCCCTATCGGATTTTCTGGCTCCGCCACTCGCTCTTGCTGCCGCTCCCTTTTGTACTGCACGCGGCCACGCCTCACGAAGGCATATATGGGGGACGTGGCCATGATCGCGGCTCAGTGCTCGATAGCGCTGTTCGGATTGCTGGGCGGCATCCTGTTTTGTCAGGCCGTGGTGATCGTGATCGTGATATCGCTGTTCTTGCCATTGGCAACGATGAACAGGCCATTGGTAAAGGCGATGCTCTGCCCCGTTACCGCTTGCTCATAGTTGGAGCCAAAGGAAATGAGCGGCTTTCCATATGCACCTGTCGTGCTGTCATACAGGCTGAACGTGCCCGCGCCGGATACACCTGTGATGGTGCCCGCGCCTTCGTATATCGCTGCTACGCTGCCAAGCTGTTCCCCTACCCCACCCGGATACTTGCCGGTAAGGACGTCGCCTTGAAACGGGGTGATAGTCAGTGTTGCCATGATGTTCTCCTATAGGACTACGAAAATTCAGGGTTAAATTTCAGGTTCGAGCGTTACCAGAATGCTATACATCATCGCATCCGCCAAATCGTCGGCCCGCTTGTATGCCTTGGGGTCGTTGATGACGAATCCGCAAAACTGGCTTATCAGGTGATTCGCTTGCACTTCCTTATACACTGCCGTCTTGTCTATTGCGTGCTGTGTGAGTCGAACCTGATTGCTATATACAGGGCTACTGCACGCAATAGCTCTATCGTTCTTACCCATTGAAGTGTACTTGGGAGGGATCGCGTTAACCATCCATCCTCTGTCCTCCGCCTCTTGCAGCAACACGGAACCGGATGCCTTGTCCTCTACCCATGCGCCCGCGCTGCCATATCTCGCTCCGCAAAATGCCGCCAGTTCATCGCATCGGGCCAGCACTCCGGGGAGCCATTGAGTAAGGACGTTACCCTTAACCTGCACTACGTCCCAATCGAGAACGATTAGAGGCGTGCCCGCGATCTTGTTACGTGCGAAGTACACAACGGCTGTTCCATCGTGTTGGACGCCATCCTTGATAGCGGTGTCAATCGCGCATCCGATGTAATCGCAGTGCTGCGGAAACGGTACGCCCGCGCCGTTGTTCGTGAGGTTTTGCAGGTCGAAAAACGCCGTGCCAGTGAAGTCTACGAACTCCGCTAGGTACTCTTGGCGAAACACCAGCGGGTGAACCGTTGATTTCTTTAGCGCCAACTCTTCGGGTGGCAAGTGTGGATTGCTCGCGCTAGGTGCGTGGAATACCCGCCACTGTTCCGATACATTCTGATTATGGTTGATCTGCCAAAACCAGTTTTCGGGATTGATGCCTTTGGGTGTTCCTGCAACGATGCAACGCCCGCTATAGTCCAGCAAAGTAGGCTCAATGGATTTTTCCCATTGGTCCTTCATCGTTGAGTCTTTGGTTGACTGCGCTTCGTCAATCAATACACGATGAAATTTTCGGGAGCGTCCCGCATCCTCATCCGTGAGACTGAAAAATTCAATCCGCCCGCCGCTACGTAGCTCAATGATCCTCTCAACCTTTGAACTCTGCGTAATAACGGGTTTGAGATTGAATAGCAGATTGCTAAATATCGGCCTCATCTTTTTGTAGTCGGGCGCGAAGATGCCGACATACCATGAGTTACGCACGGCCCAATTACCTGCCATCGTCTCAAACATGGTGGACTTACCCCACCGCCTCCCGCACCTGAGAACGCTGCGCCGCCCCAAGGCGTGATAGATATTCACCTGGCCTTGGTACATGCGAGCCAGCTTGATCTCTTTTGCCATTACGCGGCCCCTTTCTGCGGCTCTGAGGGGTCGGCATCGGGCTTTTGCTCATCAGGGCTATTGGTTAGCTTGAACGTGCCATCATCGCCCACAAGTTGCGCTCCGTAGTGCTGCGGATCACGGCGCGTCGCAAGCCATTGGATATGTTGCACGCGCAACCGTGCGCGGCCCAAACGCGCGGATGCGTCAACCGATTTGAGGCCGTCAAAGAGGCTGTCGAGCATTGGGAACACACTGTCCACCATGCCATCTACCTGATAGGCGAGAGCATCCCGATACGCCTGTTCGTTCGCCTCGCTCTTTTTGCGCCACACGTGGAATGTCGGTTCGGCGGGCATGCCGGGGCGCTTCGATGCTCCCGCGACGGACTCACCCCGCTTGATCCATTCCAGCATCGCCGCGAATTTGTCGGCGGGCATCGGCTTGGGGCCGGGTTTGGCCTTTAGCGGAACTACTTTAGCCGGTACTGCCAGTTTCGACGGTTTAACGGTTCCCGGTGGATTGAAAGTGATAGCCATTACTGCACCTGTTCGTGTCTAGGTTTGAAATGGCCTTGGTGTTGGTGATGCTCTTTCTTAGTTGTTATGTGCTGCTGTTTGATTGTGCAAAATTACTTCGCTTACTGCATAGGGGTCTCTCTCCAGTGCTGCCGCCAATTCTTGCGCCGCCGTGCTTGCTTCGCTTGCCAGTTGTTCGAGATTGGTTAGCGCGATGCGGTGCGCAAAGAGTCGATTCTCATCATTCATATCGGCATGCCCCGCGCGCAATAGCGTCTGTTCTGCGGACTCAATGAGGCGGCGCATATTTTCGATTCGATCGTTCAGTGTGACACGGTACATGATGTTCTCCGGTACTCAATTTCTGAATCCACTTCATCGCGGCAAGTAAAACTGACTACTGTTCGGGTTCGCCAATACCTTTTGCACCGCCACCGCCGCGCCTGAGTCATATGGTTGCGTCACCAACAAATCAAGAGTCGTGACCCATGCCAGACCATCGCAGTTCCTGCTATCTCCGACATGGCGAACACCTGTAACAAGATAGGAGCCTTGGAAAGCGATTGAGACTTGCGCGGTGTTGACGCCTCCTATCGGCGGCGGCGGGATATAACCTACCTGTGCCCCCGGCCCGATGTTGAGCAATCCTTGCGGGATCGCCACAAAATCGCCTACCTTGATATCTCCGCGCAGCACACAGGTAAGTTGTATTTGCAACGGTTGAGAGTAGGTCGGTTGCCCTATCAGGTCTACGATGTAAATCTGCTTGGGTTTGGTCTGTGCCGTGCCATCGAATAGCAAAATGGTGTTGCCCTGCAATGCCATGTGAACACCCATGTACTCAGCAAGGTCGGGCGCATAGCCTCCCAACATGCTGAGGCTCGCCCTCTTTACCCAATCAGCAAGCTGCGTCAACCGGCTAAACCAATGCCCCTTGATCATGCCGCCAGAATTCACGAGATTCGGATTGATGCTCCCGCTAATGCCGTACTGAGGAAACGGAACCGACAGGCACTGCACTAACGCATCCTGCATCGTCTGGCCGGGGTTCCACGTAAAGACGATGTTGGCGGCCTTGCCGTTTGCCGTGGGAATGGGGAGGGTGCTGGCGGTCGGCGGGTTGCCGGTTGTCTGATTGGCAGTAGCGCTGCTGCCGCCCGCCTGAACATAGATTGCGAGATATTGATCTTTGCCGATCCAATTACCAAAGCACTGCAAAATCTGGCCTTGGCAAAGCGGCCCAATCTGCACAGGATTCGCCAACGGCAGACCTTTCGCCATGCCACCGACCATCATGAAATTGAGGCCGTTAAGGTTTGATCCTTGGCTGATCTCCTGTAGCGAAACACCATCGATGCGGACATAGCTGTTAGCCAAGGGCGCGTCGAGGAAACCAACGGGAATGTCAAAGGACACACTCAACGCGTTGGCGTTGTTCGATGCCAGCGTTGTAGGCGTGCCGCCCGCATACAAAGACGAGTAGGTCCATGTATTGACGTCGAAAGGGACGCGGATAAAACCCGCTTTCCCGTTCAGATTCGCGACCAGAATTTCCCCCGTCTTGGGGTCCGTCACGCGGATAGCGTAGTAGCGGCTCATGATCTCAGTGCGGCAAAGAGCCAATCGTTACGTTGGTGGATGCGCCGGGGACGCTTCGCACATTGACATTCACATTGACGGGGGCCTGTGCGTTGCTCGGCAGATTCTTTCTTTCCGGTGTTCTAAACTGCGAACCGCCGCCCTCCCTGAACACGGATTCGAGCCGGGAAACAAACTTGTCCATACCCGATACAACGCCCATTTCAACGGCGTGCGCGGTCTGATCGGGTGTCGGCTTACCGGCTTGCGACATATCGACAAACTGTTCGCCCTTGTCGAGCGTGCTCTGATCGAGTTTGAGATTCGCATCGTTCTTTGCGCCCGCGAACGCCTTGCTATGGCTCCGCAAATAGGCGCTTTCCTCTGGACTCAAACCAAGGTCGAAACCCTTGTCAAGGAATGGACGAAGATAGTTCAAGGTTTCCTGTTTGGCTTTCATCAGCCACTGGCTACCATCGGCCCTGATATGCGTATCGCCGTCATATGCGGCCAGGCCCTTGGCGAGTGATCCAAACTTGTCGATCAACTCACGCAAGAGTCTGCCGCCCGCGTCAATCGATTGTTGCGGGTTCAACGGATCGATACCCATGCCCTTGGCTGTTGCGGGCATGAATTGCATCAGTCCTTGTGCGCCGCTGGCGGGATTGACGGCGCGCGGATTAAAGCGGCTCTCTACTTCCATCTGTACCGATTGCACGCCAGCGGGTAGGCGATACCTGCTCTCTGCAAGTGATGCCCACCTTTTGAACTGTGTGATGTCGGGGGTGTCGTTCGCATTGGGTTGCGTGACTCCCGGCATGGTGGCATCGGGGATGCTCGGAAATTTCGAGCGAATCCAATCGCCTACCATGCGGAACCCGCTCACGGCATCATTCTGTTTGTAGGCCGGTCCACCTTGCTCTGGACTCTTGAACGTCGTGCCGCTGTTGACAGTATCAATGACGTTCGCACCTTCATCCAGTACCTTGGCTACTTTGGGACCGGCCCAATTCGCCAGCTTGATACCCGCATCCGTCACGGCATCCGCGAAGTGACCTAGTTGCGGCGTGGCCTTGGAAAGCTGCGTATTGAATGCGGTGCCGAACTTGCTGAGGTCTCCGCGTAGCTTCTGCATAAACGCGGTGCTCTGATCGGCGGTTTTTTGATCAACGCCCATTGCCCGCTGATCGGCCAGGTACTTTTCACGCGTGGCTTGCCATTGCTGATCGGACCATGATCCAGCTGCCCGCAACGTTTCGGGGCCAAAGGGATAGCCTCTGGCCTCCGCGATCTGCACGGCGGGCAAACCTTGGCTCTCCCAATCCTTGAACTGTAGCCCCATGCGGCGCACGGCATCCAGTAGCAACTCATCGGGGGCGGCGGTGCGAATCTCCTGCATCGGGATACCGCTGGAAAGCAAGCCTTTCCACAAGCGGGTATCGCTGCGAGCATTCGCAAAGTTATTGAGGTCGGCTTTCGAGAGGCCCAAGGGTTGATAGTCCGCTTCGAATGCGGCTACCTTGCCAATCGGCAATCCGAGTTGACGGCTTTCGAGATTCTTTTTACTGAGGTCGTTTGCTGCGTTCGTGACTGCCCCGCCCGCCGCCGCTGCCAGTCCACCAAGTTTCAACGCGTCCTTACGCAAGCTGGCGGTGTTGAACCAGTTACGTGTGATCGACAGAAAGCTACGATTGGTGTTGCTCGCGTGCTTGTCGATCTCTTTCCATTGCTTCGCGGATTCGGTGCTGTAGTGATTGAACAGAAAGATAAAGCTCTGCGGCCCCGTCATCTTTGATGTGCTCACGGCTTGCGTGATATGGGCCATCTGTTCATTGATCGCGGCGGCGGCCTGTGCTGCATCATTGAAACCCTTGGCGGCTCCCGCAAAAGGATTCGTGGCTTTCTCCGCCTCTTGCTGGTAGTCTTGCCATTTCTTGACGAAGTCATCGAACTGACTCGTATCAACGTTGACTACCAACACTCCCGACTTGTTTTCTGCTGCCATGATCGTGCCGCCTGTCTGTAGTCCTGAAAGCTGCAATTGCAAGTGATTGCATTCTGGGGGTCCGAACTGACGAATCGTGTGATTGCGCTATAGCTAGTGGAGGCTCGCTCCGTTGCGTTCGATGTGGGCCAGTTCATCGGCCCATTGCATCGTCTGAGCCTGCAATACCGTACACATTTCCATCAATTCGGCCAGTCTCGCATCGTCGGGGTACTCAACCATCAATGTCCCTAGTCCGATGCCGACGAAGTGCAACAGGCCACTTAGTGCAAACAGGGTGTCGAGCGACATTTCGCCGCCCGTCGCGAACGCCTCAATCTGCTGATTCGCTACCGCAAGCTGTTTCATCAGTTCGCCTAGCGTGACGGTCTGTTCCATGACTTACCCCGCGTTGAATTTACGGCTACCGGGATTGCGATGTATCGGGCCGTGCTGGTGAAGCTCGCCATGATGTTGCGGCTCTCCCTGTTCTTCACGGATGCGGCGCTGTCTATCCAGTTCTTCGCGTTGCTCTGTTTTTGACAACGCATTCCATTGCTCTTGGCGTTGCTGTTGCTGGCGTTCGTGTTCTCCGCTGGCAATGTCCCTAATCTTTTTGTGCTTCGCTACCAGCTTCATACCGTGATTGACGTCTGAAACATCGCCCCCATCTGCAATGAACGCGTCATACTGCGCCATGACTTCATCATCGTCGTCATAGTAGGCAATCAGGATGCCGATCAATTCGCCCTTTATTCGTTTGAGGCGCGCGTGTGCCGACGCGATTCCTAGCTGCAAGGGCTCTTCGATATGCGGCGGCAAATCGTCGGCGCGCTTCGCCTCACTCTCTTCGAGATACGTGAGTAGCGATTGCATTTCCCGCAAGTTGTTTCGCACTTCGGGCGGGGCTTCGTTCGGGTTCATCGCTGCACCTTCCTGAATGCTCGTTTCAGTTCTTCCAGCTTTTCTGCATCGCTCTTGGAATCGCCCGAACGCATCGGCGCTTCTACTACCGGGGTTTGCCGGTTGTATTGGCGTGGCTTGATTCGCTTTCCGTAGCCGTGATTTCGTTCGGGTTCCATAGTGTTCTCTCAGGTCATGATTTAGGCTCGTGCCAAGGCTTGCTCTGCACGATCACGAAGTCATAACGCATTGCGTAATACGCTGCGAAAACTTCCTCAAGGTGCTTTTGCGCCTCCGCCAAAAGGCGGTCTGCATCGGTTTGGGTTATGGCTCCGCTGGCGATTGACTCACTCGCCGTGGGGCTTTCGATACGCAAGAACAATTTCGGTCTGTACATGGTCGTCTCTCATGCCATCGGGGGTGATCGGCGTGCGCCGCCCGGAACCAGAATCGGACTAGCCATGACCGGCCCTTTAAATTGATTGAGCCAGCATCCCATGCTGCCTTCATATTCGCTGTAGGCCCGCCCCGATCTGTCTTTGAGTTTGATCTCGACTAACCGACCATCGCGGGCCGGTTTCTCAATCGCTTCCTTCAAGACGGTCTGCTCAATGTCGCGAAAGAGTTTTCCATTGATCTTTTCCAGCTTCATCGCCGGATATGTCACGGCGTGAGGCATCAATGCGGTAGCCAAGCGACGCCTGTACAGGTCAACCGATTCTCCGACATAGGGATAATCGACTAGCTGGTTGTTCGCCTGTAGTGCCCTGTCGTATTCCATCCGCACCGCCTCAAAAGGAGCGCGCGGAATCTTTCGAAACGTCTCCGATGCAGGGCACGCCCAATCGAGGTCAATCCGGTGCGCGGGCACGCGCACGGTTGTTTCGGGGCCGGTTGCTTCGATTCTCGACTCCAGTACTTCGCTCATTGCTGGCTCCCCAACGGCACATAGAGGTTTTCGGGCGTAAAGTCTCTTGCGTCCTTGCAGATTCGGACTTGGCGAAAGACGGGCGTTTTGAATTGCCGCATCCACTCATCCATGCTGCCGCCTTCATACTCGGTGATAACGCGGCCCGTTGCGTCCTTGCGTTTGACTGCGCGCATCGGCTCATGCTCGCTCGGCATGTCGCCATAGACGCGGCGCGGTATGCCGTTGGCGTCATTCACAATGCGGCCTTGCGATGCTTCGATGGTGCGCTGGTAACGGGAATTGGCGCGGGCCTGTTCTGCCGCCAGTTCCGCCGCCGACATGCGCATCAGTCTTTGCACGTAGTCACTCATGATCGTTTCCTTAATGACCGTGGCGGCGGGCCACGCCCTTTTGCACGGCTTCCACATATCGCTTGCTGAATTCAACGTCGTCCGAAACCCACTTGTGCCAAATCGACTTCGATGGAAAGTTGGGGTTGCTCTCCAAGACACTGACAAGAGATTTTCCGCCCGCCACTTGCGCCAGAATGAATTCGATAGTCGAATCAGACCAATCTCGAATTGGAGCGGTGATCGTTTCGTGTTCCATCGTCATGACTCGCGTTGATTGATTTGGACTGTAGTCCAATCATGGCGTGTCTTTTTCTAACGTGGAATAGTTCGCGCCACTATTTATTTGTCGTGCAACTTCCGGTTTCGTCAAATCAAAAAAATCTCCGAAACGGGCGGGCAAGAAGGCGCGTGATACATTTCCTTATCGCGCAACTACGGGGACTGCGAATGTGTTCGGTCAATTGGTCGTTGGTGCTGGAATATCTGAAAGTTTTTTTGTCGTGGCCGGTCGTTGTTGGCATCGGCGCGATTGTGGGCGTTGTCCACTTTCGAGATGAATTTCGTTCGTTGGTCAACAGGATCGCCAGCCTGGAGATTGGTGGCGCAAAATTGATGACTCAACAGGCCGTGATCGATGAAGCGACAGCCGGTGAGAATGCAGAGGCCGAACCGGCAATCGTGGAAGAACCCGCGCCCCCGGCATTGGACGCACTACCTATCGCCCCGGAAGAACGGGAGCAACTACAACAGGCGTTTGAGGGTGAGCGCGCGGCGGCTCGCATGTGGGAATACCGCTACCTTAACTACTATTTTGCGCCCACCACACAGGCGGTGCTTAACTGGTTTGTCCACATGGACCAAGCGCCAACGTTCGATGCTTACACAGCATTCTGGATGAACCGTATCCCTTCCGCCGTCGAACGTGAGGCGGTGCTATCGGCACTTGAACGGCATATATGTATCCGCATCAATGGTGAGGTTCTCTCTGTTACGGAAAAGGGCAGAGAGTATGCAATATGGCCGGAACGCCGTATCGTGAACATTACCAACGATGCTTACTTGAACGTGGTACCGATCCTGTTCAGTTGACCCCGCCCTCCGCCGGCAATTAATTGTAGGACTCCTTACGATATAAAAGGCTACCGCCTCATCGGCGCAGGCCTCTTAAAACGCGTTTAGAGCCGTTGCCGCCGTCGCCTATGCTCTGCTATTGCCGGTGCGCTCCCAGCCCGCTGGCGGGGCTGGATTCAAGCGGCATCGGCATTGCCGTTCTTTATCATCGCCACGATAGTTGCTTCGTCGGGGTATAGCTGCCCCATGATCTCTTTAACGCGCTGCCCCCGCGCGGCGCGCTCTGCCGGGGTCAGGGTACTTCTGAGCCATAGCTCTACCGCTTCATTCAGTTTCTTAAGCAACAGGCCCACGTGAGGCGTGCGGTAGTCGTGCGGGATTTCTCCCTCATAGAGGGGCCGCACGAAGCGATACCAGCTACTGTCGAGCGCGATCCACCTGACGAACGGCAAGGGGTCAAGGTAGTCGGTATCGGGGCGGCGGAAGTCGAGCATCAGTTTGCGTAGCTGGCCCCGCTCTTTCGGAGTCGTGCTCCGGCCTGTGCATGCTTCCCATATCCGCACAACCGCCAGCGATCTGGAGGGGGGGCGCGCGGCTACCGGGGGGGAGGCCCCGACCGTAGGGAGGGGGGAAACGCCTTTAGGGTGTGGGGGTAGGGGTTCGGGGTCAGGCGTAGCCCCTGCATCCGCCAAAGGCGGTGCCGGTTCTTCTGTCTCGCTAGAGACAGGTTTAACGCTCTTTACTTCTGGCCTCTTACATGCCTTTAGAAGTGTATTGTTTAACGGGGCAATTTTTACCCGATAGCCACGGGGCAATTTCTGCCCCATAGCCACGGGGCAATTTTCGGTCTGTGAGCCTTGCTGCATAAGGCTTTCCGATTTTTTGTCCTTTAGCAATTCCGCGTAATTGGACGCATCGGGAATGCCGGGGATATGCGCGGCTCCGTCTGCGACCAATGGACGGCATTGCAGCATGTCATAAGGCGTCTTTGCCTTGCGCGTGGCAATCAGATTGCGGGCGCGAAGTACCTTGAAAATGTACTTCATGTGATCGACATTCCACCCTTTACGCGCCGCCCATTTTTTCTGCGGTTGCCCCCACCAATAGGCGCGATTGCCTTCCGCGTCATCGCGGATATTTTCAACCAGCGGTTTCCCGTCCTTCATGACGGTAAAGGGATTGAGAATTTCCCCGTATAGCTCGGCGGCATCATGATTGCCTCCGCACAATTCGAGGTGTAGCTTTCTCATTGCTTTCAAACCCGCATGCGTTTTCGTGTCGATAACGGGGAGATTCTTGAATTCTGGCGGCGGCGCACATTTTCTTTTTGGCGCTTCGTATGGCGTACCTGATTGGAGCCAGTTGGCGGGCACCTGATCTGCGCCGCCGATCATTCTTGCAATGACATTAGCAGTTTGGACTGCCGCCGCCATCATCGCACCATTATTCGATTCGTCATTTTCTGGCAATTGAACAGCCGATTCCATTTCATATGAAGTATTCATGCCAATCTCTGTTAAATATTTTGACAAACTATAGAGATTGGTACAAAATCATAGATAGACGTAACTCCCTTACCGCAATCGCGTTAAAAAGCCCTGAATTAACGGTTCAGGGCTTTTTTCTTTTATCAGGCGGCTTTTTCCTCTGCCTTGGCTTTCTGCGGTTGATGCTTGTCGAGATATTCCCGCAAGGCCACGAACGCGATATGAGACATTTTGATGCCCGTAGCTTGGCGAAAATCCCTGATTTCCAGCATCATTTCACGCGGGAGCCAGATTGTCGTTTGCGCTTTGTCGAGGGTCATGATTAACTCCAAGTGGATAAGGTGATTCGGACTCGCTCGATCAAGCTACATCGTCTTTTTTCAAATGACAAGCAACGGTACTGCGAAAGAAAATAATTCAGTTCCCTTGCCATCGCCTATACTTGGATCGTTGATCATTCGATGCGATCAACAGTAGGAGAGATACCTTGGTTCGGGAGTGACGTTAATTCGTCACTCCTTTTTTCTCCCCGATTTAAAGACAGCATTGCGCTTTTTCCTGACACGTGCATACTGACAGGTACTGATCTGGAATTCAGCCTCCGGTCAGTGGCTTTTCGGCAAGCCGGGGAGAATCGCACTGCTAGCGGTTCTCCCCTTTTTTATTTGTATTTCCGTTTTTCTGTCTGAATTGCCGGTTTTTGGGCGGGGAGCGTCATTGCCTCTTATTTCTTTAAACCATTCGAATGGAGTCGATGAAATGAATACGGAATTCAAAACGGTTGATGTAACGCGCGATGCGGGGGCGCTGATCGGTGCGGCGGCGTTGGTCGGGGTGTCGATCACCCATGAGGTGCGCGAAGCGCTGGAGGTGCCAATTGAGGCGTTGGCGGATGCGTTCGCGCCGGATTGCCGGGAGTTACGCTGGCTCTGAGGGGGAGAGGCCAGGCCAGGGGCGTGGCGTTATTTAGGGGCGTGCGCCGCTATCTCTGCCTCACAGGGCTTGCACGGTGCCGACCATCCAAACAGGCCGTCTGGCTGTTGGGCCAGCTTGGGGAACCCGTTGGCGGCCCGCACGCTGCTACAGTTGGGCCAGCGTTTGTTAAACGTCCGCACGATCATCTGATCGGGCGGCATGAACCTGTCGAGCCATTGCGGCCCGCCGTCCTTCTGTAGCAGGTCAATCGCCATGACGTTCATCCCGGCTATAGGGACGTCTGTAAAGCGGTTCGGGCATGCCGCGTCTACTGCCTGTGTAGCGGGCGTGAGGTCGGTTTCCCGGTTGCCGCCCAGCACGTAGCCAGCATCAAACAAGGCTCTCTGTGTCTGCGGCTCGCATTGCGCCCAAGCCGTTGCCTGCGCCGCCGTCGCGGGCGGGTTCTTCGTATTGATCGACTCCCAACACGTATCGAACCATTGCTGGCCGGTCTGGTAGAACCATCCCGCGTGCAATCCCCACGCTGCTACCCCGGCAATGATCATGACGCCAAATGCGGCGCTTCCGTCGTTATCGCTCATGCTGGCCCCCGTCTTACATGTTTGGTCTGACAGAATTATCAGCGCATGGAGGCGGGCGGGCAATTGCCGCGTGTGAGGTGTTGTGTGGGGTACTGAGCCTGTTGGGGTACTTGTGGGGGTACTGGCTCAGAAATGAGAAAGGGTTAGCAGTCACTAACCGCTAACCCCTTGATTTTACTGGTCGGGGCGAGAGGATTTGAACCTCCGACCACCTGCACCCCATGCAGGTACGCTACCAGGCTGCGCTACGCCCCGAAAGCATAAAAGTATAACAGACACTTCACGCGAATAGAACTGCAACAATCTACAAGAGCGATAAATTCTTCAGTGTCCGAGAAGGTCGATCACCTGCAACAGCTCCTTGCGCAACTGATCGACGTCGACGGTAGCAGTGGTCGGCTGGACGACCGTCCCTTCGACGGCCTCGTCCTCGCCTTCCGGTCCCTGCACGGTGCCATGCGAATCGAGCCGGTTGCGCGCACCGTTGATCGTGAAACCCTGCTCGTACAACAGCTCGCGGATTCGCCGGATCAGCAGCACTTCATGATGCTGGTAGTAACGGCGATTGCCCCGGCGCTTCACCGGACGCAACTGCGTGAACTCCTGCTCCCAGTACCGCAGCACATGTGGCTTCACGCCGCACAGTTCGCTGACTTCACCGATCGTGAAGTAGCGCTTCGCGGGAATCGGAGGCAAGACGACTTTTTCCATCGTCGCTGTCATCGTCAGTTAGCGGTCGGTTAAACCGTCGTAGTGGTTGCGCGGAGCGCGCGATGCGATCAGCGCGCGAAGCTCTCTTCAGCGCCGTTCTCAACCAGCGCCTTCAGCTTTTGACTTGCATGGAACGTCACGACGCGGCGCGCGGCGATGGGAATCGCCTCGCCCGTTTTCGGATTTCTGCCGGGACGCTGCGGCTTGTCGCGCAACTGGAAGTTGCCGAAGCCGGACAGCTTCACGCTGTCGCCGCTCTCCAGCGCATCGCGAATCACCTCGAAGAACGCTTCGACCATGTCCTTCGCTTCCCGCTTGTTGAGCCCGACATTGTCGAACAGCAGCTCGGCAAGCTCAGCCTTGGTGAGCGTCGGCGCTTCGGCCGACGCGGTGGAGGTCGATGAAGGAATATCGCGAATCATGGCGCTACGTTGCGCCGAAAGAAGGGCTTCGAAATCACTCGAGTTCATTTCATTCATATCTGTCAAATGGCGCGTCAACTGCGACGGAACATGCGGAGCAACCGTTATCGGCTATCCGCGCAACCGGGCGCCATACACTCGAGCAAGACGATCCACCAAAGTCTGAATGGCCAAATCGACCGTTTCATCCTGAAGGGTCCCACCAGTATCTTGCAAGGTTACACGGAACGCAAGGCTTTTCTCGTGCGCCGCCAGCCCGCCGGAAGTATTTGATTTTGCACGAAATTCATCGAAAAGCGCAACCCTTTGAATGGTCTTGCACGCGTCTTCGGACAACGCCTTTTGCATCTCGTCAAAGAGCGCCTGGACCTCGATTTTCTGGTCCACAACGATCGCGATATCACGCCGTACCGGCGGAAACTTCGATACTTCCGTCGGACTCGGCAGCGTGCGTTGCATCAGCGCTTGCGCATCGACTTCGAACAGGATCGGTGCATGCGGCAGATCGTACTTCTGCATCCAGCGCGGATGCAGTTCGCCGATCCAACCGATTGCGCGGCCATCGAGTTCGACACGCGCGCTGCGTCCCGGATGCAGCGCCGGATGCTCCGCCTTCACGAAGCGCGCACCGGCCGGTGCAAGCAGCGCTTCGAGATCGCCCTTCACGTCGAAGAAATCGACGGCACGCGTCGCCGCGCCCCACTGCTCTTCGACGACGGGACCATACGCGAGCGCGCCGATCATCTTCGGCTGCGCGAAGCCTTCGACAGTGAGCTCGCCGGCCTTGACGGACGTGTCCTGCACGAACACGCGGCCTGCTTCGAACACGCGGATACGATCCGCGCGACGATTCAAGTTATGGCGCAGCACGCTGATCAGGCTGCCGAACAGCGTCGTGCGCATCACCGACAGCTGGCTCGCGATCGGATTCAGCAGACGCACCGGGTTGTCGTTGCCGGCGAAATCCTGCTCCCATTCGGCATCGACGAAGCTGAAGTTCACCGTTTCCGCGTAATCGCGCGCGGCTAGTGCATGACGGAGCGCATGGATCGAACGCTGCGTCTCGTTCGTGCGGCGCATTTCGCTGCGGGCGATGGGCGGGCGCGCCGGAATCTTCTCGAAGCCATAAATGCGCGCGACTTCTTCGATCAGGTCTTCTTCGATTTCGATATCGAAGCGATACGGCGGCGGCGTCACGAGGAAGTCGTCGCCGTCGCGCTCGAACGGCAGGCCGAGGCGCGTGAAGATCTGCGCGATTTCATCCGCGCCGATCGCAACGCCGATGATGCGGTTCGCGCGCGCGACCCGCATCTTGACGGGCTTGCGCTTCGGCACGTTGACGGTCTGGTCGTCGACGGGACCGGCCTCGCCACCGCAGATATCGAGGATCAGTTGCGTGATGCGCTCGATATGTTCGACGGTCGTCGAGTAATCGACGCCGCGTTCGAAGCGATGGCCCGCGTCCGTCGAGAAGTTGTACCGGCGCGAGCGGCCGCGAATGCTATCGGGCCACCAGAATGCCGCTTCGAGATAGATGTTCGTGGTATCGAGCGTGACGGCCGTGCTGTCGCCGCCCATAATGCCCGCGAGGCTTTCGAGATGGCGGTCGTCGGCGATCACGCCAACCGTCTCGTCCACTTCGACCGTATTGCCGTTCAGCAGCTTGAGCGACTCGCCGCGCTTGCCCCAGCGCACGTCCATGCTGCCGTGGATCTTGTCCAGATCGAACACATGCGACGGACGGCCCAGTTCGAGCATCACATAGTTCGAGATGTCGACCAGCGCGGAAATGCTTCGTTGACCGGAACGTTCGAGGCGCTCGACCATCCACGCCGGCGACTTCGCGCGCGCATTGACGCCGCGGATCACCCGGCCGGAGAAACGGCCGCACAAATCCGGCGCCGAGATCTTCACGGGCAGCGTTTCGTTGAGCTTCACTTCGACGGGCTTGATCTCCAGCGGACGCAGCGGCGCGCCCGTGATCGCAGCCGTCTCGCGTGCGACGCCGAACACCGACAGGCAATCGGCCTTGTTCGGCGTCAGCTTGATCTCGAAGACGGTGTCGTCGAGATTCAGCGTTTCGCGGATGTCCTGGCCAATCGGCGTATCTTCCGGCAGGATCAACAGGCCGCTATGATCGTCCGACAGCTTCAGTTCGCGCGCCGAGCACAGCATGCCCTCGCTCTGCACGCCACGCAGCTTCGACAGCTTGATCGCGAACGGCGCTCCGCCCTCTTCCGCGGGCGGCAACTGCGCGCCCACCAGCGCAACGGGCACCTTGATGCCGGGCGCCACGTTGGGCGCGCCGCACACGATGTTCAGCGTCGCGCCCGTGCCGGCGTCGACCTGACACACGTTGAGCTTGTCGGCGTCCGGGTGCTTGACGACTTCGAGCACGCGGCCCACCACGATCTTCGACGTCGGCGGCGCAGCGGGGCGCAGGTCTTCGACTTCGAGACCGGCCATCGTCAGGGCATGCGACAACTCGTTCGTCGTCAGTTGCGGATCGACAAAGGTTCTGAGCCAGGATTCCGGGAATTGCATGGTTCTGTACGTTCTAAACAGGTTGTGTCCGCATCCGGCCGATACGTCGGCACCGGGCCGGAAGCGCTGTTTGCGGCGCGGCAGTCCTGATGCTGGACACCGGGCCGCTCTCGTAGCGCGCCTAAAGCTTGAGCTTGAGTATGATGGCGCTCGCGCTCAGGCTCTCGCTGCGTCAGGCGAACTGGCGCAGGAAACGCAGGTCGTTTTCAAAGAACAGACGCAGGTCCTGAACGCCATAGCGCAACATGGTCAGACGCTCGAGGCCGCTGCCAAACGCAAAGCCGATGTATCGCTCCGGGTCGAGGCCCATGTTGCGGATCACCGTCGGGTGCACCTGGCCCGAGCCCGAAATTTCGAGCCACTTGCCGGCGTTCTTGCCCTGCTCGAACATCATGTCGATCTCGGCGGACGGCTCGGTGAACGGGAAATACGAAGGACGGAAGCGCACGAGAATATCGTCGCGTTCGAAGAATTTCTTGAGGAAATCAGTGTAAACACCCTTCAGGTCGGCGAAGCTGATGTTCTCGTCAATCCACAGGCCTTCCACCTGGTTGAACATCGGCGAATGCGTCGCGTCGCTGTCGACGCGGTACGTGCGGCCCGGCACGATCACCTTGATGGGCGGCGTGTTGGTGCGCGCGTAGCGGACCTGCATCGGGCTGGTATGCGTGCGCAGCAGCAACGGACGGCCTTCCGCGTCCGTGCCATCGACGTAAAAGGTGTCTTGCATCGAACGCGCCGGATGGTTCTCGGGGCTGTTCAGCGACGTGAAGTTGTACCAGTCGGTTTCGATTTCGGGGCCGTCGGCCACATCGAAGCCAATCGTGCGGAAGATCTGCTCGACGCGCTCCCATGTGTGCATCACGGGATGCAGGCTGCCTGTACCCATGCCGCGGCCGGGCAGCGTGACGTCGATGGCTTCGGCGGCAAGACGCTGGTTCAGCAGCGCGTCGGCCAGCGCCTGCCGGCGCGTCGTCAGCGCGGCTTCGACCTGCTGCTTGGCGATGTTGATCCGCGCGCCTTCCGTCTTGCGCGCTTCGGGATCGAGCTTGCCCAGCCCCTTCAACAGTTCCGTCAGGGCACCCGACTTGCCGAGAAAGCGCGCCTTCTCGTTTTCGAGCGTGGTGACGTCGGAGGCTTGTTCAAAGGCGCTTTGCGCGTCGGCGACAATCTGGTCCAGATCCATTGATCCCATCTTTTCAACGTCAGTATTCAATCGAAGTAAAACTGGCTCGACCAACAAAAAAGGGGCTCGGTGAGGAGCCCCGTTTTTGTTGCAGCGTCACCGGGACTACCGGATTGTTCGCTGCAACGAACCACGCAGTACTAGATGCTAACAGCGCAATCAGGCTGCGACGGCGGCTTTCACCTGCTTGACGATCGCAGCAAAAGCAGCCTTGTCGAACACAGCCATGTCGGCCAGCACCTTGCGGTCGAGTTCGATCGACGCCTTCTTCAGGCCGTTGATGAACACGCTGTACGTCATGTCGTGCTGACGCACCGCCGCGTTGATACGCGTGATCCACAGTGCGCGGAACACACGCTTCTTGTTGCGGCGATCGCGGTAGGCGTACTGGCCTGCGCGCATGACCGCCTGCTTGGCGATGCGATAGACGTTATTGCGGCGGCCGCGGTAACCCTTGGCCAGCTTGATGATCTTCTTGTGACGGGCCCGTGCGGTAACCCCACGTTTGACTCGAGGCATGTTTCGCTCCTATGAGTGTCGGTTAAGGGGTTAGGCGAACGGCAGCATCGCGCGTACGGAGTTCAGATCAGCATCATGAACTGCCGTGGCGCCGCGCAGGTGACGCTTGTTCTTGGTGGTCTTCTTGGTAAGAATGTGGCGCTTGAAGGCTTGACCGCGCTTGACGGTACCGCCCGGACGAACCACGAAACGCTTTGCAGCGCTCTTCTTGGTCTTCATCTTCGGCATGACAGACAACTCCATTATTTGATGGACATGGGTGTGCGGTCGGCTCAGAAAGCCCTCACCCGCCCTTCGAAACCCACTCCACTTGGTATGCAGCAAACCTGAACCGCTGGCCGCTGCTTTTCGGGAAAGGCGCCCGCTGTACGACAAAATGCGGCCGACTTTCCGAAACCTGCTTCGTTGCCGTCATATTGAGACGGCACACTGACTCTCAAGCTTTCCAACTTTCGACAAACGGGCTGCGCACGTTCAGATGCACAGCGGCCGTCTGCTTACTTCTTTTTCTTCGGCGCCAGCACCATGATCATCTGGCGGCCTTCCATCTTGGGCATTTGCTCGACCTGACCGACTTCATCCAGATCGGTGCGCAGACGTTCGAGCATGCGCATGCCGATTTCCTGGTGAGCCATTTCGCGGCCACGGAAACGCAACGTGATTTTCGTCTTGTCGCCATCTTCGAGGAAGCGGACAAGGTTACGCAGCTTGACGTTGTAGTCACCGTCATCCGTACCCGGCCGGAATTTGACTTCCTTGACCTGGATGACCTTCTGCTTGAGCTTGGCCTCGTGCTGCTTCTTTGCTTCCTGGTACTTGAACTTGCCGTAGTCCATCAGGCGGCAGACAGGCGGAACCGCTTGCGGCGCGATTTCGACCAGATCCACATCCTGCTGTTCCGACAAGCGGAAGGCATCAGCGAGTTTTACGATGCCGAGCGGTTCGTTGTCGACTCCGACCAGACGCACTTCGGGCGCAGTGATTTCACCGTTGATGCGATGCGACGACTTATCAGTAGCGATGTTACGTTTCCTCTAAAGATTAAAAAAACGAGCCGCGCTGCCAGGTGGTTTAGTTGAACGTCTGTACGTCCTGACGCAGACGCTCGCTGAAGGCATCGACGGACATCACGCCCAGATCGACACCGCCACGGGCACGCACGGCTACCGTTTGTGCATCACGCTCCTTGTCGCCGACGACCAGCAAATACGGCACCTTTTCAAGCGTGTGCTCGCGTATTTTATAGCTAATCTTCTCATTGCGCAAATCGGCCTCCACTCTAACCCCTTGTTTTTGCAACGATTGGGCCAGAGATTGAGCGTATTCCGCCTGACTTTCGGCGATATTCATCACGACGACCTGCATCGGCGCGAGCCACACAGGCATTGCACCAGCATGGTGCTCGATCAGAATGCCGAGAAAACGCTCCATTGATCCGACGATTGCCCGGTGCAGCATAATCGGCCGGCGGCGGCTGTTGTCTTCTGCGACGTACTCGGCGCCCAGACGCTCCGGCAGCACCATGTCGAGCTGCAGCGTGCCGCATTGCCACGAGCGGCCCAGCGCGTCCTTGATGTGATATTCGACCTTCGGACCGTAAAACGCGCCCTCGCCCGGCAATTCTTCCCACGTCACGCCGCAGGCGGTCAGTGCGTCGCGCAGACCCTGCTCGGCGCGATCCCAGATTTCATCCGTGCCCGCGCGCGCGTCGGGGCGCAGCGACAGCTTGATCTCGACATTGTCGAAACCAAAATCCTTATAGACACTCATCGCCAGCGTGTTGAACGCAATCGATTCGCTGATGAACTGGTCTTCCGTACAGAAGATATGCGCATCGTCCTGGACGAATCCGCGAACGCGCATCAGACCATGCAGCGCGCCCGACGACTCGTTGCGATGGCACGAGCCGAACTCCGCATAGCGCAGCGGCAGATCGCGGTACGAGCGCAAGCCGTGATTGAACACCTGCACGTGCCCCGGGCAGTTCATCGGCTTGATCGCGTAGTCGCGCTTTTCCGACTCGGTCGTGAACATGTTTTCACGATAGTTCTGCCAGTGACCCGACGCTTCCCACAGCGAGCGGTCCATGATCATCGGCGTCTTGATCTCGAGATAGCCCGCTTCGTTCACGCGCCGGCGCATGTACTGCTCGACCTGCTGCCACAGCGTCCAGCCGCGCGGATGCCAGAACACCATGCCCGGCGACTCGTCCTGCATGTGGAACAGGTCCAGTTGCTTGCCGAGCTTGCGGTGATCGCGCTTTTCCGCCTCTTCCAGCATGTGCAGATACGCGTCCTGGTCTTCCTTCTTCGTCCAGGCCGTGCCGTAGATACGCTGCAACTGCTCGTTCTTCGAGTCACCGCGCCAGTAAGCACCCGCGACCTTCATCAGCTTGAAGACCTTCAGCTTGCCCGTCGACGGCACGTGCGGGCCGCGGCACAGGTCCGTGAAGCCGCCGTGCGCGTACAGCTTGATTTCATCGCTGGCGGGAATCGATTCGATGATCTCCGCCTTGTACTTTTCGCCGATGCTCTTGAAGTACTCGACCGCCTCATCGCGCGACACGACACGGCGCGACACCGGCTCGTCTTTCTTTGCCAGCTCCTGCATGCGCTTTTCGATCTTCTCGAGATCTTCGGGCGTGAAGGGACGGCTGTACGAAAAGTCATAGTAGAAACCGTTGTCGATCACCGGCCCAATCGTCACCTGCGCTTCCGGGAAAAGATCCTTCACCGCGTAAGCGAGCAGGTGCGCCGTCGAGTGGCGAATGATGTCCAGACCGTCTGCGTCCTTGTCCGTGACGATCGCGAGCGACACGTCGTGGTCGATCAGCGCGGACGTATCGACCAGCTCGCCGTCGATCTTGCCGCCGAGTGCAGCCTTCGCGAGACCGGGGCCAATCGATGCAGCCACTTCGGCGACAGTCACGGGGTGCTCGTACTGTCGAACGGAACCATCGGGCAGTCGTATCGAAACCATTGCGTTCTCCGTAATGCCGGCGAGCGGCGGCACATGCAACAAGCGCTAAAGACAAAAAAAATGCGGCCCCGCTTTCGAGGGGCCGCATTCACATTTCTGCAAACTACTGCAAACAACAAGGGCGAAAGTGGTCCTCGACTAGCGTCGCTCCGAAACGGTTCCGGTCAACGTTCGCGGTGTCATAACCATGTTCGCCTGATTCGCTCTTTACGCCGAAGCGCTCATTGCTACTTGCGTTTGCGAAACCTCGGCAAGCCGAAGCTTCATATTCGTTGGTAGGCTCGATTGGACTCGAACCAACGACCCCCACCATGTCAAGGTGGTGCTCTAACCAGCTGAGCTACGAGCCTAGAGAAACGAGATTATATGGAGCACAGAGAAAGTTGGCAAGCGTTTTTATGCGTCGGCACCAAAATTTCGATGCGCGTGCGCACGGGCGCGGAAACGGACAGCACGAGCGCATTGCCCACGGCTTCACTTGCGCGTCGCCCTGACGACGCCCGCCACTTCCCCGAGCATCGCGCACGCGCGCTGGATCTGCGCGGCACTCGACACTTCCACGGTGAACTGCATGAACGCCGCGTTGCGTCGTGACTGCGACTTCACGCCGATCACGTTCATCTTCTCGCGCGCAAACACTTCGGAAATGTCGCGCAACAGGCCCTGCCGGTCGGTTGCCTCGATCGACAGGTCGACGGGATACACCGACTTGCCGCGCCCGCTCATCACATCGGCGGACCACGCGGTTTGGAGCACGCGCTCCGGCGCGCGCTCGGCCATGCGCCGGAACGTCGGGCAGTCGCTGCGATGAATCGACATGCCTTTGCCGCGCGTCACGAAACCGGCGATGTCATCGGGCGGCGCCGGACGGCAGCAGCGCGCGAGCTGCGTCAGCAGCGCATCGACGCCGACGACGAGCACGCCCGTCGACGCGCCATGCGCGACACTCGCGCCGCTACTGCGTTTCTCGAACTGCTCGGGCGCCTCGACGACAGGCTCGGCGGGCGGCGCATCGCTGAGCGCCTGCTCGACGAGCCGCAAGCTGAACTCTTCCTTGCCGACCACCGAGAACAGATCCTCGGGCGACTTGAAGCCGAGCTTCGCAGCCAGCTGATCGAGACTGACGGATGTCTTGCCTTCGCGCTGCAAGGTCTTTTCAACCATCGCGCGCCCGGTGGCGACGTTCTCCTGCGCTTCGACGGCATTGAACCACGCACGCACCTTTTGGCGCGCGCGGTTGCTTTGCAGGTAGCCGAGTTGCGGATTGAGCCAGTCGCGCGACGGGCCGCCCTCCTTGATCGCGACGATCTCGACCGTCTGCCCGTTCTGCAACGGCGTATTCAACGGCACCATCGCACCGTCGACGCGCGCTCCGCGGCAGCGATGCCCCAGCTCGCTATGCAGGTGATAGGCGAAGTCGAGCGGCGTCGAGCCCTGCGGTAACGGAATCACACGCGCCTGCGGCGTGAGCGTGTAGATGTGATCGTCGTCGAGCGTTGCCTGGCGCAACTGCTCCCAAGGCTTCGCCGCGCCCTTGTCGCCGTGCTTGCCTTCGGACACATCGTCCTTCCACGCAAGCAGTTGACGCAGCCACGCAATCTTCTCGTCGTATTTCTCGCTCGCGCTGAATTGGCCGCCATAACCGCGCGTGCCGGCTTCCTTATAGCGCCAGTGCGCGGCCACGCCGTATTCGGCGAACCGATGCATCTCCTGCGTACGGATCTGCACTTCGAACGCGCGGCCGTCGTCGCCGATCACGACCGTATGCAGCGACTTGTAGCCGTTCGGCTTGGGCCGCGAGATGTAGTCGTCGAACTCCCTCGGCACCGGCTGCCACAGGTTGTGCACGATGCCGAGCACCGTGTAGCAATCCTTGATGTCCGGCACGATCACGCGAAACGCGCGCACATCGTAAAGCTCGGAGAAATCGAGCTCCTTGCCGCGCATCTTGCGCCAGATGCTGTAGATGTGCTTCGGCCGGCCGCTCACTTCGGCCTCGATGTGCGCGGCCGAGAGTTCCCGCTGCAGCCGCGCGATCGCTTCAGCGACATAGGTTTCGCGTTCGACGCGCTTCTCGTCAAGCAGCTTCGCGATGCGCTTGTACGTCTGCGGCTCTTCGAAGCGGAACGCGAGATCTTCGAGCTCCCACTTCAGTTGCCAGATGCCAAGACGATTCGCGAGCGGCGCGTAGATGTCCAGCGTCTCGCGCGCCACATCGGGCGACGGCGTGATCTTCGCCGCCGCGTAATAGCGCATCGATTGCAGCCGCGACGCGAGCCGGATCAGCACGACGCGAATGTCCTGCGCGAACGCGAGCAGCATCTTGCGCAGCGCTTCGACCTGCGCTCGGCGCGCGGCCTGCGCGTCGCGGCCCGCTTCGGGCATCGTGTTCTGCGCGGCGCGCATGCTCACAGTGCCGAGGCGCAACAGCTTGCGCACGTCGCTCACCAGTTGCGCGACTTCCTCGCCGAAGTTGTCGGCGATGGTCTGTTCCGGATTCTCGAGATGCGGCGTCAGTGAGAACAGCGCCGCCGCCAGCACGGCGGGCGGATCGACGTTGAGCGTGCGCATGATGGAAGCCGTGCCCGCCGCATGATCGGCGAGCAACTCACCCGACGACAGCCGCGCGTCACGCGCGTGCTCGCGCACGAACGCAAGCGCGTCGTCGAATGACGGCGTCGGGTTCGGAGCGGTCGTGACGGTATCGCTATTCATCGTGCAGCGGGCCCGCGGCTCGCGCGGGCGAATTAGGCCAATGCAAATGACTGAAACGTATGTTGCGCGTGTTGCGTATTGCGCGTGTATGGCCTGTATCAGCTGCGCTGGGCGGCGACCACGACCACTTCGACGAGGCACTTCGGATTCGCGAGCTTCGCTTCGACGGTTGCGCGCGGCGGCGTGTTGCCTTGCGCGACCCACTCGTCCCACACGGCGTTCATGCCGGCGAAGTCCGCCATGTCTGCGATGTAGATCTGCACCGAAAGCAGATGCGCCTTGTCGCTGTTGGCTTCACCGAGCAAACGGTCGATGTGGCCGAGCACTTCGCGCATTTGACCGGCGATGTCCTGATCGGTGTCCTCGGCGATCTGGCCAGCCAGATAGACCGTGCCGTTATGCACAGCGGTTTCCGAAAGGCGCTTGCCGACGTGATGACGAATGACTGCCATGAAATTTCCTGTCCGTTGTGAATGAAGAGTGAACCGACGCCATGCGATGTTCGATTTTCGCACGATGCGCCGATCGCGCTCGAACAGCGGTCGATCTACACGCGCGCCAACCTCATATTATGACGCGTCGGCGCTGTTGCCGATAAGGAAGCGTTTCGCAATTTCGATCTGATCAGCGGAAAGAAAGGCCGGCGCATGGCCTACTCCCGGGATTTCGACGCTCGATACATTGCGCCCCTTCTCGATCATCTTCGCGACGGTTTCGCGCGACAGGAGGTCGGATTGCTCGCCACGCACGACGAGCACGGGCCCTGCGGTCGAAGCAAACGACTGCCACAACGCCGCCTCGCCGAGCGCCGCCAGTTCGGGGGTGGTCTGCGTGAACGGCTCCGCGATGCGCGGATCGTAGCGAAAGCGCCACGCGCCATCGCGCTCGTGCATGAGTGGCGTATTGATCTCGCGCCATTCGTCCGGCGTCAACGGCCCGAACGATTGAGCGAGCAACGCGGCGTGATCGATCGCTTCCTGCTGCGTGGCGAACGACACCGGCTGCCCGAGATAGCTGCCGATGCGCTCGATGGCGACCGGTTCCACATGCGGGCCGACATCGTTGACGATCATCTTGCGTATCGGCGAATCCTTCAGCCCAGCGAACGCCATGCCGATCAGCCCGCCCATCGACGTGCCGAACCAGTCCACGGTCTCGACGCCGAGCCTCGCGATCAGCGTGACCATATCGCCGACGTACTGCGGAATTCCATAGTAAGTGGGGTTGGCGAGCCACGCAGACAAGCCTCGCCCGACCACATCCGGACACACCACGCGATACACCGGCGACAGCGCCGCCGCGAGCCGGTCGAAGTCGCGGCCGGAACGCGTCAGTCCATGCACGCACACGAGCACGCGAGGGTTGTCGGGTGCGCCCCATTCGGTGTACGCGATGCGGTGCAGCCCGGCAGGACTCGCGCATTGCACATAGCGCTGACGGGGCACGGTGGTGTCGACAACGGGCGAAACAGCGACGGGCGTAACGGTCATCAGAGTTCCCTCGATCGAAAAGCTGCAGCGTGCATGAAAGGCACACAGGACACGATCGATTCTAAACCGCTTCGTCTCGCGCGCTCATCGGCGTGAAGGCATAGGACGAAAGCACGAAACCGGCAAACGCGGGCCTCGAGGCACAAGGACAAAAAAGCGGGCGCGACTTGCATCGCGCCCGCTTTTCAACAACTGCCTTCGATAACCGCTTTCGACGCAAGGTCGAACGAAGAGACTCAGCTCACTGCGCTCGTATCGAGCAGCGCGCCCGTCTTCGCCTTGATTTCGTCGACGGTCACGCCGTCAGCCAGCTCGACCACTTTCAGGCCGCCATCGACCACGTCGATCACGCCCAGGTCCGTGATGATCCGGTCGACCACACCGACGCCCGTCAGCGGCAGCGTGCATTCTTCGAGGATCTTGTGCTGGTCGCCCTTCGCGACGTGCTCCATCAGCACGACGACGCGCTTGACGCCCGCCACCAGATCCATCGCGCCGCCCATGCCCTTGATCATCTTGCCGGGGATCATCCAGTTCGCCAGATCGCCCTGCTTGCTGATCTGCATCGCGCCGAGGATCGCAAGGTTGATGTGGCCGCCGCGAATCATCGCGAACGAATCGGCCGACGAGAAAATCGACGAGCCCGGCAGCGTCGTCACCGTCTGCTTGCCGGCGTTGATCAGGTCGGCGTCCACTTCTTCTTCATACGGCGACGGGCCGATGCCGAGCAGACCGTTCTCCGACTGCAGCCACACTTCCATGCCCGCGGGCACGTGGTTGGCGACGAGCGTCGGCAGGCCGATGCCGAGGTTCACATAAAAGCCGTCTTGCAGTTCCTGCGCCGCGCGCGCGGCCATCTGGTCACGATTCCAAGCCATGATTACTCTCCTTTCGCGCGGACGATGCGTTGTTCGATGCGTTTTTCCGGGTGCGCGTTCAGCACGAGGCGCTGCACGAAGATACCCGGCGTATGGATCGCGTCCGGATCGAGTTCGCCCGTCTCGACGATCTCTTCGACTTCCGCGACCGTGATCTTGCCCGCCATCGCGCACATCGGGTTGAAGTTGCGTGCGGTGCGGCGATAGATCAGGTTGCCCGACTTGTCGGCCTTCCATGCCTTGACGAGCGCGACGTCGGCCGTCAGCGACGGTTCGAGCACGTAGTGGTTCTCGCCGAACTGGCGCGTTTCCTTGCCTTCCGCGATGATCGTGCCGAAACCGGTGTTCGTGTAGAACGCCGGAATGCCCGCGCCGCCCGCGCGCAGCTTTTCGGCGAGCGTGCCTTGCGGCGTGAATTCCAGCTCGAGTTCGCCCGCCAGATACTGGCGCTCGAATTCCTTGTTCTCGCCGACGTACGACGAGATCATCTTCCTGATCTGGCGCGTTTCCAGCAGCAGCCCGAGGCCGAAGCCGTCGACGCCCGCATTGTTGCTGATGCAGGTGATGCCCTTCACGCCGGAATCGCGCAGGGCGGCGATCAGCGCTTCAGGAATGCCGCACAGCCCAAAGCCGCCGACGGCGAATGTCTGCCCGTCCTTGACGATGCCTTCGAGCGCGGCGGCCGCGCTTGAGTAGACTTTATTCATCAGTGTGTCCCTTCCTTGATTGGATACCCGAAATCCGGATCGATGCGACGCCGTTCCTGTGTCGACTCGCGCCTGCTCCTGCTCGCGACTGCGCTTGCACGAGCCGGCTGCCGGGGCGCTGCGGGCACAGCCCGAAACGTCATTCTAGTCATCTGCGGCGAACGGTGGCGCGATGAGGACAAAACCTCGCCGCGCCAGCCGCCCATCTTGTGATGTGCCGAAAGGGTACGATGCGGCGGTGTTGCGGCACAATACGCAAAAATACATAAGTAGTCGCACCCTCTGATTTCATGCCCGAACTGGATTACCAAACCGCTTTTCACCTTGCGCCGATCGGCCTCGTGCTGTCGCGCGAGCGGTTCATCGAAGACTGCAACGAGCAGGTCGCCGCCATCTTTTGCCGTTCGCGCGAGTCGTTGCTGGGGCAATCGTTCGCGGTGCTGTATCCGTCGCCGGATGAATTCGAGCGCATCGGCGCGCGCATCCCGCCCATCATGACGGCGCAAGGCAGCTACGCCGACGACCGCATCATGAAGCGCGCGAACGGCGAGCTGTTCTGGTGCCATGTGACGGGGCGCTCGCTCGATCTTTCGGTGCCGCATGCAGCGGGCGTCTGGACCTTCGAGGATCTGAGCGCGACGCGGCGCGTCGCCGTCGAGCTGACGCCGCGCGAGCGCGAGATCGCCGCGCAGCTGGTGACGGGGAAAACGAGCAAGCAGATCGGCCGGATTCTCGACATCAGCTCGCGGACAGTGGACGTCTACCGCTCCCGGTTGATGCGCAAATACGACACGGGCAACGCGACTGAACTGCTGCAGCGGCTGCTCGGCAATTGACTTTCGACTGTCGACTGAAAGAAGCGCCGGCCGCGAGAGCCGGCACGCATCGAATGGGAGGGTAAAGCTCAGGCCTTGACGAGTTGGGCGCTTTCGATGGTCGAGCGCAGCAGATCGGGAAGCGGCATCGACTTGCCTGCCGCGTAGTCGATCCACACGCACTTCGCGGAGCCGCGCGCATAGAGCGCGTCGGAATCGTCGGCGCGAAACAGCTCGAAGCGCGTATCGAAGCTGCTGCGGCCCGGCGTGCCCACCGTCATGCGGCCGATCACGTCGCCCGGATAGTGCAGCTGCTTCAGGAATTCCATCGACGCATTGACGATCACGGGCCCCTGCCCCTCGCCGTTGCCGCCGGCGATGCCGAGCTGCTCGAACCAGGAAATCCGCACCTGCTCCATGTAGCGGAAATAGACCGTGTTGTTCACATGGCCGAACGCGTCCATATCGCCCCAGCGGATCGGCATCGACATTTCAAAAACGGGGTGGTAATCGCTCATCGCACTTCTTCTACGGTTTGGATCTGAATCGTGAAAACGGAACTGCGCGGGCCGCGTCCGGCAATGGGCGCACGACCCGCGAATTGCAGCGGCTAAAAGGGTTCCGGCTTAAAAGTTCGTGCAACGTCGGCGCTGTGCCGATGCTGCACACGGGCGTCAATGATCGCGCTTTTCGCGCGTTTCTGCCGCGAAGCTAACAGGCAAGCGTGTCAGTCAAACGATTGCCTGCCAGCGTTTAGGAGAGACCGAAACCATCGTCGGCGGCGATCACCGAGCCGTTGATGAACTGCGACTCATCGGCGGCAAGCAGCAGCAACAACCCGTCGAGGTCTTCCGGCTTGCCCACGCGATGCCGCGGCAGCATCGAAATCAGCTTTTGCCCCTGATCGGTCGACCAGTGATGGTGATTGATCTCGGTATCGATGTAACCGGGGCAGATCGCGTTCACGTTGATGCCGTGCCGACCCCATTCCTGCGCCATCGCTTTCGTCATGTGGACCACGGCTGCCTTGCTCATCGAGTACAGCCCGATTTGCGGCAGCACGCGCAGCCCCGCCACCGACGCGATATTGATGATCCGGTACGGCGGCTTGTTCGAGCCGCCGCCGCGCATGATCATCCGCTTGGCCACTTCCTGCGCGACGAAGAATGCGCCGCGCGTGTTCGTGTCGAACACGTATTCGAAGTCCGCGGGGGTCACGTCGGTCAGCTTTTGCGTCGTCGATACGCCCGAGTTGTTGACGAGAATATCGATCGTGCCCGCCTCCGTCTCCGCATGCGCGACGGCCGACTTGATGCTCTGATAATCGGTCACGTCGAGCGAGACGACGTGCGCGGCTCCGCCCGACGCCTCGATCTCGGCGCGCAATTCCTTCAGACGTTCGATGCGTCGGCTTGCCAGCACGACCTTTGCGCCCGCTTGCGACAGCACCATGGCAAACCGCTTGCCCAGTCCACTCGATGCGCCCGTAATCAGCGCCACCTTGCCTTCCAGATTGATCGAACGGCCCATTGTCGTTTTCCTTGGAACATGAATGTGACGAAATGCATGCCCACACGCCGCGCGGGCATAAGGGTCAACCCATAGTCACAATAACAGTACGGTCGTGCTAATCTTGCCTCTTTGTGTTGCAGCGTAGGGATCGTTCAATGACAATACGATCCCGAAAAAAGCATTCTAACGGTAAGAGGAGCATCAATGACCCCCGCAAGCCTGATCGAGCAGTACGGCCCGCGCGAATCGATGGAATATGACGTGGTGATCGTCGGCGGCGGCCCGGCGGGCCTGTCGGCGGCCATTCGTCTGAAGCAGCGCGCGGCGGAAAAAGGCGTCGAGATTGGCGTCTG
Organism: Paraburkholderia phymatum; assembly: GCF_038900715.1. Lineage (GTDB taxonomy): Bacteria > Pseudomonadota > Gammaproteobacteria > Burkholderiales > Burkholderiaceae > Paraburkholderia > Paraburkholderia phymatum_A. The sequence goes on along the minus strand of NZ_JAYMRZ010000001.1, from coordinate 703,292 downwards.
CGTGCTCGAAAAGGGCTCGGAAATTGGGGCGCATATCCTCTCGGGCGCCGTGATGGACCCGCGCGCGTTAAATGAACTGATTCCGGACTGGAAGGAAAAAGGCGCGCCGCTGGACGTCGAAGTGACGGAAGACCGCTTCCTGTTCCTCTCCGAAGCCGGCGCGAAGTCCGTGCCGAACTGGGCGCTGCCCGACAACTTCAAGAATCACGGCAATTACGTGATCAGCCTCGCGAACGTGACGCGCTGGCTGGGCCAGCAGGCCGAAGCGGTGGGCGTCGAGATTTTCCCGGGGTTTGCAGCGGCGGAAGTGCTGTACAACGACGATGGTTCGGTCAAGGGCGTGGCGACGGGCAACCTCGGCATCGGCAAGGACGGCGAGCCGACCGAGAACTTCCAGCTCGGGATGGAGCTGCACGCGAAGTACACGCTCTTCTGCGAAGGCGCGCGCGGACATCTCGGCCGTCAGCTGTCGGACAGGTTCAAACTGCGCGATGGCGCCGATCCGCAGGTCTACGGTATCGGCATCAAGGAACTGTGGGAAATCGATCCGTCGAAGCACAAGCCCGGTCTCGTGATTCACACGGCCGGCTGGCCGCTCGATACGCAGACGTATGGCGGCTCGTTCCTCTACCACATCGACAACAACCAGGTGATGGTCGGCTTCGTGGTGGGCCTCGGCTATTCGAACCCGTATCTGTCGCCGTTCGAGGAGTTCCAGCGCTACAAGACGCACCCGGAAATCCGCAAGTTCCTCGAAGGCGGCAAGCGCGTGTCGTATGGCGCGCGCGCGATCACGGCAGGCGGGCTGATGTCGCTGCCGAAGCTCGTCTTTCCGGGCGGCGCGCTCGTCGGCGACGATGCGGGCTTTCTGAACGCATCGCGGATCAAGGGCTCGCACGCGGCGATCAAGACGGGCATGTTGGCCGCCGATGCCGCGTTCGACGCGGTTCAGGCTGGCCGTCAGTCGGATGAACTCGCCGCGTATCCGGAGTCGTTCAAGACCTCGTGGCTGCACACCGAACTCTATCGCGCACGCAATTTCAAGCAGTGGATGAGCAAGGGCCTGTACCTCGGCACGCTGATGGTCGGCATCGAGCAGAAGCTGCTGGGCGGCAACGTGCCATGGACGCTGCATCATCAGCACTGGGACCACGAGATGCTGAAGCCGGCGTCGCAGTGCAAGCCGATCGACTATCCGAAACCTGATGGCAAGCTCACATTCGACCGGCTCTCCTCGGTGTTCATCTCGAACACGAATCACGAAGAGAACCAGCCCGCGCATCTGACGCTGAAAGATCCGTCGGTGCCCGTCAAGGTGAATCTGCAAACGTACGCGGGCCCCGAGGGCCGCTACTGCCCTGCCGCCGTGTACGAGTTCGTGAAGAACGACGACGGCAGCGAACGCCTCGTGATCAACGCGCAGAACTGCGTGCACTGCAAGACGTGCGACATCAAGGACCCGACGCAGAACATCGTGTGGGTCACGCCCGAAGGCGGCGGCGGTCCGAACTATCCGAACATGTGACGCGCGCCGCGTCTGGACAAACGAAAAACGCCGCTCATCGAGCGGCGTTTTTGCATGACGGCTTGCCGACGCCCACGCTTCACGCCGCGAGCGCCTCCAGCCGCGCGCGCACCCGTTCGATAACAGGCGCCCACACGCCGACGGACGGCTGGCGAAACAGCTCGACCGACTGATACCACGGCGTGCGCTCCGTCTCCTCGCCCCAGAACCACGCGGACACGTAGTCGATCATCAGCCAGGTCGGCACGCCGAGCGCGCCTGCCAGATGGGCGGGACCGCTGTCGATGGTCACGAGCGCGTCGAGATTCACGAGCAGCGCGGCCACATCGTCGAAGCCCGCTTCGAAGTGCGCGGTCGGATCGACGATATCGACACCCTGCGTTCGCCATTGCCCGACCGTCGCCTGACGCCCCGGCGACACCGCGAAGAACGTGATGCCCGGCACGTTCAAAAGCGGCGCAAGCAGCTCGACGGGAATCGAGCGCCGCGCATCGCGGATATGATCGGAATTACCGTTCCATACGAGGCCGACCGTCTTGTTCCCCGCCTTCGCAGCGCCCGCGACACGCTCGCGCCACGGCTCGGCCCGCGCAGGATCGGCGCTCAGATACGGACGCCCCCACATGGACGGATCGTCGATGCCGAGCCGCAGCGGCAGGCTCATCAGCCCGCAGTGATATTCCGGCTTCGTTTCGAGGCTCGTTTCGATCCTGATCGCGGCGGGCAGCATGCGTTCGAACAGATGCTGCATCGGCCCCGCATAGCCGAAGATCACGCGGCCGCCTTCGCGTTGCGCGCGTTCGGCGAGCACACGCAGAAAGCGCACCGACCACAGGCAATCCCCGTTGCCCTGCTCGCCGTACACGACGAGCGTCTTGCGCGCGAGCGATTCGCCGCGCCAGTTGGGACTGATCGCCGCAAGCGCTACTTTCGCGGCGTTCACATCGTCGGCGAATACGACGCGCGCTTCATAGTCGAGCCAGCCTTGCGCATATCGCCCCGCGCGCATTTCCAGCTCCGACAGATCGAACAGCGCGTGCGCATTGTTCGGCGTCATTTCTAGCACGCGCCGCAGCAGCGCCTCGGCTTCGGCGAAACGGCCTTGTTCCTTGATGCACAACGCGAGCTTGTGCAGCACGATGTGGTTGCCCGGCGCGGCGCGCGCAGCCTCATGCAGCAAGCGTTGGGCTTCGGCGAAATCGTCGCGTTGCTGGAAAGCAGCCGAGCGCCAGACGAGCGCGTTCGCGTCGTTGGCGTCGCGCGCCAATAGCAGCGCCGTCGCCGATTCGACGAGCGCCCAGTTCCGCAGAATGAAGGCCGTCTGCGCGATTTCGTGCAGCAACCGCGCGTCGCAGTTCGCGTCGAGCCGGTATGCGCGCACGAGTGCATCGACCGCCTGGCCCAGCCGCGCCTTGTCGCCGTTCGCCCCGGCCAGCAGCGCCTTGCCGAGCGCGAGCCAGTCCGTTGCGACGGCGTCGGGCGCCGACGTGCGCGCATAAAGCTGCGCGAGAGCGTCGGTGCGCGTGGAGTCGTTGTGATTCACGTTGTGACTCATGCTGACCGCCCTGTCGATAACCAGCGAGCCTGCGGAGCCGGGTTTCGACTATTCGACTTCAGGGCGCGCTGGCCGCGATCTTCGGCGTATCGACGACGACATCGCCGCACTGCGCGCGATGCCGAAGCGCATGGTCGATCAGCACGAGCGCAAGCATCGCCTCGGCGATCGGCGTCGCGCGAATCCCGACGCACGGATCATGGCGCCCAAACGTTTCGACGACGGCAGGCTGCCCGCTCTTGTCGATCGAGCGGCGCGGCGTGCGGATGCTCGACGTCGGCTTGATCGCGATCGATACCGTGATGTCCTGCCCCGTCGAAATGCCGCCGAGCACGCCGCCCGCGTGATTGCCGACGAAACCTTCTGGCGTCAGTTCGTCGCCGTGCACCGAACCGCGCTGCGCGACGCTCGCGAAGCCCGCGCCGATCTCGACGCCCTTCACCGCGTTGATGCCCATCATCGCGTGCGCGATGTCAGCGTCGAGCCGGTCGAAAAGCGGCTCGCCGAGACCGACGGGCACGCCCGACGCCACCACGTTGATGCGCGCGCCGATCGAATCGCCGTCCTTGCGCAGCGCGTCCATATACGCTTCGAGCTGCGGCACGATGTCCGCGTTCGGCACGAAGAACGGGTTCTCCCGCACGTGCTGCCAGTCGACGAACGGCACGTCGATCTCGCCCAGCGCTGCCATATAGCCGCGAATTTCGGTGCCGAACTTCTCGCGCAGCCATTTCTTCGCGACGGCACCCGCCGCCACCGTCGGCGCCGTCAGCCGCGCTGAGGAACGGCCGCCGCCACGATGGTCGCGGATGCCGTATTTCTGCCAGTAGGTGTAGTCGGCGTGGCCCGGACGGAAGGTTTCCGCGATGTTGCCGTAGTCCTTGCTGCGCTGGTCGGTGTTGCGGATCAGGAGCGCGATGGGCGCGCCCGTCGTCTTGCCCTCGAAGACACCCGAAAGAATTTCGACCTTGTCTTCTTCCTGACGCTGCGTCACGTGCCGCGACGTGCCGGGCTTGCGGCGATCGAGTTCGAACTGGATGTCCGCCTCGGCAAGCGACATGCCCGGCGGGCAGCCGTCGATCACACAGCCGATAGCCGGGCCATGCGATTCGCCGAAGGTCGTGACGGTGAAGAGCGTACCGAGGGTATTGCCGGACATGAGCGTCGTCCAAAGAAATGCGGGGAGAGCGTTATTATGCCAGCCCGGCCGCCCCGCCGTGGCGCGCGGGGACTCCGGCGATCGTTATAGGACAAACGCACGAAAGTGCGTTGCGCCGCAGGGCGGGCGGCCACGCCCGAAACCCTATTTCCGCGCGCCGCGCAGTTCGGACACGATCTGCTGGAGGACTTCCGGCGTCGCCTGCGCGGGATCGAGCGGCTCGCCGACAGCCAGCGTCAGACGGCTCATCACGCCCTTGTGGATCGGACGCGGGAATCGCGCATCGGCGCTGCGCGACCAGACGCTGCCCCACAGGCCGCGCAACGCCATCGGCACGACGGGCACAGGCGCGCGCCTCAGGACTTCCGACACGCCGTGGCGGAACGGATTCATATCACCCGTATTGGTCAGCTTGCCTTCGGGAAAAATGCAGACAAGATCGCCATCGTCGAGCGCCTTCGCACAGGCGTCGTAGGCACGCTTGAGCAGTTCCCCGTCTTCGTGCGCGGGGGCAATCGGAATTGCCTTTGCGTGTCTGAACAGCCAGCCGGCAAACGGTGTGCGGAAGATCCGGTGGTCCATCACGAAACGGATAGGCCGCGGACTTTCGGCCATGATCACGATCGCATCGACATAGCTCACGTGATTGCAGACGAGCACGGCCGCGCCTTCTTCAGGAATGCGCTCGGCGTGAACGAGACGAATCCGATAGAACGTATGCACGAGCAGCCACGCAACGAAGCGCAGCAGGAACTCGGGCACGAGCGAATAGATGTAGACGGCCACGACCACGTTGAGCAGCGCCGTCACGAGAAACAGCCCCGGAATGCCGACGCCCGCCGACGTCAGCGCGACGGCCATCAGCGACGACACGATCATGAACAGCGAATTGAGGATGTTGTTCGCCGCGATGATCCGCGCGCGATGGCTCGGCTGGCTGCGGCTCTGGATCAGCGCATAGAGCGGCACGCTGTAGAAGCCGCCGAACATCGCGAGCAGGAACAGATCGGCGAGCACGCGCCAATGCACGGGCAGCGTCATGAATTCGGCCACCGTCAGCAGATGCGCGGCTTTCGGCAACGTGTGACTCGCAAAGAACAAGTCGATCGCGAACACGCTGATGCCGATCGAGCCGAGCGGCACGAGGCCGATCTCGATGCGCTTCTTCGACAGCCGCTCGCACAGCAGCGAGCCCGTGCCGATACCGATCGAAAACGTTGCGAGCAGCACGGTCACGACATCGGGGTTCGCGGACAGCACGTCCTTTGCGAAACGGAAGAACGACGACAGAAACGTCGCGCCGACAAACCACAACCAGGAAATGCCGAGCAGGCTCAGAAAGACGGTCCGGTTTTCGCGCGCCAACGTCAGATTGCGCCAGGTTTCGCTGATCGGATTCCAGTTGATGCGCAGATCGGGCTGAGATGGCGCCGATTGCGGCACGAAGCCAGACGCCACGCGCCCAATCAGCGCGATCGCCACGCAGCCGAACGCGAGAATCGCCGCGCCGTGCGCCTCCGACCCCGCCGCCGCGCCGCCCGCAATCGTGCCGAGCAGAATCGCGACGAACGTGCCCATTTCGACCATGCCGTTGCCGCCGACCAGTTCCGTCTTGTCCAGATGCTGCGGCAGATACGCGTATTTGACGGGACCGAACACGGTCGAATGGACGCCCATCAGGAACGTGCACAGATACAGCAGCAGCGCGTCGTGCAGCCAGAAGCCCGCGCCGCCGACCAGCATCACGCCGATTTCGAACGTTTTCACGAAGCGCGTGAGCATCGCCTTGTCGTACTTGTCGGCGACCTGCCCGGACGTCGCCGAAAACAGGACGAACGGCAGAATGAAGATCGCCGAAATCAGAAAGGCCGCAGTGTCCGCATTCACGCCTGAGAATCGCGCGGCCTGATACGTGACGAGCGACGTAAAGCCGATCTTGAACACGTTGTCATTCATCGCGCCGAGAAACTGCGTCCAGAAAAACGGTGCGAAACGTCGCTCGCGCAACAGGCGAAACTGCGAGCCATGTTCGTGCGCGTCGCGCCTTGCGCGTTGGGCGGTGGACAACGGACGATCGCTCATCGAATGCTTGATAGAGGGGGCGCGCTCCGCGCAAATTCACAGCGGTGCTGCGCGAATAGCGGACACAAAAAAGCGCACGCTTTTCGCGCGCGCTTCGAGGATGGTTCAGTCATGCGACAGCGGCATGTCGGCGCACTGCAAGCCGGTCAGACCGATCGAGATAGCGAGGCCAAACGACAGGCCAAACAGCAGGCCAACCCGGGCCGACGAAAATCAGCGCGACGGCTGCTCCTGCTGCGGCTCGTCTTCTGCCGGCCAGTCGCGAATATAGGCCTTCAGCATCCGGTTCTCGAAGCCCTGCTCTTCGACGACAGCCTTGGCGACGTCGTAGAACGAAATCACGCCCATCAGCGCGCGGCTTTCCATGACGGGCAGATAGCGCACGTGATGCTCGAGCATCATGCGGCGCACTTCGTTGACATCCGTTTCGGGCGTGCACGTGAGCGGATGATCGTCCATGATCTTGCGGATCGTCGTGCCGCTGACGCTGCCGCCGTTGCGGCTCAACACCAGGATGATTTCGCGGAAGGTCAGCATGCCGACGAGATCGCCATACTCCATCACGACGAGCGAGCCGATGTCGTGCTCGGCCATTGTGTTGACGGCCTCGTTGAGCGGCGTATCGGGTGTGACCGTGAACAGGGTGTTGCCCTTGACCTTCAGAATGTCGCTGACTCGCATGATTTGTCTCCTGTCGACCAGAGTTGGCGCCTTGGCGCGTTACGTTGCTCTGGTCCCATGCAACATGGTGGCAGATGAGGCCCGGTGAAGCATTAAGGGCATGACTGACTTTCGATGCTAGCGGAAAGGCCCGCAAAAGGAAAGCGGACGGGCCGGACGATAGCGCGTCACCGAACGTCCGACAGACGGCGCTCACAGGCATCTCGGAACAGTCGTCGAACGCGGTCCGTGTGATCCGCAACGCCGCCGCGCTCAGGCGAATCATGCCCGCGAGCGCGTCGCCATGCGGGCGAAAACCGAGTGGTTCGCGCGCGGCCCGGTGATACGATGGCCGTCACTTTCACCTTCGCCGGGCCGCCGACGCCCGGCCGTCCACGATGCCTGCCAACCGTTTCGACACGCTTGCGCTGCATGCGGGCGCCGCGCCCGACCCCGCGACGGGAGCGCGCGCGACGCCCATCTATCAGACCACGTCGTTCTCGTTCCGCGACGCCGATCACGCCGCCGCGCTCTTCAACATGGAGCGCGCGGGCCATGTGTATTCGCGCATCTCGAACCCGACCGTCGCCGTGTTCGAAGAGCGCGTCGCCGCGCTCGAAAACGGCGCGGGCGCGATCGGCACGGCGAGCGGCCAGGCCGCGCTGCATCTCGCCATCGCGACGCTGATGGGCGCGGGCTCGCACATCGTCGCATCGAGCGCGCTGTACGGCGGCTCGCACAACCTGCTCAGCTACACGTTGCCGCGCTTCGGCATCGAAACGACGTTCGTGAAGCCCGGCGATATCGACGCATGGCGTGCCGCGCTGCGCCCGAACACGAAGCTGTTGTTCGGCGAAACGCTCGGCAACCCCGGCCTCGACGTTCTGGACATCGCAACAGTCGCGCAGATCGCGCATGAGCACCGCGTGCCGCTGCTGGTCGACTCGACGTTCACCACGCCGTATCTGTTGAAGCCCTTCGATCACGGCGCTGATTTCGTCTACCACTCGGCGACCAAGTTTCTCGGCGGCCACGGCACGACGATCGGCGGCGTGCTCGTCGACGGCGGCACGTTCGACTTCGAGGCTTCGGGACGCTTCCCGGAATTCACCGAACCATACGAAGGCTTTCACGGCATGGTCTTCGCCGAGGAAAGCACCGTCGCGCCCTTCCTGCTGCGCGCGCGCCGCGAAGGTCTGCGCGACTTCGGCGCGTGTCTGCATCCGCAAGCCGCCTGGCAACTGCTGCAAGGCATCGAAACGCTGCCGCTGCGGATGGAGCGACATGTGGCGAATACGCGCAAGGTCGTCGAATTTCTTGCCGCGCACGCCGCCGTGGAATCCATCGCGTATCCGGAACTGCCCACGCATCCGGACCATGCGCTCGCCCAACGCCTGCTGCCGCGCGGCGCAGGCGCCGTGTTCAGCTTCAACTTGCGCGGAGACCGCGCCGCCGGCCGCGCGTTCATCGAAGCGCTATCGCTGTTCTCGCATCTGGCGAACGTCGGCGACGCGCGCTCGCTCGTGATCCACCCGGCATCGACGACGCACTTCCGCATGGACGCCGCCGCCCTTGCCGCGGCGGGCATCGCGGAGGGCACGATCCGCCTTTCGATCGGCCTCGAAGACCCCGACGATCTGATCGACGACCTCAAGCGCGCGCTCAAGGCCGCGCAGAAGTCGGCGGTCGGTTCTGCCACTCAATCCGCCCCGCAATCCGCCAGCAAGCCGGCGGCCACTGGACGCAAGGAGTCCGCATGATCGTCGACGTGAACGGCAAACCGGCCTATGCATACACGGGCGGCAAGGCATTCGATGCCGCGCTGCCTGCGGCCGTCTTCATTCATGGCGCCGAGCACGATCACAGCGTGTGGGCGCTGCAGACGCGCTACTTCGCGCACCACGGCTTCAACGTGCTCGCTGTCGATCTGCCCGGCCATCATCGCAGCGCCGGCCCCGCGCTGACCAACATCGGCGCGATGGCCGGCTGGCTGGCCGCGTTGCTCGACGCGCTGGGCGTCGCGCGCGCTTTCGTCGCCGGACACAGCATGGGCTCGCTCGTCGCGCTCGACTTCGCGGCCCGCTACCCGTCGCGCGCGACCCACATCGCCCTCGTCGCGACGGCCGTGCCGATGGCCGTCTCCGATACGCTGCTCGACGCCGCCCGCGAGCGCGAGCCGGATGCGATCGAGATGGTGAACCAGTGGTCGCATTCGACCATCGCCGCAAAGCCCTCGTGCCCCGCGCCCGGCTTCTGGTTGCACGGCATGAACCAGCGGCTGATGGAGCGCGTGTCGGCAACGGGCGAGGCGCAGCTCTTTCACACCGACTTCAGCGCGTGCAACACATACACGGACGGCCTCGGCCGCGCCGCGCAAGTGACGTGCCCAGTGCGCCTGATCGTCGGCCGGCGCGACCTGATGACGCCGCCGCGCGCGGCCAAAGCGCTCGCCGACGCGCTGCGCGAAGCAGGCGTGCCCGTCGACACGATCACGCTCGACGCCGGTCACGCGCTGATGACCGAGCAGCCCGACGCGACACTCGACGCGCTCTACACGTTTGCGACCACACGCACTTCGAACCGTCCACCCGCGTCACCGACCGCTACACATTAACCGCGCCGTAAAGCGCGCGCCATATGCCGGATGGCCAGGTTGCACGTGCCTGTCGATAGCAGCACAATGAATCCATGCTTGCGCGGGTCGGACCGTACCTGCGCCGACGCACGCAGGCAATGGAGGCGATCATGAGCCATCAGACAACGCACGACGCGCACTTCGCGAGCTTCGCGGAGTTCTATCCGTACTATCTGACCGAGCATCGCAACACGATGTCGCGGCGGCTGCATTTCGTCGGATCGCTGGGCGTGATCGGCTGCGTCGCGATGGCCATCGCGACGGGCGACTGGTTGTGGCTGCCCGCTGCCGTCGTGTGCGGCTATGGGTTCGCGTGGGTCGGGCACTTCTTCTTCGAAAAGAACAGACCCGCGACATTCCGGCATCCCGTCTACAGCCTGATGGGCGACTGGGTGATGTTCAAGGACATCTGCACGGGGCGCATTTCGCTCTAGCGTCGGCGCCGGATGAAATACGCAAGAGAGCGCGCAAGAGTCGAATCGACAGTCAAAAGCAGGCGTTGAACGGTAAGCAGTTTCAAGCCGTCTGCTGCGGCAACGCGGGCGTGCCGTTCGAGCCCGTCTGAGACTGCTGCGCAATCCCACGGGAAGCCGCCCGCGCCGCCAGCAAACTCGAGAGCGACACGTTGAGCCGTTCGCTATCGAGCGCGGCGAGCAGCATCGCGCTGTCGACGCGCGTCGAATCGAGTTTCAGCTGATAAGCCAGTTCGTCACGGTCGATCACGAACAGGTCGAAGAGGCGCTTGACCGTGATCTGATTCGGATTCGCGACCAGCAGAAAATGCGGCCGCTGGCCGTTCTCGTCGAGCTGGACGATCCAGTCGATCGCCTCCAGTTGCTGCAACAGGCGCACGGTCGTCGCCAGATCGCGCCGCAATGCGCGAGCGAGTTCAGGCACCGTGTAGCCGTGCGTGCCCGCATCGCGCGCATCGGCGAGGCGCGCCAGCAGTTCGAGCGAATCGAGCAGATCGCTGCCCGGAAAGTCCCGGCGATGGAACTGCCCGATGCGTATCGCGGGCAGCGCCGACGCGATCATCGCGCCCGCGAGCGTGATGAACCAACTGAGGTACATCCACAGCAGGAAGAGCGGCACGACGGCGAACGCGCCATACACGGCCGTATAAGTCGGAATGCGCCGGATGTAGAAGCCGAAGCCGCGCTTCGCAATCTCGAACGCGATCGCGGCCGTCACGCCGCCGACAATCGCATCGCGCCACTCGACGCGGCAGTTCGGCAAGAACACATAGAGCATCGTGAAGGCGAGCACCGTCAACGGCAGCGCCGCGCCCGCCAGCGCCCATTCGATCAGCGGCGTGATGCGTTGCGCGGCCGTATAGCTCATCGACTGCGTGAACAGATAAGACGAGATCGACAGGCTCACGCCGATCAGAATCGGCCCGAGCGTCAGGATCGCCCAGTAGACCAGCACGCGCTGCGCGAACGGACGCGCCTTGCGCACGCGCCAGATCACGTTGAACGCGGATTCGACCGTCATCATCGTCATCACGGACGTGACGAACAGCACGATCATCCCGAGCGTGGTCAGGCCCTTCGCCTTCGATGCGAACTGGTTCAGATACTTGAAGATCTGGCTGCTGACCTGATCGGGCATCAGGTGTTCGGCGAGAAAGGTCTGCAGCGACGCCTGGAATTGCGCAAAGATCGGGAACGCCGTGAAGAGCGCGAACGCGACGGTCGCGAGCGGCACCAGCGACAGCATCGTCGTGAACGTCAGACTGCCAGCCACCTGCGGGATGCGATCCTCGCCGCTGCGCTTCGCGGCGAATTCCGCGAGACGCTTCAGCGCGTCGAGATCGAGACGCAACCTGGACAACAAGACAACCTCCTCCGACTTTCGACTTCGATACACGCGCCTGCATGCGCGTGACGGCCGACGCATCATCAGGCGTTCGAAAATTCATCCGAAAGCGCTCATCGCGAAAGCGGACCGCAAGCAACATTGATGAACGCCGACAGACTCGCGGCACCGTCATCGGACCCACCCCTATAATACCCGTTCACTGAAAACGCCTATGAAAGACATCCTCGTGCTTTATTACAGCCGGCACGGCGCCACGCGCGAACTCGCGCTGGCGATCGCGCATGGCATCGACAGCGTTCCCGGCATGCAGGCGCGCGTGCGCACGGTGCCGCCCGTCTCGACCGTCTGCGAGGCCACGCAGCCCGACATTCCGGAAGAAGGCCCGCCCTACGCGGAACTGAGCGACCTCGAAGAATGCGCGGGACTCGCGCTCGGCTCGCCGACGCGCTTCGGCAACATGGCCGCGCCGCTCAAATACTTTCTCGACGGCACCACGCCGCAGTGGCTCTCGGGCGCGCTCGCAGGCAAGCCGGCTTGCGTGTTCACGTCGACGGGCAGTCTGCACGGCGGCCAGGAGTCGACGCTGCTGTCGATGATGCTGCCGCTCCTGCATCACGGCATGATGATTCTCGGCATTCCATACACCGAAAGCACGCTGACCACGACGCTCACGGGCGGCACGCCGTATGGCGCGTCGCATTTCGCGCGCGCGGACTCCGCGGGCCACGGCATTTCCGCCGACGAGAAAACGCTCGCGATCGCGCTGGGCGCGCGCATCGCCCGCGCGGCGGCGTCGATGAGCGAGCGGCCGTGAACATGCCGCGCGACACGACTGGCATGGGCGCGCCGGGCAATCGCGTCGCCGCATCGGGCGCGGCGCTTGCGCTCATCGCTTTGATCGCGCTGTGCGTCGCGTGGGAATGGTGGCTCGCGCCGTTGCGCGCAGGCGGCTCGCTGCTGGTGCTCAAGGCCGTGCCGCTGCTGTTCGCGCTGCCGGGCGTGTTCCGCAAGCGGCTCTATACGCTGCAATGGGCGTCGATGCTGAGCCTGCTGTATCTGATGGAAGGCATCGTGCGCGGCATGTCCGACCGCGGCCTGAGCGCTCGCCTCGGCTGGTGCGAGGTGCTCCTCGCCACGACGTTCTTCGTCTGCGCGCTCGCCTACGTCGCGCCGTTCAAGCGCGCGGCGAAACGCCGTGCGCGCGAAAATGAACCGGCAAGCGAACATGCAAGCGGATCTGCAGGCGGTTCCGCCTGAATTGCCCGCCGCCGCGCGACGCCAGCCCCGCCGCGCAGCGCCCCGATGATCCGCTGGCCACTCTGGCCACGACGGCCCAACCCGCGCGAACCGATTCGCGCAAAGCCGAACATGCCCTACCCGTTCTGACCGACCAACATGACTTCCGCCGCTACTTCGCCCTTCGTCGCCGCATGCATCGATGCCATCGGCGCCGCGCACGTCCTCACCGATCCGCACGACACCGCGCCCTTTCTGACCGACTGGCGCCGCCGCTACACGGGCAGCGCGTGCGCGGTGCTGTGTCCGTCGACGGCTGAAGAAGTGGCCGCGCTCGTGCGGCTCGCGAACGAGCACCGCGTCGCGATCGTGCCGCAAGGCGGCAATACGGGCCTCGCCGGCGGCGCCACGCCCGATGCGAGCGGCGCGCAAGCCGTGCTGAGTCTCAAGCGCCTGAACCGCGTGCGCGACGTCGATCCGCACAACAACACGATCACGGTCGAAGCAGGCGTCGTGCTCGCGGACATGCAGGCGCGCGCCGAAGCGGCGGGCCGCCTGTTCCCGCTGAGCCTCGCGGCGGAAGGCAGTTGCTCGATCGGCGGCAATCTGTCGACGAACGCGGGCGGCACGGGCGTGCTGCGCTACGGCAACACGCGCGAGCTGTGTCTCGGCCTCGAAGTGGTGACGCCGCAAGGCGAGTTGTGGGACGGGCTGCGCGGACTGCGCAAGGACAATACGGGCTACGATCTGCGCGATCTTTTCATCGGCGCGGAAGGCACGCTCGGCATCATCACGGCCGCCGTGATGAAGCTGCATCCGCAGCCGGCCGCGCGCGTGACCGCGCTCGCCGCGCTGCCGTCGCCGCATGCCGCGCTGGATTTCCTGTCGCTCGCGCAGCGTCACGCCGGACCGCTGCTGACGGGCTTCGAATTGATGTCGGACTTCTGCCTGCAACTCGTGGGCAAGCATTTCCCGCAGATGCGCTATCCGTTCGCGCAACGGCATGCGCAGATCGTGCTGCTCGAACTGTCGGACAGCGAGAGCGAGGAGCACGCGCGCGCCCTCTTCGAGCGGCTGATGGAAACGGCGCTCGAAGACAACCTCGTCGAAGATGCCGTGGTCGCGGAGAATCTCGCGCAGTCGAAGGCATTCTGGAATCTGCGCGAGCACATTCCCCTCGCGCAGGCCGAAGAAGGATTGAACATCAAGCACGATATCGCCGTGCCGATTTCGCGCATCGGCCACTTCATCGACGAAACCGACGCCGCAATCGCAAAGGCCGTGCCGGGCGCGCGCATGGTCACGTTCGGCCATCTCGGCGACGGTAATCTGCACTACAACGTGCAGGCACCGGAAGGCGTCGATGCGAAAGCGTTTCTCGCCCAGTATCAGAGCGCGATGAATCAGATCGTCTACGAAAGCGTGCATCGGCATCGCGGCAGCATCAGCGCGGAGCATGGAGTCGGGCAGCTGAAAATCGACGAAGCCGCGCATTACAAGTCGGACGTCGAAGTGCGTCTGATGAAGACATTGAAAGCGGCACTCGATCCGCTCAACCTGATGAATCCCGGCAAGGTGCTACGCTAACGGCATCGGTATCGACGAGAGGCGTTTATGAAGATTCGCGTGCTGTCCGACCTGCATCTCGAGTGCGACGAGCCGGAAGTGATCCCGCATGCAAACGCCGATCTCGTCGTGCTGGCAGGCGACATTCACAACCACGCCGAAGGGTTGCGCTGGGCGGCCGAAACGTTCGACGGCGCGGTGCCCGTCGTCTACGTGCCGGGCAATCACGAGTACTACGACGGCGAGTTCGGCGCGCTCGAAGCGGCGATGCACGACGCGGCCGCGAGCGTCGACAACGTGCACTTTCTCAACAACGCGACGCTCGTCGATCCGGATGGAAAGTGGCGCGTGCTCGGCACGACGCTATGGACCGACTTCGACCTGTATGGCGCCGATGAAAAATCGCGCGCGACATCGATTGCAGCCGCCGAACGCGTGATGCTCGACTATCGCGGATTGATTCAGGTGACGTGGACGGCGGGCAACGATGCCGACAATCCAGCCGGCCCACATCGCGCGAACCGCTTACAGGACCGCGTACACGACAACACGCCGCGCAACCTGACCGCCGCCGATACGCTTGCGCTCCATCGGCACGCACGCGCGTGGCTCGAAGCGGAACTGGCCAAGCCGTTCGGCGGCAAGACGATCGTCGTCACGCATCACGCGCCGCATCGGCGCAGTCTCGCCGCGCGTTACGCGGACGACCCCGTGTCGGCGGGCTTCGTGAACCACCTGCCGTCGCTCGTGCGCGCGCCTGTCGCGCTGTGGGTGCATGGACACACGCACACGGCCTTCGATTACGTGGAGAGCGGCACGCGCGTCGTCTGCAATCCGCGCGGCTATATCGACCGCCGCACGCGTCGGCTCGAAAATGACAAGTTCGCGTGGGACAAGGTCGTCGAACTCTGAAGGTCAGCCTGAAGTCTTCCTCAGGATCTGCGTGAAGACCCGCCCGAAGGCCCACTTGAGGGTCTGCCTGAAGGCCTGCTTGGAGGTCTGCTTAAAGGCGAAGGCCCGCTTGAGGGTCTGCTTAAACGCCTGCTACCCGCCGACTACATGCTGCTTGCATCGCGCGAGCGCCGCGCGGGCTGTCCGGCGCGCACGGGCGCGAGCCGCGCCTGGGGCCGCAGCCGCCTAAGCATGTCGCGCGACGCTGCGATTCCAATCAGTCCGAGCATGACGGCGACGCCGATCATCAGATGCGTATCCATGATTTCCTCTTCGTTTCAGATGTGCCTGCGTGCCGGGAGCTCTCGGCCTTGACGAAACGTTAGCAAACCCGATGCCGCCAGGAAGTAAGGAAGTGTTGCGGCGCAACGGCGGGATGTAACAGAGCGTCAAAGGTCTTTCCTGCGTCCTTCCTGCGCTTTTCTGCATCACGCGGTACATCACACACCACACGTCGCATGCCGCGTGCCGCACATCGCGCCGCGCCCGCCGGGGTCAGGTGCGCGCGAATTTGCGCAGTTCGGCCTGATCGGCGGCGAGCGTCGCGGGCAGTTCGTCGCGCAGGAATTCGACCCACGTGCGGATCTTCGCGTCCAGATACTGCCGCGACGGATATAGCGCGTACACGTTCATCTCCTGCGAGATGTACTCGGGGAGAATCCACACGAGTTCGCCGCTGCGCAGGCCCGCAATCGCCGAATAGATCGGCAGCACCGCGACGCCCATTCCTTCGCGCACGGCCACGGCCATCGCCTCCGCGACGTTGATCTGGAACGTGGTCGCGCCGAGATGCAGCGTCTCCTGGCCGTTGGGACCGTCGAACGTCCATTCGTCGGCGGGCGTGACGGGCGTGATCATCTGCAGGCAGGTATGGCCGCGCAGATCGGCGAGCGTCTGCGGCACGCCGCTGCGCTCCAGATAGTCGGGCGACGCGCACGCGATGCTGAACGCGCTGCCCAGGCGCTGCGACACGAGCCCGGAGTCCGGCAGGCTCTGCGCGAGCACGAGCGCGACGTCATAGCCTTCGTCGAGCAGATCGGGCATGCGCTGCGCGAGCGTCAGTTCGAGATGGACGTCGGGATAGCGCTGCTGATAGCGGCCCACGGCGGGCACCACGTAGTGCTGGCCGAAGCTCGTCATCGCATGGACTTTCAGCTTGCCCGACGGGCGCGCGTGCGCGTCGCTGGCTTCGGCTTCCGCCTGATCGACGTACGCGAGGATCTGCTCGCACCGCTGCAGATAGCGTTCGCCCGCTTCCGTGAGCGCGATGCGGCGCGTCGTGCGGTTCAACAGACGCGTGCGCAGATGCGCCTCCAGATCCGATACGGCACGCGACGCATACGCCGTCGTCGTGTTGAGGTGCTGGGCCGCGCCCGTAAAGCTGCCCGCTTCGACGACGCGGACAAATACGCGCATGTTCTGAAGCGTATCCATTTTCGAATCCAATCTCTCTGTACGGGAAGGATTGTTGCACGATTTGGAAAGACGATTATCACATTCTCCGTAAGTATGCGTTGCATCCTTACGGGTTATTCCATAATTACCTGAAAAATATAATGACGCTCAACGTTATATAGCCTTTTGGAGAGCGAATCGTGCAGTTTCCGGTAAGGAAAGGGATCGCCGCACTGTCGGTTCTTACGATCTCGTTGATAATCGCCGGCTGTGCGAGTACCGGGCACATTGCTCCCGAATCCACCCACACCGATCCCGCCACGCTCGACGTCGGCGCCGCGATCCGCGCGGCCAATGCCGATGCCCAATGGCCCGCCGCCGACTGGTGGCGCGCCTATGCCGATCCGCAGCTGAACGCGTGGATCGAAACGGCGCAAGCCGGCAATCCGTCGCTCGCCGCGGCGCAGGCGCGCGTGCGCGAGGCCCAGTCGATGGCGGGCGTCGCGAAGTCCGCGCTGCTGCCGCAAGTCAACGGCAGCATGCAGATCCAGCGCAAGCAATGGCCGGACAACGTCTTTTACGGCCCCGGCCCGCTCGCCGGCCAGGAGTCGTGGAACAACACGGCCGAGCTCGGCCTGTCGTACCACCTCGACCTGTGGGGCAAGGACAAGAACGCCGCCGAACAGGCGCTCGACGTCGCGCACGCCCGCGCCGCCGACTACCGCGCCGCGCAGCTCGAACTCGAATCGAACATCGTGCGCGCCTACATCGACATGTCGCTGAATTACGCGCTGCTCGATATCGCGAAGTCGACGCTCGAACAGCAGCAACAGGTCGCCGCGCTGGCGAACCGGCGCCTGAAGGGCGGCATCGGCACGCAGCTCGAAGTCGCGCAGGCGGAAGCGCCGCTGCCCGAATACGAACGCCAGATCGATGCGATCGAGGAATCGATCGCGCTCGGCCGCAACCAGCTTGCCGCGCTCGCGGGCAAGGGCCCCGGCGCGGGCGATTCGATCACGCGCCCGCAGCTGTCGCTGTCCGCGTTCGCCGGCCTGCCGTCGACGCTGCCCGCCGAGCTGATCGGCCATCGCCCCGACATCGTCGCCGCGCGCTGGACGGTCGCCGCGCAGGCGCGCGGCATCGACGTCGCGAAGGCCGACTTCTATCCGAACATCGACCTGCTCGCGTCTGTCGGCGGCTATGCGGCGATGGGGCCGCTGTTCGGCTTTCTGAAGTCGGCGTCGGGCGGCTGGACGGCGGGCCCCGCGCTGTCGCTGCCGATCTTCACGGGAGGACGTCTGCGCTCGCAACTGGGCGCGGCATCGGCGGGCTACGACGTGGCCGTCGAGCAGTACAACCAGACGATCGTCACCGCGCTCAAGGAAATCGCCGACGAGGTCGTGCGCATGCGCTCGCTCGATACGCAACTGAAGGACGCGCAGCGTTCCGTCGCGTCCGCGAACAAGAGCTACCAGCTTGCGCGCGAGGGTTATCGGCGCGGCCTGACCGACTACGTGAACGTGCTGATCGCACAGACGCAATTGCTGCGCGCGCAGGAAGGCGTCGCGAAAGTGCAGGCCGAGCAGTTGTCGGCGCACGCGAAGCTCGTCACCGCGCTCGGCGGCGGCCTGATCGATCCCGCCGACGGCCCGACGCAAAAGGATGTGCTGCCCGCCCACGGCAAGGGCAAGGACAGCACGGCGAACCGCGCCGCCTCCACGGCTGACGCGTCGAAGGGCGCATCGAAGGACACGTCGAACAGCGCATCGAGCCACGCGACCACGGGCGCGTCCACCGTCCGCTAAACCCGGAGAAGCCGCCGATGTCCACCAACCATTCCGTCTCCCGCACGCCCCAGACACCCGGCGCGCTCTACGCCGCGTTCGTCGACTGGGCGCGCACCGACGGCCGCACGTGGATCTACCTCTTCAAGGCGCTCGCCGCATGTTTTCTCGCGCTCGGCATCGCGATGCGGCTCGACCTGCCGCAGCCGCGCACCGCGATGACGACCGTGTTCATCGTGATGCAGCCGCAAAGCGGGATGGTGTTCGCGAAGAGCTTCTACCGGATCTGCGGCACGCTGATCGGTCTCGTCGTGATGCTCGCGCTGATCGGCCTGTTCGCGCAGCAGCCCGAGCTTTTCATCGCGTCGACGGCGATCTGGGTCGGCATCTGCACGGCGGGCGCCGCGCGCAACCGCAACTTCCGCTCGTATGGCTTCGTGCTGGCGGGCTACACGGCGGCGCTGATCGGCATTCCCGCCTCGCAGCATCCCGACGGCGCGTTCATGACGGCGCTCACGCGGGTCGCGGAAGTCGTGGTCGGCATCGTCTGCTCGGGCGTCGTGAGCGCACTGGTGTTTCCCGAGCACGCGGGCGAGCAGATGCGCAGCACGGTGCGCGCGCGCTTCTCGTCGTTCGTCGACTATGTGTGCGCAGCGCTGTCGGGCAAAGCCGATCGCACGCGCATCGAGGACACGAACGCGAAATTCGTCGCGGACATCGTGGGCTTCGAAGCCGTGCGCAGCGCCGCCGTTTTCGAGAGCCCCGATTCGCGGATGCGCACCGGCCGTCTGTCGCGCCTGAACAGCGAGTTCATGACGGTATCGACGCGCTTTCACGCGCTGCATCAGCTGATGAACCGCTTGCGCGCGGCGGGCGCGACGGCCGCCGTGGCTGCGCTCGAACCGTATTTCCGCGAGATCGCGCCGTTGCTGAGCAAATCGGGCGAGCCCGTGCTCACAGCCGCCGACGCCGCGCACGCCGCCGCGCAGCTCGAAACCTACAAGACCGAACTGCCCAAGCGCGTCCGGACGACGCGCGCCGAACTGGAAGGCAACGCCGACGTGCCCTTGCTCGATTTCGACACGGGCGCGGAACTGCTGTACCGCTTCGTCGACGATCTGCACGCGTATGCGGCGACCTACGCGTCGCTCGCCGTCGCGACGCACGAACGCGAGCGCTGGATCGAGCGCTACGAGCCGAAGACGAACGGCATCGCGGCGGGCGTCGCGGGTCTGCGCGCGGCAATCGTGATGTCGCTACTCGGCGCCTTCTGGATCGCCACCGCCTGGCCGAGCGGCGCGACGCTCACGCTGGACGCAGCCGCCGTCTGCGCGCTGGCGTCGTCGTCGCCGAATCCGACGCGCACCGTGTTCCAGATGGCGGCCGGCACGACGCTGTCGTCGCTGCTCGCGATGGTCGTTACGTTCGGCATCTATCCGCATATCGACGGTTTTCCGCTGCTGTGCGCGGCGCTCACGCCGTTTCTCGCGCTCGGCGTATGGATGACGACGCGCCCGAAGCTGGCCGGCTATGGCGTCGGCTATTGCATCTTCTTCTGCTTCCTCGCGGGCCCCGACAACGTGATTCATTACGACCCGAGCAGCTTCATCAACGATGCGCTCGCGCTCGTGATCTCGATGCTGGTCGCGTCGATTGCGTTCGCCGTGCTGTTACCGCCGTCGACGCCGTGGCTGCGCAACCGTCTGCTGAACGACCTCCGCGCTCAGGTGGTGCTCGCGTGCCGCGGCCACATCGGAGCACGGTGGGAACGTCTGTGGCGTCTGCGCGCGCGCTTCGAGAGCGGCACGCGCGACCTGATGCACCAGATCAACGCGCTCGCGCCGAACGAGCCCGACGTGAAGCGCAACACGATGCGCTGGATGTTCGCGGTGCTGGAAATCGGCAACGCGGCGATCGACTTGCGCAGCGAAATCGCGACGCTGCCGCGCGATGCGCGCTACGCGCCGTCGATGCCGTGGCGCGTGACGCTGCGCTCGACGTGCGACGCAATCGCGCGGCTCTTCGCGCGGCCGCGCGCCGGGCGTCTCGACCACGCGCTCGCCGCGACGGCCGAAGCGATCGCCGCCGTCCAGCAGACGCTCGCGACGTTGACGCCGCCGCGCGAAGAGCGTCATCAGCTGCAACGCATCCTGAGCCACCTGCATTTCATCCGGAGCGCGCTGCTCGATCCGCAATCGCCGCTGGGGCAACCCGGCGATGCCGATGCGAGCGGCGACGCGCCACAAGGAGTTCCCCATGCCACGTGAGATCGCCGTCCTCGACGCGTACATGCCCGCGATCGTGCTGCTGTTCATTGCGGGCGCCGCGATCACGTGGGTGCTGGATCGCGTGATCGCCTATACGGGCGTGTACCGCGTCGTATGGCACCCGTCCCTGTTCCGCGCGAGCCTGCTCGTGTGTGTGTGCGGCGTATTGGGCCTCGCCGTTTATCGTTGACCAGAGTCGAATCATGACTATCAGAAACATCATTGGGTTTATCGCGACGGCCATCGTGTTCGTCGTCGCGATCTTGATCGGGCGTACGCTGTGGGTGCACTACATGGACGAGCCGTGGACGCGCGACGGCCGCGTGCGCGCCGAGGTCGTGAACATCGCACCCGATGTGTCGGGCGCCGTCGTCGAGTTGCCGGCGCGCGACAACCAGTTCGTCCACAAGGGCGATCTGCTGATGCAGATCGATCCGTCGCACTATCAGATCGCCGTCGAGCAGGCGCAGGCCGCCGTCGCCGCACGCAAGGCCGAGTTGCAGATGCGCCGTGACGATGCGAAGCGTCGCGCGGATATGGACAGCCTCGTCGTATCGAAGGAAAGCCGCGAGAACGCGACGCACACCGCAACGGCTGCCGAGGCGCAGTATCAGCAGGCACTCGCCGCGCTCGATGCGGCCAGGCTCAATCTCGAACGGACTCGCGTCGTGTCGCCCGTCGACGGCTACGTCACGAACCTGAACGTCTATCGCGGCGACTATGCGATTGCGGGATCAGCGAAGCTCGCTATCGTCGATAGCCACTCGTTCTGGGTTTATGGGTACTTCGAGGAGACGAAGCTGCCTCACGTGAAGATCGGCGACAAGGCCGATATCCGGCTGATGAGCGGCGGCACGCTGAAGGGCCACGTCGAAAGCATCTCGCGAGGGATTTACGACCGGGACAATCCGGAAAGCCGTGAATTGCTGGCCGACGTGAATCCGACTTTCAACTGGGTGAGACTGGCGCAGCGCGTGCCCGTGCGGGTGAAGATCGATTCGGTGCCGGACGGCGTGCTGCTTTCCGCAGGGACGACGTGTACTGTCGTGGTGACGCCTTCCTTGTGAGCGACGCCCCGTTTCACGGCTCGGCCATGAAGCCATCGCGGAACGCGTCGACTTCCGCCTCCAGCTTGTCTGCAAAGCCCTCTTCGAACGGCACGGCGGCCGCGCGTGCCAGAAGGTCTCTCACAAGCGTCCGGTAAGTGCGTTCGTCGCCGAGCAGCGAGCGAATCCTGTCACGCGTCGACGGCAACGCAAGATTGCGCGCGTCACGTCCGAGCAGCGCGCACGAAGCGGTCGAGTCGTTGAACGCATAGGCTTCCATCAGATCGGCTGCATCGGTCCACACGCGCTCTTCGTTACCCGCCCACAGATAACTTCGCAGAATGAGCAGGAGGTCGGACGCGTCCTTGTTTTCCTGCCGTCTGCGGTCTTCCCAGGCTAGCAGTTTGAGCAGCGTCAGTGCCGGGAGCGTGACGACGGGCACCACCAGACCGGCTTCGATCTCGATCTGGGACGCCGTGTCGACGGCCTCGCTGAAGCCGAGCACCGTGAGAACGAACTCCCCTTCGGGTGGCCACGCGATCGAACCCTTCGGTACTTCGATGTCGCCGAACGGCACCAGGTCGAGCGGGATCGTCATGCCCGTGTCGGCGTGAGCGAACAACAGCCGCTGCGGAGCGCGATGGTCCTGACGGAAGCCCTCCACGTTCACGAGTTCGCCGATCAGCACCTCGTACGACTCCCAGTTCACTGCGCAGACGGCCACATCGACGTCACGCGTGGCTCGCTCGGCCCGGATGCCGTGGACATGCCAGAGAACGATGTCGCGCGCCGTTGCGCCCGCGACGACGAACGGCGTGCCCAAACGCTTCGTGGCCTCGCAGACTCGTCTGAGCAGCGCCGAAGTGGCGGGGTGCATGGGACGTTCTTCGCTGACTCTAAGCATGAAGATTTCCGACGTAGCGCTTGTACACGTGCTTCGCGACGGACAGATTCCGGCTATCTCCGGATGCGATCAGATCGGCGTACACAAGCAACGGATGCACGACGGGAAGTGACGGCGACGTGTCCCATCCAAAATCGGCCGGTTCGCGCCAGAAAGATGCAAGAACCTCCACTTCGCCGTCGGGACTCGGACGCAGCCGCGCCTCCTTCAGAAAATCCGCAGCGAGGTTTTGACGCGCGTAGATCGTCACGCGAACCGCCTTGAGTTCCTGCGTAACGAGATCCGCCGCGGCCTCGCCGCCAAGCCGGGCGTCGAACTTGAGGAAGTCGAACGCACGCCACCAGTCCGGCGACGTGGCAGTGTACGTCGACAATGCCAGCTTCGGCCTCAGGCGCGTCGGGTACAGGCTCACCCATTCATCGACATATTTCTGCCAGTCCGGAAAGATCCGCTCGCCGTTTTTGCGCGTGACGAGCAGACCACGCGCCAGCAGATCGTCGACCGCCTGATTCACCGTGCTCAAGGCTGCGCCCGAAGCCTCCGCGATCTTGCGGTATGGCTCGCTCGCGAGACCCGGTTGCGTGGCAAGCGCGAACATGACCTGCAAGCCTTTGCTGGTCGTGGACCGCGAAGTCTGCGTGCCCGTCGCCCACGGCAGTCGCGGGCGACCCATGATCATGATCGTGGCCTCGGGCTCCTGGATGAACGTGTTGCCGACCGCATCGAGAAAAGGGATGTTGCGATCGATCAGATCCATTGCCAGGTCGGGATCGACATAGGGCGCGACCAGCATGAGCGGACGGCCGTCGACACGGGCGGATTGCAGGCGGTCGGAGACGAGAAGAACATTGGCGCGGTTGGCGCGAGATGCCAGATGAACGGGCATCACCAGCTTCTTGCCGTCGATATCGAACTGGATGGCGCCGTGGGCCTCCGGGCTGATTCTGGAGGCGGCGAGCGGTTTAGCCTTGTAAATGCGCGTCGAAGACTGGAACGCACGACACGCTCCAGCCAGAATTTGCTGCCCGGTTATCGACAGAACGTCGGGTCGCGAGATCATCCGGCACCTTTTGTACGATTTCTGAGTAGTGTACGAAAAAATCGTACAGAGTCAAGAAATCGTACACGACGGATGTAACTCATTGAAAAGTAATAATATTTTAAATTCTTCGTATGCTTTTTCGTCTCTGTACGAAAAAATCATACGCTGAGATTTTTTCGTACATCGCCGCTTCGGCGTCACTCCCGCAGCGAAAACTTCGCCACCGCCGCCTTCAACGCCTGCGCCTGATCATCGAGCGCCCGAGCCGCCGCCGTCGCCTGCTCGACGAGCGCGGCGTTCTGCTGTGTCCCCGCATCCATCTGCGAAACGGCGAGATTAATCTCTTCGATTCCGGAGCTCTGCTCGGCGGAAGCCGCCGAGATTTCCCCCATGATGTCGGTGACGCGCTTCACGGCCTTGACGACTTCGTCCATCGTCTGCCCCGCGTCCTGCGCGAGTTGCGAGCCGTTGCTCGCGCGCTCGACCGACGTGCTGATCAAGCCCTTGATCTCCTTCGCCGCGGCGGCGCTGCGCTGCGCGAGGTTGCGCACTTCGCCCGCCACCACCGAGAATCCGCGGCCTTCTTCGCCGGCGCGCGCCGCCTCGACGGCCGCATTGAGCGCGAGGATGTTCGTCTGGAACGCGATCCCTTCGATCACGCCGATGATGTCGCCGATGCTCTTCGCACTGTCGTTGATCTCACCCATCGTCGACACGACGCGGCTCACCACTTCGCCGCCCTTCTCCGCGATCGCCGACGCATTGTCGGCCAGCGTGCGCGCCTGCTTCGCGTTGTCCGCGTTCTGACGCACCGTCGACGTCAGCTCTTCCATGCTGCTCGCCGTGCGCTCGAGCGCCATCGCCTGCTGCTCGGTACGCTGCGACAGATCGAGATTGCCCATCGAAATCTCACCCGATGCGGACGCGATCGCCTCGGCGCTCGCCGCGATATGCGCGACCGTCGACGAAAGGCCGTCCTGCATGTCGCGCAGCGCGAACAGCATGCTCGACTTGTCGCGCTTGCCGAGCACGATGTCGTTCGACAGATCGCCCGCCGCGATGCGGCTCGCGATCTCCTTCGCGTACACAGGCTCGCCGCCGAGCTGGCGCGACAGACGCCGCACCACCCATTCGCTGATGACGAACGCGAGCACGATCAGCGCGACGGTCATCACGGCCATCATCACGAACGAGGACTGATAGATGAATGACGACGCGTCGATGGTCGCCTTCGCCGCCTTGCCGCGCTGCGCGACGAGTTCGTCGACGAGCTTTTCGAGCTTGCCCGTCTCGACGAGCAGCGACACGTCGGTCGTTCCGACCTGCCAGTTCATCTGCGACAGGTCGAGCGGCTGCGCCTTCACGAGCGTCACGAAATCGCGCAGATGCCCGCTCCACACGCCGATTGCGTCGGCGAATTTCTTCTGCTGCGCGGCGACGTCGGCGGAATCGGCGTATTGCTGGAGCGTGTTGAGTTCGGCCGACAGACCCGCCAGGCCCCTGTCGATGTCGGCGCCGAGTTCGTCGCGTTCCTTCGCGGTCGTCGCCGTCAGCAGCATCTTCTGAGCTCGGCTCGCGCGCAGAAGATAGCCGCGCGCTTCCTCGGCGGCCCGGCTCGCGACGTGGCCCTGGTCGTAGATCGAGCGCATCTGGCCGTTGAGCCGGCTGATCTGGGCCAGCGAGAACACGCCGATCGCCAGCGTGCCGACGAGCAGCACGGCGAAGGCGAAGCGCAACGTCGTCTTCACGGACCATCCGCGCGGCTTGCCGCCCGCTGCCCGCTGCCCCGAACGCGCCGGCTCACCGGCCGCTTCGCCATCCGGTACGAACCCCGCGCCCGGCTGGCCACCCAGCGAAACTGCTTTCATATTTCCTGTCCCCACATGACTAACAACAACCGGAAAGGTCGGTTCCGGCATGCCTTCTTATCTCTCCGTGTTGACGGCATCGCGAGCGGTGTTCTTGAGGCCCGCCGTCCTGTCGTCGCCCGGTCCTCGGCGCGCCGCTTCGTGGGCCGCGCGCCGCGCCGGATTTATACACGGCCAAAATTCGCCCGGCGCGCCTTCCGGCGCTTCGCGCTGACCTGCCTCATCGGCTGGCGGGAATGTCGGCGGCGCGAAGGGCGCTCCATGACAGTGCTCACGCAAGCCGCCCGCACCGGAAACAGGCATTCTCATCTGAATCGCGTGTCCGGTTCGCGACAAAACTTGTCCGGACAATTGGCGGGAGACACACTACACTTCATCAAACGCTAAAAACATCGGCCGCCGCCGACGGCTCCCCCCGACCGCCGGCCCCGGCATCCCGAGTCACACACTCTCCAGACCGACCACATGGAATCCAGCCTCGACAAAGGCGCCCTGGCTGGCGCCGCCGGCGCTTCCGGCGCCACCGCTTCAGCTTCCGCCCCGGCAGGCAAGCCGCAGGCGCGCACCGTCTATTCGATCCTCGGCGCGATCAGCTTCTCGCATCTGATGAACGACATGATCCAGTCGTTGATCCTTGCGATCTATCCAATGCTGAAGGACAACTTCTCGCTGTCGTTCGGGCAGATCGGCCTGATCACGCTCACGTATCAGATCACGGCGTCGCTGCTGCAGCCGCTCGTCGGCATCTATACGGACAAGCATCCGAAGCCCTGGTCGCTGCCCGTCGGCATGGGCTTCACGCTGTCGGGTCTGCTGCTGATGTCGGTCGCGCCGAATTTCGGCGTGCTGCTCGTCGCTGCGGCGCTGGTCGGCTGCGGGTCGTCGGTGTTCCATCCGGAGTCGTCGCGCGTCGCGCGGATGGCGTCGGGCGGCAAGCATGGTCTCGCGCAGTCGCTGTTCCAGGTGGGCGGCAATGCGGGCTCGTCGCTCGGGCCGCTGCTCGCCGCGCTGATCGTGATTCCGCACGGACAGCGCAGCATCGCGTGGTTCTCGGCGGCGGCGCTCGTCGGCATGCTGGTGCTCACGCACATCAGCCGCTGGTACAAGCAGCATCCCGCGACGAAGAAAGCGCGCGGGGGCCACGTTCCGCACGCGACGCTCTCGCGCGGCAAGGTTGCGTTCGCGATGAGCATCCTCGTGTTGCTGGTGTTCTCGAAGTACTTCTACCTGACGAGCATCAACAGCTACTTCACGTTCTATCTGATCGACAAGTTCCACCTGCCCGTGCAGGCCGCGCAGGTCCATCTGTTCGTGTTCCTCGCGGCCGTCGCGGCGGGCACGTTGATCGGCGGCCCCGTCGGCGACCGGATCGGCCGCAAGTACGTGATCTGGGTATCGATTCTCGGCGTCGCGCCGTTCACGCTGCTGCTGCCGTACGCGAACCTGTTCTGGACGGGCGTGCTGACGGTGATCATCGGCATCGTGCTGGCGTCGGCGTTCTCGGCGATTCTCGTCTACGCGCAGGAGCTGATTCCGGGCAAGGTCGGCATGGTCGCGGGATTGTTCTTCGGCTTCGCGTTCGGCCTGGGCGGCATCGGCGCGGCTGTGCTCGGCCAGCTCGCCGACTCGACGAGCATCGCGTATGTGTACAAGGTCTGCTCGTTCCTGCCGTTGCTGGGCATCCTGACGGTGTTTCTGCCCGATATCGAGGGGAAGAGGGCAAGAGGATGAAGGGCTAAGCACGCGCTAAATCGCCGCAGCCATCCGGCTCGACGCCAGGCCTCGACAAGGCGCCGCTCATCGCGGCGCCTTTCTTTTTGCAGCTGACGGCGCGACGTTCGACGAATCGTGCACTGCAGCGCTCATGGTGAACCCCCGTTGTCCGCGAGCCCGCGCCTGCTCTATGCTGTGCTGACGTGCGCATGCACCGGCCAAGGGGTTCGCCACAAAGGCCCCAACGGGTTCACCCCGCCGCCGTTCGCCCGCCGCCTCACCGCCACAGCCGTTCATTCGTCCGCTCACCCACGCAGCCCGAAGGATCGCCGCCGATGACCACCTACCGCGAATTCCACCGCCGCTCGATCGAGGCCCCCGAAGACTTCTGGCGCGACGAAGCGCAGCGCATCCATTGGGAAACGCCGTTCGATACCGTGCTCGACCGCTCGAATCCGCCGTTCGCGCGCTGGTTCGTCGGCGGACGGACGAACCTCTGTCACAACGCGATCGACCGGCACCTCGCGCAGCGCGCGCAACAGAACGCGCTGATCTACGTGTCGACGGAAACGGGCATCGAGCGGCGCTACACGTATGCCGAACTGCACGCGGAAGTGAACCGGATGGCGGCCGTGATGCGCTCGCTCGGCGTCGGGCGCAGCGACCGTGTGCTGATCTATCTGCCCATGATTCCCGAAGCCGTGTTCGCGATGCTCGCGTGCGCGCGGCTCGGCGCGATCCACTCGGTCGTGTTCGGCGGATTCGCGGCGCCGAATCTCGCCGCGCGCATCGACGACGCGAAGCCCGTGCTAATCGTGACAGCCGACGCCGGCGCGCGCGCGGGCAAGGTGATCGACTACACGCCGCTCGTCGACGAAGCGCTGGCGCGCGCGACACACAAGACGCTGAAGGTGCTGCTGATCGACCGGCAACTCACGCCCGAGAAGCTGAACGCGCCGTATCTCGTCGCGTACGAGCCGCTGCGCGAACAGTTCTTCGACGCGCACGTTCAATGCGAATGGCTCGAATCGACGGAGCCTTCGTATGTGCTGTACACGTCGGGCACGACGGGCAAGCCGAAGGGCGTGCAGCGCGACGTCGGCGGCTATGCGGTCGCGCTTGCGGCATCGATGGAATACATCTTCGAAGGCAAGGCGGGCGACACGATGTTCACGGCGTCCGACGTCGGCTGGGTAGTCGGCCACAGCTATATCGTCTACGCGCCGCTGATCGCGGGTCTCACGACCGTGATGTACGAAGGCACGCCGATCCGCCCCGACGGCGGCATCTGGTGGCGGCTCGTCGAGCAGTACAAGATCAACCTGATGTTCACCGCGCCGACCGCGATCCGCGTGCTCAAGAAGCAGGACCCGGCATTGCTGAAGCAAGCCGATCTGTCGAGCCTGCGCACGCTCTTTCTGGCCGGCGAGCCGCTCGACGAACCGACGGCTGCATGGATCGCCGATTCGCTCGGCAAGCCCGTCGTCGACAACTTCTGGCAGACGGAGACCGGCTGGCCGATCCTCGCGATCCAGCGCGGCGTCGAAGCGCTGCCGCAAAAGCTCGGCTCGCCGGGCGTGCCCTGCTACGGCTACAACCTGACGCTGCGCAACGAGCACACGGGCGAGCCCTGTCCGCCCGGCGAGAAAGGCGTGATCACGCTCGGCTATCCGCTGCCGCCGGGCTGCATGTCGACGGTGTGGGGCGACGACGCGCGCTTCGTGAAGACGTACTGGGAAAGCGTGCCGAACCAGCAGGTGTACTCGACGTTCGACTGGGGCATCCAGGACGAGAACGGCTATGTGACGATCCTCGGCCGCACCGACGACGTCATCAACGTCGCGGGCCATCGCCTCGGCACGCGCGAAATCGAAGAGGCGTTGTCGAGCCACAAGGCCGTCGCGGAAGTCGCCGTCGTCGGCGTAACGGATCAGGTGAAGGGACAGGCGGCGATTGCGTTCGTCGTCGTGCGCGATGCGCCCGCGTACGAATCCGACGATGCGCGCGCGAAGCTCTCAGCCGAGCTGTGCGCGACCGTCGATCGCCAGCTCGGCGCAATCGCGCGGCCGGCTCATGTCGTGCTCGTATCGATGCTGCCGAAGACGCGCTCGGGCAAGCTGCTGCGCCGCGCGATCGCGGCGCTCGCCGAAGGCCGCGACCCGGGCGACCTGCCGACGATCGAAGATCCGTTGGCGTTGCAGCAGATCCGCGATGCCGTCACGCCCGGCGGCACAGGCACGCGAGGCGGCTGAGCGCCGAGCGAAAAGCGGCGCGCTTCCTGGTTTCGTGTTAGCCGCGCGCCGCGAGAAACCGCCTGAGAATCCCGCTCGAATACGTGCCCGCGATTTCGGTGAGGAACGACACGAACGACGCGGGCGCATGCGCGTCCGCTGTGTCGGAAATGGTCCGCACGATCGCGCACGGCACGCCGTATTCGTAGCAGACCTGCGCGATGGCCGCGCCTTCCATCTCGACGGCGAGCGCGTCGGGCAACGCGGCGCGCAGCAGATCGACGGAAGTCGCGCTCGCGACGAACTGATCGCCGCTGATGATCAGGCCGCGATGCACGCTCGGCAGCGCCTCGGTCAGGAACCGCTGCGACAGCGCGGGACCCTCTTCGTCGATGAAATGCTCGCACGCGGCCGCCAATGCGGTCGTCAAGGGCGCGTCGGCGTCGAAGCGCGACATGCCCAGCAGCGGCACCTCGAAGCGCGGGAACAGCGGCGACGCATCCATATCGTGCTGCATCAGCGATTCGGCGACGACGATATCGCCGATCCGCACCGTCGGCCCGACGCCGCCCGCGACGCCGGTGAACACGACGGCTTCGACTTCGAACTCGTGAATCAGCGCGCTCACAGTGGCGGCCGCCGCGACCTTGCCGACGCGCGCAAGCGTCACGACGCACGGCGCGCCGTGCACCGTGCCGACGTGATAGTCGCGCTTGCCGTGCGTGACGGTTTCGACGCCGCCTTCAGCGCGCATCGCCGCGACGAGATCGCCCAGTTCCTGGGGGAGCGCCGCCATCACGGCGAGCGGACGACGCGAAATCGTCGCTTCGAAAGGCAACGGCGCGCTCATTCGACCGCCTGCAGTTTTGCAACGGCCAGCGCGAGCCACTTCTCGCCGTGCCGCTTGAACTTGACCTGCGCCTTCGCGTCGGCGCCGCCGCCTTCGAGCGCCGTGATCGTGCCTTCGCCGAACTTGGTGTGGAACACCTGCTGGCCAATGCGGAAGCCCGATTCCGCCGCGCGCTGCTCGTTCGCGAACGCGGGCAGCGGCGCATTGGTGGTCGCGTAGCTCTCGCGGCCCTGATAACCCTGCTGGCGATCGGGCCGCGCAAACCAGTCGCGTCCCCAGCCCGCATTGTCGGAGCGGCCGCCCCAGCGCGCGCCCGCTTCGACTTTCGGCGTGAGCCACTTGAGCGTTTCATGCGGCAGTTCGTCGAAGAAGCGCGAGCGGATGTTGTAGCGCGTCTGGCCATGCAGCATCCGGCTCTGCGCGAACGACAGATACAGCCGCTCCTTCGCGCGCGTGATCGCGACGTACATCAGGCGGCGCTCTTCTTCGAGCCCGTCCGCTTCGATCGCGCTGTTCTCGTGCGGAAACAGCCCCTCTTCGAGGCCGGTGATGAACACAGCCGTGAATTCGAGGCCCTTCGCCGCATGCACCGTCATCAGCTGCACCGCTTCCTGGCCGGCCTGCGCCTGGTTGTCGCCGGCTTCGAGCGACGCGTGCGACAGGAAACCCGCGAGCGGCGTCATCGTGTCGGGGTTCTGCGCGGGGTCGGCGGGATTCGCGGCGTCGAGCACGTCGACGCCGGGATCGTCGGTCGCGACCGCGAGTTCCGGTGAGGCCGTCGCGCCCGGACGCAGCGGAATCGAGCGCGCGGGCGTGTCGAGCCCGTAGCCTTCCTCGCTGACGAAGGCCGTGGCCGCGTTCACCAGTTCCTGCAGGTTCTCCAGCCGGTCCTGACCTTCGCGCTCGTTCTGATAGAACTCAGACAGGCCGCTCGCGCGCACCACGTGCTCGACTGTTTCGGGCAAGCTCATCTGCGCCGTTTCGGCGCGCATCCTCGCGATCAGGTTCGCAAACCCGCCGAGGCTCGTGCCCGCCTTGCCCGTCACATACGGAATCGCCGCCGCCATCGAGCAGTTGTACAGGCGCGCCGCGTCCGCCAACTGTTCGATCGAGCGCGCGCCGATGCCGCGCGCCGGGAAATTGACGACGCGCGCGAACGCGGTGTCGTCGTTCGGGTTGTCGATCAGGCGCAGATACGCGAGCGCGTGCTTCACTTCCTGGCGCTCGAAGAATCGCAGGCCGCCATACACGCGATACGGAATGCCGACGTTCACGAGCGTATGTTCGATCGTTCGCGACTGCGCGTTGCTTCGATAGAGCACGGCGATCTCGCTGCGCGACAGGCCCGTGTTGATCAGCGCGCGAATCTCTTCGACGATCCAGCCGGCTTCCTGCGAATCCGTCGCCGCCTCGTAGACTCGCACCGGCTCGCCGTGGCCCGCGTCCGTGCGCAGGTTCTTGCCGAGACGCCGCGCGTTGTGCGCGATCAGCTGATTCGCCGCATCGAGAATATGGCCGTGCGAACGGTAGTTCTGCTCGAGCTTGATCAGATGCTGAACCTTGAACTCGTGCTCGAAGTCGCGCATGTTGCCGACGTTCGCGCCGCGAAACGCGTAGATCGACTGATCGTCGTCGCCGACGGCGAAGATCGCGTTGTGCTCGCCCGCGAGCAGCTTGAGCCACGCGTATTGCAGCTTGTTCGTGTCCTGGAACTCGTCGACGAGAATGTGGCGGAAGCGCGCCTGATAATGCGCGCGCAGCGGCGGGTTGTACGACAGCAGCTCGTAGCAGCGCAGCAGCAGTTCCGGAAAATCGACGACGCCTTCGCGCTGGCATTGCTGGTCGTACGCTTCGTACAGTTCGACGAACTTGCGGTTGAAGTTGTCCGAAGCGTCAACGTCCTTCGGACGCAGCCCCTGCTCCTTCGCGTTGTTGATGAAGTACTGCAGGTTCTTCGCCGGATATTTTTCGTCGTCGATATTCAGGCCCTTCATCAGGCGCTTGATCGCCGAAAGCTGATCCGCCGTGTCGAGGATCTGGAACGTCTGCGGCAAGCCCGCGTCGCGGTGATGTGCGCGCAGCATCCGGTTGCACAGGCCGTGGAACGTGCCGATCCACATGCCGCGCGTATCGATGGGGAGCAGCGCCGACAGGCGCGACATCATTTCGCGCGCGGCCTTGTTCGTGAAGGTGACGCCGAGCAAGGTTGCAGGCGTTGCGAGACCGTGCTGGATCAGCCACGCGATCCGCGTGATCAGCACGCGCGTCTTGCCGCTGCCTGCGCCCGCCAGAATGAGCGCCGGTTCGTTCGGCAGCGTGACGGCGGCGTGTTGTTCGGGGTTCAGGTTCGCGAGCAGTTCGGGCATGGATGACGAGAAGAAACGACGATTGCGGCGGGTGGTCCGTCATTATAAGACCGCGACGCTCCGAGCCTGGTGCGCCGCAGATGCGCGTGGGGCTGCCGGTCGTCGATTCCGCCGGGATCGCGCGCCTGATCGTGCGTCTGATCGTGCCCTGCCTTGCTCGCTGTCCTGCGTCCCGTCTGACGCGCTGTCTTGCGCCCCATCCCGAGCCCGCCTTGCCCCTGTCTTGAGCGCGCGCAACAGCCCGCGCGGACCGCCGCCTCGCGCCACCCTTTATAATTCAGGGTTTCGGGCATCTTTCCACGTATTTTCCGGCAGATTTTGACGATGACGACAAGCGACAGCACGCTGGCCAAGAGTTTCGAGCCGCAGACGATCGAGGCCCACTGGGGCCCCGAATGGGAAAAACGCGGCTACGCCGCTCCGGCGTTCGAACCGGGCCGCAAGAACTTCTCGATTCAACTGCCGCCGCCCAACGTCACGGGCACGCTGCACATGGGCCACGCGTTCAACCAGACGATCATGGACGGCCTGACCCGCTATCACCGCATGCTCGGCGAAAACACGCTGTGGGTGCCGGGCACGGACCACGCGGGCATCGC
The DNA here is from genome assembly GCF_038900715.1 of Paraburkholderia phymatum. Taxonomy (GTDB): domain Bacteria; phylum Pseudomonadota; class Gammaproteobacteria; order Burkholderiales; family Burkholderiaceae; genus Paraburkholderia; species Paraburkholderia phymatum_A. The sequence goes on along the minus strand of NZ_JAYMRZ010000001.1, from coordinate 670,037 downwards.
GACGCAGATCGTCGTCGAACGGCAACTGGACGCGCAAGGCGTTTCGCGCCACGACCTCGGCCGCGAAAAATTCGTCGAGCGCGTGTGGGAATGGAAGCAGCAATCCGGCTCGACGATCACGAACCAGGTGCGGCGCCTCGGCGCGTCGATCGACTGGTCACGCGAATACTTCACGATGGACGACAAGATGTCGGCCGCCGTGCGGGACGTGTTCGTGCGTCTGTATGAACAGGGCCTGATCTATCGCGGCAAGCGCCTCGTCAACTGGGACCCGGTGCTGCTCACGGCCGTGTCCGATCTCGAAGTGGTCAGCGAGGAAGAGAACGGCCATCTGTGGCACATCCAGTATCCGCTCGCCGACGGCTCGGGCCATCTGACCGTCGCGACGACGCGCCCCGAAACGATGCTCGGCGACGTCGCCGCGATGGTGCATCCGGAAGACGAGCGCTACGCGCATCTGATCGGCAAGACCGTGAAGCTGCCGCTGACGAACCGCGAAATCCCCATCATCGCCGACGACTACGTGGATCGCGAGTTCGGCACGGGCGTCGTGAAGGTCACGCCCGCGCACGATTTCAACGACTACCAGGTCGGCCAGCGCCACAAGCTGCCGCAGATCGAAATCCTCACGCTCGACGCAAAGATCAACGACAACGCGCCCGAAAAATATCGCGGCATGGATCGTTTCGATGCACGCAAGCAGGTCGTCGCGGATCTCGAAGCGCTCGGGCTGCTCGAATCGGTGAAGCCGCACAAGCTGATGGTGCCGCGCGGCGACCGCACGGGCGTCGTGATCGAGCCGATGCTCACCGACCAGTGGTTCGTCGCGATGAGCAAGCCGGCGCCCGAAGGCACGTTCAATCCGGGCAAGTCGATTGCCGAAACGGCGCTCGACGTGGTCCGCAACGGCCAGATCAGATTCGTGCCGGAGAACTGGACGACCACGTACTACCAGTGGCTCGAAAACATCCAGGACTGGTGCATCTCGCGTCAGCTGTGGTGGGGTCATCAGATTCCCGCGTGGTACGGCGAGAACGGCGAGATCTTCGTCGCGAAGACGGAAGAGGAAGCACGCGCGCAAGCCGATGCGAAGGATTACAAGGGCGCGCTGAAGCGTGACGAAGATGTGCTCGACACGTGGTTCTCGTCGGCGCTCGTGCCGTTCTCGTCGCTCGGCTGGCCGAACGAGACGCGGGAGCTGGAAGCGTTTCTGCCGTCGTCGGTGCTCGTCACCGGCTTCGACATCATCTTCTTCTGGGTCGCGCGCATGGTCATGATGACCACGCACTTCACCGGCAAGGTGCCGTTCGACACGGTCTACGTGCACGGCCTCGTGCGCGACGCCGAAGGCCAGAAGATGTCGAAGAGCAAGGGCAATACGCTCGACCCGATCGACATCGTCGACGGCATCGGCCTCGATGCGCTCGTCGCGAAGCGCACCACCGGGCTGATGAATCCGAAGCAGGCGGCGTCGATCGAAAAGAAAACGCGCAAGGAATTCCCCGAAGGCATTCCCGCGTTCGGCACGGACGCGCTGCGCTTCACGATGGCGTCGATGGCGACGCTCGGCCGCAACGTGAACTTCGACCTCGCGCGCTGCGAAGGCTATCGCAACTTCTGCAACAAGCTGTGGAACGCAACGCGCTTCGTGCTGATGAACTGCGAAGGCCACGACTGCGGCTTCTCGAAGCCGGGCGCGTGCCAGCCCGGCGATTGCGGGCCGGGCGGCTACACGGACTTTTCGCAGGCCGACCGCTGGATCGTGTCGCTGCTTCAGCGCGTCGAAGCCGAAATCGAAAAAGGCTTCGCGGATTATCGTTTTGACAATGTGGCAAACGCCCTATACAAGTTCGTGTGGGACGAATACTGTGACTGGTATCTCGAACTCGCGAAGGTGCAGATCCAGACGGGCACGCCGGAACAGCAGCGCGCCACGCGCCGCACGCTGTTGCGTGTGCTCGAAACGGTGCTGCGGCTCGCGCATCCTGTGATTCCGTTTATCACGGAAGCGCTGTGGCAAAAGGTGGCGCCGCTCACGGACAGCTATCCTGAAGGCAAGGCGGAAGGCGAGGCGTCGATCATGACGCAGCCCTACCCGATCGCGGAGCCGCGCAAGATCGACGAAACGGCCGAGCAATGGGCCGCCGATCTGAAGGCCGTGATCGACGCATGCCGTAATCTGCGTGGCGAGATGAACCTGTCGCCGGCAACGAAGGTGCCGCTGCTCGTGACGGGCAACGCCGCGCGGCTCGCGTCGTTCGCGCCCTACGCCCAGGCGTTGGCACGTTTGTCCGAGGTGCAGATCATCGCGGACGAGGCAACGCTCGATGCACAGGCGCATGGCGCGCCAATTGCTATCGTAGGAACGGACAAGCTCGTGTTGAAGGTGGAAATCGATGTCGCCGCCGAACGCGAACGCCTGTCAAAGGAAATCGCAAGACTGAATGCAGAGGTTTCGAAATGTAACGCCAAGCTCCAGAACGAGAGCTTTGTTGCAAAAGCACCGCCGGCGGTCGTTGAGCAGGAGCAAAAAAGGCTGGCAGAATACCAGACCACGATTGGCAAGCTGACGGCACAACTGTCGCGCTTGCCGGCCTGATTTACGCCCCATGCGTGCCGCGCCAAGCGGCGCCTCCACGCATTCCAAACCAGAGGACGTAGGGTACACACATGTTAAAAGTTACTAAGGCAGTTTTTCCGGTCGCGGGTCTCGGTACGCGCTTTCTTCCAGCCACGAAGGCGAGCCCCAAGGAGATGCTGCCTATCGTCGACAAGCCGCTGATCCAGTACGCAGTCGAAGAAGCGATGGCGGCCGGCATCACCGAAATGATCTTCGTGACGGGCCGCAGCAAGCGCGCGATCGAAGACCACTTCGACAAGTCGTACGAAATCGAGGCCGAGCTGGAAGCGCGCGGCAAGGCGAAGCTGCTCGAACTGGTTCGCAGCATCAAGCCGAGCCACGTCGACTGCTTCTACGTGCGTCAGCCGGAGGCGCTGGGTCTGGGCCACGCGGTGCTGTGCGCGGAAAAGCTGGTCGGCGACAACCCGTTCGCCGTGATCCTCGCGGACGACCTGCTGTACGGCAAGCCGCCCGTCATGCAGCAGATGATCGAGGTGTTCGATCACTATCACAGCTCGGTGATCGGCGTCGAAGAGATTCCGCCGTCGGAGACGAAGTCGTACGGCATCGTCGACGGCAAGGAGTGGGAAGACGCGATCATCAAGATGTCGGGCATCGTCGAGAAGCCGGCGCCCGAAGTCGCGCCGTCGAATCTCGGCGTGGTCGGCCGTTACGTGCTGAAGCCGCGCATCTTCGATCACATCCGCGCGCTCAAGCCGGGCGCGGGCGGCGAACTGCAACTGACGGACGCGATCCAGTCGCTGCTCGCCGATGAGCAGGTGCTCGCGTACAGGTATCACGGCACGCGTTTCGACTGCGGCAGCAAGCTCGGCTATCTGAAAGCGACCGTCGAATTCGCGCTGCGCCACCCGGAAGTGGCCGCGGACTTCGAAGAGTATCTGCGCACCCGTTCGCCCGTGCTGGAAGGCTGATCGAACGTTCGGCCCGCGTGCGAGCAGCACGGCGGGCCGTCATGCAAGCAGGAAGAAAAAGGCGCTGCGCCCCTCGGGAACGCAGCGCCTTTTTTCATGAGCTTGTAACGCGAGACGTCGAAATGCAGCCGCGTATCTCACCCGCGCATCTTGCCCGCGTACCTCACCCGCGAAGCCTCAGCGACGCCGCATCAGGAACACGAACACCTTGTCCGGCAGTGTCGACGACTCGACGATCTCGTTGCCCGTCTGCTTCGAGAACGCGGCGAAATCGCGTTGCGAGCCGGGATCGGTGGCGAGCACCTTGAGAATCTGGCCGCTTTCCATGTCGGCCAGCGCTTTCTTCGCGCGCAGAATGGGCAGCGGGCACTTCAAGCCGCGCGCATCGACTTCCTTGTGAATCTGAATTTCCATCGACGATGACCTTCGTGAGGCGGCGCCCGTGTTCCGCTCGAATATTCGCGGAAGCGGCGCCATGCAGAGGGTCAAATTCTAACGCATGCGCTTCGAGCGCGCCCAGGCCGCGACAGTCAGACAGCCGATGCGCGCGCTTCGCTTACAGATCGACAGCCCGTCCGCTTGCGAGCGATTCGCGCAGCGAATAGCCGATGCGCGTCGCCTCCATCGCGTCCGCGAGCGTCGCGCCGCTCTGCCGCCCTTCCCTCACTGCGGCAACGAACGCCTGCGCTTCGCACAGGAACGCCTCTTCGAAGCGATCGAAGAACGTCGGCGTGCACTCGTTGCGGATGCCGCTCGCGTCGGCGATCTCGACACGGTTCATGCGCGGATTGCGCCCGATATACAGCGCGCCCGCCGTGCCGATCACTTCACTGCCCGTGTCGTTGCCGTGCGCGAGCGTGCGCGACGCGTAGAACATCGCGATGCGTCCGCCTTCGAACTCGCAGATCGCGACGCCGTTATCGACGTCGCCGAATTCGCGCAGGCCCTCGTGCAGCGCGACCACGCCGCTCGCATAGACGCGCTTCGCGTTCGGCATGCCGAGCAGCCAGCGCGCGACGTCGATGTCGTGCACCGTGCAGTCGAGAAAGATGCCGCCCGAGTTCGGCGCAAAGCGCACGAAAAAGCCTTCGGGATCGTTCTGGTCGCAGGTCTGCGAGCGCACCATGAACGGCCGCCCGATCGCGCCCGCCTCGATCTTCTCGAATGCGTTGCGATAGCTCGGATCGAAACGGCGCATGAAGCCGATCGTCGCGTGCAACTGCGGATGACGCCGCGCCTCTTCGATCACGCGCTCGCACTCGGCGAGATCGAGCGACAGCGGCTTTTCGCAGAACACATGCTTGCCCGCACGCAACGCATCGATGATCTGCTGCGCGTGCAGCGCGGACGGCGTGACGAGCCACACGGCATCGACGTCGCGATCGTCGAGCAGCGCGTGATAGTCGTCGTAGACGCGCGGCGCGGGCAGCGTGTCGCGCGCCCACGTCCGCTCCGCTTCGACGGGACTGCACGCGGCCACGAGCGCCGCGCCCGACACGCGATACGCGAGATTCTCCGCATGCCGCTTGCCGAGCCGCCCCAGCCCCACCACGCCGATACGCAAAGGCCCCGCGCTCATCACAGCGCCTCGTTGAGCTTGACGGCGCGCCCTTCGCGCCACGAAAGCGTCGCGGCCTCCGCGAGTTCGAGCGCCTTCATGCCGTCGGCGACCGTCGTGCGCACCGGCTTGCCTTGCGTGACGGCCTCGAAGAAATGCGCGATTTCGAGCGCATACGCGGCGCGATAGCGTTCGAGGAAAAAGTGCTCGGGCACGTCGCTGGAGACGGCCGTCTTCGAGTACGCGGACACTTGCGTCGGACGCACGTTGCCCGCCTGCAGCATGCCGTCGCTGCCGAGCACCTCGAAGCGCTGGTCGTAACCATACGCAGCGCGCCGCGCCGTATTGATCTGGCACAGACGCCCGCGCTTCGTGCGGATCGTCACGGCTGTCGAATCGATATCGCCGGCATCGGCGATCGCGGGATCGGACAGACAGCTGCCCGTCGCGTGCAGCGTGTCGGCTTCGTCGTCGAGAATCCAGCGGAAGATGTCGAAGTCGTGAATCAGCATGTCCTTGAAGATACCGCCCGAGTGCCTGATGTACTCGACGGGCGGCGCGCCGGGATCGCGGCTCGTCACGACGAGCATTTCCGGCGTGCCGATCTCGCCCGCATCGAGGCGCGCCTTCAGCGCGGCGAAGGTCGGATCGAAGCGCCGCTGAAAGCCGATCATGCACACGACGCCCGCTTTCGCGACGGCATCGGCGCAGGCGCGCGCGCGTTCCAGCGTCAGATCGACGGGCTTTTCGCAAAACACGTGCTTCTTCTGCGCGGCCGATTGCAGGATCAGCTCGGCGTGCGTATCGGTGCTCGAACAGATGACGGTCGCGCCGACCGACGCATCGCCCATCGCGCCGTCGACATCCGCGACCTGCGCGCCGTATTGCGCGGCGAGCGCGGCTGCCGCGTCGCGATTCACATCGACGACATACTTGAGCCGCACGCCCGGCTGCCGCGCGAGATTCGACGCATGAATCTTGCCGATGCGTCCCGCGCCGAACACAGCCACGTCGATCGTCTTGCCTGCCACATCAGTCATCGTATCCTCCAGTGTCTGTCGACTCTTCTACGTTCAGTTCCAGCTTGTACGCGAGCGCGATGAACAGCGCCTGGCACAGGCAGATCGTGCTGGTCAGCGAGCGGAACGCGAACGCGCTGCCCTCTTTCACATACAGCTGCGTCGTCGCGTAGCGTGCGAGCGGCGACAACTGGCTATCCGAAATGACGAGTGTCTTTGCCTGATGGTGATGCGCGACGCGCAGGCAGTACTGCGTCTCCTTGCCATAGGGCGCGAAGCTGATCGCGATCACGACGTCGCCCTTCTTCACGCTGCGAATCTGCTCGCGGTACATCCCGCCGAAGCCCGACACGAGATGCACGCGCTTCGGCGTGTGCTGCAACGCGTAGACGATGTAGCTCGCGACAGGAAACGAGCGCCGCACGCCGACCACATAGATGTTCTCGGCCTGTTGCAGCATCTTCACGGCGGCGTCGAATTGCGCGTCGTCGAGCGAACGTTCCAGCTCGTCGAGACCGTCGCGGCACGCGGCCATGAATTCGCGCGCGACGCTGCCGCCCGACAGCCGCCCCGGCTTCTCGTCGATCAGCTTGCGAATGCGCTGCTGATAGCTCTGAGACGACGCGCCCTGCGTCGTGTACGCCTGGCGAAACACCGCCTGCAGATCCGAAAAGCCTGAAAAGCCGAAACGCTGCGCAAAGCGCACGACGGCGGACGGATGCACGCCGCAACTCAGCGCGATGTCACTGGTGCGATCGACCATCACGCTCGACCGGTGCTGCTCGATATACGTTGCCACGCTCTTCAACTGACGCGGCAGCGACTCATAGTTCTCCGCGATGCGTTGCATCAATTCATCGACGCTCGGCAATTCTTCTGTGCTGTCTTCCGCCATAGTCCTGACCTCAGTGCTTTTTGCAGCGCAAAACCGCGTCCCGCAAGCGTTCGCGGCAACGTCGACGCGCTATCCCGACGATGCGGAGTATAGGCATAACCGAAAGCAAATGGAATGGATTTTCCATTTTTCTTTGACATGAAATTTTCATTGCAACTCTCGAAAAGTTGGCCTACTCTTGGTCCTGAGCGATGACGCAACGGCGGGCCGGCATCACCTCGCAAAGCGTCAGACGCTCCCCTCAAAAACGAACAGACCGAGAAAGGTGGAGACAATGAGACTTTGCAAGGGCAAGGCTTCGTTCAAGGTTCTGGCAGCCGCCATTACGCTGGCGGCGGGCATCGGCGCGATGACGGCGCCGGCGGCACAGGCGGCCGACGCTCACTTCGTGCTGATCAGTCACGCGCCGGACTCCGATTCGTGGTGGAACACGATCAAGAATGCGATCAAGCAGGCCGACGAGGATTTCAACGTCGAAACCGACTACCGCAATCCGCCCAACGGCGACATCGCCGACATGTCGCGTCTGATCGAGCAATCGGCGGCGCGCAACTACGATGGCGTGATCGTCACCATCGCCGACTTCGACGTGCTGAAGAGCTCGATCGGCAAGGTCACGGCGAAGAAGATCCCGCTCGTCACGATCAACTCCGGCACGGAAGAGCAAAGCGAGAAGCTCGGCGCGATCATGCACATCGGCCAGCCCGAATACGTGGCGGGCAAGGCGGCGGGCGAGAAGGCGAAGGCAGCGGGCGTGAAGTCGTTCCTGTGCGTGAACCACTTCGCGACCAACGCCGTTTCGTTCGAGCGTTGCCGTGGCTTCGCCGATGCGCTCGGCGTGAACTACAAGAGCTCGACGATCGATTCCGGCCAGGACCCGACCGAAATCCAGTCGAAGGTGAGCGCGTATCTGCGCAACCATCCGAACACGGGCGCGATCCTGACGCTCGGCCCGACGCCTGCGTCGGCGTCGCTGAAGGCCGTGCAGCAGATGGGCCTCGCTGGCAAGATCTATTTCTGCACGTTCGACTTCTCGGATGACATCGCGAAGGGCATCCAGGCGGGCACGATTGCCTTTGCGATCGACCAGCAACCGTATCTGCAGGGCTATATCCCCGTCGCCGTGCTCGCGATCGTGAAGAAGGAGCACACGACCGACCCGGCGAAGATCAGGCAGATTCTGGAGGCCAATCCGAAGTTCAAGGCTCGCTTGCAAACATACGGCCTCGAACCGTCGTATGGGCCGAAGAACATTCGCTCCGGTCCGGGTTTCATCACGAAGGCGAATATCGACACGGTCGTCAAGTACGCGGGCCAGTACCGCTAACCGACTGACCTTTTACCTGGTCATACGCGGTACCGGGCGCGCCAGCCAATGCGCGACCCCGGCGGCCTGTTGCACGTTCGCACGTTCGCACTTCCGCATTTTTCACGTGCAAGCTGCGGCCGCCATCGTCGGGCGCCCCGACCGCGAGATTGACCGGCCTTCTGCGCACTCTCGCCACTCTCATGAGTGAACCGCGCAGCGAAGCCGGGTATTCAGCAACTATCGTGCATGTGACGGGAACAGGCGCTCACGCACCCGCTACCGTCGACCGCAATTGCTTGCATGGGACCCGGGCAAGGCGTACACGCGCCGACCCGGGTCCACAAAGGAGACATCATGGGCGTAGCCGGCAAACACTTTCCTTCGCATCGTCACGACGCGGCGGGCAACGACGCGCATTCGTCGCAGTCGTCGCAGTCGGTTTCGGCCCCGGCAGCCGACGAGCGAATCAGAAAGGAATCGTTCTTCGGACATCTGCTGAACCGGCCGGAATTCGCCGCGATTTCGGGCACCGTGCTCGTGTTCCTCGTGTTCGCGATCGGCGCGAGCGGCTCAGGGATGTTCAATCTCGATGGCGTGATGAACTGGTCGCAGGTGTCCGCGTATCTGGGCATTCTCGCCGTCGGCGCCTGTCTGCTGATGATCGCGGGCGAGTTCGATCTGTCCATCGGTTCGATGATCGGCTTCGCCGGCATGATGGTCGCGATACCCGCCGTCTATTTTCACTGGCCCATATGGGCTGCGATCGTGTTCGCGTTCGCCGGATCGATGGCGCTCGGCGCATTGAACGGCTACCTCGTGATGCGCACGCGCCTGCCGTCGTTCATCGTGACGCTCGCGTTCCTCTTCATCCTGCGCGGCCTGACGCTCGCACTGTCGATCATGGTCGCGGACCGCACGATCATCTCGGGCGTCGGCGATCTCGCGCAGGCCGACCCCGTGACAAACTTCCTGTTCCACGGCGTCGCGCTGCATGCCCTCTTCACGAGCCTCGCGCACATGGGCATCGGCTCGCTGCTCGACAACGGCCAGCCGCTCGTGCCGGGCATTCCGAAAGTGCTGCTGTGGTGGTTCGGGCTCGCCGCCATCTGCGCATTCGTGCTCGCGAAGACGCGTTACGGCAACTGGATGCTCGCAGTCGGCGGCGATGCGAACGCCGCGAAGAACGTCGGTGTGCCCGTGCGCCGCGTGAAAATTTCCCTCTTCGTGCTGACGGCCTTCTGCTCGTGCCTGTTCGCCGTGCTGCAAGTGTGCGACATCGGCTCGGCCGCCGCCGACCGTGGCCTGCAAAAGGAATTCGAGGCGATCATTGCCGCGGTGATCGGCGGCACGCTGCTGACGGGCGGCTACGGCTCGGTGGTGGGCGCCTGCTTCGGCGCGCTGATCTTCGGCGTCGTGCAGATCGGCATCACCTATACGAATGTCAGTTCCGACTGGTTCCGCGTGTTCCTCGGCGTGATGCTGCTGATCGCGGTGCTGTTCAACCACTATGTGCGGCGCCGCGTGTCCCAATCGTGACACGGCCGTGATCTTGCAATCGTCATCACGCCATCGCACCCGACACGAGGAAACGGCCATGTCCGACACTCTCAAGCAAGACGACATCATTCTGTCGCTCGAAAACGTCAGCAAGTATTTCGGCAAGGTGATCGCGCTCTCGGGCGTCACGCTTCGATTGAAGCGCGGCGAAGTGCACTGCCTGCTCGGCGACAACGGCGCGGGCAAGTCGACGCTCATCAAGACGCTCGCGGGCGTGCACCAGCCCTCTTCCGGCGACTACCTGGTGGACGGCAAGAAGGTGATGTTCGAATCGCCGAGCGACGCGCTCGACCTCGGCATCGCGACCGTGTATCAGGATCTCGCGCTCGTGCCGCTGCTGTCGGTCGCGCGCAACTTCTTCATGGGACGCGAGCCGCAGAAAAAGCTCTTCGGTCTCGTCAACGTGATGGACCTCGACACGAGCGCGCGCATTGCACGCGACAAGCTCGCCGAAATGGGCATCATGGTGCGCGACCCGCATCAGCCGATCGGCACGATGTCGGGCGGCGAGCGGCAGTGTCTCGCGATTGCGCGCGCGATTCACTTCGGCGCGCGCGTGCTGATTCTCGACGAACCGACTGCGGCGCTCGGCGTGAAGCAGAGCTTCAACGTGCTGAAGCTGATCCACAAGGCGCGCGCAAAAGGCATCTCCGTGATCTTCATCACGCACAACGTGCACCATGCGTATCCGATCGGCGATTCGTTCACGCTGCTCAATCGCGGCAAGTCGATGGGCACCTTCACGAAGGAAACCATCACGAAAGATGAAGTGCTCGACATGATGGCAGGCGGCGCCGAAATGCAGAAGATGATCAGCGAACTGGAAGGCGCGACGATCTGATTCACGCGGCTTGCCGCTGCATCGCTACGCCCTTCTCGCTGCGCGCACCACACTCAGGACATACCTATGGCTCACACCAGCACACCCAACGCCAATAGCGCGAGCCGCTTCGCGACGGGCCGCAGCCGCGACATCGTCTGCCTCGGCCGGCTCGCCGTCGATCTGTACGCGCAACAGGTCGGCGCGCGGCTCGAAGACGTCGCGAGCTTCGCGAAATATCTGGGCGGCTCGTCGGCGAACATCGCGTTCGGCTGCGCGCGGCTCGGCTTGAACGCGTCGATGCTCGCGCGCGTCGGCAACGACCACATGGGCCGCTTTCTCACCGAAACGCTGACGAAGGAAGGCTGCGACGTCAGCCACGTGCGCGTCGATCACGAGCGGCTCACCGCGCTCGTGCTGCTCGGCCTGAAAGACCGCGACACCTTTCCGCTGATCTTCTATCGCGAGAACTGCGCGGACATGGCCGTCGACGAAGCCGATTTCGACGAGGCGTACATCGCGTCGTCGAAAGCGCTGCTCATTACGGGCACGCACTTCTCGACGGAACAGGTGAACCGCACGAGCCGCCGCGCATTGGAGTACGCGCGCCGCAACGACGTGCGCACCGTGCTCGACATCGACTATCGGCCTGTGCTGTGGGGCCTGACGGGCAAGGCCGACGGCGAGACGCGCTTCATCGCGAACGACAGCGTGAGCGCGCACATTCAGAGCATCCTGCCCCTCTTCGATCTCGTGATCGGCACGGAAGAAGAGTTTCGCATCGCGGGCGGCAAGGACTCGCTGATCGAATCGCTCGCGCAAGTGCGCAGCGTGACGCCCGCAACGCTCGTCGTGAAGCGCGGGCCGCTCGGCTGCCAGATCATCGACGGCAACGTGCCGGCTTCGATCGACGACGCGCCGATTCACGGCGGCGTCGAAGTCGACGTGCTGAACGTGCTCGGCGCAGGCGATGCGTTCGCGTCCGGCTTCCTGTCGGGCTGGCTGCGCGACGAGCCGCTCGAAGCGTGCGCGCGCGCCGCGAATGCGAGCGGCGCGCTCGTCGTGTCGCGTCACGGCTGCGCGCCCGCAATGCCGACGCCCGCCGAACTCGACTGCTTCCTGCGCGAAGCGAAAGCGGACCCCGCGCGCATGCGCCGCCCCGATCGCGACGCAACGCTCGCGCGTCTGCATCGCGTAACGCCCGCGCGCAAGACGTGGGATGAAGTGCTCGGCTTCGCGTTCGATCATCGCAACCAGTTCTTCGAACTCGCGCAGCAAACAGGCGCGGACCCGGCGCGCATTTCGAAGCTGAAGCGCCTGTTCGTCGAAGCCGTCGAGCAGACGGAGCAGGCGCTCGGCTTGCAGGGCCGCATCGGCGTGCTGATCGACGACCGCTACGGCCAGGATGCGCTGAACGACGCGACGGGACGCGGCTGGTGGATCGGCCGGCCCGTCGAGCTGCCGGGCTCGGTGCCGCTCGTGTTCGATCACGGGCGCTCCGTCGGCACGACGCTCACTAGCTGGCCGCGCGAGCACGTGGTGAAGTGCCTCGTTCAATTCCATCCCGACGAGCCGATCGAGCAACGCATCGAACAGGAAGCGCAGCTTCGTTCGCTCTATGACGCCGTGCAGGAATCCGGCCACGAACTGCTGCTCGAAGTGATTCCGCCGAAGCATCTGCCTCATCTGACTGCGGGACCCGACATCGTGTTTCGCGCGTTGAAGCGCCTCTACAACATCGGCATCTATCCGGAGTGGTGGAAGCTCGAACCGATGGAAGCATCGCAATGGCAAGCCGTCGATGCCCTCATCCACGAGCGCGATCCGTACTGCCGTGGCGTCGTGCTGCTTGGTCTGTCGGCGCCTGTCGAGCAGATGATCGAAGGCTTCCGCTCGGCTGCGCACTCGACGACGTGCAAGGGCTTCACGGTCGGCCGCACGATCTTCCACGAGCCGAGTCAGGCGTGGCTCGCGGGCGAGATCGGTGACGACGAATTGATCGCGCGTGTGCGCCGCACGTTCGAAACGCTGATCCAGTCGTGGCGCGACTCGCGTGCAACGGCTGGCGCGGGTGGCACGTCGAATGCGGGTTCGCCGCGTAACGTTCATCAGGAGCAGGTGGCATGAATCAGCGCGTGTTGCATCACGATGTGGCGGCCTCGTCCGACGCGGCCGCGCAAGTGTCGGCGGACGGCACGATTCGTCTGACGGCGGCGCAGGCCGTCGTCCGCTATCTCGCTGCGCAACTCGTCGAGACGGAAGACGGCCAGGGCACCGAGCCGCTCTTCGGCGGCGTGTTTGCGATCTTCGGGCACGGCAACGTCGCGGGGCTCGGCGAAGCGCTTTATCAGCATCGTCACGCACTGCCGACGTATCGCGCGCACAACGAGCAGGCGATGGCCCACAGCGCGATTGCGTTCGCGAAGGCGCATTTCCGCCGACGGATGATGGCCGTCACGACATCGATCGGTCCCGGCGCGACGAACCTCATCACGGCGGCCGCGCTTGCGCACGTGAACCGCTTGCCCGTGCTGCTGCTGCCCGGCGATATCTTCGTGTCGCGCGCGCCCGATCCGGTGTTGCAGCAGGTCGAAGACTTTCACGACGGCGGGATCTCGGCGAACGATGCGTTCAAGCCCGTGTCGCGCTACTTCGATCGCATCGTGCATCCGGCGCAACTGCTCAATGCGTTGCCACGCGCGATTCGCGTGCTGACGGACGCCGCGCTATGCGGTCCCGTGACGCTCGCGATGCCGCAAGACGTACAGGCAACCGCCTACAACTATCCCGCTGTGTTTTTCGAGCCGCGTGTCGTGAAGCTGCATGCGCCCTCGCCGGTCGCGAGTGAAATCGACGATGCGCTGCTGGTGCTGCGCAACGCGAAGCGTCCGCTGATCGTCGCGGGCGGCGGCGTGATGTATGGCCGCGCGACGGAGGCATTGCGCGCGTTTGCGAAAAAGCACGGCATTCCCGTCGCCGAGACGCAGGCGGGCAAGAGCGCGCTCGCGTGGGACGATCCGCTCAATCTCGGCGCGCTCGGCGTGACGGGTTCGCCGGGTGCGAACGAGCTTGCGCACGAAGCGGATTGCGTGCTCGCCGTCGGCACGCGCTTGCAGGACTTCACGACGGGCTCGAACACGCTCTTCACGCAGGCGCAGGTGATCGGCATCAACGCAAACGCATTCGATGGCCTCAAGCATCGCGGCTGCATCGTGCAAGCGGATGCGCGCCTCGCGCTCGAAGCGCTCACGTCGCAACTCGAAGGCTGGCAAGCGGATGCATCGTGGACCGCGCGCGCGCGGCAGCACGCGAACGAATGGCGAGACATCGTGCACAGGCTCACGCACGCGCCGCAAACCGGTAATACGCTCCCCTACGATGCCGACGTGATCGGCGCCGTGCAGCGTTCGAGCGCGCGCTCGACGACGGACGACATCGTCGTCTGCGCGGCAGGCACGCTGCCCGCAGAACTGCACAAGCTGTGGCGCGCGGGCCGGCCGGGCGCGTATCACGTCGAGTATGGCTACTCGTGCATGGGCTATGAGATCGCGGGCGGTCTCGGCGCGAAGCTCGCGCGGCCCGAGCGCGAAGTGATCGTGATGGTCGGCGACGGCAGCTATCTGATGATGAACAGCGAGATCGCGACCTCGGTGATGCTCGGCGCGAAGCTGATCGTCGTCGTGCTCGACAATCGCGGCTATGGCTGTATCAACCGGCTGCAACAGGCGTGCGGCGGCGCGCCGTTCAACAATATGTTCGACGACTGCGTGCAAGGCGCGCCCGGTGCGCCGAACATCGATTTCGCCGCGCATGCGCGCGCGATGGGCGCGCAGGCCGAGCATGTCGCCGACGTGCGGGAACTCGAAGCCGCGATGCAGCGCGCGCGGGCCGCGGACCGCACGTACCTGATCTGTATCGATACCGACCCCGCGCGCACCACCGACGAAGGCGGCTGGTGGTGGGAAGTCGCCGTGCCGGAAGTGTCGCCGCGCGAAGGCGTGCGCGACGCGCGCGCCGACTACGACGCGCACACGAACGCACGCGGCAAGGACAACCAGTGAGGAAGCGCACATGAGTCAGTTCGAAGTACGCATCGGCATCAATCCGCTGTCGTGGATGAACGACGATCTGCCGTCGCTCGGCGGCGAGACGCCGCTCGAAGTCGCGCTCACCGAAGGACGCGAAATCGGCTACCAGGGGTTCGAGCTCGGCAACAAGTTTCCGCGCGAGCCCGAGGCGCTGAAGGCGCTGTTCGAGCAGTACGATCTTTCGCTCGTCTCCGGCTGGTATTCGGGCCGGCTCGCGGACTTCGGCCGCAGCATCGAAGACGAATGCAAGGCCGTCGATTCGCATCTGCAACTGCTGTCGAAAAACGGCGCGACCGTGATGGTCTACGGCGAGGTGCACAACACGATACAGGGCTCGCCCTTGCCGCTCTATCAGCGGCCGCGCTTCTTCACGGACGAGCAATGGAACACGTACGCGAAGCGGCTCGACGAATTCGCGCGCTATACGTTGAGCAAGGGCGTGCGCGTCGCGTATCACCATCACATGGGCGCGTATGTCGAAACGCCCGCCGACGTCGACCGCCTGATGGCGCTGACGAGCGATGATGTCGGCCTGCTGTTCGACGCGGGCCATATCACGTTTGCGGGCGGCGATGCGCCGACGGTGCTGAACAGACATATCGGCCGCGTTTGCCACGTGCATTGCAAGGACGTCCGCCCGGCCGTGATGAAGCTCGCGCGCAACCGCAACTGGAGCTTTCTCGATGCCGTGATCGCGGGTGCGTTCACCGTGCCGGGCGATGGCGCCGTCGATTTCCCCGCGATCATCGATACGCTCAAGCGGCACGGCTATCGCGGCTGGCTCGTCGTCGAAGCGGAGCAGGACCCCGCCGTCGCGCCGTCGTATGCTTATGCACAGAAGGGGTATCGCACGCTGCGCACGCTCGTCGATGCGCCCCTCGATGTCGCACAGGAGGCAGCATGAGTTTGCTCGTGAAAGCACAGCGCGAAGGCCAGACGATCGCGCGCGTCACGCCCGATACGGCGGGCTGGAAATATGTGGGCTTCGCCGCATACCGGATGGAGTCGAACGAAGTCGTGCACGTTCTCGAAGCGTCGCGCGAAGTGTGCATCGTCGTGATGGCGGGCGCCGTCGATGTCGAAACGGATGCGCAGACATGGACGGGGCTCGGCTCGCGTGACAGCGTGTTCGAAGACAGCGCGCCCGTCGCGGTCTATCTGCCGCCCAACACGCGCGCGACGATCCGCGCGAACCGGCATGCCGAAGTGGGCGTCGCCAGCGCGCCCGCGAAGGGCGACTACGCTGCGCGCCTGATCGAGCCTTCGCAGATGAAGCGCTCGGTGCGCGGCAAGGGCGCGAATACGCGCTACGTGTGCGACATTTTTCCGCAGACGGAGCCTGCGGAGTCGCTGCTTGTCGTCGAAGTGCGCACGCCCGGCGGCCACTCGTCGAGCTATCCGCCGCACAAGCACGACACCGACAACATCCCGACGGAAAGCTCGCTCGAAGAGACGTACTATCACCGGCTCAATCCGCCGCAAGGGTTTGCGTTTCAGCGCGTCTATACGGATGAGCGCGATATCGACGAATCGCTCGCAGTCGAGGATCACGATGTCGTGATGGTGCCGCGCGGCTATCATCCTGTCGTCGTGCCATATGGGTACGACTCGTACTATCTGAATGTGATGGCGGGACCGACGCGGACGTGGCACTTCAAGAACGATCCGAAGCATGAGTGGATCGTGGAGAGGGATTCCAGATGATTTTTTGTCTGCGACGCTGGTTGTTTTTTGCTTTTTTCGCTGGCATCCGCGATGTGCCTACCGGCGCGGGGGTTGCCCCTGTGCGGGGCGGCACTCACTTTCTTTGCCGCCGCAAAGAAAGTAAGCAAAGAAAGCGGGCTCACACCGCCAGTGCTTGACCTCTGCCCACGGGCCCTCAACGTCCCCGTGCTTCACACGGTAGCGTACTCGCTGATGTTCGTCGCCAACGCTCCGGCTAATCGCCTGACCCCCGCTTCATGCACCCGTGGCATGGCTAAGAGCATCGAGCGTTTTGACGCCGCATGTCGGTAGTGAATGAGGTTGCTGTATGGTACGGGGCACCGCTCGCACTTGTCGCCGCATCGCGTGGCGAGGGTGTCCTGTACGGCGCGAATGCCTACACACAGTTTGCCGCAAAGAGGCCGGGGATATTCGATGTCGCGGGCCGAAATTCGGGTGCAGATGCAGGTGAGGCGTTCAGGTAGTGCACTGGCAACGAACATAGGCCAATACGCTGCCGGCTGAAGGATGGGGACGTTGAGAGCCCGTGGGTAAAGGTCAAGCACTGGCGGTGTGAGCCCGCTTTCTTTTGCCTACTTTTCTTTGCGGCGGCAAAAAAAGTGAGTGCCGCCCCGCACAGGGGCAACCCCCGCGCCGCGAGGCGCATCGCGGATGCCAGCGACAAAGGCAAAAAACAACCAGTGTTGCAGACATCACCCCACGCCCAGCCATTCGTGCATCACATCCGGACGCCGGCGAAACAGATCGAGCGGACCGTCGAACACGATTTCGCCATGCCCCATCACAGCGACGCGGCTAGCGAGCCGGTCCGCGATCACGAGACGCTGCTCGATCAGCAGCATCGCGACGCCGCGCTCGCGCAACAGCTTCAACGCGGCCGCAAGCTGGTCGACGACCTGGCCCGCAAGCCCTTCCGTCGGCTCGTCGATCACGGCAAGATCGGGATCGCCAAGCAATGCGCGCGCAACCGTCAGCATCTGCTGCTCGCCGCCCGACAGGGCGCCCGCCTTCGCCCGCGCACGTTCGCGCAACGCGGGAAACAACGCAAAGGCATCGTCGAGCGTGAAGCGTGCCGCGCGCTGCTCACTGCGTTGCTTGCCGCGTGGCTTCAGTCCGAGTTGCAGATTCTCGCGCACAGAGAGCGTCGGAAACACGTCGCGCTGCTCAGGCACGTAGCCGATGCCGAGCCGCGCGATTTCGAACGCGCGCCGTCCCGCGAGCGATCGGCCCGCGAACTCGATCGCGCCCTGCGTGCGCACGAAACCCATAATCGCCTTCGCGAGCGTCGAGCGGCCCGAGCCGTTGCGGCCCGCGAGCGCGACGGCCTCGCCCGCTTCGATATGCAGGTTCACGCCGTGCAGCACCTGGCTTGCGCCATACCACGCGCACAGGTCGCGCATCGTCAGCAACGTGGTCATCGCGCGTCTCCTGGCAGCACGTGGCCGAGATACGCGGCCTGCACGGCGGGATCGGCGCGGATCGCATCCGGCGTGCCCGTTGCGATCACCTGCCCTTGCACGAGCACGCTGACGCGATCCGCGAGCCCGAACACGACATCCATGTCGTGCTCGACCATCAGCAGCGTGCGGCCCGCCGTCGCCACGCGGATCAGCTCGACCGCGCGCGCCGCCTCCGCGCGGTTCATGCCCGCGGTCGGCTCGTCGAGCAGCAACGTGTGCGCGCCGCTCGCAAGCGCGAGCCCGAGATCGAGCGCGCGCTGTTCCGCGTAGCTCAGCGAGCCCGCGATCACGTCGCGCCGCGCGCCGAGCCCGACGGCATCGAGCACTTCTTCGGCGTGCGCATCGGCGGCTCGCGTGACGGTGAAGCGCTGCCACCAACTCGCGCGGTCGCGATTCGCGATCTGCGCGGCGCAGCGCAAGTTATCGAACACGCTGAGCTTCGCGAAGAAACTCGTCGTCTGAAAACTGCGCGCGAGGCCGCGTCGGCAGATCGCTGCGGGCGCAAGGCGCGTGATGTCCGCGCCGTATAGTTCGATGCGTCCCGCGCTGGGCCGCTTCGCGCCCGCGATCAGATTGAAGAGCGTCGACTTGCCCGCGCCGTTCGGCCCGATCAGCGCATGACGTTCGTGCGGTTCGATCGACAGATCGACGCCGCGCAGAATGCGCGTCGCGCCGAAGCGCTTTTCGATGCCGCGCACCGCGATCGCGGGCATCATGCGCGGACTCCTGCGCGCGCATCGGCAGGCAGCCTTCTTTCGAATCGCTGCGCGATGTTCATCGCGAGCCAGCCGATCGCAGTGAGGCACAGCACGCCGATTGCCAGCCACATGAAGCCGATCGTCGAGAAGAGCGCCGCCTGTTCTTCCGTACCGAAGCGTCGCGCGTACGCCCGTTGCACGCACAGCACGAGCGCGAGCGACCACGCGCATGCGCTCGCCATTCGCAGGACGAAAGACGGCAGTGACGCGCGCCAGCCGTCGCGTGCGAAACGGGCCGCCTGGCGCTGCATCCATCCCGCGATGCCATCGGGCGAAGCCATCACGACGACGATGAAGAACAGCCCGAGATACAGGAGCCATGCGCGCGTCGCGCTCGCGACGACGACGCTGAAAAACGTCAGCACGACGGCACCCGCGACGGGCCCGAAAAAAACGCCGCTGCCGCCGATCACCGTTGCGATCAGCACCGAACCCGAGCGCAACATGCCGACGCTTTCCGTCGACACCAGCTCGACATTGATCAACCCCAGCGTGCCCGCGATGCCCGCAAAAAACGACGACCACACGACGACCTCGTAACGCACGCGCCTCGGAAAGCAGCCGATGGCCGCCGCGCGCACCGGGTTGTCGCGCACGGCATGCGCGAGCCGCATGAACGGGGTGCGCGACAGCGCGACCATCGCGAGCACGGACAGCGCGCACCATAGCGCGATCAGCGCATACGCTTCGCGCGCGGGTCCGAACGTGAAGCCCGGCACGGCGACGCCTGCCGTGCGATCGATCGCGACGCCCGCTTCGCCGCCAAACCAGTCCGGCAAAGTCCACGCGGCGGCCGCGACGAGTTCGCCGATGCCGAGCGTGATCATCGCGAACGTGGTGCCCGCGCGGCGCGTCGCGACGAGTCCGTACAACGCGCCGAACAGCGCGCCGCCGAGACCGCCCAGCAGCGGCAGCAACGGCAAGGGCACGCCGAGCCGATTGAACAGATGCGCCGCGATCAGCGCGCCGATGCCCGACGATGCCGCATGCCCAAACGACAGCAGCCCCGCGCCGCCGAGCAGCAGGTTGTACGACAGCGCGAACACGATCATCGACGCGGTCTGCGCGAGCCAGGCGACGAGCCAGCTCTGCGTCGACACGCAAGGCGGCACGACGAGCAGCAACGCGAGCGCGGCCCACGGCGCGATGACGCGCGAACGCTGCACGCGCGATGAAGAACGCGGCGCATCGTGGACGTTATGCATCGTCTTCGCGGTGTCCAAAGAGTCCGCGCGAACGCACGGCGAGCATCGCGACGAGCAGCAGATACGGCACGAGCGGCGCGAGTTGCGCGAGCGTCAGCGCGCTCCACGCGGCGGGCAGTATGCGCTCGCGGCCGTCGTCCAGAAGGCCGGGAAGTACGCCAAACAGCGCGCCGAGCAAACCGCCGAGCGAGAGGTTGCTCGCGACGGCCAGGGTCTGCACGCAGCCGATCACGAGCGACGCGACGAGCGCGCCACCGAGCGAGCCCAGTCCGCCGATCACGACGACGACGAACACGATCGAGCCGACCGATTCCGCCATCGCCGGTTCGAGCACGAAGAGCGGCGCGCCGATCACGCCCGCCAGCGCCGCGAGCGCCGTGCCCGCCGCGAATACGCAGGTGAACACGCGGGGCACGTCGTGGCCGAGCGCTTCGACGGCATCGGGATGCGTGAGCGCCGCGCGCACGACGAGCCCCGCTTTCGACACGCGCAGCACCGCATGCAACGCGACGAGCATCGCGACGGCCACGGCCATCATGAACGCGCGGTAACGCGAGAACGCGATGCCGTACACGTCGAACAAAGGGCCGTCGAGCGCCTGGGGCACGACCGCGCTCAACGCCTGCAAGCCCCACACGAGCTTCACGCCTTCGCCGATCAGATACGCCGCGCCGAAGGTCAGCAGCAGTTCCGCGAGATGTCCGTGCGGCCGCACGCGCCGCAGCAGCCAGCGCTCGAGCGCCGCGCCCATCAGCCCGACGACGAGCGGCGCCACGACGAGCGCCCACCAGAAGCCCGCGCGCGCCGCAACGGAAAAGCCGACATACGCGCCCAGCATGTAGAAGCTCGCGTGCGCGAAGTTCAGCACGCCGAGCATGCTGAAGATCAGCGTCAGCCCCGCCGACAGCATGAACAGCAGCAGCCCGTAGCTGACGCCGTTCAGCGCATCGATGACGAGCGACTGCACGCGTCAGTCCGCCTGCGCGTCGCGTGCGACGGGCACGTCGGACGGTTCGGGCACGTCACGCACGACGAGCGGTTCGAGCGCGGCGCGCAGCCTGTCGGGCAGCGCGACGGGACGACGCGTTTCGCGATCCACGTAGACATGCACGAAATGCCCTTGCGCGGCGGGCGCGTCGTCGCCTTCCCTGAAGAGACCCACTTCGTAGCGCACGCTCGATGTGCCGAGGCGCACGACGCGCAGGCCCGCGTCGATGCGGTCCGGAAACACGAGCGGCGCGAAGTAGTTGCACTGCGTCTCGACGACGAGCCCGATCGTCGTGCCGTACTCGATATCGAGCGCGCCCGCGCGGATCAGATATTCGTTCACGACGGTATCGAAGTAGCTGTAGTAGACGACGTTGTTCACGTGACCGTAGACATCGTTGTCCATCCAGCGCGTGCCGATGGCGAGGAAGTGCGGATAGGCGGCGCGCGCCGCCGGAGCCGGTTTGTTCATGTCGTGTGCTTCGGGCGTAAAGAGTGGCACGGGTGGCACGGGTGGCGCGCTTACATCGACTCGGTCAGCATCCGGCGATAGTCGTCGGCTGTCGCTTCGCGCGGATTCGTCTTGTGGCAATGATCGGCGAGCGCGCCCTTGATCACCTTGTCGAACACGCTTTCGTCGACGCCCATTTGCCTGAGACCCGTCGGCAGGCCGAGGCGCGCCGTCATGTCGTGCAGCGCCTGCGCGAGATCGGCATTGTCCGGCAGGTTCATCACGCGCCGCATCCGCGCATAGCGTCGATTCGCGACGACCGTTTCCGCGCTTTCGTTGAAGCGCAGCACGGCGGGCAGCACGACGGCGTTCAGCGTGCCGTGATGCAGCGACGTGCGCCCGTTCACGGGCACGCCGCCAAGCGGATGCGACAGCGAGTGGACGCAGCCGAGTCCCTTCTGGAAGGCCATCGCACCCTGCATCGACGCGCTCATCATGTGCAGGCGCGCGTCGCGGTTCTGGCCGTCGTGCGTCGCGAGTTCGATGTTCGCCCACGCGCGCTCTAGCCCGTCGAGCGCGATGCCGTCGGCGGGCGGATTGAACGACGGCGCGAGAAACGTCTCGATGCAATGCGCGATCGCGTCCATTCCCGTCGCGGCTGTCAGCGTCGAGGGCAGGCCGAGCGTCAGGCCGGGATCGCAGATGGCCGCCTTCGGCAGCAGATGCCATGAGTGAAACCCAAGCTTGCGGCCGTCATTCAGGATCACGATCGCGCCGCGCGCCACTTCGCTGCCCGTGCCCGCCGTGGTCGGCACGGCGATAAGCGGCGCGGCGTTGTCGGTGATCCGGTTGCTGCCGCCTTCGATGGTCGCGTATTCCGTCATCGTGCCCGGATGCGTCGCCATGATCGCGACGCCTTTCGCGAGATCGATCGACGAACCGCCGCCGATTGCGATCAAGCCGTCGCAGCCCTCTTCGCGATAACGCTGCGCGGCCGCCATCACCATCGCTTCCGTCGGGTTCGACGGCGTGTCGTCGAAAACGGGCACGTGGGAGAGCTTCAGCGCGTCGATCGCCTGCTGCGCGACGCCCGCCGCCATCACGCCCTTGTCCGTCACCACGAGCGGCCGTTTGATGCCCGAGCGCTCGCACTCCGCTGGCAACTGCGAGAGCGCGTCGTAGCCGAGATGAATGTGCGTCAGATAGTAGATGTAGGCCATGTCGATGTGTCTCCTTTGTTATCGAAGATGAAGCGGCGCTGCGTTCCAGAGAAGCCGCTGCGTGTGACTACGACCAGTGCGGCGAAGTGTGCCCGCCTGTTGCCGCGATCGCCCGTTTGTCCCGTCTGCCTGGTTCGACTTGCGGTTCTAGCTGTTGTAGCGGTTTCGTCGCACGCGGTGCGTGCTCGTGCTCGTGCTCGTGCTCGTGCTCGTGCTCGTGCCTGGGCCTGGGCTCAGGCTTGCATCGGTCGGCGTTCACGCCCATGCCGCGAACGCGGACGCGCCCGCTCACGCGGCACACAGCGCGCGGACGTCGGCGGCGAAGCGCTCGACGGTCTCGGGCTGCGTGTCCCAGGCGCACATCAGCCGGCAGCCGCCCGCGCCGATGAACTCATAGAACTTCCAGCCGCTCGTGCGCATCGCCTTCGCGACGTGCGGCGGCAACTGCGCGAACACCGCGTTCGATTCGGTTGGGAACATGATGCTCACGCCCGGAATCTCCGCGAGCCGCGATTCCATCAGCTTCGCCATCGCGTTCGCATGACGCGCGTTGCGCAGCCAGACGTCGTTGTCCAGCAAGCCGAGCCACGGCGCGGAAATGAAGCGCATCTTCGACGCGAGCTGGCCCGCCTGCTTCAGGCGATACGCGAAATCGTCGGCGAGCGCGCGGTCGAAGAACACGACCGCCTCGCCGACAGGCAAGCCGTTCTTCGTGCCGCCGAAGCACAGCACGTCGACGCCCGCGCGCCACGTGATCTCGGACGGATGCACGTCGAGCGCGGCGACCGCGTTCGCGAAGCGCGCGCCGTCCATGTGAACCTTCAGATGACGGCGTTTCGCAATCGCCGCGATCGCGCGGATTTCCCCGACGCTGTAGACGGTGCCCACTTCCGTCGATTGCGTGAGCGTGACGACCTTGGGCTTCGGATAGTGAATGTCGGCGCGGCGCGTGACGACGGCTTCGATCGCGTCCGGCGTCAGCTTGCCGCCGATGCCCGGCGCCGTCAGCAGCTTCGAGCCGTTCGAGAAGAACTCGGGGCCGCCGCATTCGTCGGTTTCGATGTGCGCGAGTTCGTGGCAGATCACCGAGTGATACGACTGGCACAGCGACGCGAGCGCCAGCGAGTTCGCCGCCGTGCCGTTGAAGACGAAGAACACCTCGCAGTCGGTCTGGAACAGGTTGCGCAGGCGGTCGCAGACCTGCTGCGTCCATGAGTCGTCGCCATAGGCCGGCTCGTGGCCGCTGTTGTTGGCGGCGATCAGCGCTTCGAGCGCCTCGGGGCAGATGCCGGCGTAGTTGTCCGACGCGAAATGTTGCATGGCAGGCGGCGCGCCCGGCGACAGGCGCGCGGAGATGACGGGAAAGCGGCCATTTTAGTGCGTCGGGTGCTGAATTTGTTTTGTCGGATGCCGTCGCCGCTTTCCTGTGTGCTTGCGTGCCTCTCCTTTGTCTCTCGTTCGTCTCTCTTTTGTGTCTCCTTCGCCTCTCCTTTGTCCCTCCTTTGCCGCTTCTTTGCCTCTCCTTTGTGTGCCCCGTCGCGCCTCTTTTGCTCAGTCGCGCAGCGGCCGGCGAACGAGTGCGACCACGACGAGGCCCACCGCACCCGCCAGCAGAGCGCCTGCCGCCAGCAACAACGCGGGCGTGAACGAACCGGTGTGCGCGGCGATCGGCGCGGCGACGAGCGGGCCGGCGATCTGTCCAAGGCCATAAGCCGCCGTCGCGTAACCCATCAGACCCGCCGCCTCGTCGCCGTGCAGACGGCGCGCTTCACGCATCGCGAACAGCGTGATCGCGGTGAACGGCAAGCCGATCAGCGCGCTGCCGAGCGCGAAGCCTCCCGCCGTCGGCGACGCGATGCCCGAGACGATGCCGACCGCCTGCAACACGTAGCAGCCGGCCAAAAGCGTGCGATTGTCCCAGTGCCCGGGAAGCCGCGCGCCCACGAGCGCGCCGACGACCAGCGCACCGCCGAACATCGGCCAGAACAGATCCGGCCACGGCGAGCCTGCCGGCAGCGCCGCGCGGGCGATCACGGGAAGAAACGTCGCCGTGATGATGTAGCCGAAGCCGGGCACGCCGTAGAGGACGATCAGCCAGAAAGCGTCGGCGCGATGCAGTTGTGCGGGGTGCGGTTGTGCGGGGTGCCGTTGTGCGGGGTGCGGTTGTGCGCGCATTCTTGGCGCCGTATTGCGCGTGTTGTGCGATGCGACCTGCGTGCTCGACGTCGACGCAAACGTCCGCCACACGAGCGCCGTCAGCACCGCTGACACGAGCCCGAAACCTATCCAGTCCACCGATGCGCCATATGCGCCATGCGCGCCCGCCGCGCTGACGAGCAGCCCCGTCGCGGCAATGCCGACGCCCGGCCCCGTGTAGATCACGCCGCCCCACGCGTTTGCGCCGAGTTCGGCGAGCCGCCGCAAGCCCCACTGCGACGCGAACACGAAGGTCCACGCGCTGACGGCGCCCGCGACGAAACGCACGGCCGCCCAGATCCAGAACTGGTCCGTGACGCCCATTGCCAGCACCAGCACCACCGTCAGCGCAAGACCCGTCTTCACCATGCGCGCCGCATCGACACGCAATGCCGCACAAACGATCGCGCCGAGAAAATAGCCCGCGTAGTTCAGCGACGCGAGCCAGCCGCCATGTCTGATATCGAGCGCGCCACCATGAAGCATCAGCGGCAGAAGCGGCGTGAACGCAAAACGCCCGACGCCGAGCGCGACGGCCAGCGCCGCCATGCAGGCGAGCGCTGCGCGGCGGGCTGAGTGCGGCGGCGCATGAGGCTCAAAGGTATGGGTGGCGAAATCGGTCATCGTCGACAGCGTGTTGGTGGTCCGCCCGTTAGACCGGCGGTAGCGTGAATCCGGCGTTTCAACATGCCATCGTAGCTTGACCATTCAATCTCATAAAATGAATAATATGGATCGATTGAATCTCGCGGAGAGATCGATGGACCTTGCAACCCTGACCATTTTTCGCGCCGTCGTGCGCGAAAACGGCGTGACGCGTGCCGCCGCGAAGCTCAACCGTGTGCAATCGAACGTGACGACGCGCATCAAGCAGCTCGAAGAGCAGTTGGGCACCGAGCTTTTTACCCGCGACGGACGCCGTCTCGTGCTGACGCCGGCTGGCGAAACGCTTTTGCCCTATGCCGAACGGCTGCTCGCGCTTGCCGACGAGGCGCGGCATGCCGTCAAGGATGCGCGTCCGAGCGGACGTCTGCGGCTCGGCACGATGGAGAGCGTCGCCGCGACGCGGCTGCCCGGTCTGCTCGCGCAATACCACCAGACATGGCCGGACGTCGCGCTCGAACTGGAGACGGGCACGACGAGCAAGCTGATCGAGCGCGTGCGCGAATTCGAGGTGGATGCGGCCATCGTCTCGAGGCCGCTCGATCCCGCAGCACTCGGCGATCTGTTCGAGATCGTGCCCGTGTATCGCGAGGAACTCGTCATGCTGAGTCCGCGCGGACATCGCCCCATTCGCGATCCCCGCGATATCGCGCTGTCGACGCTGGTCGCGTTCGAACAGGGTTGCGCGTATCGGGTCTATGTCGAGAACTGGTACATGCAGCATGGCGTCCGGCCAGCGCGCGTGCTGGAACTCGGGTCCTATCACGCGATCGTCGCGTGCGTTGCAGCGGGCGCGGGCGTGGCTGTCGCGCCGCGCACGGTGCTCGCGCTGCTGCCCGAATCGAACGATATCGCCGTGCATGCGCCCGAAGGACTCGGCAGCATCGATACGCTGCTGATCTGGCGACGCGGGCATTTTTCGTCGGCATTGAATGCGTTGCGCGGGATGCTTGTCGAGAGCAGCAACGCCGATGACGCCGTGAAGGCGACGATGGCAATGACTGTCTGATACCGGGCCAGGACACCTGACTGATCTTCTGAAAGCAAAAAGCCGCGAGTCTCATCGACTCGCGGCTTTTTATCGCTTGATGCGAATGCGGTACGACGCGCTTACAGTTGCGCCTCGACCCAACCCTTGACGCCAGCCAGCGCGGCGGGCAGATTGGCCGGCTCGGTGCCGCCAGCCTGCGCCATGTCCGGACGACCGCCGCCCTTGCCGCCGACCTGCTGCGCGACGAAGTTCACCAGTTCGCCCGCCTTCACCTTCTTGCTGGCATCGGCGGTGACACCCGCGATCAGGCTGACCTTGCCGCCTTCGACGGACGCGAGCACGATGGCCGCGCTCTTGAGCTTGTCCTTCAGCTTGTCGACGGTTTCGCGCAGCGTCTTGACGTCTGCGCCTTCCAGCGTCGCCGCGAGCACTTGCACGCCCGACACGTCGATAGCCTGACCCGCCAGTTCGTCGCCCTGGCTCGATGCGAGCTTCGACTTCAGCGCGCCCAGTTCTTTTTCCAGCGACTTCACCTGGTCCTGAACCTGCGCGATGCGCTGCGTCAGTTCCGCCGGCTGCGCCTTCAGTGCAGCGGCTGCGGCGTTGATACGCGCGTCGAGTTCCTGCACGAAACGCACGGCGTTATCGCCCGTGATTGCCTCGACGCGACGGATGCCCGCCGCGACGCCGCCTTCCATCACGATCTTGAAGAAGCCGATATCGCCCGTGCGATGCACGTGCGTGCCGCCGCACAGTTCGCGCGAGAAGCCCAGATCGAGCACGCGCACTTCGTCGCCGTACTTCTCGCCGAAGAGCGCCATCGCGCCGCCCTTCACTGCTTCGTCGTACGGCATCACGCGCACGATGCCTGGCGCGTTCGCGAGCACTTCGGCGTTGACGATTTCTTCGACGCGGCGAATTTCGTCGTCCGTCATCGGCGCGTTGTGCGCGAAGTCGAAGCGGGTCTTGTCCGCGTCGACGAGCGAGCCCTTCTGCTGCACATGGCCGCCGAGCACTTCACGCAGCGCCTTATGCATCAGGTGCGTGGCCGAGTGATTGCGGGCCGTGCGCGCGCGGCGCACTGCGTCGATTTCCGCCTTCACGACGTCGCCGACCTTCAGCGCGCCCTGTTCCAGCGTGCCGTGGTGGCCGACGACGTCCGCCTGCACCTTCAGCGTATCGGCGACGGCAAAGCGGATGTTCGCGTTCGCGAGCACGCCCTGGTCGCCGACCTGACCACCCGATTCCGCGTAGAACGGCGTGTGGTCGAGCACGACGACAGCCTGCTGGCCCTTCGCCACCTCGTTGACGGACGAGCCGTCGACGTACAGCGCCGTCACCTTCGCGTCGTCGAAGACGATCTCTTCGTAGCCGTGGAACGTGGTCTTCGCGCCCGTGTATTCGAGGCCCTGCGCCATCTTGAACTTGCCGGCCGCGCGCGCCTGCTCGCGCTGACGCGCCATCGCCTCGTCGAAAGCCGGTTCGTCGACGTTCACGCCGCGCTCGCGGCACACGTCCGCCGTCAAGTCGAGCGGGAAGCCGTAGGTGTCGTGCAGCTTGAACGCGACTTCGCCGTCGAGCGTCTTGCCACCCTTCGCGTCGAGATCGGCCAGCGCGCTTTCGAGAATCGACATGCCGTGCTCGATGGTCTCGAAGAAGCGCTCTTCTTCCTGGCGCAGCACGTCCGTCACGCGTTGCTCGGCGTCCTTCAGTTCCGGATACGCGCCGCCCATCTGCTCGACGAGGTCCGCAACCAGCTTGTGGAAGAACGAGCCCTTGCGGCCCAGCTTGTAGCCGTGGCGGATCGCGCGTCGCACGATACGGCGCAGCACGTAGCCGCGGCCTTCGTTGCCCGGAATCACGCCGTCGACGATCAGGAACGAGCACGCGCGGATGTGATCGGCGATCACCTTCAGCGAGTTGTTCGACAGATCCGCGATGCCCGTTTCGCGTGCGGCGGCCTTGATCAGCGCCTGGAACAGGTCGATCTCATAGTTGCTGTGCACGTGCTGCAGCACGGCCGCGATGCGCTCCAGACCCATGCCCGTGTCAACGCATTGCTTGGGCAGCGGCGTCATGTTGCCCTGCGCGTCGCGGTTGAACTGCATGAACACGAGGTTCCAGATTTCGATGTAGCGGTCGCCGTCTTCTTCCGGCGATCCCGGCGGGCCGCCCCACACGTCCGGGCCGTGGTCGTAGAAAATTTCGGAGCACGGGCCGCACGGGCCGGTGTCGGCCATCTGCCAGAAGTTGTCCGATGCGTAGCGCGCGCCCTTGTTGTCGCCGATGCGGATGATGCGCTCGGCCGGCACGCCCACTTCCTTCGCCCACATGTCGTAGGCTTCGTCGTCTTCCTTGTAGACGGTGACCCAGAGCTTTTCCTTCGGCAGCTTGTAGACGCCCGTCAGCAGCTCCCACGCGTAGTGGATCGCGTCGCGCTTGAAATAGTCGCCGAACGAGAAGTTGCCCAGCATTTCGAAGAACGTGTGGTGACGCGCGGTGTAGCCGACGTTTTCGAGGTCGTTGTGCTTGCCGCCCGCGCGCACGCTGCGCTGCGCCGTCGTGGCCCGCGAGTACGGACGCGATTCGGCGCCGAGAAACACATCTTTGAACTGCACCATGCCCGAATTGGTGAAGAGCAGCGTCGGGTCGTTGCCCGGCACGAGGCTCGACGAGCGGACGATCGTATGGCCCTTCGATTCGAAGAACTTGAGGAATTTCTCGCGGATTTCGGCGGCTTTCATAGCGTGCTTTGGGGACGGTCCTGACTTGAGCCGACGGCTGCGGAAGACTTACCGGCCGTCGCAATAGATTGTTTCCTGAACGGTCGATTATACGGGATCGGCGCCCCTGCGCGACGCCGCGGCGCGGCTCGTGCCCGGCATTGGCCATCCGGCCAGGATTTCGACACGGAAGTGCTCGGAGCGGGCCTGGGCGGTCATTTGTCCTATGCCGTCAGGCTGAATGGGCGAGGCGCGTCCGATCGCTTAAGATGCATCACATCGATCGAATCGGGCGGCGCCCGCGCGGCGCGCCTCATCACATGGGAGACAGAGACACAACATGGGCGCACTCAGTCATATCCGCGTGCTGGACCTTACCCGCGTGCTCGCTGGTCCGTGGTGCGCGCAAACCCTCGCCGACTTCGGCGCCGACGTAATCAAGGTCGAGCGGCCGGGAGCCGGCGACGACACGCGCCACTGGGGGCCGCCGTACCTGAAGACGCCGGACGGCGCGGACACACGCGAGGCGGCCTATTACCTCGCGGCGAACCGCAACAAGCGCTCGGTGACGATCGACATCTCGACGCCGGAAGGGCAAAAGATCGTCCGCGAACTGGCGGCGCAGAGCGATGTCGTGCTCGAGAACTACAAGGTCGGGCAACTGAAGAAGTACGGGCTCGACTACGAGTCGCTGAAGGCCGTGAAGCCGGACATCATCTACTGCTCGGTGACGGGCTTCGGGCAGACGGGTCCGTATGCGCAGCGCGCGGGTTACGACTTCATCATCCAGGGCATCGGCGGCTTCATGAGCATCACGGGCGAGCGCGACGGGCTTCCGGGCGGCGGCCCACAAAAAGCGGGCGTCGCGATCGCGGACCTGATGACGGGCATGTACTCGAGCGTAGCCGTGCTGACAGCGCTTGCGCATCGCGAGCGAACAGGCGAAGGCCAGTACATCGACATGGCGCTGCTCGATGTGCAGGTCGCGATGCTCGCCAACATGAACTCGAATTTCCTCGCGAGCGGCAATCCGCCCGTGCGCTGGGGCAATGCGCATCAGAACATCGTCCCGTATCAGACGTTCCAGACGAGCGATAGCTGGATCATCGTCGCGGTCGGCAACGACGGGCAGTTCCGCAAGTTCGTCGAAGCGGGCAATCGCGCCGATCTCGCCGACGACGACCGCTTTTCGACGAACCCCGCGCGCGTGCGCAACCGCGAGATTCTGGTGCCGATACTCGCGGAGATGGTCCGCACGCGCAGCAAGCACGAATGGATCGACGCGCTCGAAGCGGCCGGCGTGCCGTGCGGCCCGATCAACGATCTGGGCGAGGTGTTCGAGAACGAGCAGGTGGTCGCGCGCGGGATGCAGGTGCAGTTGCCACATCCGTCGGGCGGCACGGTGAAGCTGGTGCGCAACCCGATCCGGATGAGCGCGACGCCGCCCGA
The DNA here is from genome assembly GCF_038900715.1 of Paraburkholderia phymatum. Classification (GTDB taxonomy): domain Bacteria; phylum Pseudomonadota; class Gammaproteobacteria; order Burkholderiales; family Burkholderiaceae; genus Paraburkholderia; species Paraburkholderia phymatum_A. The sequence continues at coordinate 639,411 of NZ_JAYMRZ010000001.1, read as the reverse complement.
AGCGCAAGTCCATCCGCCGACGCTCGGCGAGCATACGGAGGCCATCCTGCGTGATGTGCTCGGCTACGACGATGCGCGCATCGAGGCGCTGCGGGATCAGTCGGTGATCTGAGGGCACCCCTGGCGCGCGGGAGAGGGCGCGCCCGGCGCGCGCAGGAAGATGGCGCGGCAGACGGATGCCGCCGCCACGGCTCGGCAGCGCCGCGCCTTGAGCCATCGACGCGCCCGCGCAACGCGACAGGCGTTTCGCCCCATTCCACGCAGGTTGGCGCAACGCCTCCGGCATCGATTTCAAGCCATCGACGCGAGCCAGCGCTGCCCTTCTTCCCAGTCGCCGAGCCCGCTATCCGCATTGATGTGGCCGCGCGGGCCGATGCTCTCCCAGCGGCTGCTCCATGCCGCCGCGCAAGCCTGCGAGAACGGCACGCCACCATACGGATCATCGGTGCTGGCGACGATGACCGATCCGAACGGAAGCCTGTCCTTCGGCACAGCATCGAAGCCCGTTGCATCGGCGGGAAATCCAGGCCCGGACGGATCGGGCACCGCGACGAGCAACGCGCCCGCCACTTTCGCCAGCGCATCGTTCGACGCGTGGCGCGCCGCCCAGCACGCCACCGTCAGGCAACCGAGGCTATGCGCGGCGAAGAGAACGGGCCCCTTCGACGCCGCAACCGTCGCGTCGAGCGTCTCGCACCATTCGTCGCAAACGGGATGGTCCCAGTCGCGCATCGCCACGCGGACAAAATTCGGATACCGCGCTTCCCAGCGCGTCTGCCAATGCCCGTCGCCGGAATTCATATATCCCGGCAACACGATCACCTTCTGCTGCTCCAGCGCCATTCGTTTCCCCGTTATTCGTTTCGTTGTCGACAGGCGGCAGCGCGCCGCCTGCGCTATTGAATCACACGGCCTACGCCCGCGCCGCGCGGATCGGCAGCCGGCTGCGGCGTCGTGCCATCGATGCGGATCATCTGCACGTCGCCGTTGAACGTCTGACCCTGCAGCGTGTAGCCGCGCGCCTTCAACTGCTCAGCGAGATCGCCGTCGATCGGGTGATACGGCTCGTAGTAGATCGTCTTCTGCGGCAGCAGCTGATGATGGAAGCGCATCGCGGCGAGCGCATCGGCGGGCGGCATGTTGAAGTCGTACAGGTTCGTCATCACCTGGAAGATCGTCGTGAAGATCCGCGACGCGCCCGGCGTGCCGATCACGAGCGACACCTTGCCGTCCTTGAGCAGGATGGTCGGCGTCATCGACGAGAGCGGCCGGCGGTTCGGCGCAATCGTGTTGACGTCGCCGCTCGTCACGCCTGACTGGTTCGGCACGCCCGCCTTCGTTTCGAAGTCGTCCATCTCGTCGTTCAGCACAAAGCCGCCGCCGTCCACCACCACGCCCGAGCCGAACGGCCCGTTCAGCGTGTACGTGTTCGAGACGGCGTTGCCCCACTTGTCGACGACGGAGAAGTGCGTCGTCTGCGCCTTCTCCGGCATCGAGTCGCCGAGGCCGGGCTTGACGGGCGCGGCGCCCAGCACCTCGTCGGGCGTAATGTCTTCGACGCGCTTTGCCAGATAAGCGTCGTCGGTCAGCCTGTCGACGGGCACGCGATACGAATCCGGGTCGCCCATGTACTGCTGGCGATCGGCGAACACGCGGTCTTCGATCTGCGCGATCAGATGGATGTACGGCTCCGAGTTGAGTGCGAGCCCGTCGAACTGCGGCTTCAGGTCCGCCTTCATCTTCAGCATCTGGATCAGCCCGACGCCGCCGGAGCTGGGCGGCGGCGCGGTGACGATCCGGTAGCCGTTCCAGTCCGCGGCGAGCGGCTGGCGCCAGACGGCCTTGTACTGCACGAGGTCCGACTTCGTGATCAGGCCGTGTCCGTACATCTGCTTCGCGATCAGGTCGGCCGTCTGTCCTTCGTAGAATTCGCGGCCGCCGTCGGAAGCGATACGCGACAGCGTCTGCGCGAGTTCGGGCTGGCGGAACACGACGCCCGTCTTCAGGTTCGAGAAGTACGCGTCGAAATTGGTCTTGCCGGCGAAGCCCTTCGCGGCAAGATCGCGGCGCTGCTGCAGCCATGCATCGACGGTGAAGCCGTCGGTCGCGTACTTGATCGCGGGCGCAAGCACCTGCTTCCACTTCAGCTTGCCGAAGCGCTTCTGCGCCTCCCACATGCCGGCGACGGTGCCCGGCACCGCCACCGCGCGATGCCCGACGAGGCTCAGGCCCGGGATCACATTGCCCTTCTCGTCGAGATACATGTCGCGGGTCGCGCGCTGCGGCGCTGTCTCGCGGTAGTCGAGAAAGTACGGCTTGCCGTCGACGTACAGCATCATGAAACCGCCACCGCCGAGATTGCCCGCGTCCGGATACGTGACGGCGAGCGTGAACGCGACCGCGACGGCCGCATCGACGGCATTGCCGCCCGCCGCGAGAATCTGCTGCGCGGTGTCGGCGGCATAGCGGTCGGGCACGGCGACGGCCGATGCGTCGAGCACCGCCTTCGGTTGCGGCGTCTTTGCGTCGGCGGCGGGCGCGGCGACGAAGCTGGCCGTCAGCACAGCCGTCAGCGACAGGGCCGTCGCGACACTCGCGGCACGCGCGAGGCGCGCGGAGCGCCCGATCACGTTCGAGCCGGTGTCGGAACAGGTCGGGGCTCCAGCATCGGCGCGGATACAGGCGCGGCTACGAACGCGTTTATCGCCGCGGTCATCGGCATCAGAAAGCGCGCGAAATGCGCGCAGCGTCGGAAAAGACATCCGAGAAACTCCGGGATCGGTGGATCTGTCACACGCGTGCGCACGCGCAGACAGCAAGGCGAGGACAGATCGCGTCATGCGGCTGGACCAGCCGACGCGTCACCCGGGCGATGCACGCCCGGGCCCAGGACAGAATAACGGAAACGCGGCGCCGGCCGGAAAGACAGCGCCCGGCGCGAAGGCCATGCGAATCGGGATCGTGCGCGGCCGGCACGCACTAGCGCGCGTCGCATGCTAAGCGCCCGCCGCCGTTCGCGCCAACGCGATTTACCTCCTGTTACAGCGCCCGTTACGCCCCTAAAACCGCCGATTCGGCCCCGATCACGCGTCGATGTGGGCCGCGCGCCGCACCACGCAAGCCTAAAGACTGTCGTCGAATGTGTCGTCAGGTAGAATTAACAGACCAGCGGACGCATATAGTGTCCACGACCGACTTTCTCCTTCTCGCATGAACAACGAACGCAAAGACGCCGAGCGCAACGACGCGCCGGTTTCCAACTTCATCCGCAACATCATCGACGACGACAACCGCTCCGGAAAGTGGGTCCAGCGGGTGGAAACGCGCTTTCCGCCGGAGCCGAACGGCTATCTGCACATCGGCCATGCCAAGAGCATCTGCCTGAACTTCGGCATCGCGCAAAGCTACGGCGGCGTCTGCCATCTGCGCTTCGACGACACCAACCCGGAAAAGGAAAGCTTCGAGTACGTCGAGTCGATCATCGACGCCGTGAAGTGGCTCGGCTTCGAATGGAACAAGGAAGGCAACGAGCACCTCTACTTCGCGAGCGATTACTACGACAAGCTCTATGAGTTCGCCGAACTGCTGATCACGCGCGGCAAGGCGTATGTCGATAGCCAGACGGCGGAAGAGATGCGCCTGAACCGCGGCTCCGCGACGGAAGTCGGCAAGCCGTCGCCGTACCGCGAGCGCAGCGTCGAAGAAAACCTCGACCTGTTCCGCCGCATGAAGGCGGGCGAGTTCAAGGAAGGCGAGCACGTGCTGCGCGCGAAGATCGACATGTCGTCGCCGAACTTCAACATGCGCGACCCGGTGATCTACCGCATCCGCTTCGCGCATCACTACCGGACAGGCGACAAGTGGTGCGTGTACCCGATGTACGACTACACGCACTGCATCTCGGACGCGCTCGAAAACATCACGCATTCGCTGTGCACGCTCGAGTTCGAAGACCACCGGCCGCTCTACGACTGGATCCTCAACGAACTCGCTGACGCCGGCATCTTTGCGCGTCCGCTGCCGCAGCAAATCGAGTTTTCGCGTCTGAACCTCACGTACGCGATCACGAGCAAGCGCAAGCTGCTGCAACTGGTCAACGAAGGCCATGTCGACGGCTGGGACGACCCGCGCATGCCGACCATCGTCGGCGTGCGCCGGCGCGGCTTCACGCCGGACGGCATCAAGCTGTTCTGCGAGCGCATCGGCATCACGAAGGTCGACTCGTGGATCGACATGAGCGTGTTCGAAGGGGCGCTGCGCGACGATCTCGACGAAAAGGCGCCGCGCGCGACGTGCGTGCTCGATCCGCTCAAGCTGATCATCGACAACTATCCGGAAGGCCAGACGGAAGCGTGCAGCGCGCCCGTCCATCCGCATCATCCCGATCGCGGCGTGCGCACGTTCCCGTTCTCGCGCGAGCTGTGGATCGAGCGCGAAGACTTCAACGAAGCGGCGCCGAAGGGCTACTTCCGCCTGTTCCCGGGCAACCGCGTGCGGCTGAAGTACGGCTATGTCGTCGAGTGCACGGGCGCGGACAAGGACGAAAACGGCAACGTCGTCGCCGTGCACTGCAACTACTTCCCGGACAGCCGCTCGGGCACGGAAGGCGCGAACAACTACAAGGTCAAGGGCAACATCCACTGGATCAGCGCAAGCGAGGCCGTGCCCGTCGAAGTGCGCGTCTACGATCGCCTCTTCAAGGAAGCGCAGCCCGACGCAGGCGGACGCGATTTCCTCGAAGCGCTCAACCCGGATTCGAAGCGGATCGTCAATGCATACGTCGAGCCGGGTCTGCGCGACGTCGAGCCGGAGCAGCGCTATCAGTTCGAGCGTCACGGCTACTTCGTCGCGGACCGCTACGACACGAAACCGGGCAAACCCGTATTCAATCGCATCGTCAGTCTGCGCGACAGTTGGGGAAAGCCGGCGTAAGCCATATGTCTGGCGCGCGTCGCCCGTGTCGATGATCCGTCACGCTCCGGCAAGCTGCGCTCGACGCGCAGGCATGCCGGCAAGCTGACGCCATGCACGACGACGACGCGCGTCGGCCGTCACGTTGCAGCCGGGAGATCGCCGCCGGCCCAGGGGGAACGATGAAGGTTGCAATCAAGAAAAAGCTGGCGGCGATCGGGACCGTGGCAGCCGTGGCGCTGGCGTCGCTCGCGCCGTCGGCGCGCGCCGACGAACTCACGGGCACGCTCAAGAAAATTCACGACGACGGCACGATCGTGCTCGGCGTGCGCGAAGCGTCGATCCCGTTCTCCTATGCAAACGGCGACCGCACGATCGGCTATTCGCAGACGATCGCGCTCGCCATCGTCGACGAAATCAGGAAGACGCTCGGCATGCCGAACCTGCGCGTGCGCGAGGTGACGATCACGTCGGCGAACCGCTTTCTGATGCTGGTCAACAACCAGATCGACCTCGAGTGCGGCTCGACCACGCATACGCACGAGCGCGAAAACGTCGCCGCGTTTTCGAACAGCTTCTTCCAGTACGCGGTGCGGATGATCGCGCGCAGAAACGCGGGCATCACCGATTTCGCCGATCTCGCGGGCAAGCCGGTCGTCACGACGGCGGGCACCTCGGACGAACGCCTCGTGCGTCAACTCAACAGCGACAAGCAGTTGAACATGCGCATCGCGAGCGTGAAGGATCATTCGGATGCGTTCGCCGCCGTGAAGGCCGACCGGGCGGTCGCGTTCGTGATGGACGAACCGATTCTCTACGGCTTTCGCGCCACCGACCCGCGCCCCGACGACTTCGTCGTGACGGGCACGCCGCTCGGCTACGAAAGCTATGCCTGCATGTTCCGCAAGGGCGACGAGCCGTTCCGCGAGCTGGTGAACCGCGTGATCGCAAAGATGCAGACGTCGGGCGAGGCCGAGCGCCTGTACAACGTCTGGTTCACGCAGCCGATTCCGCCGCGCGGCATCAATCTCAACTATCCGCTGTCGGCGGAAATGCGCACGCTGTTCGCGCATCCGAACGACAAGGCGCTCGATTGACGCGCTTTGCGTGAAATGACGGGCGGGCGTTACGGTGCGCTTCGACGCGGTCATGCCGCGTCGAGCGTCCGGTGCAGTTCGGCGAGCGATAGCGTCGTCTGAAAGAGCCGCGTGAGACTGCGGCTCGCGTAGTGCTCGACTTCATCGGGCGCGCACCAGCGGAATGCGTCCATCTCGGGAATCATCGTGCCGTCGAAGCGGCGCGGAAACATCGACGTGCATGTGCAGCGCGTCAGGTCGAGTTCGTCGGCGCGGGCGCGCGCGGCGAACAGATGCAGATCCTTGTCGCGCCGATAGACGAAAAGGCCGAGATCCTTCAAGCGCCCGGCCGCGACGACGATGCCCGTCTCCTCCTCCAGTTCGCGCAGCGCGGCCGCGTGCGGCGCTTCGCCCTCGTCGCCCTGGCCTTTCGGAATGTCCCAGTGACTGGTGTCGGTGGCGTGCGCCAGCAGCACTCGACCGTCCGGGTCGAGCAGCACGACGCCACAGGAAACAGTGCGCGCGCTCAATGCTTCTTCTGCAGCACCCACGAGCCGCTGCCTTCGCGGCAGTACTGCGGGTTCAGATTCATCGACTGCCCTTTCGCGCTCAGCACGACGCGCAGCGAACGGCAGGTGCGGTCGCCCGTCTTCGACGTGGCGTCGGGTGTGATCTGCGCATCGATCTTCGTGCTGTTGTGCAGGCCGTCGTTGTTCCATGCGGCCGTTTCGCTGTCCTGCTTCTTGTTGAGCGCGTCGATGGCGGCCGCTCTCAACGAGTCGATATCGGCCTGCTTCATGTACGACATCGGCGTGTCGTTCAGAAAACCAAGATTGGCAGCGTGCGCGCCGACTGCGCTCGCGAGCAGCAGCCCGCCCAGGGTGAATCGAAACGCGGCTCGGGTTCGCATCGACATGAAAAGTCTCCGGAGAAATCGGGTTCGGCGGGATTGGCGGCCATGCTATCGGCGCGCGATCTGGACCTCAAAAGGATAGCACGCGGATAGCGCGCCGCCGACGCGCATGCCACGCGCGGACGGCCGTCCGCCGATCTGAACGAGCGTCGCGCGCAAGCGATAACGAGATGGCGCTTTCGGCGTCGCGCCCATGCCGGTCAACGTCGTGAGCGGAATTTTAGGACACGTCTCATAGGCGCTCGAGCGGGCGATCCCTAACATGAGCCACGTCAAATTCCGCAGCCGTTTCCGCCTACGCGTCGAGATTCACGCTCATGGACCTCTTGTTCGCTCTCCAGTTTTTTGCCGCGATGCTGACGCTGATCTGCATCGCGCTCGGCATCATCGTGATGCGCATCGATCCCGCGCCGATGCCGACCGTCGTGCGCATCCACGGCATGCGCCGCAGCAAGTGGCCGTGCGTGGTGACGCGAGCGGGCCTCGCGTGTCTGCTCGCGTCGTTCGCGCTGCTGGTCGGCGCCTGCTACTTGCTGCTGACGAGATGAGCGTCGGCGTGCTGGTCGGGCGCGTCGGGCCGATAGCCGTCCGTCAGCGTCTTAAGAAACGCGACCACATCCTTGATCTCTGACTCATCCATCGGCGGCTTGTCGCCCGGCTTGCGATCAAACGGCGGATCGGTATTCAGATTCGCCCAATACTTCTTCGGCAGATCGTCGAATTTCTGCACCTTCCCCTTTACGACCGGATAAAACTTTTCCGGATTCGTATCGCGCTGCACGTAAAAGCGGACGACGTCTTCGAGCGAGTGATAAATCCCGTTGTGGAAGAACGTCTTGCGCAACGCGACGTTGCGCAGCGTCGGTGTGCGGAAGATTCCGCAGTACTCGTCGCGCCCCTTCAGATCCGTACGCTCAGGACCACACGCGCCCAGATCGTAGAAATGCGAATCGCGGTTCGCCGGCAGCGCGCGATTGCGCGGCACGCCGATCGCGATCAGGCCGAAGTCGGTGAACGCGGGCGGCGCGCCGTCGAGTGCGCGCTGGCTCAGGTGGCAGCTCGCGCAATTGCCCTTCTTTTCGTCGTTGAAGAGTTGCAGGCCGTGCATTTCGGCCTTGGTCAACTGAGCCTTGCCCGCGAGATATGCGTCGTACTTGCTCGAATACGGATAAAACAGTTCCGGCGTCTGCTCGAAGACTTCGAGCGCCTGAAGCACGGCCTTGAACGTCGCGTCGTCGTTGTCGAAAACTTGCTCGCCGAACGCATCGCGGAACTGCGCCGCATACGGCGCGGCCTTCACGGCCGCCGCCACTTTCCGCGGATTGCTGCCCATTTCGAACGACGACGTCAGCGGGAAGCTCGCCTGCGCGTGCGCACTGTTCACGCGGCCGTCCCACATCAGGCCGCCCGTCGGCCCGGCATCGACGCTTTCGTCGCCTTCGTCGTCCGAATCGTGGTAGTGCTCGGTGAAGGCCGGCACGTTCTGCAGATACTTGATGTTCGGCGCGGCGCGCAAACCCTGCTGGCGCATGTCGTGGCCGCCGAGTTGCACGGAAAGCGCATTCGGCGGACCGAACGCGTGCTGCGGGCTGTGACACGACGCACATGCAAGTTTGCCCGAGCCCGATAGCGACGGATCGAAGAATAGCTGCTTGCCGACAGCCGTCATTTTCCTGACGGACTCGAACACCTGGGCGCGCGTCTGGCCGCCTGCGGGCACGGCAGAAGCGCCGTCTGCCGATGACACTTTCTGCGTCTGCGCGCCGCTCGCGTTCGCTGCGGCTGCCGCTGTTGCTGCTTTCGTCGACACGGCCGCGCCGTCCTCCGATGTGCCGCGTGCATCGCACGCCGCCAGCATCATCGACAACATCGCGGACAACATCACCGACCGACATGCCACGCCGATCCATCCGGCGCGCCGCGCGCTTTCCTTCGACAACCCGTCTTTTCTAAACCCCGTCACATCGCGCCACATGGTCTTGTTACCTGCTCGTTAAATCGACGCGACGAGGGTATTTCACGGACATGTCGTCTAAATGACATAAAGCCGACGCTGCATGGAAAATCACAAGCAAAACAAAAGTTATATGTAAGAAATTAATCGTTCTGTCAAAAACGCTTGCCACACTCTCGCCGCCGGCCGTCCCCTACGGACTCGCCGCCGGTCCCCCTACGCGAGAGAGAGAAACCATGAACAAGAAACTGATCTGCGCGACGCCTATTGCGCTCGCCGCAGCTATCGGGCTGTACGCATGTGGTGGTAATTCGGATTCCACACCGACGCTTTCGTCGGTCAAGAACGTCGTGGTCATCTACGCGGAAAACCGCAGCTTCGACAACCTCTACGGCAATTTCCCGGGCGCCAACGGTCTGCAGAACGTGACGGCCGCGAGCTCGCGCCAGCTCGACCGCGACGGCTCCGTGCTCGCGACGCTGCCGCAGGTCTGGGGCGGCCTGACGATCGCTGGCGTGACGCCCGTCATCACGCAGGCGATGACGGCGAACCTGCCGAACGCACCGTTCGCGATCGACGATCCGAACGGCTTCAACGTGCCGCTCAACGTCACGACGCGCGACCTGTATCACCGCTTCTACGAGAACCAGATGCAGATCCACGGCGGCAAGAACGACATGTTCGCCGCGTGGGCCGATTCGGGCGGCCTCGTGATGGGCCACTACACGCCCAACGCCGACAAGCTGCCGCTCTACAAGCTCGCGCAGCAATACACGCTCGCCGACAACTTCTTCATGGGCGCGTTCGGGGGCTCGTTCCTGAACCACCAGTGGCTGGTCTGCGCGTGCACGCCGCTCTATGCGAACGCGAATACGAGCCCGGCCAAGGGCTCGATCTCGGCAGTCAACGCCGACGGCGTGAGCCTGACGCTCGCGGCGACGTCCGCCGCATCGGCGCTGACCGACAAGCCGACCTTCGTCAACTCGGGCAACCTCACGCCGGATTTCTACGCGATCAACACGATGCAGCCGCCGTATCAGCCGAGCGGCAACAAGGCGGCGGCCGGCGGCGACGCGACGCTCGCCGATCCCTCCGCCGCGACGACGCTGCCGCCGCAGACCGCGCAGCACATCGGCGATCTGCTGAACAACGCGGGCGTCTCGTGGGCGTGGTACAGCGGCGCGTGGGCCCAGGCGCTGAGCGCGGCGCAAAGCGGCACGTCGGGCGTGATCTACGGCGCGAACAACAGCGCGCCTAACTTCCAGCCGCATCACCAGCCGTTCAACTACTTCGCCGATCTCGCGCCGGGCACCGACAACCGCGCGAAGCACCTGCTCGACGGCGGCGTGAACGGTGCTGAGTTCATCAAGGCCATCGACGCCGGCACGCTGCCGCAAGTGACCTTCTACAAGCCGCAGGGCAACCTGAACGAGCACGCGGGCTACACCGACGTCGCGCAAGGCGACCAGCACATCGCCGACGTGATCGCGCATCTGCAGAAGAGCCCGCAGTGGAACAACATGGTCGTGGTCGTCACGTACGACGAGAACGGCGGCTTCTGGGATCACGTCGCGCCGCCGAAGGGCGACCGCTGGGGTCCGGGCTCGCGGATTCCCGCGATCATCGTGTCGCCGTATGCGAAGAAGGGCTTCGTCGATCATACGCAGTACGACACGACCTCGATCCTGCGCTTCATCACGCATCGCTTCAATCTGCCGGCTCTGCCGGGTCTGACGGCGCGCGACAACGCGCTCGTCGCCAGCGGCGGCCAGGCGATGGGCGACCTGACGAACGCGCTCGACATCAAGAAGTAGTCACGCAGGCAGGCCCGTCACCGGTAACGGGCACGCAACAGCCGCGCACGCTCCACGTTCGGTGCGCAACGCTTCGGGGCAGCTTCGGCTGCCCTTTTTTATGGGCGCTCGACGCTCGCGGATCGATGCGGCGCGGGAAACGACGTGCGCGTTGCGAACGTTGAAAGTGTTCGAAGTGTTGGGAGAAAGGGGAGGAGCTGGCGCCGGACGGCGCAAGGACTGGATGGCCCCCCCACGAGGAATCGAACCTCGATTTCAGGTTTAGAAGACCCGTGTTCTATCCGTTGAACTATGGGGAGGCGAAACCGCAATTTTAACCTGGCCAACGACGGCAGGTTGAGCGCCCGACGTGCATCGGATGCATCGCGCGACGCGATCCGATCATGCGCGCGCCGGGTGACGCACGCGTCGACAGGCGCGCTTCGACGCACGGAATGTCGCGAACACGACGCGTCGCCCGAAAACAAAAAGGCCCGGCGTCGACGCCGGGCCCGCGATTATAACCGATCGCTTTAGCCGATCGTGCCGCCGTCAGACGGGCTGCGGATGAGTCATGAACCAGCCGAGAAACGCCACGCCCGCGAGCACGCAGTACACGCCAAACGACGCCAGCCGCCCGCGCCCTTCGAAATAGCGCATCAGGAAGCGCACGCTCAGATACGCGGCGATGGCCGTCAGCACGCCGCCGAGCAACGCATCGGCGAGCTGGCCCGGCGCATGGAAGAGCTTCGGCAGTTCGAGCACGCCCGCCGCGAAGATGATCGGCGTGCCGAGCAGGAACGAGAATTCGGCCGCCTTCTCCGCGGTGAGCCCGGCGCCGTTGCCGGCGATCATCGTCAGGCCGCTGCGCGAAAAACCCGGGATCAGCGCGCCGATCTGCGCAAGGCCGACCAGAAACGCCTGCTTGAACGTCAGCTTCTCGGGCGGACGATGCGCGCGCGAGCGCTGCAGGCGGTCACCGACCCACAGCAGGATGCCGTTGACGATCAGCGCGATCGCCACGATCCGCAGATCGTGGAAGATGCGTTCGAGCCGCTTTTCGAGCACGAGGCCCACCAGGCCCGCCGGAATCGTCCCGATGATGAGCGCCCACATCATATGGCCTTCGTCATTGCGGCGGCCCGACAGCGACGCGAAAAAGCCGCCGAAAAGGGCAATCCAGCGCTCACGGAAGTACCACAGCAGCGCGAACGCGGTGCCGAGATGCAGCGCGACGAGGAACGGCAGAAGTTGAGGCGCATGCTTGTCGATATGCATGCCGAAGACAGCGGGAACGAGCAGCGTGTGACCAAGACTGCTCACCGGAAACAATTCCGTGACGCCCTGCAGCACGCTCAAAAAGATCAAAAACGACAGGCTCACACGTCGGTCCTTTTGAAAGGGTTGGAAGGAAAGACAGCACGCCGGAGCAAGGTGTCCGGTGTACGTAGGCGGGTCCGATTATGACGGCGCGACCAGGTCGCGCCAAGGACAAAAGTTCGCCTTTACGCGAACTTCGCCGCGTCGCAACAATTTCGAAAGACTGATTACGACGATGAAAGCAAAAAGGCCCGCCTTGATGGCGGGCCCGTGTGCGGAGGCTGCGTGGACCATCGGTTCGTGCCGACGGCTCAACGTGGAATCTCGTCGCCCCGTTTCAGCGTGTAAATTTATAGAAGAAATAAATCGTACTGCCCGTGAACATGCCGAACAGTGCCACGCTCATTGCCATTGCGAGATCCATCGCCCCTCCTGAAAACCGAGTGTTCGCAATTGACGGCTGCCCGTCCCTCTACACATTATTGATTGCGCCGACTGTGCGGTAACACCCGCAATTTCCCCAGAAGGGTTTCCCCGTAGCCCAAAGGGGCGCAAAATCGGCGTTCGCCGCGCCGCTGCGTCGGAACCGTGCACGCCTCCTTCTCAACCGCTTTCTATCGCCCATTGCCATGCCTCAATTTCAGCAACAGGACATCATCGAGATCGCCAGGAACGGCTCCCTGCTCCGCTTCGCGCCGCAGGCGGGCGGCCGCTTGCTGTCGTGGGACATCGACGGCCAGTCGATGATCTTCTGGCCCGAGCACGCGGACTGGAGCCAGCCCGCGCGCGTGCGCGGCGGCAATCCGCTGCTCTTTCCGTTTCTCGGACGGCATTTCGTCGACGGCCAGATCGGCCGCTGGAGAGACGCGCAAGGCACCGTGCGCGATCTGCCCATGCACGGCTTCGCGCGCGATCTGCCATTCGAGTCGACCGTCGACGAAGCCGCCCGCTCGATCAGCATGACGCTGAACGACAGCGATGCGACACGCACCGGCTATCCATTCAGCTTCCGCTTCGAAACGAAGTACACGCTCGTCGACGCGCACACGCTCGACGTCGATTTCGTCACCACCAACACTGGCGCCGCAGGCAGCGGGCCGCTGCCCTACTATGCCGGCCATCATTTCTACTTCACGCTGCCGCACACGCAGCGCGGCGAGACCGTGCTCGAGCTGCCGCGCACGATGCGCCGGCATCAGCAGCCGGACGGCTCGCTCAGCGCGGGCGAAGCGGGCCAACCGGATTACCGGCTCGACGACCCGGCCATTCAGGACCGCTTCCATTGCCTCGACGGCGCGCCTGACCACCTCGTGCGCGTGGTCGCGCTCGGCCTGAACCGCACCATCACGATCGATTTGCAACGCCCCGGCTCGGTGCCCTGGTTCGCCGTCACGACGTGGACCGAAAAGCCCGAATCCGATTGCTTCTGCGTCGAACCGTGGCTGGGTCTGCCCGATGCGATCCACAATCATCAGGGCCTGCGCTGGCTCGAGCCAGGCGAAACGGAAACGGCCTCGCTACGCATCGTCGTCGGCACACTGCCCTGATCGCGCCACGCCGCGCGCGGCCCGTTCTTCGCGCCGCGCTGCGGCCGAAAACGCGGGATGCCTTGCAAACCCGTTAGAATTGGACGTTTTTGCATCTGCCGCGTGATCGGGATCGCGCGCGGCGGCGTCTTGCGAGGTCCAATGTTGACAACAAGAATCCGACGGCTGGTCTGCGTGTCGATGATCGCAGCACTGGCCGCATGTGGCTCGGCCCCCGTGGGTCCGGGCTACTATCGCGTCGAACGGGGCGACACGCTGTACAAGATCGCGCGCAGCAATCGCACGTCGGTACAGAGCATCGCACGCTGGAACAACCTGTCGAACCCCGACTCGCTCGAGGTCGGCCAGGTGCTGCGCGTCGCGCCGCCGCCAGGAACGGCAACGGCGAGCGCAGGCCCGGCAGGGTCGGCGAAGAGCAGCGGCAGCGCGGCGGCTTCGGCGGGCTCGTCGTCGTCATCGACGCGCAGCGCCGCCGCCGAGACGCCTTCGACACCCGCGTCGTCGATCTCGCTGATCTGGCCGGCAAGCGGCAATGTGATCCGCAGCTTCGACGGTGCGAACTCGAAGGGCATTGACATCGCGAACGTCGCGGGCACGCCCGTGTTCGCGGCGGCGGGCGGCACGGTCGTCTATGCGAGCAATGGTCTGCGCGGCTACGGCAACCTGCTGATCATCAAGCACAACGCGGACTACCTGACGGCGTACGCGCATAATCGCACGCTGCTCGTGAAGGAAGGCGAGACGGTGCAGCAAGGCCAGAAGGTCGCCGAGATGGGCGACTCAGACAACGACCGCGTGATGCTGCATTTCGAGCTGCGCTACGACGGCCGCTCGATCGATCCGACGCGCTCGCTGCCGCCGCGCTGAGCATGCAGGCGTGCTCGCGATACCGCGCATAAGGCGTCGCGCGCAGCGTGCGGCTCGCGTGGGTTAGCCAGGCCACAGGCGAGAACCAGGGGCCACGGACCACGGCAAAGACGCGCAACCGCGCGCACCGCGCAAGGGAACCCAACGGCCCTTGCGCGGCTCCATCAGTCAGGCATGCGGGCACGTTCCGTGCCACGCGTGTCCGCACCGCGCGAATGCGCGCAACGATACAGAGAGGACATTCCGATGAAAAACGCCCTTGCGGCAATTCGTGTGGCGGCGGCCAGCGCCGCAGTCGTCGCGCTGGCCGGCCTCGCGGGCTGCGCCAGCTCCGGCTCGACGACGCTCACCTATCTGCCGAACGGCGAAACCGGCTTCGCGATCAACTGCAGCGGCAGTGACGCGAGCCAGAACTGGGGCGAGTGCTACAAGCGCGCTGGCCAAACATGCGGCGCGTATGGCTATGACGTGATCTCGAAGGATGTCGACAACGGCGCGACGGCGGGCGGTTCGCTCGGCGGCGTGCTCGGCGCGAACGTGAAGAACCGTTCGATGGTGGTTCGCTGCAAGCAGTAACTGGTGCAACAGCATCGACCGCTATCGAATTGTTGTCTGATGTTTATCGCGTATGGCAAAAAAAGGCCCGGCACAAAGGCCGGGCAAACGGGGGTTCGGCGCATATCGGCAAAGGACCGGTTCACCATGCGCCGAAACGAAATCTAGCAACGCGCCTATAGCCACGCAATCGATTAATTGTGCGAATAGTGTGAGTCGGCGCACGGTTTGAAGTCGAACTGAACGACGGGGTACTCAGTTTGGAAACCGAATCAACTGAATTCCTTTAGTCGGATGGTTAGTCCGCGCAATAGCCAATTGCCCGCAAACCCACGCATGGCGCGCCTTTCAGAAGATCATAGAAATAACGCGTGCGAATCCGCTGACGCTTGCACATTGCGCAGATTCACGCATTTCACTGCGATGATGACATGCGCGGAACTTGGTGCGCCAACGCACCCTTCCGATACGATTCTTTGCGGGATTTTTGTCAGATTTATCGAATGAAGATCGAGCGTCATTAGGCCATTCGCGTCGTTTATTGGACGCGGCATTAAAGCGTAAACGTTCAGCGATTAATCGGCTAATTGACGTCGTGGTTCGAGCATCGCGGAATTGGCTTCGATATTGCGTCGCGCTTCATGACGGCAAGGAAAAGCCGAGAAGCCGAAAAGCCGCCCGTCGCCTATGGTTTATAGTTACGCCCGCCCGTGCCGGCGCTCGCCGCCCGCACGCCCCAGTCACACCATGCTGTTCAACGATCGCCATGACTCCCTCCGATACGCCACAAAGCCCGCTCTACCAGAAACTGCTCGGTGAAACCGCGAAGATCGGCTGGACGGAACTCGAACGCTTCTTTGCGCGCGGCATGCTGTTGCGCGTCGCGCGCGATCTCGATCTCGTGAGCGTCGCCGAGGCGATCGCCAACGACGATACGACGCAGGTCACGCAATGGCTGTCGGCGGGCCTCGTCGAGCGCGTGCAGTCGGAGACGGCCGCCGATTTCGCCGCACGCGATCCGGACCTGTGGGCCGTCGTCGTGTCGCCTTGGGTTTGCGTGCAGGAACGCGGTTGAACGATCGCGCGAACGATCGCGCCGAAGACCCGGCCGCGCTGGACGCTCCGTCCGCATCCGCCGTGCCTGTGCGCTGGCATCGGCGCGTGCTGACGCTCGCGTTTCCGATCGTCCTCGCCAATCTGACCCAGCCGATTCTCGGCGCCGTCGATACCGCCGTCGCCGGGCATCTGGACAGCGCGTCGTATCTCGGCGGCGTGGCGCTCGGCGGACTCTTCTTCAACTTCGTGTTCTGGGGATTCGGCTTTCTGCGCATGGGCACGACGGGGCTCGTCGCGCAATCGTTCGGCGCCGACGATCAGGCCGGCCTGCGCATGAACATCGTGCGCGCGCTGCTGCTCGCGTTCACGATCGGCGCGGTCGTGCTGGCCTTGCAGGTTCCGCTGATCGACTTCGCGGTCCGCGCGATCGGCGGCAGCGATGAAGTGCAGCGCCATGCGCGCGCCTACTGTGACGCGCGCATCTGGGCCGCGCCGCTCGCGCTCGCGAACTATGTCGTGCTCGGCTGGCTGCTCGGCACGCAGCGCGTGCGCGTCGCGCTCGTCACGCAGGTGTTCATCAACACCGTGAACATCGTCGCCGTGCTGCTGTACGTGTATGCGTTCCATTGGGGCGTCGCGGGCATCGGCGCGGCGACCGCGACGGCCGACGCGCTCGGCTTCGCGTTCGGCGCCGTGCTGCTGTGGCAGATGCGTCCGCGCGGCCTGCCGCCGCTCGAGCGCGCGGCGCTGCTCGATCGCAGCGCATTGAAGCGCATGGTCGCGATCAACCGCGATATCTTCGTGCGCACGATGTGTCTGCTCGGCACGTTCGGCTGGTTCGCGCATCTCGGCGCGCGGCAAGGCGACGCCACGCTCGCCGCAAATGCGCTGCTGCTCAACTTTCAGACCTTCATGGCGTATGGGCTCGACGGCTTCGCGCACGCCGCCGAGGCGCTCGTCGGCGCGTCGATCGGCGCGCGCAATCGCGATGCGTTCCGCCACGCCGTCAACGCGACGATGCTCTGGTCGGCGCTCGGCGCGCTGTGCTTCGCGATCGTCTACTGGGCGGCGGGAGCATGGATCGTCGAAGGGCTCACCGATCAACCCGCCGTGCGCGCGACGGCCGAAGCCTTCCTGCCGTGGACGGCGCTTTCGCCCGTCGTTTCGGTGTGGGGCTTTCTGCTCGACGGCGTGTTTATCGGCGCGACGCGCACGCGCGATCTGATGACGTCGATGATCGTGTCGCTGGGCGTGTTTCTGGCCGCGTCATGGGCGCTCGTCGGCGCGTATGGCAATCATGGCCTGTGGGCTGCGCTGCTGCTCTTCATGGCCGCTCGCGGCCTCACGCTGGCACGCTTGCTGCCGCGTCTGGCGCGTGACGTCGGGCCGGACAGCGGGTCGGACACAGCGGGCCGTCACGGCTGAGCGTCGTCTGCCCCGTGCCGATGCAAATCGATTACCCAGAGGGCGCTTTATTTCGGCGCGGTGGGCGCGTCGATCATCGCGGGCGGGCGATCGTCGGTCGGCACGCCGTGATAGTCCGCCGGGTCTTTCGGCGGCACGCGATGATGAATGGTCGTATCGTCGGCACACGCCGACAGGGCGAACAGCGAAAACAGCGAGGCGGACAGCAGGAAGCGCTTCATAAACATGTCGAACGGAAGTGAGCATCGACGAATGATGTTGGGGCCACGAGTCTACTCGCAAAGCGCATTGTGCGTCGCGTCAGCGGTCTTCATCCGCGTTGCGCCAACTGGCGGCGGTTGTTCTACTATGTAGCCATGGTTGCAGTCGCTGAAGGAGACAGCCATGGATGCCGAATCGATCGCAGGCCTGATTGGACTCGCTGTGGGATTGCTGGTGCTGCTCGCACTGTCGGTTTTCGAATCGCGCACCTATCGCCGCGAACATCACGGCGAAGGGATGATGCACCACTGGCTCGCCGAGCATCACGTGTTCGACAAGATGCATCGCAGACACTGAGTTCTACGCGCCGCGCTTGCGGCGCGCATTTTTTTGTTCGCCTGAACTTTCGCCGGGCACGTGCGTCGGTTTGATCGGCGCACGTCGTCTGCATGCGCGTGTCCGCGCTTGCCGGGCGCGGCGTTTATGCGCGCTCAACGCGCGCTTTCCTCTCGCGTTCCGCCCTTCCCTCCCGTCATCTCCGCTGCAAGCGGGCATATGCCTTGCTGATTTGTAAGCCGTGAAACGCGCATCCGGCGCGTTCGACAATCGGCGCGGCGGCCGCGCGTCGTCATGCTTGCTCGCGCGCGCCGAGCGGTCTCCATCCATGGCCCGGCCATATAAGGAGAGATAACATGACCCTCGGAACCATTCTGTTGATCGTGGTGATCCTGCTCTTGATCGGCGCCCTCCCGAGCTGGCCTTATAGCCGCGCGTGGGGCTATCGTCCGACGGGGCTCGTCGGCGTGGTGCTGATCGTCGTGATCGTGCTGCTGTTGATGGGGCAGATATGACCGCGCCATGCGATGTGAAGGGGTTTGTGGCCCTGTCGTTCGCCTGGCCCGCGATGCTCTGCGTCGGCTCGCTGCTGCCGAGATTGACGGCCGATCATCAATACGGTTACAATCTCTGGCTCGCGTCGGAGCGTAGCGCAGCCTGGTAGCGCATCTGATTTGGGATCAGAGGGTCGAAGGTTCGAATCCTTTCGCTCCGACCACCAATAAAGCTGTGGACAAAACCCGTGTCACCTTTGGTGCCACGGGTTTTTTCTTTTTCAGCGTCGTCTGCGCGCGGTCTTCGAAGTGGCCAGAAGCGGCCACGCAACCGCGCGACGCTCGCCAACCGCATCCCCGAAAACCCCGTCGACAAAACAAAACTCCCCTCGGCGCGCGTTGTCCATACTGTCGATATCAGCCGATACGAGCCTTGGAGACATCGCAATGAACCTGATCCTGTGGCGTCACGCCGAAGCCGAAGACGTCGCGTCGAGCGACCTCGCCCGCCAGCTGACGGCACGCGGCCGCAAGCAGTCGCAGGCGTCCGCGAAATGGCTGCGCGCGCGCCTTCCCGACGATGCCGTCATCCTCGCGAGCCCCGCCACGCGCACGGTGCAGACGGCCGAATCGCTGACGGACCAATACCGCGTCGTGCGCGAGATCGCGCCGGACGCAAGCGCCACCGATGTCCTCACGGCCGCCGGCTGGCCCGACGGCATCGCGCCGACGGTCGTGGTCGTTGGCCATCAGCCGACACTCGGCCATGTCGTCGCGCGCCTGCTCGCCGATAGCGGCGCGAGCTGGTCGATCAAGAAATCGGCGATCTGGTGGATCGAAAGCCGCAACCGCGGCAACGGCGAACAGGCGATCTTGCGCGCGGTGATCGGCCCCGATTTTCTCTGATCCGCGCCGCGTGGCAGACGTGGCGGAAAAACAGCGAATGACCGTCGAAGGCGCCGCGAAAGCGTCGGCCTTACGACACGTCATCGAATCGTCATAGCATTGCCACGTGAGCGTCACCGGGCATTACTACATTGGCGTCGAAGCGAATTTCACATTTTCGACCAGGAACGCCAATGCGAGAACTGCCGACGCCAACCCTGCCCTTCGCATCGATCCTCGAGCCGCGACGCCGCCTGCCGCGCACGGAAGAAACGGTCACTGCCCAGCATCGTCTGCAAGTGTCGTGGGCGCGCACCGACGAGGAGCTTCGTGAAGCGCAGCGTCTGCGTTACCGCGTCTTCGCCGAGGAAATGGGCGCGTGCCTGTCCGGTCCCGCCGGCCTCGACGTCGATTCGTTCGACGCTTACTGCGATCACCTGATTGTCCGCGATCTCGACACGCTCAAGGTCGTCGGCACGTACCGCGTGCTGCCGCCGCACCAGGCGGCGCGCATCGGCCGCCTGTACGCCGAGGGCGAGTTCGACATCTCGCGCCTCACGCACCTGCGCTCGAAGATGGTCGAGGTGGGCCGCTCGTGCGTGCACCCCGACTATCGCAGCGGCTCGGTGATCATGTCGCTGTGGGCTGGGCTCGGCTCGTACATGCAGCACAACGGCTACGAGACGATGCTCGGCTGCGCGAGCGTCGCGATGGCCGACGGCGGCCACTACGCGGCGAACCTGTACGCGTCGCTGCAAGACGATGTGCTGACCGCGCCGGAATATCGCGCGTTCCCGCACACGCCGCTGCCGGTCGACGAATTGCAGACGGGCGCGAAGGTCGCGCCGCCGCCGCTCGTCAAGGGCTATCTGCGACTTGGCGCGAAGATCTGCGGCGCGCCGGCGTGGGACCCCGACTTCAACACGGCTGACTTCCTGACGCTGTTCCGCCTGTCGGAGATCAACGCGCGCTACGCCCGCCACTTCCTCGGCGACGTGCTGCCGCGCTGAGCGACTTCGCGAGCGCATTGCGCGGTTCGTGCCGCGCGATGCGCAATACACGGCCATTGCGCCGCGGTCGCCTCATCGAAGCGATACATCGAAGCGAAAAACAGAAAAGCCCGTCATCGACGGGCTTTGCTGTTTGCAGCATGCGATGTGATGCATGCAACTTCGACATCGAAAGGCGCGTGCCGCCTGAGCGATCAATCGTCCGTATAGACGACGCGATACGGCGTGCGAATCTTCTCCCACTCCGCCGCTTCCTGGATCAGGCTGTAGTCGGTCAGCGGGTTGTTCGCGACCCACGAATTGGGCAGGCGCACTTCGTAGCCGCCGTTCGCTTCCGCGACGTGTATCTCCGGCAAGCCGGCGTCGGCGCGGCGACGGCAAAACAGCGCCGCGAGCCGCAGACAGAACAGCAGCTTCCATTCGAGATCGCGCGTCTGCGCGAGCTTGCCGAGCTTGCCTGCATGGCCGACGACGAGCGCCGCGAGGCGAGCCTGATCGGTGCGCGAAAAGCCCGGCATGTCCGCGTTGCTCGCGATATACGCCGAATGCTTGTGATACGCGCTGTGCGAAATCGACAGCCCGATTTCATGCAGCGCGGCGGCCCAGCCGAGGAACATGCGGTTCTCTTCACGCACTTCCGCGTCGGGCTCGTCGAGCTGATCGTAGAAGTTCACGGCGAGTTCGCCGATACGGCTCGCCTGCGCGCGATCGACGCCGTAGCGCCGCATGAAGCCTTCGACCGTGATCGTGCGCATGTCCTGATGCTGCGAACGCCCGAGCAGGTCATACAGCACGCCCAGGCGCAATGCGCCGTCTGTCGTATCGACGTAGTCGACGCCGAGCTCGTCGAACACGGCGATCATGATCGAGAGGCCGCCCGCCAGCACGGGCACGCGGTCCGGCTTCAGCGCGATGAGCTTGAGCCGGTTGACGTTCTCCGCCTTGATCAGCGCGCGCTTCAGACGTTCGAGGCCGCCGCGCGATATGCCGTGCGTGATGCCCTGATCGTTGAAGTCGTTCGCCTCGACGAGTTCAGCCAACGCGCGCGCCGTGCCCGACGAGCCGATGCCCTGCTCCCAGCCTTCCGCCTTGTAGTCGGCCGAGATGATCTGGATTTCGCGCGAGGCCGCGAGTTCGGCCTGGCGCATCGTGTATTCGTCGACGTTGCCCGACGGGAAGAACTGCCGGCTGTGGCTCACGCAGCCGATATACAGGCTCTCCATCCTGATCGGCGTGTAGTGCGAACCGATGATGAATTCCGTCGAGCCGCCGCCGATGTCGACGACAAGCCGCTTGCCCGCGCTCGCCGGCACCGAATGCGCGGCGCCCGCGTAAATCAGGCGCGCTTCTTCGCGGCCTGCAATGACTTCGATGGGAAAACCGAGTGCCGCTTCCGCTTCGCCGAGAAATTCCTGCGCATTCTTCGCGACGCGCAGCGTATTGGTCGCGACGGCGCGCACATGATCGGGATGGAAATCGCGCAGACGCTCGCCGAAGCGCTTGAGCGCATCCCAGCCACGCACCTGCGAAGCGCGGTCCAGCATTTTTTCGCGCGACAGGCCGGCTCCGAGCCGCACCGGTTCGCGCAGCGCGTCCACCTGATAGATCTGGCTGCCTGCATCGGTTTCTTCGACGCGGCCCACAATCAGGCGGAAGCTGTTCGAGCCGAGATCGACGGCGGCGAGGAGTGGCGGAGTATTGACCATCGGGAAGGGGGACCTCATGCGCGCGGATGCTGCGCCCCTGGCGGGCACATTCGTCACCGCGTTGTTCAAAGTCGCCATTTTAAGCGTACTGGACATCGCGCTGTCACCTCCGCCATTGTCGTGCGCTATCGTCACATATCGTTACGTCATATTTACGACACGCGGAGTCAAAAGCGTAAAATTACGAAAACCCCAATTCACGCACCTGTCATCATACTGTGAGAATTTCCGAGCGTCCTTTCGAGTCACCTACCGATCTCTCATTCTCACCGCCGATGTCCAACCGCTACCCTCTTTTGAATCGCGAGCTGGGCATTTTGGGGTTCAACGAGCGTGTGCTCGCGCAGGCCGCGGACCCGGCTGTACCTCTCCTCGAACGCTTGCGCTTCATCTGCATCACCAGCAGCAATCTCGACGAATTCTTCGAAGTCCGCATGGCCGGCCTTCAGGAACAGATGCGCGACAACCCCGGCGCGCTCTCGCCTGATGGGATGTCACTGCAGCATGTGTACGATCTCGTCGTCGAGCGCGCGCAGAAACTGGTGCATCGTCAGTACACGATGCTGCAGGACACCGTGCTGCCCGCGCTCGAAGACGAAGGCATCTACTTTCACGGCACGGAAGCATGGAACGAAGCGCAGACGCAATGGGCGCGCGATTACTTCTTCGATGAACTGCTGCCCGTCCTGACGCCGATCGGCCTCGACCCCGCGCACCCTTTTCCGCGCGTGCTGAACAAGAGCCTGAACTTCGTCGTCGAGCTGGAGGGCAAGGACGCGTTCGGCCGCCAGGCCGTGATGGGCATCGTGCAGGCGCCGCGCGCGCTGCCGCGTCTCGTGCGCATGCCGCAGGAACTGTCCGGCTATCCGCATGGCTTCGTGCTCCTGAGCTCGCTGCTGCAACGCTTTGTCGGCGAGCTGTTTCCGAATCTCGTCGTGCGCAGCTGCAACCAGTTCCGCATCACGCGCAACAGCGAGCTGTTCGTCGATGAAGATGAAATCACGAACCTGCGCGTCGCGCTGCAGGGCGAACTGCCCGCGCGCCATCTAGGCAATGCGGTGCGGCTCGAAGTATCGGCGGAAACGCCCGCGCATCTCGTGCGGCGTCTGCTCGACGAAAGCGGCCTGTCGCAGAAGGATTGCTATTACGTCGATGGCCCCGTGAATCTCGTGCGTCTGATGCAATTGCCCGAGATGGTCGATCGGCCCGATCTGAAGTTTGTCCCGCATATCCCCGCGACGCCGCCGCAGATCGCCAACAGCGCGAGCCTCTTCGACGTGATCGATCAGGGCGACGTGCTGCTGCATCATCCGTACGAGAGCTTCCAGCCGGTGCTCGAACTGCTGTTGCAGGCCGCGAAGGACCCGAACGTCGTCGCGATCAAGCAGACCATCTATCGCACGGGCACCGATTCGCCGCTGATGGACGCGCTGATGCAGGCCGCGCGCAACGGCAAGGAAGTGACGGTGGTCGTCGAGCTGCTCGCGCGCTTCGACGAAGAGACGAACATCAACTGGGCGTCGCAGCTCGAAGCCGTCGGCGCGCACGTGGTGTACGGCGTGGTCGGCCACAAGTGCCACGCGAAGATGATGCTGATCGTGCGGCGCGTGTCGGAAGGCGGCAAGTCGATCCTGAAGCGCTACGCGCATCTGGGCACGGGCAACTATCATCCGCGCACGGCACGGCTTTATACCGACTTCGGCCTGATGACGGCCGACCAGAAGATCTGCGAAGACGTGCACCACGTGTTCCAGCAACTGACGGGCATCGGCGGCGAGCTGCCATTGCACGAGTTGTGGCAGTCGCCGTTCACGCTGCATCCGAAGCTCGTCGACGCGATTCGCGCCGAGGCGGAACATGCACGTGCAGGCAAGCGCGCGCGCATCGTCGCGAAGATGAACGCGCTGCTGGAGCCGACTGTCATCGCGGAACTGTACGAGGCCTCGCAAGCTGGCGTGAAGATCGACCTGATCGTGCGCGGCGTTTGCTCGCTGCAGCCGGGCGTCGAAGGGCTGTCGGAGAACATCACGGTCCGCTCGATCGTCGGCCGGTTCCTCGAACATCACCGCATCTTCTACTTCCACGACGACGGCCGCGAACAGGTCTATCTGTCGAGCGCCGACTGGATGGACCGCAACTTCTTCCGCCGCGTCGAAGTCGCATTCCCGGTCAACGACCGCCGCCTGAAGCGCCGCGTGATCGCGGAAGGCCTGTCGGCATTTCTCGGCGACAACCAGGCCGCGTGGCTGATGCAAAGCGACGGCCACTATCGCCGGCGCCGTCCGGGCAAGTCGTCGCGCAATGCGCAGATGAGTCTCCTGACGAAGTTCTGTTCATAAGCGCCGCGTTCCGCAATCAGGCGAACATGCAAAAAAGCCCGCAAATTGCGGGCTTTTTCGTTTCACCGGGCGTGTCGCGCCTGAAAGTCACGCGGCCGTCGTATGCAGCAGCGCCGTGCGCGCGGCGGGAAACCGCACCGTGAACGTGCTGCCGCGCCCTTCTTCGCTCTTCACTTCGAGTTGCGCGTCGTGCCGTTGCAGCACGTGCTTGACGATCGCGAGCCCGAGGCCCGTGCCGCCCGTGTCACGCGAACGGCTGCGATCGACGCGATAGAAGCGCTCGGTCAAACGCGGAATATCGGCAGCAGGAATGCCGAGGCCGCTGTCGGCGACGACGAACGTCGCCTGTCCGCCCTGCACGCGCCAGCTCACGTTGATCGAACCGCCATCGGGCGTATAGCGGATCGCGTTCGTGACGAGGTTGCCGAACGCGCTGAGAATTTCCGTTTCGACGCCCGTGACCGTGAGCGCTTCGTCGGAATCGAACGCGATCCGATGACGTCCCGCCGACAGGCTTTCCGCGTCTTCCTGCAGATGCCTGATCACCGCGCGCATATCGACCATCTGGTTGCTCGGCGGCTTGTTGTCGCCTTCGAGCGTCGCGAGCACGAGCAGATCGCTGACGATGTGCTGCATCCGCTGCGCCTGCTGCATCATCAGATCGAGGTAGCGCGCGCGTTCTTCGTCGTCGAGCGGAATATCGCGCATCGTTTCGAGAAAACCGGCGAGCACCGTCAGCGGTGTCTTCAGTTCGTGCGAGACGTTGGCGACGAAATCGCGGCGCATCGCGTCGGTGCGCTCGAGTTCCGTGATGTCTTGCGACAGCACGAGCTTGCGGTTCTCGCCATACGGGAACACCTGCACGGAGAGCACGTTCTGCCGCTTGTCGCCCATGCCGCGCATGATCAGCATCTCGTCGTAGTGATGCGAGTTCAGGTAGCGGACAAAGTCGGGATGACGCACGAGATGCGTGATGTGCTGACGCAAGTCGCGTTTCGCGTCGAGGCCGAAGTGCTGCTCGGAGATCGCGTTGCACCACTCGATCTGATCGTGATCGTCGAGCATCGCAACGCCGTTCGGCGATGCCTGGATCGCCTGAATGAAGCGCGAGTGCTGCTGCTCGACCTGGCGCACCTGCGCATGCCAGCGCTTCGCGAGCTTGTGCAGCCGGTAGTAGATTTCGCCCCAGATGCCGGGCGCGCTCGGCACTTCGCCGTAGACGGGCGCATCGAGCAGCCGCCATAGACGCTGCTTGTGGAACGTGCTAAAGATGCCCTGCGCGAGCAGCGCGATCACGGCGAGGCTCAGCGCTACCTTCGTGTTGACGAATATGCCGACTGCCACGCAGAGAACAGCGAGGAGCACGAGCGATACCAGGGAGCGCGCCCAGATGATGTTCATGTGTTCCTGCGACGTTAGAGACCAGCTCTTGAGAGATCAGAGACAACAAAGCGCGCTGCGGTGAGGCCTCGCAGCGCGCTTCGTGTTACCGGCCAGTGTACCTTATGCGCTCTTGGCCAGACGATAGCCGCTGCCGCGCACCGTCTCGATCATCGCATCGCAACCCGCCGGCTTGAGCGCCGCGCGCAGTCGCTTGATATGCACGTCGACCGTGCGCTCCTCGACGAACACGTGATCGCCCCACACCTGATCGAGCAGCTGCGTGCGGCTATGCACGCGCTCCGGATGCGTCATGAAGAAATGCAGCAGGCGGAATTCCGTCGGACCGAGATCGAGCTTGATCTCGTTGCCTTCCGCATGCGCGGCCACGCGGTGCGTCGCCGGGTCGAGCTTCAGGCCGTTGATCGCAACGACGTCTTCCGTCAGTTGCGGCGCGCGACGGCGCAGCACCGCCTTGATGCGCGCCATCAGTTCCTTCGGCGAAAACGGCTTCGTGACGTAGTCGTCGGCGCCGATTTCGAGGCCGAGCACCTTGTCCTGCTCGTCGCCGCGCGCGGTCAGCATAATGATCGGGATGTGCTTCGTGCGCTCGTTGTTGCGCAGGTCGCGCGCGAACGCGATGCCCGATTTGCCCGGCAGCATCCAGTCGAGCAGCACGAGGTCGGGAAGCACATCGCTGATCAGGTTCTGCGCCTGTTCGGCGTTGTACGCACGAATCGGACAATGGCCCGCATGTTGCAAGTTGACCGAGATCAGCTCGGAAATCGCGGGTTCATCTTCGATAACGAGAATACTGCTGGGCATCGGCGCCTCTTGATAAACGTAATGCTATGGGAACGGTTTGCCGGATTCGATCGGTTGCGTATCAAGGGCACATCAGCTGAGCGCTTCGCGCTCCAGCGCGTCGCGCCCCTTGTGCCGCACGTCAGTGCCCTTCACCACGTAGATGATGAATTCGGCGATGTTCTTCGCGTGGTCGCCGATCCGCTCGATCGCCTTCGCGATGAAGAGGAAATCGAGGCCCACGGAAATCAGACGCGGATCTTCCGTCATGTACGAAATCAGCTTGCGGACGAAACCGCGGAATTCCTCGTCGATCGCCTTGTCGTCGCGCACAATCTGCGCGGCGGCCACGGTGTCGAGGCGCGCGAACGCGTCGAGCGCGCGGCGCAGGATGCTCACGGCCATCTCGCCCGACAGCTTGATTTCGGCGATGTTGATCGTGCGCGCCGCGCCGTCTTCCGAGAGGCGCTTCGTGCGCTTCGCGATCTTTTCGGCTTCGTCGCCGGCGCGCTCCAGGTTCGTGATCGTCTTCGAGATCGCCATCAGCAGACGCAGGTCCCGCGCAGCCGGCTGACGGCGCGCGATGATGTTGCTGCACTCTTCGTCGATCTCGACTTCCATCGTGTTCAGGCGGTCTTCGGCTGCGATCACCTGATCGGCGATGCCCGTGTCGAATTCGTTCAACGCGTTCATCGCGGCGACGATCTGCGCCTCGACGAGGCCGCCCATTTCGAGCACCTTCGAGGAGACCAGATTCAGGTCGGCGTCGAACTGGCTGGACAGGTGTTTATCCGTCATGTCGTACTCCCTAAGCTCGCGCCGTGCGCTTAGCCGAAGCGGCCCGTGATGTAGTCTTCCGTTTCCTTGCGGACGGGCTTGATGAAGATCTTCTCGGTGTCGCCGAATTCGATCAGCTCGCCGAGGTACATATAGGCAGTGTAGTCCGAGCAACGCGCGGCCTGCTGCATGTTGTGCGTAACGATCACCACCGTGTAGTCGCTCTTGAGTTCGGCGATCAGCTCTTCGATGCGGCCCGTCGAAATCGGGTCGAGCGCCGAGCACGGCTCGTCGAGCAACAGCACTTCCGGACGGATCGCAATGCCGCGCGCGATGCACAGGCGCTGCTGCTGGCCGCCCGACAGGCCGTAGCCGCTCTGGCCGAGCTTGTCCTTCACTTCGTTCCACAGCGCGGCCTTCGTCAGCGCCCACTCGACGCGGTCGTCCATCTCCGAGCGCGACAGCGTTTCGAACATCTTCACGCCGAACGCGATGTTGTCGTAGATCGACATCGGGAACGGCGTCGGCTTCTGGAACACCATGCCGATGCGCGCGCGCAGCAGCGAGATGTCGCGCTTCGACGTGAGCAGGTTTTCGCCGTCCATCAGAATTTCGCCTTCGGCGCGCTGCTCGGGATAGAGCGCGTACATCTTGTTGAACGTGCGCAGCAACGTGGACTTGCCGCAGCCCGACGGGCCGATGAACGCCGTCACCTTGCCTTCGGGAATCTGCAGGTTGATGTTCTTCAGCGCGTGATACTTGCCGTAGAAGAAGTTCAGGTTGTTGACTTCGATTTTCGGTTGCGCGGGCGCTGCCGCATGACCGCTCTGGGCCGGGTCGAAACCAGCGGGTGACGCCGGGCGCTCGATGGGATTCAGGTGACTTTCTGCCATGTTCATCGGATCGCTCCGCCCTTAACTTTTCGAAAAGATCGTCCGCGCGAGGATGTTGAGTCCCAACACCCCGAGCGTAATCAGGAATACGCCAGCCCATGCGAGCGACTGCCACTGCGCAAACGGGCTCATTGCGAACTTGAAGATCGTGACCGGCAGGTTCGCAACCGGCTGATTCATGTCCACAGAGAAGAATTGATTCGACAGCGCCGTGAAAAGCAGCGGCGCCGTCTCGCCGGCGATACGCGCGACGGCGAGCAGCACGCCCGTGACGATGCCCGCCACCGACGCCTTCAGCGTGATCGACAGCACCATCTTCCACTTCGGCGTGCCGAGCGCGAAGGCCGCTTCGCGCAGCGCATTCGGCACGAGCTTCAGCATGTTCTCGGTCGTGCGGATCACGATGGGAATCTGCAGCAGCGCGAGAGAGATCACGCCCGCCCAGCCGCTGAAGTGGCCCATCTTCGCAACGACGAGCGCATACACGAACAGACCGACGACGATCGACGGCGCCGAAAGCAGAATGTCGTTGATGAAGCGCGTGACGCTCGCAAGCCAGCCCTTCTGGCCGTATTCGGCGAGATACACGCCCGCCATGATGCCGATCGGCGTGCCGACGAACGTCGCAAGCACGACGAGCAGCAGGCTGCCGACGATCGCGTTCGCGAGACCGCCGCCGTCCGTGTTCGGCGGAGGCGTCGATTGCGTGAAGAGCTCGACGGACAGGCCGCCGATGCCCAGGCGCAGTGTCGTATAGAGAATCCACACGAGCCAGATGATGCCGAACGCCATCGCCGCGAGCGACAGGGTCAGCGCGACCGCATTGGTCGCCTTGCGGCGTCGTTGCAGCTTGTTGCGCATCGCTTCGAGCGCTGCGCTGTCGTTGCTGCCCGGCATGTTCAACGAGGGTTGGCTCATTTCGCGCCCTCCCCTTTCTCGAGGCGAAGCAGCATGATTTTCGAAATCGCCAGCACGATGAAGGTAATCACAAACAGGATCAGGCCGAGCTCCATCAGCGCCGCCGTATGGAGCCCTGGGCTCGCTTCCGCGAATTCGTTCGCGAGCGCCGACGTGATGCTGTTACCCGGCGAAAACAGCGAAACGTTGTCGAGCAGGTTCGTATTGCCGATCACGAACGTGACGGCCATCGTCTCGCCGAGCGCGCGGCCGAGGCCGAGCATCACGCCGCCGATCACACCCGTCTTCGTGAACGGCAGGACGATCTTCCACATCACTTCCCACGTCGTGCAGCCGATGCCGTATGCCGACTCCTTCAGCAGCACGGGCGTGACTTCGAACACGTCGCGCATCACGGATGCGATGTACGGAATGACCATGATCGCGAGAATGACACCCGCGCACAGAATGCCGATGCCGATCGGCGCGCCCTTGAACAGGGCCCCGATGACCGGCATGCCGGACAGCAGCGAGCCGAGCGGCTTTTCGAACCACGTCGCGAAGATCGGCGCAAAGACGAGCAGGCCCCACATGCCGTAGACGATCGACGGAATCGCGGCGAGCAGCTCGATCGCGATGCCGAGCGGCCGACGCAGCCAGGCAGGCGACAGCTCAGTCAGAAAGAGCGCAATGCCGAAGCTCACAGGCACCGCGATGATGAGGGCGATGATCGACGTCGCAATCGTGCCGTAGATGGGCACCAGCGCGCCGAACTGCTCCGAAGGGGGATCCCAGTCTGCCGTCCACAGGAAGGCGAGACCGAATTTCTGGATCGTCGGCATCGAAGCGACGATCAGCGACACGATAATGCCGCCGAGCAGCAGTAACGTGACGATCGCGGAAAGCCGTGCGAGGCCGCCGAAAATAATGTCGCCGGCACGGCTGGGCGCCTTTTGCGCCGTGCTGCCGGGCGGAGTCGACCGGGCCGCGTCAGAAGAGAGAGGGAGGTCGGACATGGGAGCTGTAAACCTGTTTCCGCGTTTCCGGTTGCCGCATGGCGTATGCCAGACGGCCAGTACTACGGCCGCCGGGCTTCATCGAAGCCGGGCGGCCGGCCGCGCGTATCGTGCACATCTCATGCGCGCGGTAGATGCTGCTACGAGGTAAAGGATTACTCGGCGAGCGCCTTGCCCGATGCGTCCTTGACCTTTGCCTTCCATTGCGTCTTGATTTCCGACACGACCGATTCCGGCAGCGAGATGTAGTCCAGATCGTTCGCAGCCTGGTTGCCGTTCTTGAACGCCCAGTCGAAGAACTTCAGCGTTTCCGCGCCTTGCGGACCCTTTTCCTGCGTCGTGTGCAGCAGCACGAACGTCGCGCCGACGATCGGCCATGCGTTCTTGCCCGGCTCGTTCGTCAGGATCTGGTAGAACGACTTCGACCAGTCAGCGCCTGCTGCCGCTGCCTTGAACGTTTCCGTCTTCGGCTCGACCACTGCGCCCGCCGAGTTCTTCAGGTCGACGAAGATCATGTGGTTCTGCTTCGCATACGCCCACTCGACGTAGCCAATCGCGCCCGGCAGACGCTGCACGAATGCCGCGACGCCGTCGTTGCCCTTGCCGCCCGTGCCCGTCGGCCAGTTGACCGTCGTGCCTTCGCCGACCTTCGACTTCCACTCGGTGTTGACCTTCGACAGGTAGTTCGTCCAGATGAAGCTCGTGCCCGAGCCGTCAGCGCGGCGGACCACGGCGATGTCCGTATCCGGCAGCTTCGCCTTCGGGTTCAGCGCGGCGATAGCCGGGTCGTTCCACTTCTTGATCTTGCCGAGGTAGATGTCGCCGAGCACTTCGCCCGACAGCGTGATTTCGCCCGCCTTCACGCCCGGAATGTTGACGACGGGCACGACGCCGCCGACGACCGTCGGGAACTGGAACAGGCCGTCCTTGGCCAGTTCGTCGTCCTTCAGCGGAGCGTCCGAGCCTGCGAAGTCGACCGTCTTCGCGACGATCTGCTTGATGCCGCCCGACGAGCCGATGCCCTGGTAGTTGACCTTGCCGCCGCCCGTCTTCTGATAGGCGTCAGCCCACTTCGTGTAGATCGGTGCTGCAAAGGTGCTGCCCGCGCCAGTGATGTCGGCGGCTTGCGCTGCGATCGCGAAGAGAGCGCCAGCCATGCCAGCGAACGCGGTTTGCATCAGTTTCATGTTTTCTCCGGTTGGTATGAGCGTGTGACACGACACCGCGAAGAATAGTGGCCGATTATGACGGTACTGTGACTGTCCGTGACTTTCCCGTGACAGTCTTATTACGTACCCGAAAGGCGTCATGTCAGGGTTTCCACTGCCAAAACGGATGCGCGGCGAATGCGCCGTTTCTGGCTCGAAATTGGCGAGCGCCAACGTTTGCGTATGTGACGCATGCACAACGCATCCATCACGCATCGCCCCGCGGCTTACCGAACTGCGGGCACAAAAAAGGGCGGCATGTGGCCGCCCTTCCCGTTAAAACACGGCTGCCGGAAATCAGGCGGTCGCCTGCTTCACCACTTCGGCGATCGTTTCGGCGTGGTACAACGCATCTTTCTCGCGCGCGGCCTCGACCATCACACGCAGCACGGGCTCGGTGCCCGAGGCGCGGATCAGCACGCGGCCGCTGCCGTCGAGCGCGCCCTCCGCCGCGCTGATCGCGCGGCGAATCGCCTCGCTGCCCTTCCAGTCCGCGCCCGGCTGCATGCGCACGTTGATCAGCTTCTGCGGGAAGAGCGTCACGCCTTCCAGCAACTGCTCGAGCGAGCGGCCGCTGCGCTGCATCGCGGCCAGCACGAGCAGCGCGGACACGATGCCGTCGCCCGTCGAATGCCGATCCAGCGACAGAATGTGACCGGAGCCTTCCGCGCCCAGTTCCCAATGATGCTCGCGCAGCTTCTCCAGCACGTAGCGGTCGCCGACGGCTGCGCGAACGAACTGCACGCCCGCCTTCTTCAGCGCCACTTCGACGGCCATGTTGGTCATCAGCGTGCCGACCGCCCCTTCGACCTTGCCTTGCGTCGCGATCCGGTCCTTCACCAGCACGTACAGCAGCTCGTCGCCGTTGTAAAGGCGGCCGTTCGCGTCGACGACCTGCACACGGTCCGCGTCGCCATCGAGCGCAATGCCGATATCCGCCTTGTTCGCGCGCACAGCGCGCACGAGCGCATCGGGAGCGGTCGCGCCGACGCCATCGTTGATGTTGAAG
Source organism: Paraburkholderia phymatum (assembly GCF_038900715.1). GTDB lineage: Bacteria > Pseudomonadota > Gammaproteobacteria > Burkholderiales > Burkholderiaceae > Paraburkholderia > Paraburkholderia phymatum_A. The sequence goes on along the minus strand of NZ_JAYMRZ010000001.1, from coordinate 607,039 downwards.
CCATTCGGCGAGACACCGATCGTGATCACATCCGCGCCCAGCTCATGGAAAACGTGCGGCGCGACGTCGTACGCGGCGCCGTGCGCGCAGTCGATCACCAGCTTCATGCCTCGCAGATCGAACGCTTGCGGGAACGTGCTCTTGCAGAACTCGATATAGCGGCCAGCCGCGTCGTCGAGACGCCGCGCCTTGCCGAGACGTTCGGACGGCGCGCATTCGAGCGGCTTGTCCAGTTGCTCTTCGATCAGCGACTCGACTTCATCCGGCAGCTTGTTGCCGTCGGCGGAGAAGAACTTGATGCCGTTGTCGTAATAAGGATTGTGCGACGCGCTGATCACGACGCCCGCCGCGAGACGCAGCGCGCGCGTGAGATACGCGACGCCGGGCGTCGGCATCGGACCGGCCAGCATCACGTCGACGCCGGCCGCCGCGAAGCCCGATTCCAGCGCGGCTTCGAGCATGTAGCCCGACACGCGCGTGTCCTTGCCGATCAGCACCGTGGGACGCGTACCCGTTTTCGCCCACCTGTCGGCGCCCGCGAGCACCTTGCCGGCCGCATAGCCGAGCCGCAACACGAAGTCCGGCGTGATCGGCGCGTCGCCGACCTTGCCCCGTATGCCATCCGTTCCGAAATATCGACGTCCCATAGTGTTCTGTTCCTTCCCAAGCGTGGAGATCAGGCGCGTCGCGCCGCATCGCGCGTCGCTGCCCAAACTTTCAGTGCGTCTACTGTCTGCGCGACATCATGCACGCGGATGATCGCAGCGCCCCGTTCGGCTGCGCACACGGCGGCAGCGACGCTCGCCGCTACCCGCTCCGGCGCGGGCCGGTTCACGACCGCACCGAGCATCGACTTGCGCGACATGCCCGCGAGAATGGGCAGCGGCGCGCCGACCGTCGGCGCAATCTGCGGCAGATGCGCAAGCAGGGTGTAATTATGATCGACCGTCTTCCCGAATCCGAATCCGGGATCAACGCTGATGCGATTTTTCGCAACGCCCACGTCGATCATTGTCTTGACGCGCTCGTCGAGGAATGCATGGATATCGGCCACGACGTCGTCGTAGACAGGCTCCTTCGCCTGCATCGTTTGCGGATCGCCCAGCATGTGCATCACACACAGACCACACTGGCTGTCACGCACGGCGTCGATCGCGCCGGGGATCCGGAAGCCCCAGATATCGTTGATCAGATCAGCACCCGCAGCCAGCGCATGGCGCATCACTTTGGGCTTGTAGGTATCGACGGAAAGCGGGACGTTCGCGTCGCGCAACTGCTCGACGAGCGGGATCACGCGCTCCAGTTCCTCGTCGAGCGGCACGGGCGGTGCCCCTGGGCGCGTCGACTCGCCGCCGATGTCGATAATGTCAGCGCCGTCGAGCAGCATGCACTCCGCCTGGCGCAGCGCCTCGCCGCGCAGCACGTATCGGCCGCCGTCGGAAAAGGAATCGGGCGTGACGTTCAGAATGCCCATCACGAGCGGGCGTTCGAACGACAGCGTGAATCGGCCGCATTGAAGCGGTTCGGGGATCGGAAAAAGCGGGGAATCGGCGTTTGACACGAGACGTACTACGAAGAAGTTGGTGGGAATCGCAACAGAACTACGCTGCGCGTAGCAGCATTAGAAATGAAAACGGGCCGGTGTGCAGTACACCGGCCCGTATAAACCACTCAACCCGTCATCAAGCAGGAGCAGTCGCGCTGCCCGGCTTCACTTCCGCGCCCGGGCTGCTGCCACCCGACGATGCATCGCCGGGCGACGGCGTGCTCTTCGGCGAGCGCGGCGGACGGCCGGCCATGATGTCGTTGATCTGATCGGCGTCGATCGTTTCCCACTCCATCAGCGCGGCGGTCATCGCTTCGACCTTGTCGCGGTTCTCTTCCAGCAAACGCTTCGCGAGGTTGTACTGCTCGTCGAGCACGCGGCGGATTTCCGAATCGACCTTCTGTTGCGTCGCCTCCGAAATCGAACGCGTGAAGCCGCGGCCAAACGGCGACTGCTCGTTCTCGTCGTCGACATAGACCATCGGTCCAAGCGCGTCGGTCATGCCGAAACGGGCGACCATTGCGCGGGCCGTGGACGTCGCCTTGTTGAAGTCGTCCGATGCGCCCGTGCTGATCAGGTTCAGGAACAGCTCTTCCGCGACACGGCCGCCGAACAGAATGGCGAGACGATCCAGCAGATAGTCCTTCGAATACGTTTCGTTGTCGTGCTCCGGCAACTGCCACGTCACACCCAGCGCACGGCCGCGCGGAATGATCGTGACCTTGTGCACGGGGTCGGCCTTCGGCAGCAGCTTTGCGATCACTGCGTGGCCCGACTCGTGGTAAGCCGTCGCGCGCTTCGCGTCTTCGCGGATCACCGCCGACTTGCGCTCCGGACCCATGAAGATCTTGTCCTTCGCGTCTTCGAAATCCTGCATCTCGACGATGCGCTTGCCACGACGCGCGGCGAACAGCGCCGCTTCGTTCACGAGGTTCGCCAGATCGGCACCCGAGAAGCCCGGCGTGCCGCGCGCGATAACCGCTGCGTCGACGTCGTTCGCAATCGGCACCTTGCGCAGGTGCACTTTCATGATGTGCTCGCGGCCACGGATATCGGGCAGACCCACGTACACCTGGCGGTCGAAACGGCCCGGACGCAGCAGCGCCTTGTCCAGCACGTCCGAACGGTTCGTTGCGGCGATCACGATCACACCCGAGTTCGCCTCGAACCCGTCCATTTCGACGAGCATCTGGTTCAGCGTCTGTTCGCGTTCGTCATTGCCGCCGCCCATGCCGGCGCCGCGATGACGGCCGACCGCGTCGATTTCGTCTATGAACACGATGCAGGGCGCATGCTTCTTCGCCTGCTCGAACATGTCGCGCACGCGGGCCGCACCGACACCGACGAACATTTCGACGAAGTCCGAACCCGAAATGCTGAAGAACGGCACCTTTGCTTCGCCAGCGATGGCGCGCGCCAGCAGCGTCTTACCGGTTCCCGGCGGGCCGACCAGCAGCACGCCGCGCGGGATGCGGCCACCCAGCTTCTGGAACTTTTGCGGATCGCGCAGGAAGTCGACAAGTTCAGAGACTTCTTCCTTCGCCTCGTCACAGCCAGCGACATCTGAGAAGTTGATCGCGTTGTTGTTCTCATCGATGAGACGCGCCCGGGATTTACCGAACGAGAAGGCACCGCCTTTCCCGCCCCCCTGCATCTGCCTCATCATGTAGAACCAGAACCCGATGATCAGGATCGTCGGCCCGAGGTAGTACAGCGCGGACACCAGCGCGTTCGGCTCGTCATCGGCCTTGCCGCTGACCTGCACGCCATACTTCATCAGGTCGCCGACCATCCAGATGTCGCCCGGCGACACGATCTGATATTTCTGACCGTCGGCCGGCGTCACCGTGAGGTTGCGCCCCTGGACGATCACGCTCTTGACCTTGCCGCTTTTCGCGTCGTCCATGAACTGCGAATAGGAAACGCCTTCCTGGACACGGGGCTTGTCGAACTGCTTGAACACCGTAAACAGCACCAGTGCGATTACCAGCCACACTGCTGCTTTCGAAAACATGTTGTTGTTCAAAGCACCACTCCTTCACTCATAGACAAGCGCCTACATTTGCCTTGCGGCACCACTCAGGCATTCTAATCCCTTCCGGGGACCCCTGCCATAAGCATTCACTACCGCACAAATAGCGTACCGCGCAATCTCAGCGCTCTTATTTTCCGGCGTACCGGAATGCGGGCTCACATATCACTGGACCCGTTTTCAACGTGGCCGTTTCAGATGCTTGCCCAAAATAAACGTCTCGGACGACTTGTCCCGGGATGCTTTCGGCTTGCGCGCGGCCACCGTCTTAAACTGGTGCTTGAACTTTTCGACAATCTGGCTATAACCGCTGCCGTGAAAACATTTGACTAAAAGGGCACCATCGGGCTTCAGGTGGTTTTGGGCGAATTCCAGTGCGAGATCGCATACATGCTCGATTCGCGCTGCGTCCGCCACCGCCACTCCAGACAGGTTGGGCGCCATATCTGAAATTACAAGATCAACCGCGCGATCTCCGACGACTTCTTCCAGTTGCTGAAGGACATCGTCCTCGCGGAAGTCGCCCTGAATGAAGTGCACGTCGGCGATCGGCTCCATCGGAAGCAGATCGAGCGCGATGATCGTGCCGTCGATCCCGCCTTCGCGTTGCGTATCGCGGTGCTTGCCCTGCGCCAGCTTGTTGCGCACGTACTGGCTCCAGCTGCCGGGCGCCGCGCCCAGATCGACGATGATCTGGCCCGGGCGGATCAGCTTGTCCTGCTCGTCGATTTCCTTCAGCTTGTAGGCCGCGCGGGCGCGATAACCCTCCCGCTGCGCCATTTTCACGTACGGATCGTTGATGTGGTCGTGCAGCCACGACTGGTTGAAGCGGTTTTTTGCCATTAAACGTTGAACTCTTGCTACGTGATGACGCGCTTTTAGCGGATAATACGCGTTTAATTTGCGCGGCCGCGGCCTGGGCCGTCTTCCGCGCTCGTGGTTCTGCTTGCAGTCCGCGCCGGCCGTCCTGTTCATGCTGACGCCGGCGCCGTGTTCATCGCAGTTTTCCGCGCAGTTTTCTTATTTCTCGCGCGCGCCCCGCTGAATTACGGACCGACGGGTCCCAGCCGCGGGCGATGCCATTTTAGTCGAGTCTTCCACTTTCCATGCCAGCCCTCAAAGTTTCTTCCGAACAACGCGCCGAATTGCGCTCCCAGGCTCACGCGCTCAAGCCGGTCGTGATCGTCGGCGCCGAAGGGCTGACCGACGCCGTGCTGGCCGAAATCAAGGTCAATCTGAAGGCGCATCAGCTGATCAAGATCCGTGTATTCGGCGACGAGCGCGAAGAGCGCGTCGCAATTTACGAAGAGATCTGCGATCGGCTGAATGCGGCACCCATTCAGCATATCGGCAAGCTGCTCGTGATCTGGAAGCCCGAATCGGCACGCACCGAACGCGCGCCTGCTGCGAAATCGAAGCGCGCCGCGCTGCCTAGCGCGCGCGAGGCGATCTCGGAAGAGCCGCCGAAGAAAGGCGGCGCGCCGCGCGTCGTCAAGGTTGTCAAGGCAACCGACAACCCGATGCGCCGTCCAAAGCCGCAAAAGGTACTCGTGCGCGGCAATGAGCGCGTGACGGCTGGCGGCAACATCAAGAAAGCAAAGAAACGCCAGACAAGCGCAAAGCGCATGCATCAGACGAAGTAAATCTGGAGTGGCGCGACGATCGGAGTCGACATCTGGACCGCGCTATTCGAACCAGGATTGCAGGCCATCGTCTCATGCGGCGATCGGCCGCGCTTCGTGGGGATTTGCGAACGTGAATCAGCCTTCGGGCCGAATGCACCTTCTACGAACAGCTTATCCAGCCGTCCTGCCCGCGACGCGCCCCGCGCCCTGCTCCGCCACGAGATTCGAGCCCGCCGGCAATTTCCACGCGAGCACGATGCCCAACAGACTTTCGATCAGATAGAACACGCTCGACACGCCGTGCAGCATGCCGAAACGGCTCGCATAAACGGAGTGGCCGACGTCGGTGCCCGCTTCCTGCGCCGCGATGCGCAGCGCATTCATAAACGGCTGCACCGCGAAGTAGCCAACCAGCACGCATACCAGCATGCCGGCGATCAACCAACGCAGATGCCGATACGCATCGCCGCCGCGCCGGACCAGCAGATTGCACAGCGCGAGCAGCAACACGCCGCATACCACGCCGATCACGCCTTCGATCCGGAACAGCTGCGCCGCGACCGCACCCGCCGTCATCCGGTCGAGCGACGTAAACAGCACGGGCGCCACCGCATAGCCGATGGTCAGCAGACTGCCGACCCAAACGACCGTCAGCAGCCTGAACAGACGATGCGGCATCGAAGACACGACAGCAGCCTCAGACGTAGCGGACCGCGATGATTTCGTACTCGCGCACGCCGCTAGGCGCTTGCACCGCCGCGACATCGCCTTCCGACTTGCCGATCAGCGCGCGAGCGATCGGCGAGCTGACGGAGATGAGGCCGTGCTCGAGATCCGCTTCGTCGTCGCCGACGATCTGATAAGTCACCTCATCGCCCGAATCCAGATCTTCCAGATCGACCGTCGCGGCAAACACGACGCGGCCGTCGGCCTCGAGCGCGGCGGGATCGATGACTTGCGCAGCCGCCAGCTTCGATTCGATTTCGGCGATGCGGCCTTCGATAAAGCCCTGCTTTTCTTTCGCAGCGTCGTACTCGGCGTTTTCCGACAAGTCACCTTGGGCGCGCGCTTCCGCAATCGAACTGATGACGGCGGGACGTTCGACCGATTTGAGGCGCTGCAACTCGTCGCGCAGCTGATCTGCGCCGCGCTTCGTCAATGGAATAGTGCTCATAAACAGCTCTTGTGGCAAAAAACAGCCATAAAAAAAATCACCGCGGTTAAGTGCATCCCATACCGGCACTGGAGCGTGGCGCAAAGCCCGATCTGGCACCTCAGGGACGCCGCTTAACCGCGGCACTTACGTCTTTGACAGAACTCTGAAGCCTTAGTTTAGGCGAGCATGGAGTCCTTGTAAATCATAGACTTCCAGGTCCTTCAGATAGCGCAGGCCTTCGACGGCCGCGCGCGCGCCCGACATCGTCGTGTAGTAAGTGACCTTGTTCGCCTGCGCGCTCATGCGAATCGAACGCGAATCGGCGATCGCTGCGCGCGTTTCGTCGACGGTCGTGAAGACGAGTGCGATCTCGCCGTTCTTGATCATGTCGACGATGTGCGGACGGCCGTCCTTCACCTTGTTGACGACGCGCACGGGCACGCCCGCCGCTTCGATCGCCGCCGCCGTGCCCTTCGTCGCGACGAGCGGATAGCCCAACTCATGCAGCATGCGAGCGACTTCGACGGCCTTCGGCTTATCGGCGTCCATTACCGTCAACAGCACCGTGCCCGATTCCGGCAAACGCGAACCCGCCGCGAGTTGCGACTTGAAGAGCGCTTCGCCGAACGTGCGGCCGACGCCCATCACTTCGCCCGTCGAGCGCATTTCAGGTCCGAGCACGGGATCGACGGTCGGGAATTTGACGAACGGGAAGACCGCTTCCTTCACGCTGAAATACGGCGGCTCGACTTCCTTCGTGATGCCCTGCTGCGCGAGCTTCTGACCGACCATCGCGCGCGCCGCGATCTTCGCGAGCGCCAGGCTCGTCGCTTTCGACACATACGGCACCGTACGCGACGCACGCGGATTCACTTCGAGCACGTAGATGATGTCCTGCTTCGAGCCGTCCGCTTGGGCAACCTGCTGGATCGCGAACTGAACGTTCATCAGGCCGACCACGTTCAACGCCTTCGCCATCGCGCCCGTCTGGCGCTTCAGCTCGTCAACCGTTTCCTTCGACAGCGAGTACGGCGGCAGCGAGCACGCCGAGTCGCCCGAGTGCACACCGGCTTGCTCGATGTGCTCCATCACGCCGCCGATGAACACCGTGTCGCCGTCCGAGATGCAGTCGACGTCGCATTCGATCGCGTCGTTCAGGAAGCGGTCGAGCAGCACGGGCGAATCGTTCGACACCTTCACGGCCTCGCGCATGTAGCGCTCGAGATCACGCGGCTCGTGGACGATTTCCATCGCGCGGCCGCCGAGCACATACGACGGACGCACGACGAGCGGATAGCCGATTTCGTCGGCGAGCTTCAGCGCTTCGTCTTCCGCGCGCGCGGTGCGATTGGGCGGCTGACGCAGATTCAGGTCATGCAGCAGCTTCTGGAAACGCTCGCGGTCTTCGGCGGCGTCGATCATGTCCGGCGACGTGCCGACGATGGGCACACCGTTCGCTTCGAGATCGAGCGCGAGCTTCAGCGGCGTCTGGCCGCCGTACTGCACGATCACGCCGAGGGGCTTTTCCTTGTCGACGATTTCGAGCACGTCTTCGAGCGTCAGCGGCTCGAAGTACAGGCGGTCCGACGTGTCGTAGTCAGTCGAAACGGTCTCGGGGTTGCAGTTGACCATGATCGTTTCGTAGCCGTCTTCGCGCATCGCGAGCGCGGCGTGCACGCAGCAGTAGTCGAACTCGATGCCCTGGCCGATCCGGTTCGGACCGCCACCCAGCACCATGATCTTCTTGTTGTTCGTCGGGTTCGCTTCGCACTCTTCCTCGTAGGTCGAGTACATGTACGCGGTCTTCGTCGCGAACTCGGCCGCGCAGGTATCGACGCGCTTGTAGACGGGGCGCACGTTCAGTTCGATACGGCGCTTGCGCACGTCGTCGCCCGTCGCGCCGAGCAATTTGCCAAGGCGGCGATCGGAAAAACCGCTCTGCTTCAGATAGCGCAGTTCTTCCTTCGACAGGCTCGCGAGCGTGCGGCCTTCGAGCGCCTTTTCCTTGCGGACGATTTCTTCGATCTGCGCGAGGAACCACGGATCGATCGACGTCTCTTCGAACACTTCCTGTTGCGTGAGGCCCAGGCGGAACGCGTCGCCGACGTACCAGATGCGATCCGGACCGGCTTCGCCGATCTCGCGGATCACTTCGTCGCGGCTCGTGGTCTTTTCGTCGAGACCGTCGACGCCGACTTCGAGGCCGCGCAGCGCCTTCTGGAACGATTCCTGGAACGTGCGGCCGATCGCCATCACTTCGCCGACCGACTTCATCTGCGTGGTCAGACGCGGATCGGCTTCGCGGAATTTCTCGAACGCGAAGCGCGGAATCTTCGTGACGACATAGTCGATGGTCGGTTCGAACGAAGCCGGCGTCTGGCCGCCCGTGATTTCGTTCTTCAGTTCATCGAGCGTGTAGCCGACGGCGAGCTTCGCCGCAACCTTCGCGATCGGGAAGCCCGTCGCCTTCGATGCGAGCGCCGACGAACGCGACACACGCGGATTCATTTCGATGACGATCATCCGGCCGTCTTTCGGGTTGATCGAGAACTGCACGTTCGAGCCGCCCGTATCCACGCCGATCTCGCGCAGCACCGCGAGCGATGCGTTACGCAGGATCTGATATTCCTTGTCGGTGAGCGTCTGCGCGGGCGCGACGGTGATCGAGTCGCCCGTATGGATGCCCATCGGGTCGAGGTTCTCGATCGAGCACACGATGATGCAGTTGTCCTTCTTGTCGCGGACCACTTCCATCTCGTACTCTTTCCAGCCGAGCAGCGATTCTTCGATCAGCAGTTCGCGCGTCGGCGACAGATCGAGGCCGCGCTTGCAGATCTCTTCGAATTCCTCGCGGTTGTACGCGATGCCGCCACCCGAGCCGCCCAGCGTGAACGACGGACGAATGACGATGGGATAGCCGCTGCCGCCCGTGAACGCGGCGATCTCCGCGTGCACCTGCATCGCTTCTTCCATCGAATGCGCGATGCCCGACTTCGCCGAGCCGAGGCCGATCTTCGTCATCGCGTCCTTGAACTTCTGGCGGTCCTCCGCCTTGTCGATCGCTTCCGGCGATGCGCCGATCAGCTCGACGTTGTACTTCTCCAGCACGCCGTGGTGATGCAGATCGAGTGCGCAGTTGAGCGCCGTCTGGCCGCCCATCGTCGGCAGGATCGCGTCCGGGCGCTCCTTCGCGATGATGCGCTCGACCACTTCCCACGTGATCGGCTCGATGTACGTGACGTCGGCCGTGTTCGGGTCGGTCATGATCGTCGCCGGATTGCTGTTGACGAGAATGACCTTGTAGCCTTCCTCACGCAGCGCCTTACACGCCTGCGCGCCCGAGTAGTCGAACTCGCACGCCTGGCCGATGATGATCGGACCCGCGCCGATGATGAGGATGCTCTTGATGTCTGTCCGCTTGGGCATAACGCTCTCGCTAATGTATTCCTGAGTTCTTTCCGTTGGCGCGCCGGCGGTGTGCCGTTCGGACCTGGCCCAAATGGGCCAGCCGTTCGGCGTCGCGGGGCGCGCTCTTTTCTGTCGCTGCTCGCGAGCGGCTGTCGTCGGCGCTGCTCGACTCTTACGCCGCCGCCGACTTCTTGCCCTTCTGCTGGTCCATCAACGCAGTGAAGCGGTCGAACAGATAAGCGATATCGTGCGGACCGGGCGATGCTTCCGGGTGGCCCTGGAAGCAGAACGCCGGCTTGTCCGTCAGCGCGAAGCCTTGCAGCGTGCCGTCGAACAGCGACACGTGCGTGACCTTTGCGTTGGCGGGCAGCGTGTCGGCGTCGACTGCGAAGCCGTGGTTCTGCGACGTGATGACGACGCGGCCGTCGTCGAGATCCTTCACCGGATGGTTCGCGCCGTGGTGGCCCGTTTTCATCTTCATCGTCTTCGCGCCGACGGCGAGACCCATGATCTGATGGCCGAGGCAGATGCCGAACGTCGGAATGCCGCGCTCGATGAATTCGCGCGTCGCGACGATCGCGTAGTCACACGGCTCCGGATCGCCGGGGCCATTCGACAGAAAGATGCCGTCCGGATTGAGCGCGAGCGCGTCGGCCGCCGTTGCTTGCGCCGGCAGCACCGTGACCTGGCAGCCGCGTTCCGCGAGCATCCGAAGGATGTTGTACTTCACGCCGTAGTCGAACGCGACGACACGATAGCGCGGCGTGTTCTGCATGCCGTAGCCGCTGCCGAGACGCCATTCCGTCTGCTTCCACTCGTACGGCTTTTGCGTCGATACGACCTTCGCGAGGTCCATGCCCGCGAGGCCCGGGAACGAGCGAGCGAGTTCGATTGCCTTCGCTTCGTCATCCGAGCCTGCGAGAATCGCACCGTTTTGCGCGCCCTTGTCGCGCAGCACGCGCGTGAGCTTGCGGGTGTCGATACCGGCGATCGCGACGACGCCTTCGGCCTTCAGGTAGTCCGGGAGCGAGCGCTCCATGCGGAAGTTCGACGCGAGAACGGGCAGATCACGGATGATCAGGCCGGCGGCATGGACTTTCGTGGCTTCGACGTCTTCGGCGTTCACACCGACATTGCCGATGTGCGGATACGTCAGCGTGACGATCTGGCGCGCGTAGCTGGGGTCGGTCAGGATTTCCTGATAGCCGGTGATGGCCGTATTGAAAACGACTTCGCCGATCGTATGACCGGGCGCGCCGATCGAGTAGCCGCGAAAGACCGTGCCGTCGGCGAGCGCGAGAAGAGCGGGAGAAAATGACGGCAACACGGGAGACTCCTTGGGGGAGCACCCTGTTGCCGACCTGTCTATCCGACCGTGCGGGCCGCGGCGAGGCGCATCGGACGATGCGCGCGCAGGCCCGCTCGCGTGTCGCTGTTCGTGGAGTCGCGTCAGGCACCTCAGCGCGTGCAATCGGCCCATTGTGTAGGCGGACTGGCTGTCTGCGGGCCGCTGGCGACGGTAGCCGGTGCGTTCACGAAAATTTCAGCGGAACTATAACCGGGTTGACTACGATACGCGGCGGATGAACGGTTTGGGAGAGGTAGGCGCTAGGGTGCGGGTTGATAAGCTCAAACCTTGAAATTATAGCCTGAAATGACCCTTCTCTTCAAATCCGAGATGGGTGGCGACCGGGCCGACGCGGCCCATACAAGCCCGGCACGCGCGGCGCACTTGCGATCCACGCGGCCTGCATGACTGGTTCATTCGATATCAGAATACGCCTGCGAGCGTTGCGGCTGGTGTTCGCCGTGGATGTGCGAAGGGGTTTTAGTGAGCGCGCGGCTCGGCAGCACGTACCAGACGGCGCTCGCCAGCTGAAGCGCGACGAGAATGCCCCATGCGGTCAGATGCGCGACGGGTGGATAGTGGCCGTCGACGGGCGTCCAGATCGACAGAACCGCGCCCACGCCGATCTGAAAGCCGAAGATCAGCAGAAAAATAATCAGCGTCAGCGTCGTGTTCGCGCGGCCGATCAGATGCGGCGGGAAATGGCGCGCGAGCACCGCGTAGCTCAGAATGCCCACGCCGCCGAAAATCCCATAAGCCGCCCACAGCAGACCTGCCGGCAGCGGGGCGCGCAGCATGATCAACAGTTGCGTGACGACGAAAAGCGCCATGCCGACGCCGCAAAACGCATACAGCGACAGCCCGCGCCGCTCCATGCTGCGCGCCGCCCCGCCGAAGCCCACGCAGCCCGCCATCATCGCGAAGCCCAGCACCGACACGAGCGCTGCCGCCTCGTGCGGCTGAAAGCCCGATACGTCGCGCAACCACGCGCCGACCCACAACGACTGCATCGCGTAGAACACGCCTTGCGTGACGACCGAGAATGAACCGATCTTCCAGAACGCCGCGCTGCGCAGGATGTGCCACGTGCCCTTGAACTGGCTGACGAGACCCGCCTGATGGCGGGCCTCCTTCTTTTCGGGCGCGAACATCCACAGCAGCGCGGCCACGACGATCGTCAGAACGACGAGCGCGAAACAGACGGCGCGCCAACTGGCGAACGTCAACATCCACGTCAACGGCGAACCGACGACGACGCCACCCAGACCGCCGACGGCCATCACGAGCCCGTTCATCAGCGGCAGACGCGCGGCCGGAAAATACTGCGCGAGCGCCTTGAACGCCGCTCCCAGACACACCGATACGCCGACGCCGATCAGCAGCCGCCCGACCATCATCGCGCCGACACCGTGCGCTGCCCCGAACACGCCAATGCCCGCGGCGGCAAAGAGCAGCATGCCCGCCGTCACGCGACGCGGTCCGTAGTGATCGAGCAGAACGCCCGCCGGCAACTGAGCGCCCGCGAAGCCGAGGAAATAGAGACTGGTCAGCAAGCCGAGATCGGCGGCCGTGAGTCCCAGTTCATGCGTGATCAGCGGCGCGAAGCCGAGGTTCACGCCCCGAAACACATACGAGACGAAGTAACCGGCGGAAAACAGCAGGAAGACACGAAGTGGCGTCGATGACATGAGGCACCAGCAAGACGGTCCAGCGGACCCGAGCGTGAACGATAGCGGCAATCGCGCCGATCGTGGCGCAAGACCGCGCGGCGCGTGCGGGAAACGCCAGCAGCCGTCAGCCGGATTGAAAAACGAAAGGCGTAAATGAAAAACGCCGTCACCTCAGGTGACGGCGTTCAGGAAAGCGAGGAGAGATCGGAGCGCACTTCACGCGCTGCCCCCGCAGCGCACGTTCGGTCGTCCTCGAAAAGGCCGCTTGTTGTCTACTTGCCCTTCTTCGCGCTGGCCGAGACTTTGTGGCGGCTCGAAGTCTCGCCCTTCGACGCCTTGCCGGCCGCTTCCGTCGAGACCTTCGTCATCTTGCCCTTGGCGGCCGCCGGCTTGCTGGACTTGCCGACCGGCTCCGAAACCTTGACGACGCCCGAGTGGCTGTGGCCCCGTTTCTTATCGTAGTGCGACTCGGAACGCGAGTCAGCATTCTGGGCGCCGGTCCGCTCGACGCCACCGCCGACAGCCACCGTCGCCAGCTTCTGCGGACCCGGCTCGGCCGGCATCGCCTTGCCGACGGGCACGTGCAGCACGATCACCTGGCCCGGCATCACCATGTCGCGCCGCGTGCGGTTCCATGCCTTGAGCTGCCCGATCGACACGTCGTAGCGGTCTGCGATCAGCGCCATCGACTGCTTGCGGCGCACGCGGATCAGCATCTTGCGCGTGTCGGGCACGTCGGGCTCCATCGCGAGCACGGCGCTTTCGGCGACATCGGCGCTGATGTCCTCGTCGTCATCGTCGGCGCGCGGCACGACGATCGTCGAGCCCGGCTTCAAGCGCATGCCCGCCGGAATCTTGTTGACGGCCATCAGCGTGTCGGCATCGACGCCGATCTTCTCGGCGATCGCCGCCGGACGCGAGCGTTCCGTGACCGTGTAGGTCGTCCACGACGACAGCGAGCCCGAGTACGACTTCAGGTTGCGCTCGAAAGCGCTCGCGTTGTCGAACGGCAGCAGGATCTGCGGCTGCGTCGCCCCCAGAATGACCGGCTTCTTGAACGACGGGTTCAGCGAACGGAACTCGTCCGGCGTCATGTTCGCGAGCTTCGCCGCCGTGTCGACGTCGATGTCATGTGACGTCGTGACCGTCACGAAATACGGGTGGTTCGGAATGGTCGGCAGCGTGAGCCCAAACACCTGCGGGTTCATCACGATGTTCTTGACGGCCTGCAGCTTGGGCACGTAGTTGCGCGTTTCCAGCGGCATGCGCAGGCTCTGGTAGTCCGTCGGCAGGCCGGCCGCCTCGTTGCGCGCGATCGCGCGCTGCACGTTACCCTCGCCCCAGTTGTACGCGGCGAGCGCCAGATACCAGTCGCCGAACATATCGTGCAGACGCGACAGATAGTCGAGCGCCGCGCTGGTGGACGCGAGCACGTCACGGCGCTCGTCCTGCCACATGTTCTGCTTAAGGTTGTATGTACGGCCCGTGCCGGGCACGAACTGCCACATGCCCGCGGCCTTTGCGACCGACAGCGCCTGCGGGTTGTACGCGGATTCGATGAATGGCAGGAGCGCCAGCTCGGTGGGCATATGGCGCGCTTCCAGTTCTTCGACGATGTGATACAGGTACTTCTGCGACCGCTCGGTCATGCGCTGGACGTAGTCAGGACGCTGCGCATACCAGTTCGCCTGCATGTCGACGAGGTCGCTTTGCAGGTCGGGAATCTGAAAACCACGGCGGATACGGCCCCAGAGATCGGAGTCCTCGCTCGTCAGCTGGTCGACGGAACTCTGGTCGACGTTGATCGTTTCTTTGGCGGTTGCGGTCTTGCGAAGGGTGTCGGCTACGGCTTGCTGGCTAGCGGGATTGGAAGCAGTTGAAAGGCTGTTCGTCGTTGGCCCCTGGCTCGCGCAAGCGGCGAGCGTCAGGACCAATAACGCGCTGAAGATAAATCTCATGAACGTCTCGGCTTCCAAAGGGCTGGAATTTGCAGCCGATAGTACGAAAGTGCGCCTTTTCCGTCAATCGGAAAAACGTGAAAAACGTCGCGAAATCTGGAGCTTGGCGTTTTTTTCTATGATTCGGATGAGCATGCCCCCATGCTCTGCTAGGTTAGCGGAACCTGTTCTTCCATTCGCGCATCAGCGTGAAAGCGGCCAGCCGGTCGGGCACCGATTCGTGCAATTGTTCGGCGAGCGTCGCCTGGACGGCCGGCTCGCCCGCGCGCAAAAACGGGTTGACGGCGCGCTCGTGAGCGATCGTCGTGGGCAGCGTCGGGACGTGGCGCGCGCGCAGGGCCGTCGCTTCATCGCGCCAGGCTTGCAGCTTCCCGTTGTCCGGCTCGCATGCGAGCGCGAAGCGAATATTGGACAGC
This sequence comes from Paraburkholderia phymatum, assembly GCF_038900715.1. Taxonomy (GTDB): domain Bacteria; phylum Pseudomonadota; class Gammaproteobacteria; order Burkholderiales; family Burkholderiaceae; genus Paraburkholderia; species Paraburkholderia phymatum_A. Next base: position 591,880 of record NZ_JAYMRZ010000001.1, on the reverse strand, counting down.
GTGTATTCGTGCGCGCAGTGGACTTCCGTTTCACCCGGCAACGAAGCGAGTGCGTCGAGCGATTTCAGCATCTGCGCCGGCGTCCCTTCGAACAGCCGCCCGCAGCCGCAGGCGAACAGCGTGTCGCCGCAGAACACATGCGGCGTGCCGCGCGGGTCGGTGCTCTGGAAGTACGCGATATGGCCGCTCGTATGGCCCGGCACGTCGAGAATCGTGAAGTCGAGTGGCGGCGCGTCGATGTGTACGGCGTCGCCGTTTTGGAGCCGCGTGGTCAGCCAGGGAATCGCTTCTCCGGCGGGACCGTAGACGGGCACATCCTGGCCATCCAGCAGATCGGCCACTCCGCCGACGTGGTCGGCATGATGGTGCGTGAGTAAAATAGCGCTCAGCCGCCATCCCCGTTTTGCCAGATAAGACTTCACCGGGGCGGCATCGCCCGGATCGACGACCACGGCATGACGGCCGTTCGACACGACCCAGATGTAATTGTCATCGAATGCCGGGACGGGCACGTACTCGAGCGAATTCATAGGCGACGCATTCTTCAACATGTCTGACCGATCGATTATAGACTGGCCTGCCTGGACCACCTCCCCTCCCGGACGCTACGTGCTGGAGTGGGAGCAGGCGCAGCTCGACCGCGTCGTGTCCGACGTGTTCGGCTATCACGCGCTGCAACTCGGGTTGCCGCAACTCGATGCGCTGCGCGAGAACCGCATGCCCTGCCGCGGACTCGTGCTCGACGCCGAAAGCGGCGCGAGCGCGCCGTACACGTTTCCGCGCGGCATCGCGGGCGGCCTGCCCGAGCGCCACGCGCCGCCCGGGCGCAGTTCCGTCTGGTGCGATCTGCTCGATCTGCCGTTCGAAGCGCAAAGCGTCGATCTGATCGTGATGCCCCACACGCTGGAGTTCACGCGCGATCCGCACCGTCTGCTGCGCGAAGCCGAGCGCGTGCTGATGCCGGAAGGCCAGTTGATCATTCTCGGCTTCAATTCGCTGTCGCTGTGGGGCGCGCGGCAATCGGTCGGCAAGGTGACGGGGCGTCCGTTCGTGCCCGCCGCGCACGATCTGATCGCCTTCACCCGACTGAAGGACTGGATCAAGCTGCTCGGCTTCGATCTTGATCGCGGACGCTTCGGCTGCTATCGTCCGCCCCTCGTCGGCGAGAAGTGGCTGTCGCGCTATCAGTTCATGGAAGCTGCGGGCGACCGCTGGTGGCCGATCTTCGGCGCCGTCTACATGGTCACGGCGATCAAGCGCGTGCGCGGCATGCGCCTCGTCGGTCCGCTGAAAGTCAAGAAACCCGTGCTGGCCCCCGGCCTGACACCCGCCGCCACACCCAACACACGCAACAAACATCAATGAGTTCTGACCTGATCGAAATCTTCACCGACGGCGCCTGCAAGGGAAACCCCGGTCCCGGCGGCTGGGGCGCATTGCTGCGCTACGGCACGCAGGAAAAAGAACTGTTCGGCGGCGAAGCGAACACGACGAACAACCGGATGGAGCTGATGGCCGTGATCGCCGCGCTCGAGGCATTGAAGCGCCCGTGCAAGGCGATCGTGCACACGGACTCGCAATACGTGCAGAAAGGCATCAGCGAATGGATTCACGGCTGGAAAAAGAAGAACTGGATGACGGCCGCGAAGGCGCCCGTGAAGAACGCCGATCTGTGGAAGCGGCTCGACGCGCTCACGCAGCAACATGAACTCGAGTGGCGCTGGGTGAGAGGTCACTCGGGTCATCCCGAGAACGAACGCGCCGATGCGCTCGCCAATCGCGGCGTCGCAATGCTCGCGGATCTGTAGCGGCTCTCACAGCAATCTTGCCTTTCGAGGCATCCCATCAACCAGGCAGGGCAACTCCGACATGCGCCAAATCATCCTCGATACGGAAACCACCGGACTGAATGCAAAGAGCGGCGACCGCATCATCGAAATCGGCTGCGTCGAGCTGGTGAACCGCCGGCTGACAGGCAACAACCTGCATTTCTATGTCAATCCGGAGCGCGACAGCGATCCGGGTGCGTTGGCCGTCCACGGCCTGACGACGGAATTCCTGAGGGACAAACCCAAGTTCGCGGAGATCGCGGACGCGCTGCGCGATTTCGTCACGGACGCGGAGATCATCATCCACAACGCGCCGTTCGATATCGGCTTTCTCGACGCCGAGTTCGCGCTGCTCGGCCTGCCGCCGTTCAGCGAGCATTGCGGCGAAGTGATCGACACGCTCGTGCGCGCCAAGTCGATGTTCCCCGGCAAGCGCAATTCGCTCGATGCGCTGTGCGACCGCTTCGGCATCAGCAACGCGCACCGCACGCTGCACGGCGCGCTGCTGGACTCGGAACTGCTCGCCGAAGTCTATCTCGCGATGACGCGCGGCCAGGAAAGCCTTGTGATCGACATGATCGGCGAAGCGGCGTCTGGCGTTGCGGGCGGTCCGAAGCGCATGAAGCTCGATGAAATCGAGCTTGTCGTGCTCACCGCCTCCGACGATGAGCTCGCCGAACACGAAGCGCTGCTCGACGGTCTCGACAAATCGGTGAAAGGGACGAGCGTGTGGCGCACGCAGCCGGCGGCGGAAGATGCATCCGCAACCGCCGATGCGCAAATTGCTTAAAAAGTGCTTGTCGAAGTCTGAAAGACCTGACATAATGCACAGCTCTTCGGGTGGTTAGCTCAGCGGTAGAGCACTGCCTTCACACGGCAGGGGTCACTGGTTCGATCCCAGTACTACCCACCAGATTCGAAGAAAAGAAGGCCCGGACGGAAACGCCCGGGCCTTTTTCATTTCTCGTCCGATTTTCCTCGTTCGATTCTTCGTGCTGCTATTTCGTGCTGCTATGCAGCCGCCCCAATGCCGCGCGCCATACCCGATGCGGCAAACACCATCACGATCAGCAAAATGGCCTGCCAGTGTCCGATGCGCGCAAAGCGCCCCGCGCCAGCAAGGTCCGGCGTATCGCCTTGCTTGACGGCAATGCGCCAGCGGATCAGCGCCATCATCGGCATCACTTCGAGAATCAGGATCAGCACGAGCGCCGCCATCTTGATGTGGAAGAGCGGCTCATGCAGGTAGTAGTCGGCGCCCTTCTCGAAGCCGCCGAACACGCGCATCAAACCCGTGACGATCAGAACGATGGCCGTGATGCCCCAACCGGTATCCGCGATAAAGACGCGCGGCAGATCGGCGGGACCGGACAGGCGGCGCAGCGCGCGCGTGCGTCCGATGATCGACGCGAGCGCGAATCCGTAACCCAGCAGATGAACAGCGGCAAGCAACCAGCGGATCAGCATGGACACCTCCATGAACGATGCAAAGCGGCCGTTGATGCTTCGGAACAGGGACAGCGGCGCAACTCGCGAGAGTCGCGCCCGGGAAAGCTCAGGCCTGGCGCAGGCTTGCGTCGAGCGCGCGGGCGGCCACGCGATCGCCTTCCGACGAAAGCGGTGTGCGAAACACCGTCTGCCGGTTATGGCCGGCTGCTGCCGGCGAATCCCACATGAGCTCGATCTTGGGACGACGCAACAAGCCACCGACGCCCGCGCGTTCGAGCGTCGCGTGACCATTCGCGATGGGCGGCACCGTCGCAGGCTGTGCGCCGGACAGATCGACGGACGGGACAGCTCGCATCGCACGCCGCACGCCGGAACCGCCCGACGCCACATCAAGCCAGCGCAGCGACAATTCGCGCGCATCGTACTGGCCGAGCTTGCGGCTTTCGGCCCAGACGATCGCCGTGCGCGTCACCGCGTCGATGCAGATAGCGAAGCGCCCGATCGCGAAGCGGCGCGCAGCGATATTCGTGCGCCACAGTGCGCGCGGACGGCAAATCCAGACGACGACGGCGTACAACGCAGGCGCCGCGATCAGCCAGCCGTTGGTCGCGGCAACGGTATTGAACGCGCGCCGCCAGCCAGCCGTCCAGACGAACGCGCCGACCGACCAGACGGCGAACAGCAGACCAAGAAACGCGAAGAGACGCAGCGCCTGACGCAGCCATTGCGGCAACGGATGAAACGGCCGCTCGGCGCGCGCCTTCGCGCCCGGCAGGAAGATCAGCAGGAACAGAAAGACGAGGTTGATGCACGCCCACGGCGACGACGCCATCGCCTGAAGCGCGGTCAGCGGCTGCATCTCACCCATCGAGAAGAGCCAGCGAGCCAGTATCACGAGACCGATAGCGCGAAGCGCGAACAACGTGCCGGCGCCGGGCACTGCGCTCGCACGCGTCTGTTTCGTTCTCGCCAAAGCACTCTCCTCATGTGGACGGCCGCGCCGGATTTGCGGCACGGCCATTATAGGGATATTACGGATTCGTCTCACGGTTGCGGGCCCGGAACGCGTGCTTTCGAACCATTCGCCCTCGCGCCGCACACCGGCGTGCGGCGTAAATGCAACAACGCCCCGCATGTTCGACACATGCGGGGCGCTGGTGTGAATCGCAAGGACCGTCGCGGAACCCGGTTACGGCGTCCCGACGGCCCTCGATAACGGCAATCAGCCTGCGTTGACTTCGCGCAGCACCGTGCGGCGCTTCGCGCGCAGCATTTCTTCGTACGTCTTCAGATAGTTCTGCGCCATCACCTTCGACGAGAAGCGCGATTCGAACGCCTTGCGCACCGTCGCGCGCGGCAGTTGATCCAGACGCTTGACGGCGGCGACAGCGCTGATTTCGTCTTCGACGACGAAGCCCGACACACCGTTTTCGATCACTTCCGGCACCGAGCCGCGCTTGAACGCGATCACGGGCGTGCCGCAAGCCATCGCCTCGATCATCACCAGACCGAACGGCTCCGGCCAGTCGATCGGGAACACCAGTGCATGAGCGTTGCCGAGGAACTCACGCTTTTCGGCTTCGCCGATTTCGCCGATGTACTCGACGTGCGGGAGCGCCATCAGCGGCTTGATCACTTCTTCGTAATAGGCGCGGTCGGCCTTGTCGATCTTGGCGGCGACCTTGAGCTTCATGCCCGCCTGGCCGGCGATGCGGATCGCGCGGTCGAGGCCCTTCTCCGGCGAGACGCGGCCGAGGAATGCGAGGTAGCCCGGCTCGACGTTGGGGATCGGCGTGAGCACGTTTTCCGGCAGACCGTGATAGACGGTCGACAGCCAGTTGGCCTGTTGCAGCGGCTGGCGCTGGTTATCCGAGATCGACACGACGGGCACGTCGTTGAACGTGTTGAAGACGGGCTGCAGTTCGGGCAGATCGAGACGGCCGTGCATCGTCGTGAGGAACGGCACCGGCTGGCGCGCGAACAGCGAGAACGGGTAGTAGTCGATGTGGAAATGCAGCACGTCGAATTCGTCCGCGCGGCGGCGCACTTCTTCGAGCAGCAGCATGTGCGGCGCCATCACGTCGCGGATCGTCGGGTCCAGACGCAGCGCCTGCGGCCAGAATGCTTCGAGCTTCGCGGAGGTTTGCGAATCGCCGCTCGCGAAGAGCGTCACGTCGTGACCGAGCTCGACGAGCGCTTCCGTGAGATACGACACCACGCGTTCGGTGCCGCCATAAAGCTTGGGAGGCACCGCCTCGTGCAACGGAGCGATTTGAGCGATTCGCATAATGAAGAACTCCTCGTAAAAGATCAGGCAAAAAGACTGCGGTTTGGTAAAAGCGACTTCGCTTGCTCGCCAGGGCGCTCGGTTTCACAAGCAGCATCGAGCTGCATTGGAACGAGCCTGATTCTTTCGAGAAATTCCTGCGATGGATCGCTTGATAAGACGCCAGCTTGGTCAGTGTCAAAGTCTGTGTTCTAGCCGTAAACGCGGCTCGTGAACGGACGTTGACAAACTGTCAGATATTTCCTGACTGGACGGAGCACGCATTATCGATGCCTACCCGTCCGACCGGCCCCCGACATTTCAAAGTCTTTACGTTGTTACACACGCGAAACACTTCGCAAACCCTTGTTTTCTCAAGGCGTTTTACAGTGGGAACCTCGCATCGGCGCTGACGCCGCAAGCCGTTTGACGACGGTCGTCGGTGAACCGTCGACGAGAGCGGAGAAATCGCCTCGCCGGCTTCGTATGCAGTCTGTAATTATATCTTGAAAATTCTCGCCGATGGCGTGAACCTCTTGACCCGCAACGGGTCCAGCCTGGGAAAGCTTACCGGTACATGTCGCAAAAATAATCGCGCCCTCATTGGCCTTACCGCCATGCGAAATGGCTTTTGCATGTTTACAATGCGGGGCCTACGCTGGTTGTTACGAGCCGCGCCAGGCACAGCCGTTGCACGATTTGAACCCGACCCAAAGACCCACTGAACAATTGGAACATCTGACAATCGCCCAGCGCAACGCCCATAACGCAAAGCTCTCCGGCTATGCGAACCGGCCGCTTGCGTTCCTCTTCCGCTTTATCCGCCGCCATCCGGTCGCCCATCTGGTCGTCCTGGGCAGCGTATTCGCGGCCGTGGGCTGTGCGCTCGCTTCGCAATACGCGATCAAGCATCTGATCGACGTGCTCGGCGAAGGCCGTCATCATCCGGGGCCGCTGTGGGGCGCATTCGCGATCCTCGTCGGCCTGATCGCCGCGGACAATATGCTGTGGCGCGTCGGCGGCTGGGTTGCCGCGCACACGTTCGTCGCCGTCACAGGCGACCTGCGCAAGGATCTCTTCCAGTACCTGAGCGGCCATTCGCCCACCTACTACGCCGAGAAGCAGCCAGGTATGCTCGCGAGCCGGATCACGGCGACGTCGAATGCGGTCTACACGGCCGAGAACACGACCGCGTGGAACGTGCTGCCGCCGTGCATCGCCGTGGCGGGCGCGATCGTGATGATCATCTCCGTCAATCCGCTGATGGCGCTCGGCCTGCTGAGCTGCTCGGCGGTTCTCTCCGTCGTGCTGTTCAAGCTGGCGGGCCGCGGCTCGGCGCGGCATCACAACTTCGCGACGCGGGCGGCCGCCGTCGACGGCGAACTCGTCGACGTGATCGGCAACATGGGCCTCGTGCGCGCGTTCGGCATGACGTTCCGCGAACAGAAGCGCTTTGGCGCGACCGTGAAGTCGGAAATGGACGCGCGTCAGCAAAGCCTGCTTTACCTCGAGAAACTGCGTCTGCTGCACGCGGTGATCACGGCGCTACTGTCGGCGGGACTGCTGGGCTGGGCGCTGTGGCTGTGGGATCAGGGCAAGGCAACGTCCGGCGACATCGTGCTCGTCAGCTCGCTCGGCTTCACGATCCTGCATGGAACGCGCGATCTGGCCGTCGCGCTGGTCGATGTGACGCAGCACGTCGCCCGCCTCGCCGAAGCCGTGAAGACGCTGCTCGAGCCGCACGGCATGCCGGATCGCAACGATGCGACCGAACTCGTGCCGCAAGGCGGGCGCGTGACGTTCGAGAAGGTGACGTTCGCGTATCCGAAGCGGCGCCCGATTCTCGATCACTTCGTTCTCGACATCCAGCCTGGCCAGCGTGTTGGCCTGATCGGCAAGTCGGGGGCGGGCAAGTCGACGGTGCTTGCGCTGCTGCAACGCTTCTACGAAACGCAGGGCGGGCGGATCATGATCGACGGCCAGGATATCGCCGCGATCACGCAAGACAGCCTGCGCCACGCGCTTGCGCTCGTGCCGCAAGACATCTCGCTGCTCCATCGCACGGTCTACGAGAACATCGCGTATGGACGGCCAGAAGCAACGCGCGATGAGGTGATCGCGGCCGCGCGCGATGCCCGCTGCACGGACTTCATCGAAGCGATGCCGGAAGGCTTCGACACGATCGTCGGCGATCGCGGCGTGAAGCTCTCGGGCGGTCAGCGGCAACGCATCGCGATTGCGCGCGCGATCCTGAAGAACTCGCCGATCCTGCTGCTCGACGAAGCGACCTCGGCGCTCGACAGCGCATCCGAAGAATCGATCCAGAAAGCGCTCGACCGGCTGATGGTCGGCCGCACGGTGATCGCGATCGCGCACCGCCTGTCGACGCTGAACAACTTCGACCGCATCATCGTGATGAGCGCGGGCAAGGTCATCGACGACGGCAGCCCCGAAGAGCTGCGCAACCGTCCGGGCCTGTATCGCGATCTGCTTGCGAAGCAGTACGGCAAGCAGTCGACGCTGCACGTCGGCGGGAAGAAGTTCGACGAGCAGCATGTGGCCTGACGCGCGGCGCTTCGCCGGCTGAACGATCAATAGAAAAAGCCGCTTCGATATTCGAAGCGGCTTTTTTGTGCTGGCTCGCTACGCATGCAAACTTGCGAACATGCAAAGCGCGGAGTTCAACCCGTCGCGGCTTCGTTCGCCACCCTCACCTCGTCGCCTGACACCTGCTGCAAATCGCGCATGAAGTTGTCGCGCCACACCGACACGTTGTTCTCGCGCAGCTGCGCGATCATGTCTTCGTAGCGGGCCTTGCGTTCGGCGAGCGGCATCGACAGCGCGGCGCCGAGCGCGTCGGCCATGCCGTCGACGTCGACGGGATTGACGATCAGCGCGCCCGTCAACTCGTGCGCCGCGCCCGCGAAACGCGACAGCACCAGCACGCCCGGATCTTCCGGGTCTTGCGCCGACACATACTCCTTCGCAACGAGATTCATCCCGTCGCGCAACGGCGTCACGTAGCCGACGTGCGCCGTGCGGAACAGCGCCGCGAGCACGGGCCGTTCATATTGCCGATGGATATAGCGGATCGGCGTCCAGTCGAGTTCGGCGAAGCGGCCGTTGATGCGTCCCGACTCGCCTTCGAGCTGCAAGCGGATTTCCTGATACGCGTGCAGATCGGAACGCGTCGGCGGCGCGATCTGCAACAGCGACACCTTGTCGCGATACGCGGGCGCATGTTCGAGCAGCCGTTCGAATGCACGAAAACGCTCGACGAGCCCCTTCGAATAATCGAGCCGGTCGACGCTCATGATCAGCTTTCGCCCATGCAGCGTCGCTTCGATCGTGCGCACCGGCTTGTCGTGCTCGCCCGCCTTGGCCAGCTCGGCGATCTCGTCGGGATACACGCCGATCGGATACGCCGCTGCGCGCAACGTGCGGCCAAACGCGTGGACGACGCTCGGCCCTTGCGCCGACGCATCGACCGTGCCGCTCGCCTCGTTCACGATGTAGTCGCAGAACGCGCGCAGATCGGGCTTCGTCTGAAAGCCGAGCAGATCGAACGAACAGAGGGCCTCGACGAGCGCGCGATGCGGCGGCACGGCAAGCAGCACTTGCGCCGCCGGAAACGGAATGTGCAGAAAGAAGCCGATGCGGTTCTTCACGCCCGCCGCGCGCAACGCCTGCGCGAACGGGATCAGGTGATAGTCGTGCACCCAGATCACGTCGTCGTCGCGCAGAAGCGGCACCAGTTGCCGCGCGAGCCACGTGTTCACACGGCAATAGCCTTCGAAATCGTGCCGGTCGAATTGCAGCAGATCCGGCCGATAGTGGAACGCGGGCCACAGCGTCGCGTTCGAAAAGCCCCGGTAGTACTGGTCGTAGTCGCGGCGCACGAGACCGACGGTCGCAAACGTCACGGGACCGCGCTCTTCCAGCTTGATTTCCGGCTGGCCGGAACCGAGCACCTCGCCGCTCCAGCCGAACCACATGCCGCCCGTTTCCTTCAGCGCGTCATAGACGCCAACCGCGAGGCCGCCCGCTGCCGGGCCGCCTTCGAAGATCGGCGCGACGCGGTTCGATACGATGATCAGCCGGCTCATGACGCGTAGTTTCCGTGCGAAACGTGCGGGAGGAAGGCCGTCGAGCGGTGACGAGCGGACGTCATCATGCGTTGCGCGCCGACGCGACGACTTCGGACAGCCACGCGAGCAGCGCGCTCACGGAGCCGATGCGCGCCGACGCGATCGTGTCGCCGCCGCCGACCTTGATCGACAGGCCGCCGCGTTCGTTGACGACTGCGAAGCCCTTCTCGTCCGTGAGATCGTCGCCGGCGAACACGGGCGTGCGGCCCGTGAACGGCGGCTCGTCGAGGAACGCGCGCAGCGCGCGGCCCTTGTCGACGTCCTTCGGCTTGATCTCATAGACCATCTTGCCAGGCTGCAGCACATAGGCGCCCGGATAGTCGGCAACGAGCTTCGTCGTCGCTTCGCGCGCGACGGACTCGCGATCAGGCGCGTTGCGGTAGTGCAGCGCGAGCGCCGCGCCCTTGATCTCCAGCAGCATGCCGGGATTTGCGTTGACGATGTCCGCGAGCACCTGCTCCATGCGCAGCAGCCGTTCGTCGTTGAAGCCGATGCGCTGCGTGTCGCCATTCGCATCGCGCCGTTCGGCGCCGTGCAAACCGGCGACGGGCAGATCGGGCATGCCGAGAAACTGGTCGATGCTGTCGATGCCGCGGCCCGACACGATCGCCACGGCGCCGTTCGTCAGACGCCGCAACTCGGCGAGCAAGGCGATGGCCTCGGGTTGGACCAGCACGCCGTCGGGCGTCGGTGCCAGATCGACGAGCGTGCCGTCGAAATCGAAGAAAAATGCCGTCTCCGTCGGAGACAGAAATGCCGGAAGTGCTTGCATCGGTGTACGTTGCCTCTCAGCCGCTTGCAGCCGGAAAAGTGTGCGCATCTTACCGCGCATCGGTCGTTTTTTCGAGAAAGTAAGTTTGCGCGTCGCAGGGGCGGGCAATCCGGACCGCTTGCCCAACAGGACCGATCCAAAATCCGTCGATCCGGCTACAGGCGCCTTTCAGCGCTCTGCGGCATATTGACTCGCTGTCTGCCTCGAAAGCCCACGGTACAACGGCGCGCGCAAAATTGCGATAGAGTCCCAACGGCGCTGGCCCGGAATAACGGCATGCCGCAGCGCGTATTACCGGCATGTCGCCGAACACGGCGCGCTGTTTGCGTCGCGTGCACAATACTGTGCGCAACGCGTTGGTCGCTCTCCTGAATCGAGTCGTCGAAGCTGCCTTTGTTCCCGAAAGTCCTCGTGCCCCACTTGCCGCTCTTCGCTTCCCACGCTTTCATCCGACGACGCCTCGCCGCGCCGGGCATGGCGCTGGGCTTGGCACTTGTGGCGGCGTTCGGCATCGCGGGCTGCTCGCATCGCGCCGAGCCGTGGCATCTGACGGACGTGAGCGGCCATCTGCCGGATCTCGATTTCACGCTGACTGGTGACGACGGCCGGCCCGTGGCGGCCAGTTCGCTCAAGGGCAGCACGTCGCTCGTCTACTTCGGCTATACGCATTGTCCGGACGTGTGCCCGGAAACGATGGGACGGCTGATGCAGGTCATCGGCAAGCTGGGGCCGGATGCGCAGAAGGTGCGCATCCTGTTCGTCACCGTCGATCCGGCGCGCGACACGCCGAAAGCGCTGCACGATTACGTCGGCGCATTCGATGCGCAGCATGCGCGCGGACTCACAGGCACGGACGCGCAGATCGAGCAGTTGGCGAAGCACTATCGCATCGCGTATCAGATGGAGAAGCGCGATCCGAGCGGCAATTACGAGGTGACGCACAGTTCGGCCGTCTACATCTTCGACGCGCAGAATCGCGCGCGCCTGCTCGCCACCGACCACGATACGCCCGACGTCATCGCCGAAGACGTGCGCCGTATCATCGAAGACCACTCATGATTTCTCACAGGTTCGCCATGACACAAAAAGTCAAAACGCTTTCGACAATCCACGCGCTCGCGTGCGCCGCCGCCATCGCCTTCGTCGCGACGGGCAGCATCGCCGCGCATGCAGCCGACAGCAAGCAGGCCATCGCCGCGCAAAACGCATGGGTGCGCTGGCTGCCCAACAACCTGCCCGCGGCCGCGTATGTGACGCTGACCAATTCGAGCGACAAGCCCGTCGATCTCGTCGACATTTCGAGCGCCGACTACGGCAGCGCGATGTTGCATCAGACGGTCTCCAGCGGCTCGACGCAAAAGATGGTGATGGTCGACAAGCTGACGGTGCCCGCGCATGGTCAGGCGTCGATCGCGCCCGGCGGCTATCACGTGATGCTCGAAGACGCGAAGCACAAGATCGCGCCGGGCGACACGGTTCACCTGAAGCTGCAATTCTCCGACGGCGAAACGCTCGATGCGCCGTTCGCGGTCAAGTCACCCGCGCAAGCGAAGTAGCGCCATACGATGAACCTGCTCTACTGGCTCGAACCGTGGGAGCCGTCGCCGACCGTCGTGATCGTCATGCTGATCGCCGCGCTGCTGTTCGCGCGCGGCGTGCGCAAGGCGAAGGTGTCGGTGGCGCGGCAACTGTCGTTCTGGTTCGGGCTGGTCGCGCTTTATATCGCGCTGCATACGCGGCTCGATTACTACTTCGAGCACGAGTTCTTCATGCATCGCGCGCAGCATCTGGTGCTGCATCATCTCGGGCCATTTTTTATCGCGCTGTCGTATCCGGGCGCGGCGATGCGCGCGGGCATTCCGTTCGCGTGGCGGCAAGGTTACTTGCGGCCAGCGTCGCAGACGCGTTGGGTGCGCATGACGCTCGACGTGTTGTTCCATCCCGTCGTCGCCGTTGTTCTGTTCGTTGGACTGATCTATTTCTGGCTGCTTTCGCCGATCCACTTCGTCGCGATGCTCGACTGGCGGCTGTATCGCGTGATGAACTGGAGCATGGTGATCGACGGGCTGATGTTCTGGTGGCTCGTGCTCGATTCGCGGCCCGCGCCGCCCGCGCGACTGTCACCGGGGCGACGCATTCTGATCGTCGTCGCGGCGATTCCGCCGCAGATCCTGCTCGGCGCATTTATCTTCTTCACGCCGCGTGAGCTTTATCCGATCTATTCGATTTGCGGGCGCGCGTTCACATGGCTCAGTCCGATGCGCGATCAACAGATCGGCGGACTCTTGCTGTGGATTCCCGGTTCGATGATGAGCGTGATCGGCGCGCTGGTCGCGCTTAGGCACTGGATGAGACTGTCGGCGCGCACGCGCCTTCGTAACGAGAAACGCGCGCCGCAGACGGCATCCGTTCAGTCGAAGACGTCATCGAGCGCGCTGCCCGTCAGACAGCATTGAGCCACCGCTGCACGCTTCAGGAAGAACGCATCCAGATATGCGGGATGCCGTCCTCTTCGTGGACTTCCGAAATTGGCTCGAAGCCGAACGCGCCATAGAACGCCTGTAGATGCGCCTGCGCATGCAGACGCACGGGCGTGCCCGGCCATTGCGCATAGATGTGGCCAAGCACGCGTTCGAGCATCGCGCTGCCGAGCCCTTGGCCGCGAAACCCGGCTGTCGTCAGCACACGGCCGATGCGGATGTCTGCCTCGTTTGCGTCGGGCAGCAGCACGCGCAGATAGCCGGCGAGCTTCGCGCGCGCGCCTGCTTCGGGCATGCCGTACGCGAACAGATGCCAGGCATCGGGATCGAGACCGTCGACATCGCCATACAGACAGTTCTGCTCGATCACGAACACGGCCGCACGCGCGGCCAGCATGTCGTAGACCTCGACGTTGGTCAGGTCGTCGAACGCTTTCCAGCGCCAGTCGATATGCGTCGTCTCTTTGCTGCCGGTTGTGCTGTCGGCTGATTGCTGCTCGGTCATGAGATTGTCTTGTGTGGGACAGACATCCGTTGGACGTCAACGGGCCGATTATGCCGCGACGATGGGATGAAGGCGAGACGGCGGGTCGCTTGCCGCTCACGCCCGAACGCACGCGGAAGAAAGAAAGCGGAAAAGAACGCGAACAAAAGAAAAGCCCCGACGTGTCGGGGCTTTTCTTTGCTGGAGGCGCGAGCCGGAGTCGAACCGGCCTACACGGCTTTGCAGGCCGCTGCATAACCGCTTTGCTATCGCGCCGTAAGCGGACTGCGGACCGTACTCTGTTGCATTGGCAACGGCTCGCAGATTTTGTGCATTGGCCCTAAGGCCAGCTGAGCTCAACGCTTCTGCCGAAGCATCAAACAAAAAGGGAAGCTTTGCTTCCCCATGTGTTTGGAGCGGGAGACGAGTCTCGAACTCGCGACCTCAACCTTGGCAAGGTTGCGCTCTACCAACTGAGCTACTCCCGCATGGACCTGCATTTACCTGCACTTGCAACGCCCTGCTGACTGCTGCAAAACGCCGCTTCAAATTCTGGAGCGGGAGACGAGTCTCGAACTCGCGACCTCAACCTTGGCAAGGTTGCGCTCTACCAACTGAGCTACTCCCGCGTTTTGCTTCTACTGCTTCCCAGTGTTTCGCGTTGTTTGTTACCGCGTTCACCGGAGAAACGAGATTATGTAGAAGGCACCGAATCGTGTCAACCCTTTTTGTACGAGAGAATAAAAATTCTGGTCGTGACCGCTTTCAGGCCATTCCGCCGCGTTCGCGAATCTGCGGCCAGGCGAGCTTCATGTAGTACAGCATCGACCAGATCGTGAGGAACGCCGCGAGATAGATGAGCCACAAGCCCCACACGCGCGTGTCGATCGCAAACGCGCCGAGCGACAGGGGACCGTAGAACAGCAGCATCGGAATCGCGACCATCTGGCAGGCCGTCTTGAACTTGCCGAGCGAGTTCACCGCGACGCTCTTCGATGCACCGATCTGCGCCATCCATTCGCGCAGCGCCGAAATCGCGATCTCGCGGCCGACGATCACCAGCGCGATCGCCGAATCGAGGCGCGCCAGTTGCACAAGCACGAGCAGCGCGGCCGTGACCATCAGCTTGTCGGCGACGGGATCGAGGAACGCGCCGAACGCCGACGTCTGATTCCATTTGCGCGCCAGAAAACCGTCGAACCAGTCGGTCAGCGCCGCGAGGACGAAAATCGTCGCGGCGGCCAGGTTGCGGTGCGCCGGGCTCAGCATCATGTCCGGCAGATAGAACACGCCCACGACGAGCGGAATCAATACGATCCGCAGCCATGTCAGGAAGATCGGGAAATTAAACGGCATGGGGCAGGCGCAAGGTTCTGAGATAAGAGATGCAATTGTGCCGGTTCACCGGACGCGCTACAAGCAACGCGCCGGGCGAGGGTCTGGACGACTCGACGCGGGAAGCAACCCCGCGCACATCGGCGCGCGACTCGCCGTCGCACGGCGCGCGCACGCTTCAATGCAACTGTCGATAGATCTGCTCGGCGAGAGCGCGCGAAATGCCTTCGACGCTCGCGAGATCGTCGACGCTCGCCGCCACCACGCCGCGCAAGCCGCCGAAGCGCGCGAGGAGCCGCTGCCGCCGTTTCGCGCCGACGCCTTCCAGTTCTTCGAGCCGCGACGTCTGCCGCGTCTTGCCGCGCTTCGCGCGCATGCCCGTGATCGCGAAGCGGTGCGCTTCGTCGCGGATCTGCGCGACGAGCATCAGCGCCGCGCTTTCCTTGCCGAGTTCGAGCGACGGCCGTCCGTCCGCGAACACGAGCGTCTCCAGACCGACCTTGCGCCCTTCGCCCTTCGCGACGCCGACCAGCATGCCCAGATCGAGCCCGAGCTCGTTGAACACCTGGCGCGCAATCTCGACCTGACCCTTGCCGCCGTCGATCAGCACGATGTTCGGCAGCACGCCGCCCGACGCGACGGGTTCCGCGCCTTCGGGCGTGAAGGCTGGATCGGCGGCGGCTTGCGGTTGCAGTTCGGCCGCTTCGTCGTTTGCGTTCGCCGCGGCCTGCGCGACCATCTTCTCGTAGCGGCGCGTGAGCACCTGACGCATCGCCGCGTAGTCGTCGCCGGGCGTGATGCCCGCGATGTTGTAGCGCCGGTACTCCGACGACTGCATCTTGTGATGGTGAAAGACAACACACGACGCCTGCGTCGCCTCGCCCATCGTATGACTGATGTCGAAGCACTCGATGCGCAGATGCGCAAGGTCATCGCATTCGAGCGACAGCGTGTCGGCAAGCGAGCGCGTGCGCGATTGCTGCGAGCCCTGTTCGGACAACAGCCGCGCGAGCGCGAGACGCGCGTTCTGCTCGGCCATCGCGAGCCACGCGCGCTTCTGGCCTTGCGGCTGACGCAGCAGGGTGACCTTGTGCCCGGCCTGCTCGATCAGCAGATCGACGAGTTCGCGGCTTGCGGGCGCGTGACTGACGACGAGCACAGGCGGCACGCGATTGCCGAGATAATGCTGCGCGATGAACGCTTCGAGCACTTCGGCTTCGATGCCAGGACGCGGTTTCGTGTCGGTGTCGGCGGTGTCGTCGCTATCGTCGGTACTGTCGGAGGCTTCGGTGCTTTCGCTCGTCACGGTTGCATCCGAAGCGGCTTCGTCCGCGCGTTCATCCCCTTCATTCGCTTCTTCGCCCAATTCCGCTTCGACATCGAGCAGCGCGGATGGCGTGACTTCCGCTGCATCGCCGTCTCCGAGACCGCCCTCTTCCGCCGTCAGCGCGCTTTCGACGTGCGTCGGGAAGTAAGCCTTGTCGCCCAGATGCCGGCCGCCGCGAACCATCGCCAGATTCACGCAAACGCGTCCGCCGAGCGCGACGACAGCAAGAATATCGACGTCGCTTTCGCCGCCCACTTCGATCGCCTGCTGATGCAGCACCGTCGACAACGAACTCATCTGATTGCGCACCGCCGCCGCCTGCTCGAACTTCAGCTCGCTTGCGAACGCATGCATCTTCTGCTCGAGTTCCTTCATCACTTCGGACTGCCGTCCGAGCAGAAAGCGCGATGCATTGGACACGTCGCGCGCGTAGTCCTCTTCGCTGATCGCGCCGACGCATGGCGCCGTGCATCGTCCGATCTGATGAAGCAGACACGGCCGCGTACGGTTGTTGAACACGGAATCCTCGCAGGTGCGCAACTGGAATACGCGCTGCAGGATCTGGATGCTCTCGCGCACCGCCCATGCACTCGGAAACGGTCCGAAATACTGGTTCTTCTTGTCGACCGAACCGCGGTAATACGCCATGCGCGGAAACTGATGGCCCGTCAGCTTCAGATATGGATACGACTTGTCATCGCGAAACAGAATGTTGTAGCGCGGCGCCAAAGCCTTGATGAGATTGTTCTCAAGTAACAGCGCTTCGGCTTCCGAGCGCGTGACGGTCGTTTCGATCTTCGCGATCCGCGTGACCATCATCGCGATGCGCGGCGACAGCAGCGTCTTCGTGAAGTAGCTCGACACGCGCTTCTTCAGGTCGCGCGCCTTGCCCACGTACAGCACCGCGCCCTGCGCATCGTAATAACGATAGACGCCCGGCATATGCGGCAACTGGCGCAGCACTTTTTTCGGGTCGAACTCTTCGGCGGCGCTGTCGGGCGCGCCGGACTTCGCGGCGGCATCGGATGCGGGAGAGGAATCGGATCGGGTCATGCAGAATCGGGCCGGGCGCCGGGCGTGGACGGCGCATTGTGTGGGTTGCGTGGGTTCGCGTGCTTTAGAATCGCCAGTTTAGAACATTCCGCCCGCGCCCGAACCTAGGCGCCGCCATCATGCCCCCCGTTTCAACTCGACGCACTCGACGGCCGCAGCCCTCGGCGATCGCATGCGACCTTTTCTGCGCGGTAATCGACAACTTCGGCGATATCGGCGTGTGCTGGCGGCTAGCCCGGCAGCTTGCGAACGAACACGGCTGGCAGGTGCGCGTGTTCGTCGACGATCTGCATGCGTTTCACAAGCTCAACCCATCCGTCGATGTCGACAAGGCGCGGCAGACCGTCGACGGCATCGTCATCGAGCACTGGCACGAGCCCGCGCATGCGGGCGAGACGCTGCAAGTGGCCGACGTCGTGATCGAGGCGTTCGCGTGCGAACTGCCGCCCGTCTACATCGCGGCGATGGCGCGGCGCAAGCACGTGCCCGTCTGGTTCAACCTCGAATATCTGAGCGGCGAAGACTGGGTCGCGGATTTTCACTTGCGGCCGTCGCCGCATCCGCGTTACGCGCTGTCGAAGACGTTTTTCTTCCCGGGGCTCGGCAAAGGCACGGGCGGCGTATTGAAGGAGCGCGACCTCGACGCGCGCCGCGCGGCGTTCCTTGCGTCGCCTGACGCGCGCGCCGCCTGGTGGCGGGCGAAGACGGGAAGCGCACCGCCGGAACAGGGCGCGACTGTCGTGTCGCTGTTCGCGTACGAAAACCCGGCCGTCGACAGCCTGCTCGCTCAGTGGCGCGACGCCGGCAGCGAAACCGTGTTGCTCGTGCCGGAGGGACGTATTTCGGGCGCGGTGGCGCGATTTTTCGGCCTGTCGTCGTTCGCGGCGGGCGCGCATGCGTCGTGCGGCAATCTGCGCGCCCATGCGCTCGCATTCACCGATCAGCCGGGCTACGACGAGCTGCTGTGGGTCAGCGACATCAACTTCGTGCGCGGCGAAGACTCGTTCGTGCGCGCGCAGTGGGCCGCGCGTCCGTTCGTCTGGCACATCTATCCGCAAGCCGACGACGCCCATCTGCCCAAGCTCGACGCCGCGCTCGCGCACTATGCGCATGTGCTGCCCGCCGCTGCGCGCGGGGCGCTCAGCCGCTTCTGGCACGCATGGAACGGCAATGGCGCGCCGGACTGGGCGGAGCTTCAGCGCTATCGCCCGAAACTCGAGGCGCGCGCGGCCGACTGGGCGCGCGATCTGGCGTCGATCGGCGATCTCGCTGGAAATCTGGCGGAATTCGCAAAAACTCAGTTAAAATAAGCGGTTATCCAACGGCCGACGACGCAAGCGCGGCACGACGGCGCCGCCGGCAGGGGGTCCAGCAGCAACTGGTTTTGTGGACCTCCGCAGTTGCGCTGCCAGTGTCACACGAGTACGCGCCCGCTTCGGGTACAAAGAAGCAGACGGACGCTTCGGGTAAAGCAGCAAGGCAGAAGCAGACGGGCATGTGGGACGGAAGCAATGGGAGCGTTCAAACGCGCCCGCCCCGTCGACGCCGGCCCCGCTTACCGCGCAATCCAGTTTGAACCGCCTTATGCCTTTGGGGCCTCGAACATGCGCCGGGCGCCGAACCCGCTTGCGCCGTATGCCGTTGAGCACAAGTTGAAGCACCTTATTTCGTACAGGACAGTTTTATGAAGATCGCTCAGGAACTCCGCACCGGCAACGTCGTGATGATTGGCAACGACGCGATGGTCGTTCAGAAGGCCGAATACAACAAGTCGGGCCGCAACGCCGCCGTCGTCAAGATGAAGTTCAAGAACCTGCTGACGGGCGCAGGCATGGAAACCGTGTACAAGGCGGACGACAAGTTCGACGTCGTCGTGCTGGACCGCAAGGAAGTCACGTACTCGTACTTCGCCGACCCGATGTACGTGTTCATGGACGCCGACTACAACCAGTACGAAGTCGAAGCCGAAATGATGGGCGACGCGCTCAACTACCTTGAAGACGGCATGTCTTGCGAAGTCGTGTTCTACAACGAGAAGGCCATCTCGGTCGAACTGCCGACCACGCTGGTCCGCGAAATTATCTACACGGAGCCGGCTGTCAAGGGCGACACGTCGTCGGGCAAGGTGCTCAAGACCGCCAAGCTGAACACGGGTTTCGAACTGCAAGTGCCGCTCTTCTGCAATATCGGCGACAAGATCGAAATCGACACGCGTACCAACGAATACCGCAGCCGCGCCTGAGTTTGAATCGCGCCGCACGGCAATCGTCTTAAGCCCTGACTCGCTCAGGGCTTCGAGTTAAAAAAGCGCCCATCTGGGCGCTTTTTCTTTTTTTCGCGACCGTGTATGGTGGTGGAAAACTTTACCGGCCAGGCATGCAATTTTGCCAGGTCGGTTGGCGCATTCGTGCTTTCGGTCCACGCTCACATCGACTTTTCGAGATAAATTGCATTGGCACGGCTCCTGCTTTCCAAGAATTTCAGGCCCACGGGGCTTTTCGTTTTATTCGGAAGAAATGGGAGGTGCCATGAACAACGATATCGCTGAAGGCAAGTGGAAACAGATGATCGGCAAGGCAAAAACAGCTTGGGGCGAACTCACGGACGACGAACTGACCAAGGCGCAAGGCCGCGCCGACAAGCTGGCGGGCCTGATCCAGGAGCGATATGGAAAGACGCGCGACGAAGCCGAACTCGAGGTGCGCCGCTTCTTCGATCGCAACCGCGATCGGTGACGGCCACTCGCGTCGGGCGCGGTTTGCCCGGCGACTTCCGATGCCGTTGCATCCGACCGGGAGCATTGGCCACTCAAGCCCACTCATCCAGCGCCCGCGCGCTCGGGACCGCCGCTGCGGTCCGTACGTGTCGGGACTCCGTCCAACTGAACAGTTGCGCTCGTTATGCCACATGCCCTGATTGTCGAAGACGATCCCAATAGCCTGTCAGGCCTGTCCGCGATTCTTGCGGCCGACGGTTTTTCCGTCGACACCGCCATCACGCTCTCAGAAGCGCGCGCAGCGCTGACCCGCTTCATCCCCGACGTCGTGCTCGTCGATCTGAATCTGCCCGACGGCAGCGGCCTCGACCTGCTCCAGCACCTGCCCGCGCAGCCGCCCGGCGGCGCCTTGCCCGTGATCGTGATGACGGGCAACGCGACCGTCGAAAGCGCGATCGAGGGCCTGCGCCACGGCATCTGGGACTACCTGCTCAAGCCCGTCAACATCCCGAGGCTGCGCAGTCTGCTGGCGCGCATTCCGCGTCCGTACGAACTCACCGAGGAAGTCCAGTCGCTGCGCGCGAGGCTGCGTCGCATGGGCCGCTTCGGACCGATGATCGGCCGCAGCGGCGCGATCCAGCATGTATACGATTCGATCGAGCATATCGCGCCGACGGAAGCCGCCGTGCTGATATCCGGCGAAGCGGGCACGGGCAAGGAAGTCGGCGCGCGCACGCTGCATGAGATGAGCCGCCGGCGCAAAGGGCCGTTCGTCGTGCTCGATTGCCGTTCGGCGCAGGCCAACGCCGGTGGCCGGCCGCTGGACAGCCTGCTGTTCGGCCATGAACGCGGCGCGTTCGGCGGCGCGGAGCAGCGCGAGCCGGGTCTCTTCGAACAGGCGAGCGGCGGCACGCTCTTCATCGACGAAATCACGCTGCTGCCGCGCGCGCAGCAGGAAGCGTTGCTCAGCGCGCTCGATTCGCAGACCTTCATGCGCGTCGGCGGCACGAACCAGGTCGCCACCGACTTCCGCCTGATCGCGTCGACGCGCAAGATGCCGCGCGCAGCCGTCGCCGATGGCAGCCTGCATCAGGACCTCGGCCTGCGGCTCGAAGCGGCCGCGCTGTCGCTGCCGCCGCTGCGCGAGCGCGGCGACGATCCGTCGCTCTTCGCGCAAGTGCTCGTCGACGAGCTGAACGACGAGGCGAACGCGCGCGGCGTGGCCGATGCGACGAAGCTGATCGGACCGAATTTCGTCCGCGAGTGTCTTGCGTATGAGTGGCCGGGCAACGTGCGCGAGTTGCAGGAGCGCGTGCGTCGCGCGTATCACGCGTCCGGCGACGTGCTGGAGACGCTGCGCGCCGACGAAGGCAATGGCGTGGGCGGCCGCGATCTGAACGGCGGCCGCGTGCAGGTGACGGTCGGCACGCCGCTCGCCGATGTCGAGGAAATGCTGATCCGCGCGACGCTCGATGCCGTCGGCGGCACGCGCCATCGCGCGGCGTCACTGCTGGGCATCAGTCCGAAGACGCTGTACAACAAGCTGCAACGGATGCGGCTGAACTGACGCGCTGCGCTCCGCGCGGCGGAGACAAAAGAAAAAGGACGGGTCTTGCCCGTCCTTTTGCATTCGCCCCGGGGCGTACGCTGCCCGTCAGGACGCGAACACCGCGCGTAACAGCGCCTGAGCCTGCTGATACTGCGGCTCGGCAGCGAGCTTCCCCCACGACAGCGCCTTGCCGCGCGGGCGCATCCGCTTCAGGCGGCGCTTCGATTCCTTCGATTGCGTGAAGCGCAGCGCATCGAGCACCTTCCCCGCTTCTTCCGGCTGATTGCAGATCAGCACCATGTCGACACCCGCTTCGAGCGCGGCCGTCGCCGCTTCCGTCAGCGTGCCGCCCTGGCGCGCGGCTTCCATCGACAGATCGTCGCTGAAGACCGCGCCTTCAAAGCGCAGCTTCTTGCGCAGGATGTCCTGGACCCACACGCGCGAAAAGCCGGCCGGCTTGCTGTCGACCTTCGGATAGATCACATGCCCCGGCAGCACCGACGCCAGCGACAAGCCCAGCCAGTCGTACGGCGCGACGTCTTCCTTGAGGATCTCGTCGAGCGTGCGTTCGTCGACGGGCACCGCGTGGTGCGAATCCGCCGACGCGAACCCGTGCCCTGGAAAATGCTTGCCGCAGTTCGCCATGCCCGCGAGCGCGAGTCCGTGATTGAGGCTCTTCGCAAGCAGCGTGACGACGCGCGGATCGCGATGGAACGCGCGATCGCCGATCACCGACGAGTTGCCGTAGTTCAGATCGAGCACGGGCGTGAAGCTCATGTCGATGCCGCACGCGCGCAACTCCGACGCGAGGATGTAGCCGACAGCCGTCGTCACCTTGGTCGCGTGCAGCACGTCGTCGTCCCACAGCGCGCCGAGCTTGCCCATCGACGGCAGGACCGTGAAGCCGTCAGTGCGAAAGCGCTGCACGCGCCCGCCTTCGTGATCGACGGCGATCAGCAGATCGTCGCGCACTTCGCGGATCGCTTCCGTCAGCGCGACGAGTTGCGCGCGGCTTTCGAAATGACGCGCGAAGAGGATCACGCCACCCGTCATCGGATGAGCGAGGCGGCGCTCGTCGTCGGCGTTCAGCGTCTTGCCAACCACGTCGAGCATCACCGGGCCAGGAGTCAGTTTCATCGGGTCTATGAGAGCAAAAGGAAAAGAACGCGGCGCCGCTTGCGCGCTCGCGCCGCGCCGGGATGATCAGACAGAACGACCGGCCGTTTCGGCGATCACGAACGACACCGCGTAATCGCGCTCGTCGGACAGTGTGACTTGCGATGTGATCCCGCGTTCCGCGAGCCACTCGGCGAGTTCGCCCGACGCCACGCAGACGGGACGGCCGCTCGCTTCGTTGAGCGTCTGCAGCGCGCGCCAGGTCATCGGCCAGCGCATGCCGAGTCCGATCGCCTTCGAGAACGCTTCCTTGACGGAAAAGCGCGTCGCGAGAAACGCAAGCCCGCGCGCCTGCGAGCGCGCATTGCGCGCATGATAGATGCGCAGCTCTTCGGTTCCGAGCACTTTCTCGGCGAAGCGCCCGTTGGTGCGCTCCATCACCGCCGCGACGCGGCTCACCTGAACGATGTCGGTGCCGATGCCGTAGATCGCCATATGCGTGCAGTCGCTATTGTGTCGTCGCGTGTCGTTACGAGCGCGCCGCGAGACGCGCGGCGACCATGATCGCCTTCATCTCGCGCACGGCGTTGTCCCAGCCCGCGAAGATCGCATGCGCGACGATCGCGTGGCCGATATTGAGTTCGACGATGCCTTCGATCGCCGCGATCTGCTGGACGTTCGTGTAGTGCAGGCCGTGGCCCGCATTCACCTTCAGGCCCAGCGACGCGCCGAACTCCACGCCGCGCACGATGCGCTCGTACTCGCGCTGCTGCTCTTTCGGATCGTGTGCGTCCGCATAGGCGCCCGTGTGCAGCTCGATGACGGGCGCGCCCGCTTCGTGCGCGGCGCGAATCTGCGTTTCGTCGGCATCGATGAAGAGCGATACGCGCGAGCCGGCATCGGCCAGTTGCTTGCACGCGGCCCGCACCGCTTCGAAATGGCCGGCGACGTCGAGCCCGCCTTCCGTCGTCAGCTCCTGACGCTTTTCCGGCACGAGGCACACGTCGTGCGGCAGCACTTCGCACGCGATGTCGAGCATCTCCTTCGTGACCGCGCACTCGAGGTTCATGCGCGTCTTCAATTGAGGCCGCAGCGCGCGCACGTCGGCATCGACGATATGGCGGCGGTCTTCGCGCAGATGCAGCGTGATCACGTCGGCGCCCGCCTCTTCCGCCTGCAGCGCAGCGCGCACGGGATCGGGATAGGACGTGCCGCGCGCGTTGCGCAGCGTCGCGACGTGATCGATGTTCACGCCCAGGTCGATCACATTCGGGGAAGTCAAAAAGAAGCTCATAGGTTCTGCAGATCGATCAGAATCTGGCGCGTCGCGAGGGGCGTGCCGCCCAGATAGGTGTTGAGCAAAAAGCGCATCAGCGTCTTGCTTTGCGCGACGGTCTGCGCTCGATGGTAATCGTCCTGCTCCATGTCGAGCAAGGTCTGACCGCTGATGACAGGCCAGTTCGAAGGAAGATCGTCCGATGCCTCGCGCACGCCGCGCTCGGGATCGAACACATAGCGCCCGTCGGGCACAACGGGTTTGCGCGTCACCGTGCGATTGAGCGACATCGCGTAGCCGGTTTCGCGCAACAGGACGCGCTCGAACGAACGCAGCACCTGCACGGGCGGTTCATCGTGCGCGAGGCGCGTCAACGTGACGACGTAATGATGAAACAGTTGCGGATGCGGATCTTCGCGCGCGAGAAACTTGACGAGCAGCTCGTTCACGTAGAACCCGCACAGGAGCGCGTCGCCCGCGAGCGGCAGCATTCCGCCGACCCACTCGGCTCCCGTCAGCGTGCGCATCTCCGACTTGCCCGACCATGCGAGCGACAGCGGCTGGAACGTCTGCAACACGCCGCGCAATGCGGAATGCGGACGCTTCGCGCCCTTCGCGACGAGCGCGATACGCCCGTGATCGCGCGACAGCACGTCGATGATCAGGCTCGTCTCGCGATACGGATAACTGTGCAGCACGAACGCCGGCTGCTCGGCGATGCGGAATTCGGATGCCGGCGCGCGCGGCACGCGCGAAGGTGCCCGGCGTGCCGTCGTCTTGCGCGGTGGTTGTTCAGACGCGCCGTAGTCGTCGGCGCTTTCTTCGATGTCGTTGCCGCTCTCGCGGTGCGAGGCGGTGCCAGGCGTGCTGGCGCTGCGGCGTTTTGCCGTGCGCATGGGCTTCGTGCGTCCGGACCGTGCCGATGACCCAGACGTCTCAGACTCGCCGCTGCGCGCGCGCGCGAAGTCGTCGTCGACGTGCGGGTTGGCGTCCGGGTTGGCGTCCGGGTCGACGTCCTTCGGCAGCGTCATCCACGCGTCGGATTGGGGGCTCGTCGCGCCGTCATTCGTAACCATAGGCGCGGAGTCCGGCTTCGTTGTCGGCCCAGCCACTCTTCACCTTGATGAACGTTTCCAGATACACGGGGCCGTCGAACAGCTTCTCCATGTCGATGCGCGCTTCCGTGCTGATCTGCTTCAGCTTCGCGCCCTTCTGACCGATGATCATCGCCTTGTGCGAATCGCGCTCGACGAGGATCGTCGCGAAGATGCGGCGCAGGCGCCCTTCCGTCTCGAACTTGTCGATCAGCACGGTGCTCGTGTATGGCAGCTCGTCGCCCGTCCAGCGGAACACTTTTTCGCGCAGGATTTCGGCGGCAAGAAAACGCTCGCTGCGATCGGTCAGGTCGTCTTCACCGTAGATCGGCTCGCCTTCGGGCAGGTACGGCTTGACCGTCGACAACAGTCGCCTGATGTCGTCGGGATTCTTCGCCGACAGCGGCACGATTTCCTTGAACTCGCGCAGCGCGCTCATCTGCTGCATGAACGGGAAGAGCGAATCCTTGTCGCCGACACGATCGAGCTTGTTCGCGATGAGCAGCGTCGGCGCCGAAGCGGGAACGAGGTCGAGCACCTTCTGGTCGTCGGGGCCGAAGCGGCCGGCCTCGATCACGAACAGAACGGCATCGACGGACGTCAGCGTCGATGTCACCGCCCGATTCAGCGACCTGTTCAGCGCGCCGCTGTGGCGCGTCTGAAAGCCGGGCGTATCGACGAAGATATACTGCGCATCGTCGTGCGTGTTGATGCCCGTGATGCGATGGCGGGTTGTCTGCGCCTTGCGCGACGTGATGCTGACCTTCTGGCCGACGAGTGCGTTCATCAGCGTCGATTTGCCGACGTTCGGGCGGCCAACGATCGCGACCATGCCGCAGCGAAAACCAGTGGGAGTGGAAGCGTTCATATTCGGACTACGGCAGGTTCTTGTGGACGCACGGTGAGCGCGCGTTCACGTCGGATTGCGTTCAATGACCAGCATCGGCCACGCGCGTTTGCACCGCGCCGGCGACGCCGGGTTCGAGATCGGTCGCGCCCGCGCCGGGCGCGGCTTCGCGAGCACGTGAAGCGGGCTTGTCGGCGGATTTTTCGGCGGGCTTTTCAGCCGGCTTTTCGACGAGGTGTGCCTGGGCTTCGGGCTTGTCGGACGACTGGCGTTCGGTAAGGCGCACGACTGTTTCCGGTTTGTCGGCGGGCTTGTCTGCTTTTTCGGGCTTTTCGCCTTCGGCCTTCTCACCCTCGGATCTTTCGTCCTTTCCTTGGGCTGCCCGATCCTGCGTTCCCTTTTCCTGCGTTCCCTTTTCCTGCGCCGACTTGTCCGGATTCGACCTTTCGGAACCGGGTTTGTCCGAAGCGGGTTTGTCGGCCGGCTTGTCGGTTGCTCGCGCCGGACGCTCGGTCTTATCGGCGCGCTCCGTCTTGTCGGCCGCTTCCTGACTGTATTCGACGTGAGCCGCGCGGATCACGGCCAGCGGCGCAGCAGCGGCGGCCTGACCGGCGGACGGCACATCCGGCGACGCCGCAGGCTTCGCGTCGCCGCGCGCGGCACGCTCGGCCTTCCGATGATCGGGCGCGCGCAGATCAAGCGCCGCCTGCACGCCCGTCACGCCCGGCACGATTTCCGCCTCGGCTTTCGCCGCTCGCGCACCTTTCGAGCGCTTGGGCTTGGCAACCACGGCGGGCGCCGCCGCCATCACTTCGTCGAGCGCCTTCTTCGCCGCCGCCTGTTCGGCCGCACGACGGCTTGCGCCGGAACCGGACACTTTCACATCCAGCTTGGGCACCGCGCATTCGACTTCGAACTGCTGATTGTGCGCCGCACCATGCGTCGCGACGACGGTATAAGTGGGCAGCGGAATCTTATGGCCCTGCAGATATTCCTGGAGCAAGGTCTTCGCGTCCTTGCCGAGCGTGCGCGGATCGATGTGGTCGAGAATTGGCACGTAAAGACGTTTGATGACCGTCTGCGCGGCCTCGAAGCCGCCGTCCAGGAAGATCGCGCCGAGGATCGCCTCGAGCGTGTCGGCCAATATCGACGGGCGCCGGAAGCCGCCGCTGCGCAACTCGCCCTCGCCCAGCCGCAAGCCTTCTGAAATATTCAGGGCCTGAGCGATTTCGTAAAGCGACTGCTGCTTGACCAGATTCGCCCGAACGCGGGACAGATCGCCCTCGTCCAGCTTGCCGAAACGTTGGAACAATAGCGCGGCCACCGCGCAGTTCAGAACGGAATCGCCGAGAAATTCCAGCCGCTCGTTATGCGTGGCACTGTGACTGCGGTGAGTTAAAGCCTGACGCAACAATTCCGCATTGCGAAATTCGTAGCGCAAACGGCTTTCCAACGGAGATAGGGGCATGTGCAGAGTATAACGCGGGCGCCACACGGGGCGAAAACGCGGCCCCGGCGCCGAAAAAGCGTGTTGTAGCGACGTTACCGCGCGTTGTTAAAGTAGCGTGATAACACGTCGCGATCAGCGCGCGACGTGTTGCGCGGCTCAGATGCGCATCCACATGGGGACGCGCGAAGCGCAATCAATGAAAGCTGCCAATACGCTTCAGATTGCTGAAGTTCATCCAGATGAAGAACGCACGACCGACGATGTTCTTGTCCGGCGCGAAGCCCCAATAGCGGCTGTCGGCGCTGTTGTCGCGGTTGTCGCCCATCATGAAGTAGTTGCCCGGCGGCACCTTGCACACGACGCCCTGCGCGTCGTACCTGCAGTTGTCGCGGTACGGATAGTCTTCCGCGCCGACGATGAACGGCGGCACGGCAGGATTATTGAGAATCGCGTTCTTGCGGCCGTCGAGGTCTTCTTCGAACTGCTTCGCGTAGCCGATGCGCTCTTCGTCGAAGTAATCGGGCAGCGGCGTTTCCGAAACGGGCTTGCCGTTGATCGTGAGCTTCTTGTCCTGATACGCGACGACATCGCCCGGCAGACCGATCACGCGCTTGATGTAGTCGACGGATTCGTCCTTCGGATAGCGGAAGACGACGATATCGCCACGCTGCAGCGGACGGCCCTCCGTGATCTTCGTATTCACGATGGGCAGGCGAATGCCGTAGTCGTACTTGTTCACGAGAATGAAGTCGCCGACCAGCAGCGTCGGCACCATCGAGCCCGACGGAATCTTGAACGGCTCGACGACGAACGAACGCACGACGAACACGACAAGAATCACGGGGAAAAAGCTCGCCGTGTATTCGAGCCACCACGGCTGGCGGAGCTTTTCCTCACGCAGGCGCGCGCGCGTGGCGGGTGCGTTCTCATCGGCGAAACGCTCGCCGATGCGCGCCTGCTGACGGTCGAACTCGTCGACGGCGGCTTCCGCCGCGCGGCGACGTTGCGGGAGGAAAATCAGTTTGTCTGCGACCCATGCCACGCCCGTAATAATCACGAGCACAAAAAGAATCAGCGCAAAATTCATAGGGTTCCAGTTCTTAGTCTTATTTGTCTTCGACGCGCAGAATTGCCAGGAAGGCCTCTTGCGGAATCTCGACGGAGCCGACCTGCTTCATCCGCTTCTTACCTTCCTTCTGTTTCTCCAACAGCTTCTTCTTACGCGTAATGTCGCCGCCATAACACTTGGCAAGAACGTTCTTACGCAGCGCCTTGATGTTCTCACGCGCGATGATATGCGCGCCGATCGCAGCCTGAATCGCGACGTCGTACATCTGACGCGGAATGATCTCGCGCATCTTCGCCGCCACTTCGCGGCCGCGGTACTGACTCTGCGAACGGTGGACGATCACCGACAGCGCATCGACCTTGTCGCCGTTGATCAGCATGTCGACCTTCACGACATCCGATGCGCGATACTCCTTGAACTCGTAGTCCATCGACGCATAACCGCGCGACACCGACTTCAGGCGATCGAAGAAGTCCAGCACGATTTCGCCCATCGGGATTTCATACGTGAGCTGAACCTGGCGGCCGTGGTACTGCATGTTCACCTGCACGCCGCGCTTTTGCGTACACAGCGTGATCACCGCGCCGACGTAGTCTTGCGGCATGTACAGGTTCACGGTGACGATCGGCTCGCGCACTTCTTCGATCTTCGACGGATCGGGCATCTTCGCCGGGTTCTCGACCATCATGATCGTGCCGTCGCGCTGCACGACTTCGTACACCACGGTCGGCGCGGTGGTGATCAGGTCCATGTCGAACTCGCGCTCGAGACGTTCCTGGACGATCTCCATATGCAGCAAACCGAGGAAGCCGCAACGGAAGCCGAAGCCGAGCGCCTGAGACACTTCCGGTTCGTACATCAGCGATGCGTCATTGAGCTTCAGCTTTTCAAGCGATTCTCGCAGCGCGTCGTACTGATTCGCTTCGACGGGATAGAGACCGGCGAACACCTGCGGCTTCACTTCCTTGAAGCCGGGCAGCGGCTCGGGCGCGGCATGCTTGACGGTCGTGACGGTATCGCCGACTTTCGCCGCCGTCAGTTCCTTGATGCCCGCGATGATGAAGCCCACCTGCCCTGCCGACAGCGATTCGAGATTCTTCGACTTCGGCGTGAACACGCCGACGTGCTCGACGGGATATTCGGCGCCCGTCGCCATCAGGCGGATGCGGTCCTTCGGACGCAGCGTGCCGTTGACGATACGCACCAGCATCACGACGCCGACATAGTTGTCGAACCACGAGTCGATGATGAGCGCCTGCAGCGGTTCGTCCGCGTTGCCCTTCGGCGGCGGCACCTTCGCGATCAGCGCTTCGAGCACGTCTTCGACGCCCATGCCTGTCTTGGCACTGCAAGGCGTGGCGTCAGCGGCGTCGATGCCGATCACGTCCTCGATTTCGGCGATCGCGTTTTCCGGGTTCGCAGCGGGCAAATCGATCTTGTTGAGCACGGGCACCACTTCGACGCCCAGTTCGATTGCCGTGTAGCAGTTCGCGACCGTCTGCGCCTCGACGCCCTGGCTCGCATCGACGACCAGCAGCGCGCCTTCGCACGCGGACAGCGAACGGCTGACTTCGTACGAGAAGTCGACGTGCCCCGGCGTGTCGATCATGTTGAGGTTGTACAGCTTGCCGTCGCGCGCGCGGTACGTCAGCGCGGCCGTCTGGGCCTTGATGGTGATGCCGCGCTCGCGCTCGAGATCCATCGAGTCGAGAACCTGTGCTTCCATTTCGCGGTCCGACAGACCGCCGCAAATCTGGATGATGCGATCGGCGAGCGTCGACTTGCCATGGTCGATGTGCGCAATGATCGAAAAGTTACGAATATGATCCATTCAGTGCCGATCAAGCGAAAAAGGCGCGCTCGGACGATTGCGGAGCACGCCTTGTAAGTAGGTGAAAAACTTGTCTATTTTAGCCGAAAAGGGTGTCGACGGGCGCGTCTTGCGGTCGGCGGGAGTCATTCGTGCTCTCTGGCCGACTGTCGCGGCCTGATCTGCCGGCTGCTCGCGGCGACCCCGTTCAGCATGCCGGCGTCGCGCGATGACCGGCTAGCGCCGCGCGCACCCGCGCTTCGTCGAGATGGTAGTGACACAACTCGACGCCCTCATGAACCAGCACGGGCACCCAGTCGTTGTAGCGCGCTTCCAGCGACGGATCGGCGTCGATGTCGATCACTTCGACACGCGCGCCGAACTCGGCCAGCAACGGCTCGAGCGCCGCACGCATGTCGTCGCAGAGGTGGCACCACGCGCGTCCGTAAAGCGTCAGCGATGCCACGTCGATTACTTCGCCGCGCGCGGGCGGATCGGCACGAACTGCGTGTTGTCGCCGCGACGAACCAGCAGCGCGACCATCTTCGACGGATCGAGATGCGAGGTCACTTCTTCGAACTGCTTTGCGCTCGTGATGTCCGTGTCGCCGAGGCGCAAGATGAGATCGCCACGCTGCAATCCAACGCGCGCCGCCGGACCGTCGACGGCGTCGACCTGCACGCCGTTGCGCAGCTTGAGCGACTTCAACTGGTCGGCGGGAATGTCGCTGACGGCAACGCCCAGCGCATTCGACGCGCGCGGCTTCGGCGTGGGCGGCTTCTTCTGCTCGGCCTTCGCGGTCTTGTCCGGTTGCATTTCGGCGACCGTCACGGGCACTTCGCGCGTCTGGCCCTTGCGCCAAACCGTGATCGTCGCCTTCGTGCCCGGCTTCGTATCGCCGACCATGCGCGGGAGGTCCGTCGCGGTGTCGACGTTATGGCCGTTGAACTTCAGGATGATGTCACCCGGCTGCACGCCGGCCTTGTCGGCGGGACCGCCCGGCTCGACGCTGCTGACGAGCGCGCCCTGCGCTTTCGGCAGGCCGAGCGAATCGGCCACGTCCTTCGTCACTTCGCCGATCGCGACAGCAATACGTCCGCGCACGACCTTGCCCGAGGTCTTCAGCTGATCGGCCACGCGCATCGCTTCGTCGATCGGTATCGCGAACGAAATGCCCATGAAGCCGCCCGTGCGGCTGTAGATCTGCGAGTTGATGCCGATCACTTCGCCTTGCATGTTGATCAGCGGACCGCCCGAATTGCCGGGGTTTACGGCGACGTCCGTCTGGATGAACGGCAGATAGTCACCCGTGTCGCGGCCCTTCGCGCTGACAATGCCCGCCGTCACCGTGTTTTCGAGGCCGAACGGCGAGCCGATCGCGACCACCCATTCGCCGACGCGCACCTTGTTCGAATCGCCGATCGGCACCGTCGGCAGATTCGCCGCGTTGATCTTCACGACGGCCACGTCCGTGCGGTCGTCGACGCCGATCAGCTTCGCCTTGAATTCGCGCTTGTCGGTGAGCGTGACGTAGATCGTGTCGGCATCGTCGATCACGTGCGCATTCGTCATCACGTAGCCGTCCTGCGACAGGATGAAGCCCGAGCCGACGCCGCTGTTCTGCTCGGTATCGCCACCGCCATCCGGCGACTGGTCCTGATCGTTGTTGCCACCGCGCGGCGGATTCGGCGAATTCGGAGAGCCCGGCGATTGCGGCGAATTAGGCATCGGAATGCCGAAGAAACGCCGGAAAAACTCCGACATGTCGCCGTCGTCCATGCCGGGCGGCAAGCCGCGCGCCGAACTGGAGACCTTTGCCGTCGTGCGGATATTGACGACAGCCGGCCCGACCTTGTCGACGAGATCGGTGAAATCGGGCAGATTGGCAGCAGGCGCCGCCGACGCCGTGTGCGGCATGAACGGCAGACAAGCCACCAGCACCGCGGCCGCGAAGAATTTGCGCACCGAAAGAGTCGTCATGTCGTAGCGAACCGAAGGATTACCGGGAAGGCTTGTATTCTATGGCAGCCGCAAATTGCTGCAACGTGGCCTGAGGCACTTCCCCAAGCAATGTGATCCAGAAATCGCCGCGCCGCTTGACGAGCACGTGCGTTGCACCGCTGTTTCCGGCCCCTTCCTTGCGCGTGCTTTTTTCGACCGGCTCGACGAAGATCGACAGCGCCGCGAGGCCATCCGAAAACACCATCTGATCGACGGGAATAGGCGGATTGGATGGATCGGCCGCTGCCATCGGCCGGCGCAGCTCGCGGATCTTGTGGAAGCCCGCGACGGGCGGCGCGATCTGCCAGCCCTGCGCTTCCATATCGACGGGCTCGACGGGCGGCCGCACCACTGTCCAGCCGGCCGTGTTCCTGATGCCGTTCGCGATGGGCCCCTTGTCCGCGGGAACGCCGATGCGAATCTGCGAAAACGACATCTGTTCGAGCACCTGGCCACTCGGATCGAGCGTCTGCGCGCGCAGCAGCAAGCCTGTCTTCGTGTCGGCCCACAGCTTGTACGCGAAGCGGTTGGCATCCTTCGGATCGAGTTCGATCACCTGGCTGTCGATACCGGCGACGCGGTCCGTGCCCAGCATCTTCGGGTCATAGACGGTCAGCACCTGATCGCCGCTTGCCGACAGGAGCGCCGGGAACGAATCCTTGTTTTGCCGCTTTTCGACGACGCACAGATGACGCTCCGGCACGAACGTATACAACTCGTCGTTATGGCGCAGCATCTTGCGCGGCTTGCCGTCGAGGCTTTCGAGCGATTCGAACTCGCCGTCGTTACGCGTCGTGTAGTGCGAAATGCGCGAGGACTGGACGAAGTTGCCGCGCTGATAAACGAATGCGCCCTCGTAGTTCTGCTGCTGGGCGGCCTGATGGATCCGGTTCAACACTTCCGCCGCGTTGTGCCGGGCGGCGGAATCGTCCGTTTGCGCAAAGGTGCGCGAAGTCGCGGACAACATCACGGCTGCGCAGAACAGGAATGCCGGCAGCCGCCCCCAGATAGTCGTTTTTTTCAACCGCAGATTCTGCATCAGACTATTGGCCCTGCGTCGTCAGGGAGGCCGCGCGTAGCAACGGCATCGAGCCCGACACGACAGGCTGCAGGCCGAACTGCTGATGCGCTTCCAGATATTGATCGAGATTCGCGTCCCGGATGATGTTGCCGTCCTGGCCGCTCGCCTGCGCAGTCGTCGCAGCCGGCATCGAGGCCATCGCCACGCGCTGCATCGAATCCGAATGCGGTGCGACCGATGCGACCTGTGTGACGCCAGAGCCCGCCGTGTTCATGCCCTGCAGTTGCGGCATCACGATCCACGTGAGCGTAGCGGCAGCCGCAGCGACGGCAAAAGCCGGAATCACGCGCCGGCGCAACGACAACAGGCGGCGCGCGACCGGGATCGAAGCGGGCGCCAGTACATGGGCCTCGCTTTCGAAGCGGGCTGCGAAGCCGCTCATGAACGCGCTGCTTGCGGCCGGACTGACAGCCAGATCGTCGGAACGCAGCGCGTCGCCGATCAGGTGATAGCACGACCATGTCGCACGGCCTTCATGGTCCAGTGCGGCAAGAATTGTGTTCGGACGCTCGCCGTCGACCAGTTCCCCGTCGACGAAAGCAGACAGACGCTCGCGATGCGAGCTTGCTTGCGCATTTGTTTGCATTGGCATCGAAACCGACCCCATGATGCTCCCCATCTTTACAGACACCCCGTAGTGACACCACTTAACCCAGATACTGCGCCGCCGTCCGCGAGGCCAGGTAGCCGCTGTATCCAACAGCCGTTACCAGCGCTTGCCCTCGGGTGTGTCAAGCAGCGGACGCAATTTTGCCGCAATGGCTTCGCGAGCGCGGAAAATTCTCGACCTGACGGTGCCGATCGGGCACCCCATCATTTCAGCGATTTCCTCGTAGCTCAGACCTTCAATTTCACGAAGAGTTATGGCGGTGCGCAGCTCTTCCGGTAAAACCGCCATCGCAGCATTGACCGTCTCTGCGATCTGTTTGCTCATCAACATCGACTCGGGCGTGTTGATATCCCTTAGTTGGTCGGCATCGGAGAAAGTTTCAGCCTCTTCGGCGTCCGCTTCGGTCGAAGTGGGCGCGCGCCGGCCCTGGGTCGCAAGGTAATTCTTGGCCGTATTGACGGCAATCCGGTACAACCACGTATAGAACGCGGACTCGCCGCGGAATTGGGGCAGCGCCCGGTATGCCTTGATGAAGGCATCCTGGGCCACGTCCTCGACCTCGGCGGGATCCCGCACGAGGCGCGAGATCAGCCGGATGATCTTGCGGTGGTACTTCGAGACCAGAAGCTCGAACGCGGCCTTGTCGCCATTCTGGACGCGTTCAACCAGCACCTGATCTATTTCTTTTTCGCTCACCTGATAAATCCGTTAACTTTTGCGCGTGTGGCGGGGCACTATTGTAGCTTCCCCTTCAAGATGGCAAGTTACACGCGTAACAGCGGTTACAGTCTTTACAGTCAAGGCGCGGGGCCGCATCGACGGGCCGCTCAGACGTGCGCGCTGCGCCTCGCGAGCACGGCAAGCTCGCGAAAAAGGTCACGCTCGAGCATGTCGGCTGCGATCAGAAGCCTGTGCGATCTTCCGCCCTCGTCTTCGAGCGACAGCATCAAAAGACAGTCGCTCCATTGGCTGCATCCAACGATACGGCCCTGAGCGCGCAATATTCCTATGCTGCTCCAGACCGACATTCCATCCGGCCCGATTTTAAATGCGCGCGGCTCATTGCGCGCATGACGGACGGCTGCGAGCGCGAGAATGGCGAAAACAGCCGCACCCGTCAGCGCGGCCCGAACCATGCCGAAACGGGGCGCGATAGTCGCCCAGACCGCGGCAACGGCGACGACGACGAACAGCGCCGTCGCCAGATACAACGCGGCGGACCGCCGCAGCGCGACGCGCTGCGAGGGTCCGCCGTTCAGTGCGAGACGGGGAGCGTCCGCCGCGGGAGCACTTGCCGGACGAGCCGGCGACGACCATGCTGCTGTCAAACGCTCAGGTGCGCTTGAAAACCAGCGTGCCGTTCGTGCCGCCGAACCCGAACGAGTTCTTCAGCGCGACGTCGATCTTCATCTCCCGCGCCGTGTTCGCGCAGTAGTCGAGATCGCATTCCGGGTCCTGGTTGAAGATGTTGATGGTCGGCGGCGACACCTGATGATGCACGGCCAGCACCGTGAACACCGATTCCAGACCACCGGCGCCACCCAGCAGGTGACCCGTCATCGACTTGGTCGAGTTTACGACGATGCTCTTCGCGTGATCGCCGAATGCGCGCTTGATGCCCGTGGTTTCCGCGAGGTCACCCAGCGGCGTCGACGTGCCGTGCGCGTTCAGGTAGCTCACCGAATCGGGGTTCACGCCGGCGTTCTTCATCGCCGCGATCATGCAGCGGCGTGCGCCGTCGCCGTCTTCGAGCGGTGCCGTCATGTGGTACGCGTCGCCGCTCATGCCGTAGCCGCTGACTTCCGCGTAGATCTTCGCCCCGCGAGCCTTCGCGTGCTCGTATTCTTCGAGCACCATCACGCCCGCGCCCTCGCCGAGCACGAAGCCGTCGCGGTCCTTGTCCCACGGACGGCTCGCCGTCGCCGGATCGTCGTTACGCTGCGACAGGGCGCGCGCGGCCGCAAAGCCGCCGATGCCGAGCGGCGAAACAGTCGATTCCGCGCCGCCCGCGATCATCACGTCGGCGTCGCCGTATTCGATCAGGCGCGATGCCTCGCCGATGCAGTGCAGACCCGTCGTGCAAGCCGTCACCATCGCCAGGTTCGGGCCCTTCAGGCCGTATTTGATCGACAGATGGCCCGAGATCATGTTGATGATCGACGCGGGCACGAAAAACGGCGAAATGCGGCGCGGGCCGCGATTTAGCAGTTCCGTCTGCGTGACTTCGATCATCGGCAGGCCGCCGATGCCCGAGCCGACCACCACGCCGACGCGCTCCGAATTCGCTTCGGTGATCTCGAGGCCGCTATCCTGCATCGCCTGGATGCCGGCCGCCACGCCGTAATGGATGAACGTATCCATATGGCGCGCTTCCTTGCCGGGAATGTAGTCCTCGACATTGAAGCCCTTCACTTCGCCGGCGAAGCGAGTGGAGAAGTTCGACGCGTCGAACTTCGTGATGTTGGCGATGCCGGACTTGCCTGCGACCAGATTGGCCCAGCCGTCGGCAACATTATTGCCAACAGGCGAAATAAGCCCCAGGCCTGTAACAACAACACGACGACGGCTCACGGTAACCCCTTTTCCATAGATGACAAAACAAAAGCCACAGTACCCACAGGAAAGCGCCCTGTGAACCCTGTGGCTGTTAACCTGACGAACGCTGACCTGCGCGCTGACGAATACGCTGACCGATACAGTGGCGCGAGCGCCAGAAACTGCATCAGTAAGCGCAATGACGAAAGAGCCGACCGTCGCTGCATCGGCCAGTGCGCCTTGAACGGCGCCGTCAGGATAGCGCGCATGCGCATGGATGTCGGCGCCTGCCCTGCTTGCGCCGCCTCGCGGCACGACAGGGCGTCCGCGACAGCGGGCGCTGCGACGTTCGCAGCAGCCGAGGCAACCAGGCGGGCGCGAATGACCTTAGGCCTTGACGTTGGCGCGGGCGTAGTCGATCGCTTGCTGAACCGTCGTGATCTTCTCGGCTTCTTCATCCGGAATTTCCATGCCGAATTCGTCTTCGAGAGCCATCACGAGTTCAACCGTGTCGAGCGAGTCAGCGCCGAGGTCGTTCACGAACGATGCTTCGTTCTTGATTTCCGCTTCGGCAACGCCGAGTTGCTCTGCAACGATCTTCTTGACGCGCTGTTCGATATTGTCCATTACCACCCCTCCAAGGGAAAAAAGTTCATAAATACAGGTGCGCGCATTTTATCAGGTTTGCATCTGTAAAAAAGCGACGCACTAGGTTGCTATAAAGCCGTCCTATTGGCGCTTTGAATTGCATCAAGGCGCGGATAGTAACCGAATTTGATTACGACATATACATGCCGCCGTTCACGTGCAACGTCGTGCCGGTGATATAACCGGCCTGCGGCGATGCAAGGAACGTCACGGCGTGGGCGATGTCCTCCGGGCTGCCGAGACGGCCGAGCGGAATTTGCGCCTTCAGTGCCGTCTGCTGCTCTTCGGGGAGCGTCTTCGTCATGTCGGTATCGATGAAACCCGGAGCGACGCAGTTCACGGTGATGCCGCGGCTGCCGATTTCACGTGCCAGCGCACGCGTCATGCCCGCGACGCCCGCTTTCGCGGCCGCGTAGTTCACCTGTCCGGGATTGCCCGCCGAGCCGACCACCGACGTGATGTTGATGATCCGCCCGCCACGCGCCTTCATCATCGGGCGCAGAACGGCGCGCGACAGACGGAACACGGACTTGAGGTTCGTGTCGATCACGGCGTCCCAGTCTTCGTCCTTCATGCGCATCGCGATCTGGTCTTTCGTGATGCCCGCGTTGTTCACCAGCACGTTGAGCGCGCCGAACTCTTTCACGGTGCCTTCGATCAGCGCTTCCGCCGCCGCAGCATCGTTCACGTTCAGCACGGCGCCGCGGCCGTTCAGACCTTCGGCCTTGAACGCTTCTGTAATCGCATTCGCACCGCTTTCGCTCGTCGCCGTGCCGATCACCGTCGCGCCCTGACGCGCAAGTTCGATGGCGATTGCGCGGCCGATGCCACGCGAAGCGCCCGTCACGATCGCGATCTGTTTATCGAGAGTCTTTTCCATCATTCAATTCCGCAGTGCCCCGCAAGCGCAGGGCTATTTGATTCGTTGCCGCCTCGCCAGGAGACGTTCAGGCCGTAACGAGCTTCAGCACTTCGTCGAGCGTTGCCGGATCGACGATCGACGCGCCAGCCAGGTTGCCGTCGATTCGCTTGGTCAGACCCGCCAGCACCTTGCCCGGACCGCATTCGACCACGTGCGTGACGCCCTGCTTCGCCATCGACTGCACGCATTCGACCCAGCGCACGGCGCCCGCCGCCTGACGAACGAGTGCATCCTTGATGCCAGCCGGCTCGTTGACGACGGCCACATCGACGTTGTTCACGACGGGGATCGACGGCACCTGCACGTCGACGCTCGACAGATACTCGCGGAGCTGATCCGAAGCCGGCTTGAGCAGCGACGAATGGAACGGCGCGGACACGGGCAGCGGCAGCGCGCGCTTCGCGCCCTTTGCCTTCGCGACCTCGCACGCCTTTTCGACGGCTGCCTTGTGGCCCGCGATCACGACCTGCGCAGGCGCATTGAAGTTGACCGCCTCGACGACGCCAGCCGTCGACGCTTCCTTGCACACGTCGCGCACCGCGTCGTCATCGAGGCCGAGAATCGCGGCCATGCCGCCCTGACCGACGGGCACCGCGTTCTGCATGGCCTGCGCGCGAAAACGCACGAGCGGCACGGCGTCGCGGAATTTCAGCGCGCCGGCGGCGACGAGCGCCGTGTATTCGCCGAGGCTGTGGCCGGCGACGATGGCGGGCGTCGGGCCGCCCGCCGTCTGCCACGCGCGAAAGATCGCGTAGGCAGCCGTCAGCATCACAGGTTGGGTGTTGGTCGTCAGGTTCAGGTCTTCAGCCGGGCCTTCGGCGATCAGCTTGCCGAGGTCCTGGTTGAGCGAGTCGGAGGCTTCCTGGAGAGTTTCGCGCACGATCGCGTGATCGGCGAACGCATTGAGCATGCCGACCGACTGCGAGCCCTGCCCCGGAAAAACGAACGCAAATTTCATATCGTCCCCAATTCGATGAATTCAGTTGCGCGTGGCGCGCACAAGCCCGCGCTGCCGCTGCCAGCGGCGCGCAGGCACGGTCGCCCGGTCGTCGTCAGAAGCGGATGACCGACGCGCCCCACGTAAAGCCGCCGCCCACGCCTTCGATCAGCACGTTGTGGCCGCGCTGGATGCGGCCGTCGCGAACCGCGACGTCGAGCGCGAGCGGAATCGACGCGGCCGACGTGTTGCCATGTTCGTGCACGGTGACGATCATCCGCTCCTGCGGCAGGCCGAGCTTGCGGCACGTGCTCTGCATGATGCGGATATTGGCCTGGTGCGGAATCAGCCAGTCGATCTGCTCGGGCTTGAGATCGGCCTTCTGCAGCGCTTCGATCGCGACCTTTTCGAGCACGTTGACGGCAAGCTTGAACACCGCCTGGCCGTCCATGTGCAGGAACGCGCTGCCTTGCACGATGCCGCCGTGCACGTTGCCCGGCGTGCAGAGAATGTCCGAATGACTGCCGTCCGCATGCAGCGCGCTTGCCAGCACGCCCGGCTCGTCCGATGCCTGCAGCACGACGGCACCCGCGCCATCGCCGAACAGCACACACGTGGTGCGGTCGTTGAAATCGAGGATGCGCGAGAACGTTTCAGCACCGACCACCAGCGCAGTACGATGTTGCCCGCTTCGAATGAAGCTGTCAGCCGTCGCAACGGCATAGGCAAAACCTGAGCACACGGCCTGCACATCGAACGCGGCGCCGTTGTTCTTGATACCCAGCTTGTTCTGCAGCAGACAGGCCGTGCTCGGGAACACGAAATCCGGCGTCGACGTGGCGACGATGATGAGATCGATCGATTGCGGATCGACGTCGGCGGCTTCGATCGCGCGTTGCGATGCGATCAGTGAGAGCTCGCTCGTCGTGACATCGGGATCGGCAAAGTGGCGCGCGTGGATGCCCGTGCGTGCCACGATCCATTCGTCGCTCGTCTCGATGCCCTGCTTCGCGAGACGATCAGCCAGATCCTGATTGGAAACGCGGTTGGGCGGCAGATAGCTGCCCGTGCCCAGCACGCGGGAGTAGATAGTGGATTGAGCCATTATGCCTTCGAGGATAGTGCGCTGTAGGGCTCGGCCGGCTGGCCGGAAATCGGACCCGCAATCGGGCTCGCAATCTGGCTCGCGGAACCCGCGCCGCCCGCTTCGCGCGTCGCCTGTTCGAGTGAACCCGCGTTCTCCTCCATCGCGCGGGCAAGGCGTTCCAGAACGCCATTTTTGACGGCATCATACCCGCGTTTGATTGCCCACTCAAACGCGTAGGCATCGGCCGAACCGTGACTCTTGATCACGAGCCCGCGCAGGCCGAGGAGCGCCGCGCCGTTGTACTGCCGGTGATCGACGCGCTTCTTGAAGCGCAGCAGCACGGGCAGTGCGAGCAGGGCCATCACCTTGGTCATCCACGAACGGCCGAATTCTTCCTTGATGATGTCTGAGAGCATCTGCGCAAGGCCTTCCGACGTCTTCAGCGCAACGTTACCGACGAAGCCATCGCAGACGATCACGTCGACGGTGCCTTTGTAGATATCGTTGCCTTCCACGTTGCCGCGGAAGTTGAGCGTGCTGGTGCGCAGAAGCTCGCCTGCGCGCTTGATGGTGTCGTTGCCCTTGATGACCTCTTCGCCGATATTCAGGAGCCCGATGCTCGGACGCTCCTTGCCTTCGACAGCCGACACCAGCGCATGGCCCATCTCGGCGAACTGCAGCAGATGCTGCGGCTCGCAGTCGACGTTCGCGCCGAGATCGAGCATGGTCGTGTAGCCGGTGGGATTGGGCAGCGCAAACGCGATCGCCGGACGTTCGATGCCCGGGAGCGTTTTAAGAACATAACGGGAAACGGCCATCAGCGCGCCGGTGTTGCCGGCGGAGATACAGGCCTGCGCCTCGTCTTCCTTGACGCGATTGAGTGCAACGCGCATCGACGAGTCTTTTTTCTTACGAAGCGCGACTTCAACCGGATCGTCCATTGCGACGATCTCGGATGCGGGTACGACCGTGAGTGCCGGATCGTCTGCCGCCTTCAGCTTTTTGAGCTGCGCTCGAATCGCGCTTTCGATGCCGACGAGCATCAGATGCGCATCGGGATGCGAGCGAACGAAGTTGACGGCAGCGGGAACAGTCACGGACGGCCCGTGGTCGCCTCCCATGCAATCTATCGTGAGCTTTACGGTCATGGAATGCGACGAATTTCAGGCACAAAAAAGCGGCAGTTGAATGCCGCCTTTTCGATGAACCGGGAAAATGTCAAGCGAGTCGATCGCCACGCGAAACGCCAGCGCGTTGAACCCCGGATGGGAAATCCCAACTGAGCCCAACTGCGCGCGATGCCGGGCGATTAGTCGTTCTTCGTCTTGACGACTTTCTTGCCGCGGTAGTAGCCGTTCGGGCTGATGTGGTGACGCATATGCACTTCACCCGTGCTCGGCTCGACAGCCAGCGGCGCTGCGTTGAGGAAATCGTGCGAGCGATGCATACCGCGCTTCGACGGCGACTTCTTGTTTTGTTGAACTGCCATGATAACTCCTGAAAATTTTCCGAATTCTAACACAGCCCGATACGGCAACCGCCATAGGCCGCGTGGCTGAAACCATCGCGCCCGGCGCGCCCCATCGCGCTCCCATGCAACTGTTCAGTGCTTCTTGCCGCCGGACCCGCCCGATTTCAGGCCTTCGAGCACCGCGAATGGATTTGGCCGTTTGGGTTCTTCACCCTCGCCGGCTTCGCCCTTGGCGGCATCGTCGCCTTCCACCCTCGCGGCATCGTCGCCTTCCACCTTCGCGGCATCTTCGCCTTCCAGCCCGCTAGCGCCCGAGGCGAGGCTCTCATGCACTTCAGGACAGACGTCGTGCTTCGGCACGAGCGGCAACGAAAGCAGCAATTCCTCTTCGATCAAGTCGACAAGATCGAACTGGCGTGACCCAACGATCACATCGACTTCATCCTCGTCCAGAGGAAACTCTTCAGCTTCCTCTTCGGTTTTGACGATCCGGTAAGTCGCATCGACGTTGAACGCCTGCTCGTACGGAGACAGGCAACGCTGACATTCGAGCCATGCGGCGCCGTGAATCGCGAGCCTCAGATACGGCTGCGGACCCTCGGTGCCATCGTCCTGCAATTCCGGCTGCATCGCCCCTTCGGCTTGCCAGGTGAACGCGGCGTCGCGATCTGGCGCTTCCTCAGGGACTTCGTTTAACATGCGCGGCAGTTGCGAGACGCGCACGGTACCCGCGGCCTGACGTCCACTTCGGGCAAATTCGAAC
This sequence comes from Paraburkholderia phymatum, assembly GCF_038900715.1. Classification (GTDB taxonomy): domain Bacteria; phylum Pseudomonadota; class Gammaproteobacteria; order Burkholderiales; family Burkholderiaceae; genus Paraburkholderia; species Paraburkholderia phymatum_A. The sequence goes on along the minus strand of NZ_JAYMRZ010000001.1, from coordinate 549,755 downwards.
AGATCGAGTTCGCGCGGGTCGACGAGACCAGCAGGTTTGCCAGGATGTTGAGTCATGTGCGCTCCTGCGTCGGCAAGGGTTTCAGCCGGGTAAATCGCCATGCCTTGTTTTCTGCGTGCCACCGACGTTTGAGTCCGCGTAGCGCGCCATACGGCAAAGCATACCGATGAAAAGCCCAAAATCATATCCGTTTTGTCTTTTCGAGTCAAACACTTAAGACCGTCCATGCGAAGGCGTTCACGCCCGCCTTTTTGCAGTCGGTTCCGCCTTCAGAACGAGGTCCCATTTCAGCATGCCGGATTTCCCCAAACGCCCGCCCCGCCTGATTCTGGCGTCGAGTTCGCCGTATCGCCGCGAGTTGCTCGAACGCCTGCGCATTCCGTTCGATGTCATCGTGCCCGCCATCGACGAAACGCCGCATGCGGACGAATCGCCGGAAGCGACGGCGCTGCGCCTCGCGCAAGCCAAGGCGCATGCGGTCGCCAACGCACTCACCGCCGGCGAGCCGGCGCTCGTCATCGGCTCCGACCAGGTCGCGACCTATGACGGACACCAGATCGGCAAACCCGGCTCGCACGAGAAAGCGCTCGCGCAACTGCAAGCCATGCGCGGCCGCGAGGTGCTGTTTCATAGCGCGCTCTGCCTGTTCGACAGCCGCTCGGCCACGGCGCAGACCGCCGACGTGATCACCCGCGTACGCTTTCGCGACCTTCCAGATGCCTCGCTCGACGCGTATTTGCGCGCCGAAACGCCCTACGATTGCGCCGGCAGCGCGAAAGCCGAAGGACTCGGCATTGCGCTCCTCGAAGCCATCGAATCCGACGATCCGACCGCGCTGATCGGCCTGCCGCTGATCGCACTCACGCAGATGCTGCTCGCCGCGGGCTATCCGCTGCTGGGGGCGCGATGATGAGCGGCGTGCTTTACCTGATTCCGAACACGCTCGGCGACGGCGACGCCGCCGCGCTCGACGCCGTCCTGCCCGCGCCCGTTCGGGCCCGCGCCGCCGCTCTGCACTATTACATAGGCGAAAACGCGAAAACGACGCGCGCGTTCCTGAAAAAAGTCGGGACGGAGCGGCCGATCCAGGAAATCGAGATTCGTGAACTGAATGTGAATACGCCGGCCGGCGAGATCGACAAGCTGCTTGCGCCCGTTTTGAAGGGAACGGACGCGGGCCTGGTGTCGGAAGCAGGTTGCCCGGCCGTCGCCGATCCGGGCGCGCTGCTCGTGCGGCGCGCGCACGAGCGCGGCGTCAAGGTCGTGCCGTTCGTGGGACCGAGTTCCATCCTGCTCGCGCTGATGGCGTCGGGACTGAACGGCCAGAGCTTTGCGTTTCACGGCTATTTGCCCGTCGACGCCAACGAGCGCGTAAAACGCCTTCGCGACCTGGAGCAGCAATCGCGCAAAGCCAGGCAGACGCAGATTTTCATCGAAACGCCCTATCGGAACCGCGCGCTACTCGATGCGCTGATCGCGACTTGCGCGCCGTCGACGCTGATCTGCGTCGCCGTCGATCTGACACTGGAAAGCGAAACGATCGTGAGCCGGACAGTCGCGGACTGGAAGAAGAAGCCCGCGCCCGATCTGCATAAACGCCCGGCGATCTTTCTGATTCTGGCGACCTGACTTCGGGAAAATGGCGGCCAGATTCCTGGCCGCCACATTGCAGGCGCGCTATCGAAGGTTCAGCTTTCCGAACGTCGCCATTGCGCGCACGGCGCCGCTGCCGACCGCCGCGCCGAACTTCTTCGCCACGCGATCCGTGATGCTTTCCTTCACCGTGTAATCGACGACGTCCGGCGCCTTGATGATTTCCCGCGCGACGAAATCGGTGTCGCCGAAGCCGTCCGCCAGGCCCAGTTCGACGCTCTTCTCGCCCGTCCAGAAGAGGCCGGAGAAGATATCGGGGCTGTCTTTCAGCCGGTTGCCGCGGCCCTGCTTCACTGCGTCGATGAACTGCGCGTGGATCTGATCGAGCATCGCCTGCGCATGTTCGTCCATCTTCGGCGTATCGGGTGAGAACGGATCGAAAAAGCCCTTGTTCTCGCCGGACGTGCGCATCCTGCGCTGGATGCCCAGCTTGTCCATCAGCCCCGTAAAGCCAAAGCCGTCCATCAGCACGCCAATCGAGCCGACGATGCTCGCCTTGTCGACGTAGATCTTGTCGGCGGCCGCCGCAGCGTAGTAACCGCCCGACGCGCACATGTCGCCGACGACGACATACAGCGGAACAGACGGATATTTGGCGCGCAACCGACGAATATCGCGGTAGATGATGCCCGCTTGCACGGGGCTGCCACCCGGACTGTTGCAACGCAGGACGACACCGGCCGTGCCGGCGTCATCGAAGGCGCTTTCCAGCGCCGTATCGATATCTTCTGCGTTCGCGTTCGTATCTGCGGCGATTTCGCCGTCGAGCGTGATGAGCGCCGTATGCCGACCGGTGGTCGCGACCTTCTCGCCGCTGAAATCGAAGATCGCCAGTCCGATGAGCACCAGCACGCCGAGGAACATGAACCTGAAGAAGATGCGCCAGCGACGGGCCGCGCGCTGCTCCTTGATCGCAGCCAGCGCAACCCGCTCGAGCGCGCCGCGCTCCCAGTTCAGCTCGTCGGCGGCCGCGCCGCGACGGGATTCACGGCCTGGTGCAGCCGGTTCCTGGGGATCGGGAGTGAGATTGTCGGACATGCGTTGCCGCCAGATAGAGCGTTTTGGAAATGAAGCTGGGAAATCAGGAGGATGCGGGAAGCAGATCGCCGTCCGGGAGCCAGAACACCGCGCGGCCTTCGGGCGTGTCGCGTTCGTCGACCTGCACCGGGCGAAGCCTGCCGCCCCGACAAGGACCGCCGACGCATTTGCCCGTATCCGGCGCGTAAATCGCGCCATGCGTAGCGCACATCAAGTATAAACCGGACGATTCGAAGAACTGCCCCTCGCTCCAGTCCATCTCCATCGGCACATGCGCGCAGCGGTTCAGGTAGCCATACGCGACGCCGTCATAGCGAATGAAGAAGACGACGGCATCACCGCCCGCGTGGGTCGCGTTGCGGCGAATGCCGATGCCGCCATCGACGAGTTCATCGGACGCGCAAATGCGCACAGGCTCCAGCGCGGCGTCCGTCATGCATGCTCCCGCAGCCAGCCCGACAGCGAAGCGATGCTATCCGCGACGTATTTCGGCTCGAGCGCCGCCAGCGAATCGGCGGGATGCGCGCCGTAAGTGACGCCGATGCCCGAAACGCCCGCATTGATGGCCATCTGCAGATCGTGCGTGGTATCGCCGATCATCACCGTGCGCACGAGATCCTGCCCCAGTTCGCGCGTCAGCTCGTGCAGCATGGCGGGATGGGGCTTCGAGAACGTCTCGTCGGCGCAGCGCGTGCCGTCGAAAAGGCTCGTGAGCCGCACCTGGTCCAGCGCGCGATTGAGCCCGACGCGGCTTTTTCCCGTCGCAATGGCGAGCAGATAACCCTGATCGCGCAAATCGGCGAGCATTTCGCGAACGCCCGCGAACAACTCAGTCGTCTGGTCCTTCACCAGATAGTGGAAGCGGTAGCGCTCGGCGAGCCGCGGATAGTCGGACGGATCGAGCGTCGGCGCGGCGATCTGCAGCGCGTCGCGCAAGCCGAGGCCGATCACGAAGCTCGCGGCTTCATCGGCGGGCACGGGCAGGCCGAGGTCGCGGCACGCGGCCTGGATGCTGCGGGTGATGTGGACGGTCGAATCCATCAATGTGCCGTCCCAATCGAAGACGATCAGATCAAATTGCTGCCTAGCCATGCGTTCCCGTCTCGTTTTGTGGTTGTCCGCGCTGCGACTTGTCCTGCGCGTCGTCCTGCGCTTTGCCCTGTTGCGCGCTCATTTCAGCAAGCTGCTCGACGAAGCGCCGGCATTCGGCCGGCAGCGGCGCCTCGAACTGCATCGTGTCGCCGGAGGCCGGGTGCGTCAGCTTCAGCCGGTACGCGTGCAGGAACATGCGCTTGATCCCAGGCTGCGCGTTGGCGCGTGCGAGCGCCTTGTTCAGCGCGAAATCGCCGTATTTGGCGTCGCCGACGATCGGCAGCCCCAGATGCGCGAGATGCACGCGAATCTGATGCGTCCGCCCCGTTTTCAGCTCCGCCTCGAGCAACGCATAACCGGGCCAACGATCGACGAGGTTGAAAATAGTGTGCGACGGCAAGCCGTCCGGCTGCACGCGCACGCGCCGCTCGCCATCGGGCAGCAGGTACTTGTGCAGCGGCTCCTTCACTGCGCGCCGGCGGCCCCAGTCGCTCGCCCATTCGCCGTGTACGCACGCGTAGTAGCGCTTGTCCATCCGGTTTTCGCGGATCTGCTCGTGCAGATTAACGAGCGCCGCGCGTTTTTTAGCCAGCATCAGCACGCCCGACGTCTCGCGATCCAGCCGATGCACCAATTCCAGAAACTTCGCCTGCGGGCGCGCGGCGCGCAACTGCTCGATCACGCCGAACGCGACGCCGCTCCCGCCGTGCACCGCGACGCCAGCCGGCTTGTCGATGACGAGCAGGTGCTCGTCCTCATACAGAATGTCGAAATGCGCGAACGGCACCGGCGCGTTCACGGCCGGCTCGTCCGCCCGCGCGACGCGAACGGGCGGCACGCGCACCAGATCGCCATGAGCGAGCCGGTATTGCGCGTCGACCCGGCCCTTGTTTACGCGCACTTCGCCGCTACGCAGGATCCGATAAATATGGCTTTTCGGCACGCCTTTACAGACGCGCAACAAGAAGTTGTCGATACGCTGGCCAGCCGCGCTGTCGTCGATTTCGATCATCGACACCTGATCGCTTGCGACCGCGCTCGCGACCGATTTCTGGGATGTTTTGCCTAACTCTTTCATTCTGAATATAATTTGGCCAGCAGTCTGCGGCGGCCGACTATATAAGATCGGCGCATTAAACCGAATCGCGGGTGGATTGTGCAGGTGCAAGCTATAAAGCGCTATTTTACTTGTGCCGGGGGTTGGTTGCTCGCCCTGAAAATGAGATGCAACAAGTTGCACGCACGGATCACGACACGGCAGGGACGGCGCCCACAGGCACGTTCGGTCACTGTCGGCTCCGTCGGTAACGGAATTTTGGTCAAAAAGAATTTGACTGGCGAGCTTCGGCAGCGGACGGCTTTGATGTCTCTGATGTCCCTTTAGCGCGAAGCGGCCAGTGGCGAAAATACGGCGTGCGCCCGAGGCGTCCCGCAGAAAGTGCGGGACATGGCGACGTCAAAATGAGGCGAGACACCCCCGAGCGGGCGCAGCACGCGTTGTGAGCGAGCTTCCCCGCTGCGGCAAGACCGCAGCCTTCGAACCTGTTGTCCGGACGCGCGCCCAGCTGGCGCGCCGGCGCACGTGGACGAAGGCGTATGCAAGTCGGCTGCCAGGACCCGCGGCGTGTCGGGCCATTATTTGAAGCCGTGTTCGCATGTGCCCTGCGGCAGCGCGTCCAGTTTCCGTCGGACGGCGCCCATTCAAGGCAATTCTCCCGCCATCTTTCCCGCTCCAGCGTGCTTGTGAAAACACAATAAGGCGCGGCATGCCGCTGCCGTTGCCGTCGGCTGGCCGGATTCGATCCCGCGCGCCGTCGGCTCGGACACGCAGAGCCGCTCTGGAGCCGTTCAATGAAACGCATGTTGTTCAATGCGACGCAGCAGGAAGAACTGCGCGTCGCCATCGTCGATGGGCAAAAACTCATCGACATCGACATCGAAACCGCCGGGCGCGAACAGCGCAAAGGCAATATCTACAAGGGGATCGTGACGCGCATCGAGCCGTCGCTCGAAGCCTGCTTCGTCAACTACGGTGAAGACCGCCACGGTTTTCTCCCGTTCAAGGAAGTCGCCCGCCAGTATTTCCGCGAAGGCATCGACATGCGCTCGGCGCGCATTCAGGACGCCCTCAGGGAAGGCCAGGAACTGATCGTTCAGGTTGAGAAAGAAGAACGCGGCAACAAGGGCGCCGCCCTCACCACGTTCATCTCGCTCGCCGGCCGCTACCTCGTGCTGATGCCGAACAATCCGCGCGGCGGCGGCGTATCGCGCCGGATCGAAGGCGACGACCGCCAGGAACTGCGCGAAACGATGGCCCAGCTGCAACTGCCGGAAGGCATGAGCATCATCGCGCGCACGGCGGGCATCGGCCGCAGCGCCGAAGAGCTGCAGTGGGACCTCAACTACCTGATGCAGCTGTGGCGCGCGATCGAAGCCGCATCCCAAAGCGGCACGCAAGGTCAGCCGATGCTGATCTATCTCGAATCGAGCCTCGTCATCCGCGCGATTCGCGACTACTTCCAGCCGGATATCGGCGAAATTCTCATCGACACCACGGAAATCCACGATCAGGCGCGCGCCTTCATGGACATCGTGATGCCGGACAATGTCAACAAGGTGAAGCGGTATCACGACGACGTGCCGCTTTTCTCGCGTTTCCAGATCGAGCACCAGATCGAGACGGCGTACTCGCGCACGGTGCCGCTGCCGTCGGGCGGCGCCATCGTGATCGACCACACGGAAGCGCTCGTCGCGATCGACGTGAACTCGGCGCGCGCCACCAAGGGCGCCGACATCGAGGAAACGGCCACGCGCACGAACCTCGAAGCCGCCGATGAAGTCGCTCGCCAGCTGCGTCTGCGCGACCTGGGCGGCCTGATCGTGATCGACTTCATCGACATGGAGTCGGCCAAAAGCCAGCGCGAAGTCGAGCAGCGTCTGAAGGACGCGCTCAAGCACGACCGCGCGCGCGTCCAGATGGGCAAGATTTCGCGCTTCGGCCTGATGGAGCTGTCGCGCCAGCGTCTGCGCCCGGCGCTGTCGGAAGGCAGCCACGTGACCTGCCCGCGCTGCAACGGCACGGGCCACATCCGCGACACCGAATCGTCCGCGCTGCAAGTGCTGCGGATCATTCAGGAAGAAGCGATGAAGGAAAACACCGCGGCGATCCACTGCCAGGTGCCCGTCGAAGTCACGGCCTTCCTGCTCAACGAAAAGCGCTCGGAAATCAACAAGATCGAGTCGCGCTTCAAGGTCAACGTCGTGCTGGTGCCGAACAAGCATCTCGACACGCCGCATTACAAGCTTGAGCGTCTGCGTCACGACGATGCGCGCCTCGACGATCCGCGCGCCTCGTGGAAGATGGCGGAAGAAGCCGCGCGCGAACTGGAATCGGAAACGGGCTACAGCAAGCGCGCCGAGGACGTGAAGCCGAAGCAGGAAGCGGCTGTGAAGGGCATCACGCCGGAGAAGCCGGCGCCGAGCGCCCCCGTCCGCACGCCGGCTCCCGCAGCCCCTGCACCCGCCGAGATGAAGCCCGCGACGGGCGGCTTCATCGGCTGGCTAAAGGGTCTGTTCGGCATGCAACCGGCCGCCCCTGCACCGGCTCCGGCACCCGTCGAAAAGACGGCGAAGCCGGCGCGCGCCGAACGTACCGAGCGCGGTGAGCGCACAGGCGAGCGCGGCGGCGACCGCAACCGCAACCGTCGCGGCGGCGCAGGCGGCCGCGACTCGGCGCGTGGCGAAGGCGCGGCAACGCAAGGCCGTCAGGGCCAGCCGTCGCAGCGTCGCGAGGAACGCGAACCGCGCGAAGCACGGGAACCGCGTGGCGGCCGCGAGCAGCGCGAGGGCCGTGAAGCACGCGAGACGCGTCCGGAGCGCGTCGAGCGCGGTCAGGAGCGCGCAGAACGCGCAGAAGCAGCCGAAAGCACGGCGCGTGGCGAGCGCCAAGAGCGTCAGGAGCGCGGAGAGCGCCGCGAACGTGGCGAGCGCCCAGAGCGCGGCGAACGCCGCAAGCCGCAGCAGGAAGCCGCTGAAGCGCTGAGCCAGAACGAAGCCCAGGCCGACGTCGCCGCGCAGGCGCAAGCCGGCCTGACGGGCGGCGCCGCCCCCACCGAGGAAGCGCGCGATGGTGAAGAGCGTCGCCGTCGTCGTCGCGGTCGCCGCGGTGGCCGTCGCGAGCGCGAAGAGGAAGGCGTAAACGTGAACACGGCAGCGGATATGGCCGAAGCGGAAGGCGAGGCGGCAGCAGCCGCGTCGACGGAAGCACCTGTTCGCACGCCAGAGCACACGGGCCGTCACGAAGCGCAGCCTCAGGCAACGGCTCCCGCCGGACAGGAACCGGCAGAAACCGCGAAGCCGGTCGAAGTCGTCGTGGCAGCCGTCGCGACGGGTGCAGCCGTGGTCAGCGAACTGCATGCGTCGGCCGAAACGCCGTCGCTCGCCGTCGAAAAGGCAGCGAAGGCAGAAGCCGTCGTGCCCGCCGACGAAACCCCCGCCGCGCCGCAGGCAGAACCGGAAGCGCAAGCAGCCGCGCCCGCCGAGCCCAAGGCCGTCGAGCCGCAGGAAGCTGCGCCCGTGGCCCCTGCCGAGCCGGCGGTCGAAACCCCTGCGCCGGTTGAAACTGCCCCGGCAGCCGAGGCGCCCGCGCCTGCAGCAGCCGAACCCGCCGCAGCCGAACCCGTCGCCGAGCCGGTGGCAGCAACGCCTGTTGCTCCCGTCGCGCCCGCTACGGAAACGGAGCCGGTCGTCGAAGCACCCGTTACAGCTCAGCCGGCAACCGAGCCGGTCGCCGAGCCCGTTGCGCATGCGGCCCAACCCGAGCCGCAGCCGGCAGAAGCCGCACCTGTGACGACGGCCGCCGAATCGCACGGCGCGCGCACGAACGGAACGGCGTCGGCTGGCCTGTCGGGCGAAGGGCTGAAGTCGATGCTGGAGAGCGCCGGCCTCGTCTGGGTCAACACCGACTCCGAGAAGCTGCGCGCCGCCCAGGAAGCCGCCGCGCAAGCCGTCAAGCCGACGCGCGTGCCGCGCGAGCGCAAGCCGCTGCCGCCCGCCGACACGACACCGATGCAGCAGGTCGAAACGGTGAAGCATCCGCAGTAAGCTATCGCTAACCCAGTCTGCGCGGCAACGCCAGGCACCCGAAAAGCCCGCCTCCAAGGCGGGCTTTTTGTTGCCCGTCGTGCCGCCACCGCGCGTTCGCCCTACTGTGACCGATAAGGCCTTCCGCTAGAATGAAGGCTGATATTTCAGAAACGTCATCATGTCCCGACGCATCATTCCCGTTGCCGATGTCAGTGCCGTTCCCAACGTCGCCGGCCCCGCTCGCGTGCCGCGAGGCGAATTGACAGACACGCTGTCGCGCCCGTTGCGCGACCTGCGCATCTCGGTGACGGACCGCTGCAACTTCCGGTGCGTCTACTGCATGCCGCGCGCGGTGTTCAACAAGGACTACCCGTTCCTGCCGCACAGCGCGCTGCTGACGTTCGAGGAAATCGAGCGCATCGCGGCGATTTTCGTCGCGCATGGCGTCGAAAAAATCCGCCTGACGGGTGGCGAGCCGCTGCTGCGCAAGAACCTGGAATTTCTGATCGAACGGCTCGCCCGCATGACGACGGCGGCCGGCAAACCGCTCGATCTCACGCTGACCACCAACGGTTCGCTGCTCGCGCGCAAGGCGCGCAGTCTGAAAGATGCCGGCCTGAATCGTGTGACCGTCAGCCTCGACGCGCTCGACGACGCGTTATTTCGCCGCATGAACGACGCAGATTTCGCGGTGCGCGACGTGCTCGAAGGCATCGACGTCGCGCAATCGGTCGGGCTGACGCCGCTGAAGATCAACATGGTCGTCAAGCGCGGCACGAACGACGGCGAGATCGTGCCGATGGCGCGGCACTTCAAAGACTCTGGCGCCGTGCTGCGGTTCATCGAATACATGGACGTCGGCACTTCGAATGGCTGGAACATGACGGAAGTGCTGCCGTCGGCGGAAGTCGTCGCGCGGATCAGCGAGCACTACCCGCTGATGCCGCTCGAACCGCACAGCGCGGCCGAAACCGCGCAACGCTGGGGCTACGCGGACGGCGTGGGTGAAATCGGCGTGATCTCGAGCGTGACGCGTGCGTTCTGCGGTAGTTGCACGCGCGCGCGGCTCTCGACGGAAGGCAAGGTCTATCTGTGCCTGTTCGCGTCGTCGGGACACGACCTGCGCGCGCTCGTGCGCAACGGCACGAGCGACGAAGGCATCGCGACCGCCATCGCCAACATCTGGCACGCGCGCGGCGACCGCTACTCGCAACTGCGCGGCAGCGCGAGTGCGGCGTCGAGTTCGCCGGCGGAAGAAAGGCGCGTCGAAATGTCGTACATCGGCGGCTGAATCCGCACGCCTTCATGACGGTTTCCAGGGACGACATCACAGGCTTGCTGCTCGCCGGCGGACGCGGCATGCGCATGGGCGGCGCCGACAAGGGCCTGCAGACGCTGCATGGCGAACCGCTCGCGCTGCATGTGCTAAGGCGTCTCGCGCCGCAGACAGGGCCGTTGCTGATCAGCGCGAACCGCCACACGCCGAGCTACGAAGCGCTCGGCGCGCCCTTTCATGCGAAAGTCATCGGCGATACGCTGCCCGATTTTGCCGGCCCGCTTGCCGGCCTGCTCGCGGGCTTGCGCGCGGCGCGCACGCCGTTCGTGTTGTCGGCCCCATGCGATACACCGGGCTTGCCCGACGATCTTGCCGAACGCCTCGCGTCCGCGCTCGACACACAGCACGCCGACATCGCCACCGTCACGACCACGGACGCCCAGGGCAACGCGTCGCTCCATCCCGTGTTCGCGCTGCTGCGCACGTCACTTGCCGACGATCTCGAAGGCTTTCTGCAAGCGGGCGAGCGCAAGGTCCGCACGTGGTACGCGCGCCACAAGGCTCTCGAAGTCGCCTTTCCGGACGAGCGCACGTTTTACAATATCAATTCATTGCAGGAACTTGCCGACCTCGAACGACGTTGAAGGTTTCTGCCGTCATTTGCCGCGATCGCCCGGCCGCCGCCGCACCGCATCCCGTCGCGACGCTCCCCTTTCATGACCACGCTGAACGAAACCTCGAGTTGCGTCGCACAGTACGACGCCCAAGCCTTGCCGGTGTCCGCCGCGCAGGCGATCGTCCGCGAATGGGCCACGCCCGTCACCACCGTTGAACGGGTTCCGCTGCACGACGCGCTGAACCGCGTGCTCGCGCAGGACATCGTGTCGCCCATCGACGTGCCCGCGCACGACAACTCCGCGATGGACGGCTACGCGTTCTCCAGCGCGGCGCTCGGCGGCAAGGCAAGCGAGATTGCGTTGAGCGTCGCGGGCAAGGCGCTGGCGGGTCATCCGTTCACTGGCGAGATCGCCGCCACGCAATGCGTGCGCGTGATGACGGGCGCGACGATGCCTCCCGGCTGCGACACCGTCGTGCCGCAAGAGAACGTCGCGCGCGACGACGCCGATACGATCCGTTTCTCCACACAGTCGTTGAAGGCGGGCGCGAACCGCCGTCTCGCGGGCGAAGACCTGGCGCGCGGCGCAGTCGCGCTGAAGGCGGGCCGCATCGTGCGCGCATCGGACCTCGGGCTGCTAGCGTCGCTCGGCATCGGCGAGGTGCCCGTGCGGCGGCGCCTGCGCGTCGCGTTCTTTTCGACGGGCGACGAGCTGCGCTCGATCGGCCAGCCGCTCGATGCCGGCTGCGTCTACGACAGCAATCGCTACACGCTGTTCGCGATGCTCAAGCGGCTGCATCTCGATCCCATCGATCTCGGCGTGATCCGCGACGAGCCCGCCGCCCTCGAAGATGCGTTGCGCACGGCTGCGGCGAGTGCCGATGTCGTGATAACCTCCGGCGGCGTTTCCGTCGGTGAAGCCGATCTGACCAGGCAGATGCTGCGCGTGCTCGGCGACGTCGCGTTCTGGAGTCTCGCGATGCGCCCCGGCCGGCCGCTCGCGTTCGGCCGCATCTGGTCGGGCGGCAAGCCCGGCGTGGGCGAGCCGGCCATCTTCTTCGGCTTGCCCGGCAATCCCGTCGCGGTGATGGCGACGTTCTACCAGATCGTGCGCGAAGTGCTGCTGCTGATGTCCGGCGCGAGCGCGGCCGCGCCAGCACTGATCCGCGCGGCATGCCGCCAGCAGATCCGCAAGCGGCCGGGCCGCACCGAGTTCCAGCGCGGCGTCGCCGAACGCGACGCGCAAGGAGACTGGCACGTCACGCCGACGGGCTCGCAAGGCTCCGGCGTACTCAGTTCGATGAGCGAAGCAAACTGCTTCATCGTGCTTGCCCACGAACAGGCCGACCTCGATCCGGGCGACGCCGTCGACATCATGCTGTTCGACGGCCTCATCTGAGCAGGTACGGCCGGCATGCTTTTCACGCAATCCAATACGACTACGGGTTTGACTTATATGAAAAAACAGATCTCGTTCATTGCACCGGGGCAAACCGCAAAGGCACTGATCCTCGTGTACCTGACGTTCAGCGTGCCGATCGTTCTGCTCGGCGTGCTGGTTGCGTTCATCCGTTATGGGTCGGTGGAATTGAGCACGGTGTTCAGCGCGCTGCTGCTCAACGCGATTCTGGGCTTCATCCTGCTGTGGATTGCGTGCCACGCATATAACTGGGTGGCGTCGCGTTTCGGCGGCATCGAAATCCACCTGAGCGACGTGCCGGAGGAAGCGTGATGTCGGCGACGATCCGCGCAGCCACGCCCGCCGACGTCGGCGCAATGCTCGCGCTGATGCGCGAACTGGCCGAGTTCGAAAAGCTCACGCATCTGTTCATCGCGACCGACGAAGGCGTGCACGATGCGCTGTTCGGCGCGCGCCCTTCGGCGGAAGCGCTCGTCGCCGAACGTGACGGCAAGATCATTGCCTACGCGCTCTTCTTCCACAACTACTCGACGTTCCTCGGACGCCGCGGGCTGTATCTCGAAGACCTGTACGTGCAGCCCGCCGAGCGAGGCACGGGACTCGGCTCGAAGATGCTGCGTTATCTGGCGGCATTGGCCGTCGAGCGGCAATGCGGCCGGTTCGAATGGTCGGTGCTGGACTGGAATCAGCCCGCCATCGACTTCTATCAGAAGATGGGCGCGACCGTGTTGCCGGACTGGCGCATCGTGCGCGTGACAGGCGATGCGCTCGAACAACTGGCATCGAGCGCGGGCTGATCCTCTCTGCGTCACTGCGAATCAGAAATCGCTATTGAGAAATCGCGAGGCATAACCGATCCGGTAATGCCTCGCCCGCTTTCCCTCCCGTCCCTACCCGTCCGTCAAGACTCGTCGGCATCCACGCCGGATAGCGAGTCCCCGAGCAGTCCCGCCGCCCGCTCTTCGGGCAACGCCTCGACATCGCGCAGCTTGCGGTTCATCTGACGCGTGCGCACTTCCGCGGCCTCGATCGAACGCGTGACCGTTTCGAGTTGCGACTTGGTTTTCGCGAGCACGTCGCCGAACTTGCCGAACTCGGTCTTCACGGCGCCCAGCACCTGCCACACTTCGCTCGAACGCTTCTCGATGGCGAGCGTGCGGAAACCCATCTGCAAGCTGTTCAGCAGCGCAGTCAGCGTGGTCGGCCCCGCGATCGTCACGCGATAGTCGCGCTGCAACAGATCGCTGAGCCCCGGACGGCGCAGGATTTCCGCGTAGAGCCCTTCCGTCGGCAGGAACAGCAGTGCGAAGTCGGTCGTATGCGGCGGCGACACGTACTTCTCCGAAATCGTCTTCGCTTCCGCGCGAATCCGCCCTTCCAGCGCGCGCGACGCCTCTTCGACCGCGACGGGATCAGCACGCTCTTGCGCTTCGATCAGACGCTCATAGTCCTCACGCGGAAACTTCGCATCGATAGGCAGCCACACTGGCGTCGCCGCCGCTTCCGGCGACGGTTGACGACCCGGCAGCTTGATCGCGAACTCGACGCGATCGTTGCTCTTCGGAATCGTCGCGATGTTCTTTGCGTACTGGTCGGACGTCAGGATCTGTTCGAGCAATGCTTCGAGCTGCACTTCGCCCCACGTGCCACGCGTCTTGACGTTCGTCAGAACCTTCTTCAGATCGCCCACGCCCGCCGCCAGCGTCTGCATTTCGCCGAGGCCGCGATGCACCTGTTCGAGACGATCGGACACGAGCTTGAACGATTCGCCGAGCCGCTGCTCGAGCGTCGCGTGCAGCTTTTCGTCGACGGTGCGGCGCATTTCTTCGAGCTTCGTCGCGTTGTTCGTCTCGATGTCCTTCAGACGCTGCTCGATCGTCGTGCGCACTTCCGCGAAGCGCCGGTCGTTCGCTTCCGTGACCTGCGACAGTTGAAGCTGCAACGTTTCGCCGAAACGCCTCAACGTCATGCCCTGCTCATCGCGCGCCTGCTGTGCTTGCAGCTGCAGACTCTGGCGCACGGCGTCGAGCTGTTGCGCGTTGGTCTCGGTGAGCTTGACGAGCTGCTGCGCAAAGCCGTCGATCTTGCCGGCCTGCACCGTCGTCATGCTCGTGAACTGCGAGGCGAGCGTTTGCTGGAACTGTGAAAAGCCGCCGCTCAGTTCGGTGCGCGACACGCGCGCGGTTTCGGAAATCTCGCTGCGCAGTTCGCGTTCGAGCCGCTCGGTCGAGCGCGCCTGCACGGCGGAGGCCGCCTCCAGGCGCTCGCCGAGCTCGGCGAAATGCATGAGCTGATGCGCGCCATTGCTGCCGCGCATCAGCATCACCAGCGCGATCACCAGCGCGACGGCCAGGACGGCGACAGCCGCGATCAACACCATCGTCATGAGCGCGCCTTCCCGATCACGTCAGGGTTGATCGGATTCGGCGGGCGCCCCGCGCGCGGACCCACGCCCAGCGCCGCGATCAGATTGTCGGCGGCGAGGTTGGCCATCGCGCGACGCGTCGCTTCCGTCGCGCTCGCGATATGCGGCGTCAGCACGACATTCGGCACCGTCAGCAACGCCGGATCGACCTTCGGCTCGCCCTCGAACACATCGAGTCCGGCCGCGCCGATCCGCTTCTCGCGCAGCGCAGCGGCGAGCGCCGCGTCGTCGACGATGCCGCCGCGCGCGATGTTCGTGAGCGTCGCGGTCGGCTTCATCAGCGCGAGCTCGGCAGCGCCGATCGTGTGATGGCTTTGCGCCGTGTACGGCAGCACGAGCACGACGTGATCGGCGCGCCGCAGCAGCTCTTCCTTCGATACGTATTGCGCGTTCAGCTCGGCCTCGATCTCGGGCGCGACACGCGAGCGGTTGTGATAGATCACGTTCATGCTGAAGCCGCGCGCTCGACGGGCGAGCGCCTGACCGATGCGCCCCATGCCGATCACGCCGAGCGTCGAACCGTGGATATCCGAGCCGAGAAAGCCGTCATACGACCACTTCTCCCACTTGCCCGCGCGCAGCCAGTGCTCCGATTCCGCGATACGGCGCGCGGTCGCCATCATCAGCGCCCAGCCGAAATCGGCCGTCGATTCGTTGAGCACGTCGGGCGTGTTCGTGCCGAGCACGTTCGCCGCGTTGAACGCCGCCATGTCGAAGTTGTTGTAGCCGACGGCCATGTTCGACACCACGCGCAGTTTCGGCGCCCCGGCGAGCACGGACGCGTCGATGATGTCGCCCGCCGTCAGCGCGCCGTCCTTGTCGGCGATCCGGCGCTTCAGTTCGTCGGCGGACAGCACGTCGCCGTCGTTCCAGTCGACTTCGAAGTGCTGCTTGAGCCGCTCGATCACATCCGGAAAGATGGGACGCGCAACCAGAACCTTTTGCATTGCCATTCTCCGAGTATCAGGCCGCGACGCGCGCATATCGGCGCGCGCGGCGTTAAAAGAATATCCACGACGTCGCGACGAACAACGGTATCAGCACGATGCCCGACCACGCGAGGTACGCGAAAAAGCTGGGCATCCGCACGCCGCGCGATTCGGCGATCGCCTTGACCATGAAGTTGGGCGCGTTGCCGATATAGCTGTTCGCGCCCATGAACACCGCGCCCGCTGAAATGGCCGCGAGCGTCGACGCGCCCGTGGTCATCAGCGTCCGCGCGTCGCCACCCGCGAGATTGAAGAACACGAGGTACGTCGGCGCGTTGTCCAGGAACGACGACAGCAGACCCGTCGCCCAGAAGTACATGTCGTCGCGCGGCTGGCCGGCCGTGTCGTTCACGAGATGCACGATACCGCTGAACGCACCCGCCTCGCCCGCGCGCAACATCATGATGACGGGCGCGATCGTCACGAAGATGCCCGCGAAAAGCTTCCCGACCTCTTCGATGGGCGCCCAGTTGAACGCGTTGCCCTCGCGCGCCGCGCGCGGTGTCACGATCAGCGACAGCACCGTCAGCGCGATCAGCGCCACGTCGCGCACAACATTCTGCAACGCGACGTGCGTGCCCGCCACGTCGAACGCGATGCCGGGCGTCCAGATGCCGCTCATCAGCACGAACGCGATTACGAGCGCAAGCAGCGCGAAGTTGATCTTGCCTTCGATGCCGATGGTCGGCGTGTCGGGCGACGGGTCGACAGGGAGCACTTCTTCGCGCCGCCGGAAATAGTACGAATCGAGCGCGTAGAACACGACCAGCAGCACGGCGCAGACGAATAGCATCGGCAGCGCGAGATGGACCGTCGTCCAGAAGAAACCGACGCCGTTCAGAAAGCCGAGAAACAACGGCGGATCGCCCAGCGGTGACAGCGAGCCGCCCACGTTCGCGACCAGAAAGATGAAGAACACGACGACATGCACGACGTGCTTGCGATTGTCGTTCGCGCGCAGCAGCGGCCGGATCAGCAGCATTGCCGCGCCCGTCGTGCCCATGATGCTGGCGAGCGCCGTGCCGAGCGCGAGCAGCGCCGTATTCAGACGCGGTGTGCCGTGCAGGTTGCCCGTCACGCAGATGCCGCCCGCGACGGTATAGAGCGCCGTCAGCAGCACGATGAACGGCACGTATTCGTCGAGCAACGCATGGATCAACGTGCCGAACGCCGCCGATGACCCGAACGCGAACGCAAACGGCGCGAGGAACGCAAAGGCCCACGCCGCCGAGACCTTGCCGTAGTGGTGATGCCAGAGCGCGGGCGCGGCGAGCGGTAGCACGGCGATCGACAGCAGCATGCCCGCGAACGGCACGCCCCACCAGGCGCAAAGCGATGCGCCATCCACTGTGGCCGCCGATGCCGCAAGCGGATAGCATGACAGCGCGAACGCGAGCGTCAGACCGGCGATCCACGCGGCCTTCGACCGGTTCGTCACCGCTTGCGCGTCGCGGCCATGCGGGTGCGGAACATCAAGCGCCACGCACGACGATCGCATGCACGCGATAAGGACCGTGCGCGCCGAGCACGATGGTTTGTTCGATATCGCCCGTACGCGACGGGCCGGAGACGAAGTTGACCGCGCGCGGCAGCTCGCCGCGCTCGCTGCGGATCAGGTTGAACGCCTCTTCATGACCGGCGACGATGCGCGACGCCGGCACGATTGCAATGTGCGTCTCCGGCAGCAAGCCCGCCGACGCATACGTCTGCGGACCCGACAGCAGCACCAGCGTGCCCGTTTCAGCCGTCGCGCAGAAACAGCCCGTAATGCCGACGCGGTCTTCGTCCTTCGGCTTGCGGAATTCGACTTCGATGCCCGAACCGGTCCACGGCAACGCTTCGAGCGTCTGCCATGCAATGGCCTGGGTCGGAAGATTCAGTTCGGTGAGGTAGCGATGCGCGGCAGCGGGCACGTCGGAGAGCGACTCGACGGTGTCGACGGTGGTCGCCATTTTCTTCGCCTGCTCGATGAAATGCGCGACGAGATCGGCCGGCATCGGCGGACGCGGCCCTTGTGGATGGCTTGCGACATACGCTTGCGCCGTCTCGCGCTCGGACGCGGCCGGCTCGGGCTCACGCCCTTGCGCTGCGCGAATGCGCGCCAGGATGTTGCGACGGGCGGTCGATGTATCCATGAGCCATATCCTCGTGCCGATGATCGTGTCGATCTTGTTGAATGCGCAATCGTGTTGCGCGTGCACTGCGCACATTGACCCGTGAATTATACCGGCCGCCCTGTTCGCGAACACCTGGCCGAACGGCTAATGGCAGCGCTCGAACGAAGCGCCGACAATAGCCTTCATACGCTTGCATGCACCTGGCGGCACAGCCGCGAAAGGGGCCGCGCGTTACTTGCCGACTTCTTCCTCGGCGGGCTGCTCGATGCCGAACACTTGCCGGAGATAGGCGAGATACGCCTTGTCTTCGCACATATTCTTGCCCGGCGAGTCCGACAGTTTCGCCACAGGCTGGCCGTTGCACTTGACCATCTTGATGACGATCTGCAGCGGGTTGTAGCCGAGGTCGTTGGTGAGATTCGTGCCGACGCCGAACGCGAGCTTGCAGCGGCCGCGGAAGCGTTCGTACAGCTGCAGCACCTTCGGGATGTCGAGCGCGTCGGAGAACACGAGCACCTTCGTGCGCGGGTCGCAACGGTTCGCCTCGTAATGGGCGATAAGACGCTCGCCCCAGTCGAACGGGTCGCCGGAATCGTGGCGCGCGCCGTCGAAGAGCTTGCAGAAGTACATGTCGAAATCACGGAGGAATGCCTTCATGCCATACACGTCCGACAACGCGATACCGAGGTCGCCGCGATATTCCTTCGCCCACATCTCGAAGCCGTAGATCTGCGAATCGCGCAGGCGCGGACCGAGCGCCTGGCAGGCCTGCAGGTATTCGTGCGCCATCGTGCCGAGCGGCGTGAGGCCGTGCTTCATCGCGTAGAACACGTTGCTCGTGCCCGCGAACTGCTCGCGCAGGCCGTCCTTGAGCGTGAGGATCACCTCTTCGTGCCAGCGCCCGGAGAAGCGGCGACGCGTGCCGTAATCGGCGATCTTGCAGTCGGCGAACTCGGGGCGCGCGCCGAGCAACTGGATCTTGTCGCGCAGACGCTCGCGTCCTTCGCTGTAATCCGGCTGCTGCTGCGTGTTGCGGAAATACACTTCGTTGACGATCGCGAGCACGGGAATTTCGAAGAGGATCGTATGCAGCCACGGCCCCTTGATGTAGATGTCGATTTCCCCGTTGCCTTTCGGCGAAGGCGTGATCGAAATGTACTTCTCGTTCAGATGAAAGAGCGCGAGAAAGTCGATGAAATCGCTCTTGATGAAGCGCATCTGGCGCAGATAGTCGAGCTCGCCTTCATTGAACCGAAGCTCGCAGAGCTTGCGCACTTCGCGGCGGATTTCGTCGACGTACGGCACGAGGTCGACGTTCGGCGTGCGGCAGCGGAACTTGTATTCGACGTTGGCGGCCGGGAAGAGATGCAGCACCACCTGCATCATCGTGAACTTGTACAGATCGGTATCGAGCAGCGAAGTAATGATCATGATCTTGCAAACCGGGACTGCATGAAAACGGAAGACGTCAGGCCTCGCGCGCCCTCGCCCTATTTGTACGCCGCATGCGTACGCCGTACGCGCTGCGAGCCTCGCGCAAAACGGGCGAGCTGGCGAAGACGCTGTCGCATGTTACCCGAATGCGCGGCGGCCGTTGCTCCACTGCGCCACGGCCGGCGGGCGCGGCAAGGCGCGTTCGACGCGCATCCACCCGCCATAAACTAATCACCAAACGATATAAAAGCCCTGACGGCGATCGCGTATGCACTACTTGACGTTACGTTACAATAGCGCTTTTGGCGTACTGCCATCTCCCCACTACCAAAAGATATCGTTTGCAGGAGTTGCCTGAATGACTCACGTTGTGACCGAAAGCTGCATCAAGTGCCGCTATACCGACTGCGTCGATGTGTGCCCGGTGGACTGCTTTCGCGAAGGTCCCAACTTCCTCGCGATTGACCCCGACGAGTGCATCGACTGCGCCGTGTGCGTTGCGGAGTGCCCGGTGAATGCGATCTACGCCGAAGAAGACGTGCCTGGCGACCAGCAGCACTTCACCCCCTTGAACGCCGAGCTGGCGAAGGCATGGCCGAGCATCACGAAGACCAAGGCGCCGCTGCCCGAAGCCGACGAATTCAAGGACGTGAAAGAGAAGCTCTCGCTGCTCGAGCGTTGATCGCCGCGGCAGACCTGTCGTTCCTGCCCGGATCAGTCGCATTATATTGAGATGAATCAGGGGTATTGACAGCGTCTGCTTCACCTCCTACAATTTCGCTTCTCTGCTGTTGTTGTTCCCCGATAGCTCAGTCGGTAGAGCGCCGGACTGTTAATCCGTAGGTCCCTGGTTCGAGCCCAGGTCGGGGAGCCAAGAATTGCAAAGGCCCGTTAGCCATGACGGGCTTTTTTATGTAGTGACACGTTGTATTGCTGTTCCCCGATAGCTCAGTCGGTAGAGCGCCGGACTGTTAATCCGTAGGTCCCTGGTTCGAGCCCAGGTCGGGGAGCCAAAATTCGAAGGCCCGCATCCGTGCGGGCCTTTTCTTTTTCTGCGATCGTTTTCTGCGGCCTTGCCGAACGATCGCTCTCGTTTGACGAATCCAGTATCCGTCGCGCTGGCGCCTGTGGCCACGGTCCGCACACGCAACCAGGTTACGATGACGCACTCACGGGCAATCGCCCCGGCTGCCTTCACATTTCTTCCGGTCACCTGATGAAAATTGCTCCGCACTGCGCACGGGCCGCGCGCGCCGTCATCTTCGCCACATCCGCCGCTTTCGCCACATTCGCGTCTGCGCCCTTCGCACACGCGGAAGAAGTCGCCAGCGTCAACACGAACTTTCATATCACCGGTTCGGATCGCGTGGTCGTCGAAGCCTATGACGATCCCGCCGTGCAGGGCGTCACCTGCTACGTGTCGCGGGCGCGAACGGGCGGTATCAAAGGAACGCTGGGCATCGCGGAGGACCCGACCGAGGCATCGATTGCCTGCCGTCAGGTCGGCCCCGTCAAGATTCCCGAACCGCTGCGGCAACAGGCCGACGTGTTCACGGAACGGATGTCGCTGATCTTCAAGACGCTGCATGTGGTGCGGGTCGTCGACACGAAGCGCAATACGCTCGTCTATCTGACCTACAGCGACCGCGTCACGACGGGCAGCGCGAAAAACAGCGTCACAGCCGTGCCGATGCCCGCCGGCACGACGATTCCCGTCCGCTGACACAGCGGCCCGCAACACGCGATGCGCGGTAAACTGGCAGGTCCACCCGGACATCGACCATGACTTCGACCCGCTTCCGCGACAACGCCCGCTACTGGCGCACGCCGCTTTTGCCCGGCGCGGACCTGCTCACGGCCGAATATCACGATCACGAATTCACGCCGCACTGGCACGACGCGTACACGATCCCCGTGATCGAAGCGGGCGCGGAGACCTATCGGTATCAAGGCTCGCATTACGTCGCCGAGGCGGGCAGCGTGCCCGTGATCAACCCGGGCGAAGTGCATACCGGCTCGCGGGCAATCGACGAAGGCTGGCGCTACCGCGTGCTGTACGCGCCCGTCGATTTCATCCACGCGCTCGCCGAGGACATCGCGGGCCGCGCGCAGCCGCTGCCGTGGTTCGACGCCGACGTGATCCGCGACCCGGACCTCGCCGTCCGGCTCGCTCGCGCGCACCGGTTGCTCGAATCGAACGACGATCCCCTGGCCGCCGAAACGGCGATGCTCGACGCGCTGTCGACGCTGCTCGTCCGCTACGGCCGCACGCGCGCCGACACGCCGCAGCACTCCGCCGCCGATACCCGCGTGGCCACGATGAAGGAACAGCTCACGGGCGACCTCGCCGCGCCGCTCAAGCTCGCCGAACTGGCCGATGCCGTCGGCCTGTCGCCGTTTCACGCGGCACGCCTCTTCACGCGCGCGACGGGGCTGCCGCCGCACGCATGGCGCAACCAGATCCGCTTGCAGCGTTCGCTGGCGCCGTTGCGCGCGGGCGCATCGGTGGCTGACGTCGCGGCGGCGAGCGGCTTCACCGATCAGAGTCACTTCACGCGCCATTTTCGCCGCATGTTCGGCGTGCCGCCGGGCCGCTGGCAGTCGTCCTGATTCGGCCGCGCACGCGAGCACGCGACGCGAGCCCGCACAAGCCGAGTCGCACCGCTGGAATCCGGCGTCACATCCACACATCGAACCATCCACGCGTTCGCTGGCCATCCGCGAGCCCGGCGAAACGCGCGCCGCAATCGCAAGCCGAAGCTCAAGCTCAAGCTCAAGCCCGAACCCAAACCCAGCCCGAACCCAAACCCAAACAAACCCAGCCCAAGCCCAAGCCCAAACCCAAACCCAAACCGAAGCTCAAGCGCAGGCGCAAGCGCAAGCGCAAGCGCAAGAACGTACAAGCCGGCCCGCCCCTCGACCGGCTATGCTCGGCGGTATCGAGGAGAAAAGATTGACTCACCCTGCACAATCCACTCACCGGCTCAAGGAACTGATGGCGGGCGCGCGCGACACGCTCCCGATGGTCATCGGTTCGGCGCCGTTCGGCGTCATCTTCGGGACGCTCGTCGCATCTGGCCCACTGCATCTGTGGCACGGCCAGTTCATGTCGCTGATCGTATTCGCCGGCTCGGCGCAGTTCATCGCGCTCGGTCTGATCGCGGGCCATGCGAGCTACGCCGTCATCTGGGCGACCACGCTCGTCGTGAACGCCCGCCACGTCCTCTACAGCGCGACGCTCGCGCCGTATGTATCGCATCTGCCGTCGCGCTGGCGCTGGGCGCTGGGCGGCCTGCTCACCGACGAAGTGTTCGCCGTCGCGTGGGCGCATTACCGGCTGCATCCGCCCGGCTCGGTCGGGCCGTACTATTTCCTGGGCTCGGGTCTGTCGATGTACGCGAACTGGCAGGGCTGGACGCTCGTCGGCCTGCTGTTCGGCGCGGCGTTCCCCGGCCTGCAATCGCTCGGGCTCGATTTCGCGATGGTCGCGACGTTCATCGCGATCGTCGTGCCGCAGCTCGTCGCGGTGCGTTATCTGGCAGCCGCAGCCACGGCCGGCGCGCTCGCGTTTTTCTGGCAGGCCTGGCCGTACAAGCTCGGCCTGCTGGGCGCCGTATTCGTGGGCGTCGCGGTCGGCGTGCTGCTGTCGCTGCCCGCGCTGCAGCGCACCCGCGCGGCGGAGGCTTCGCAATGAACTACGTACTGTTGATTCTCGGCATGGCCGTCATCACGTGGCTGATCCGCGCAGCCGTGTTCGTGCTCGGCGACCGCATCGTCTTTCCGCCGCTCGTGCGCACCGCGCTCGGCTTCGTGCCCGTCACCGTGCTGACGGCGATCATCGTTCCGATGGCCGTCTCCCCGCACGGCGCGCAAGCCGAACTGACGTGGCGCAACCCGCAGCTCGTCGGCGCGCTCGCCGCCGTCGCCGTCAGCGCGCTCACGCGCCGGCCGCTGCTGACCATTGCCGTCGGCCTCGCCGTCTTCTTCCTGTGGCAGGGCGTCGTCCTGAAGTAACCTCGCCGCCGTCCGCGCGCCGTCCACCCGGGCGGTGTGCGCCCTCAAGTTCCCTTTCAATCCGCCGATAAACACTCGTGGCCCGCGAACCAGCTGCGTCTGTCGACGCACGCCGGCACGCCGGGCCGAACCGCGCCGGACATCGGTGCCGCCAACGAAACGGGGACGGCGGCACAGGGGCGAACGCCTCGACGGCGTCTGCGCGGTCGACGAAACGGGATAAGACATGGGTCAGATTACCCTTCACATCAAGGACGAAACGCTCGCATCCTTGCGAAAGGATTTCGAGGCGTTCGTGCGGGTCTCGCTCAAGCTGGATCCGCAGTTCGCGACGCCGTCGTTCGAGGATTTTCTGCGCGCCAAGCTCCTCGACAACATGGTGCCGCTGACCGAGCACGCCGTGCAGCGGATGCTGCAGGGCGGTCAGTACGCTTGGGCGAAGCGCACGCTGGACAAGGAGTTTCCGGACGTCGTGGCGATCCTGATGAAGCAGGCGAACGAGTTCGGCTTCGGCTTTGCGGCGCGCTCCGAGTGGACGCCGGAAGAGCTGGCCAAGCAGAGCCGCGAGTGGGCGGCCGCGATCGTCAAGGAAGCGGAAGGCGCGCCTGCGCTGGTCGACCCGCTTGCCGCGCAGATCAAGTCAGCGGCACAGGACATACAGGCGCTCGAAGAAGTGATGCAGACGCCCGCCTGGCGTCTCGCCGAATCGCTGCGTCAGCGGGTCTACGAGGCGAAGGTCGCGTGCGAGACGAGCGTCGGCAGCGCGGCGCGCGAAAAG
Source organism: Paraburkholderia phymatum (assembly GCF_038900715.1). GTDB lineage: Bacteria > Pseudomonadota > Gammaproteobacteria > Burkholderiales > Burkholderiaceae > Paraburkholderia > Paraburkholderia phymatum_A. Next base: position 525,818 of record NZ_JAYMRZ010000001.1, on the reverse strand, counting down.
CTCGGCGAACTGCGCGGGCTGTTGCGGCTGGGCATTTCGCACGGCTCGTTCCAGAAGCAGGAAGCGCAGCAGATCATGGAATATCTGCGGCTCCTGAAGCCGGAGATTTTCGTCGAAGAGCCGTACGACGTATTCACGCGGCTCGCGGCGTGGCTGCGCAACTTCTTCATGCCGCCGCCGAGGCCGCAGCAACAACAGCGGCAGTCACGCTAGGCATCGCAGGCGCGGCGGCAACGCTGGGCGCGCCATCCACGTTTCATCCGCATCGCGGCAAGCTCAGTCCCACATCTTTCTGAGCTTCGCCGCGATTTCTATTTTGGCCTGCGCGGCGGCCGCGAGCCCCGCGCGCGTCGGCGCCGCCGCGACGGGCGCGGGCGGCCACGCATGCGAGTCGAACAGCGGCAGCAGATGCGGCGGAATGAAGCGCGTGCGCGACGCCCACACGTGCCGGTCGCCGAGATGCGTCTGGTTGTGCACGTAGAACCGCTGCGGCATCACGATGTGCAGGTCTTCTTTGGCCCGCGTCATCGCGACGTACAGCAGACGCCGCTCCTCGTCGATTTCCTCTTCGCTGCCCGTGCCGAGATCGGACGGAATGCAGCCGTCGACGCCATTGAGCACGAACACGTTGCGCCACTCCTGCCCTTTCGCCGAATGGATGGTTGACAGGATCAGATAATCCTCGTCGATCAGCGGAACGCCGGATTCGTCGCTCGTGGCGTCGGGCGGATCGAGCGTCAGCTCGGTCAGGAACCGCTCGCGCGACGCATACGTGCCAGCGATGCTCTCCATCTGCGCGAGATCAGCCTGACGGATCGACGCGTCCTCGTGATTGCGTTCGAGATGCGGCTCGTACCAGCGGCGCACCATCTCGAACTCGGCGGGCCACGGCGTCTGGCGCGCGCACACCGACGACATCAGCGCGACGAACGGATGCCAGTCTTCGAGCGCACGGGCCGGCGGCGCAAAGGCAGCGAGCGCGCTGGCCGTGCAATGCGACACGCCGTGCGAGGCGTCCAATGCACCGCCGCCCGAGCCACCCGAGCCACCCGAGCCGGGCGCACCGGCGCGCGAGGCGATGTCGTCGAGCACGCGCGCGGCCGTCGCGGGCCCGACGCCGGGCAACAACTGCACGACGCGAAAACCAGCGACGCGATCGCGCGGATTCTCTGCCCAGCGCAGCACGGCCAGCACGTCCTTCACGTGGACGGAATCGAGAAACTTCAGGCCACCGAACTTCACGAACGGGATATTGCGCCGCGTCAGCTCGATTTCGAGCGCGGCGCTGTGATGCGCGGCGCGGAACAGCACGGCCTGCGCCTTCAGCTTCATGCCCGCTTCGCGCGCCGCCAGCACCTGCTCGACGATGTAGCGCGCCTGGTCGGCGTCGTCGGCGACGGTAACGAGATGCGGGCGCTGCGCCGATGCCTTGTCGGTCCACAGATTCTTCGTGTAGCGCTCGCTGGCGAGGCCGATCACCGCATTCGACGCTTCGAGGATCGGCTGCGTCGAACGGTAGTTGCGTTCCAGCGTGACCTGCTTCGCGGGCGGATCGAAGTGCGTCGGAAAATCGAGGATGTTGCGCACGGTCGCGCCGCGAAACGAATAGATCGACTGCGCGTCGTCGCCGACGACGGTCAGCCCGCGCCCATCGGGCTTCAGCGCCAGCAGGATCGACGCCTGCAGGCGGTTGGTGTCCTGATACTCGTCGACGAGCACGTGATCGAAGCGGCCGGACAGATCGGCGGCGATCGCGGGCTCCGCCGCCATGTGCGACCAGTACAGCAGCAGATCGTCGTAGTCGAGCACGCTCTGCTTCTGCTTCGCGTCGACGTAGGCGGCAAAGAGCGCGCGCAGATCGGCTTCCCACTCGCGGCACCACGGGAAAGCGCCGTTGAGCACGTCCGCGAGCGATGCGCCCGTGTTGACGACGCGCGAATAAATCGCGAAGCACGCCGACTTCGACGGAAAGCGCTTTTCCTTCGCCGAGAAGCCGAGCTCGTGGCGCACGAGATTCATCAGATCGGCGGAGTCTTCGCGGTCGTTGATCGTGAATGCTGGCGACAGGCCGATCAGGTCCGCGTACTCGCGCAACAGCCGCGCGCCGACGCTATGGAACGTGCCCGACCACGTGAGCCCTTGCGCCAACGCCGCGCGCGTGCCGAGCGCCGCGCCCGCGATGCGGGTCACGCGCCGGGTCATTTCGAGCGCGGCGCGGCGCGAAAACGTGAGCAGCAGAATGCGGCGCGGATCGACGCCCTTGACGACGAGGTTCGCGACGCGATGCGCGAGCGTATTGGTCTTGCCCGACCCCGCGCCCGCGATGACGAGCAGCGCGCCCGCTGGCCGTGCAATGTCGTCGGTGCCGTATTCGACGGCTTCGCGCTGGGCGTCGTTGAGCTTCGCGAGCCAGTCGATGGCGGCCGCCGGCTCGGGCGTGCCTGCCGCGGCTGACGGCGATGAAGACAGGGAATCGGCGACGGAAAGCACGATCGGCGGGTCGGAAAGTGAAGGCGACGCATACTGTATATCCATACAACCCGCCAGGGCAAGCGCCCCAATTTTCCACACAAACGCCGCGTGTCGAGCGTCAGACAAAGGGCGCGAGAAACAGGCGCAAGAAAGCCGGCGCACCGGGCTTTCGCTCCGAACGGCGTGATGCCGTCCGGAGAATCCATGCGACGAACGCCGCCTACTCCTGTTTCGCGTCCTTCACCCTGGCTTTGGCGTTGGCCTTGTCGGCATCGGCTTGCGCGTCGGCCTTCTTCTTGTCGGCCTTCGCCTGCGCGATCTCCGCCTTCTTGTCGGCCTTGGCCTGCTCCTTCACGGCCTTGCTGTCTGCGTGCGTCGTCGGATCGGTGGCGGGATCGTGCGTCTGCGCGACGGCGAGCGTGGTCATGCTGCCCGCGATCAACGCCGCCAGTAGCGCGCCCATCGTCCTGTTCATCTTTTTCATGATCGATGTCCTCCCTGTTCGAACGTCGAAACGACCAAGGCCTGTGTCGGCCCTGGTCGTGCCTGAGTGATGGGTCAGTCATGCTTCAGTTGTGCCTCAGTTGTGCGCCTCGCCCGACGCTGCCGCGCCCGCCGACTGGCCCTGCATCCCGGACTTCAGTTCGTTCGATGCGGCCGCCCTGTCGGCCTTCCTGTTCAACTTGGCGTTGCGAACCTGGTTCGTGTACTCGTCCTTGGCGGCCTTTTGCTGCTCCTTCATCTGCGCCTTCGACGTCTTCTTCTGCGCGCGATATTCGGCGTTCGCCTCGGCGTCCGCGTTGCGCTTCTGAACGAGCGGGTCCGTCGAACCCGGCGCTGTCAGATTCTGCGGCGCGGGCGACGGCATCTGGACGCCTTGCGCAGCGGGCGCCTCGGCGGGCGCCTGCGTCTGCGTCTGCACCTGGGCCTGGCCGGATATGCCGGCAGCCGGTTGAGCAGGCGTCTGGGCGAATGCGGCCGTCGACGCAAACGCAGTCAGGGCGGTACCGATCAGGAGCGTATGAAGCTGGGTCATGGTTATCCTCTCTGAAGGTTGTCAGTGTCGGCATGCGGGCGTCGTGTGGTGGCCGATCGGCGGTGACGCGCCCGCGCGGTTCGCCCATTGCAAAATGCAGCAGGCTATTCCACAGACCGGGCCTTCGCGAGTGAAGTTCGCCACGAAAGCCTGCTGTTACTCAACGTTTCGTTTGCCGACAACTGAATAACATCTGCTTGCACTTGCGCGGTCCAACGCCTCGCGCTCGCTGCGGGAACGCCACGCGCGACGCGATGGCTTATGATGCGAGGCGCTTTTTCAACGCGCTTTTTCCACAATTCGCCGACGCCCCGTCCATCGCAACCGACATGCCCAACCTCGATTTCACACTGACCGGCGATTACGTCGAACTCCACAATCTGCTGAAGATTACTGGCCTCGCGGACAGCGGCGGATCGGCGAAGGTGATCGTCGCGTCGGGCGCCGTCACCGTCGACGGCCGCGTCGAAACGCGCAAAACCTGCAAAATCCGCGCGGGCCAGGTCGTGCTGCTCGGCGACACCCGCATTGCCGTCCACGAGGGGTGACGCTCGCACGCGTCGTCCGCGAGGCGGCATGAATATGCAGTACGCATCCGACGGCCGCTCCATGACCGCACCAAACATGTGCCTGTAGATCGACAGCGCCGCCTTCCCGCAATAAGCTGTCCGCTTGCACAGAAAAAATATCCCGCGCGCGCTTCACCCGTTCCATCCGCCTGATCCGGCCGACCGGCTTGGCGCGCGTTTCGCGCTTTCGCGCATCGAGCACCTGGAACCATGAATCCAACCGGAATGTCCCGCGCGCTCAGCGGGCCGCCCACGCTTTCGCGCCACGCCGCCGATACGGCGCGCCTTGCCGCGCCGCTCGCCATCGCGCAGCTTTCGCAGATGGCGATGAGCGTCACCGATACCGTCCTGCTCGGCTCGCTCGGCCCCGACGCGCTCGCAGCAGGCGGCCTCGGCGCGAACCTGTTCTTCGTCGTCGTGACGCTGCTGCAAGGCGTGCTGACTTCCGTCAGCGTGAGCGTGTCGCATGCGCGCGGCGCGCAGGCCGAGCATCGCGTGCCGCACATCTACTGGACGGGCTTCCTGCTGTCGCTGCTGCTGGCCGTGCCCGCGTTCGTGCTGCTGTCGTTCGCCGCGCCCATCCTGATGGCCTTCGGCGAGCCGGCGCTGCTCGCGCACAACGTCGGCGAATACTGCGCGGTGCTGCGCTGGGGCGCGCCCGGCAGCCTGATCGGCATCGGCCTGATGCGCTCTTTCCTGCCCGCAATCGGCGCGGCGCGGCGGCTGCTGTGGGTGTCGATCGGCGGCGTGTTCGTCAACGCGTTCCTGAACTACGGGCTGATCCACGGCGCGTACGGGCTGCCGCGTCTCGGCTTCCTCGGCTCGGCGGGCGCAACGACGATCACCGTTTGGCTCACGGCGCTCACGCTGATGGCGCTGCTGCATCTGCGTCCGCGCTTCCGGCATTTCGTGACGGCCACGCGCCCCGACGTGCCGCTGATGGGCGAACTGTTCGGCATCGGCTGGCCGGTGGCGATCACATATGGCGTCGAATCGACGCTCTTTCTCGCGACGGGCCTGATGGTCGGCCTGCTCGGCGAATCGCAGCTGGCGGCGCACCAGATCGCGCTGAACGTCGCGTCGGTGGCGTTCATGGTGCCGCTCGCGATCGGCCAGGCGGCGAACGTGCGCGTCGGCTTCTGGTCGGGCGCCGGGCAGCCGCTCGCTGCGCGCCATGCGGGCTTCGTCGCGCTCGGGCTCGGCGTGGGCTTCATGAGCCTGTCGGGCCTGCTGCTGATCACGGCGCCGCATTTCATCGTCGGGCTGTACCTGCATCTCGACGATCCCGCCAACGCGCCGACCGTCGCGCTCGCGAGTTCGCTGCTGGGCGTGGCCGCCATTTTCCAGATCGTCGACGGCATGCAGACGGTCGGCTCCGGCTGTCTGCGTGGGCTGAAGGACACGCGCGTTCCGATGATCGCCGCCGCGTTCGGCTATTGGGGAATCGGCTTCCCGACGGGCTATACGCTCGCGTTTCACTTCGGGCTCGGCGCGCGCGGCCTGTGGTGGGGACTCGCGGCCGGGCTCGCCAGCGTCGCGCTGCTGATGACGCTGCGCTTTCACAAGATGAGCCGGCACCGGATGCAGAGCGGCGAGCGCGCGCCGGCGAGCTGAGCGCACTCGCTGAGACGTCGTGCGCCCGCGCGAATGGGCGCTTCGAATGCACCGTCTCGACCTCTCCGCCTTCTTCGCGACGCGCCTTTCTTCGCGACGCACCTTCTTCGGCGCGCCCAATCGCGGGTACTGCACCGCTTCTCACCGATGCAACCCGTGCCCTCGCCCACGTTGCATGTGTGTTGCACGCGCAACCAACTGCGAGTCGAACCTGACCGCCACGGGTAAAATGCCACGCCTGGCTGCCGCCTGTTAGCGCAGCGCGCGACCCGCGCCGCGCAGCGGCCGCTTTCCCGTCCCCACAAGGGCACGCCCCGGCTCGCGACCGGCCACCCGATGCCGTATCGCATAACGCCCGCCCGGACGCTCTCGCGCCGCCCGCAACCGCTGCGGCAGCGTCTCATGCCGACCGCGCACGCCTCACACCGGCACGCGGCGGCATCAGCGCAAACCATCAGAAGACAACACAAGAGGACTGCCTTTCATGCTTGCCCGCGTCACCCGTCTCTTCCCGCTGTGGGCCGTGCTGGCCTCGCTCGCTGCCTACTTTTCGCCGTCGTCCGTGACAGGGATCGCGCCGCATGTGACGACGCTGTTGACGATCATCATGCTGTCGATGGGCGTGACGCTGTCGATCGAGGACTTCCGCCGCGTGTTCACGCGTCCTGCGCCCGTGATCGCCGGCATCGTGCTGCACTACCTCGTGATGCCGCTCGCCGCATGGGTGATCGCGAAGGCCCTGCGCATGCCGCCGGATCTGACGGCGGGCATGGTGCTGGTCGGCAGCGTCGCGAGCGGCACGGCGTCGAACGTGATGATCTATCTGGCGCGCGGCGACGTCGCGCTGTCGGTCACGATCAGCGCGCTGTCGACGCTCGTCGGCGTGTTCGCGACACCGCTGCTCACGCGCCTGTATGTCGATGCGTCGATTGCCGTCGACGTGCACGGCATGCTGATGAGCATCCTGCAAATCGTCGCGCTGCCGATCGCTGTCGGCCTCGTCGTCAACCATCTGTTCGGCAAGCTCGTGCGCAAGGTCGAGCCCGTGTTGCCGCTCGTATCGATGGTGTCGATCCTGCTGATCATCGCGGCCGTGGTCGGCGGCACGCAGAAGAGCATTGCGTCGGTGGGCCTCGTGGTCATGCTGGGCGTGGTGCTGCACAACGGCATCGGATTGCTCGGCGGCTATTGGGGCGGCCGTCTGCTTGGCTTCGACGAAGCCGTCTGCCGCACGCTCGCGATCGAAGTCGGCATGCAGAACTCCGGCCTTGCCGCGACGCTCGGCAAGCTCTACTTCACGCCGATCGCCGCGCTGCCCGGCGCGCTGTTCTCGGTGTGGCACAACCTGTCGGGATCGATGCTGGCGGGCCACTGGGCAGGCCGCCCCGCGAAAGGCTCGACGCACGATCAGGAAACGCGCGCGCTGGCGAGCGAACGCGTCTGACGCAGCATCAGCCTTTCTACCCTTTCTCCCGTTCCACGCCGCGCGCCGACACGACGCGCGCGGCGCATCCCGTCGATCGGCTTTCGCGCTGCAAGCCGCCGCGCGTCGCAGGCACGCGCAAAGCGGGCACGCGCGTTGCGTCTCCATTGCCGACCCTCTTTACGGTTTCCTCGTAGAATATTTTCAGGCGAAACCGACGACGCCACGACGACCATCCGTGCCGATCAAGTGGAGGAACAAGCGTGTCGGCCCATAACACCAACGACCCAGCCGCATTGCAGCATCACGAAGAGCAACGTACTACCCGCATCTCGCGCAACGCGCCGCGTCCGTGGCTGACGCGCGCGTTCGCGCTCGTCGTCGCGGCCACCCTGCTGGCCGCCTGCGCGACGCGCCCGCCCGCCACCGCACTCGATCGCCCTGTCACACACGCGTTGCCCGCGACGGAAAGCACGCCGCTCTCGACAGCGCTCGCCGCGCCCGAACGCGCGCATCCGGGCCAGTCGGGCTTTCGCGTGCTGTCCAACGGCACGGAAGCGCTCCAGATGCGCATCGCGCTCGCGCGCGCGGCGACGAAGACGCTCGACATGCAGTACTACATCGCCGAAGAAGACACGACGGGCAAGCTGCTGCTCGCCGCCGCGCTCTATGCGGCGGATCACGGCGTGCGCGTGCGGATGCTCGTCGACGATCTGAACTTCAAGGACATCGACCGCGTGATGGCCGCGCTGAACACGCACGACAACATCGAGATCCGCGTGTTCAATCCGTTTGGCAGCGCGCAATCGAGCTTCTATGAGCGCAGCGAGAACTTCTTCACGGAGGTCGGTGCGTTCACGCGGCGCATGCACAACAAGGCGATGATCGCCGATAACCAGATCGCGATCGTCGGCGGGCGCAATCTCGGCGACGAATACTTCAGCGCGAGTCCGACGCTGCAGTTCCGCGATATCGACGTGCTCGCCGCCGGCCCGATCACGGCCGATATCTCCGCGAGCTTCGACAGGTTCTGGAACGACAGCAACTCGTATCCGCTGCGCGCGTTGAACAAGCAGAAGTTCGATCCGCACGATCTCGACCAGATGCGCGACGAGTTGCGGGCGCACTGGCGCACTAACGCGGACCCGTACAACGCGAAGCCGCTGAACGCGACGCCGCTCGCGTCGCAGATCGCCAGTGGTGAGCTCGGGCTCATCTGGGCACCCGCCGAATTCAAGGTCGATACGCCCGAAAAAATGCGCCTGCCCGTCGATCAGTACAAGAGCCCGCCGATGACGCGCCTCGTCGAGCTGATGCGCGACGCGCAAAAGGAATTCCTCGTCACGTCGCCGTATTTCGTGCCGCACCAGGCGGGCGTCGATGCACTCGGCAAGCTCGTGCAGCGCGGCGTGACCGTCAAGGTGCTGACGAATTCGCTCGCGGCCACCGACGCCGTCGCCGTGCAGGCCGGCTATAGCCCGTATCGCGTGCCGCTGCTCGAACACGGCGTGCAGCTGTACGAGTTCAAGCCGACGCAAGGCGAGGACACGCCGGAGACGGGCCTCTTCGGCTCGCGTTCGAGGGCCAGTCTGCATGCGAAGTCCTACGTGATCGATCGCAAGACGCTCGTGATCGGCTCGATGAATCTCGATCCGCGTTCCGCGCATCTGAACACGGAGCTCGCGCTCGTGATTCACAGCGCGCCCATCGCCGAAGATGTCGCGCGGCTCTTCGATCACGCGACGTCACCTGCCGTCAGCTATCGCGTGACGCTCGCGACGCCGTCGGAACTGGCCGCGCTGAAGTATTCGGCGACGCCGCAATCGCAACTCGTCTGGACCGACGAGGAAAACGGCCTGATTCACCAATACAACCTCGATCCGGGCGCGGGCTTTTACCGCAACGCGCTGACGGGTCTATTCTTGTTGCTGCCAGTCGATGAGCAGTTGTGACGCCCATCCAATCACCAAGCGGAGTACAACATGACCGAAGATGTACGCATGGAACGCGATACGTTCGGCGAAATCGCCGTGCCGGGCGCGAAGCTGTGGGGCGCGCAAACGCAGCGCTCGCTGCAGAACTTCAAGATCTCGACGGAGAAGCAGTCGCCCGAGCTGATTACGGCGCTCGCGATCATCAAGCGCGCCGCCGCCGAAGTGAACCTGGGCCTCGGCGTGCTCGATGCGACCAAGGCGAAGGCGATCATGGCCGCCGCCGACGAGATCATCGAAGGTCGCCACGCCGACGAATTTCCGCTCGCCGTCTGGCAAACGGGCTCCGGCACGCAGAGCAACATGAACCTCAACGAGGTGATCGCGAACCGCGCGAGCGAGCTGATGGGCGGCGAGCGCGGCGAAGCGCGTCTCGTGCATCCGAACGACGACGTGAATCGCGGACAATCGTCGAACGACGTGTTTCCGACTGCGATGCACGTGGCGGCCGCTGTCGGCATCGCGAAACATCTGCTGCCCGCGCTGAAGATCCTGCGCGATACGCTCGACAACAAGGCGAAAGCCTTCGCCGACATCGTGAAGATCGGCCGCACGCATTTGCAGGACGCGACGCCGCTCACGCTCGGCCAGGAATTCTCAGGCTATGTCGCGCAGCTCGACCAGTGCGCGAAGCACATCGAATCAGCGTTGCCGCATCTGTACGAACTCGCGCAGGGCGGCACGGCCGTCGGCACCGGGTTGAACGCGCATCCGCAGTTCGCGGACCAGGTCGCGGCGGCGATCGGCAAACTGACGGGCCTGCCGTTCGTCTCCGCGCCAAACAAGTTCGAGGTGATGGCAGCCGCCGATGCGCTCGTGTTCGCGCACGGCGCGCTGAAGACACTCGCCGCGAGCATGATGAAGATCGCGAACGACATTCGCTGGCTCGCAAGCGGCCCGCGCTGCGGCCTCGGCGAACTGTCGATTCCCGAAAACGAGCCGGGCAGCTCGATCATGCCGGGCAAGGTGAACCCGACTCAATCCGAAGCGGTGACGATGCTGTGCTGTCAGGTGTTCGGCAACGACGTGGCCGTCAACATGGGCGGCGCGAGCGGCAACTTCGAACTGAACGTGTTCCGGCCGATGATCGCGCACAACGTGCTGCAGTCGGTCCGCCTGCTCGCCGACGGCATGCACAGCTTCAACGACAACTGCGCGGTGGGCATCGAGCCGAATCGCGAGCGCATCGACCAGTTGCTCAACGAATCGCTGATGCTCGTGACGGCGCTCAATCCGCATATCGGCTACGACAAGGCCGCGCAGATCGCGAAGAAAGCGCACAAGGAAGGCACCACGCTGAAGGCCGCCGCGCTCGCGCTCGGTCATCTGACGGAGCAGCAGTTCGACGAATGGGTGCGGCCGCACGATATGGTCGGCGGCACGAAGCGTTAGAGCCCTTCCTTAAAGCCCTTCGTTAAAGCCCCCTTCTTCCGCCCTTTACTGCAAGCCATGCGATGCTCTCTTCGCGAACGCGAAGAGAGCATCCGGCGATGCCGCGCGTCAGACCTTGCCCTGCGCGACTTCCTCGGGCTTCAGATCGACGATTGCATCGAGCGCGGCCTTCACATCCATCGCGTACTTCGCGAGACGCTTCTGCTCGTCGGTTTGCGGCACGAATGACGGCACGGGCACAGGGGTTCCGTTCTCGTTGACGGCGACCATCACGACGAGGCAATCGGTGGTTTGCAGCAGTTCGCCGCCCTTCGGATCGCCCGCGTGCACCGACACGTGGATGTGCATGCTGGTGCGCCCCGTCGCGACGACGCGAGCGCGCAGTTCGACCAGATTGCCGACGTGAATCGGCCGGCGAAAACGGATATTGCCGACGCTGACCGTCACGCAATAGCGGCCCGACCAGACGGCCGCGCATGCATACGCGGTTTCGTCGATCCATTTCATCAGCGCGCCGCCGTGCACCTTGCCGCCGAAGTTGACCGACGTCGGTTCGGCGAGGAATCGGAACGTGGTTTCTGAACGATCCAGCGGCGCTGCGGAAGGCGTGCTCATCTTGACTCCGGTCAAACAAACTATCGAAAGGAGCCGATTATACGAGGGCAATAAGGCGGCCGCTGCGCTATCGGGCGCCGCGTATGGCGTGGGCGGAAGCAACATTGCTTTGCATCGCCCGCAAGTGTGGCGGCCGTGCCGCCGCTACTCAGCGCAGCGCCGACGAGAAACGCTCGCGGTAATCGAGCGGCAGCACGCCGAAGCCGCGCATGAACGCGCGCCGCAAGTTCTGCTCGCTGCCGAAGCCGCAATCCAGCGCGATCCGCTTCAACGGCCGGCGCGACTCGGCAAGCGCGCGCGATGCCGCCTCGAGCCGCAACGCCGAAACGGTCTTCGCGGGCGTGCGGCCCACTTCGTCGACATAGCGGCGCGCGAAGGTGCGCGGACTCATGCGCGCCTCTTCCGCGAGCCGCTCGACGGACAGGTCGCCGTTCAGGTTCGACGCGATCCAGCCGTGCAAGCCGTCGAACGCGCCGCCCGCCGACGCCTGCGCCGCCAGCGCCGCGCTGTACTGCGACTGCCCGCCCGGGCGCTTGACGAACACGACGAGCCGCCGCGCGACCTGCATCGCGACGGGGTGCCCGTAGTCCTCCTGAATCAGCGCCAGCGCGAGATCGATGCCCGACGTCACGCCCGCCGACGTCCACACGGCCCGGCCGCCGCCGCCCGGCAACGGCTCGCGGATGAAGATCGGCTCGGCGTCGACGCGCACGCGCGGAAAGCGCTCGGCGAGGCGAACGGCGTCGCGCCAGTGCGTCGTCGCGCGGCGTCCGTCGAGCACGCCCGCCGCTGCCAGATAGAACGCGCCCGTGCACACCGAGCACACGCGCCTCACTTGCGGCGCGCGCCGCGCGATCCAGTCGATCAGCGCCGGCTGCAACGCGCGGCCGTCGTCGACGGGAATGCCGGGGATGATCAGCGTGTCGATCGGCTCGCCGTCGAGCGCGTCGAGTCGCTGCGTGACGACGGGCAAGCCGGGAAACGTGTCGAGTTCGCCGCCGTCGATCGATGCGACCGTCGTGCGATACGCGACGCGCTCGCGCGATCCGGACGACACCCCAGACGACACGCGCCGCGCGTCGCGCACCGTCAGCTCGGCGCGATGGAACGCTTCGAGCGGGCCGCATGCGTCGAGCAGCACGAGTTCGGGCGCAACGGCGAACACGATATGGCGAACTTGCGGCGCGGGCGCGTCGTGTTCCGGGGCGCGGATTTCTTCGTGATCGGTGGCGTTGGAAGCGTCGCTCATCGTGAGTCCTCTATCGTCGATATCGGCACAATCCGTTCACATGCCCGACGCCGGCAGCGGCGAACGTCTTCGCGACCACGCGAAGGCCAGCGTCGCCAGCGCGGCGAGCGCGAGGAACGGAAAAATCGCTGCGTTGATGGCCGTCCAGCCGAAATGCGCGAGCATCTGCCCCGCGCACAGCGAGCCGAGCGCCGAGAACGCAAAGGTGGTGAACTCGCTCGTCGCCTGGGTCTTCGCGCGCTCGGACGGCCGGTACGATTGCGCGAGCAGCGTCGTGCCGCCGACGAACATCAGGTTCCAGCCGACGCCCAGGCACGCGAGCGCCGCGTAGAAATGCGGCAGGTCGGTCGAGCGCAGCGCGAGCACGCCGCACAGCGCCGACAGCACGATGCCCGCGCCGATCACGCGCAGCACGCCGAAGCGCGCGATCAGACGCGCCGAGAAGAACGACGGCGCAAACATGCCGACCAGGTGCCACTGGATGATCTGCGCGCCATCGCCGATCGAGTGTCCGCACGCGACGGCGGCGATCGGCGTCGCCGTCATCACGAACATCATCACCGCGTAGCCGAGCGCGTTGTTCGCGAGCGCGGCCACGAAGATCGGCTGCCGGACGATCGCGCGCCAGGGCCGCGCGGGCTCCCGCTGCGCCGCGACGTCCGCGTGCGGCGCGGCATCGCGATACAGCGCGGCGACGAGCGCCATCGACAGCAGCGCGAGCACCGTCACGAGCGCATACGAGCCGGCAAATGCGACGGGCGCGAGCCAGTCCTTGCTCCACGCGGCCAGAGCCGGACCCAGCACGGCCGCGACGACGCCGCCCGTCAGCACGGTCGAGATCGCGCGGCTCTTGGTGTCGGCGGAAACGGCGTCTGCGGCGGCGAGCCGGTAGTACTGCGCGAAGGCCTGAAACACGCCGACGGTGGCCGTTCCCACGCAAAACGCCCAGAAGCTGTGGTGAAAGATTGCGTACACGGAGATCGCGCCGCCCGCTGCGCCGACGCCCGCGCCGAGCATGAAGCCCGCGCGCCGTCCAACGCGCGCCATCAGGAACGACGCGCATATGGTGGTGAGCGCGGCGGCGACGGTAATCAGCGAGAACGGCAGCGTGGCGAGCGATTTGTCGTCGGCAAGCGTGTAGCCGACGAGCCCCGTCAGCGTCAGATCGATCGACACCGACGACGTGTACAGCGCCTGGCAGACAGCCAGCACACGTGCGGCGCGGCGGCCATGCGGATCGGCGCGGCCCGTCGCGCGGCTGGAAATATCGGAAGCGGTAGAAGGTGACGGCATCGGTGGCCTCGTGGCGGGGTGACGATGCGCACATCGTCACATCGGTCGCCTTGGCAGAATGGTCAATGATGCATCAATTTCTGCCATGCCGTGCACGAACTCAGCGGCGCGTCCGTAGCGACCGCGCCGGCGGATGCGTCACTTGCGGACGGTGATGCCTTCGTCGATCGTGCCGTACATCGTGATGCTGCCCGATCCGGCCGACGACGGGCCCGCCCCGCCCTGCGCACAAGCGCTGCACAGGATGACGGCCGCGACCACGGAGAAGAGGATTTTCATGACTGCGCCGTTCGCTCGAAAACTGGAGAAAGCGCTCCGATTCTAGCCTGGCGGCGTTTGCGCCCGCAGATCGGCGGGGCGCTGCGGCGCACGCGACAGTTCACGACATGCTGAAACATCGAATGCGCATCGCGGGTAGAGTGAAAGCCATGAGCCGGTTGGCTACGACTGGTTTGCATGGGACCCGGGTAAGCGCTAACGACATCTCGGGGTCGACTGCTCTGCATGGAACCAGGGTAAGTGCCCTGCATGGGGCTGGAGTAAGTGCTAAAGCGCCAACTCCAGCCGACAGCTAAAGCGCTAACTCTTTTCGACTGCTCTGCTTGGGACCAGGGTAAGTGCTAAAGCACTAACTCTGGTCGACAGGAGATCCATATGGCTGCATTGCTTCCTTCCGAACCGAATCACTTTCCGGGCCTGAGCCGCATCGGCGCGTTGCTCGCCGATCCGGGCCGCGCCGCGATGCTGTGGGCGCTGATGGACGGCACCGCACGTCCCGCAGGCGAGCTGACGCTGATCGCAGGGCTTTCGCCATCGGCGGCGAGTGCGCATCTCGCCAGGCTGACCGACGGCGGACTGCTCGCGCTCGAAGTGCGCGGGCGGCATCGCTATTTCCGTATTGCGTCGGCGGAGATCGCCGCCACGATCGAAGCGCTCGCCAACGTCGCCGAAGCCACGGCGCCTCAGCGCCCCGTGCCGCGCCCGGCGCGCACGGTGCCCGTCGACATGCGCTACGCGCGCACCTGCTACGACCATATGGCAGGCGAACTGGCCGTGCGTGTCTACGAACGGCTCGTGGGCGGCGACCTGCTGACCGTCCACGGCGATTCGCTCGACGCGACGCCCGAAGGCGCGGCGCTCCTCGCCGACTGGGGCATCGACGTCACGGGGCAGCGCACGCGCCGCCGGCGTTTCGCGTGCACGTGCCCTGACTGGAGCGAGCGCCGGCCGCATCTGGGCGGCGCGCTGGGCGCGGCGCTGCTCGAGTCGTGGTCGTCGAAACGCTGGGTCGAGCGCACCGAGCGGCCGCGAATCCTGCGCGTGACGCCCGCCGGCCATCGTCATTTCGACGCATTCCTGGCACATTGACGAGCGATTCGTCTGACAAGCCGCTTGACGGGACAACTTTTGTTACAGCGCCGCCGAAGTGGCTTACAAATGAGACCGCCTTGAAACAGGTGCCACGGGTAGAGTGATTTCGCAGGGTGCCGCGCCGCGCGTCGCCCGATGGAGCGACAACCATGAAAACACTCACCACACCCGACCGGAATTCCGGAAGCGCCGACCGTTCGCCCCGCAATGCGATGCACCGGCCGTCTCTCGTCGCGTTCGCCGTCGCGGGCGCGTTGACGACGCTCGCCATGCAGACAGCCTGGGCGCAGGAAGCGCCGCCGCCGGCGAACGTCGCGCAATCCGCGCCGCAGTATGCGCCGCAGTACGCGCCGCAGTCGGCACCTCAAGCGGCACCGCAATCGACGCCCGATAGCGACCCGCCCGGACGCGTCGCGCGGCTGAACTACATGGCGGGCACAGTCACGACGGAGCCTGCTGGCGCGTCCGACTGGTCGTATGCGCAGGTCAACCGGCCGCTCACGACGGGCGACCAGTTGTGGAACGACAAAAACGCGCGCTCGGAGCTGCATATCGGCTCGACGGCCGTGCGCATGGGCCAGCAGACCAGCCTCGACATCCTCAATCTCGACGACAACAGCACGCAACTGAAGGTCGCGCAAGGCACGCTGTCGACACATGTGCGCGCGATCGCGCCCGGCTCGTCGTATGAGATCGACACGCCGAATCTCGCGCTGGGCGTCAACGGGCCCGGCGACTACCGCGTCGACGTCGCACCGGACGGCAGCAGCACGACGGTCACGGTGCGCAGAGGCAGCGCGACCGTCTACGGCGACAACGGCCAGGTGCCCGTCGCGGCCGGACAGCAGATCAGCTTCGCGGGCACCAGCCTGCAGCAGACGGCCGATAACGGCGCGCCCGGAGCCGACCCGTTCGACCAGTGGACGGCCAGCCGCGACGCCGCCGAGGACCGCTCGGTGTCGGCGCGCTATGTATCGCGCGAAATGCCCGGCTATCAGGACCTCGACGCGAACGGCACGTGGCGCAGCACGCCGCAATACGGCGAAGTGTGGACGCCGAATCAGGAGCCCGCGGGATGGGCGCCTTATCGCGACGGCCATTGGGTCTGGCAGGCGCCGTGGGGCTGGACGTGGGTCGACGACGCGCCGTGGGGCTTCGCGCCTTACCACTACGGCCGCTGGGCCTATGTCGACGATGCGTGGGCGTGGGTGCCGGAGCCCGTCGTCGTCAGCGAGCCGCCCGCGTATGCGCCCGCTCTCGTTGCATTCGTTGGCGATGGCGGCGGCAACGACTGGGGCGTGAATCTGGCGATCGGCGGCGTCGCGGCGGCGGGGGTCGCGTGGTTCGCGCTCGGCCCAGGCGAGCCGTGGCATCCGCACTGGGGCCGCGATCACGACTGGAGCCCGCGCTATTACGAGCGCGTGAACAACACGGTCGTCGTCAACAACCGCGTCGACATCCATAACAACGTCCGCAACACGTACATCAACTACCGTGCGCCGCACGCCATCACGGGAATGCCCGCAACGGCATTCGTCCACGGACAGCCGACGAACCATTTCGGACAGCGCGTCGACCCCGCGCAGTGGCGCAATGCGCGCTTCAACGCGGGCGCGCCGAATCTCGCGCCCGTCAGGCAGAGCTTCGGACCGGGGATGCGCAACGCCGCCTACCGGCCGCCGGCGAATGTGATGGCGCGGCCCGTCGTCGGCACGCGCAATCCGGGCGTGCCCGCGGCGTTCCACGACAGGCTCGCGCAGAACTTCGCCCAAGGCGGGCACGGGCGCGTGCCGGGCGCGGGCGAGCCGATGGTGCGGACTTCGGTGCCCGCGCACTTCGGCGGACAGACGCTCAATGGCAACGGACCCGTCGCGAACGTGCGAGTAGTGCGCTCGCACGTGCCGGGACAGATGCCCGGCGCCATGCCGGGCGCGCCGGTCGCGGGTGCGCCGGCCGGCCAGCGGCCGCGAGGCGAGCCGCCGATGAACGCGCAGCAGCACGGCGCTCCGGGTCAACCGGGGCAAGGCTTTGCGCCGGGGCCGATGGCCGGGCAGCGAGCCGAACGGCCCGGACAGTCTGGACAGTTAGGACAGCCGGGAAAAGGCGTGCCGCGTCCTCCGCAATTCGCTGGCGGTCGTCCGATGAACGGCATGCCGCAGCAACCAGGTCAGCCGGGCGGTGCGCAGCGTCAGGATATGGCTCCCGCCCAGCAGCGTGAGCCCGCGTGGACGCAGCATCATGCACCGATGGCCCAGCAACGCGGCAACCCGCAGTTCGGTGCAGCGCAGCCGCAGGGTCCGGCGATGCAGCAGAACGGTCAGGCGTTACAGCAACGCGAACGGCCGGCGAATGGTTTCGCTGGCGCCGCGCCGGGTCAGCCGCCGCAACATGGGCAGGAGATGCGCGCGCAGCCGGCGCCGGCTCCGATGCAACAGGCACAGCAGCAGGGACGCGAGGCATTTCATCCGCAGCGGCAGCAGCAGCAGGCACATCAGGAGTTCCATCCGCAGCCGCAGCCGCGACCGGAATTTCACCCGCAACCGCAGCCGCAACAACAGGCACGTCAGGAGTTCCATCCGCAGCCTCAGCCGCGACCGGAATTTCATCCGCAGCCGCAGCCGCAACAACAGGCACGTCAGGAGTTCCATCCGCAGCCGCAGCCGCGTCCGGAATTTCATCCGCAACCGCAGCCGCAACAACAGCCGCGTCCGGAATTCCACCCACCGCAGCAGGCGCAGCAGCCGCATCCGCAGCCTCAACCCCAGCCGCAGCCGCATCAGGAACAGCGTGCGACGGGCGGCGGAGGCCACGAAGAGCATCATCGCGGCTGAGTCCCGGCAGTGCCAGCACTACCAACAGCACCAGCGAGCACGCCACGCCACGCCACAAACGGAAACGCCCGCCGCAATCGCGGTGGGCGTTTTCACGTCAGGGGCACGCTGCGCCGGAAAACCGGCTGCACGTCAGATCGCCATCGGCGCCGTCAGCGGCTCGTGATGCCGATAGCCGACCAGCGAGAAATCGGCGGGCTCGATCTTCTCCAGCCACTCGGGCTCGTAGACGCCCGTCTTCGCGAAGTCGGGCACGCGATCGGCAATCGCGAGCGTCGGGCTTTCGTAGGGCTCGCGCGTCAACTGCTGTTGCAGCATGTCGAGCTGGTTCTCGTAGATGTGCGCGTCGCCGATGAAATACGTGAACCAGCGCGGCGTATAACCCGTCAGCCGGCCGACGAGATGCAGCAGCGCCGCCCCTTCCGTCAGGTTGAACGGCGTGCCGAGCCCGACGTCGTTGCTGCGGATATACAGGCACAGCGAAATCTCGCGCTTCGACACATTCGGCAGAAACTGATACAGCAGATGGCACGCCGGCAGCGCGATTTCCTCGAGCACGGCCGGATTCCAGGCATGAAACAAAATCCGCCGGTCGGACGGGTTCTTGATGATCGTGTCGAGGCACTGGCGGAGCTGGTCGATCGCCTTGTACAGCAGCACCTTGCGCACGCCGCCCTCCTCGAACTCGGTGACAGGCGCATAGCCGCGCGATGCCGCGTCTTCGAGCCTGGCGCTCGCCGTCGTATCGAGCACTTTGTAGGCGGGCCACTGGCGCCATTGGACGCCGTAGACATCGCCCAGATCGTCGGTGCCCTGGCGGTAAGGATTCGCGAGCCACTGCGCGTTTTCGTTCGCGTTGCCGTCCCAGACCTTGCAGCCGAGCGCGCGAAAATCGGCCGCGCTGCGCGACGCGCGCAAAAAGCCGATCAGCTCGCCGATCGCCGACTTGAAAGCGAGCTTTTTCGTCGTCACGGCCGGGAAACCCTGCTGCAGATCGAAGCGCAACATCGCCCCCGGCATGCTGATCGTGCGGACGCCGGTGCGGTTTTCCTGCCAGCTGCCGGTATCGAGGATCGTGCGGACGAGGTCGAGGTATTGTTTCATGCGGATTCCTTCGGCCGTGCGCCTGGCGCACCGGAGGTTTTTGGGAAACCCCGATTCTAGCAAGCCGCGAAAAGCACGGTGATCGCGCCGCTCCCCTCCCGACGCGCGTTGCCCGCTTGGTCTTCGCCTCGCGCGGAAAGCGGCGTAAAGAACCGGCATCGCAAACGCGAAGCGGGAACACGAAAAAGGCCGATCCAAAACAAAGAAGCCCGGCCAACCGGCCGGGCTTCCCAATGTTTCGTTGCAAGCAAGCGTCAGAGATGCGGCATCGTCGATGGCAACTCCGCCGCGTGCTGCGCGAGCGGCTCGCTTTCCATATGCCGCATGCCGTGCGAGCACAGCAAACGGTACAGCGTCACGCGCGAAATGCCGAGTTCCTGCGCCGCGTCGCCGAGTCGCCCGCGATGGCGCAGCAGCGCCAGCTCGATCGCCTGCCTTTCGGCTGCCTCGCGCGCCTGCGCGAGCGAGACGGGAACGATTTCGACGTATTCCGCGAGTTCGAGATCGCGCGCCGTGATCGCGCGGCCTTCCGACATCACGATCGCGCGCCGCACGCGGTTGATCAGCTCGCGCACGTTGCCCGGCCAGCTGTAGTTGTGGAGCGCGGCGATCGCATCGGGCGCGAAGCCGCGCAGCCGGCGGCTCGCATCTTTCCTGAAACGCTCCAGCATATGCCGCGCGAGCAGCTCGATGTCCTTGCCGCGCGCGCGCAGCGGCGGCTCGTCGATTTGCAGCACGCACAGGCGGTGATACAGGTCCGAGCGGAACCGCCCTTCGATCATCGCCGTGTTCATGTCGACGTGGGTCGCGGAGATGATCCGCACGTCGACCTCGATCGCGCCGTGTCCGCCCAGCCGCTCGACCTTGCGCTCCTGCAGGAAGCGCAGCAGGCTCGCCTGGCTTTCGAGCGGCAGATCGCCGATTTCGTCGAGGAACAGCGTGCCGCCGTTCGCCGCTTCCACGCGGCCGATCTTGCGCTGATTCGCGCCCGTGAACGCGCCGCGCTCGTAGCCGAACAGCTCCGACTGCAGCAGATGCGGCGGAATCGCGCCGCAGTTGATCGGGATGAACGGCGCGTTGCGGCGCGCCGAACGCTCGTGGATCGCGACGGCCGTCAGCTCCTTGCCCGTGCCCGATTCGCCGGAAATGAAAACGGGCGCGTCCGTCATCGCGACTTTGCGGATCGAGCGGAAGAGCGCGAGCATCGCGTCGCACGAACCGACCATCTCGCCCTCGGAACCGCCGGGCGATGCGTCATTCGACGCCGGCTCGCCGAGCGAAACCATCCCATATGCATGCCCGACCGAATCGACGATCCGGTCGCCCGAGTAAGGTACGGTCACATAATCGAAACAGTAGTCGCGCACGAGCCGGCGCAAGGCCGCGTCCTGCAACTGGCCGGCCATCGTGGTCGCGACCCAGCCGACGTTCGGCATCGTCAGGCAGGACTCGAATGCGGCGATTTCATGCTGCTGGAAGCAGCTCGACAGGTCGAGCAGACCGCCCGCCGCCATCCCCGAACGCACCGCGCGCCGCGCATCCCGCGCCGAACCGACGACTTCGACGTTCCAGCCGCGCTCATGAAAACGCGTGTTCAACTCGGCGCTGGGATCTCTTGATACGTATATCAGTTGCCGTGTGGCGGATTCCATTATTCAGATCCTCGTCAACGAACGTTAAGGATGACGGCATGTGCTGATCTGGATTGAGCTTTTCAGGCACGCCTATTCGCACGGGATTCGCAAACAGCGAAAACCGAACGGCCATTCCATTCCGTACGGACAGCTGATCCCCGAAAAACGGCGCGTGTATTGAAACGGCCCAGTAGTGGGCTTTTTAAAATCGTATGCTGTGGATGAGAGCTTACTATACGCGCGAGCCGTCGAAAACAAATATGCGAATTAAATCGTCAGGCCTTTCGCGACAAGGGTTTGCGGGTGCCAGGCACTCTCATTAGGACCCGATTAATTCGCCTGGAAGCGCATTCACCATACTTTTTTATCAACGTACTCCCTTCGCGTTGCATTTAACGCACCGATTTGAAAACGGCGTGTTTTTTGGCCAGGTTTCAGACCTGAAACGTTTACGGCCGATTTTCAGCAGCGCGCGCCGGATCGATTTTGGCGCGACCAATCGCATCAATGGGTTCGCACGGATGGCACACGTTTCGCTAAATCTCCCGCACCAAGGAGAGACATCATGCGACTCGTTTTCGGCATCGACTCGAGCCCGATCCGGCGACTGCCCGCCAGCGCCGCCCTGTGCGTCGCGCTCGCTCTTGTCGCGCTCCCGGCAGGCGTGAACGCTCAGGAATCCGTCACGCCGGAGGCGCTCGCGACGGCAGCGCAACCGACGCCTGATTCCGCGGATGAAACGTTTGCGGCCACCGCCGATGCCGGTACGCCACGGGAAGCGGCAACGGATGACGAGTCGACTCGCGCGCAGGTCATCGACGAGCCCGACGACGGCGCGCCGACGAGCAACGTCGCGCTCGACGACCAGGTGCTGTCGCGCCAGCGCGGCGGCGCGGCGGGCATGGTGATGGTCGCGGCGACGCCGCAGCTGACACGCGGCAACAGCGTGACGCTGTGGGACGAGATCGCGCCGCCGTCGCCGTTGCCTATTCCCGTCGATGCCGCGCGCGCCGCCCAAGGCAACGTAGCGAACTACCAGCGGAAGTAGGAAAAGCAGCAGGCAGCACCCGCAGCACCGAAGGCGCAACGAAGAGCAGTCAAAGTGTTTCGGACTCCGTATCGAGGGCATGCAAAATGATCGCTTCACTGGGGACGCTGTACAGCCGCGCGACACGCGCGACAACCCTGGCGGCAGTTGTCGGCGCATTCGTCGGCGCATCCGCCGCCGGCTTCGCGGGCGCCGCGGCCGCGCAGGTCGTGAATCCCGGCGATATCGTCGTCGAGAGGGAGATCACGCCGCGCATCGCGTATGACCCGGTGCCGAGGGACCAGGACCCCGTGACCTCGCGTGTCTCGACGTTCCCCGCCAACACCTTCAACCCGACGATGGCGCAAGTCGCCTCCGACGCCGACCTGACCAACGCGCACGGCTCGACGGGTCTCGACAGGAACGTCGCCGGCAACGCGGGTCTGCAGGCCGTCACCCGCATCCTGACGGGCAACACCACGAACAACAACGTCGCACTCAACTCAGGCGGCATCGGGCAACCAGCGCCTGGGCTCGGCGGCAGCATCTCGGCGTCGGTGACGGGCGCGCTCGCGCCGCTATCGACGGCGCTGGGCGGCGCGCTCGGAGGGCTCAACAAATGAGCGCGCTCTTTCGTTCGCCATTGCCGCTCCGGCGCATCGCGGCGCGCGCCTGCGAAGCGGCCTTTGCGCTCGCCGGGCTCGTGGCAATGCACGCCGCGTGCGCGCAGCAGATGCCAGGACAGATGCAACAGCAAATGCCGCAACAGACAGCGCGCGTGACGGGCGATGCGGGCATCGCGACGGGCGCAGGCGTCGGCGTGACGGGCGCGCTCACGGTGAACCAGGCGGCGGGGCTGAACAACGCGCAGATCAACCAGTTGACGATCTCGAACGGCGACGCCGCCGGCAACGACAACGCCAGCATCCAGAGCGCCGGCGCGCGGGCCCGCGTGCCGAGCGCGCGCGCGTCGATCGAAGGCAATGCATTTTCGAATACGTCCGGAGCGGTGATGGTGAACCAGTCTGCGGGCGCAGGGAATCTCCAGCGCAACAGTGTGCAGCTCGGCACTGCGGCGCCTGGGGTCGAGGCTGTCTCGGATGGCGTGCTGTCCGCGGTGGCCGCGAAGAACGGCGGTCAGGGTCAAGCGATCGGGGTTCAGACCGTGCGCGAGACCAGCATCTCCAACGACGCCTTCAAGAGCGTCAACGGAATCGTGCAGATCAACCAGACGGCCGGCGCCGGTAATGCCACGGCAAACAGTTTTGTGCTCCGTCCCCCGGCGGGCACTCTTTTCTAACTGACCACAACGAGTATCGGAGCGAAACATGAAGCGCACTCTCATTGCAGCAGCCGTCCTCGCAGCCGCGTCCTCCAGCGCCTTCGCGAGCCCGCTGAAGAACCCGTTCATTTTCAACGCGACGCTGGTGGGCGAAGCCGTCGGCATCGAAGGATTCGTCACGCTGTTCGGCTGCGTCGGCGTCTCCAGCACGGCGGGCGCCGTCGTCAACAACACGCAGCATGCATACGCAAACGCATCGCTGAGCCCGAACGCGCAGTCGTACACATCCGGCTTCGTGACGACGCGAATCGACAACAGCTACAAGTCGATCAACGGCGGCGGCTCTACCTATGCTTCGCTGTCGACGTCGCACTCGTCGTCGGCGTATGCCGCGCAGGGCTATCAGGCGTCGTCGCACTATGCGTACGGCGACCACAGCAGCTCGATCAAGGGCGGCGGCTTCGAGTTCAGCGCGCAGGCGGCCGAGATCAACGGCAGCTTCAGCCATGACAGCCAGAACGCCGGAGGCCATATTTCGGCAGGCGGCCATGCAGGCGGCAGCTATCAGTACGCTTCGTTCAACACCCCGCACTTCGGCTTCGGCGAAGCGCATGTGCAAGGCGGCTTCTCCGCCGGCTACAACGAGTCCAGCTACAGCAACAGCCACCATCTGTCCGGCGCGTTCGGCGCCGTGGAAGGCTCGGGCCAGGGTGCGGTGTGGGGCTTCAAGGCCGATCAGGGTTCCGGCTATCGCGCGTATGGCGAGCAGTCGAGCGGCTATGAAGTCGAGAAGTCCAGCAGCCATGACAGCGTAGCGGCGCAGTGGGGCTTCCACTCGACGGTGTCCTCGACGGATGTCGACGTGTACGGCTCGGTCACGGAGCACATCAACACGCAGAAGGCGGGCAATCTGACGGCGACGACGGGCGCGAACGCCGCGCAGAACGTCAGCGGCAACATCGGCGTGAACATCGCGGAAGGCGTGAACAACGCGCAGAGCAACGACGCCGCGCTCGCTTCCGTCGATGCCGGCAATGTGTTCGGCAACGCACAGGTCTTCAACAACCAGAGCTCGGGCGGCCGCGCGAACATCAACAACTTCAAGGTGAACGCATCGGTCGGCGACAACTCGCTGCAGTACGCATCGGGCAACGTCGGCGTGAACGTCGCGTCGGGCATCAGCAACGTGCAGAACAACAGCATGGCCGCTTCGACGTCGACGGTCTCGCGCAACCACGCCAGCGCGGCGATGGTCGCCACGGATGAATCGTCGCAGTCGGCGGGCGTGTCGTTCCACGGTTCGTTCGAAGGCACGGCGATGCTCGGCGCGGGCGCGCTGAGCCACGCAACCGGCAACATCGGCGTGAACATCGCGGGCGGCGCGGGCAACGTGCAGCACAACGGCCTCGCGATCGCTTCGATGAACACGAGCCATTAAAAAAGCAGCCATAAGGGGATGCGCCGGCGGCCTAACCTGCCGCCGGCGCGACCTGGCAGCAGCGATGTTGCATGGGACCAGCGCACGCATGCGACGGGAGCGGACATCCAGGCTCCGATCCCGCCGACATGCAGGCTCTGGCCGGCCGCTGTGCAAGGGACCCGGGTAAGTGCCCGGCATGGGACGGGAGTCAGTGCTCAAGCACTCACGCCAGCCGACAGCCGAAGTGCTAACCCGGGTCGACAGGAGACCAGCATGTCCCGGTTCGACCGGTATCCGGCGTTTCGACTCGCCGATGCCGCCGTTGCGTTCGCAACTTGCGCGATGTGTGCGACAGGGCACGCACAGGCGAGCATCGACACGTCTACCCTCGCAGGTGTTCCGCTAACCAAAACGGTGCATTCAATGAGGGAGCTCCGCTACCGCCATATCGTCAGCCAGCAGTTCGACTACAGCTGCGGCGCGGCGGCGCTCGCGACCCTTCTCAAGTACGGCTACGGGATCGACATCCCCGAGACGGAGCTGATCCGCCGGATGATGGTGTTCTCCACGCCGGAAGTAGTGGTCAAGAACGGCTTCTCGATGCTCGACATGAAGAAATTCGTCGAGACGATCGGGCTGCGCGGGCGCGGCTTCAGGGTCAACACGGACGCGCTGTATCACCTCCAGATCCCCGTCATGGTTCTGATGAACATCGACGGCTACGAGCACTTCGTGATCGTCAAGCATGCGCAGGACGGTCGCATCTTCATCGCGGACCCCGCCCTCGGCAATCGCATCCTGCTCGAAGAGGACTTCGCGAAGACATGGAATGGGCTCGTGTTCGCAGTCGTCGGGAAACCGTTCAGGGAGGATTCCCCGCTGTTGCAGGACAACGAGTCGCTGGCATTGCGCCTGCGCGAGCGCGCGCTCGCCAACGGGACGGCCGCGACTCCTTTTGTCGAATACGGCTTGATCAAGGCAGACCTGTTCTGAGCACCCATGAAGCACTCCCTCTCCCAGCCCGGCCGCACGTGTCTAGCGATTTTGCTTGCCACGACGTGCGGCTTCGCGACCAGCGCCTACGCCTCGGACCTGACGACGTTCCGCGACGTGGCGCCGGCCGCCATCCAGTGGCAAAGCGTCGGGGATGATGTGCTCGCCCAGCAGACCGGAAAAGGCGCGGGCGGACAGATGATCTCCGGTTTCGTATTGAACGTGCTTTCGCAATGGCAGTTGCCGAACGGCGCCAATGCACTCGCGCAAGGCAGTCTTTCCGTCGCGCGCGATGCGGCGAACGCGCTGACGGCCAACGTCAACACGCGCGCGAGCGTCACCGACGGCCACGGCGATCCGGGCGCGAACCCGCATGCCCACGCGAGCGGCGGACAAGGCATCTCCGTCAACGGCGTATCGCAGGTCACGCAGGTAGCGGGCGATCGCAACGCCGGCTTCAACACGGCGCAGATCGACTTCAACAACAATCCGCAACTGCTGGCGGGCGGCGCGAATGCGCAGAGCGCATCGGCATCGAACGCGGCGGGCACCATCAAGGCGGGCATCGCGTTCGGCAACGGCGGCGTGACCGTCGCGCTGCAGACGCCCGCCGGCATCGCGTCGCAAACCATCGTGCCCGGCAACGCGCAACAGGCGGGCGCAATCGCACAACTGCTGCAGATCGCAGGCAATAACCAGCAAGTCGCCAACCAGTTGCAGCTCTCGTTGCAGACGGCGCCGATGTCGTCCGCGATGCTGCGCCAGGCGGGCGTCCTACAAGCCCTGCACAACGCGCTCGGTTCAAGGAGATGAAGGCAGGCCGCCACCTGCCGGCGTTATGTCACCAGGAGGAGAAGTCGCGACGAAATACGGCGGCGCAAAGCACAAGGACCAGCCAAGCGCCGCCAGTTTCACCGGGGGAACAACAATGACGACGACTACAACAGGCAGGAGGCCGCGGGCTCGACTCGCGGCCATCCCTGCTGCAGCAATGCTGTATGCACTCTCGCAGGGAGCGGGCGCGCAGGCGCTCAACAGCCAGTCGATCGAAGAACGGCTCAATACGCTGATGCGCGTGGTCGACGAGCAGCAGCGGCAGATCCAGTCGCTCGAGCGGCAGGTGACGAATCTGGAAATGGCGCAGCGCGGCCGCGGCGCGCCAGGCTATGGCGCGCCCGCCGGCAGCGAAGCCGTCGCCGAGCAGCCGGGCGCCGACGGCTTGCCCGCGCCGCTGCCGCCGCTCGCGCAGGTGACGCCGGGCGCGCCCGCGCCGGGCAACGCGACGGGCACCGCCACGGGCGTGCCCGTCAATCCGCCTGCGCCGGAGGGCGCGTCGGCGGGCGGCTCGCCGGGCTCGAGCAACCCGAACGCGCAGGCGAGCGGCCCCGGCTTGCCGGAAGGCGCCGTCGGCCAGACGCAGAAAGCCGCCGAGCCCGTGCGCACGCAGGCCGAGGAAGCCGTCGTGCAGCGCGAGCACGCGCCCCTCTTCGACCACAAGCTGACGCTGGACTGGGGTATCAGCGATACCTACTACGACCGCCGCCAGTTGCAACTGTCGGGCTTCCTCGCGCTCGACGCGATTTTCCTCGGCAACATCAATCTGGGGCAGACCAAGTCGCACCAGATCATGGCCGATCTCGACACGCGCTATGGTCTGACGGACCGCATCAGCGTCGACGTCGACGTGCCGTATGTGTACCGGCACAGCCAGTTCATCGTCGGCGGCGCGGGGGGCGCGGCCAACACGCTGTCCGACGCGTCCGTCAATTCCAATGCGATCGGCGACGTCAACTTCGGGATCTACTACCAGTTCCTGAAGGAGACCAACAACATCCCGGACGTCGTCGGCAGCCTGCGCGTGAAAGCGCCGACGGGCACCTCGCCGTTCGGCCTCAAGGTCGTGCAGCTCGACCCCGGCAACACGAACCTCGTCGCGCCGTCGAAGCTGCCCACGGGCACGGGCTTCTGGAACATCACGGCGGGCATGTCGGTGCTCAAGACCTATGACCCCGTCGTGCTGTTCGGCAGCCTCTCCTACACGTACAACGTCGCGCGCTCGTTCGCGGACATCTCATCGGTCGTCGGACAGACGCAGCCGGCGACCGTGAAGCTCGGCGACATCTTCCAGCTCGGGGCGGGCGTGGCGCTTGCATTCTCGGACAAGGACTCGGCCAGCATCTCGTACACGCTCGCGCTGCAGCCCTCGTCGAAGACGAAGGCGCCGGGCGGCGATTACGTGAAAGTGCCCGGCAGCGAAACGACGGCCGCCGTGATGAATTTCGGACTGAACCATGTGGTGAACAAGCATCTGACGATCAACGGTTCTGTGTCGATCGGCATGACGCCTGACGCGCCGAACTACGTGATCGGCGTGCGCTTTCCCTACACCTTTTGACGAGACACTGATAAGAGGCAGATCGTGCGCGAAACTTCTCACCTGAGCCCCGTTCCTGCAGCCGCCGGCGCAGGGCTGCGCCTGGCGGCGTCGCACGGGTCCACGACACCCGCCGCCCCCGATGTGGTTCCGACGGCCGTCGATACGCGCGCCGCCGCGCGCATCCTGCTGTACGTCGCGCGCGCGCCCGACGACGCGCTCGTCGAGCATCTGAAAAGCCGCGGCTGGAACGTGCTCGTCGCGCGCTCGGCACACGAGGTCGGACGGCTCATCAAGCCCGCGACGGTGTGCGTGGGCATCGCCGACATGGCGAGCTTCGCGGTGCGCGAGCTGCCCGGCCTCGAGCCGAGCCTGCGCGCGCAGCAGGTCGGCTGGATCGCGCTGGCGAATGCCGAGCGGCTCGCCGATCCTGACGTGCGCCGGCTGATCCGCCACTACTGCTTCGACTACGTGAAGATTCCCGTCGCGAACGCGACCATCGACTATCTGGTCGGGCACGCATACGGCATGATCAATCTGTGCGACCCCGACATGCCGCCCGACACGACGAACGCGAGCGACGACGAAATGGTGGGCACCTGCGAAGCGATGCAGCAACTGTTCCGCACGATCCGCAAGGTCGCGAACACCGATGCGAGCGTGTTCATCTCGGGCGAATCGGGCACGGGCAAGGAGCTGACGGCGCTCGCGATCCACGAGCGCTCGCCGCGCCGCAAGTTCCCGTTCGTCCCGATCAACTGCGGCGCGATTCCGCATCACCTGCTGCAATCGGAGCTGTTCGGCTACGAGCGCGGCGCGTTTACGGGCGCGAACCAGCGCAAGATCGGCCGCGTCGAGGCTGCGAACGGCGGCACGCTGTTCCTCGACGAAATCGGCGATCTGCCGTTGGAAAGCCAGGCGAGCCTGCTGCGCTTTTTGCAGGAGGGCAAGATCGAGCGCCTGGGCGGCCATGAGTCGATTCCCGTCGACGTGCGCATCATCTCCGCGACGCACGTCGATCTCGAAGACGCGATGAGCGAAGGGCGGTTCCGCTCGGACCTGTTCCACCGGCTGTGCGTGCTGCGCGTCGACGAACCGCCGCTGCGCGCGCGCGGCAAGGACATCGAGCTGCTCGCGCATCACATCCTCGGCAAGTTCAAGACCGATAACGCGCGCAAGATTCGCGGCTTCACGCCGTCGGCGATCGAGGCGATGTACAACTATCACTGGCCCGGCAACGTGCGCGAGCTGATCAACCGCGTGCGCCGCGCGATCGTGATGGCGGAGAACAAGCTGATTTCCGCCGAAGACCTCGACCTCGCGCACTTCAGCGAACAGCAGACGACGAGCCTCGCGCAGGCACGCGAAGCCGCCGAGAAGCGCGCGATAGAGGCAGCGCTGCTGCGGCACCGGCATCGGCTGAACGAGGCGGCGGCGGACCTCGGGATTTCGCGCGTGACGCTTTACAGGCTGATGGGCACGCACGGTCTGCGCGATACGTCGAATGACGACAAGGGGGGCTTTAAAGGCGACGAGAAAGATCTGTACGCCGGCGATCAGGACGCGCGCGAGTAGCGTCTGTACGTCCGATCCGGGCGGCCCGATGCGGTGCGGGCGGCGTGGGCCGTCTCGCGCGCTGCCGGGCGTGTTCGGCCAGGCAGCGCGCGCTCGGGTAGAATCGGCTTCCGCTTTCCGCTACCCGTTCCATACTTTCTCGCATGACGACGCTCACCCTGATCGTCGCTCGCGCCCGCAATGGCGTGATCGGCCGTGACAACCAGCTGCCCTGGCGGCTTCCCGAAGACCTCGCTTTCTTCAAGCGCACGACGATGGGCGCGCCCATCGTGATGGGCCGCAAGACGCACGAATCGATTGGCCGCGTGCTGCCGGGACGGCGCAACATCGTCGTCACGCGCGATGCGCGGCGCCAGTTCGCCGGCTGCGACACCGTCACGAATCTCGACGACGCGCTGGCGCTCGCGGCGCGCGACAGTGCGTCCGAGGCCTTCCTGATCGGCGGCGCGCAGCTGTACGAAGAAGGCTTGCGGCGCGCGGACAAGATGATCGTCACCGAGATTCACGCGGACTTCGAAGGCGATGCGACGTTCCCCGCGCCCGATCCCGCGCAGTGGGAAGAAGTCGCGCGCGAGACGCATCGCGCGAAAGAGCCGAACGACTTCGAATATGCGTTCGTGACGTATCGGCGCAAGGCGCGTTGAACCTCTGGCCCCTGCCCGACGCAAAGAAAAAAGCCACGGAATCGCTTCCGTGGCTTTTGCGCTTTTGAAGCGGCTTGCGTGTCGATCTGCCGCTTGCTGTGTGCCGCTTGCTGTGTGCCGCTTGCCGTGTGCCGCTCGCTGTGTAGCGCTTACTGCCCCGCGACAGTCATCCGCTCGATCAGCACCGAGCCCGTCTGCTTGGTGCCGCGCACGATCGTATCCGCGCCGATCGCGACGATATGCCGGAACATTTCCTGCAACGTGCTCGCGACCGTGATCTCCTCGACCGGGTACTGGATCTTGCCGTTCTCGACCCAGAAGCCCGACGCGCCGCGCGAATAATCGCCCGTCACGTAGTTGACGCCCTGCCCCATCAGTTCCGTCAGCAGCAGGCCCGTGCCAAGCTTGCGCAGCATTTCCTCGAAGTCGTCCGTGTCCTGCGTGAGCGCGCTGCGCAGCGACAGGTTGTGCGAGCCGCCCGCGTTGCCCGTCGTCGGCATGCCGAGCTTGCGCGCGGAATACGTCGACAGGAAATAGCCTTCGACGACGCCGTCCTTCACGACGGCGCGCTGCTTCGTGCGCACGCCTTCTTCGTCGAACGGCGCGCTGCCCATCGCGCGCGGCACATGCGGGTCTTCGACGATCTGCACATGCGGCGCGAACACCGGCTTGCCGAGGCTGTCGACGAGAAACGACGTCTTGCGATACAGCGCGCCGCCGCTCGTCGCCTGCACGAACGCGCCGAGCAGGCCGGCCGCGAGCGGCGCCTCGAACAGCACGGGCACCTTGCGCGTGTCGAGTCCGCGCGCACCCATGCGCGCGAGCGCGCGCTCGGCAGCGTAGCGGCCCACGCCTTCGGGGTCGGCCAGCTCGCCTGCGCTGCGCTTCGACGTGTACCAGTCGTCGCGTTGCATGTTGCGGCCGCTGCCCGCGATCGGCGCGCACGCCACGTAATGGCGCGAGTACGGATAGCCCGAGAGAAAGCCGCGCGACGTGCCCAGCACGAACTGCGAGTGCTGCGCCGATACGCTCGCGCCTTCCGAGTTCTTGATCAGCGGGCTCGTGGCGAATGCGGCGTCTTCCGCGCGGCGCGCGAGTTCGACGGCTTCGTCCGCATCCAGATTCCACGGGTGATACAGGTCGAGATCGCGCGGATCGGTTTCGAGAAGCGCTTCTTCGGCGAGGCCCGCGCAGTCGTCTTCCGCCGTGAAGCGCGCGATGTTGTACGCGGCCATCACCGTGTCCTTCAGCGCTTCGGGCGAAAAGTCAGACGTGCTCGCGTTGCCGCGCTTGTTGCCGATGAAGACCGTCACGCCGACCATCTTGTCGCGGTTGTGCTCGATCGTCTCGACTTCGCCGCGCCGCACGGAGACGGACAGGCCGTCGCCTTCGGAGATTTCGGTTGCCGCATCGGATGCGCCGAGCGACTTTGCGTGGCGAAGAATGTCGGAGGCGATTTCCTTCAGTTCATCCTGCGTGTGCGGGAAGAAACGTTGCCGGACTTCCATGTCTGCTGCCATTGTCGTTTGCCGTCCTCAGTTGCCGTGCGGTCCGGGCCGAAGCCCGCGAGAGTTCGTCGTTGCAAGTTGCCCTGCTTCGCCGGCCTGTGCGCCGACGCATCCCGCGATCATAGCAAGCTCTACGCTGGCGTACCTGGCATTCGCAAATGCCTCGTGACGGCACGATGCACAACGTCTCAGGCGCGACGTGCGGCGGGCTTGGCGACAGGCCCGGCAAGTTACAATACCGCGCATGACACGCAAAACCCGCATTCAACCGATGACACCCGCTGACGTCGACGACGACAACGGGTATGACCGTCCCAGCAAATCGCAACTGAAGCGCGAAATGCACGCGTTGCAGGCGCTGGGCGAAGAACTCGCCGCGCTGCCGAAAGACGCGCTCAAGCGCATGCCGATGCCGGAAGCGCTCGACGAAGCGGTACGCGAGGCGCGCCGCATCACCGATCACGAAGGCAAGCGCCGCCAGATGCAGTATGTCGGCAAGGTGATGCGCGGCCTGACCGACGACGAAACAGGCGCGCTGCGCGAGGCGCTCGACAAGTACAAGGGCGTCAACAAGGCCGAAACGGCGCGCCTGCACTGGATCGAGCGCACGCGCGAACAGCTGCTCGCCGACGACGCCGCGCTGACGGAATTCATCCGCGTGCATCCCGATGCCGATCCGCAGCAGGGCCGCACGCTGATCCGCAACGCGCGCAAGGAAGTCGAGCAAGGCAAGCCGCCCCGCTATTTCCGCGAGCTGTTCCAGTGGATCAAGAACGCGGACGGCGCCGGCGCGGACGACGACGAAGCCGCTACCCACGATCCGGACCACGACGATGACGATTCCCACGCGTAATCATCCCGACGAGCTGATCGTCGGCCTTGTGTCGATCAGCGACCGCGCAAGCACGGGCGTCTACGAGGACAAGGGCATACCTTCGTTGCAGGAATGGCTCGGCGGCGCGCTCACGTCGCCGTTTCGCACGGAAACGCGCCTGATCCAGGACGACGCGCCGACCATCACGAAGACGCTCATCGAACTGGTCGACGAAGCAGGCTGCGATCTCGTGCTGACGACGGGCGGCACGGGCCCCGCGCGCCGCGACGTGACGCCCGAGGCCACGCTCGCGGCCGGGACGAAGGAAATGCCGGGCTTCGGCGAACAGATGCGGCAGATCAGCCTGAACTTCGTGCCGACGGCGATCCTGTCGCGTCAGGTGGCCGTGATCCGCGAAACGGCCGATCGCGCCGCGCTGATCATCAATCTGCCGGGGCAGCCGAAGTCGATCAGGGAAACGCTGGAAGGCCTGCGCGACGACGCAGGCAAAGTGAAGGTGCCGGGCATTTTCGCCGCCGTGCCGTATTGCATCGATCTGATCGGCGGCCCGTACATCGAGACGAACGCCGACGTCGTGACGGCGTTCCGGCCGAAGAGCGCGATACGCGCTCCACGGCAGGGCTGATTTATTTTGCTGGTGCGTCGGTGGACGGCGCGTCGGCGGCCGTGCC
Organism: Paraburkholderia phymatum; assembly: GCF_038900715.1. Taxonomy (GTDB): domain Bacteria; phylum Pseudomonadota; class Gammaproteobacteria; order Burkholderiales; family Burkholderiaceae; genus Paraburkholderia; species Paraburkholderia phymatum_A. Next base: position 492,895 of record NZ_JAYMRZ010000001.1, on the reverse strand, counting down.
CGCGGCCGGGATCAGGAAATGCTCGCGGTAGTAGCGCAATTCGTCGATCGATTCGTGGATGTCGGCAAGCGCCGTATGCATCGCGCGCTTCTGAAAGCCCTTGTAGATCGCCGGTTGCCAGCGACGGCACAGTTCCTTCAGCGTGCTGACGTCGAGGTTGCGGTAATGGAAGAACGTCTCCAGCTCGGGCATCCAGCGGGCCATGAAACGGCGGTCCTGGCAGATCGAGTTGCCGCACATCGGCGACTTGCCGGGCGGCACGTACTGGCCGAGAAACACGCGGATCTGCTCCGTCGCGTCGGCTTCCGTCACCATCGACGCGCGCACGCGGTCGATCAGCCCCGAACGGCCGTGCGTGTTCTTGTTCCAGTCGTCCATCTTGGCGAGCGTCTCGTCGCTCTGGTGGATCGCGAGCACGGGGCCTTCGACGACTTTATCGAGCGTCGAATTGGTCACGACGACAGCGATTTCGATGATGCGGTCGTTGTCGGGATCGAGCCCCGTCATTTCCATGTCGAGCCAGACGAGGTTCATGTCGCTGCGCACGAGCGGCGGCTGATCGACGGATCCGATAATGTCAGTCATTGAAGGCAACCTTGATTTGGACGGCGCGAGCGGGTCAGGCGACACCCGCAATGGGCCAACGATGGCGCGCTCCCGCCCGCAGACAGGAACAAACATATAATTCTCGCATAGAACCCACGGATTCCCCGGATGCCTACTCTGTACTTCACTGTTCTGTTCGTGCTCGCCGTGGCGGCGATGGTCGGCATGAAGCTCTGGCTCGCGTCGCGCCAGGTCCGCTTCGTCGCGGCGCACCGTGACAGGGTGCCTCAGCAGTTCGCGGGCACGGTCGCGCTCTCCGCGCATCAGCGCGCCGCCGACTACACCATCGAACGCACGCGGCTGACGATGATGGAGATCGTCGTCAGCGCGGCCGTGCTGATCGCGCTCACGCTGCTCGGCGGCGTGCAGATTCTCGATCTGGCCATCGGCGACTGGTTCGGCCAGGGCTATATCGGGCAGATCGCGCTGGTCGCGGCCGTGATCGCGATCACGAGCGCCGTCGACCTGCCGTTCGACTACTACCGCCAGTTCGTGATCGAACAGCGCTTCGGCTTCAACCGGATGACGAAGCGCATCTTCTTCGTCGACCGCATCAAGGGCGTGCTGCTCGGCGCCGCGTTCGGCCTGCCGCTGCTGTTCGTCGTGCTGTGGCTGATGAAGCAGGCGGGCGCGTACTGGTGGTGGTGGGCGTGGGTCGTCTGGGTCGTGTTCCAGATGCTCGTGCTGGTCCTCTACCCGAGCTTCATCGCGCCGATGTTCAACAAGTTCGAGCCGCTGAGGGACGAAGCGCTCGTCCATCGCATCGACGCGCTGATGAAGCGCTGCGGCTTCGCCGCGAAGGGCCTGTTCGTGATGGACGGCAGCCGCCGCTCCGCACACGGCAATGCGTATTTCACGGGCTTCGGCTCGTCCAAGCGCATCGTGTTCTTCGATACGCTGCTCTCGCGCCTGTCGGGCAGCGAGATCGAAGCGGTGCTCGCGCACGAGCTCGGCCACTTCAAGCGCCGCCATGTGATCAAGCGGATGATCGTCACGTTCGCGATCAGCCTCGCGATGCTCGCGCTGCTCGGCTGGCTCGCGCAGCGCACGTGGTTCTTCGAAGGCCTCGGCGTGGAGCCGTCGATGACGGGCAGCAACGACGGCCTCGCGCTCGTGCTGTTCTTCCTCGCGGTGCCCGTGTTCCTGTTCTTCGTGACGCCGCTCGGCAGCCTCAGCTCGCGCAAGCACGAGTTCGAAGCCGACGCGTTCGCCGCGACGCAGACGGACGCGAGGGATCTCGTCAACGCGCTCGTGAAGCTGTACGAGGACAACGCGTCGACGCTCACGCCCGATCCGCTCTACACCGCGTTCTACTACTCGCATCCGCCCGCCTCGCAGCGGATCGACCGGCTGCTGCGTCACGCATGAGCGGCCGCTCACCGAAAGCGCTGCGCGCGGCAGCCGCCAGCGAGCGCGCGCAGGACCGCACGCGCGGCCTCGTGATCGCCGCACATGGCCGTCACTACATCGTCGCGCCCGAGGACGGCGGCGCGATGCTGCAATGCTTTCCGCGCGGCAAGCGCAGCGAGATCGCCGTTGGCGACCAGGTGCTGTACGAGCCGACTTCCGCCGATCAGGGCGTGATCGTCGAGATCGGCGAGCGGCGCAACCTGCTCTATCGCTCGGATCAGTACAAGTCGAAGCTCTTCGCGGCGAATCTCGATCAGTTGCTGATCGTGCTCGCGACCGAGCCGCATTTCAGCGAAGACCTGCTCGGACGCGCGCTCGTCGCCGCGGAAGAGAACGAACTGAAGCCGCTGATCGTGCTGAACAAGATCGACGTCGAGGCCGCGCTGCCGCTCGCGCGCAAGCGGCTCGAACTGTATCGCCGGCTCGGCTATAGGGTGCTCGAAGTGTCGATCAAGACGCAGCCGGAAGCCGCGCGCGAAACACTCGCCGAACATCTGCGCGGACATTCGACGCTGCTGCTCGGGCAGTCTGGCATGGGCAAGTCGACGCTCGTGAATCTGCTGATTCCCAATGCCGAAGTGGCGACGCGCGAAATCTCGACGGCGCTTAACAGCGGCCGTCACACGACCACGTTTACGCGCCTCTACCCGCTTCCCGGCGGCGAAGGCGCGCTGATCGACTCGCCGGGCTTCCAGGAATTCGGCCTGCACCATCTGACGGAGGGCAAGCTCGAGCGCGCGTTTCCGGAATTCAGGCCGCTCTTGCCGAATTGCCGCTTCTACAACTGCCATCATCTGCATGAGCCGGGCTGCGCGATTCTCGAAGCGGTCGCCGATGGCCGCGTCGCGAAGGAGCGGCACGCGCTCTATGCGCAGCTCGTGCACGAGGCGAGCCAGATCGTCCGCTGAGCCCGATCATGATGAAGCTCATGCGCGCGCCGAATGTCGTGATCGGACAGCATTGGATCAATCTGCTGGCCGCGGCGGGCATCGCGTGCGAGTTGCACAACCGCTATCTGAGCGGCGCAATCGGCGAGATTCCGGCGGATCAGTGCGCGCCGGAACTGTGGCTCGTCGACGAACGCGACGAAATGCTGGCGAGGAAAGTGATCGACGCGGCACGCAACGGGCCCGCCGCCAACGCGCCCGGATGGCGCTGCACGCATTGCGGCGAATGGCTCGAAGCGCAGTTCACCGTGTGCTGGAATTGCGGAACGGCGCGCGATCCCCTGGAAGGTTGAAGGCGCGTTTCAGCGTGCGGCGCGCGGGAATGGCGTTTGGGTTTCGTGCTGGCTTCTTGTGCCGGGTTTCCGTGCCGGGTTTTCGTGCCGGCTTCTCGCGCCGGCTTTTCGTGCCGCGGATCGGCGTTAGCGTTCAGGCCAGCCAGACCGCGATGGTCAGCATCAGCAGCAGAATCATCCACAAGATGACGGCCCGCCACACAAGGCCCACCGCTGATTGCAGCGTGCGCGGCGTGCAGTCGTCGCCGACGGTCATCGGACCGCCGTCGCCCGTCGCAAGCGCATCGAGGCTCGACACTTCGGCCAGCGGGCCCGCGAGCCGCGCGCCCAACGCGCCGCTGCCTGCGGCGAGCAACACGCCGTCGTTCGTATCGGGCCATTGGCGCGTGTGATTGCGCCATGCGTAAATCGCGTCCTCGAAGTTGCCGACGATCGCAAAGCCCAGCGACGTCAGGCGCGCCGGAATCCAGTCGATCACGAAGAACGCGCGCTGCGCGAACGTGGAGAATGCAACGGTCCGGTCGTCGGCGGGCTGCGACCAGGCGCGCGCCAGATACTCGGCCGTGCGATATAGCACTGCGCCCGCCGGGCCGACGGGAATCAGGAACCAGAAAAACACGCCGAACACGTGACGGTGCGACGCGACCACGGCATGAATCAGCGTGTGACGCACGATCTCGCTGACGGGCATGTCGACGGTATCGATGCCCGTCCATTCGTTGAGGATTTCACGCGCGCGCGGCACGTCGTCGTTGTTCAGCGACAGATGGATATCCGTGAAATAGTGGCTGAACTGGCGGAAGCCCAGCGTGAAGTACAGCACCGCGACGTTCCACAGGAACGCGAGCGCGAAATGAATCTCGTACAGCACGAAGTAGATCAGGCCGACAACGAGCGTCCACGGTAGCACAACGACCAGCCACGCGAGGAAGCCGTGTTTTTCCTTGCCGGCATCGAAGCCGTGCGCAGTCGATTCCGCATGGTATTGAAGGAGTGCCGCAACGGGATTGTTCGGCGACAGCGCGCGCACCTGTTCGAGGATGAGGGCCAACAATACGGAGAAAAAAGTCATGCGAGGCGCCGTGCTATTCGAGTTCTTGACGAGCGGTTCTGTCTTGCCGAGCTATCGGAATTGGTCATAACGATAGCACAGGGTCGGATGGGGCTGAGAGGCTGCGATTACAGATGCACTACAGCCGGCCCCGTGCGTCGCGCGCCGCTTCATGTCATGCGGCGAGGAAGCGATAGAAATTGCGCAACATGCCCGCCGTTGCGCCCCAGATGAAGTAATGGCCGCCCGCGCCGCCTGGCGTGCCGCGCGGATAGGGCATTGCAAAAAAACGACGCTCGCCGCCTTCCCAGCGCAGCACGCGCACCTGATGATTGCTCGGCTCCATCAGAAAGCGCAGCGGCACTTCGAAGATTTCTGCGACTTCGAACGAATCGGCCTTCACCGAAAACGGCGGATGAACGAGACCGACGACAGGCGTCACGCGAAAGCCCGTGCCCGTCAGATACTCGGGCAACGTGCCGAGCACTTCGACGCGAGACGGATCGAGGCCGACTTCTTCCTGCGCTTCGCGCAGCGCCGTTGCCGTGACGGTGGCGTCGGCGGGTTCGTGACGGCCGCCCGGAAAGCTGACCTGTCCTGCGTGATCGTTGAGATGATCGGCGCGCAACGTGAGCAGCACGCTCAGGCCGTCATCGCGAACGACGAGCGGCACCAGCACCGCCGCGACGCGCGGATCGCCCGTTTCGCGCCAGCGGACTTCGCGCGTCTCCTGCTCCCACGGCAGGTTTTGCTCGAAACGCGCGCGCAAGCCATCGGGCGTCAGGCGCTCGGAGACGACGGCGGGCAGATCGGCATCGGTCGCCTCGACAGGCAAGGCTTCGGGGTCAAATACGGGACGGGCGGGGCGTGAAGGGGCGGTCAATGGAAGTCTCGAACCAGCGCTTGTGGAACATAACGCTATTTTGACCTGGCAAAGAAAAAAGCACCCGTGGAGGGTGCTTTTCTTACAGCATTTACTGTTGAGCAGCTGCAGCGCGGTCTTTCGACACCAGCTTCTCTTTGATTCGAGCCGACTTGCCCGAACGCTCGCGCAGGTAGTACAGCTTTGCACGACGCACATCGCCACGACGCTTGACGACGATGCTTGCCAGCAGCGGCGAATACGTCTGGAACGTACGCTCGACGCCTTCGCCCGACGAGATCTTGCGGACGATGAACGACGAGTTGAGGCCACGGTTGCGCTTCGCGATCACGACGCCTTCGTAGGCCTGAACGCGCTTGCGGTTACCTTCAACCACGTTCACGTTCACAACCACCGTATCGCCGGGAGCGAATTCGGGAATGGTCTTGCCTGCGAGCACGCGCTCGATTTCTTCCTGCTCGAGTTTTGCAATCAGATTCATCACTGACTCCTAATGCCATCTTGTCGGCGTTCGTACCTGCCTCGCGCTACGCGCGCCCGGCTACGGCCCCGATAGAGGATGGGTTCACATCTGGAACCGCCCACGCATGGACGGCTCCGCCTGAATCCCGCCTCGTCGCGCAAAGACTCAATGCTTCGCGGCTTCCTTGGCGAGATTTGCGAGCCATGCCTCGTCGGCACGGCTCAACAACTTGTTCTTTCTGGCCCGGTCGATCAGATCGGGCCGTTTGACGAGCGTGTTGCGCAGCGCTTCGCGCCGCCGCCACTGCTCGATTTCCGCATGATGGCCGCCGAGCAGCACATCGGGCACGCGCACGCCGCTGTATTCCTCGGGACGCGTGTAGTGCGGGCAATCCAGCAAACCATCGACAAAGCTATCCTGCACGGCCGACTGCGCATCGTTCAGCACGCCCGGCAGATGACGCACCACCGCGTCGATCAACGCCATCGCGGGCAGCTCGCCACCCGACAGCACGAAGTCGCCGAGGCTCACTTCTTCGTCGACGACACGGTCGATCAAACGCTGATCGATCGCCTCATAGCGGCCGCACAGCACGATCAGTCCGGGCTCCGCGGAAAAGCGCATCACCTTGTCGTGATTCAGCGTAGCGCCCTGCGGCGACATCATCACCACGCGCGCGCCGCGGATGCCCTGCTCCGCCTGTGCCGCTTTCGCGGCATCGATCGCATCTTCGAGCGGCCTGGCCAGCATCACCATGCCGGGGCCTCCGCCGTAAGGACGATCGTCGACGGTGCGGTAGTTGTCGGTCGTGAAATCACGCGGATTCCACGTGCGCAACCCATAACGCTGCTGTTTCGCTGCGCGGCTCGTGATGCCCCAGTCGGTCAGCGCGCGAAACATCTCGGGAAAGAGCGTGACGATATCGAATTGCATCGCTCTCTCCGTGAAGCGAACGTTCTAGTAATCGGCGTCCCAGTCGACGACGATCGTCTTCGCCGCCTGATCCACCGTCTTGACATAGACGCCGACGAACGGGATCAAGCGCTCGCCGGTGATCGGCTTGCCGTCTTTGCCCGTAGCCGGATACTCGATGCGCAACACCGACTGCGCACCGTTGTCGATCAGATCTGCCACTTTGCCGAGTTCGACGCCCGCCTCGTTGACGACATCGAGGCCCAGCAGATCGACCCAGTAATACTCGTCGGCTTCGAGCGCAGGGAAATCGCTGCGGCGCACGTAGACGCGATGACCGCGCAACGCGAGCGCGACATCGCGGTCGGCCACGCCGCCCAGATGCGCAACGATGCTGTCGCCGTGAATCTTCGACTGCAGGCAGGCCGCCGATTTGCGCTCGCGACCTTTTTCGAGCCACCAGCGTTTGGCGTTGAGCAAGGCGTCGCCGCCCTGACCGGCGTCCGCATGCGCGGCCACCTTCACCCAACCTTTGAGACCGTATGCATCGACGATTGCGCCGACTTCGATCGCATCGTCGGGCCAGCTTTCCGCCGATTCAACGAGCATTTCCTGCGCGGCCGCAGCCTTTGCCGGCCGCTCGACCGGCTTGCGGACAAATGCGCCGAATGACGCCCGCGCGGTCGGCTGGGGTTTCGCCTTCGCGCGACCTGAACTATCCGAATCACGCTCCGACATCAGCGAACCTCAAGCCTGCATACGTCAAACTCGTACACCCAGACTCGCGCAGAACCAATGCTGCACGAGCCGACGATGTACCTTGAAACTGCATTTACGCAGCCGGTTGCGCCTTTTGCGCTTCCTTCACCAGACGCTGGACGGTCGGCGACAGTTGTGCGCCAACGCCTTGCCAGTACGTCAGGCGGTCTTGAGCGATACGCAGCGACTCACCCTTCGTAGCGACCGGGTTGTAGAAGCCAACGCGCTCGATGAAGCGGCCGTCACGACGGTTACGCGAATCGGTTGCGACGATGTTGTAGAACGGGCGCTTCTTCGAGCCGCCACGAGCCAAGCGGATGATGACCATACTAGGAATCCTTGAAAACCGGGGTTCGAAACTACTGAAACACGCGATTATATCCCGAAACCGAAACCACAACAAACACTTAGCGGGATAAACCGGGCGATGAGGTTGCGCGGGACGCCCACACCGGCTGAACGCGCGAGCACGGAACAGTCCGAGCCGGCCGGCTGGAGAGCCGGGAAGCCCTCTTTAGCACTGGTTTGCGCACTGTTCGCGGCGCCGTCGCGTACGCGCCACGATTCCGCGCACCGGGTTCGTATTCTGATCCTTTTCGCTTCCGCGCTGTCGCTTTTTGGCGACCTCCTCCGCCACGTAGCTTCCGGCGGGGACGCAAGCCGGACATAAGCCATCGGAAGTGCCGCGCGGACAGCGCGCGGCGTAGAATGCGCGTCGCGCTGTGCATCGTGTGCGCAGCTACGCCGCCCATTACCCTGTCGATTACGTTCATGGCCACCGTCGCTACGCATCACCCGCGCTTTCGCTCGAAGACCATCACCGCCGCGCTCGCGTTTTTCTTCGGCACGCTCGGCGCGCATCGCTTCTATTTGTACGGCGTGCGTGACGTGTGGGGCTGGGCTCACATCGTCGGGACGATCATCGGTATTCCGGGCTTCCTGCTGCTTGCCGCGACCGAACGCGCGTCGATCACGGGCTGGGTGCTCGCCGTTCCCGGCGCCGTGTCGATACTGGCGGCATTTCTGGCCGCGATCGTCTACGGCCTGCGCCCGGACGAAAAATGGGACGCGCAGTTCAACGCGCAAACGGGACGTCAAAGCCAGTCTGGCTGGACCGTCGTCTTCATCGTGATCTTTTCGCTGCTGATCGGCGCGTTCCTGCTGATGACGGGTCTCGCGCTGTCGTTCCAGACGTATTTCGAATCTCAGGTCGAAGCGGCGAAAGCAATCTCGCAGTAGTCGCTCCATCAGAAAAGGCTTAGCTGGGACGTTTCTGGGGCAACGGGTTTGCGCGGCTCGATCCGCTTGAAATGCGACATGTCGAGAATGCCGTGGTTGCGCGCATTCAAGCCCAGACGCCGCACCGCGTTTGCAAAGCGTTGCTTGAGCAGATCGGCCCATAGCCCCTCGCCCTTCATCCGCGTCGAGAACGACGAATCGTAGTCCTTGCCGCCGCGCATATCTTGCACACGGCTCATCACGCGGTCGGCGCGGTCCGGAAAATGCGCCGCAAGCCAATCCTTGAAGAGCGGCGCGACTTCCCAAGGCAGACGCAACACGATATAGCTCGCGCTCGTCGCCCCCGCTTGCGCGCACGCTTCGAGCACGCGCTCCATGTCCTGCTCCGTGACGAACGGAATCACGGGCGCGATGCTGACGCCAACGGGAATCCCCGCGTCCGCCAGCGTGCGGATGGTTCTGAGCCGCCTCGAAGGCGTCGCGGCGCGTGGTTCGAGTGTGCGTGCGATGTCGGCATCGAGCGTCGTGATCGTGATTGCCGCCATCGTCAGCCCTTTCTCCGCCATCGGTGCGAGCAGGTCGATATCGCGTTCGATCAGCGAGTTCTTCGTGATCGCCGCGAACGGCTGGTTATGGTCGCTCATCACCTGGATCACGCGCCGCGTCAGCTGCAAATCGCGTTCGGCGGGCTGCCATGCGTCCGTATTCACGCCGAGCGCGATCGGTTCCGGCACATAGGACTTCTTCGCCATTTCGCGCGCGAGCAGTTCGGGCGCGTTGATCTTCGCGTAGATCCGGCTTTCGAAATCGAGGCCCGGCGACAGCCCCAGATAACTGTGCGTCGGACGCGCAAAGCAATAGATGCAGCCGTGCTCGCAGCCGCGATACGGATTCAGCGATACGCTGAACGGAATATCCGGCGACTGGTTATGCGTGAGAATGCTCTTCGCGCGCTCCTCGAAAATCTGCGTGCGCAGCGCAGGCCGGCCGCTCTCCTCTTCGGACGGCGCGATCCAGCCGTCGTCGACCGCCTCGCGCTGGTCCACTTCATAGCGGCCCTGCAAGTTCATCACCGCGCCCCGCCCTTTGCGCGGAGCGGGCGGCGCGATCGGATATTCGGGGATGTCTCGGTCGTAATCGGTCACGGCACACGTCAAAAGCAGCGTCGAATACTGTATAAATATACAGTATTTACGGCTTTTGTCGAGCGCCACTTTTAGGGCCGATTCGGCGTGCGCGATGGCGTGCCGGACCGCTCATTCGCCGACGGCAATCGTCAGCGTTTCCTTGATTTCTTCCATCACGACATAGCTTTTCGACTGCACGGCACCCGGCAGTTGCAGCAGGATGTCGCCGAGCAGCTTGCGGTAGTCGGCCATTTCGCCGATGCGCGCCTTGATCAGATAGTCGAATTCCCCGGACACCAGATGGCATTCGAGCACCTCCGGGATTTTCTTCACCTCGCGCCGGAACTGGTCGAACATGTTGCCGCTCTTGTGGTCGAGCGTGATCTCGACGAACACCAGCAGCGCGGCGCCCAGTTCCGCCGGATTCACGCGCGCGTGGTAGCCGGTGATGACGCCGTCGCGCTCCATGCGCTTGACGCGCTCGATGCACGGCGTCACCGACAGGCCGACCTGTTCGGCGAGTTCCTTCATCGCGATCCGGCCGTCCTCCTGGAGGATTTTCAGGATCTTGTGATCGAGCTTGTCGAGCGCGCGGACGGGTTGACGCTGTGTACGCATGGTTTTTACTGAAAATCTGAAAAATACAATAACAAAACCTGCCTAGACGCAAATAGTATAGCGGTTAACACTAGGCATCCGGCACATCACCTCGTTAATCGAACAAAAGGACGAACGACGAGGCCATCTTCCTCTTATACGCCGTGAGCCTTTCGACCTTTTGGGAGCAGCTATGCGTGTTGTCGTTCTGGGCAGTGGCGTCGTCGGGATCACGAGCGCCTATTATCTTGCGCGCGCGGGCCACGAAGTGACCGTGATCGATCGCGAAGCGGGCCCTGCGCTCGACACGAGCTTCGCGAATGCCGGTCAGATCTCGCCGGGCTACGCTTCGCCGTGGGCCGCGCCGGGCATTCCGCTCAAGGCCGTCAAGTGGATGTTCCAGAAGCATGCGCCGCTCGCCATTCGCCTCGACGGCACGCAATTCCAGCTGCAATGGATGTGGCAGATGCTGCAGAACTGCACGTCCGAGCGCTATGCCGTCAACAAGGGCCGCATGGTGCGCCTCGCCGAATACAGCCGCGATTGCCTGCAGGCGCTGCGCGCCGAGACAGGCATCCAGTACGAAGGCCGCACGGGCGGCACGCTGCAACTGTTCCGCACGCAACAGCAACTCGATGGCGCCGCCAAGGACGTCGCAGTGCTGAAGGAAGCGAACGTTCCGTATGAACTGCTGATGCCGGGCGACCTCGCGCGCGCCGAGCCGGCGCTCGCCGCGACCTCGCACAAGCTGACGGGCGGCCTGCGCCTGCCGGGCGACGAAACGGGCGACTGCCAGCTGTTCACGACGCGCCTCGCCGCGCTCGCCGAGCAACTGGGCGTCAAATTCCGCTACAACACGCCGATCGACGCGCTCGCGATGGAAGGCGACCGTATCGCCGGCGTGAAGTGCGGCAGCGAGATCGTGCGCGGGGACAGCTTCGTTGTCGCGCTCGGCTCGTACTCGACGAAGTTCCTGTCGGGTCTCGTCAAGATTCCCGTGTACCCGCTCAAGGGCTACTCGATCACCGCGCCGATCGTCGATGCAAACTCAGCGCCTGTGTCGACCGTGCTCGACGAGACGTACAAGATCGCGATCACGCGTTTCGACAACCGGATTCGCGTCGGCGGGATGGCGGAGATCGTCGGCTTCGACAAGAAGCTCAAGGACGCGCGCCGCGGAACGCTCGAAATGTGCGTGAACGATCTGTTCCCGGGCGGCGGCGACACGTCGAAGGCGACGTTCTGGACGGGCCTGCGCCCGATGACGCCGGACGGCACGCCGATCGTCGGACGCACGCCCGTGTCGAACCTGTTCCTGAACACGGGACACGGCACGCTCGGCTGGACGATGTCGTGCGGCTCGGGCCAACTGCTCGCCGACCTGATTTCGGGCAAGCGTCCGGCGATCCAGTCGGGCGATCTGTCGGTATATCGCTATCTCGGTGAAACGACGGGTCAGACGCGTCCTGCTTACGCCTGATCGATTCTCCACTCCGATATGCGACAACGGCGCCCACCGGCGCCGTTGTTGTTTGCCGGGCACGTGTCCTGGCTTCCCGCAGCGCTCAGAACTGATCTTCCGACAGCGCCAGCACGCCATCCGCGCCCTTCGCGCTGACAATCGACGCCTCCAGCGCCACTGCCTGCGGCAGCACGTGCTCGGCATAGAACTGCGCGGTGGCGATCTTCGCACCGTAAAACGACGGGTCATCCGCGTGCTTCTGCCGCGCGACGAGCATCGCGCGCGCCATCTGCCAGCCGCCCAGCACAATGCCCGCGAGCTTCAGATACGGCACGCTGCCCGCAAACACCGCATTCGGATCGCGCTTCACGTTTGCGACGACAAAGGCCACTACCGATTGCAGCGCATCGTGTCCAAGCGACAGATGCTTATGCATCGACGCGAACGCCGCGCCATCGTGCTGCTTCAATGCTTCGACGGTCTGCGCGATCTCCGCGAGCAGCGCCTTCGCGACCGCGCCGCCATCGCGCACCGTCTTGCGGCCGATCAGGTCGTTCGCCTGGATCGCCGTCGTGCCTTCGTAGATCGGCAGGATGCGCGCATCGCGGTAGTACTGCGCCGCGCCCGTCTCCTCGATGAAGCCCATGCCGCCGTGCACCTGCACGCCGAGGCTCGCCACGTCGATCGACAGCTCCGTGCTCCAGCCCTTCACGATCGGCACGAGGTATTCGTAGATCGCCTGATGCTCGGCACGTTTCGCTTCGTCCGGATGACGGTGCGCGAAATCGCAGTGCGACGCCGCGACATACGCGAGCGCACGCGATGCTTCCGTCAGCGAGCGCATCGTTGCGAGCATGCGGCGCACGTCCGCATGATGGATGATCGACACCGCCTGCTTCGCCGAGCCATCGACGGGCCGGCTCTGCACGCGCTCCTTCGCGTATGCAACGGCCTTCTGGTACGCGCGGTCCGACACGGCAACGCCCTGCATGCCGACCGAGAAACGCGCCGAGTTCATCATGATGAACATGTATTCGAGGCCGCGATTCTCTTCGCCGACGAGATGACCGATTGCGCCACCGTGATCGCCGAACTGGAGCACGGCCGTCGGGCTCGCCTTGATGCCGAGCTTGTGCTCGATCGACACGCAATGCACGTCGTTGCGCTCACCGAGCGAGCCGTCTTCATTGACGGCGAACTTCGGCACGATGAAAAGCGAAATGCCCTTCACGCCTTCGGGCGCGTCCGGCGTGCGTGCCAACACCAGATGGACGATGTTCTCCGCCATGTCGTGCTCGCCCCACGTGATGAAGATCTTCGTGCCGAAGAGCTTGTACGAACCGTCGCCCTGCGGCTCGGCGCGCGTGCGCACCAGCGCGAGATCCGAGCCCGCCTGCGGCTCGGTGAGGTTCATCGTGCCCGTCCATTCGCCGGAGATCAGCTTCGGCACGTAGGTGCGCTTCTGTTCTTCGCTGCCGGCCGTGAGCAGCGCCTCGATTGCGCCGTCCGTCAACAGCGGGCACAGTGCGAACGCGAGGTTCGACGCGTTGAGCATTTCGATGCAGGCCGCCGCGATCAGCTTGGGCAGCCCCTGGCCTTCGTATTCGACGGGATGCTGCACGCCCTGCCAGCCGCCCGCGGCGAACTGGCGAAACGCATCGGCGAAACCAGGCGTGGCCGTGACCACGCCGTCTTTCCAGCTGCTCGGGTTCCGGTCGCCTTCGACGTTCAGCGGCGCCAGCACTTCGCCGCACAGCTTCGCGGATTCTTCGATCACGGCCTGGGCCGTTTCAAGGCCGGCCTCTTCGAAGCCGGGCAACTCAGCGACGTCGTCAAGCCCCGCCAGTTCCCGCATCACGAACATCATGTCCTTGATGGGTGCCGTGTAGCTCATTTGTGTCTCCTCCAAGACTTCGATAAAAAAGGGGCGCCGGATTCAACATCCTCGCGCCCCTTGGTCTGGTGCCTGACTGTCGTGCGCCGTCATGCGACGCGGTGTTCTATCAGCCGAGTGCGTTCACCAGTTCCGGCACGAGCGTGAACAGATCGCCGACGAGACCGTAGTCCGCGACACTGAAAATCGGCGCCTCTTCGTCCTTGTTGATCGCGACGATCACCTTCGAGTCCTTCATGCCCGCCAGGTGCTGGATCGCGCCCGAGATACCGACCGCGATGTACAGCTGCGGCGCGACGATCTTGCCCGTTTGTCCGACCTGATAGTCGTTCGGCACGTAGCCCGCATCGACGGCTGCACGCGATGCGCCCATCGCAGCACCGAGCTTGTCAGCCAACGGCTCGAGCACTTTCGTGTAGTTCTCGCCGCTGCCGAGACCACGGCCGCCCGACACGATGATGTTCGCCGACGTCAGTTCCGGACGGTCCAGCTTCGTCACTTCGCGGCTCACGAACTGCGAGATGCCTGCATCGGCTGCGGCTTCGATCTTCTCGACAGAAGCGCTGCCGCCTTCCGCCGCGACCGGGTCGAAGCCCGTTGCGCGCACCGTGATGACCTTGACGGGGTCAGCCGATTGCACGATTGCAATCGCGTTGCCTGCATAGATCGGACGCTCGAACGTGTCCGCGCTATCGACAGCCGTGATGTCGCTGATCTGCGCGACGTCGAGTTTTGCCGCGATGCGCGGCGCGATGTTCTTGCCGTAGGCCGTCGCGGGCGCGAGGATGTGCGAATAGTCCTTCGCGATCTTCAGTACCGTCGCCTCGACGTTTTCGGCGAGACCCGCTTCGAGTTGTGGTGCGTCGGCGAGCAGCACCTTTGCGACGCCCGCAATCTTCGATGCCGCGTCCGCAGCCGCCTGTGCGTTGTGGCCAGCGACCAGCACGTGAATGTCGCCGCCAATCTTCTGTGCGGCAGCGACCGTGTTCAGCGTCGCGGCCTTGATCGACGCATTGTCGTGTTCAGCAATTACCAGAATCGTCATTTCATTCGTCTCCGCATGTCCGTCGATCAAAGCACCTTGGCTTCGGTCTTGAGCTTCTCGACCAGCGTCTTCACGTCCGGCACCTTGACGCCAGCGGAACGCTTCGGCGGCTCACTGACCTTCAGCGTCTTCAGACGCGGCGTCACATCGACGCCCAGGTCTTCCGGCTTCACGGTTTCGAGCGGCTTCTTCTTCGCCTTCATGATGTTCGGCAGCGTCACGTAGCGCGGCTCGTTCAGGCGCAGATCCGTCGTCACCACGGCGGGTAGCGTGAGAGACAGCGTCTCCGCGCCGCCATCGACTTCACGCGACACCGTCGCCTTGCCATCAGCCACGACGACCTTCGATGCAAACGTCGCCTGCGGCAGATTCGCCAGCGCGGCCAGCATCTGACCGGTCTGGTTCGAATCGTCGTCGATGGCCTGCTTGCCGAGGATCACCAGCGACGGCTGCTCCTTGTCGACGAGCGCCTTCAGCAGCTTGGCCACAGCCAAAGGCTGCAGGTCCTCATTCGATTCGATCAGGATCGCGCGATCCGCGCCGATCGCCAGCGCCGTGCGCAGCGTTTCCTGGCACTGCGTGACGCCTGCCGACACCGCGATCACTTCCGTCGCGACGCCCGCTTCCTTTAGGCGCACGGCCTCTTCGACGGCGATTTCGTCGAACGGATTCATCGACATCTTCACATTGGCAATGTCGACGCCCGTGTTGTCCGACTTCACGCGGACCTTCACGTTGTAGTCAACCACTCTCTTGACTGGCACCAGGATTTTCATGCACACGCTCCAAAGTTACGAATACGTCAACCCGACGGACATTATAGCGATAGCCTCCGCGGGAGCCGCCCGGGATTGCTGGGATATCGAGGATATCGCTCCCCGATGGCGATGACGGCAATATCGAACGGTCGTGCTATTCTAGACCGGAAAAAGCCCAAAAGCCAAGTCAGGGTTCCTACCAATACGGCCGCATAACGGGGCCAGAAGCACGCGCGGTGCGGCGTCAGTCAGCTATGGTCCTACATGCAGCGGCGCGGACCGCTCCCACGCCACTGCATCGCGCCACTTCGTCGCACCGCTCACCGAGACGCGCTCATCGGGACGCGTTCACCAGGACGCGATCACCGAGCCGCCAAACTTGCTATCGATGAACTGCTTCACTTCCGGCGAGTGATACGCCGCGATCAGCTTCGCCACCCACGGCTTGTTGCGGTCAGACTCGCGGATCGCAATGATGTTCACGTACGGCCCTTTCGGGTCTTCGATCGCAATCGCGTCCTGCTTCGGCTTCAGACCCGCTTCCATCGCGAAGTTCGTATTGATCGCGGCTGCGTCGACGTCGCCGAGCGAGCGCGGAATCTGCGCTGCGTCGAGTTCGACGATCTTCAGCTTCTTCGGGTTCTCGGCGATGTCGAGCGGCGTCGCTTTGAGGCCTGCATCGGCGCGCAGCTTGATCAAGCCCTGCTTTTGCAGCAGAAGCAGCGCGCGTCCGCCGTTGGTCGGATCGTTCGGCACGGCGATCTTCGCGCCCGCCTGCAGTTCGGCAAGCGACTTCACCTTTTTCGAATAGATGCCCATCGGGAAGGTCACGGTATCGGCGATCTTGATCAGCTTGTAGCCGCGGTCCTTCACCTGCGCCTGCAGATACGGCTCGTGCTGGTAGCTGTTCGCGTCGAGATCGCCGCCGGCGAGCGCCGCGTTCGGCTGCACGTAATCGGAGAACTCGATCACCTTGATGTTCAGTCCGTTCTTCGCGGCGACCGTCTTCACGACGTCCATCAACTGCGCGTGCGGACCGCCCGTCACGCCGACCTTGATCGATTCGTCGGCGAACGCGAGCGATGATGCGCAGAACAGCGAGACGGCGCCCACCGCAGCCGCGAGCTTGAGAATGAAACGACGTTGCATGACCAGACCTTTATTTTCCAAGAGTGTTATTTGTGGCTCAAACGACGCACGAGCCAATCCCCGAACGACTGCACCAGTTGCACGAAGACGATCAGGATCACGACGACCGTCACCATCACTTCCGGCAGAAAACGCTGATACCCATAGCGGATGCCGAGATCGCCCAGACCGCCGCCGCCGATCGCGCCCGCCATCGCCGAATAGCCGACCAGCGACACGAACGTGATCGTCAGGCCCGCGACGATGCCCGGCAGCGATTCCGGCAAGAGCACCTTGAATACGATCTGCGACGTCGTCGCGCCCATCGCCTGCGCCGCTTCGATCAGGCCGCGATCGACTTCGCGCAGCGCCGTCTCGACGAGGCGCGCGATGAACGGCGCGGCGGCGATCGTCAGCGGCACGACGGCCGCGGCCGTGCCGATCGACGAGCCGACGACGAGGCGCGTAAAAGGAATCACGGCGACGAGAAGAATGATGAACGGCGTCGAGCGCACGGCATTGACGACCACGCCCATCGCGCGATTGACGCCGAGGTTCTGCAGCACGCCCTGGCGGTCGGTCAGATAGAGCAGCACGCCGAGCGGCAGGCCGACGGCCGCGCCGATCAGCCCCGAGATGCCGACCATGATCAGCGTCTCCCAGAACGACTGCACGAACATATCGAACATTTCACTCAACATACGACAACTCCTCGACTACCACGCCCTGTTCGCGCAGGAACGCCAGCGCCTGCGCCACCTTCGACGGCTCGCCGCCCGCGAGCACCGCGAGCGAGCCGAACGCCTGCCCCTGGATCTCGTCGATCTGGCCATGCAGGATGTTGAAGTCCAGTTCGTAGCGGCGAATCGTCTCCGAAAGAATCGGCTGATCGACGCCCGAACCCGTGAACGCGAGCCGCAGCAGATGGCCGCTGCCCGTCTTCAGACGCTCGGCGACGCGCGCCTTGAGCGCGGGCGGCAATTCCTGCGCGATCACGTCGCCGATCAGCGCGCGCGTGACTTCGTGATGCGGTTGCAGGAACACATCGATGACCTTGCCCTCTTCGACCACGCGTCCGTTATCGAGCACGGCGACGCGGTCGCACACCTGCTTGATCACTTCCATCTGGTGCGTGATCAGCACGACGGTCAGCTTCAGCTCGCGGTTGATGCGCTTGAGCAGATCGAGAATCGCGCGCGTCGTTTCGGGATCGAGCGCGGATGTCGCTTCGTCGGAGAGCAGCACTTTCGGCTTGCTCGCGAGCGCGCGCGCAATGCCGACGCGCTGCTTCTGCCCGCCGCTGATCTGCGACGGGTAGCGGTCCTTCTGCGCCGACAGCCCGACGAGTTCGAGCAGCGGCAGCACGTGCGCGTCGATCTCCGCGCGCTTCATGCCGGCCAGTTCGAGCGGCAGCGCGACGTTGCCGAACACCGTGCGCGACGACAGCAGGTTGAAGTGCTGGAAGATCATGCCGATTTCGCGGCGCGCCTCGCGCAACTGCGCGGCCGGCATCGTCGTCAGGTCGCGGCCGTCGACGACGACATTGCCTTCCGTCGGGCGCGTCAGCAGATTGATCGTGCGGACCAGCGTGCTCTTGCCCGCTCCACTGCGTCCGATGATGCCGAACACCTCGCCTTGGGGAATCGACAGATTGACGTTGTGCAGCGCTTCGACCCAGCCCCGTGGCCCCGGAAAACGCTGCGAAAGATTGCGTAGTTCGATCATGAAAAACGAAACGGCGGACTTTGCCAGCAAGCGTCGCACGCTCCAGGCACCGGCCGCCGTGACTTTTATTGGGATTTGAGCCGCCGATTTTACCGCAGACGCGTCATATCCTTTAATAATCAATTCGGAGACTTTCATAACCGACCGGAATTAGAGGGCTGCCCGGTTCGATTGGCCGCAACGGGCGCGATGTGCGCCGCTATGATCGGGCGCACCACGACAACAATCGGAAGATGCCCATGGAGACGACCCAGGCCGCTGCGATTCCCGCGATGCCTCATCCCGAGCGGTCTCGCGCCGTCACGGCCGACGGCGTCGAGCTGCCCGTCTTTCGATGGCGCGCGGCGGGGATACGACGCGCAACGGTTGCTCTTCTGCACGGGCTCGCGGAGCACGCCGGACGTTACGCCGCGCTTGCGCAGGCGCTCAATGCGAACGGCATCGAACTGATCGCGATCGATCTGCGCGGGCACGGCCACGCGCCCGGACCGCGCGCATGGATCGAGCGCTTCGACGAATACCTGCTGGATGCCGACGCGCTCGTCACGATGGCCGCGCGCAACGATGGGCCGCTGTTCCTGATGGGCCACAGCATGGGCGGCGCGATCGCCGCCTTGCACGCGATCGAAAAGCACGCACGCCACGCACGGCCGTTGGGCGGTCTGATCCTGTCGAGCCCCGCGCTCGCTCCAGGCCGCGACGTGCCGCGCTGGATGCTCGCGTTGAGCCAGAAGATCAGCCGCGCATGGCCGCGCTTTCCGGCGATGAAGATCGACGCCGCGCTGCTGTCGCGCGATCGCGCTGCCGTCGAGGCGAACCGGAACGATCCGCTCGTGCATCACGGTCCGATTCCCGCGCGCACGGGCGCCGAACTACTGCTCGCGATGCAGCGCATCGAGCAGGGCCGCGCGGGCCTGCGCATGCCGCTGCTGATCTGGCATGGCACAGCCGACAAGCTCACCGAGCCCGACGGCAGCCGCGACTTTGGCGCGCACGCCGGCTCGCCGGACAAGACGCTGACGCTTTACGAAGGCAGCTTTCACGAGACGATGAACGACCTCGATCGCGAGCGCGTGATCGACGCGCTCATCGACTGGATATTGAAGCGTTCGGAATGAAGCCGACTAGCGCGCGGCCTGGCGGTCCGACGTGTGCTTCCAGTCGGGCGGCCGCTTGTCGATGAACGCCTGCACGCCCTCGAGCGCTGAGTCGTCCATCATGTTGCAGGCCATCGTCTGCCCGGCCAGCTGGTACGCCGCCTCGATGCCCATTTCGAGTTGCCGGTAGAACAGGCTCTTGCCCGCTTCCACGGCCTCGCGCGGTTTCGCGCAGATGCTCTTCGCGAGCGCGGCGACCTCGATATCGAGGATGTCGAGCGGCACCACGCGATTCACGAGGCCCTGCTGCTTCGCCGCCATTGCATCGATAAATTCGCCCGTCAGCAGCATTTCAAGCGCGGCCTTGCGCGATACGTTGCGCGACAGCGGCACCGACGGCGTCGCGCAGAAAAGCCCGAGATTGACGCCCGACACGGCGAAGCGCGCGATATCGGCGGCTACGGCGAGATCGCACATCGCCACCAGCTGACAGCCTGCCGCCGTCGCGATGCCGTGCACGCGCGCGATCACCGGCTGCGGCATGCGCTGGATCGCGAGCATCACTTTCGAGCAGCGCGCAAAGAGCGCCTTGTAATAGTCGAGCGACGGCGCGGCGCGCATTTCCTTCAGATCGTGCCCGGCGCAGAACGCGCGGCCCGCGCCTGCGATCACTACGACGCGCGCGTCGCTCTTCGCGATGTCGGCGAGTTGCGTGTGCAGTTCGTCGAGCAGCGCCTCCGACAGCGCATTGAACGCGTCCGGCCGGTTCAGCGTGAGACGCACGACGCCGCGCACGTCGTAGGCATCGTGCGTAACGTCGATCAGCGGGGCAGTTGCATCGCTATTCATGATGAGCTTTCCTCCCATGCGCGGCGCTTGCGTTCAGATGCCCGCGAGCGTGCGCACATGCGCGACGACGCTGCGTCCGAGCGCCGACAGGTTGTAGCCGCCTTCCAGACAACTGACGATGCGCCCTTGCGCGTACTTGTCCGCGACACGGCGAATCTGCTCGGTGATCCACACGTAGTCGTCCTCGACGAGCCCCATGTTGCCGAGATCGTCCTCGCGATGCGCGTCGAAGCCCGCCGACACGAACAGCATCTGCGGCTTGAACGCGTCGAGGCGCGGCAGCCAGATCATGTCGATCGCCTCGCGCACGACCATCCCCTTCGAGCGCGCCGCGATCGGCACGTTGCACATGTTCGGCGCCTGGTTATCGGCGCCTGTGAACGGATAAAACGGATGCTGGAAGATGCTGCACATCAGCACGCGCGTATCGTTGGAGAACGCGGCCTCCGTGCCGTTGCCGTGGTGCACGTCGAAATCGATGATCGCGACACGCTCGAGGCCGTGCGCTTCGAGCGCGTGCCGCGCGGCGATCGCGACGTTGTTGAAGAAGCAGAAGCCCATTGCGCGCGCCGGCTCCGCGTGATGGCCCGGCGGACGCACGCTGCAAAACGCGTTGTCGTAACGGCCTTCGATGACGGCGTCGGTGGCCGCGACAGCCGCGCCCGCCGCGCGCAACGCGGCCGTCCACGTATGCGGATTCATCGACGTGTCGGGATCGATCTCCGCATAGCCGGTGCCCGGCGAGCGCTCGCGGATGTAGTCGACATGCGCTTTCGTATGCACGCGCAGCAGCGCGGACTCGTCGGCAAGCGGTGCGGACTCGCGTTCGATCAGCTCGCCGATGCGGCTTGCGATCAGTTGGTCTTCGATTGCCTGCAGGCGCGCGGGGCATTCGGGATGCCATTGCCCCATCTCATGCTGCAGACAGTCTGCGTGTGTATAGAAGCCGGTTGCCATGAGTCGATTTCGGGCGGCGCGCCGCGCGAGGCGTGCGGGTGGCGCTGCGTGTTTCCGTCCATGAGCGCAATGGGTTGCGCGAATACTACGAAGTTACCACACGACGCGTCAGGACCGCGCTGGCGCAACGCTTCTACACAGATTGGCGAATCTCGTCGGGTATACTCCCCCGTAACTTTTTTGCCAGCACACACCCTCAGTTCACCATGACCGTCAAGCTTGCTCTATCCGCTCAACATCGGCTACGCGCAACGACTGTAGCCGCCGCACTGACCGTCGCTTGGTGCGTGTTCGCGGGAGCCGGCCCGGCCTCGGCGCAGACCGTCAAAGCCAAACCACGCGCGCTGCTCGCGCAAAGCCAGCCTGAACAGCCGACTCAAGGACAGACGTTCGAAGAAGAAATCGTTCCGCAGCGTTATGCGAACAACGGCAATGTCGATACGTTCGTCAACGACATGGTCGCGCGCTACGACTTCGATCCCACCGCATTGCATGCGCTCTTCGCGCGCGTGAGCTATTCGGCGACGGCCGTGAAGCTCGTAACGCCGTCGCCGACGCCGTCGATCAAGAACTGGCGTGTCTATCAGGGGCGCTTTCTCGACCCGGTGCGCATCAACGCGGGCGTGAAGTTCTGGCGCGCGAATCAGGCGACGTTGCAACGCGCGTATGAGCAGTACGGCGTGCCGCCGGAAGTGATTGTCGGCATCATCGGCGTCGAGACGATCTATGGGCGCTACATGGGCAACTTCCGTGTGCTCGACGCGCTCACCACGCTCTCGTTCGATTACCCGGGCACGCCCAATCGCGACGAACGTCAGGCGACGTTCCGCAAGAATCTCGAAGACTATCTGGTGTGGACGCGCGACGCGCAGATCGATCCGACGACCGTGCTCGGCTCGTACACGGGCGCGATCGGCATTCCGCAATTCCTGCCGAGCAGCATCGTCCAGTACGCGGTCGACTACGAAGGCAACAAGAAGATCGATCTGCGCACGAGCCAGGCCGATGCAATCGGCAGCGTCGCGAACTATCTCAGGCAGAACGGCTGGGAAACGGGCCGGCCCGTCGTGTGGAATATCGCGACGGACACGGGCAGCCTCGGCATCGCGCAGGCGGCCGCGACGGGCGCGCCGGAGCCGCGCTGGTCGCTGCAGCAACTGCTGAAGGCGGGCATGCTGATGAACCAGCCTGGCCTCGACATGCGCACGGAAGCGGGCACGCCCGTCACCGTGGTCGATCTGCCCTCACCTGGCCGGCAGACGGAATACGTGCTGGGTTTGAAGAACTTCTATGTGCTCACGCGCTATAACCGCAGCTTCTTCTATGCGCTCGCTGTGTACGAACTCGGCGAACGCGTGAAGGCGCAACTGGATGCGACCTCGGCGGGCAATGCATCGGTGCCTGCCGCTTCGCAGTAAACGACGCTCGATGTGATGCATGAAAAACGCCGGCATTTGCCGGCGTTTTCGCTTTCTGCTCCGACTTGCCGCAGCCGGCAAGCGACGATTACGCAGGGAACACGCCCGTCGACAGATAGCGGTCGCCGCGATCGCACACGATGAACACGATCGTCGCGTTCTCGACCTGACGCGCGATACGCAGCGCCACTTCGCACGCGCCCGCCGACGAGATGCCGCAGAACACGCCTTCGACGGCCGCCATCCGGCGCGCCATCGCTTCCGATGCCGACTGGCTCACGTTCTCGACGCGGTCGATGCGGCTGCGATCGAAAATCTTCGGCAGATAGGCCTCGGGCCATTTGCGGATGCCCGGAATGCGCGAGCCCTCTTCCGGTTGCGCGCCGATGATCTCGATGGCCGAACTCTGTTCCTTCAGATACTGCGACACGCCCATGATCGTGCCCGTCGTGCCCATCGCCGACACGAAATGCGTGATGCGGCCTTCCGTGTCGCGCCAGATTTCCGGGCCCGTCGCTTCGTAGTGCGCGAGCGGATTGTCGGGGTTGCCGAACTGGTCGAGGATGATGCCCTTGCCTTCGCGCTGCATCTGCTCGGCGAGATCGCGCGCGTATTCCATGCCGCCCTTCACCGGCGTCAGCAGGATTTCGGCGCCGTATGCCGCCATGCTCTGGCGCCGCTCCAGCGACAGGTCTTCCGGCATGATCAGGATCATCTTGTAGCCGCGGATTGCCGCCGCCATGGCGAGCGCGATGCCCGTGTTGCCGCTCGTCGCTTCGATCAGCGTGTCGCCCGGCTTGATGCGCCCGCGCAGTTCCGCCTTCTTGATCATCGAAAGCGCGGGTCGGTCTTTCACCGATCCCGCCGGGTTGTTGCCTTCGAGCTTGCCCAGCACAACGTTGTTGCGGCTGCGGATGTCGTCGTCCACCAAGCGGACGAGCTGGATGAGAGGCGTGTTGCCGATCGTGTCTTCAATCGTTTTGTAAGCCATGTCGTTGTGTGCTGTGACGATTGCGCGGAGTCTGGAATCCGTCGATTCTAAACCAGCATCCGGATGGCCGCCCGCAGCCCCTAACGGCTACATGGATGCCACAGGGTTCTTGTCCTGTCGCATGCGGCGGTGATGTAGCCGCGAGGTGGCTGCGATGCGGCAGCGATGTGGCTGCGATGTGGCCGTGATGTGGCTGCATACAGGCACGCATTTGCCGAAGCATTCACCGCTCTTTCGACGGCAAACGAAACGCGCCCATCCCTGCGGCGACCGGTCGCGCAAACGCAAAAAGCCGCGGCAGGCTGGATCTGCCGCGGAAGCCAGTCACTTGCGTGACGGCTGAAGGGAGCGGTTGCCACAACTCCGGCCAGAAGGAAGATGGCACAGGGCGAGCGCCCGCCGCGCGCAAGCGTCGCCGCGCATGTCAGGCGTTCAGTTCAGGCGACTATTTCTTGACCACCACGGCGGCGTCGTTCTTCGCAGCGGGCGGGGCCTTCGTGTGAGGCGCCGCAGCCTGTGCGCCAGCAGCAGCGACAGTCGCTGCACCAGCGCCCGATGTGCCGACAGCGAGGCCCTCGGTTTGCAGACGTTCGACGGTATGACCGCCGAGACCCTTGACGCGCTTGCTGAGATCCGCTGCATCCTTGAACGGGCCGTGGGCCGCGCGTTCGTCGAGGATGGCTTTCGCCTTCGCGGGACCGATGCCTTTGATGCCGCGCAGCGCGGCTTCGTTAGCGGAGTTGACGTCGACCGTAGCGAACGCCTGGCCGAAAGCGGCAAGCATGGCCGCCGTGACGATGACTTTTTTGAACATATGGAATCTCCCTGAAACACCGGCCGGTGACGATCACCGACCGGGAGACTCCAGTGTAGAGAGGCGTACGAACGATTTACACCTGGCCGAATAGCCAACGCACGTAGCGATCGACGCCTTCCTGCACCGTCAGGAACGGCGCATCGTAGCCCGCGGCGCGCAGCTTCGTCTGATCGGCCTGCGTGAAGCACTGGTACTTGCCGCGCAGCGCATCGGGGAACGCGATGTACTCGATCAGCCCGCGCTGCACCAGCTCGGCGAGCGACAGCGCTGGTTCGCCGTCGAGCACGCGCAGCGTGTTGACGACCGTCGAGGCGATGTCGTTGAACGGCTGCGCGCGGCCGCTGCCCAGATTGAAGATGCCCGACTTCTCCGGATGATCGAAGAAATGCAGATTGACCTTCGCGACGTCTTCGACGGAAACGAAATCGCGCGTCTGCTCGCCCGCTGCGTAGCCGTTGTACTCGCCGAACAGCTTCACCTTGCCTTCGGCGCGGAACTGATTGAAGTTGTGGAACGCGACGGACGCCATGCGTCCCTTGTGTGCCTCACGCGGCCCGTACACGTTGAAGTAGCGGAAGCCGACGATCTGGCTCTTCGCGGTCGGCAGCACGCGGCGGATCACCTGGTCGAACAGGAACTTCGAATAGCCGTACACGTTGAGGGGCGCTTCGAACTCGCGCTCCTCGACGAAGCGCGACGAGCCGCCATACGTCGCCGCCGACGATGCATACAGAAACTGCACGCCCTGCGCGAGGCACGCGTCGAGCACCGCGCGGCTATATCGGAAGTTGTTGTCCATCATGTAGCGGCCGTCGGTTTCCATCGTGTCCGAGCAGGCGCCTTCATGGAAAATCGCGCGCACCTTGCCGAAGTCGCCGCGCGCAAAACGCTCGACGAATTCGGTCTTGTCGATGTAATCGACGATTTCGCAGTCGACGAGATTCTTGAACTTGTCGGCGCGCGTCAGGTTGTCGACGGCGATGATGTTGTCTTCGCCGCGCTCGTTGAGCGCCTTGACGATATTGCTGCCGACAAATCCAGCCGCGCCGGTGACGATGAGAGTCATGGTCGTCCTGAGGTGATGAGTGTCAACGGATGCGGAGATGAACCGCGCGCCGTGCTGTGTGAGCCGGCGCGCGGCGATTTCAATGAAAGAGTTCGTCGTAGTCGACGGTGGCCGTGCCGAGCTTGGCGACCACGATGCCCGCTGCGCGATTCGCGAGCGTGACGGCTTCGTCGAGCGGCAGGCCCGCGCCGATCATCACGGCGAGCGTCGCGATCACGGTATCGCCCGCGCCCGACACATCATACACTTCGCGGGCTACAGCCGATGCGTGCAGAATGCCTTCGTCGGAGAAGAGCGTCATGCCCTCTTCGGAGCGCGTGAGCAGCAGCGCGTTCAGGTCGAGTTCGGCGCGCAGCTTCGTCACGCGCGCGAGCAGATCGGCCTCCGACTTCCACTGCCCGACCACCTCACGCAATTCCGCGCGGTTCGGCGTGATCAGCGTCGCGCCGCGATAGCGCTCCCAGTCGTCGCCCTTCGGATCGACCAGCACCGGCTTGCCGGCCGCGCGCGCCTTTTCGATCATCTTCGTGACGTGCGTGAGGCCGCCCTTCGCGTAATCCGACATCAGGATGACGTCGTGCGTCGGCAGCAGCGCGTCGTAGCGCGCGAGGCCCGCGAGCAGCGCTTCGTGCGCGGGCGCCCTTTCGAAGTCGACGCGCAGAAGCTGTTGCTGACGCGACAGCACGCGCAACTTGATCGTCGTCGGCAGTTCGGGATCGCGCTCCAGATGCGGTGCGACGCCGCTATCGCCGAGCAGTTGCACGACGCGCTCGCCCGGCTCGTCATGTCCGACGACACACAGCAAGCCCGCCTGCGCACCGAGCGCCGCGGCGTTGCGCGCGACGTTCGCGGCGCCGCCCAGACGGTCTTCCTGCTTTTGCACGAGCACCACGGGAACGGGCGCTTCCGGCGAGATGCGATTGACGTCGCCGAACCAGTAACGGTCCAGCATCACATCGCCGACAACCAGCACGCGCGCCGCCGCGAGCCGCTCGCGCGCGACGATGCCCACCTCGGGTGCGAGCGCCGCGCCTTCAGGTACGGTCGGAGTCGGATGTAGATTCAGCGGGTCGTGCATAGGGACGTCCAATCGAGTGGTAGTCGATGCCGAGTTCGGCCATCGCGTCGGGTTCGTACAGATTGCGGCCGTCGAAAATCAACGGCGTCTTCAGTTCGGCCTTCATATGCACGAAGTCCGGGCTCTTGAATTCCTTCCATTCCGTGACGATGACGAGTGCATCGGCGCCCGCCAGCGTCTCGTCCTGCGTGCCCGTGAAGTGCAGCCGTGCCTGCTGGTCGGGCACGCCGGCGAGATCGAGCGCAAAGACGCGCTTCGCTTCCGCCGTCGCAACGGGGTCATATGCGCGTACCGTCGCGCCGCGCGCGAGCAGCTGCGCGATTACGCGGCGGCTCGGCGCCTCGCGCATGTCGTCGGTGTTCGGCTTGAACGACAGACCCCATACGGCGAACGTGCGGGCGCTCAGATCGTCGCCGAGCGCGGCCGTGATCTTGCGCACGAGCACTTCCTTCTGCTCGTGATTCACCTCTTCGACGGCTTCCAGAATGCGCAGGTTGTGCCCCATCTCGTTCCCCGTGCGGATCAGCGCCTGCACGTCCTTCGGGAAGCACGAGCCGCCGTAGCCGACGCCCGCATACAGGAAGTGATAGCCGATGCGCGGGTCCGAGCCGATGCCGTGGCGCACGGCTTCGATGTCCGCGCCGACCGTGTCGGCCAGATTCGCGATTTCGTTCATGAACGAGATACGCGTGGCGAGCATCGCGTTGGCCGCGTACTTCGTGAATTCGGCCGAGCGCACGTCCATGTATAGCGTGCGGTCGTGATTGCGGTTGAACGGTGCGTAAAGGCGGCGCATCTTCTCACGCGCCTTGTTGCCGTCAGCATCGTTGTCGATGCCGACCACGATGCGGTCGGGCCGCATGAAGTCGTCGACGGCGGCGCCCTCTTTCAGGAATTCCGGGTTCGAAACGATCGAGAAGCGGTGCTGCACGCTGCCCGCGAGGCCGCGCTTGTGCAGCTCTTCTTCGATGACGGCACGCACGCGCTGCGCGGTGCCGACGGGCACCGTCGACTTGTCGACGATCACCTTGAAGCTGTTCATCGTGCGGCCGATATTGCGCGCCGCTTCGAGCACGTATTGCAGGTCGGCGGAACCGTCCTCGTCGGGCGGCGTGCCCACCGCGATGAACTGGACCTCGCCGTGCGCGACGCTCGCCTCGACATCCGTCGAAAACGTGATGCGTCCCGCCGCGCGCGAACGCGCGATGATCTCGCGCAGACCCGGCTCGTGAATCGGCATGCCGCCGTTATTCAGGATGTCGATCTTGCGTGGGTCCACGTCCAGACAGAAAACGTCGTTGCCGACTTCGGCAAGACATGCGCCTGTGACGAGACCTACGTAACCCGTGCCGATAATGGTGATTTTCATACGCTTTCCGCTAGGTAATGCCGGTTCAAAGTTCGAAACGTCAGTGCTGCGCGACGGCTCCGCGTTCCGCGCCGATGCGCTCGCGGCGCGTGTCAGTTCGACGCCGTGATCGGCTCGACGCGGCGCGGCGCATAGGTTTCCCAACCGCTGCAGCCCGGACACTGCCAATAGAACAGCCGCGCCCGGAAGCCGCAATTCTGGCACGTGTACCGTGGCAGATTCTTGGTCCGCTGACGGATCAGCGTGCGCATCAGTTCCAGTTCGCTGCGGCGCGGCTCTTCGGCCACCGCCTGTTGCGCTTCGAGCAAGCGCGTCATGCCCGCCAGATTCGGCGACTTCTGCATCTGCGTGCGCGCGAGCGCATGCGCGGCCTCGGGGCCCCGCAACGCCGACACGTACTGGTACGCGACGTCGAGCAGATCGTTCGACGGATAGCCGTCGACCCACGTCGTCAGCAGATCGGCGCCCTCTTCCTGCCGGCCGAGCGCTTCGTAGGCCTTCATGATCTTCTCGGCGACGAGCGGCAGATACGCGGGATTCTGCTCCTCGACGCGCCGCCACTCGGCGATCGCCTTGTCGTGATGACCGGCGGCGGCATCGACGTCACCGAACAGGATCGTCGCGCGCACGTTCTGCGGATGCGCCTTCAACGCGAGATCCAGTTGACGCCGCGCCTCGTCGGGCTTCTTCTGCTGGAGCGCTTCCTGCGCGAGTTCGCAATGGAAATGGCCGATTTCCTTGTCGAGCGGCTCGGCGCCCATCGATTCGAGCCGGCGCGCGGTGTCGATCGACTTGTTCCAGTCCTTCTCGATCTGATAGATCGTCAACAGAGCACGTTGCGCGCCTAGCGCGTAGTCGCCCGATTGCAGCGCCTTGAACGTCTCTTCCGCGCGATCCAGCAGGCCGGCCTTCAGGAAGTCCTGGCCGAGTTCGTACAACGCGTGGTCGCGCTCGGAAACGGGCAGATCGGCGCGATTCAACAGGTTCTGATGCACGCGGATCGCGCGGTCGGTTTCGCCGCGGCGGCGAAACAGATTGCCCAGCGCGAAGTGCAATTCGATCGTTTCCGGGTCGAGCTTGACGACTTCGATGAACGCGTCGATCGCCTGGTCCGGCTGTTCGTTCAACAGAAAATTGAGTCCGCGAAAATAGGAACGCGGCAAATTGGCGCTTTCGGAAAGCAACGCCTTGAGGTCATAACGCGCGGCCACCCAACCGAACGCGAACGCGACGGGTATGACGAGCAGCCACCAGAGGTCTAGATCCATGCGAATGTGCGGGAGTGCGAAAGAGGCCGCGTGGCGCACGCGGCGTGTAAGGGCTAGATGAGCGGCGGCATCGGCGGTTCTTCGACGGCGACGGGCGTTTCGCGCGCCACGCGCAGTTCACGCTTGAGCCGGCCGTTTTCCATCCGCAAGCGGAACATCGCCGGCAACGACGACACCAGCCCGGCCAGCAGGCCCACCACGAAGAACGCCAGTCCGATCAGGATCAAGGGCGCCTGCCACGAATATCCGGCGAGGAAATTCAGCGTAGCGCTCTGCGTATTGGACAGTGCAAGCACCAGCAGCAGCACGAACACCAGCACGCGAATCAGCCAGACGATAAATTTCATGTAGTGATCTCTTGACGGCAGTTGCGGGAGGACGCCGGCCAGATGACGCGTCGCGCCACGGTGTATGCCCGCGCCGAAGTGACCCGTATTGTAAATGAACGCCATGACGACTGGCACAGGCGTGCGGATCGTGATGCCTAGCTGTCGTTTAGGGAATGGATACGGCGCACGTTCCAGGCCCGGTGGCGGTCATATTTGACGGGCGAAAAAAAAGCGCCGAAAGGCGCTTTTTCTGGTCAATGCCGTCTGGTGTGGCCATCGGCGAACTTCAACCCGAACTGCATTTTTGCATACAGCCGGCTCAAAGATCGTCGTCCGGCGCTTCGTCTTTCAGAGGCTCGCCCGCTTGACGATCGACGCGTTCACGCAACTCTTTGCCAGGCTTGAAGTGCGGTACGTGCTTCTCGGGCACCAACACCTTTTCGCCCGACTTCGGGTTGCGCCCGACGCGGGATGGACGACGGTTGAGGCCGAAGCTGCCGAAGCCGCGAATTTCGATGCGATGGCCGTTGGCCAGAGCGTCCGACATCGCATCGAGCATCGTCTTCACCGCGAAATCCGCATCCTTGAGGACAAGTTGCGGAAATCGCGTAGCCAGCTGGGCGACCAATTCCGATTTGGTCATACTGCAGCAGACCCCTTAAGGCTTACTGGTTCTGGCCGTCGAGCTTGGCCTTCAACAGCGCGCCGAGGTTCGTCGTGCCGCTTGCCGCCGAGCTGCTGTCAGCTTGCAGGCCGCGCATCGCTTCCTGCTGCTCAGCCGAGTCCTTCGCCTTGATCGACAGGTTGATGCCACGCGACTTGCGGTCGATGTTGATGATCATCGCATTGACCTTGTCGCCTTCCTTCAGCACGTTGCGAGCGTCTTCCACGCGGTCTTGCGCGATTTCCGAAGCGCGCAGGTAGCCTTCGACGTCAGCCGTCAGCTGAACCACTGCACCCTTCGCGTCCACCGTCTTGACCACGCCGTCGACGATCGAACCCTTGTCGTTCATTGCAACGAAGTTGCTGAACGGGTCGCCTTCGAGCTGCTTGATGCCCAGCGAAATGCGTTCCTTCTCGACGTCGATGCCGAGAACGATCGCTTCCACTTCGTCGCCCTTCTTGTACTTGCGAACAGCTTCTTCGCCCGTTTCGCTCCACGACAGGTCCGACAGGTGAACCAGACCGTCGATGCCGCCAGGCAGACCGATGAACACGCCGAAGTCGGTAATCGACTTGATGGCGCCCTGGATCTTGTCGCCCTTCTTGAAGTTGCGGCTGAAGTCGTCCCACGGATTCGGCTTGCACTGCTTCATGCCGAGGCTGATACGGCGGCGGTCTTCGTCGATTTCGAGAACCATGACTTCGACTTCGTCGCCCAGCTGGACAACCTTCGACGGCGCAACGTTCTTGTTGGTCCAGTCCATTTCCGACACGTGGACGAGGCCTTCGATGCCCGATTCGACTTCAACGAACGCACCGTAGTCGGTGATGTTCGTGACCTTGCCGAACAGACGCGTGCCCGACGGGTAGCGGCGCGAGATGCCTTCCCACGGATCGTCGCCCAGTTGCTTGATACCGAGCGAAACGCGGTTCTTTTCCTGGTCGAACTTGAGGATCTTCGCGGTGACTTCCTGGCCAACCGACAGCACTTCGCTCGGGTGACGCACGCGACGCCATGCGATGTCGGTGATGTGCAGCAGGCCGTCGATACCGCCGAGGTCCACGAACGCGCCGTAGTCGGTGATGTTCTTGACCACGCCTTCGACGATCGCGCCTTCCTTCAGCGTCTCGAGCAGCTTTGCGCGCTCTTCGCCTTGCGTCGCCTCGATGACGGCGCGGCGCGACAGCACGACGTTGTTACGCTTGCGGT
This sequence comes from Paraburkholderia phymatum, assembly GCF_038900715.1. Classification (GTDB taxonomy): domain Bacteria; phylum Pseudomonadota; class Gammaproteobacteria; order Burkholderiales; family Burkholderiaceae; genus Paraburkholderia; species Paraburkholderia phymatum_A. The sequence continues at coordinate 461,484 of NZ_JAYMRZ010000001.1, read as the reverse complement.
CCAGCTTGATGACGCGGAATTCCAGCGTCTTGCCTTCGTACGGCGTCGTGTCCTTGACGGGGCGCGTGTCGACCAGCGAGCCCGGCAGGAACGCGCGGATGCCGTTGACCATGACGGTCATGCCGCCCTTGACCTTGCCCGTGATCGTGCCCGTCACGAGTTCGTTGTTGTCGAGGGCCTTTTCCAGCGACAGCCACGAAGCGAGACGCTTCGCCTTGTCGCGCGACAGGATCGTGTCGCCATAGCCGTTTTCCAGCGCGTCGATCGCGACGGAAACGAAGTCGCCCGCCTGCACTTCTACCTCGCCCGCGTCATTCAGGAACTCTTCGAGCGGGATGTAGGCTTCGGACTTGAGACCAGCGTTCACAACGACAAAGTTGTGGTCGACGCGCACGACTTCGGCGGAGATCACTTCGCCAGCGCGCATGTCCTGCTTGGTCAGCGACTCTTCGAACAGAGCCGCAAAAGATTCGGTATTCGGGGTAGAGGTTTGCAGGTCGGACATAAAAATCTGAATTTGCATGGTTCTCGCAGCGTCAGGTGAACCACCACGGTTCAGCACTACGGCAAAGGAGCGAAAGCCATACGGGGTTAAGGGTTAACATTCGCTTCGCGCCTGGTTCATACCCAGCGACGAAGCACCTACACGACAACAAAAACAACTTCGATGCGAACTGCCGCTTTCAGTTCTGCGGAGCCAGCTCCCGGTACCATTGCACCACCTGTTCGACCGCCTGGTCGATCGACAGTGCCGAGGTATCGAGCAGCTGCGCATCGGCTGCGGGCTTGAGCGGCGCGGCTTCACGCTTGCTATCGCGCTCGTCGCGTTCACGCAAATCCCGAAGCAAGTCATCCATATTAGCAGAAAAACCTTTTTGGATCAATTGCTTATGCCGACGGGCCGCGCGCGCCTCGACGCTCGCCGTCAAAAACACCTTCAGCAAGGCGTCAGGAAAGATCACAGTGCCCATGTCGCGGCCGTCCGCGACTAGGCCGGGCTGCTTGCGAAAAGCCCGCTGACGGGCCACCAGCGCGGTCCTGACGGGTGCGTGGACGGCAATCGCCGACGCCCGGTTGCCGACTTCCTCGGCGCGGATTTCCGTCGACACGTCGACGCCGTCCAGCTGCGCAATGCCCTCGCGAAAGGTGATATGAAGATCGCCGACCAGTTTTGCAAGCGCCTCAGCGTCGGTGGCGGCGATGTGGTAGCGCACGCTGGCGAGCGCCGCGAGCCGGTATAGCGCGCCGCTGTCCAGCAGGTGGAAGCCGAGTTCGGCGGCTACCAGCGCGGCTACCGTGCCTTTGCCGGATGCGGTCGGGCCGTCGATCGTGATGACGGGCGTCTGGTGGAAGGGACGTGTCGGTTTCATCTAGAAAGTCGCCCGTCGAAACGGGCGGCGGATGTTGTCGGTGCGAGGGTCAGGGTTGAGCGAGCGCAAGGAAGCGCTCGAAATAATCGGGGAACGTCTTGCCGACGCACTTCGGATCGTTGATTCGTACGGGCACGCCGCCCAGGCTCACCAGCGAGAAGCACATCGCCATCCGGTGATCGTCGTAGGTGTCGATTGCGGCATTCGGGGTCAGTTTTTCGGGCGGCGTGACGACGAGGAAATCCTCGCCTTCCTGCACTTTCGCGCCGACCTTGCGCAGCTCCGTCGCCATCGCGGCGATCCGGTCGGTTTCCTTCACGCGCCAACTCGCGATATTGCGCAGCGTCGACGTGCCGTCGGCGAACAGCGCCGCTACGGCGATCGTCATGGCCGCGTCGGGAATCAGGTTGAAGTCCATGTCGATCGGGTCGAGCTTGCCGTGGTCGTTGCCGACGCCGCGCACCTCGATCCAGTCGTCGCCCATCGTGACGTTCGCGCCCATTTTCGTGAGCGCCGTCGCGAAACCGACGTCGCCCTGGATGCTTGCGCGGCCCACGCCTTCGACGCGCAGCGGCCCGCCGCCCAGCGCGCCCGCCGCGAGGAAGTACGACGCCGACGACGCATCGCCCTCCACCATGATCTTGCCCGGCGACTGATAGCGCACGCCGTTCGGAATCGTGAAGCGCTCCCAGCCGAGCCGCTCGACCTTGATGCCGAAACGCGCCATCAGCGCAATCGTGATCTCGATATAGGGCTTCGAAATCAGTTCGCCCGCCACTTCGACGACCGTCTCGCCGCTTGCCGTCCTGACGAGCGGCAGCGCCATCAGCAGCGCCGTCAGAAACTGGCTCGACACGTCGCCGCGCACGCGGATTGGCGCGTCGACGGCAATTTGCGCCGGACGGATGCGCAGCGGCGGAAAGCCTTCGTTCTCTTCGTAATCGATCTTCGCGCCGATCTGACGCAGACCGTCAACCAGATCGCGGATCGGCCGCTCGTGCATGCGCGGCACGCCGTGAATGCGGTAATCGCCGCCGTTCACCGCGAGCGCGGCCGTCAGCGGCCGCACGGCCGTGCCCGCGTTGCCGAGGAACAGATCGGCGCGCGCCGCCGGCAGCGCACCGCGCGTGCCCGTGACGACGCAGGTGTCGCCGTCGCGTTTGAGCTTCACGCCGAGCTTTTCGAGCGCATCGAGCATCACGCGCGTGTCGTCGGAATCGAGCAGATTCGTAATCGTTGTCTCGCCCTCGGCCAACGCCGCGAGCAGCAGCACGCGGTTCGAAATGCTCTTCGAGCCGGGCAGACGGACCGTGCCGGACGCACCGGAAAATGGTCCGAGATCGAGATGTTCCATGTGAATTCCAGTGTCCAGTTATTTCGACGCGTCGTCGGTTGCGGAGCGCGCGGGCGACGGCTGTTGCGACGTTTGTTGCGACGAAATCGCGCGCTCCTGCCACTCGCTGCGTGCCGAGCGCGAGCGCGCGAACACGGCTTCGAGCGCCGCGCCGTCGCCGGCTTCGATCGCCGTGCGCAGACGCGCCAGCACGTCCGTATAGCCGTCGAGTTCGTCAAGCAGCGCCGCACGGTTCGCGACGCACACGTCGCGCCACATTTCCGGGCTCGACGCGGCGATCCGGGTGAAGTCGCGGAACCCGCCCGCCGCGAACGAAAACTTCAGCGCGGCGTCGGGTGAATTGAGAATCTGCTCGACGAGCGCGAACGACAACACATGCGGCAAATGGCTGACCGACGCGAACACGCGATCGTGCTGCGCAGGTGACATCGCGTGCACGCTCGCCCCCGTCGAGCGCCACATAGCGGCAACACGTTCGACGGGCGCCGGCGCATTCTCCGGCAATGCGCACAGGACGACGTTGCGGTTCACATACAGGTCGGGCAGCGCCGCATCGACGCCGCTCGATTCGCGGCCCGCGATCGGATGTCCGGGAACGAACTGGCCGATGCGCTCGCCCAGCGCCGCGCGCGCTGCAGCGACGACATCGGACTTCGTGCTGCCGGCATCGGTGACGATCGTCGACGGATCGAGAAACGGCGCGATGCGTTCGAGCAAAGGCTGCGTCTGGGCGACGGGCGCCGCGAGCAGAACCAGATCGGCGCCCTCTAGCGCGTCGCGCAGCGCGGCGTCGTCGGCGAGGGCTGCGCTCGCATCGATCACGCCCAGCTCCAGCGCGCGTTGCGTCGACGCCGCCGAGCGTCCCACGCCGATCACGCGGCGCGCACCGCCCACGTCGGTGCGTTCACGCAGCGCGCGAGCGAGCGATCCGCCGATCAGCCCGACGCCGAAAATCACCAGTTTGTCGAAAGAGAACGCTGCCACGTCAGTCACAGAAAAAAACGCGCCTCGCACTCGATGAGGCGCGTGGATTGCATTGAACGCTCAGGCCGTCGCCAGCGTCTTTTCAAGCGCGGCGATGAACGCTTCGTTTTCCTCGGGCAGGCCGATCGTCACGCGCAGCCACTGTGGCAAGCCGTAACTGCCCACGGGCCGCACGATCACACCCTGCTTCAGCAGCTCGAGATTGACGCGATTGCCCGCGCTGTCGTCGTCGCCGACGCGCACCAGCACGAAGTTGCCGTCCGACGGCACGTACTCGAGACCCAGCTTGTCGAACGCTTCCGTCAGCCGGCGATAGCCCTGTGCATTCAGGTCCGCGCTCTTCTGCAGGAAAGGCTTGTCGTTCAGCGCGGCTATCGCGGCCGCTTGCGCCAGCGTATTCACGTTGAACGGCTGACGCAGACGGTTCATCAGATCGGTCAGCTCCGGCTGCGCGATCGCGAAACCGACGCGCAAGCCCGCAAGACCAAACGCCTTCGAGAACGTGCGCGACACCAGCAGATTCGGATAGCGGCGCACCCACGCGATCGAGTCGTAGCGCTTGTCCGCGCTCAGGTATTCCGTGTACGCCTCGTCGAGCACCACGGCGACGTGGCGCGGCACCTTCGACAGGAACGCTTCGAACTTCGGACCGTCGATGAACGTGCCCGTCGGATTGTTCGGGTTCGCGACGAAAACGAGCCGCGTGTCGTCGGCGATCGCGGCCAGCATCGCGTCGAGATCATGGCCGTACTTCACGGCGGGAACGACGATCGCGCGTGCGCCCAGGCCTTGCGTCGCGAGCGCGTACACGGCGAACGAATATTGCGAGTAGACGACCGACTGGCTCTTCTCGACGAACGCGTGCGCGGCCAGTTCGAGGATGTCGTTGCTGCCGTTGCCGAGTGTGATCCAGTCGGCGGGCACGTCGTAGTGCGCGGAGAGCGCCGCCTTCAGTTCGAACGCATTTGCATCCGGATAGCGGCCGAGTTCGCTCGCCGCCTGCGCCATCGCCGTCTTCGCGGAATCCGGCATGCCGAGCGGATTCTCGTTCGACGCGAGCTTCACGATGCGCGCTTCGTCCAGCCCGAATTCACGCGCGACTTCCGAGATCGGCTTGCCAGCCACATAAGGCGCGATCGCGCGAACGTAGGAAGGACCGAAAGACGTTGTCATAAGGCTCTCCGGATAGCTCTGTCCAGGTGTGTTGGTTGGATCGGAATCGAACGCGGCGTATCAGCGGGCGCGCGGATACGAGCCGAGAATCTTCAGGAAGGCCGCTTTCTGGCCGAGTTCGGCAAGCGCGGCCGCAACGGGCGCATCGTCGCGATGGCCTTCGACGTCGATGTAGAAGTAGTACTCCCACGTGCCGACGCGCGCCGGACGCGACTCGAAGCGCGTCATCGACACGCCGTGCCGCGCGAGCGGCTCCAGCAGCTTGAACACGGCGCCGGGTTCGTTCGCGACCGACACGATCAGCGACGTCTTGTCGTAGCCGCTCGCGCCCGTCGGCTCCTTGCCGATCATCACGAAGCGGGTGCGGTTGTGCGGGTCGTCCTGGATCAGCGCATAGGTGACTTGCAGACCGTATTGGGTTGCCGCGCGATCGCCGGCGATGGCCGCGATGGTCGGATCTTCCGCCGCCATCCGCGCGGCTTCGGCGTTGCTCGACACCGCCTGGCGCTCGACATGCGGCGCATGCGCGGACAGCCAGCGCTGGCACTGCGCGAGCGCCTGCGCGTGCGCGCATACGCGGGTCACGCCCGTTAGCGCGCCGTCGAGCGTCAGCAGATTGTGGTGGATCGGCAAAGCAAGTTCGCCACCGATCACCAACTGCGTTTGCAGCAGCAGATCGAGCGTGCGCGATATCGCGCCTTCCGTCGAATTCTCGATGGGCACGACGCCGAATTCCGCGCCACCCGCTTCGACCGAGCGGAACACTTCGTCGATCGACGAACACGGCAGCCCTTCGATCGACTGGCCGAAGTATTCGTGCATCGCCTGTTCGCTGTAGGTGCCCGCCGGCCCGAGGTACGCGGCCGTGAGGTTCTTTTCCAGCGCACGGCTCGCGGCCATGATTTCGCGCCAGATCGCGCCGATGTGCTCGCCGGCGAGCGGGCCCTGGCTCATGTCCTGAAGACGCGCGATCACCTGCTGCTCGCGCTCCGGACGAAACACGGGCGCGTTGAAATGCTTCTTCACCTCGCCGACTTCGAGCGCGACGGCGGCGCGTTGATTCAGCAACGCGATGAGCTGCGCGTCGATCGCGTCGATCCGGTCGCGCAGCGGTTTGAGTTGGGAATTGAGTTCGTCGTCCATGCGTCTAAAGGGCCGCTTCGGGTCCTGTATGGGCCAGTTCGGAAAGGATGCGCGCGCCGTGTCCCGGAGGATCACGCGGTGCGCTGTTCGAATTCCCTCATGTACTCGACAAGCGCTTTGACGCCTTCGAGCGGCACCGCGTTGTAAATCGACGCCCGCATGCCGCCGACGGACTTGTGGCCCTTCAGCTGCACCAGCCCGCGCGCTTTCGCGCCGGCCAGGAAATCTTCATTGCGCGACTCGTCGGCGAGGAAGAACGGTACGTTCATCCGCGACCGCGCGTTGCGCTCAACCTTGTTCAGATAGAAGCGGCTCGAATCGATCGTGTCGTACAGCAGCTTCGCCTTCTCGACGTTGCGTGCCTCGATCGCCTTCAGACCGCCCTGCTTCTTCAACCACTTGAACACGAGCCCCGCGACGTAGATCGCGTATGTGGGCGGCGTGTTGTACATCGAATTGTTCAGCGCGACCGTCTTCCACTCGAACGCCGACGGACAGATGGTCATCGAACGGTCCAGCAGGTCTTCGCGCACGATCACGACGGTCACGCCCGCCATGCCGATGTTCTTCTGCGCGCCGCCGAACAGCACGCCGTATTTGGCGATGTCCATCGGGCGCGACAGGATGTGCGACGACGCGTCCGCGACGAGCGGAATGTCGCCGAGATCGGGAATCTCGAACGTCTCGACGCCGTGAATCGTTTCGTTCGTGCAGAGGTGCACGTAGGCGGGATCGTCGGACAGCTTCCACTCGGCGCGCGGCGGCACGCGCGTAAAGCCTTCGGGCGTTTCGCCACTGGCGGCCAGATTCGCCGCGCCGTATTTCTGCGCTTCCTTGAACGACTTCTGCGACCACGAACCGGTCACGACGAAGTCGGCGCGCGCCTTGCGGCCCATCAGGTTCATCGGCACGATGGCGTTCTCGCCGAGCCCGCCGCCTTGCAGGAAGAGAATCTGATGGCTGGACGGCACCTGCAGCAACTCGCGCAGATCGGTCAGCGCCTCTTCGTGGATCGTCATGAACTCTTTGCCGCGATGGCTCATTTCCATCACGCTCATGCCGCTGCCGCGCCAATCGAGCATTTCGTCGGCTGCCTGGCGCAGCACGTCTTCGGGCATGGCCGCCGGACCGGCGGAGAAATTGAACACGCGCATCGTGAGAACCCCGAAAGGCAGGCGCACGGCATGGAAAAGAACCGGAAACCGCGCCTGAAAGAAAATGGCCGTCTGCGCGCAAGCGCAAACGGCCATTATCGCATTGACGCTCAAAACCCGCCAAACGGCGGCGATTCAAGGGGATTCAACGAATTCCTTCGACCACCGCCTGTGTCACGCGCTTCGGACGTCGTTCAGCCTCGTTCGACCTGCTTACTTCGCCGGCTTGACGGAAGCGACTTCCTTGTCGGCCTGGTCGCGCGTCGCCTTGATCGATTGCGGCATGTACTTCTGCATCAGACCGTTCACCACGTCGCGGCCAACCTGATCCTGAACCTGGATGAACTTGCGACCCGTCGGGCTCTTGTAGAACGTCGTCAGGTCCTTGATTTCCTGCACGCTGTAGTACTTCGCGTATGCGTCGTACTGAGCTTGCATCGCGTCCTGCTTGAACGCGTCCGTTGCGAAGACCTGGCCCGCCGAGTCAACCAGCTTCGGCACGGCGTTCTTCTGCAGCGCCGGGACGGAAGCCTGCTTTTGCTTGTCCGTCATCGTCTTGTTTTCCGACAGCGCGTCCGACAGGATCGCCGGAACCAGTTGCTTCGCCTGCATCTGCGCGCTGTTGCCGATCGCGCCGACCAGCTTCTGCGCGTCGATCGCATCCAGCAGATCCTTGATGGCGGCTTGCTTCGCGGGGTCGACCGGGGCAGCGGCAGCCGGGGCAGCCGGAGCCGGCTGCTGGTTTTGCAGCGCTTGCGCCATCGCCAGGGTCGGCACGAAAGCGGCCAGAACCATCAACTGCTTGAATCGTTTTTGCATCACTACTCCCTATGAGAAATTAATCTAACTGGTTTGCCGCGCAGGCGGCGCATCGGCCCGATGCGCCCATGTGGCCCGCGCGGTCACACGCATGACTTGAGAAGCTTCGGTGCAGATCAGGACGCTTCGCCGTTGGTGTCGCCTGCTTCGTCGGCGGAAGTGTCGGCGTCGCCGTCCACGTCAGCTTCCGCTTCGGCAATCTGTTGCAGACCGGAAAGCTTGGTGCCTTCATCAAGGCTGATGAGTGTAACACCTTGCGTTGCACGGCCCATTTCTCGAATTTCCGACACACGCGTACGGATCAGCACGCCCGTGTTGGTGATCAGCATGATCTGCGATTCCGGATCGGCCAGCGTCGCGGCGACCACCTTGCCGTTGCGCTCGGACGTCTGGATCGCGATCATGCCCTTTGTGCCGCGGCCGTGGCGCGTGTACTCCGTGATCGGCGTGCGCTTGCCGTAGCCGTTTTCCGTTGCCGTCAGCACCGACTGCTGCTCGTCGCCGGCCACGAGCAGCGCGATCACCTGCTGGCCATCTTCGAGTTGCATGCCACGCACACCGCGCGCTTCGCGGCCCATCGGACGCACGTCGTTTTCGTCGAACCGGACCGCCTTGCCCGAATCCGAGAACAGCATCACATCGTGCTCGCCGTCGGTGATCGCCGCGCCGATCAGGTAATCGCCGTCATCCAGACCGACCGCGATGATGCCCTTCTTCAGCGGACGGCTGAACTGTTCGAGCGGCGTCTTCTTGACGGTGCCGAGCGCCGTCGCCATGAAAACGAACTTGTCCGCCGAAAATTCCTTGACGGGCAGAACGACCGTGATCTTCTCGCCTTCCTGCAACGGGAACATGTTGACGATCGGACGACCGCGCGAGTTGCGCGAGCCCTGCGGCACTTCATAGACCTTCAGCCAGTAGACGCGGCCGCGATTCGAGAAGCACAGGATGTGATCGTGCGTGTTCGCGATGAAGAGCGTGTCGATCCAGTCGTCGTCCTTCATCTGCGTCGCCTGTTTGCCGCGACCTCCGCGCTTCTGGGCGCGATATTCGGACAACGGCTGCGATTTCACATAACCGGCATGCGACATCGTCACGACCATGTCCTGCGGCGTGATCAGGTCTTCGGTGTTCAGCTCCGTCGCGTTCATTTCGATCTTCGAGCGGCGTTCATCGCCGAATTCGCTCTTGATCGACGTGAGTTCGTCGAAGATGATCGCAGTTATGCGCTCCGGGCGCGCCAGGATGTCCAGCAGGTCGGCGATCTGCGCCATCACGTCGCGGTACTCGCCGATGATCTTGTCCTGCTCCAGACCCGTCAGGCGTTGCAGGCGCATCTGGAGAATTTCCTGAGCCTGCGTGTCCGACAGACGGTAGAGGCCGTCGGCCTGCATGCCGTACGCGGGGTTCAGCCCTTCCGGGCGGTACGCCGCGCGGCCGCCGGACGACGCCGCGTCGGATTCCGCGCGCTGCAGCATGTCGCGCACGATCGTCGAATCCCACGTGCGGTCCATCAACTCCTGCTTCGCGATCGGCGGCGTGGGCGCGGCCTTGATGAGCGCGATGAATTCGTCGATGTTGGCAAGCGCCACGGCGAGGCCTTCGAGCACGTGACCGCGTTCGCGCGCCTTGCGCAGTTCGTATACGGTGCGCCGCGTCAGCACTTCGCGACGATGCGACAGGAAATGCGTGAGCATTTCCTTCAGGTTCAGCAGCTTCGGCTGGCCGTCGACCAGCGCGACCATGTTCATGCCGAACGTGTCCTGGAGCTGCGTTGCCTTATAAAGATTGTTGAGAATCACCTCAGGCACTTCGCCGCGCTTCAGCTCGATCACGACGCGCATGCCGCTCTTGTCGGATTCGTCGCGAATATCCGAAATGCCTTCGAGCTTTTTCTCATTCACCAGCTCGGCGATCCGCTCGAGCAGCGAGCGCTTGTTCACCTGATACGGCAGCTCGTCGACGATGATCGCCATGCGCTGACCGCGGTCGATCTCTTCGAAGTGCGTCGCGGCGCGCATCACCACGCGCCCGCGGCCTGTGCGATAGCCGTCGCGCACGCCGGCGACGCCGTAGATGATGCCCGCCGTCGGAAAATCGGGCGCGGGCACGATCTCGATCAGCTCGTCGACCGTCGATTCCGGATTTTTCAGAAGATGATGGCAGGCGTCGACGATTTCGCTCAGATTGTGCGGCGGAATGTTCGTCGCCATGCCCACGGCAATACCCGACGAGCCGTTGATCAGCAGATTGGGAATGCGCGCGGGCAGAATGGACGGCTCGTTCTCGCTGCCGTCGTAGTTCGGCTGGAAGTCGACCGTTTCCTTGTCGATGTCGGCGAGCAGCTCGTGGCCGATCTTCGCCATGCGGATTTCGGTGTAACGCATCGCCGCGGCGTTGTCGCCGTCGACTGACCCGAAATTGCCTTGTCCATCGACGAGCATATAGCGCAGCGAAAAATCCTGCGCCATGCGCACGATCGTGTCGTATACAGCCGAGTCGCCGTGCGGATGGTATTTACCGATCACGTCGCCGACGATACGCGCCGATTTCTTGTATGCCCGATTCCAGTCGTTGTTCAGCTCGTGCATCGCGTAGAGCACGCGCCGGTGAACCGGCTTCAGACCATCGCGGACATCGGGAAGCGCGCGCCCTACGATCACGCTCATCGCGTACTCGATATACGAGCGGCGCATTTCCTCCTCTAGGGAGATTGGTAGAGTCTCTTTGGCGAATTGATCCATTGTCCGTATCGTTTACGCGCGAAGACGATGAGGGACACGCGTTTTTCGCCTCACCGCTTGGGCCTACCCCTATGCGTCTGCGAGCGCAGCGCATCACGCGATTCTAACATGCGGCGCAACCGCTCCCGACGACGTGCGTATACCTATTAGTGGGACACGCGAAAACAGCACCTGGAAGCGCCTCGCGCGCGCCATGGCCGGGCCCGGAAAATGCTCCCCGCCAAGCCGCGCCGAACCGCCTCCAGTGGGCTCCAGGCGAACTTGGCACCTTTTGTTGCGCATGAACCACATTCCACCGGGCGTATCTGTAGGGGGAGGATTTTTTTATCGTCGGAAGGGAACGATATGGCAAAATGCGAACGCACAAAGTTAGACACTGCTCGAAGTCTACACACAGCGTCTTTTGTTCCGCACCGATGTTATACTTCGAGCAATGTATGACTGGTCTTCGTCAACAGGCTCGCAGTAAACCTGCGGTAATCTCAATTTCGAGAGGAGAAATATGAATAAACTTTCAAAGCTCGCGTTCATTGCAGCTACCGCAGTTATGGCTGCATCCGCTTCGGCACAGTCGGTGCCGGCGTCGCGACAAGCCACGAACGACAACTGGGTGAACGGCACCGGCGAATACGTGTGGATGAACGGCACGAACGAGCTTTGCTGGCGCGATGCGTTCTGGACGCCGGCAACGGCTAACGCAAAGTGCGATGGCGCACTGGTCGCACAAGCACCGACCCCGCCGGCTCCGCCGCCGGCAGCTCCGGCTATCACCAGCCAGAAGATCACGTATCAGGCTGACGCCCTGTTCGACTTCGACAAGGCAATCCTGAAGCCGGCCGGCAAGGAAAAGCTGGATGACCTGGCATCGAAGATCGGCTCCCTGAACCTGGAAGTCGTCGTGGCCACGGGCTACACCGACCGCATCGGTTCGGACAAGTACAACGACCGTCTGTCGCTGCGTCGTGCACAAGCTGTCAAGGCATACCTGGTCAGCAAGGGCATCGAAGCCAACCGCATCTACACGGAAGGCAAGGGCAAGCGCAACCCGGTCACGACGGGCTGCAACCAGAAGAACCGCAAGCAACTCATCTCCTGCCTCGCACCGGATCGTCGCGTGGAAGTCGAAGTTGTCGGTACTTCGAAGCAGTAAGCTACAAATTACCGCAGTGTCAAAGCCCCGCTCAGCGGGGCTTTTTTTATGGCGTTTTGCACGCCCTCCGACGGGCGCCTGATCACGCATCCGGTCACGCGGAGAAAGGCGCAACCGCAGCGCGAAGCCGTTCCGCGCCGGCCGCTTTTGCCGCCCTGTTCGCGGCCCTATATACTCAGGGTTTCTCCGATCCACCCCGCTTTTTCAGCCTTCGAGACCGCATCCGTCATGACCAACGCCGATCCCCACGAGCTGCAGAAATTCAGCGATCTAGCGCATCGCTGGTGGGACCCGAACGCCGAATTCAAACCTCTGCACGAACTGAATCCGGTGCGGCTCAACTGGATCGACTCGCATGCGCATCTCACGGGTAAGCGTGTGCTCGATATCGGCTGCGGCGGCGGCATCCTGTCCGAATCGATGGCCACTCTGGGCGCCGATGTGAAGGGAATCGACCTTTCTCACGAAGCATTGGGCGTCGCGGACCTTCACAGCCTTGAAAGTGGTGTAACCGTAAATTACGAGGAAATCGCCGCCGAGGCGCTTGCCGCTCGCGAACCGGCCTCGTTCGACGTCGTGACATGCATGGAAATGCTCGAGCACGTGCCCGACCCATCGAAGGTCGTCGAGGCGTGCAAGACGCTGGTCAAACCGGGCGGCTGGGTGTTCTTTTCGACGCTCAACCGTAACGTCAAGTCCTATCTCCTGGCCGTGATCGGCGCGGAGTACCTCGCGCGCATGCTGCCGAAGGGCACTCATGACTACGCCCGCTTCATCCGTCCGTCGGAACTCGCGGGATTCGCGCGCATGGCGGGCCTGCAAACGGCCGACATCAGGGGCATCACGTACAACCCGCTCACGCGCCACTTCGGCCTGTCGAGCGACACCGACGTCAACTACATGCTCGCGTGCCGTCGCGACGCCTGAGCCACCCGCCTTTTCCGCGCCTTGCGCCTATATCAATGAGCGATCCCACGCCCCTGCCACAACGAGAAGACGAAGATGCGTCGATCGGTCTCTGCCAAGGCATTCTGTTCGATCTCGACGGCACGCTCGCGGACACCGCGCCCGACCTCGCCGCCGCCGTCAACAAGATGCGCCATGAGCGCGGCCTCGAGATGGTGCCGCTCGAGCAGTTGCGCCCGCTCGCGTCCGCCGGCGCGCGCGGACTGCTAGGCGGCGCGTTCGGCATCGGGCCCGAGCATCACGACTACTCGTCGATGCGCGAAGAGTTCCTCGCGAACTACGAAGCTGACCTGTGCATCGAGACGACACTGTTTCCCGGCATCGGGGACATCCTCGACGAACTCGATGCGCGCGGCGTCCGCTGGGGCATCGTGACGAACAAGGTCGCGCGGCTGACCGAGCCCCTCGTCGCGCAACTGGGGCTGGATATGCGCGCGGGATGCGTCGTCAGCGGCGACACCACACCGCACTCGAAGCCGCACCCCGCGCCGCTGCTACACGCCGCGAAAGAACTGGACTTGCCGGCCGAGCGGGTCGTGTATGTCGGTGACGACCTGCGCGACGTGCAGGCGGGCTTTGCCGCCGGCATGGTGACGGTGGCCGCAGCCTACGGCTATTGCGGCAACGACATTCCGCCGACTCAATGGCACGCGAGGCACGTCGTGAATTCGCCTGCGGAATTACTGGAACTGCTGCGCTACATCAGCTGACCTGCAGATCGGCGGCGGACCACGAGCCAGCGCAGGCGAACGATCGCCGTGACTCGCGGCAGCGGGTATTGTAAAATGACGTTTGAGCCACATATGTGGCTTATTCCTTCTGTGGGGGCGACCTGGTTTCGACAGGGGTTGCGAAGCGGCTAGGGCATGTCGAGGACCCGTCACCTCGTTAATCAATGGGAAAAACGTAACTGCAAACGACGATACGTTCGCACTGGCAGCCTAAGGCCGCCGTCCTCTGCCTGGCTCACTGACGGGTCAGAGTCGCAAGACCGGTAGCAATACCGCCAGAGGTCATATACGTCAGTTAAGCCTTGGTGGCGTCACGACGCCAAGGTCGAAAATTTAGTGAATCGCCGTAGCGCAGCGTGTTCGTCCGCGTCGCTGCGGTTAAATCAAAAGACAGGACTAAACATGTAGAACTGGTCGTGGAGGACTTCTGGACGCGGGTTCGATTCCCGCCGCCTCCACCACATATTTCCCCGGCAGCGTTCACGCTGTCGCGAAACCCGCGATAGCCTTGGCTACGCGGGTTTTTTGTTGTGCGTCGCCTATGTACTGCATATGCCTCGGGGCACGGCCAAACACCGTCCGCCCCGCGTTTTCAACCTTTTCTGATAGCCAGCTTCACGCGACATAGCGTGAAATCTCGAAACACCGATCAGTTCCGACGGTCCGCGACATTCGCACAGTAGAACTAACCACCTCAACTGATAGAAACAGACATGAGAGACATAGACGAGCGCTCAATGGCCCGCCTCGGCGACATCACCAGTCACGGCGGAAAGATTGTCGAGGCAGCGTTGGATCTGACGGACGAAGGTGTCCGCGTCGCACTCGACGGCCATCTGGTCGCATGCCCTCGCTGCGGCGGCAAGTACCCCATCATCGCCAGCGGCAGACGCCGGCATGACGGCCTGCGTGTGGCCTACCTCGGTGACATCACCACCTGCGGCGCAACGCTGATCCGAACCTGACCGGTTGCCAATCTGACGCGGTGCTCTGCATCGTCACCGGCGATGACAACCGCAAGACAAACGATCAGTAAATCGTTGCCGTCCCACAACGCATGGAATATCGCGGCTCGCAAACCGTTTAACCCATGCGCACGCAATTACAGCGTACGCATGCCGACCGATTGCATACACTCCATATACAACGTCAGAACAGGAGCCGCATCATGCGCAAGACTCTCCTTCTCATCGCCGCGCTCGCCGTTCAGCAGACTGCCTTCGCTGCGCCGCCGAAAACCATGGACGGACGTCTCGTCGATGAACAAGGCAGAACGCTCTACACCTTCGACAAGGACACGACACCCGGAAAAAGCGCCTGCACGGGCGGCTGCACGACGTACTGGCCCGCCGCCGCCGCCGATTCGGCCGACAAGCCCTCGGGCGACTGGACCGTGATCGACGGCGGCGATGGCAAGAAGCAATGGGCTTACAAAGGAAAGCCGCTCTACCGCTTTGCCAAGGACGAAAAGCCCGGCGACATGAAGGGCGAGGGCTTCAAGGACATGTGGCACACAGCGAAGCCGTAATCACCAGCCTTTCCGTCAGCATGCAACGCACGGCAAAACGGCCGCAGCCGAAATCCTGAACGGTTATTGATCTTCGGGACACTTGAGGTTGCAGCCGTTCGGATCGCCGTTGTCGCCGCGCTTGCGCATTTTTGTGGGCTTGTCGCCCTGGAACTTCTTCGACGGAGCCGACGCGCCAAACGGCATCTGCGGATGCTCGTTCAGACGGAACTCGTCGTTCAGGATGCCGCCCGGCACGCCGGGCGAATTCTGCGCGAACGCAACAGACATCGTGGCAAACAACGTGCCGGCAGTGAGCACGGCAGCACAAGCGGGAACAAGATATTTCATGTCGATTCGGCGCGGCACACGAGCCGCGCAAATGAGGCTAAGTAACGAAAGCGTAGAGATTAGCGCAAAGCGCGCAGCGACGCAGCCTCTACGGCTTTAGCCCCCTTTACGCTCCATTACCGTCGCTTACCCGCGCAGCGAAAGCCGTCCGCCTCACACCTGCCCTACCCCGCAAGCCCTTCGTTCAGTTCGAGCAGCCTGCCGCAATCGATGGGATCGTAGCCTTCCAGATGCGCGACGCTCTGCCGGAACGTGTCGCCGCCCAGCACCGTCATAACCGTCGTCAGCGGCTCGCGCTCGAGCCGCGCGCGATCGCACGCAAAGTAATAGTCCTCGTCGACAATCGGAATGAAGTCGAGTCCGAAGTGATGCGCGGCCGGTTCGACGCCGAACCCGACGTCCGCCATCCCGCTCGCGACGAACGCCGCGATCGCCGAATGCGTCAGCTCCGTCGATGCATAGCCGTTGATCCGGTCCGGATCGACGCCCACGCGCCGCAGCGCAAGATCGATCAGCATGCGCGTGCCCGAACCGTGCTGGCGATTGACGAAGCGAATGTCGTCGCGCGCAAGGTCGGTCAATCCTTCGATGCGTTTCGGATTGCCCTTCGCGAGAAAGAGCCCTTGCTTGCGCCGCGTCAGATGCACGAGCACATGACGTTGCGGATCGAGCCACTGCCGATACTTGTCCGCGCACACTGCGCGAAACTCGCCGCGCGGCAGGTGAAAGCCCGCGAGATCGCACTCGCCGCGCGCGAGCGCGGTGATCGCTTCGGCGCTGTCGCGATACTTGATGTCGAGCGGCACGTCGTCGGCGACGAGCGCCGTCACGAGCGCGGCCACCGCGTAACCATGCGATGCATGAATGCGCACATCGTCGGCAGGCGGCGCGAGCCAGCGGTTCAGATCGCTTGCGACTTCGCTCGCCAGAGCCTGCATGTTGCCGTTCAGCCGCTCGCCGCAAAGTCGTTGCGCGCGCAACACTGCCTGCCCCAGTTCCGATAGCGCAGAGCCGCGCCCGCGTTCCTTTTCGATCAGCGCGCCGCCCAGTTGCGTCTCGATTGCGCGAAGCAAACCCCACGCATGACGGTAGGACAAACCCTTAAGCGCAGCGGCCTGCGCAATGCTCCCCGTCTGGTCGACGAGCGCGAGCAGCGGCACAGCGTCAGTCAGGCTGGACGTTCCGCCGTTGCTGTCCCGCACAATCAGCTGCGCCTGGCATTCGATTCGAATCATATATGTAGTTAGAGTTCCTATTGCGAAAGCCGGTACACCCGCCTATCGTTCGCATTGATATATCACACAAGCCAAGCATAGATGCACGACTTATGAATAACAAGTGCATATATCGCTTTTGGAGGAGCCCCACAGTGGATCGTTCGACCGCCATAGCACCAGATGACCTCGTGCGACGTCATGCACAACCCGGCATGTCGCTGGTTGCTGTACTACATGCCATTCAGGATGACGTCGGCTTCGTGCCGCCCGCGACCGTCGCGCCGCTCGCGCGGACGATGAACCTCTCGCGTGCGGAAGTCCACGGCGTGATTACCTATTACCACCACTTCCGCCAGTCGCCCGCTGCGCCCGTCACGGTGCAGCTGTGCCGCGCGGAAGCGTGCCGCAGCATGGGCACGGAAGCGCTTGCGCAGCACATCGAAGCGCGCACCGGCTGCCGGTTCGACGCGCACAAGCACGACGACGCGCACGATCACGCGTGCGATGGCCCCGTCGGCCTCGAATCGGTCTACTGCCTCGGTCAATGCGCGCTGTCTCCGGCGATGATGATCAACGGCGAGTTGCACGCGAAAGTGACGCCGCAGAAATTCGACGCGCTGCTCGCAGCCGCCATGAAACGCGTGGAGGAAACGGTATGACGCGCATCTACGTTCCCCGCGACTCCTCCGCACTGGCGCTCGGCGCGGACGCCGTCGCACAGGCCATCGCCGACGAAGCGCAAGCACGCGGCATCGAAATCGAACTCGTGCGCAACGGCACGCGCGGCCTGCTGTATCTCGAACCGCTGATCGAAGTAGCGACGCCGGAAGGCCGCGTCGGTTACGCCAATGTCGAAGCCGGCGATGTGAAGTCGCTGTTCGACGCAGGCTTTGTCGAAGGCAAGACGCACCCGAAGCATGTCGGCCTCGTCGAAGAGATTCCTTATCTGAAGAAGCAGCAGCGCCTGACGTTCGCGCGCATCGGCATCACCGATCCGCTTTCGACCGACGACTACATCGCGAACGGCGGCATCGTCGGGCTGTACAACGCGCTCGCGATGAACGGCGACGCGGCCGTCGAAGCGCTCGTCGAATCCGGCCTGCGCGGCCGCGGCGGCGCGGCGTTCCCGGCAGGCATCAAATGGCGCACGGTGCGCGCCGCGAAAGCGGACCAGAAGTACATCGTCTGCAACGCGGACGAAGGCGACTCGGGCACCTTCTCCGATCGTCTCGTGATGGAAAGCGATCCGTTCGTGCTGATCGAAGGGATGATCATCGCGGGCATCGTGACGGGCGCGACGGTCGGCCATATCTATGTGCGCAGCGAGTATCCGCATTCGATCGCGACGCTCGAAGAAGCCATCTTCAAGGCGCGCGCAGCCGGCTGGCTCGGCGACAGCGTGCTCGGCTCGGCGCATCGCTTCGAGCTGTTCGTCGCAAAGGGCGCGGGCGCCTATGTGTGCGGCGAGGAAACAGCGCTGCTCGAATCGCTCGAAGGCAAGCGCGGCATCGTGCGCGCGAAGCCGCCGCTGCCCGCCATCGAAGGCCTGTTCGGCAAACCGACCGTCATCAACAACGTGATCACGCTCGCGACCGTGCCCATCATCTTCGCGAAGGGCGCCGCGTACTACAAGGACTTCGGCATGGGCCGCTCGCGCGGCACGCTGCCGTTCCAGATCGCGGGCAACGTAAAGCGCGGCGGTCTCGTCGAGCTCGCGTTCGGCTGCACGCTGCGCGAGCTGATGTTCGACTACGGCGGCGGCACGGCGAGCGGCCGTCCGGCGCGCGCGGTGCAGGTCGGCGGCCCGCTCGGCACGTATCTGCCGGAAAGCCAGTGGGACATCCCGCTCGACTACGAGGAATACGCGAAGGTCGGCGCCGTCGTCGGTCACGGCGGTCTCGTGATTCACGACGACACATCGAATCTCGCCGAGCTTGCGCAATACGCGATGCACTTCTGCGCGCTCGAATCGTGCGGCAAGTGCACGCCGTGCCGGATCGGCTCGACGCGCGGCGTCGAAGTGATCCAGCGCATCCGCAACGGCGATACGTCGACGAAGCAGGTGCAGCTGCTGCGCGATCTGTGCGACACGATGGTGTCCGGTTCGCTGTGCGCGATGGGCGGCATGACGCCGTTCCCGGTCGTCTCCGCCCTCGACCATTTCCCCGAAGACTTCGGTCTCGGAACCGCGACGCCGAAACAGGCGGCGTAACAGGGAGCCCAACATGTCTGATCCGATCACCTTCAAGTCCGGCGGCTGCGGCTCCGGCAACTGTGCCTGCAAGGCAGGCGCGCTGCGCAACGAGCGCGGCCCGTTCGACGATACCGACTACGGCACGCCGCTGCGCCACTCGGACGTCGACGTGACGCTCGAAATCGACGGCCAGGCGATCACGGTGCCCTCGGGCACGTCGGTGATGCGCGCCGCCGCCGAAGCGGGCGTCAACATCCCGAAGCTGTGCGCGACCGATTCGCTCGAACCGTTCGGCTCGTGCCGTCTGTGTCTCGTCGAAATCGAAGGACGGCGCGGCTATCCCGCGTCGTGCACGACGCCTGTCGAAGCGGGCATGAAGGTGCGCACGCAGACCGACCGTCTGCAAGACCTGCGCCGCAACGTGATGGAGCTGTACATCTCCGATCACCCGCTCGACTGCCTCACCTGCCCCGCCAACGGCAACTGCGAGCTGCAGGACATGGCGGGCGTGACGGGCCTGCGCGA
Organism: Paraburkholderia phymatum; assembly: GCF_038900715.1. Lineage (GTDB taxonomy): Bacteria > Pseudomonadota > Gammaproteobacteria > Burkholderiales > Burkholderiaceae > Paraburkholderia > Paraburkholderia phymatum_A. The sequence goes on along the minus strand of NZ_JAYMRZ010000001.1, from coordinate 442,102 downwards.
AGTGCGCTACGGCTTCGACGGCGCGAATCACCTGAAGGACCAGAAGGACGAGTCGAATCCGTACTTCACCTACGACCCGTCGAAGTGCATCGTCTGTAACCGCTGCGTGCGCGCATGCGAAGAGACGCAAGGCACGTTCGCGCTGACCATCACCGGACGCGGCTTCGAATCGCGCGTTGCCGCGAGCGAGAGCCAGCCGTTCATGGACTCCGAGTGCGTGTCGTGTGGCGCGTGCGTCGCGGCATGCCCGACGGCGACGCTGCAAGAGAAGAGCATCGTGATGATGGGCCAGGCCGAGCACTCCGTCGTGACGACATGCGCGTACTGCGGCGTCGGCTGCTCGTTCAAGGCCGAGATGAAGGGCAACGAGGTCGTGCGGATGGTGCCGCACAAGAACGGCCAGGCGAACGAAGGCCACGCGTGCGTGAAGGGACGCTTCGCCTGGGGCTACGCGACGCACAAGGACCGCATCAAGAAGCCGATGATCCGCGCGAAGATCACCGATCCGTGGCGCGAAGTCAGCTGGGAAGAAGCGCTCAGCTACGCCGCGTCGGAGTTCCGCCGCATCCAGCAGAAGTACGGCCGCGATTCGATCGGCGGCATCACGTCGTCGCGTTGCACGAACGAAGAAACGTATCTGGTGCAGAAGCTCGTGCGCGCCGCGTTCGGCAACAACAACGTCGACACCTGCGCGCGCGTGTGCCACTCGCCGACGGGCTACGGTCTGAAGACCACCCTCGGCGAATCGGCGGGCACGCAGACCTTCGCGTCCGTCGACAAGTCCGACGTCATCATCGTGATCGGCGCGAATCCGACCGACGGCCACCCGGTGTTTGGCTCGCGTCTGAAGCGCCGCGTGCGTCAGGGCGCGAAGCTGATCGTCATCGACCCGCGCCGCATCGATATCGTCGATACCGCGCACGTGAAGGCCTCGCACCATCTGCAATTGCGTCCGGGCACGAACGTCGCGATCGTCACGTCGCTTGCACACGTGATCGTCACGGAAGGCCTGCTGAACGAGGCGTTCATCGCCGAGCGCTGTGAGACGCGCGCATTCCAGCAATGGCGCGATTTCGTCGCGCTGCCGGAAAACTCGCCAGAGATGATGGAAAGCGTGACGGGCGTGCCGGCGCAGGACGTGCGCGAAGCCGCGCGGCTCTATGCGACGGGCGGCAACGCGGCGATCTACTACGGCTTGGGCGTGACGGAACACGCGCAAGGCTCGACGACCGTGATGGGCATCGCTAACCTCGCGATGGCGACGGGCAACATCGGCCGCGAAGGCGTCGGCGTGAATCCGCTGCGCGGCCAGAACAACGTGCAGGGCTCGTGCGACATGGGCTCGTTCCCGCACGAACTGCCGGGCTATCGCCATATCAGCGATACGATCACCCGCTCGCTGTTCGAAGGCGAATGGGGCGTGACGCTGCAGCCGGAACCGGGCCTGCGCATTCCGAACATGTTCGACGCCGCGATTCACGGCACGTTCAAGGGCCTGTATTGCCAGGGCGAAGACATCGTCCAGTCCGATCCGAACACGCAGCATGTGGGCGCGGCGCTGTCGTCGATGGAATGCATCGTCGTGCAGGACATCTTCCTGAACGAGACCGCGAAGTACGCGCACGTGCTGCTGCCGGGCTCGACGTTCCTCGAAAAGGACGGCACGTTCACCAACGCTGAGCGCCGCATCTCGCGCGTGCGCAAGGTGATGCCGCCGCTCGCCGGCTACTCGGACTGGGAAGTGACGATCCTGTTGTCGCGCGCGCTCGGCTACGAGATGGATTACACGCATCCTTCGCAGATCATGGACGAGATCGCGCGCCTCACGCCGACTTTCCACGGCGTGTCGTTCGACAAGATCGACAAGCTGGGCAGCATCCAGTGGCCGTGCAACGAACACGCGCCGGAAGGCACGCCGACGATGCACATCGACGAGTTCGTGCGCGGCAAGGGCAAGTTCGTGATCACGCGGTATGTCGCGTCGCCGGAAAAGGTCACGCAGAAGTTCCCGCTGATCCTGACGACGGGCCGCATCCTGTCGCAGTACAACGTCGGTGCGCAGACGCGCCGCACGGAGAACTCGCGCTGGCACGAGGAGGACCGCCTCGAGATCCATCCGCAAGACGCAGAAGACCGCGGCATCAAGGACGCCGACTGGGTCGGCATCGAATCGCGCGCGGGCTACACGGTGCTGCGCGCGAAGGTGTCGGACCGGATGCAGCCGGGCGTGGTCTATACGACGTTCCACTTCCCCGAATCGGGCGCGAACGTGATCACGACGGAAAGCTCCGACTGGGCGACCAACTGTCCCGAGTACAAGGTGACGGCCGTGCAGGTGCTGCCCGTCGAGCAGCCGTCGCAATGGCAGAAGGACTACTCGCGCTTCAACAACGAACAGCTCGAACATCTGCGCAACCGCGAGCTGGCGGCTATCACGTCAGGCAAGTGAGGCAACACAATGGACGTACACAACCTGGTCGATATGGCAAACCGGATCGGCGATTTCTTCGAGTCGATGCCGGATCGCGAAGAAGCGATCGACAACATCGCGGATCATATCCGCCGCTTCTGGGAACCGCGGATGCGTCGCGCGCTGCTGGCCACGCTTCATTCGAAGCCCGAAGGCCTGGAGCTGGAGTTGCATGAGATGGTCCGCGAGGCGCTCGTCCGCCATCGCGAGGATCTGACGCCGAAGGAGGCTGCGGCGGCGTAACACGCTTTCATTCACGCAGAAGCGACAGCACCTGGCGTTCGCATCGGGCACGATGCGAACGCTTTTTTTATTGGCGCGTCACTGCGCCGCCGACGGCGGCTCGGGCAGCGCGCTCTTCGCGAACCACGCTTCGCAATGGCGCAGCAGTCCGTTCAGATCGGACCCGGGGCGGCCGCGCGCGCAGACGTAGCCATCGGGCCGGAGCAGATAGAACGAAGGCCGCGTGCGCCCGAACGATTCGCTGAGCGACGGGCCGCCGTCCTCGCCGTTCGCATCCGACACGCGCCAGATACGCACCGCGCCCGGCAGCAGGCCTTCGACGGCTGCGACGAAACGGTCGAGATCGGCGGCGCGCACGGGCTTGCGATGCAGCGGGAGCAGCGTGCCGTTGTTCGATGCCGCTTCTTCTGGCGGATCGACGAGCAGAAAAAGCGAGAAGAACGCGGGATCGTGCAGATCGAAAATGCAGCCGACGCCGGGCGCGCGTCCCAACGGCCCATCGACGACATGCACGAGCGCATCGGGCGCGCGCTCGCCCGCGCGCGGACCGCCGTCGAGCACGCGTTCGAGCGTCAGCGGACTGCGCCTGTACTGAACCGACAGCTCGCTGACAGTGAGCCGCGCGGCATCGCGCAATGGTCCCAGCGCGGCCAGCACTGGCATCACGCGATCGCGCAGCAGCTTCATCGGACCATGATCCGCTTCCGCCATATGCGTGACGAAGGTCGTGTGACGCAGCACGTCGCGCTCGATCGGATGACGTTCGAGGTGGTACGTATCGAGCAAACGGTCGGGCGCGTCGCCCTTCAGCACGCGCGCAAGTTTCCAGCCCAGGTTGAACGCTTCCTGGATGCCCGTGTTCATCCCTTGCGCGCCCGCAGGGCTGTGCACGTGCGCGGAGTCGCCGGCAAGAAACACGCGCTGCGAGCGCAACTGCTCGACCATGCGGCTATTCAGGTGAAAGTAGCTCGACCACGACAGCGCCGTCAGCGCGATGGGATGATGAATGCGGCTCTTCGCGATCTGTCGGCACTCGTCGAGCGTCGGCGCGGGGATCGACGAAAGCGGCGCAGGGTTGCCGCTCGCCGATGCGTTCGATGGCATCGCGGGATGATCGGCGATCAACCGGTGCCGGCCCTTGCCCATCGGAAACAGACCCGCAAGCCCCGCGCCCGACGCGAAGATGTGGAACTCGTCGTCGGACCAGTCGGTATCGGCCTCTGCGTCGGCGAGCAGAAAGGTCTGCTCGAACGTCTTGCCCGCGAAGCTCATGCCGAGCCGATGACGGATCGCGCTGTGCGCGCCGTCGGCGGCGATCATGTACGACGGATGCAGCGTCTCGATGTGGCCGTCCGCGCGCCGCAGCGTCGCGTTGATGCCCGCCGAGCCCTGCGCAAACATCGTCAGTTCGACGCCGCGTTCGACGTGCACGCCGAACGTCGCGAGATGTTCCGTCAGCAGGCGCTCCGTGATCGATTGATCGAGGAACAGCAGATACGGATAGCGCGTTTGCAGCGGATCGAAATCGAGCCGCGCGAGACGCTGCCCATTTGAATAGAGGTTCGCGGCACGCGCGCGATGGCCGAGATCGAGAAACGGTTCGACGAGGCGATGCTGTTCAAGCAGTTCGAGCGTGCGCGCCTGAATGCCGATCGCGCGCGAATGGGGATCGGGTTGTGGCGCCTTGTCGATGAGCCGCACGGGCACGCGCGCGCGTGCAAGGCTCATGGCCGCCGCGAGTCCCGTCGGCCCCGCGCCGACGATCAGCACGGGCGGCACGTCGAAGGAAGCACCCGTCATGCAGACCTCCGCTGTCGGACATGCTTGCTAGTGTACGCCGTGCCTTCCGATCGCTGAGCCATCGCCGACGACGCGCCGCATCAAACAGACACGCGGCGCAAGCGCTCAATGCGTGCCGCGCGCCTGATCGAGCGAACAGCGATGATGCGTCGTGCCGATGTCGACCTGCAACGTCGCGTGATGCATGTCGAACTCGTCGCGCAACGTGCAGACGATGCCGTCGATCACGTTGTCGCCGGGATGGCCGTCCGGTATCACCAGATGTGCGGACAGCGCGTTGCCCGTCGTCGAGATCGCCCACACGTGCAAGTCGTGCACATCGATCACGCCCGGCTGCGCGGCGAGGTAGTCGCGGATCTTCTGCACGTCGACGCCAGGCGGCACGGCATCGAGCGCAAGGCTCACGGAATCGCGCAACAGGCCCCACGTGCCGTAGACGATCACCGCGACCACGACGATGCTCATCACCGGGTCGAGCCAGGTCCAGCCTGTGAAGAGAATCGCGAGACCGCTGATCGCGACGGCGGCGGACACGGCAGCGTCGGCCGCCATGTGCAGAAACGCGCCGCGGATGTTCAGGTCGTCTTCCTGGCCGCGCATGAAGAGCCACGCCGAGAAGCCATTCACGATCATGCCGACGGCGGCGACGATGAACACGTCGAGACCCGCGACGGGCGCAGGATGAATCAGACGCCCGGCCGCTTCCGCGACGATCACGCCGCACGCGAACAGCAGCAATCCGGCATTGAGCAGGCTCGCGAGAATCGACGAGCCGCCGAGGCCGAACGTGAAACGCGCCGACGGCCGGCGCGTCGCGAGCCACGTCGCACCCCACGCGAGCAAAAGGCCCAGCACGTCCGAGAGATTGTGGCCGGCATCGGCGAGCAGCGCCGTCGAGTTGGCGAGCACGCCATAGACGGCTTGCACGACGACGATGAACACGTTCAGCGCGACGGCAAGCGCAAACGCGCGGCCATGTCCCGCGACGGGCGCGTGGTGATGGTGATGATGGCCGTGCCCGTGATGATGCGCGTGCGATGCGTTGCGGTCATCCGCGTCCGCATGGTCGTGCTCACGGTCGTGCTCGCGGTCGTGATCGTGTTGATGCTCGTGCGCCGCGTGGTCATCGGCCGCGTGATCGCATGCGCCCGTGTGCGCGTGCGATCCGGGCGCGGGCTGATGCTTCGCTGCCGCGGCGGTGTTGTTCGTGTTGGTGTTGGTGTTGGTGTTGGTGTTGTATTTCATGCGTGGTCCTGCGCGAGATCGACGGCCGTTTCGCCGACGGAATCGTTGAGAGGTTCGACGACGTGTTCGAGCATGTCCGCCAGCATGCCGCTGATGTGGCGGTCGGCTGCGACGTAGAACACCTGCTTGCCCTGCCGCTCCGCGCGCACGATGCGCGCCGCGCGCAACAGCCGCAGATGATGGCTCACGAGCGAAGGCGACAGCTTCAACGACTCAGCGATCGCGCCGACCGCGCGCCGCTCGTCGACGCACGCGAGCACGATGCGCAGGCGCGTCGGGTCGCCCAGCAGACGGAACAGATCGGCGATCTGGACGAGGCGGTCGTCGGCATTCAAAGAGACAACAGCTGACATGATTCGGACATATATGAACACGTGTTCATATGTTATTGAGCAACACTCGCCGCGTCAAGTCGGAGGTGCGCGCGCCGAGTGTGGGAAAATGCGCGTTTTCCCGCATCCCCCCACCGCCTCCGTCATGCAACCCCTTTTCGATCGCGCGTACAGCGCGCATCGTGACGGCCGGCTCGACGACGCAGAGCGCGGCTATCGCGCGACGCTCGAACTCGATCCTGCTCACGTCGACGCGCTGCATCTGCTCGGCGTGCTGCGCCATCAGCAAGGCCAGCACGAAGAAGCGGCCGACCTCGTGCGCCGTGCCGCCGATCTGCGTCCGCAGGACGCCGCGCTGCAGCTCAACCTCGGCAATGCGCTGAAGGCGCTCGGCCAGCTCGACAAGGCAATCGAACGCTTTCGCAACGCGCTGACCCTTGCGCCCGCGTTCGCGATCGCGCACTACAACCTCGGCAACGCGTATGCGCTCGCGGGCCGCCATGAAGATGCCGTCGACGCCTTCCAGAAGTCGTTGCGCCTTCAGCCGACGGACGCGTCGTCGCACGTCAATCTCGGCAACGCGCTGCATGCGCTCGGACGCCATCGCGAAGCCGTCGACTCGTTACGGCGCGCGCTCGAATTGCGGCCGGGCCACGCGGGCGCGCACAACAACCTCGGCATGGCGCTCAACGCGCTCGGCTCGGCCGACGAAGCGATCGTGCATTTCCGCGCGGCGCTCGAAGCGGAGCCGCGCTTCGTCGCCGCGCAGTTCAATCTCGGCAATACGCTCGACGCGACGGGCCGGCACCAGCAAGCCGTTGCCGCGTTCGAGGCCGCGCTCGCGCTCCAGGCCAACCTGCCGCCCGCGCTGTTTGGACTCGGCAACGCGCTCGCGGCGCTCGGCCGTCACGAAGAAGCGCTGCCGCGTTTCGAGCGCGCGGTCGGCCTCGACCCCACATTCGCGCTCGCTTGGCTGAGCCTGGGCGCCGCGCATCATGCGCTCGGCGCGCACGAAGCGGCGATTCGCGCGTTCGATCAGGCGCTGCGTCTGCGCCCCGATCTCGCCATCGCGCATATGAACCGTGGCGTGACGCTGCTCACGCTCGGCAATTTCAAGCGCGGCCTGCCCGAATACGAATGGCGTCTGGAGAATGTGGCGCAGTCGCCGAATGCGGCGTCGCTGCCGCGCTGGAACGGCGAGCCGATTACCGCGCGCACGCTCTTCGTGCATGCGGAACAGGGCTTCGGCGATACGCTGCAATTCGCGCGCTTCGTCGAAATTGCCGCGCAGCGCGCCGCACATGTCGTACTCGAAGTGCAGCCGCAACTCGTCTCGCTGCTCGCGCCCACTGCGCAGCAATGGCGCGTCACGTTGATCGCGCAAGGCGCGAAGCGCCCGCATGCCGACTTGCAGTGTCCGTTGCTGAGCCTGCCGCTCGCGCTCGGCACCGATCTCGACGCGATTCCCGCGCGCGCGCCTTATCTGAATGCGCCCGCTGCGTCGCGTCGCGCGTGGCGCGGTTCGCTCGGCGGACACGCGAAGCGCAAGATCGGGCTCGCGTGGTCGGGACGCGCGCAGCGCCAGGAAAACCGCTCGTTGCCGCTTGAGGCGCTGGAACCGCTGTTCGCGCTCGACGGCATCGACTGGATCGTGCTGCAGCCCGTGCTCAGCGACGACGAGCGCGCCGCGCTCGACGCGCATCCGCGCGCGAAGAACATTCATCGCTTCGATGCGCGCATCCACGACTTCGCGGATACCGCGGCGATCATCGAGCGGCTCGACGGCGTGGTGTCGGTCGATACGTCGATCGCGCATCTGACGGGTGCGCTGAACCGTCCGCTGTGGCTGATGCTCCCGTTCGCCGCCGACTGGCGCTGGTTCGTCGGCGACGCGCGCAGTCCGTGGTATCCGTCGGCGCGTCTCGTGCGGCAGCCACGGCCGGGCGCGTGGGAAGATGTCGTCGCAGAGGTGGCGTCCGCGCTGCGCAGTTGATCGCGCGGCCTTGCGTCGCCGACGACCCGATGAAAAACCCCCGCTGGCAAGTACCAAGCGGGGGTTTTGTTTTCCGGCGACGCAACCGGATAGGCGAAAAGCGCTTACGCCACCCGATACTGGTTGCGCGCTTCCGGCGTTCGGTACAGCACGAGCGTCGCGATCAGCCCGCAGACGGCTGCGACGCTCATCCACAGGCCAGGCGCCGCCTTGTTGCCCGTCGAATGAATCAGATACGTCGCGATGGCGGGCGTGAAGCCGCCGATCGTCGTCGCGAGACTGTACGCCAGCGAGAAGCCCGCCGTGCGCACATCCGACGGCATCACTTCCGTCAGCGCGACGACCATGCCGCCGTTGTAGCAGCCATACAGGAACGACAGCCACAGTTCGACCATCAGCAGGCGCACGAACGACGGATCGGCGACGAGCCATTGCACGGCCGGATACGACGTGAGAATCGTCAGGATCGTGAATGTCAGCAGCACTGGGCGACGGCCGACGCGATCCGAAATCGCGCCCGACACGGGCAGCCAGATCAGGTTCGACACGCCAATGCAGACGGTCACGATCAGCGTATCGATCGCGGAGAGCTTCAGCACTTCCTTGCCGAAGGTCGGCGTGTACGCGGTGATCATGTAGAACGACACCGTCGTCATGATGACCATGCCCATGCCGCCGAGCACGATGCCCCAGTTCTGCGCCATCGAACGGAAAATTTCGCCGACCGTCGGGCGATGCTTCTTCGCGAGAAACTCTTCCGTTTCCTTCAGCGAGCGGCGGATCAGGAACAGGAACGGCACGATCAGGCAGCCGATCAGGAACGGCACGCGCCAGCCCCACGCGGTCATCTGGTCGGCGGGCAGCAGGCGGTTCAGGAATACGCCGATCAGCGCGGCGAACACGACGGCCACCTGCTGGCTGCCCGACTGCCACGAACAGTAGAAGCCCTTGTTGCCCTTCGTCGCGATCTCCGACAGATACACCGACACGCCGCCCAGCTCGACGCCCGCCGAGAAGCCCTGCAACAGGCGCCCGAGCAGCACGAGCGCGGGCGCGAGCACGCCGATCGTCGCGTAGCCCGGAATCGCGGCGACCGTCAGCGTGCCGAGCGCCATCAGCGACAGCGTGAGGATCAGACCCTTGCGCCGGCCGTGATGATCGACGTAAGCGCCGAGCACGATCGCGCCCAGCGGACGCATCAGAAAGCCCGCGCCGAACACCGACAGCGACAGCATCAGCGAGGCGAACTCGTTGCCCCTCGGAAAATACGTCTTCGCGATCGCACTGGCGTAGTAGCCGTAGACCATGAAGTCGTACATTTCCAGGAAGTTGCCGCTGACGACGCGGAATACGGTACGGGCCTTGGATTCGCCCGTCGATGTGTGGGCATGGGATGCTGTTGCCATGTCTACCTCGGTATTGGCCCGCAACCTGCACAACGCAGGTGACACGGGGCAGTGGAAACGATCCGCACGGACAGCAGATACGATTGGCTCCGGCACGGCGTTCACGTGGGCGCGGTATTCTGATCTTGCGAATTCCACCGATGCATCAGGGTAAACCTGTAGTCGCGCTTAGGACACGCGGTTGTCTCGATAGTAACGTTTCTGAGAACGTTGCGCATTCAATACAATTTGCTTACATTGGCGCATTTTCAGGAAAATTCTTCCGATGCGGTCGCCGCCGCTCCCGCAATGCCAGATGACGCCGGAGGCTATGCGCCGTATCGTGAATCCTTGGCGATTTTGTCCTGCTGATTTCCAGCTTCGACCCGCCCAACCTGTCTGCTTACGTCCGTCCGGTAACGCCGCAATGCCCGATCCTGCTTCGCCACCCGCTCTTTCGACCCTCGCGCTGCGCCCGGCCACCGATGCCGACGCCGATCTCATCGCCGCCATCCATAGCGCAAGCTGGCAGGCGACATACCGCGGGCTGCTGCCCGATACGTTTCTCGATGGCGAAGTCGTGCAGGAGCGCGCGTCCTACTGGCGCGCGCGGCTCTCGGCGCCCGGTGCCGACCGGCGCATCGTGCTGATCGCCGAGCGCGCCGGAGAGCCGATCGGCTTCATGTGCGTCGAGCGTCAGCCGGATTCGCCGTGGGGCGTGCTGCTCGACAACCTGCATGCGCTGCCCGCGCACCAGGGCATCGGCGCGGGCAAGCTGCTGATGCGCGCCGCTCAGGACTGGGCGCGCGAACACGGGGAAGCTCAGCTCTATCTCTATGTGCTCGAAGGCAATGCGCCCGCGATCGCGTTCTACGAGCGGCAGGGCTGGCAGCTGTCGGGCGCGGAGCCCGATCATATGGGAGGCGTCGATATCACCGCATTGAGATACGTGTATCGCCTGGATCGCACTTCCGACTATCACTGATACCGATCAGCTTTCGGAATTATCCTATCGATCGATGTGCATCCGCCTGCCACCATGCCGCGTCGAAGGCCCCGACGGGCAGCGCAGGCAGGATGCCGGTTCACGCCTGATGTTGTCTGCCGCTTCGAGGCTCCAAGAATGCCAACAAAAACGAGGGAACGAGGCGAGGACCGTGTCGACACCACAATTCACTCTCATTGCCGGCGCCATGGCGATGCCGCGCCTCCGCCCTCTCGAGCTGGTCTCGCGCTCCATCGGCCGTGAATGGTCGCTGTTGCCGCCGAACATCAGCCTCCGAAAGGAACTGAAGGTCCTGTATACGGCGATGATGCGCACGTTCTGCCTGAACGCCGCCGCGATCCGCGCGATGTGCCGCTGGGACCCGCAGACCTTGCGCCGGCAGCCGGCCTTCCCCGACGCGCCGGCTCCCGCCCCCACCAGCAGCGCCATTCCGCTCGACTTGCGTCATCCCGCGCGCCCGTTCAAGCGCAAGGACCGTCAATGGAACACGATTGCGGGCGGCGCATGCGCGATCAGCGGCGCGGCCGTGATTGCGTGGCTCGTCGCGAGCCAGCATCGGCAGCCGCCGACGCCGACGCTGGCAGCCGCGCCTGACGTGACGCTCAACGCCCGCGCAACGCATGTCGGCGATGAACCCGCTGCACCGGAACATCTGCGCACCGGAAACGTCGCGCGATCGACCGAAGCGCCCGTCGCGTGGAATCGCGCTCGCGGCGACCTGAACGCCCGCGCGTCCGAGCCGATGACGGCGCCACAAGCCGCGGACAAGCCGGGCGCAGCTATCGCGAACGCCCCGCGCTTCGACGTCGGCAACCGTGCCGCATCCGATCGCGCACCCGCAGTTGCCCGAGGCACCGCCGATACGAACGCAAGTGCGTCTCCCAGATCCGGCGTCGATCGGTTCACACCGGCCGCGAGCCGAAAGCATCCAACGAAGCGAGCACGCGACGCCATCATCAACGCGGGCACGCACCACGCCCCGCATGCGACCGTCCGTTCGCTGGATAGCGAGCCGAGCCATGGCTGGCGGTCGCAGCTAGAAGCGCGGCGTCATCCGGCGCACGGCTCGCTGCATCGCACGCGTCCGCAACCGTCGATGGCGGGCGCCTACTCGCCGTTCGCGCCGTCGCCGCGAGCCAACAGCGACTATGCTTCCGTCACGATGTCGGCGGGCATGCACGGCGTCGCGCCCGCAGCCATCGCGCGTGGACACGTCGATACGGACAGCACCGAGTGGATGAACCATATGTCGCAACGACGCGTCACCGAGATACCCGATCACTTCTCGAAGTAGGACCGGTCAGCGCCAGTCGGACACGACAAAGCGGCCGCGCAAAAAAGAACACCCCAAAAGCTGAACGTCAGCTTTTGGGGTGTTCTTTATGGCAATGCCCTATGCCACGCAAGCGTCCCTGAAAGCAGGCACCATCACCGCCCGCCCGGCAATCCCGCCTCCGCCTGACGCTGCAATTGCAGAACCTGCTGCTGCAACTGGCGCAACTGCGACTGGGCCTTTTCCTTCTCTTCGCGCAACGCGAGCATTTCGTCCTGCGTTTGCCGCTGGTAATCCGCGACCTTGGCTTCCTGGGCGCGCGCCACCTGGATGTCCGCCTGCAAACGCTGCGCGCGTGCCTGCGACTCGCCGATCACGCGCTCGATCGAGGCGTTCTGCGCCTGCAATTGCGTCCTGCGGATTTCGACTTCGGCAAGCTGCGCCGTCTGCCGCGCAAAGCCCGCATAGATCGCTTCGGCGCGCGCCTGATCGGATGTCCGGATGACGCGCCAGAAGCGCTTGTTCTGGAACAGCGCGACGTAGTACGTCATGTCCTGCGCGTAGAAGAACATCGATGCGCCGTAGCCGCCGTTGTATGTCGTGCGCATTTCCGTGAGCCCGCCGTCGTGGATCAGCTGCATCAGATCGGCAACATCGCCCTGCGTGCCGCCGCCCGCGCTCGCGTTCGCGTCGGAATTCGCTTCGTTGGCCGCTTCCGCGACGGAGTCCGCATCGCTTGGCGCGTCAGACGACGCATCGGCCCCGGCGACTTTGGCAGCGCTCGCGCGAGCGACGTCAGGGTTCGACGCCGCCTTGCCCGCCGCCCACGCGACGCCGCCATGCATGAGCGCGCAGGTAATCGCAAGCAATCCTATGCGGCGCAGATCCAAGGGGTACTTCATACGTCGATACTCCATGCGTATCCAGAAACAGCCTCGGATTATCGCGCGGATTTTGCCCTTTCTGACGCGCTGCTACAGGACTTTAAATCGAGATAAATGGACAACTAAGCAATCTGATGCGCAAACGCAAAAGATCGTAAAACACCGTCCCTATTCCTGAATTGAGACGATCGCTGGCACCCACTACCGACGAAAAAAAGAAATGCGGGCCGCACATCGGATGTGCGCCCGCGTATCGACAGAAAGACGTGAAATCAGAAGCGCGTTTCGCGCGCGACTCGCAAGAACGTATCGAGCAGCGGCGTGCAATCGAGCAGTTCCGGGCCGCCCGAGCGGTGGAACTCGGGGTGCCACTGCACGCCCATCACGAACGGCGCGCGCCGGTAGCGCACGGCTTCGATGATGCCGTCCGACGCCGACACCGCTTCGATGTTCAGATCGCGCCCCAGCTGATTGACCGCCTGGTGGTGGATCGAGTTGACGATCGCCTCGCGCCGTCCGGGGAACATGTTGACGAGCGTCGAGCCCTCCGGGAAGTGAACCGAGTGACGGTGCTGGTCGTAATGTTCGTTCACGTGGATGCCCGCCGTCGGCACGTCGCTGGCGATGTCCTGATACAGCGTGCCGCCGAATGCGACGTTAATCAGCTGGCAGCCGCGGCACACGCCCAGCACCGGCTTGCCCGACTCGATGAACTCGTGCAGCAGTTCCAGCTCGTACATGTCGCGCACACGGTCGCCGGGCCACTCGGGCCGCGTCGCGGCTTCGGCGTAGGTTTGCGGCGACACGTCGGCGCCGCCTTGCAGCAGCAGGCCGTCCAGATGCTTCGCGTAGTCGCGCAGGCGGATGTTGCTCGGGTGCAGCATGCCCTGATGGCCGACTGTCGGAATCATGAACACGAGCACGTCGCGCGACATCACCCAGTGCGCAATCGATTCTTCCAGGTACTGCAACGTCTTGCCGCGCAGCCCCTTCGCGCCGGGTTCCGGATGGAAGATCCGCGCCGACACGCCGATGCGCAGCGTGCGCTGCGTGATCCTGCGCCCCGCGCGGTCGAATAGCTGGCGCGCGCGCGCCGCCATGACCCGTCCAAAGACGGACCACGCCGAATCGCTGCGCTTCAGGTACGCGGGCGGTCCCGGCGGAATGGCGTTGGGAGGCGGCGGATTGGCCGCGCCGAAATCGGGCGCCGAGCCAAAACCCGGCGGCGGCGAACCACTGGGTTTCGCCGATGAGCCGAGCGTGCCGTCCGGCTCGCCGCCGACGGGCGCAGCCGCAGCAGCGCCCGATGCGTCCGCCGTTCCGGCGGGGCTTCCAGCTTGCGCCGCTGCCCGCTCCGCGCTCGACACGACCGACTGCACGCGGGCCGCCGCTTCCTGCTGCGCGGTGGCCTCCGCGGCGCTCGCGCGCGCGCGCTCGGCCTCGCTGCGCCGCGCGGCGGGGGCGTCCTTCGGCGTCACGTTGGAGGCGCTTTCGGGGGAATCGGTGGAGGCCGCTTCTTTGGCGGGTGTGGGAGTCGGAGCCGGTGCGGATTTCGGCGCGCCGGGCTGGCTCGTCGAAGGCGTGGGGGTGCCGGGTGCGCCGGCGTTATCGGAATTGTTTTCGCTCATGACTGTGGTCCAAACGCGTCCTGGCGCGCGAACGAATAGACATAATTGATTATCCGCCTCGCGCCGTGTGGGGGCAAACCAGCACACATTTCGTCACATCACGTCACAACATGCAACGTTGTGCGAACGGATACCACGTCCCCTATCGCATCCGCGCAACGCCATCATGCGCCACTTCGATGACGCCTTGCCATCAAGGGTCCGGCTGTTCGTCGAAGGTTTCGCGCAGCGCGATCTGCATGGTCGCGTGAATCCGCACGCACCAGCGCCAGAGCACCGCCAGTAGCAGCGCGGCGACCAGCAGCACGGCGACGAGCAGACCCGTCGGCGGCAGGATCGCGCTCGACAGCGCCGAGACGAGCAGGAACACGCCCAGCATCGAGACGACGGGCACGAGATCCGAAATGGCGTAGCGGATCGCTCTCGTGAACCGCCCCGCCTTCGCCGGCTGCACGCTGATTTCGGCGAGCAGCAGCGCGAGCGATTTGGTCTTCCGGTAGACGGCGACGAGAAACGGCATCGAGACGACGAGCGCCGCGCTCCACAGCACGACGCGCTGCATCGGCTCGGACGGCAGCCATTCCGTGACGAAGCGGCTTCCATACGGCGCGCCATACGATGCGCCAAGAAAAATCGCCGCGACGATCGCCAGATTGACCGCGATCTGCAGGATGATCCGCCGCGTGAGGCCGAACACCGTCGGCCCGCCCGAGGCCGGCCGCAGGCTGCCGAGCCACTGCCCGTACATGCCGAACACGTTGGCGACGGTGGGCGGCATCGCGTGGCTCAGACGCCGCGTGAGGGGATCGGCAGCGCGGATCAGATACGGCGTGAAGAGCGTCGTCAGCGCGGAAACGGCGACGGCGATCGGATAGAGAAACGCGCTCGTCACCTTCAACGTGAGCCCGAGCGACGCGATGATGAACGAGAACTCGCCGATCTGCGACACCGTCATGCCGACGCGCATCGCCGTGCGCCCGTCCTTGCCGGCCAGAAAAGTGCCGAGGCCGCACGACACGATCTTGCCGACGATCACCGCGATCGTGATCACCGCGATCGGCCATGCGTAGTCGACCAGCACGGCGGGGTTCAGCATCAGCCCGATCGTCACAAAGAAGATTGCGGAGAAAGTATCGCGCAGCGGCGCGATCAGATGCTCGATCCGGTGCAGGTGGCGCGACTCGGCCATGATCGCGCCGATCAGGAACGCGCCGAGCGCGATGCTGTAGTCCAGCTTGACGACCAGCAGGCAGAACGCGAAGCAGAAGCCCAGCACCGAGACGAGCAGCATTTCGTCGCTCTGCGATTTCGCGACGTAGTTGAGCGCGCGCGGCACGACGAGTATTCCGACCACCAGCGACACCGTCATGAACAGCAGCAGCTTGCCGAGCGTGACAAGCGCGATGCCCGCGGACAGCTCGCCCGTCTGCGCGATGCCCGACAGCAGCACGAGCATCGCGATGCCGAGAATGTCTTCGACGATCAGAATGCCGAACACCAGTTGCGCGAAACTCTCGCGCTTCAGGCCGAGATCGGCGAGCGCCTTGACGATAATCGTCGTCGACGAGATCGCGAGAATCGCGCCGAGGAACAGCGAATCCATCGGGCTCCAGCCGAACGCGCTGCCGATCTCGTAGCCGATCCACAGCATCAGCACGATCTCCGACAGCGCCGCCACGATGGCCGTCGCGCCGACCTCGACAAGCTTGCGCAGGCTGAATTCGAGCCCCAGCGAGAACATCAGGAACACGACGCCGAGCTCGCCGAGCGTCTGGATCGTCTGTTCGTCGTGGATCAGCTGGAACGGCGGCGTGTACGGCCCGATGATCACGCCCGCCGCGATATAGCCGAGCACCACCGGCTGCTTCAGGCGATGGAACAGCACGGTGACGACGCCCGCGAGCGCCATCACGACTGCCAGATCCTGAATGAAGCCGATTCCGTGATGCATGGCGCCTTCCTTACAAAAAGTAATACAGAGAGCGCGATGGTACCGCACGATCGGTGAAAAACAATTGTGGCGAAGCGCAACGGCATGCATCGCGCGGGATTGGCGCGTGTCCCGCATGAAGCGTCACAATACGAGTCCCAGTCATCGTCAACCGTACCTGTCGCGCTCACGCCATGACCACAGCCACGCCTACCGATTTCACGCCCTTCCCGCCGCTCGCCCAGCTTGGCGCCGATCTCGCCGCCGGCCGCACGACGAGCCGCGCGCTCGTCGAAGCCGCGCTCGAACGCATCGCCGATCCCGCCGGCCAGGGCGCGACCGCCTTCATGCACGTCGACGCCGACAACGCCCGCGCGACAGCCGATGCGCACGACCGCCTGCGCGCCGCCGGCACTGTTCTGTCGCCGCTGGCGGGCATTCCCGTCTCCGTGAAAGACCTGTTCGACATCGAAGGCCAGGTGACGCGCGCCGGCTCGACGGCATTGGCGGGCGCCGCGCCAGCGACGTCTGATGCGCCCGCCGTCGCGCGGCTCAAGCGCGCGGGCGCCGTGATCGTCGGCCGCACGAACATGAGCGAGTTCGCGTTTTCCGGCCTCGGGCTGAATCCGCACTACGGCAATCCGCTGTCGCCGTACCGGCGCGGCGTGAAAGGCGACGAGCGGGTGTCGGGCGGATCGTCGTCGGGCGCGGCCGCGTCGGTGGCGGACGGCATGGCGGCCGTCGCGCTCGGCAGCGACACGGGCGGATCGCTGCGCATCCCCGCCGCGCTGTGCGGCCTGACGGGCTTCAAGCCGACCGCCGACCGCGTGCCGAAGCAAGGCGGCGTGCCGCTCTCGCCAACGCTCGACGCGTTCGGTCCGATCGGCATGACGGTCGCGTGCTGCGCGCTCGTCGACCGGATTCTCGCGGGACTGGAGCCCGTCGTCCCGGCCGCGCGGCCGCTCGAAGGCGTGCGGCTCGGCGTGCTGAATCACTACGTGATGGACGGCATCGAGCCGCAAGTCGCGCAGGCCTACGACGCTGCGCTGAAACACCTGGAAGCAGCGGGCGCGATCGTCAGCGACGTGCGCTTTGCGCCGCTCAACCGTCTCGCGGAGATCAACCGCTTCGGCTTTTCGCCGATCGAGGCGTATGCATGGCACAGGCCGCTGCTCGAAGCGCATCGCGGCGATTACGATCCGCGCGTGCTCGTGCGCATTCTGAAAGGCGAGCCGGCGACGGCCGCCGACTACCTCGACCTGCTCGCCGAACGCGCGGCCGTGCTGGCCGAGGCGCGCATGATGTGGCAGCGCTTCGATGCCATCGTCGCGCCGACGACGCCGATCGTGCCGCCGCGCGTCGCGGATCTCGTCGATGACGACGACGCGTTTTTCCGCGCCAACGGTCTGGTGTTGCGCAATCCGAGCGCGTTCAATTTCCTCGATGCGTGCGCGCTGTCGCTGCCTTGCCATCCGCGTGGCGATGCGCCCGTCGGGCTGATGCTGGCCGCCGCGCCGCACGCCGACGATGCGCTGCTGGGAATAGGACGTGCCGTCGAAGCAGTATTGAATACGATCCGCTGACAGCCGCTCTCGACGGCTCATCGCGGAGTTTTTTGCGCGCCGGCAAGCGTCACGGCCTTCGGCTAGAATCGCGCGACGCCTTTTCGGAAACTCAACCGCTATAAGGATTATGGTCAACGATAACGTCACGCTGCGCCGCGAGCGCAATCTCCTCGTTCTGCTCGGGCTCGTCTGCGTCGCGCTCGTCGGCGGGGCGCTCTATCTTCAGTTCGTCGAGCATCAGGACCCCTGCCCGCTGTGCATCATCCAGCGGTATTTCTATCTGCTGATCGCCGTGTTCGCCTTTATCGGCGCAACGATGCGCCGATGGCGCGGCGTGCGCGCACTCGAAGTGCTGGCGCTGCTCTCCGCGCTCGGCGGCGTGGCGACGGCCGTGCGGCATGTGTATGTGCAGTCGCACCCGAATTTCAGCTGCGGATTCGATGCGCTGCAGCCGATCGTCGACGGACTGCCTCCCGCACATTGGCTTCCGGGCGTGTTCAAGGTCGCCGGGCTATGCGAGACACTCTATCCGCCGATTCTTGGTCTTTCGCTGCCGCAGTGGTCGATGGTTGGGTTCGTCGTCGCGTTTCTGGCGCTCGCGGTAAGCCTTTGGCGGAACCGGCAAACACGCTGATTCTGCTGGACTGCGCTGGGAAAAGCCTTCCGGCGCAATGTGTCCGATCCGCCGCGCCGGGCCGTTCGCGTTGCCGTTGCTCCCGACGGAGCGACGACCCGGCTTCCCCTTCGGCGTAAACACCTGGCGCGCCGCCGTACGCGGCGAGCGCATCGCCTGATCTCCTGTCCACCGCGCGCTAAACGCGTAAAGCCCCACGCCATAAGGCTTCGCGCCCTTTTCAGCACGCTCGCGCCCCGTCTGCGTCGTTGCAGTCGCGCCCCTCATGACCACTCCCGAATAACCCCCATTCGCGCCCGGAAATATTTTTGGGACAAAGTGGTGTTATGTTCGGTCATGGATGGCGATCTACGTGCGCGAGGCCCGCTGCGGCGCGACCCCATGCGTAACGCGCGCCTGGTCCGCAATGTCTTCAGGATTCGCCATGACAACGCAAACCATCCGTTTCTATCACCAGGGGACCGTCCACGAAGTCGCCGACGCCCCCGCTTCGCGCACCGTGCTCCAGCATCTGCGCGACGACCTGCATTGCACGGGAACCAAGGAAGGCTGCGCGGAAGGCGATTGCGGCGCTTGCACCGTCGTCGTCGGTGAAGCCGATGCGCACGGCGAGCTTTCGCTCAAGGCCGTCAACGCGTGCATCCAGTTTCTTCCCACGCTCGACGGCAAGGCACTCTTCACCGTCGAAGATCTGCGCTCCGCGAACGGCGCGCTGCATCCTGTTCAACAGGCGATGGTCGATTGCCACGGCTCGCAGTGCGGGTTCTGCACGCCCGGCTTCGTGATGTCGATGTGGGCGCTGTACGAGAACCAGCCCACAGGCGCGGGCCTGCCCACCCGTGACGAGATCAACACTGCGCTCTCCGGCAATCTGTGTCGCTGCACCGGCTACCGGCCGATCGTCGAAGCGGCGCAGAAGATTTTCGACGAGCAGCAGTACCCGCGCGTCGCGCTCGATCGCGCCGCCGTCGTCAACGCGCTCCGTTCGATCCAGCGCGAAGAGACGTTCGAATACACCGCGCCCGACGCGCGCGGCGCCGCATTCGGCTCGCCGACCTTCTTCGCCCCCGTCACGCTCGATGCCTTCGCGACCCTGCGCGCGCGGCATCCGCACGCGCGGCTGCTCGCGGGCAGCACCGACGTCGGCCTGTGGGTCACGAAGCAGTTCCGCGACCTGGGCGACATCCTCTACATCGGCAACGTCGCCGAACTGAAGACGATCGAGAGCGACGCGCAGACGCTGACGATCGGCGCGGCCGCATCGCTCGAAGACGCCTACGCCGCGCTGACGGCCGACTACCCCGAACTCGCCGAACTGTGGACGCGCTTCGCGTCGCTGCCGATTCGCAATGCCGGCACGCTCGGCGGCAATGTCGCGAACGGTTCGCCCATCGGCGACTCGATGCCGGCGCTGATCGCGCTCAACGCGCTCGTCGTGCTGCAGCGCGAGCAGAAGACGCGCACGCTGCCGCTCGATGCGTTCTACGTCGGCTATCAGAAGACGGCACTGGAGCCGGGCGAATTCGTCGCCGCGATCCGCGTGCCGCGCCCTGCGCCGGATCTGCGCTTTCGGACCTACAAGGTGTCGAAGCGCTACGATCAGGACATCTCGGCTGTGTGCGCCGCGTTTGCGCTGCGCATCGCCGAGGACGGTGCGATCGCCGATGCGCGTGTCGCGTTCGGCGGGATGGCCGCGACGCCGAAGCGCGCGCCGCATGCCGAAGCCGCGCTCAACCGCGCGCCCTGGGACGAAGCGGCGGCGCAACGCGCGATGGACGCCCTCGCCGCCGACTATCAGCCGCTCACCGACATGCGCGCGTCGGCCGCGTACCGGCTGAAGATCGCGCGCAATCTGCTGTGGCGCTTCCATCTGGAAACGCGCGACGCCGCCCCGCTCGCGCTCTGCGACGTCAACGCATTCGCATTCGATGCAGGCACGGGTCACGCCGCGCCCGCGCAGGAGCCGACGTCATGAACAAGCAGACGGATGCCTTCATTCATCACGCGGCGCAAGCCGAAGATCAGACGGCGCAAGCGGCAATCGGCGTGCCGCTGCCGCACGAATCGGCGGCGCTGCACGTGAGCGGCGAAGCGACGTACACCGACGACATCCCCGAACTCCAGCAGACGCTGCACGCGGCGCTCGGCCTGTCGAGGCACGCGCATGCGCGCATCGTGTCGCTCGATCTCGATGCCGTGCGCGCGGCGCCCGGCGTCGTCGCCGTGCTGACGGCCGACGACATTCCCGGCGAGAACAATTGCGGCCCCGTGCTGCACGACGATCCGATTCTCGCGGACGGGGAAGTGCTGTATCTCGGGCAGCCCGTCTTCATCGTCGTCGCGCGGAATCATGAACTCGCGCGGCGCGCGGCGTCGCTCGCGAAGAGCGACGACGTCGTGCGCTACGAGCCGCTCGAAGCCGTGCTCACCGCGACGGAAGCAAAGGCGAAGAAGCAGTACGTGCTGCCGCCGTTGCATCTGAAGCGCGGCGCGCCTGCCGAGAAAATCGCCGGCGCGCCGCACCGGATCGTGGGCACGTTCGAAGTCGGCGGCCAGGAGCAGTTCTATCTGGAAGGCCAGGTCGCGTATGCCGTGCCGAAGGAAATGGACGGCATGCTCGTCTATAGCTCGACGCAGCATCCGAGCGAGATGCAACACGTCGTTGCGCACATGCTCGGCTGGCCGACGCATAACGTCGTGTGCGAATGCCGTCGGATGGGCGGCGGCTTCGGCGGCAAGGAATCGCAGTCGGCGCTGTTTGCGTGCGCCGCGTCGCTCGCCGCGCATCGGCTGCGCCGACCAATCAAGCTGCGCGCCGATCGCGACGACGACTTCATGATCACCGGCAAGCGTCACGACGCCGTCTACGAGTACGAAGCCGGCTTCGACGACGACGGCCGCATTCTCGGCACGCGCGTCGAGATTGCATTGCGCGCGGGCTTTTCGGCGGATCTTTCCGGCGCTGTCGCGACGCGCGCCGTCTGCCACTTCGACAACGCGTATTACCTGCCGGACGTCGAGATACTCGCGCTACCGTGCAAGACGAACACGCAGTCGAACACCGCGTTTCGCGGCTTCGGCGGACCGCAAGGCGCGCTCGTGATGGAAGTGATGATGGACGGCATCGCGCGCGAACTGAAACGCGATCCGCTCGACGTGCGCCGCGCGAATTTCTACGGCATCGGCGAGCGCAACGTCACGCCGTATGGCCAGACCGTCGAAGACAACATCATCGCGCCGCTGACGGACGAGCTCATCGAATCGAGCGATTACCACGCGAGGCGCGACGCGATCGCCGCGTTCAACGCGACGAGTCCTGTTCTCAAGCGCGGCATCGCCTATACGCCCGTGAAGTTCGGCATCTCGTTCAACGTGCCGTTTCTGAATCAGGCGGGCGCGCTCGTGCACGTCTACAAGGATGGCTCGGTGCTCGTGAATCACGGCGGCACCGAAATGGGCCAGGGCCTCAACACGAAGGTCGCGCAAGTCGTCGCGAACGAATTCGGCTTGCCGCTTGCGCGCGTGCGCGTGACGGCCGCCGATACGTCGAAAGTGGCGAACACGTCGGCCACGGCTGCATCGACGGGCAGCGACCTGAACGGCAAGGCCGCGGAAGCCGCCGCGCGCACGATCCGCGAAAGGCTTGCCGTGCTGGCCGCGAAAGAACTCGGCGGCAACGTGGAAGACGTGACGTTCGCGAACGGTGCGGCGCACGCGAACGGCGCATCGATCCCGTTCGCGCAACTGGTCGGCGCCGCGTATCTCGCGCGCGTCCAGTTGTGGTCCGACGGCTTCTATGCAACGCCCAAAGTGCACTGGGACGCAAAGACGCTGACGGGCCATCCGTTCTACTACTTCGCGTATGGCGCGGCCGTCTCCGAGGTCGTGATCGACACGCTGACGGGCGAGTGGAAGCTCGTGCGCGTCGACGCATTGCACGACGCCGGCCAGTCGATCAACCCGGGCATCGATCTCGGCCAGGTCGAAGGCGCTTTCATTCAGGGCATGGGCTGGCTCACGACGGAAGAGCTCTGGTGGAATCGCGATGGCCGCCTGATGACGCACGCGCCGTCGACGTACAAGATTCCCGCCGTCAGCGATACGCCTGCCGCGTTCAACGTGAAGCTGTACCGCACCGTGAACGCCGAGCCGACCGTGTTCCGCTCGAAGGCCGTCGGCGAGCCGCCGCTGCTGCTGCCGTTCTCGGTGTTTCTCGCGATCCGCGATGCCGTCGCCGCGACGGCGCCCGATGCAGCGCATGCGCCCGCGTTGCGCGCGCCCGCAACGCCCGAAGCGATTCTCGATGCAATCGACGCGCTGAAGCCCGCTGCAACGATCGCCACGACGGCCAGTCCAAAATCACCAGAGACTGCGCCCGCCGGCGCGGGCACGACGGCATAGCGAACGCGCCGGAAAGAGTGCCGCGCGACACGACCGCGAGGCGCACGAGATCAACCGGCTGCGAGGCCATCCCGCGCGGCCTTGCATGGAGAACCGCCGGATGCACGCCTGGCTCACCGATCTGCAACAACTGCTCGCGCACGGCGACGCCGTCGTGCTCGTGACGGTCGCCCGCGCCGAAGGCTCGGCGCCGCGCGACGCCGGCACGAAGATGATCGTCACGCGCGACTCGGCGCGTCACACGATCGGCGGTGGACACCTCGAATGGAAAGCGATCGAAGGCGCGCGCCAGGTGCTGCGCGACGGCATGCGCACGCCGAACATGCGGCGGCTCGAGCGTTTCGCGCTCGGCCCGAGCCTCGGCCAGTGCTGCGGCGGTGCCGTCGTGCTCGCGTTCGAGCGGCTCGACATCGGCGACCTGGGCTGGGTCACGTCGCTGGCGAAGCGCGTCGCGGCGGGCCAATCGGTGGTGCGTAGCGTATCATTCGGGCCCGCGCCCGATGCGGTGATGCTGTCCGATCCGGAACCGGGCGTCGAAAGCGCCGATTGCCTGCTGTGGGACGGCGCGGGTTTCGACGACAGCAGCGCGCTGCTCACCGAAACGATCGCGCCGCGCGATTTCCCCGTCGTGCTGTTCGGCGCGGGGCACGTGGGCGCGGCGCTCGTGCGCGTGCTCGCGACGCTGCCCTGCCATGTACGCTGGGTCGACGAACGCGACGCGCAGTTCCCGCCGCCCGAAACGCTGGGCGCGCCGAACGTGGTCATCGACGCGAACGACGCGCCCGACGAAGCCGTCGACAAGGCCGCGCCCAACACGTACTTCATCGTGATGACGCACAACCATGCACGCGACCTCGATCTCGCCGAGCGCATCCTGCGGCGCGGCGACTTCGCGTTCTTCGGCATGATCGGCTCGCACACGAAGCGCAAGCAGTTCGAGCACCGGCTCGCTGCGCGCGGCTTCGATCCTGCGCTCGTCGCGCGAATGAAGTGCCCGCTCGGCGTGGACGGCATCGTCGACAAGTCGCCGGAAATCATCGCAATTTCAGCGGCGGCGCAACTGCTGCAAGCCGTCGAGGCCAACGCGGCGCGCGCGGCGCAGACGGCCTGAACACGACGGGTACGGCAATCACCGAATGAACGCATATTGAGGGACGCCTGACCAGCCATCGGGCGCTGCAGCTTTTCATCGATAACTCGAATCATTGACCGACCATGACGACAACCACACTTTCTCCGCTGGCGCAAAAGACGAAGGACGCGCCGAAAGCCGAGCTGCACATCCATATCGAAGGCTCGCTCGAACCGGAGCTGATTTTCCGGCTCGCCGAACGCAACGGCGTGAAGCTCGCATACGACTCGATCGAAGCGCTGCGCGCGGCGTATGCGTTCACCGATCTGCAATCGTTCCTCGATATCTACTATGCAGGCGCGAGCGTGCTGTTGAAGGAAGAGGACTTCTACGACATGACGATGGCCTACGTCGAGCGCGCGCTCGCGGACAACGTCGTGCACACGGAAATCTTCTTCGATCCGCAGACGCACACCGAGCGCGGCGTGCCGATCGCGACCGTCGTCGCGGGCATCGAACGCGCGCTCGCCGAAGCCGAGCAGCGCGGTCTCACGAGCAAGCTGATCCTGTGCTTCCTGCGCCATCTGTCCGAGGACGATGCGCTCGCAACGTTCGACGCCGCGCTGCCCCTGTTCGATCAGTACGCGCACAGGCTGATCGGCGTCGGTCTCGATTCGTCGGAGCGCGGCCATCCGCCGTCGAAGTTCGAGCGCGTGTTCGCGAAGGCCCGCGCCAAAGGGCTGAAGCTCGTCGCGCATGCGGGCGAAGAAGGCCCGCCGTCGTACGTCTACGAAGCACTTGATCTGCTCAAGGTGGACCGCGTCGATCACGGCGTGCGCAGCATCGAAGACCGGGCGCTCGTCACGCGCCTCGCCGACACGCGCGTCGCATTGACCGTATGCCCGCTGTCGAACCTGAAGCTGTGCGTGTTCGACGATCTGACCAAACACACGCTGAAGGCGCTGCTCGATGAGGGCGTCGCCGTCACCGTGAATTCCGACGACCCCGCCTACTTCGGCGGCTACGTCAACGAGAACTACCTCGCGACGATCGAAGCCCTCAAGCTCGGCGACGACGAGGTGTACACGATCATCCGCAACGGCTTCGAGGCGTCGTTCGTGACGCCCGCGGAGCGCGACGCGATGATCGCCAGACTCGATGCGCACTGGCGCGCATCAGCATGATTCATACAGTTCGGAGACGGTTTCACTCATGACTCAAACGGCTTATCGCGCGCAACTGCTGACGTTCAACGGCGATCCTGCGCAATCGTCCAACGCGGCCATCTTCGACGAAGACGGGCTTCTGATCGTCGAAGACGGACATGTCGTCGCGGCGGGCGCGCATGCGTCCGTTGCGTCGCAACTCGCGCCCGGAACGCAAGTGGTCGAGATGCGCGACAAGCTGATCGTCCCCGGTTTCATCGATACGCACATCCACTTCCCGCAGACGGACATGATCGCGTCGCCGGCGCCGGGGCTGTTGCCGTGGCTCGACACGTACACGTTCCCGACCGAGCGCGGTTTCAGCGATCCTGCCGTTGCGCAGGACACAGCACGCTTTTTCATCGACGAATTGCTTTCGTGCGGCACGACGACGGCGCTCGTCTACTGCACGGTTCACAAGCAGTCGGCTGACGCGCTCTTTACGGAAGCGCAAGCGCGCAATGTGCGGATGATCGGCGGCAAGGTGCTGATGGACCGCAACTGCCCCGAGTTCCTGCGCGACACCGCGCAATCGGGTTACGACGACAGCGCCGAGCTGATCGCGCGCTGGCACAACCACGGGCGTCAGATGTACGCGCTGACGCCGCGCTTCGCGCCGACTTCGACGCAAGCGCAACTCGAAGCGACGGGCGCACTCGCGAAGCTACACCCCGATGTGTTCATCCAGAGCCACGTCGCGGAGAATCACGACGAAGTGAAGTGGGTGGCGAGCCTCTTTCCCGGTCATCGCAGCTACCTCGACGTGTACGACCATTACGGCCTGCTGCGCCCGCGCGCCGTCTATGGACACTGCATTCATCTCGATGACGAAGACCGCCGCCGGATGGCCGAGACGCGCACGGTCGCATCGCACTGCCCGACGTCGAACCTGTTCCTCGGCAGCGGCCTGTTCGATTTCGACAAGGCAGCCGAATCGCGGATGCCAATCGCGCTTGCGACGGATGTCGGCGGCGGCACGTCGTTCTCGATGCTGCAGACGATGAACGAAGCGCACAAGGTCGCGCGCCTGGGCGGCCATCATCTGACGGCGACGCGCATGTTCTGGCTCGCAACGGCGGGCGCGGCGGAAGCGCTCGACCTCGGCGACACGATCGGCACGCTCAAGCCGAAGTCGGAAGCGGACTTCATCGTGCTCGATCCGAAGGCGACACCGTTGCTCACGCGGCGCACGGCGCGCACGGAAACGCTCGAAGAATTGCTGTTCGCGTTCGCGCTGCTCGGCGACGATCGCGCCGTGTACGAAACCTATGCGGCGGGCCAGCGCGTGCATCGGCGCGACGACGCACGCCAGCATGCGGCGGGAAAGGCGCGCATCGCGGCATGACGGTTTTCAGCGAGCCATATCGCTGATGTGCGCTGAAGTGAAAATGGCGCTTCGTGGGTTCACGAAGCGCCGTTCGTCCGCCGTTGTTCGTCTACGGCTGCTGCCTGCACCACTCATGCAGCGCATTCAATCGGCGAGCCGGGTCCGCGACATAAGGATTCGTCTCGTCCCACGCATAGCCCGCGAGCACCGCGCTGATCATGCGCCGAATCGAAGGCGTCTGGTCCGGATAGAACATGATGTCCTGCAACTCGCCCGTGTACCAGCGCTCGACGAATGCGCGGAACGCATCGATGCCCTTTCTCAGCGGGATGTCGTAAGCCTGCTGCCAGTCGACCGTTTCGCCGTTCAGTTGACGCTCCAGCGTCTTCACGGCCAGATGCGCGGAACGCAGCGCGATCGTCACGCCCGACGAGAACACCGGGTCCAGGAACTCGCCCGCATTGCCGAGCAGCGCGAAGCCCGGTCCATGCAGCCGCTCGACATTCGCCGAATAGCCGCCGATATGTCTTACCGGCATCAGGAACGGCGCGTTGCCGATCAGGCGGTTCAACGTCGGCTCGCTGTGGATCAGCGCGCGCAGCTTCGCCTCGCGCTCCGCTTCCGGCACATCGAGGAAAGCGGCCTCTGCGACACAGCCCACCGACGACCGGCCGTTCGCCAACGGAATCATCCAGTACCACACGTCGCGATGCTCGGGATGCACGGCGACCGTGATCTTGTTGCGATCGTGTGCGTCGACGGGAATGCCGTCGCGCACATGCGTGAAGATCGCGGCGCGCGTCGGCATGCGCGTCGGCGCTTCGAGATTCAACAGACGCGGCAGCACTCGACCGAATCCGCTCGCATCGAGCACGAAGCGCGCATGCACTTCGTAGCGATTGCCCGCTTCGTCGGCCACGTCGAGCACGGGCGCGTCGCCCGTCTTCATCGCGAGCACCGTGTGGCCGAAGCGCACGTCGGCCCCCTGCTGCGCCGCGCAGCGGATCAGCAGATCGTCGAACACAGCGCGCTCGACCTGGTACGTCGTGCCCCAACCGTCCGAGTGCTTGTCGCGGAAGTCGTACGCCGACATCTGTTCGCGATACACGAACTGTGCGCCGTTCTTGTACTGGAAGCCCGCTTCGACGACTGCCTGCAGCATGCCCGCCTCTTCGAGGTACGCCATGCTCTGCGGCAACAGGCTCTCGCCAATCGAGAAGCGCGGAAAGTGCTGGCGTTCGAGCACGAGCACCGAGCGCCCCGTCTTGCGCAACAGCGCCGCGGCGACGGCGCCCGACGGCCCTGCTCCGATAATGGCCACATCCACGGCGGCGTTCAGCGACGAATCCGTATTCATCAATCTTCCTTCAGATAACCCATCATTACGTATTGCACACGCGACATCCGCTCGACCCGCCAGCGATTACAATGTCGCGCACCCATCAAGAAATCAAACCAGGACCAACGATTCACGGGGAACAACGTGCAGTCCACCGAAACATCCAGCGTGCCCTTCGTCGTCTGCGCATCTATACGCCGAAGCCCGGCAAGCGGCGCGAAACGCTCGTCAACGTCGCGGCCGTCAAGACGGCTTGATCGTATCGTGTGGCGCCGAGGCATCGGCAATGCCCGGCGGCCGTCCTCACGCGTCAGCATCGTCGCGCCTGCTCCAAGGATGAACGCCGTTGCGCTTCCGCGCAGCGCATTCAGTTCGTTTCGAGCGTCACGATATCGCCGCGCACGGCAAGCGTCGATCCATTCAGGCTCGCGCCGCAAGTGAACTCCGTCGCGGATGCCGTGATCGTGCTTTGAAAGCGCGTCTTCACGTTGATGACGGCATTCGCGTGATGCTCGCGCGCATAGTCGCGCAGTTGCTGAAGCGCCTTCGTCAGCGCGAGATTGCAGGTTGCCTCCTTGCTGTTTTCCGGCTGGCGTTTTACACGCACCGCAAACTCCTTGTTGCCGAACGTCTGCTTGACGGGCGCATGCGCGTCGTCGCCGAAATACAGCGCGACGTCTTGCGCGTTCTGCGTCTGCAACGCGGCTGGCATCGGCAGCGATCTGATCTTCGTCGAGCAGCCTGCCTGCGTCAGCAGAACGGCCGCCACCAGCCCCAGCGTCATTCATTGTTCGACTTCCTTTTTTCGTTGTTTGTATCGTGCGTACTGCACGCGTGTGCCTGTGCCTGTGATTCGTTCCGGGAATTCTCCCGCGTTGAGTCCCGACAGGCGGCGGTCAGATCCTCGCGAACATCAAACTCGCGCAACTGCCGCCGAAACCGAACGACACCGACATCGCCGTGTCAATGCGCGCGTCGCGCGTCGCCTGCACGAGCGGCAGCGCCCGAGCCAGCGGCTCGACGTGCTCGATGCCCGGCGTGCCCGCGATGAAACCGTCGCGCATCATCAGCAGCGTATAGATCGCTTCGTGCGCGCCACATGCGCCAAGCGGATGCCCCGTGAGGCCTTTCGTCGACGAAAACGGCGGCACGTCCGAGCCGAATACCGTTTGCAATGCGCGCAGTTCTTCGAGATCGCCGAGCGGCGTCGACGGCGCGTGCGTGTTCACGTAGTCGGGGCGCGTGCCCGCTTCGTCGAGCGCGGCCTCGATCGCGCGCGCGATGCCCGGCGCGTGCGGCGTCACCATGCCCGCGCCATCCGTGGCGTGGCCGAAGCCTGCGAGTTCCGCGTAGATGCGCGCGCCGCGCGCGAGCGCATGATCGAGCGCTTCGAGCACCAGCACGCCGCCGCCCGAAGCGATCACGAAGCCGTCGCGCGCCGTGTCGTATGGGCGGGACGCGCGTGCGGGCGCGTCGTTGAAGCGGCGCGACAGCGCGTGCATCGCGTCGAACATCAGCGTCACGTTGTCGTGCAGGCATTCGCTGCCGCCCGCGAGCACGATCTGTTGACGGCCCGTCTGGATCAGCTGCATCGCCTGGCCGATTGCGAGCGTCGATGTCGTGCAGGCCGACGACGGCGAATACGTGACGCCTTCGATGCCGAACACCTGCGCGACATTCGCCGACGCCGTGCTGCTCATCGCCTGCGGCACCGTGTACGGCGGCGTCCTGTCGATACCGCGCGCATTCGCGACGGCCACCGCTTCGTCATACGCGGACATCGTGCCGACGCCCGAGCCGATCACAGCTCCGACATCGGCCGAGCGCAGCGCAACGGGATCGAGACGGGCGTCGTCGATGGCCTTGCGCGCCGCGTGACACGCAAAGCGCGCGGTATCGCCCATGAATCGCTCGAGCTTGCGCTCGAACGGCGGCTCGCCCGCCACCGACGCAACGCCCGCGACCTGCGAGCCGAAGCCGCGCGCTCGCCACGCATCGACATGCGTGACGCCGCTGCGCCCTTCGCGCAGCGCGGCGCTCACTTCGTCGAGCGTATTGCCGAGACAGGACACGATGCCCATGCCCGTCACGACGACACGCTGCAAGCGTCGCTGACCGCTCATCGAACGCGCCTGAAAATCAGCGACGTATTGATGCCGCCAAACGCGAAGTTGTTGCTCATCACGTATTCGGCGTCGATACTGCGACCCTCGCCGCGGATGTAATCGAGCGGCGCGCAGGCGGGATCGACGTCGGTGAGATTCAACGTCGGCGCATACCAGTTGCGCTTCATCATCTCGATCGTCCACCACGCTTCGAGCGCGCCGCACGCGCCGAGCGTATGGCCGACGTAGCTCTTCAGCGATGAGATCGGCATGCGATCGCCGAAGGTCTGCGCGGTGGCCTCGCTCTCGGCAATGTCGCCGCGATCCGTCGATGTGCCGTGCGCGTTCACATACGCGATGGCCTGCGCATCGAGCTTCGCGTCTTCGAGCGCAAGCTGCATCGCGCGCGCCATCGTGTTCGCCGTCGGCTGCGTCATGTGCGCGCCGTCCGAATTGCAGCCGAAGCCGACGATCTCCGCGTAAATCGTCGCGCCGCGCGCTTTCGCGTGCTCGTACTCTTCGAGCACGAGCGTCGCCGCGCCCTCGCCGACCACGAGACCGTCGCGCTTCGCATCGAACGGGCGCGGCGTCAGATGCGGCTCGTCGTTGCGCGTGCTGGTCGCATAGAGCGTGTCGAACACGGCGACGGCGGGCCCCGACAGCTCTTCCGCGCCGCCCGCGAGCATCAGCGCCTGCTTGCCCGTCGCGATGGTTTCATACGCGTAGCCGATCGCCTGGCTGCCCGATGCGCACGCCGACGACGTCGGCACAATGCGGCCTTTCAGGTCCCAGAAGAGGCTCACGTTGACGGCCGTCGTGTGCGGCATCATCTGCACGTAGCTGTTCGACGTGACGTTGGTCATCGCGCCCGTTTCGAGCATCGCGCCGAACGCGCGTATCGGCGCGACGGAACCCGACGACGAGCCATAGGCGACGCCCATGCGGCCGTCCCTGATCGACGCATCGTCAGCGAGGCCCGCGTCGGCGAGCGCCAGTTCGCTCGCGCGCACCGCGTACATCGACACCGCGCCCATCGAGCGCGTCTTCTTGCGCGGCCATTGCGCGGGTTGCTCGAACGCGGGCAACGGACACGCGAGGCGCGTATGCAGCGACTCGAAGTAGTCCCACTCCGGCATGCGACGCACGGCATTGCGGCCCGCTTTCAACGCCGCTTCGATCTCGTCCCAGCGGCTGCCGAGCGCCGTGACGCCGCCCATGCCCGTAACGACGACTCGCTTCATCAGATCATCCCGCCATTGACGCCGATCACCTGGCGCGTCACATACGAGGCCGCATCCGACATCAGGAAGCTGACCACCGACGCGACTTCAGCCGGTTGACCGACACGGTTCATCGGCACGGCCTTCAACGCGTGTTCGAGCGGCGCGTCGTCGAGCATGCCCGTTTCGATCAGCCCGGGCGCCACGCAGTTGACCGTGATGCTTCGCGACGCGAGTTCGACGGCGAGCGCCTTCGTTGCGCCGATCAGCCCCGCTTTCGCCGCGCTGTAGTTCACCTGGCCGCGATTGCCGATCACGCCCGACACCGACGCGATCGTCACGATGCGGCCGCCCTTCTTCGCGCGGACCATCGGCATCGTCAGCGGATGGATCACGTTGTAGAACGCGTCGAGTCCCGTTTCGATCACGACGTCCCAGTCTTCGTCGGTGAGCGCGGGAAACGCGGCGTCGCGCGTCACGCCCGCGCTGCACACGATGCCGTAATACGGACCGTGCGCGGCCACATCCGCTTCGAGCACTTCACGGCACGCGGCACGCTCGCGCACGTCGAACTGCAGCACGCGCGCCGAGCCGCCTTGCGCCGCGATGCCCGCCGTGACGGCTTCCGCTTCGCTGCGGCCCGTGCGGCAATGCACGGAGACGGCGAAGCCGTCGGCGGCCAGTTGATACGCAATCGCGCGGCCGATGCCGCGGCTCGCGCCCGTTACGAGAACTCGCCGGCTCATGTACTGAGACTCCCTTCGATGAACGTCTGAAAATCGCCCGGTTGAAAGACCTTGATGACGGCCTCCGCACAGCGCGCGCCGTCGTGATCGATCGTGCATTCGTATGCGCTGTGCCCCACTTCGCTGCGCAGCACTTCATGCGCGCCGATCGTTAGCTGCGCGTCGCGCGCGAACGCGCTCATGTGTGCCTTGTAGCTGCGCGTGCCGAGCAGCACGCCCGGACGCGCATGGCCGCCCGCACGCATCGCGAGCAGCGCGATGTGCGCGGCCACCGCTTGCGCCATCAGCTCGATGCCGATCCACGCGGGCATCGCGCCGTTTCCGTCCGCGTACCATGCATCGCCGCGCGCGGCCGCATGGGCCGTCAGCGCAGCATCGCTGCATGCGCTCACGCGGTCGATCAGCAGCATCGTGCCGCGATGCGGCAGGATCATGTCGATCGGCGGAAAAATTTCATTGGTCTCGGGTGTGGCCGTCATGTCGTTATGTTTTTGCTGCGTGACATTCGATGCGGCTCAGCGCGCCAGTATCAGGCTGACGTTGCTGCCGCCGAACGCGAACGAATTGCTCATCACGTACTGCGTGCCGCCCGTGCGCGGCACATGCCGCTCATCCTGCACGAGATCGAGCGCGGGCAACGCGGGGTCTGCTTCGCCGTCCCATTGATGACGCGGCATCGCGACGCCGTCGCGCGCGAGCGTGAGCCACGCGAAGCCGAGTTCCGTCGCGCCCGCCGCGCCGAGCTGGTGCCCCGTGGACGGTTTCGTGCCGCTCGCGGGCACGCCGTTCGCGAACACGCGCGCCATCAGATGCGCTTCCATGTCGTCGTTCTTGCGCGTGGCCGTTGCGTGCAGATTCACATACGCAATCGCCGATGCTTCGATGCCTGCGTTCTTCAGCGCGTCGCGCAACGCAAGCTCGCCGCCGACGCCATGCGGGTCCGGCGCGGACACGTGATGCGCGTCGCTCGATTCGCCCGCGCCCGCGAGGCGCACTTCGCCTTCGTCGCGCGTCATCAGAAACACGGCTGCGCCTTCGCCGACGTTGATGCCGTTGCGATTGCGGCTCATCGGATTGGTGCGCGTGATGCTCGTCGATTCGAGCGACGCGAAGCCCTGCACCGTCAGCTCGCACAGCGTATCCACGCCGCCGACGATCATCGCGTCGCACAGGCCCAGTTGCAACAGGCGGCGAGCCGACACGAACGCCTTGGCGCTCGACGTGCACGCCGTCGAAATCGTGAACGCGGGGCCCTGCACGTCGAGCGCGGCGGCCGCGAACGGCGCGGCCGTGCCGATCTCCATCTGCCGGTAGTTGAAGTTGTCGGGGAGTTGCCCCGCTTGCGCCTGATGAACGAACGCGACTTCCGCCGCGTCGATGCCCGACGTGCTCGTGCCGAGCACGACGCCGATGCGATGCGAGCCGTAGCGCTCGCGCGCGGCGTCGATCGCCGGGCGAATCTGCGCGAGCGCCGCGAGCAGCATGCGGTTGTTGCGGCAGTCGAAGCGCGTCAACCGTTCGGGCGGCGCGATGTCGAGCGGCGTCGACACGCGGCCGACGAACGCATCGCCGATGCCCGTATGCATCAGCCCCATGCCCGGCGATTGCGCCGCCGCGAGCGCGGGCACGATCGAATCGACGTCGCCACCGAGCGCATTGACCATGCCGAGCGCGTGCAGATAAACAGATGGCAGCGTCATGCGGCTCTCCTCGTTGCGGATCTTTCCTGATGCGGCATCCCGATCGGCGCAAGCAGCACCGATACGAGAATGCCGAGCGCCAGCGTGGCGCCGAAACTCTTCAATGCGGGCATCTCGCTCATGCCGAGCATGCCGAACGACAGCAGCGTCGTCGCCGCCGACAGCAGCACACCCGTCCACACGGCGCCGAGATCGGCGTCGTCGCGCAGGCAGCCTTCGCGCAGAAACACCGCATAGTTTGCGCCGACGCCGAGCACCAGCATCAGCGCGAGACAGTTGAACAGATTGAGCGGCACGCGCGCGTAGCCGAACGCGGCCAGCGTCACGCCGATCGCGAGCAGCACGGGCAGCGTGGTCGCGATGCCGCCGCGCGGCTTGTAGCGCACCATCAGCAGCACCAGCACGAACAGCAGCGCGAGCGCGAGCCAGATGCCGCTATCGACGCGATACGCGCCGAAGAGCTTCGACACGCTCGCGGCCTTGTCGACGAACACGACGCCTTCGACGGAACGCGCGGTGTTCGTCAACGTCCGAACGTTGTCGGGCGTCACGCGCTGCGGAATCACGATGGCCGCATAGCCGCGTTGACCGCGAGCATCCACCGCGCCCAGCCACAAGTGACGATACGGCTGCGACCATTGCGCCGAGAGCCACTGTTCGACCGTCAGCGGCGCGGCGTTCGACTTCGCATAAGAGGTGAGCCACGCATCGGCGACTTCATCGCGAAAGCCCGCTTGCAGCAGCATCGAACGCAATTCGGCCGGATCGGCGAACACATGCTGCGCGAGCACGGCATGTGCATCGGCCTGGCGTTGCGCCGACGGCACGAACTGCGTGACCGATTGCCAGCCGTCCACCGTCTGCGCGCCGCTCAATGCATCGAGCTTCGCGCCGAGCGCTTCCGCGCGCTGCAAAACCACTTCCTGCGACGGACCGCGCACGACGAAGAACTGCGCTGTGTTGTCGACGCCGATCGCATTGCGCACCTGATCTTCCTGCGCCACCAGCGACGCATCGCGCTGGATCAGCAGATGAATGTCGTCGTCGCTCGTCAGGCGCAGCCAGCCAGGAATCGCGGCGAGCACGAGCACGCCCGCGACGATCCACGCGCGCCGCCCGCCGATCGCCGCATGCCAGCGCGCGAGCAGCGCGGCCGCACGCACGAAGAGACGCCGTTGCGCGCGCTTCGGCCCCTTGACGAGCAGCACGGGCAGCAGCCACAGCACGGACGCGAATGCGGTGCAGATGCCGGCGATCGCGAAGCACGCGATCTGCTTGAGCGCCGGGAACGGCACCCACGCAAGGATCGCGTAGCCGAGCAGACTCGTCGCAAGCGCGACGCTCAACGCGGGCCGCACCGAACGCGCGCCTCGCCGCGCATTCCAGCCTCCGTCTCCTGGCCTCGCGCCGAGATAGACGACGAAGTATTGAATCGAATAATCGACGGCCTCGCCGATCAGGCTCGCGCCGAACACGAGCGTCAGCAGATGCAGCTTGCCGAACACGAGCATCGTCGCAGTGAGCGCGCACACGATGCCGAGCGCCGTCGACACGAAGCCGAGCAGCAGCAGACGCGGCGAGCGGAACACCCACAACATCAGCAACGCGATGCCGCACGCGGACGCGACGCCGATCAGATGCACTTCGCGCTCCGACGCGGCGCGCGCTGCCTCCGCGTAGAACACGGCGCCCGTGCGCGCGACGCTCGCATCGGGATAGCTCGCCTTCAACGACGCCTCGGCTTGTGCGACGGCCGACAGCACCGCGCGCTGCGTTTGCGTTTCGTATGCCGAGCCCGGCAGCGTCGTGACGACGAGCACGCTCGTCCTGTCGCCGCGATGCGCGACGAGCATGTTGTCTTCGAGATCGAGATTCGATGTCGCGAGCGGCAGGCCCGACAGCCAGTGTTCGAGCCAGCCGAACGGATCGTCGGCGAGTTGCGTTGCGAGCGGGCCACGCACCGGGTTGTAGATGCGCTGCATCAGCGCGTCGTGCAGCGGCATCGCGTTGCTCGCGAGCGCATCGCGGTCGTCGCGCGTCAGCAGGCCGAAGCGATACGGCATGTACAGCGCACCGATCTGCGACATGTCGAACGGCGGCAGCTCCGCCGTCACCGAGCCGAACGCGCCGCTCTTTTGCAGCGCCGCGCCGAACTCTTTCGCGGCCGCTTTCGCGTGCTCGGCGTCCTGGCTCGTGACGAGAAATACCGTGCGATCGCCGAGCGCATTGGCGAGCGTATCGACGGCTTTTTCGGCGACAGGATCGGCTTCCGTCGCGGGCAGCAGCGCGAGCAGGTTCGTCTCCAGCGGCGACGGCCCCATGAAGCGATGGACGCAATAAAGCGAGGCGGCGAGCGCGAGCACGAGCCATGCGGCCCGGATGCCCCACAACTGCGTCTTCGTCCACTGTCGCGCGAGCAGCATCATTGCGCTCCGAGCAGCGTGCGTTCGCCGGGCGCCAGTTCGCTGACGGCTTCGCTCTTCGCGAACTCGATCTGCGTGACGTCGCCGTTCGCGAGCGCGATGCGCAGCGTTTGCAGGAATTCGCCGCCCGTCATCTGCAAGCCCTTGATCGATTGCGCGAGCTGCGGCTGGTTCGGCTTCAGATCGAGCTTCCATTGCGACGCCGTGCCTTGCGCATCGACGTCGAACTGCGAGTACAGCGCGGACAGATCGCCGCCGAGCATCGCGCGCATCATCTTCGACACCTGCGCGACGCCACGCACGCCTTGCGCGCTCTTCGTGTTGATGCGCTTGCCGTTTGCATCGACTTCGCTCACGCCCGCGTCGCCGATCACGTACGTCGCCTTGTACGGCGTGTCGATGCGCCAGATCACGCCGCGCTCGCGAAAGAACACGAGCGAGCCCGTGCTGACGAGCGGCTGCTTCATCGCGGAGAGCGTCTGCGTCTGCGTGAACTGCGCGCGCACGCCCTTCGTTTGCGCGAGATGCGCGGCGATCTGCGAGACGAGTGCTGCGTTGGCGTTTTGCGCTTGAGGTTGCGGCTGCGCTGCGGCGTGTGCGGTCGTCAGCGTGACCAAGCTCGCGGCAAGCGATGCAGCCATCAGCGCGGCGCGAAGTGTCAGCGTGCCCATGCGCGCTCCAGCTTCTCGAACACGACGGACGGCGAGACGAACTGCAATTCCTGCGTGGCTGCATCGACGGCCACCTGGATCGTGTGGCCCTTCGTCACCCGCGCGCCCGTCGCGCAATCGACGATTTCATAGCCTATTTTCAGGCGGTTTTCGAATTCGAGCAGTTCCGTGCGCACGTCGAGCCGCTGGCCGTAGGTCGCGGGCCGCACGTACTTCAGATGCGCCTCGACGATCGGCCACAGATAGCCCGACGCCTGCATCTCGCGATAGTCGTAGTCGAATGCGCGCAACAACGCGGCGCGGCCGATCTCGAAGTACTTCAGATAATGACCATGCCAGCAGACGTTCATCGCATCGACATCATGAAACGGCACTTCGACGATCGCACTTGCCGTCAGTGTCTTGCCTTGAAGACGCTCGTCCATCACGCGCCTCCGCTTTCGATGAGCGCGCAATCGGCGATGCGCGCCGTCAGCGCGCGCAGATCGCTTTCGAGCGCGCGGTCTTCGCCGACGAACGGCGACAGCGCCGCGACATTCGCAGCGAACGCGCGCAGCGGCGCAGGCACGGGCGTCGCGCCGTCGATGCGCATGCGCAGTTCGAGCGCCTGCACCGTCGCGAGCGTATGCGCGGCGGCGACCTGCTCGGTCAGTTCGAGCACGCGCAGGCAGTCGCGCGCGGCGATCGTGCCCATGCTGACCTTGTCCTGGTTGTGCGCTTCCGTCGAACGCGAGAACACGCTTGCGGGCATCGTGTGCTTGAGCGCCTCCGCCGTCCACGCCGACGACGAAATCTGCACCGCTTTGAAGCCGTGATTGATCGGCGCGCGTGCCGTCGTGGCGCCCGACAGGTTGCGCGGCAAGCCGTTGTTGAACTTGTCGTCGACGAGCAACGCAAGCTGCCGGTCCATCAGGTCGGCGAGATTCGCGACGGCTGTTTTCAGCGCGTCCATCGCGAACGCGATGTGGCCGCCGTAGAAGTTGCCGCCGTGCAGCACGCGCTCGCCATCGGGATCGATCAGCGGATTGTCGTTGGCGCTATTGAGTTCGTTCTCGACGTCGCGCCGCACCCACGACAGCGCATCGACGGCGACGCCGATCACATGCGGCGCGCAGCGGATCGAGTAGCGGTCCTGCAAGCGATGGCCCGGCGTATCGTCGCGGCCCGCGAGATCCGCGCGTATCCATGCGGCCGCATCGGCCTGGCCCGCGTGAGGCTTCGCTTCGAAGATCAGCGCGT
Source organism: Paraburkholderia phymatum (assembly GCF_038900715.1). Lineage (GTDB taxonomy): Bacteria > Pseudomonadota > Gammaproteobacteria > Burkholderiales > Burkholderiaceae > Paraburkholderia > Paraburkholderia phymatum_A. The sequence continues at coordinate 404,266 of NZ_JAYMRZ010000001.1, read as the reverse complement.
CGAAGTGCGCGGCGCGGCCGTCGAGCCCGACCGTCGCGAGAGCCGTCAGGCGCGCGGCAAGACGCGCGAGATGCCCGGCGCGCGCGAATGCGAGACACGCGAGCCCCGTCATCACGGCCGTGCCGTTCATCAGCGCGAGACCTTCCTTCGGCGCGAGCGTGAGGGGCGCGCGGCCGAGTTGCGCCCATACGCCCGCCGCATCGCGCAGCGCGCCGTCGAACATCACGTCGCGTTCGCCGACGAGCGCCGCGGCCACATACGAAAGCGGCGTGAGATCGCCGCTCGCGCCCACCGACCCTTCGGCCGGAATGCGCGGCAGCACGCGATGATTGATCAGATCGGCGAGCCGTTCGAGCAGCACGGGACGCACGCCGGAAAAGCCATACGCCAGCGAGTTCAGACGCGCGGCGATCACGGCGAGCGTCTGCGCGTCGTCGAGATACGCGCCCATGCCGCAGCCGTGATAGCGCGTCAGTTGCAGCGGCAGCGATTCGACGAGTTCCATCGGCACGTCGACGATGCACGCGTCGCCATAGCCCGTGTTCACGCCATACACCGTTTCGCCCGCCGCCAGATGTCGGCGCAGAAAATCCGCGCCGCGCTCGATGCGCGAGCGCCACGCGGGATCGCCGCTCAGCGCGACGCGCGCGCGCCCTTTCGCAATCGCGACGACCTCTTCGATCGACAGCATGCGTCCGCCGATCACCACCGCGCGCGGCGTTGCTGCATGCACGGCATTGGCGTGCGCTTCGTCGATCAGATCATGTTCTGACATTCGCGTCTCCTTGCGGGATGCCACCCGTTATCGCGTTTCGGGGACGCGCCCAGAAATCGAAGAAGTTGAACCATTGATAAGGCGCCTTGCGGCAATAGTGTTCGAGCCGCGACGCGTAGCGCTGCGCCCATGCCGCGATGTGCTGCGCGCGTTCGCGGCGCGGCAGGTCGATGCGCTCGGCGAACGGCTCGAAATACAGTCGATAGCGCTCGCGGTTTCGTTCATCGCGCTCTTTCAGGCAGAAGAACAGATACACCGGGCAGCCAAGCGCATGAGCGAGCACATACGGCCCTTGCGCGAACGGCGCCGTTGCGCCGAGAAACTGCGCGTCGGTCGTGCGGCCCGATTCGCGCGCGGGCACGCGGTCGCCGACGATCACGAGCAGTTCGCCCGCATCGATGCGCTCCTGCATCATCATCGACGTCTCGGGCCCGAAGTCGCTCACCTGCACGAGGCGCTTCGCGAACTCGCTGTTCGCCGTCGACAGCACGCTGTTGAAGCGCTTCGCGTGCTCGGTGTAGACGATGGCCGTGACCTTCGCATGGCCGCCGCTCCACGCGAGCGCGCGCGTCATTTCGAGGTTGCCCAGATGCGCGCCGATCACGAGCGCGCCGCGCCCGCTCGCGACGAGCGCTTCGAACGCGGACGCATCGTCGAATACGACATCGTTCGAGCCGATGCGCCCCGACCACGCGGCGAGCTTGTCGAGCCCCGACTGCGCGAACGCGAGCATGTGCCGGTAGGCGGAACCCCAGCCGGGGCGCGGCGTGCGCTCGCCTTGCGTCGAATGGGCGAGATGCGCGAAGTAGTTTCGCGATGCGTCGCGCGCGGCGCGGCCTGTCAGCAGAAAATACGCGACGACGGGATGCAGCCACAGCGCGGTGAAGCGCATGCCGAACAGCTTGCAACTGAGCGCGAGCAGCGTCATGCCGACGCGGCTGCCGCGTTCGGCGATGCGCCACCACTTCGCGTCGTCGCCGCTCACGACAACGGCCGATTTGTGCGGCATGAACTTGTGCGCGAGCAACAAGGGCAAACGCAGCAGCATCCCGCACACGAGCCGCGTATGGCTCGCGCTGATGCGCACGTTGTCCCACAGCACGTCGAAGTGCGAGACGCCGTCCGTCGCATACGTGACGCGAGTCGGAATCGCGCGGAACGCGAGACGCCGCCAGTACAAACGCACGAGAATCTCGATGTCGAAGTCCATGCGCGTCGGCAGATCGACGCTGTCGATCAACGCGCACGCGGCATCGAGCGGATAGAGGCGAAAGCCGCACATCGAATCGCGGATCGTGAACGACAGCGTCTCGATCCACACCCACACGTGCGTCAGATAGCGGCCATAGAGACGCGCCTTCGGCACGCTCTCGTCGTAGACAGGGCGGCCGAGAATCACGGCGCCCGGCTCGGCGCGCGCGGCGGCGATGAAAAGCGGCACGTCATTCGCGTCGTGCTGGCCGTCGGCGTCGATCTGCAATGCGTGCGTGTAGCAGGCGCGCTTCGCCGCGCGCAGTCCCGCCATCACGGCCGCGCCCTTGCCGCCGTTGACAGGCAGGCGCAGCAGCGTCATGTGATGGCGATACTGGCAGGCCAGCTTCGCGAGCACGGCTTGCGTCGCTTCATCGCTGCCATCGTCGACGACGAAGATGGGCAGGCCATGCGCGATCAGACGCTCGACCGTGCCGCCGATCGCGTCCTTGTGGTTGTAGATCGGAATGACGATGCACGCGGCGAAGGCAATCTCGCTCATACGCGCTCCCGATACACGATGACGCCCGACGCGCAGTCGCGCCCGTCGAGCCGAAACGCGAACTGCACGCGCCGCCGCGCCGCATCGTGCGACAGCTTCAGATCGAGCATCGCACCGGGCATCACAGGCGCGGTGAACTTCAGGCGATCGACGGATTGGATGTCGCGCACGCCCGTCACATGCTCGGCGGCGAGGCGGATCGCCCAGTCGAGCTGCACGACGCCGGGCAGAATCGGCAAGCCGGGAAAGTGGCCTTCGAAATGCACGAGCGTCGGCGGCACGCGCAGCGCGTAGTGCAGATCGTCGCCGCTGCGCGCTTCCGACAGCAGTTCGAAGCCTTCGGCGCGCGCGTCGAATGCGGCGGCCACGGCCGCGACGGGCAGCTTGCCGCGCGCATCGAACGGCAACGCGATGCGAAAGCGCCAGTGACGCGGCAGCACGACCACGTCGAAATACGCGGCGAGATGGCGGCGCAACGTCTTCGCGAGCGCGACGCGACCTTCGCTGCGCAGCGCGTCGCTGCCCGCATCGTTGAGCGCGACGACGGCGCCGACACGCTCGCGCGACGCGCCCGCAAGCGGCACCACGCAAGCCTGCGCGACATACGGATGCAGCGCGAGACGCGCCTCGACTTCGGGCAGCGACACGCGCTTGCCGTCGAGCTTGATCACGCGGTCGAGCCGTCCTTGCAGACGAAAGCGCCCGTCGTCGTCGAACGCGATCGCGTCGTCGGTGCGATGCCAGTCGGCGTGACCGAGATGCGGCGAGCGCACGACGAGCGCGCCGTCTTCGCCGCGCCGCACTTCGACGCCGTTGACGGGCTGCCACGCCGCCGTCTCGTTCTGCCGGCGCCACGCGATGCCGCCCGTTTCCGTGCTGCCGTAGATCTCGATCGGCGCGCTGCCGAAGGCCGCCGTGTATTCGGCGGCGGCTTCGGCGGACAGCGGCCCGCCCGACGAAAAGAATGCGCGCGGCGCAGGCGTCAACGCAGCGAAGCCCGGCAACGCGGGCCAGCGCGACAGTTGCGCCGGCGACGATACGACCACAGCGGCGCCGCATCGCTCGATGCGCGACTGCACGTGCTGCGGCTCGTTACAGATCGCGCGATCGAATGCGCGCCCCGCCGCGAGCGGCCACATCACGCGAAACAGCAAACCGTAGATGTGATGATGCGGCACGCTCGCGAGCATCGTCGCATCGCCGATGAGAGCGCCCCACTCGCGTTCGAGCGTGTGCACTTCGGCGTTGAACTGCGCGAGCGTCTTGTGGATCGGCTTCGGCGTGCCGCTGCTGCCCGACGTGTAAAGCGTGAGCGGCGCGTCCGGATCGATTGCGAACGATGCAACGGGCGCGGCGGCTTGCGCGTCGGCATGCGCGCGCACGTCGGCATCCGTCAGCACGGCATCGTAGGCGTCGGCAAGATCGGCGAGATAGCCGGGCGTTGCGTTCGCCGGAACCACGGGCTCTTTGCCGCATACGAAGAGCGCGAACAACGCGCACGCGAAGTCGAACGGATCGTCGATGCACAGCGCGTAGCGTCGCGCATGCGCGCCACGCAAATGCGCGGCGATCGCGGCAACGCGCGCGCGGAACGACGCGAAGTCGATCGTGGCGTTGGCTTCGCCGTCGCGAGATGTATTGCGGCAGACGGGCGCGCGATCGTCATGGCCGCGCGACAGCAAATCGTGCAGCGCGATCATGCCGCCTCCGAACGCCGTGCGCGCGGCTGGATCACCAGATAGCGCCACGCGATTTCGCCCACCAGCAGCACGCCGATCAATGCATACGCAATCGCGCCGTTATAGAGCGACCACGCTTCGCGCGACCAGTACAGCGCGGTGTACAGCGAGAACGCGCCGTTGAGCACGAAGAACACACACCAGATCTGCGTCACGCGGCGCGTGTAGCGAATCGCGGGCGCGCTCAAATCCGGCGTGCCGATGCGCGCGAATTTTTCGATCATCGTCGGGCCGCGCACGAGCGTCGCGCCGAACGCGATCAGCAGACCGAGATTCACCAGCGACGGATAGATGCGCAGCAACAGTTCGCTGTTGGTCCATACGATGGCAGCCGATGCGATGCTCTGCATGAACGCGACACTCCAGTCGACGCGCGTGAGCCTGCGCAGCGACGCACCGAATACGCCTGTGCCCGCGCAACGCTGCAGCCACAACAGCGCGAACAGCAGACAGCCGACATAGCGCGGCGTGTCCCAGAACCACGCGCACAGAATGACAGCGGGATACGCGAGCTTCGCGACGATCGAGAGCGCGAGCCCTGCCCAGCCGGGCCGATTCACTGCGGACGCGCGTGCGTCGTCGTGCGGCCGTTGTGCCGAGGCTTTCATCTGCGCTTCGTCCGAAGCGTCGCGTGCGCGCGAACGTTGCGCGTGCATCAGCCCTGCGCCGCGAGCAGCGACTCGACAGCGACGATCACGTCGCCGACCGTGCGCACCGACTTGAACTCCTCCGGCTTGATCCGGCGGCCCGTCATCTCCTGCAGCTTGATCGCGAGGTCGACGGCATCGATGCTGTCGAGATCGAGTTCCTCGAACAGATGTGCTTCGGGCGTCACGCGTTCGGGCTCGATCGCAAAGTTCTCTTTGAAGATCGCGCGGATGCGCTCAAGAATCTCGGTGTCGGTCACGGTCATTCCCCTTTCTTCGTGGTTTCGCCCGACTCATGCGCGAGTTCGCGCTGGCTCGCCACCAGCGCTGCAAGCGTATTGATCGAGCGGAAGTGCTCTCGCGTGCGTTCGTCTTTCGCCGCGATCGTCAGTTGATAGTGTTTGCGCAGCACGATGCCGATCTCGAGCGCGTCGATCGAATCGAGACCGACGCCGTCGGTATCGAAGAGCGGCGCATCGTCGTCGATGTCGGCGGGCGTCAGGTCTTCCAGATCGAGCGCTTCGATCAGAAGCTGTTTGATTTCAAGCTTTAAAGAATCCATAGTCGAACAGGTGCCGGGTAATGTGTGCTTCGATTGCGCTCGTCACCGCGCGCGCGGCGAGCGCGGGCGGTTCGCCGTGCGCTGCCAGCCCGTCCGCGCCGACGGATTCGAGCACGTTGACGCGCATGCGGAACGCGCGCTCGGGCACGTCGTACCAGCGCATGCCCTTCGTGAATGCCGGCGGATCGCAGTCCATCAGGACGGGCAGGATCGGCGCGCCGGACTTGAGCGCCATGTGCGCGAAACCGCGCGAAAAGGCATGCATCCGGTTGCGTGCCGGGCTGCGCGTGCCTTCCGGAAAGATGATCATCGTGTAGCCGTGCGCCAGTTGACGCGCGCCTGCGTCGACGAGCTCGACGGGGTCGGCGTTGCTCACGTACTCCGCCGCACGCACGACGCCCCAGAAAAACGGATTGCCCCAGTGCGCGCTCTTCACGACGCAGCATGCATGCGGCGTCAGCGACAGCAGCACCATCACGTCGAGCCACGTCGGATGATTCGCGACAACGATCGCGGGGCCCTCGCCGTCGCGGCGCAGCGCTTCGACACCGTGCGCGTCGAGCTCCATCACGCCCGCCCGCTGCAGCACGGCGACGAGCGCGCGGAAGAACGCATGGATGATCGCGGTGACGGCGCGCTGCTTCGACGCGCGATGCGGCCACATCCACGCGATCGGGAACAGGATCAGCGAAAAGCCGAGCCCGCAGACGCCGAACGCCGTGAACGCGAGCGCCGTCGCGACGAGGCGCCAGTGATAGTCAAGCCACGCCTTCATGCCAGCTCCATGCCCAGGCGGCGTGCTCGCCGCGCCACTGCGCGGCCGTGCGCGTGTCGAGGCAGTGATGCACGGCCTGGCTCTGGGTTGCAAAGACGGTGCCCGAGTCGCCCTTGCCGCCTGGCGCGTCCGTTGCAATCGCAACCGTGCGGGCGCAGGTCAGCCGCGCTGTTGCCGCGGAATCTTCGAGCAGGATCGCGAGCGCGCCGCCGTGCACTTCCTCTTCGATCGTGCCGTAGGCGGGATCGGCGGGCTCGTCGGCGTAGACGAGCAGCACGGGCGTCGACGGGTCGGTCGCGTATTGGGCGTGCGCTTCGAGCAGCGCGTAGCCGAGCGTCTCCGCGCCCGCGGACAGCGCGCTTGCCGCCGCTCGGTCGCCGCGCGAGATGCCGAACACGCCCGTCATCGCGTTGAGCACGGAAAGACTGAACGACGTCGGCGAGACGGGCTCGCCCGCGCTGATGTTGCGCAGGATATCGGTCGTGCGGCGCAGCTCGCCGTGGCGCGACGCGAAAACGATCCGCACGTTCGGGTAGTTGGCGGCGCAATCGTGCGCGACCTTCAGCGCAACCCGCGACAGCGTACTCAGACGACGCCGCACCATCGGCTCGATGAAGCCAATGTCGGGGGCGACGGCTGCGACGGCAGGCCACGAAGACCAGCGAGCAACCGGAATTGTCCAGTGCAGATCGGGCATATCGGTGTTCGCGCGTGAAGGCTGCTGGCGCCGTGGGCGCGCCTGCCGTCGACAGCACGTGGGGCGCGCTACTCCGGGGCGGGGCGCGACGTCAAGGTGATTCCAGGTATTGTTTTAAGGAATCACCGAAACACGGCACGCAGCGATGATTATTTAGGGCGGGATGCCAAAACCGGGCTTTCGTCTGGTCATTACCTCGGCCGCCCAAAAAGATAGAGAGCATTCTGGCCGAAATCGGCCAGAAAAGACGTATCCATCTGTATCCGTCTCTTGCACGCGACGAAAGCGTTTTCCTGCGTTTCCCCGCGTTTCCCGTCAGGCGGCAGCCTGTTCCGAGGGGTTTCGCCGCGTCCGGCCGAACGCAGGGACGGAACAGTACCACGCGTTTTGTTACTTCCCCATTCCCGTGGGACGCATACGACGATTCCGTTAAAAATCGACATTCGGGCTCCGCGCCGCAACGACTTGCTGTAAGCGAGCGAAGGGGCGCCACACGTCGAGTAAAACGCGGCTCGGCCGTGCAGGCCACCGTGCTATACTCCGTCGCTCATTGGGGAGTAGCCGCCCCGTTTCTTGCCCGCGCAACGGTTCGGTCAGACCGAACAGCGAGCGCAGCGCGCATGAATAGCGGGGGCGCCTGTCAACAGACTTGGCCGTATCGGCCATGGCAGACGCAGCCTCTGGCCTGGCGAGACCGATGATCCACCACCGCCGCTCTAGGGCCCGGCGCGTCGTGGGTCGTCGCTCGCACACATCTCGGCCCGGGGAATCAATTAAAACGTGGAACAAGCTTTTCTGATCTCGACCGGCGCCGTCGCGCTCGCTGAAATCGGCGACAAGACGCAACTGCTCTCGCTGGTCCTCGCCGCGCGCTACCGCAAACCGCTTCCCATCATTCTCGGCGTGCTCGCCGCGACGCTCATCAATCACGCGGGCGCCGGCGCGCTCGGCGCGTGGCTCGGCTCGCTCGTCACGCCGACCGTGATGCGCTGGGCGCTGGCCGCCTCGTTCATCGGCATGGGCTTGTGGATTCTCGTGCCCGACAAGCTGGAGGACGAGGAAGCGAACACCAGCCGCACGCACTTCGGCGTGTTCGGCGCGACGGTGGTCACATTCTTTCTCGCCGAAATGGGCGACAAGACGCAGATCGCGACCGTCGCGCTCGCGGCGCGCTTCCACGAATTCTTCGGCGTCGTCGCGGGCACGACGCTCGGCATGATGATCGCGAACGTGCCGGCAATCCTGCTCGGCGACCGCTTCGCCCACAAGCTGCCGACGAAGCTCGTACATGGCATCGCGGCGATCATGTTCGTCGTGCTGGGTGCAATGGCGCTGATGGGCATCGGCGTTTGACGATGCGGGCCGCACTTTGTGCGCGGCGTCGCTGAACGAAAAAGCCGCATCGCTCACACGCGATGCGGCTTTTTTCTTCGCGCGAAAACGCGCTTATCCGAAGGTCTTCGGCGCTTACTCGACCGTTTTCGCGCCCGACGCCGGAGCCGGCGGCGCCGCGCCGCCCGCCGCGACCTCGTTCTGCGCGCCTTCTTTGCCGTTCAGAGGAATCTTCACCGTGCGCACCGCGCCGTTACTCAACGGGAAATCGGACATCGCGCTGCGCGCGAGAAAAGGCATTGCGGCGAACAATGACGACTGCTCGTCCGTATTGCGCGCCGTCACGTTGTAGACCTCCTTGCCCGACGCGCGCTCGGTGATGCGAATGCCTAGCAGGTGCGTGTACACCGGATAGCTCTGGTTCACATAGGTCGGCGGGAACGGACCCCACGGGCCCCACGGATCGAATGGCCTTCCCCAGTAGTACGGGCCAGGCCACGGGTTGTAGTAGTAGACGGGCTGCGCGACCGTCACGGTATCGGAGCGCATGCCCCACGCGAGCGCCACCAGATAGCGCGCGTCGTGCGCATCGGCTTGCCGGAACGCATGCAGCGCGAGTTCGTTCGCGACGATCTGTTCGTAGGTGGCCTGTTCGAGATTGTTCTTCTGCTCCGGCGCGCGCGTGAATGCGTAAGTGCGCGTCGTGTCGCTGCCGCTCCAGTCGGAAAAGGCTGTCACCTGCGTCGTGACATAAGTCGTGCAACCCGCCAGCAGCGTAGCGAGCGCCGCCAGCGCGAGTGCCGCGTGGCGGGTCAATCGGTCGAGCTTCATGGTCTACCTCGTTGATATCGTCGCCCGCATCTGCCGCGCGAGCGGCCCGATAATACGCTGACCGATGCGGCCGGTAAAAAGTTCTGTCCGCACGATCCGCACGATCGGCCGAGGCTTTGTACAATGGTCCGACCCGCCCGGCCTGCGCACGACGCTCGCCGGCTTCGAGCTTTCTTCCGTCACGACACCATGGCCGATACCGAAACGCCTCAAGTGATCCGCCGCGCCGACTACGCGCCGCCCGCCTTTCTCATCGATACCGTCGCACTCGAATTCGATCTCGTGCCCGAGCGCACCGTCGTCAGGAATACGATGCGCATCCGCCGCAATCCCGATGCCGTGCGCGCCACGCATCTCGAGCTGATCGGCGAGCAACTGGAATTCGTCGAGGCGTCGCTCGACGGCAAGCCTTATGCCGGCGTGCACGCGCACGAACATGGCCTGACCGTCGACAACGTGCCCGACTCGTTCGAACTGACGGTGACGGGCATCTGCAATGCCGCCGCGAACACGACGCTCTCGGGCCTCTACGTATCGAGCGGCAACTTCTTCACGCAGTGCGAAGCGGAAGGCTTCCGGCGCATCACGTGGTTCCTCGACCGCCCCGACGTGATGGCCACCTACACGGTGACGATGCGCGCCGACAAAGCCACCTACCCGGTGCTGCTGTCCAACGGCAATCTGCTCGAACAGGGCGATCTGCCCGACGGCCGCCACTTCGCGCGCTGGGAAGACCCGTTCAGGAAGCCGAGCTATCTGTTCGCGCTCGTCGCGGGCAAGCTCGTCGCGCTCGAAGAACGCGTGAAGACGAGCTCCGGCAAGGAAAAGCTGCTGCAGGTGTGGGTCGAGGCGCACGATCTCGACAAGACCCGTCACGCGATGGATTCGCTCGTCCATTCGATCCGCTGGGACGAAGAGCGCTTCGGCCTCGAACTCGATCTCGACCGCTTCATGATCGTCGCCGTGAGCGACTTCAACATGGGCGCAATGGAGAACAAGGGCCTCAATATCTTCAACACGAAGTACGTGCTCGCCAATCCCGAAACCGCGACCGATACGGACTTTTCGAATATCGAAGCCGTCGTCGGCCACGAATACTTCCATAACTGGACGGGCAATCGTGTCACGTGCCGCGACTGGTTTCAGTTGAGCCTGAAAGAAGGGCTGACCGTATTTCGCGACCAGGAGTTTTCCGCGGATATGGCAAGCGGCGGCAGCGCCGGCCAGGATCAGGCAGCGCGCGCGACGAAGCGCATCGAAGACGTGCGCGTGCTGCGTCAGATGCAGTTCGCCGAAGATGCCGGCCCGATGGCCCATCCCGTCCGTCCGGAAAGCTACGTCGAGATCAACAACTTCTACACGATGACCGTCTATGAGAAAGGCTCGGAAGTCGTGCGGATGTATCAGACGCTGTTTGGGCGTGAAGGCTTCCGGCGCGGGATGGATCTGTACTTCAAGCGCCACGACGGGCACGCGGTGACATGCGACGACTTCCGTCACGCGATGGCCGACGCGAACGGCCGCGACCTCGCGCAGTTCGAGCGCTGGTACAGCCAGGCGGGCACGCCGCGCATCACGGTCGCAACGAACTACGACGCCGCGCAAAAGCGCTACGCCGTGAAGCTCACGCAGGGCTTCGGCGACGCGTCGCCGGCCGCGCGCGAAACGCAGAAAGGCCCGCTGCTGATTCCGTTCGCGATCGGCCTGATCGGCGCGGACGGCCAGGACTTGCCGCTGCGCCTCGAAGGCGAAGCATCGGCGTCGCCGCAATCTACTCGCGTGCTCGACTTCACCGAGACCGAGCAGACCTTCACGTTCGTCGATGTCGCCGAAAAGCCGCTGCCGTCACTGCTGCGCAATTTCTCGGCGCCCGTCGTCGTCGAATATGACTACACGGCCGCTGAACTCGCGTTCCTGCTCGCGCATGACAGCGATCCGTTCAACCGCTGGGAGGCCGGCCAGCGACTCGCGACGCGCGAGCTGCTGACGCTCGCCGAGCGCGCGGCAACGGGCAAGACGCTCGAACTCGACGATACCGTCGTCGCCGCGTTTGGCCGCGTGCTGAACGACGAGACGTTGTCGCCGGCGTTCCGCGAACTCGCGCTGATGCTGCCGTCGGAGGCGTATCTCGCCGAGCAGATGGACGAGTCGAACCCGGCCGCCGTGCATAGCGCACGGCAGTACGTGCGCAAGCGTCTCGCATCGGCGCTCAAGAGCGACTGGCTCGCCATCTACGAACGGCATCAGACGCCGGGCGCGTATGAGCCCACGCCGAAAGCGGCCGGCCATCGCGCGCTGAAGAATCTGGCGCTCGCCTATCTCGCCGAACTCGACGATCCCGCCGATGCCGTGCGTCTCGCGAAGGCGCAGTACGACGCGGCGGACAACATGACGGATCGCGCGTCGGCGCTGTCGGCGTTGCTGACGGCCGCAGCATCGAACGGCAGCGCGGCCGCCGCCGATGCGCTCGACGACTTCTATCGCCGCTTCGAGAACGAACCGCTCGTCATCGACAAATGGTTCGCGCTGCAAGCGATGCAGCGCGGCACGAAACAGCGCCACGTAATCGACATCGTGCGCAAGCTGATGATGCACCCCGCATTCAACCTGAAGAACCCGAACCGCGCGCGCTCTCTTATCTTCAGCTTCTGCTCGGCGAACCCGGCGCAGTTCCACGCGGAAGACGGCTCGGGCTACACGTTCTGGTCCGAGCAGGTGATCGCACTCGACGCACTCAATCCACAGGTCGCGGCCCGTCTCGCGCGAGCGCTGGAGTTGTGGCGGCGCTTCACACCCGCGCTGCGCGAACAGATGCGCGCGGCGCTGGAGAAGGTCGCGGCTCAGGCGAAGTCGCGCGACGTGCGCGAAATTGTCGAGAAGGCTTTGGCCTAGCTTTTGCCTGATTCTTTAGCTTGTCTTTAGGTATTTGCGGCAGTCGAAAGCCGGCATACGTGCCGGCTTTTTTTCGTCCCTTCATCTGACCTTGCTGTCGCTAATCGGCTTGGATTGACCCGTTCGACGCGGTGGTTGTATCCGGCAAAACGCACGCCTCGTCCCTTCTTCGATTTTTCATTAACCTGCTTCAACATTGAGCCGGCAATGAGCCGTTCGCGACCCGCGTCCCAGCATGCGAGTCCTTGCACAAGCCGCGCCGTCGATCTGCCGCAGATCTACGCGATTGAAAGCACGCTTGGAAGCAGGCGGCTATGCGCCCCCAGATCCGTCCAGTTCATAAAGTCACGGAACCCGCACATCGAAAGGTTAAAATCTAGGAATTCCCAAGCCTCTCCGGAGTACAGCAATGTCTTTGCAACGTCGTACCACTCTCACCAAGTATCTGATCGAGCAGCAGCGCGAAAACAACAACCTGCCCGCCGATCTGCGTCTGTTGATCGAAGTCGTTGCGCGCGCGTGCAAGGCCATCAGCTATCACGTCAGCAAGGGCGCGCTCGGCGAAGCGCTGGGCACGGCCGGCAGCGAGAACGTCCAGGGCGAAGTGCAGAAGAAGCTCGACATCCTGTCGAACGAAATCCTGCTCGACGCCAACGAATGGGGCGGCAACCTCGCCGGCATGGCGTCGGAAGAGATGGAACAGTTCTTCCCGATCCCCGCGAACTATCCGAGGGGCGAGTATCTGCTGGTGTTCGATCCGCTCGACGGCTCGTCGAACATCGACGTGAACGTGTCGATCGGCACGATCTTCTCGGTGCTGCGTTGCCCGGACGGCCAACAGCCGACGGAGCAATCGTTCCTGCAGAAAGGCACGCAGCAGGTCGCGGCGGGTTATGCCGTGTATGGTCCGCAGAGCGTGCTCGTGTTGACGACGGGCAACGGCGTCAACTGCTTCACGCTCGATCGCGAGCTGGGCTCGTGGGTGCTCACGCAAAGCGACATGCGCATCCCTGTCGAGACGCGCGAGTACGCGATCAACGCGTCGAACCAGCGCCACTGGTATGAGCCCGTCCAGCAGTACATCGGCGAGCTGAACGCAGGCAAGGACGGTCCGCGCCAGGCCGACTTCAACATGCGCTGGATCGCGTCGATGGTCGCCGATGTGCATCGCATCTTGAGCCGCGGCGGCATCTTCATGTATCCGGCCGACAAGCGCGATCCGTCGAAGCCCGGCAAGCTGCGCCTGATGTACGAAGCGAACCCGATGGCGTTCATCGTCGAGCAGGCGGGCGGCGCCGCGACCAACGGCGAAAAGCGCATTCTCGACATCCAGCCGAAGAGTCTCCACGAGCGCGTCGCAGTGTTCCTCGGCTCGAAGAACGAGGTGGATCGCGTGACGCGCTACCACCTGGAAAAGAAAAGTTAAGAAAGCACTTGCCAACTGAAGAAACGTCACTCTATAATCTTGCTTCTTCGTTGCTGACGTTTGAAACGAAAGCAACAACGGGGCCGGAATAGCTCAGACGGTAGAGCAGCGCATTCGTAATGCGAAGGTCGGGGGTTCGATTCCTCTTTCCGGCACCAGCAGATACAAGCAAAAAGCCCAGTCCTCGCGACTGGGCTTTTTGCTTTTCCGTGATCGTTCTGCCTGATCGGATCACCAGCGCGGATCACCAGCGCGGATCACCAGCGCGGATCACCAGCGCAAATCACCAGCTCCATCTCACACCCACGTTCCCGCCCACGACGCTCCGATGTGATCCGTTCACATTCATTGTGTACGCGACTCTCGCGAACGCGCTCGCGCGCCTGCTTGCCTTCGCAACCACGCCGACATCGAATTGCAGCGCAGTCGCCGCATCGCTGACGGAAAGCGCCGTCGGACCCAGCGTCGCGTAATCGGTGCCGCCGAAGTTGCGCCACAGGTTCACAGTTGCGAAAGGCTGGAACGCGGCGCCGCCCTGCTCGAACTGTCCTTGCACGCGCGCGCCGATCCGCCCGACGACGCTGTTCGCCGCATGAAACGACACGTTCGATACGCCGTCGTTGAGATCGTCGATGCCGACGTGCTGCACGATCAACTGGATCTGCGGCTCGACACTCAGGCTCGCGGTCAGCGGAACCGGAAAGCCCCCTTCGATCGACGCCCCGATTTCATAGCCGTTCGTCGACGTCGAAATGCCTTCGTTCGACGACGGCGATACCGACAGTGAGCTGCCGACGATCACGGCATCCGTGTACCAGCCGCCCGGCCCGATATGCGTCCAGTACGCGCCCGCTCCCGTCGAGTTGATCGACAGATGCCCGGCGGCGAAATCAGGGAAGCCCAGCGCGAAGCCATTGACATCGCCTGTCGCGCGCACGAAAGAAAAGAACACGCCGTAGTGATTGCGATGGCCGTCGGGCGTGCCGTCCGCGTACAGATCATGGCCCGCCTGCACGCCGCCGATCGTGCCGCTGAACGCGGGCTCGACCGTGCCGCCGCTCGTCGCTTCCGCATGCTCGCCCCACGCGCGCACCCACGCCGCGGGCAGCGTCCCCGTCTCGTTCAACGGCATCTGCGCGCCTTGCCGCTCGTGAAACGTGCCCATCTGTTCGACGCCGACCGCCCGCGCGACGACGGGTACGGCGGCATAGACAGGCGCTTCCATCCGATAGAGCGGAATCGGCGGCGAGCCGGGCGGTGGCGGCGGCGGCAACGGCGGCGTGCCGGCGGCTGGCATTGGCGCCGGCTGCGGTGAAGGTGGCGGCGTGGGCGTGGGCGTGGGCGTGGGCGTGGGCGTGGGCGTAGGCGCAGGTGTCGGCGCAGGCGCGGCGACACTTGACCGCAGATACCAGTTGTCCGCAGTACCCGCATCGACACCGCCCTTGAACAGATAGTAGACGTACGCGCCCGCCATCAGCGGCGACGACAAAGTGAATGCACTCGCCGCCGTCGTTCCGCCGTTGATCGCCTGGACGACGAGGATGCCATTCGCGATCGTCGCGCCGCCGCCTCCGCCGACGTTCGTCACGCCGATCGCCGTGCTCCCCGTCGCCGCGCCGTGAGAGATGACGAGCCTGTCTGCCGGCGAGCCGTCGCCGCCTAGCAGGCTTTGCAGCAGCAGGCGTCCCTTCATGCCGGCATAGTTGCCGTTGATCACGAGCGTATCGTTCGTGCTCGATCCGCCGTCGGTCAGGTCGATCGTACCGGCATTGTTGACGGTGACGAGTTGTCCCGCCACCGCCGGCGAAATGGGCGGATCACCGAGCCCGCCTGCGAACAGCGTGCTCGTCGGATCGACGTTCAGCGTGCCCGTGGCCGTGCCGCTGTCGCCGAGCGTGAGACCGCTCTTGTCGAGCGTCAGCTGGCTGGCGTTCGTGAGATTCACGCTCTCCCAGCCGACGAACCGCGACGACCCGCCGAGCCGGCTGTTCGACAGCGTCAACGCGTCATTGCCCGGTCCGCCGTCGAGCGAAGTGAGCTTCGCGAGATTGCTGTCGGCGACGCCCTGCAACGTAGCCGTATCGTTGCCCGCGCCGAGCGTCACGGCACCCGCGATCGTGCCGCCCAACCAGACGAACGTATCCGCGCCGCCGCCCGTCGTGACGCCCTGGCCGACCGCGCCACCGCTGATCGTCGCCGTATTGTCGCCATCGCCGAGATCGACGGCGCCCGTCGTCGAGCCTGCCGTCATCGTGAATGCGTCGTTGCCCGCATCGGTACCGACGGCCCGCAACCCGCTGAGACTGCCGGCGTTGACGATCGTTATCGCGCCAGTGCCGTGCGACAGGATCGCGGCGCTCGCCGTGCTGGCGATCGACCCGGTGTTCGTCACGGTCGCAGGGCCGCCCAGCGTGATGCCGTCGCTCAGCGCCTCGATCGTGCCCGCGTTGGTGAACGTGCCGCCGCCATTCGCGATGATGCCGTTCGCCTGTCGGCTGATCACGCTGGCGCCTGCCTCGTTGTTGAACGTCACGCTGCCGACGATGAACGCGCCGAGGCCGCCCCCACCGCTTGCAATGATCGAACCTCTGTTGGTGATGGCACCGGGCGTTGAGTCCACCGAAACAATACCGTGCGCGTTCGCGCCGGATACCGTGATCGTGCCGCTGTTCGTGATCGTATTATTGCCGGACGAGCCCACCGCGCCGCCGTTCGCGAAGATGCCGTGCGCGTTGGGGCCACTCGTCGCGATCGTGCCGTTGTTGGTCAGCGTGTCGTCGCGCGTGAGCGCGGCCATGCCGTATGAGCCGTCGCCCGTCGTCGATATCTGTCCGTTGTTGGTCAGCGTCCCGCCGCCCGGGCTCAGGAAGTCGTGCATGCCGACGGCGTTGTTGCCACCCGTATGGATCACGCCCGTCGTGTCGTTCAGCATCGTCACAGCGGCGGCGCTGTTGAACATGCCTTCCGATAGCGGGCTGATCGTCGAGATCATGCCGCGATTGACGAGCACATTGCGCCCTGCACCCGTGCCCTGCGCGGAGATGCCATCGAAGTCGTTGGCCAGCACGTTCAGCGTGCCGAGATTCGTGACCGTGCTCGCATCGCGCACGAGGACGGCATTGCCCGTGCTGACGTCGAGTTCGGCGCCAGCCTGCACGTTCACCGTTACGTTGACACTGCCGGGCAAAGCGACGACCGGCGTCGTCGAAGGGTTCGGAGACGCGGAGCTGCACGTCGCGGTTTCTCCCGACGCCGGCGCCGCGTTATCGCATGCTGCAAACGCGACGTCATAGCGCAGCGCGCAGACGAAGCTGAGCGCCGAGGAAACCACGCGCCACAACAGAAGAAGCGGCAAGCGCGTGCGGCACATGGATGATTGACGAGTTAGAAATTATCCTGCGCTCCAGCCGATGTCTAGAGCAACGCATGGCCATCGGATCTCCGCTCCGCGGTGCCCGCATTTCAAATCAGCATAGACAATTATTCGCGCAACACAAGGCGCGCCCAGTTCTGTTGCGCTAAAGCAATAAATAAGTGCTTCGAATCATTCACGCCAAAACCGAACGCGCAATCACCGTTCGCTGTATCTCCGGCGAGCCCTCGTAGATGCGCAGAATGCGTGCATCGCGTACGAGCCGCTCCAGCGGCATCTCACGTGTGAAGCCGTAGCCGCCATGCAACTGCAACGCGGCATCGGTGACGAACGCGGCCATCTCCGACGCGTAGAGCTTCGCCATCGACGCATGCTGCGTGAACGGCTCGCCGGCCATACGCCTTGCTGCCGCCTGCAACGTCAGCAGCCATGCGGCTTCGAGACGCGTCTTCATATCGGCGATCGTCCATTGCAAGCCTTGCTTGTGCGACAGGGGCTCGCCGCCGACATGCCGTGTCTTCAGCCATTCGACGGCAAGCGCCAGCGCCGCCTCTGCAATGCCGATGCTCGTTGCAGCGACATCGAGCCGGCTGTTGTCGAGCACTTTCATCGCCGTGCGAAAGCCGCTGCCCTCAGCGCCCAGTCGATTCGCAGCGGACACATGGCAATCGAGCGCCACTTCGTGTGCCGGCGCGCCGCGTATGCCCATCAGTTTTTCGGCGGGCGCAACGTCGACGCCCGGCGTTTCCCGATCGACCACGAATGCGCTGATGCCGCGCGTGCCGGCGTCGACATCTGTCTTCGCGTACACGACGATAAAACCCGCCGCGTCCGCGTTCGAGATGAAGTGCTTGACGCCCGTGATCCGATAGCCGTCGCCGTCGCGTGTCGCACGCGTGGCCATGTCGGCGGGATTCGAGCCGGCGCGCGGCTCCGTCAACGCGAAAGCGCCGAGCTTGCGGCCCGAAGCCGCGTCGGGCAGATAGCGCTCGCACACGTCATCGTCTCCGCCGATCAGGATCGAGTCCGTCGCGAGATAGTGCGCGCCGATCATCGACGACGTCGATGCGCATGCCTTCGCGATCTCCACGAGTGAGAGCACGATCGCGACCGCGGACGCATCCACGCCGCCCCAACGCTCGGGCAAATTCATGCCCATGACGCCGAGTTCGGCGAGCTGCGCGACATAGCGCGTGCTCGACAGCTCATCGCGGTCGACTTGCGCGGCACGCGGCGCAAGTTCGCTTTGCGCGAAACGCGAGATCGCGTCGGCGATCTCCAGATCGCTGTCGTCGATACCCAGTCGCTTATGCATGATTACGCTCCTCGTTGTTCGATGCACCTGCACCAAACGCGCCACGCTCGCGCAACGAAGCGATGTCCTCGGCGTCGTAGCCGAGTTGCTGCAACAACGCGTCGGCATGCTCGCCAAGCGCCGGCGCAGGCGACACGCGATTGACCTCATACGCGGAAAACTTGACCGGCTGCGAAGGCAGGCGCGCCGCGTGCCTGCCGTCGCGTTGCACCTGCGTCAGCAGCGCGCGATGCGCCGCGTGATCGCTCTCCAGCGCTTCCTGCAGATTGCGAATCGGCGCGACGGGAATGCCCGCGTCACCGAGCGTGCGATTGACTTCGCCGACGGTGCGCGACGCCGACCACGCTTCTATCGTCGAGCGCAGATCGGCTTCGTGAATGCAGCGCGACGCATCGTTGGCGAAACGCGCATCGCTCGCGAGATGCGGCGCGTCGATGGCATGCGCGAAGGCGTCGAACAAGCGGTTGTTCAGCACCGCGACGACATAGAAGCCGTCGGCCGCGCGATACGCGCCGAACGGCGCCGACGACGGATGTCGGTTGCCGACGCGGCGCGGCGCGATTCCCGTGGCGGCGTAACGCGCGACGAGCGTCGCGCTCATGCCGAGCGTCGCATCGAACATCGACACGTCGACATGCGTGCCTTTGCCGTTCCGCTCGCGCGCGAGCAGTGCCGCGAGCACGCCCCACGACGCAAAGAGACCGCTGACGACGTCCGATACCGATTCGCCGATCATCGTCGGCGGTCCGTCGGGCGAGCCCGTTGCGTCCATGAGTCCGCACATCGCTTGCAGGATGATGTCGTATGCGGGGCGATGCGATTCGGGTCCGGTTTGCCCGAAGCCCGACACGCTTGCATACACGAGCGACGGATTCACATCGCTCAACGCGGCATAACCGATGCCGAGCTTGTCGGCGACGCCCGGCCTGAAGTTCTCGACGACGACATCGGCCTCGGCGCACAACGCGCACGCAAGTTCGCGCCCCGCATCGGTCTTCAGATCGAGCACGATGCTTCGCTTGTTGCGGTTCATCGCGGCGAACAGACCGCTCTCGCCGTCTTCGGTGAACGGGCCGACTACGCGATAGTCGTCGCCCGCGGGCGGCTCGATCTTGATCACGTCGGCGCCCAGATCGCCGAGCAGCGCCGTGCAATAAGGGCCCGCGAGCACGCGCGAGAAATCGATCACACGCAGCCCTTCGAGCGGCAGATTCGAACGGAACATCGACGGCTCCTTTCACCAGGGGTTCGATGCACCGATTCTCGGCCTGCACAGCCTATCAAGTAAAATATCGATTCAAACTAGCACCTATAGGATTTTCCGATGCGTGTCTCGTTGCGGCTTCTGCGCTATTTCACGGCGACAGCGGAAACAGGCAGCACGACAGCCGCGGCGAAACAGCTGAACGTCTCGCAACCGTCCATTTCCGTCGCGATACGCGAACTCGAATCGCTATTCGACGACACGCTCTTCACGCGCGAAACGGGCGCGAAGATGACGCTGACGCGCTTCGGCGTGCGCAAGCTCGCGGAAGCGCGCCAACTGCTGAACGCCGCCGCATCGTTCGAAGCCGACGACAGCGGAGACGCGGCATCGGGGGAAGTGCAGATCGGCGTCTTCAGCACGATTGCGCCCGTCTATCTGCCCGCGCTGCTGCGCATTGCGCGCACGCGCTTTCCGGACCTGTCGATACGGTTCGTCGAAGGCGATCTGGTGCAGCTCGAAGAAGGATTGCGCAGCAGCCACATCGAACTCGCGCTGATGTACGACGTCGGCCTGCCCGCCGATATCGAACGCGAATGTCTCGCGGAGCTGAAACCCTACGCGCTCGTGCCCGCTGCATCGAAGCTCGCGAAGAAGGCGGGCAAACTTTCGCTGCACGAGCTTGCGAAGGAGCCGCTGATCCTGATCGATCTGCCGCACAGCCGCGAATTCCTGATGGCGCCGTTCTGGCAATGCGGGCTCGCGCCCGAAGTGCGCTATCGGGCGACGTCGCTCGAACTGGTGCGCAGCATGGTCGCGCACGGGCTCGGCGTGTCGCTGCTGATCACGCAGAGCGAAACGGCTTCGTCGTCGACGGGCGCCATCGAGCGGCCCATTCGCGAAGAGACCATACGCCAGCCACTCGTGATTGCGCGGCCCGCGCGCGCGTCGCGCACGAAGGCGTCGGAACTCGTTGCGCAGTGCATGCGCGACGCGGTGAACGAGGCGATGTCCGCACGCGCGGGACATACGCGCCGCCGGTCGCGCGCTTGAAGCAGGAAGCGCCGAAGCCTGGCTCGCCGCGCGCTACCGGTGCCAGGCGTCGAGCACGGCGGGCTGCAACAGCCCGCTCCTCGACTGCCGTGCGCCGTGTGCGTCGATCAGCAGCGTGCGCGGCATCTCGCCGTGCCAGTTGGGATCGAGCGCGCGGCGCAGCTTGTCGGGGATCGCCTCGGCGTTCGCGTAGAGCGCGGTCTGCGACGGCAACGGCAGCGACGCAAGGACTTGCGAAAGCGCCGCTGCGTTGTCGTCGATGGGGTCCATCGCGATCATCGTCAGCCGCACATCGCGATGGTTCTTCTGCCATTCGACGATCCGTGCCGCGTTCTCGCGGCAGTAGCTGCAATCGAGCGACCAGATTTCGACGATCTGCGGCTTGCCTTGCGGCGCAGCGAAGAGCGCGTTCACATCCGCTGCGCGAAGCGGCTCGAGACTGCCTGCGTGTGCGCCGACGGCGATGAAGGCGCCGGCGAGCGCCATCCAGATTCGTTTCATTGATTGCCCTCCCCGGCCTGCACGAGCATGTAGCCGTCGTTTTGCGTGCGCCACGACAGATAGACGCGCCCTGCGTCGTCCAGCAACTGCGGATTGTCGCTGCCGCCCGCCGTCTGCGCGAGCATGCGCGGCGCGCTCCAGTGCGCGCCTTCGTCGTCGGAACGGCGCAGCATCAGACGCATCGTGTCGCCGTCGAAGTCCTTCCACGCGAGCCACAGCGTCTTGCCCTGCGCGATCAGCGCCGCGTGCGACGCCTGATCGTCCGCCTTGCCGGTGTCACCGAACGCCCACGGCTCGCCGATCGGCTTGCCGTTCGCGTCGAGGCGCGAGTAGTAGACGTCGGCGCGTCCGTTGACGACGCTGAACCACGCCATGTGCCGCACGCCGTCCGGCGTGATCGCGAGCGCCGGGCCGTGCTCGGGGCACGCTTCCATATGCCAGCCGGAGAACGTCGCGCGAACCGGCACGACGGCCTCGCGCGAATCAGCGGGCAGCACGGCGAGCGCGTGATCGCGGGTCTGGCCGTCGAACACGTTGCGCCACATCGCCTGCACCCGGCCTTTGTTGTCGAGCGCCAGCGCGATCCGGCAGCACTCGCACGTGTGGTCGGCGACCTTGCGCTCGGGCTGGAACGACTGTCCGCCGTCCGTCGATACCGCGTAGTAGACGGCCGCGCCGTCATACGCCTTGCCCGCTTTCTTCGCCGCCGTCAGATCGCGCTTGTCGATCCATGCGACGAAGATGCGCCCCTGTCCGTCGACGATCATCGAATCGAAGCGATGCGTGATCGGCTGACGGTCGCCGTGGGCAGTGGCGGGCACGCTCCACGTCGCGCCGCCGTCCGTTGAGCGCGAGAAGCGCACCATGCCCGTGTACGGCGCGTCGAGCGGCATCGACCATGTGACGTAGACCGTTTTCGCGTCGGGGCTCGCGGCGATCTTCGGACGGTTCTCGGCGCTCGTGTAGATCGGCTCGGGCATCGCGTTGACCACGACGGGCGGCGACAGTGTGCGGCCCGCTTTGTCGGCGTGGCTCGAATGCGCGACGACGACATGCTGTCCTTCGACCCACGCGACCCACAAGCGATGCTGCGCGTCGAACGCGGCGCCTGTCGCGAGCGGCGCTTTGGCTACGTTCGCGGCTTTCGCGCCTGGGCCCGATCCCATGCGGCTCATGCCACTCATGCCGCTCATGCCGCTCATGCCGCTCATGCCACTCATGCCACTCATGCCGCTCATGCCACTCATGCCACTCATGCCGCTCATGTCCTTCATGTCCATCTGCATCGCATGCCCCGCGTGCGGATCGTTCGAAGCGTCATGCGCCATCGACGGCTGCATCGTCAGCATCAGCGAGAAGCCAGCGGCCAGCGCCGCCGTCCATTTTCTTAAAGCGACCATTTGAGTTCTCCGTAGAACGTGCGTCCCGGATACGGGTGAAAGACGTAGTAGCGGCGGTCCGTCAGGTTGTCGATGCCGACCGACGCGAGCCAGTGCTTGCCCATCTGGTAACGCGCCTTCAGATCGACGACCAGGAACGAGCTCGTGCCGCCGTAGACGTCGGGATTGATGTCGCTGTTGTCGAGCGTGTTGTACTGGCGGCCGGAATAACGTATGCCGACGCTGCCCTGCCATTGCGGGTTGAAGTGGTAGTTGGCGAGCAGATTCGCGCGCATCACGGGAATGCGCGGAAAGCGCTTGCCGACATACGACGGATTCGCCGAGTCGGCCAGAATGCGCGCGTTGGTCGCCGAGACGTTCGCGTCGAGATCGAGCCCGCGCAGCAGCACGTTCTGCCCCGAGAACGCCAGCTCGACACCGCGCGCACGCACGCGATCGACGTTCGAGATGTTCGTGACCGTCGATGCGCCGTTGACCGTCGTCTGGCTGTAGATCGAGTCGCGCAGGTCGCTCTGGAACACGCTCGCCCGCACCACACCCACGCCGACGTCGCGCTCCGCCGTGAAGTCCCAGTCGATCGCCTTCTCGGGGCGCAGGCCCGGATTGTTGTTGACGATCGCATTGTTCGAGATCGTCCCCTGGAACAGCTCGCCGACGGTCGGAAAGCGCGTGCCCGTCGCAAACGACAGGCGGAACAGCCAGTCTTGCGTGGCCTGCCATTGCACCGACGCTTTCGGCGACAGCGCGTTCGCGCTGCGGTCCGCGTAGCCGAACCTCGACGTGCCGTTGCCGAGCGCGCCGTCGTAAGCGTCCCAGCGCTCGTAGCGCAGGCCGAGCGTCGCGAGCCAGCCGGGCGCGAAACGCCACGCGTCCTGGCCGTAGAGCGCCTGAGTGCGCGTGTCGCCGCGATACGTGCTGGCGAGCGTCGATGGAGAGCCGTTCAGCCAGTCGGCTGTGTTGTATGTCTGATTGCGCAGGAAATAGTTGTCGAAGTGATAGCCGACGGTCAGCGCGTGGCCCGCGTACAACGGCGATTCCGCTTTCAGGTCGAGCGTCCGCCAGCCGGTGCCGTCGCCGAAGAAGATCGTGCCGGGGCCGCCGCCATAGGCAGCGGGCGGCGCCGTCGTCGACGAGCGCAGCACGTCGCGCGACACGTCGTACGCCGATACGACGCCCGACAGCTTCCAGCCCGAATCGAGCCGCGCGTTCAGGCCGAACGCGTAGAGCCAGTTCTCCTGATCGCCGTTGGCGGGCGAAAACGCCGTCGGCGCGATCGTGTAGTTTTTCCCGCCGATCGTCACGTTGCCCGCATAGACCGGGTTGCCGGCGGGATCCGTCAGGAAGGTCTGCGCGCGATCCTTGTAGTGGTTCTCCCAATGGCCGAGCGTGAGCGTCGCGTCGACGTGATCGGTCAGCGCGTAGCCCATGCGCACGGATTCGCCGATCTGCTCGGTGCGCTCCATCATCTGCGGACCGACGATCACGCGTGGCTGGCCGTTCGGGCCGGTATCCGTCGCCGCGCCCGTCACCGCGACGGGCGCGCCCAGCTTCGCGTTGTACGCGCTGCTCGGGCTCGCGTACTGGAGCGGCTGACTGTTGTTCTCGAGACGGTCGAGCGTCAGCGAATACCAGAAGCGGCCGATGCGATCGGCGATATGCGCCGACTCGTGATTGCCGCCGAAGCTTTTCGTGAAGCCATACGGGTCGTCGTAATGCTGCGTGAAAAGCTGCGTATCCAGCGACGCTTCGAGCTCCTCGGGCTTGCGCGTCGTGATCTGTACCGTCGAGCCGATCGAGTTGCCCGGATACAGCGCCGAGAACGGCCCGTACAGCACCTCGACCTGGGCGATGTCGTCGGGCGCGATCAGCGACCAGCGCGGCGGGTAGGCATAGCTGGAACCGAGCAGGTTCGACAGCAGCAGCCCGTCGGCATAGACGAGGCCGCGCGCGCTCTGCAACTCGTTGAAGTCGCGGCCCGCGAACACCGAGTTGCGGTCGCCCGTAAAGCGCTTGCGCACCATGACGTTCGGCGCGTACTTGAGCGTGTCTTCCGTATTGACGATGTTGCGCGCGTCGATCTGCTCGCGCGTGACCGTTTCGACGACGCCAGGCGTATCCGGCGCAAACGCGGGCGCGGCGCGCGCGGCCGTGACCCTGACGGCTTGCAGCGTGCCGGCCGGTTCCGTCAACGAATCCGTGGAATCGCTCGTTACAGAAGAGTGGGAGACCGAAGTATCCGGGGTGGCACGATCGGTCGTACTTTGATCGGCCCACGCAGGTTGAATGGCGAACACTGCCGCGCAAGCCACTGAGAGCGGCGTGCGTGCGGACAGCGCAGCGGAGGCGATGCGCATGAAGAGTCCTGGGAACGTGATCGAAGACGCCCTGCCGGTGCGCATGCCCAAGCCGCCCGCCGCATGACTGACGCGGCAAGCGGGAAACACGGAGCAAAGGCACGCACGGCGGTTCGCCACCCGCTACGTCTTGGTGACGTCAGGCGCAGGCGAACGAGGGGCTGAAAGGGCTTCAGATCGACGTGACGGGAGGGGCACGAGGTTGTGCGACGCGGACGCTGCGGCGCACAAAAACGACTTCGGGTTCGACGGCGCGCGCGTAAGCAAGCGCACGGACGGGAGGCGGGACGAACGGGACACTGGCGCCAAGTGCGAAGTTCGCAGCGAAGCCCGGACAGTAGACGCAGTGGGGAATGACGAGGTGCGACTTCGGCGTGCTGTCGTGCGAATCGCCGAGGTCGACGACGACGTTCTTCGCGCCGGCCGCATGACAGAGTTCGACGGAGAGCGGACCTTGCGAGCCGGGAGCACGCGCATAGCCGATGACGGGCGACAGTACGTTGAGTACCAGCGCCAGCCATACGAGACTGATCCAGCGTGTCGGGCGTGCCATCGCTACCTGAAAGAGTGAGCGCGCAGTATAGCAACGGCCGCGAGAGGGTGTTTAGACGTACTGCAAAGGCAATCGTTAAATTCTAAACAACGCGCGTCAATGCCTGGGACCCTGTGCCGTTAAAGCAACAGGGGGTGCGCCAAAACATCGGCTGTGTGCGGCAGCGCTGGTCCGACGCGCATGCCAAGGAAGATAATGATTTCGTAAAGGAGAAGACATCATGGATACCAAACCGCCGAAGATTCCGACCCCCGACAAGGTCTCGAGCCCGGATCCGGAACCGGCAGGCGTCGAATTTCTGAGCGCGGAACTGCCCGAGCACGTTCGCGCGTTCTTCGACGAACAACGCAAGTCGTGCGAACCGAAGTAACGGTTGACGTGTGCATTGCAGCATCGGGGCCCGCGCATCGGATGAATGCGCGCAATGTCGATGCACGTCCGTGCGCTTCGCATATCGAGGCGCGGAATCTGCGCGCGCCTGTGCTTGTGCCTGTGTTCGCGCCTCACTCGCCGTTGGTTTCGCTCTCCATCTGAGCGACGGCTAATCGCGCGTCAACGTGACGCACGCGCGCTCGTTCGTACTCGCTGACCTCTTCCCTGCGTTTTGCCCGGCTGCGGCGCGGCCGTCGATGTGCATGCGCAAACGCATGCCGCGCGCTTCGTCTATTCTCTTGTGTTTTCCTTCCTGCGCAGCTTCGGGCTGTCTAGCTCAATGATCCGTTCGCTTCACCTCGGCGCGCCTGCCGCGATCGTGCTCTCCTTTGCCCTCGCCTTCGCCCCGACACCCGCGCGCGCCGATGGCGACGACACCGCGCTCACCAATCTGATCGCGCTCGCCTCGCAGCGTCTGTCGCTGGCCGAGCCTGTCGCGCGCTACAAGTGGGCGCATCATCAGCCGATCACCGATACGCCGCGCGAACAGGCGCTGCTCGCCGACGTCGAGAAGCGCGCGACGAAAGCGGGCGTCGATCCCGCATTCGCGCGCGCGTTCTTCCAGGATCAGATCGACGCGAGCAAGGAAGTGCAGAACGCGCTGTTCGATTCGTGGCGCGCCACCCGGCCGCCCGAAGGCGCGGCACCCGATCTCGCGGCCAGCCTGAGGCCGCAACTGGACAAGCTGACGCAATCGCTGATCGCTGCGCTCGCGCGCATGCAGACGCTGCGCGCGCAGGACGATTGCCCGACACGCGTCGCACGCGGCATCGACAACTGGAAATCGCTCACCCGCTACGACAACACGCGCAATGCGGCGCTCACGCGAGCGCTTGGGCATGTGTGCGAAGCGGGGGGCGTCGGGGCGACGGGCTAGGCGGCGTCGATGGCCGCCGTAGCAGGCGCGGCCGCGGCGGCGGCGCTGTTGGCGTCGCCCGATGCGCGGGACAGCGGCAGCACGCGCAGTCCGCGCGCGAGGTGCGTCTGGAGGATGCGCCATGTCGACAGCTCGAACGCGCCGCGCGAGTCGGCGGCAAACAGCGCCGAGGCTTCGGCCAGCGACGGCGCGTGCCCGAGATAGCGCCATCCGTCGACGACATGGAAGACACGCGCGCCTTCCGACGCATCGCGCTCTTCGAACGCAATCGCACCTTCGTAAGGCCACGGAGCATCGATGGGATCGGCGCGGCTCACGCGCGGCAAACGGTTGAGCGGCGGGCGAAGCGTCGCGATCCACTGCGCTTCCGCGAGCAGCGCGCCGATCTCGCCGCCCGTCGCGCGCCACTCGACGCGCCGCACCTGCTGCGCAAGCCTGATTTCTTTCGACGAACGGCGCTCGCCCGTCAGATGCGAACGCAGACGCTGCCGCACGCGCACGCTTCGGCCGACGTACAGCGGCGCGTCGTTCTCGCCATAGAACGCATACACGCCGCAGCCGGCCGGCGCGGTATCGAGCAGATCTTCGGTGATATCGCCCGCCAGCTGATAACGACGCATCGTCTTGTCGATCTGCGCGCGCAGCACGTCGACGGGGACGAGACCATGCAGGCGCTGCCAGAACTGCCAGAGCAGATCGGCGTCGGCAAGGGCGCGGTGTCGGTCGGACGGCACGAGCGCATGCCGCTCGACAAGCGCATCGAGTCCGTGGCGCTTTTCCGCCGGGAACAGCGCGCGCGACAGTCGCACGGTGCACAACACGTCCGGATTGAACGCGTAGCCCGCGCGCTGGAACTCGTTGCGCAGGAATCCGCGATCGAAACTGGCGTTGTGCGCGATAAAAAGCTTGCCGTCGAGCCGCGCGAACAGATCGGCTGCAATCGATTCGAACGTGGGCGCGCCGCGCACCATGTCGTCGGTGATGCCCGTCAACTGCTGGATGAAGGGGGGAATCGGCTGGCCGGGATCGACGAGGGTGGTCCAGCTGGACGCGCCGTCCGGCCCGAATTCGACGATGCCGATTTCCGTGATCCGATGCGTGCCTACGGAGCCGCCTGTAGTTTCGAGGTCGACGAAGGCAATCGGCACGTCGAGGGCCGGATCAAGCAGGAACGGTACGGACATGAGAAAAACTTGTGCAATGCGGGACTTGGTACAAGTATGCCCTATCGACGGCACTGCTTGCGCGCGCGATTTTCATGTCATGGGAATTTGCGCTCGACCCTTTTACTGCATTCGCCGGATTATATTTATTCCACTTGCTTGTCATAAATAAATCATCAATCAGGGATAACGCCTACCCGTCGGCGTTAATCCGGATCGATTCGCACGCGAAAGGAAACGTTTTCGAACTCTGTCCGCTAAGGCGGCATCGGATTCGGACGCTGCATTAACGTTCGTCGCGCCGCAAATAAAAAACCCTCGCAATGCGAGGGTTTATCCTGGGCGAACGTTCGACGCAGATCAGAGCGGCTGGATGTTGGCAGCCTGCTTGCCCTTCGGCCCTGCCTTGATGTCGAACGACACGCGCTGGTTCTCCTTCAGCGACTTGAAGCCTTCCGAACGGATCTCCGAGAAGTGCGCGAAGAGATCCTCGCCGCCCGTGTCGGACGTGATAAAGCCATAGCCTTTAGCATCGTTAAACCATTTGACGATACCGGTTTCCATATTCCACTTTCCTCGATATTTGACTAAACAGGCAATGCCCTTTAATGCCGATTACGATTCACGAATTTCAAAAAACGGAAATATATGCGTAAAGCACAGATTAGCGTCCCGCTATCGAAAATCCAGCATGGCATTTATACGGGGAACCAGATGGAGGCGTCAAGCGGTTTCAAATTGGTGTTTGGGCGTTCGTCAAACCCGTCATAAAAGCGAACGTGAGCACGAAAATTTCTTAAAGTATGCGGAATAAAATCGGTCTGTATTGCCGGTTTTTGTCTGCTATAACGAAGACAGATGGGCAAATTTTTCCGCCGTGTAACAAATCGTGTCTTTCGTAAGTGTTTCCACGGGTTGTTAAGGTAACACGTGAATCGCAAGATTCTAGCCAGCAGTTCGCAATTGGAGAAATGCCATGCTGTTCGATACCTTCCTCCGCATCGCCGCCCAACTGTTCCACTCCCCGAAAGACGCACCGCGCGCTGACGGCCCCGCGCAGCGCACGTCCGCGCTGGAGTTCGATCCGATGTGGCACGGCGATCACTGGCAGAACCTGCTGTCATCCCCAATGGACGCGCGTCACTATGTGATCGAAGATTGGAGTCTGACGCCGGGACTCGAATTTGCTCCCGTCGTTGCGGATGGAAAGCATCAATAAATCGATGCTGTAAGTGCAGGCAAAAAAAAGCGCGACTTGGAGAAAGTCGCGCCGACAAAGGTTTGGAGATCTTTTTCGTCAACGAAAAAGTCTGCTTCGAAAAGCAGAACTTTCAGTATAGCGTTGGATACGGATTTGAATAGATGCGCATCTCGCAAACTACTATTTCAATGTTGACAACAATCTGAATTCCGCCATTTTCGCGTTGTTTTCGCACATCATTTCGTGTCGTAATTGAACAACGCGTAAAGGTTGACACCCTCCCCTGGCACGACTCAATCAGCCTGAAAGCCTTTCTGAATAAGGCTTTCAGGCTTTCGCTCGATAATTTCCTATCCCGTAATACTTTATTGCGAAATTCGGAACAGCCATCTGGCGAGTCACGTCTCTACACTTTGCCTACCCGGAAACGAACGCACGTCGGTCACCGTGCGTTGTTCACGCGATTTGCCTCTCGCAGCGCTCGCGTGAAGTTTCCTTCAAGCCTGGGTACTAAAACCCATCCTGTTCTCGGAGTTACAAAGATGAAAAAGACTCTCATGGTCGCTGCCCTGACGGGCGTATTTGCAACGGCTGCGCATGCGCAAAGCAGCGTCACGCTGTACGGCTTGATCGACGCCGGCATCACCTACACGAACAACCAGGCAACTGGCCCGAACCAGGGTCACAGCAACGTCCAGATGACGAGCGGCTCGGTGAACGGCAGCCGTTTCGGTCTGCGCGGCGCTGAAGACCTCGGCGGCGGCCTGAAGGCGATCTTCACGTTGGAAAACGGCTTCGGCATCAATGACGGCACGCTGAAGCAAAGCAGCCGTCTGTTCGGCCGTCAGGCGTTCGTCGGTCTCGCAAGCGACCAGTTCGGCGCCGTGACCCTCGGCCGTCAATATGACAGCATGGTCGACTACGTCGGTCCGCTTTCGCTGACGGGCACGCAATACGGCGGCACGCAGTTCGCCCACCCGTTCGACAACGACAACCTGAACAACTCGTTCCGCGTCAACAACTCGGTCAAGTACCAGAGCGCGAACTACGCTGGCTTCAAGTTCGGCGCGTTGTACGGCTTCTCGAACCAGGCTGACGGCTTCGCAAACAACCGCGCATACAGCGCTGGCGCGTCGTACAGCTTCGCAGGCTTCAACCTCGCTGCTGCTTACCTGCAACTGAACAGCAACGGCGCAACGGGCGCGGCGGCGGCATTCAATGGCAGCGGCGCAGTCACGGGCGACAACACGTTCTTCGCTGGCCGCCAGCAGACGTGGGGCGCAGGCGCGAACTACACGTTCGGCCCGGCAACCGTCGGCCTCGTGTACTCGCAGACGAACCTGTCGCAGTGGGCAGGCATCAACCAGGGCGCGTCGGGTAACCAGGGTCTGCAGAACCGCTTCGGCGGCAACAGCGGTCACTTCCAGAACTTCGAAGCGAACGCACGCTACGCTCTGACGCCGGCTATCAGCATCGCCGGTTCGTACACGTACACCCGTGCGAGCATGGCTGGCGAGCGCCCGCACTGGAACCAGTTCAACCTGCAAACGGCCTACGCACTGTCGAAGCGTACCGACGTCTACCTGCAGGGCGAATACCAGCAAGTCAGCGAAAACTCGCTGGTCAACGCGAACATCAACGGTCTGAACGCGTCGGGCAACGAGAAGCAAGTCGCTGTGACGGCTGGCCTGCGTCACCGCTTCTAAGCATCGGCAGTACTCGCAGCATGAAAAAGGCGCCGCTTGCGGCGCTTTTTTTCGTCCTCGCTTTTCGCGCAGGTCCTCGTTTTGCAGGTCCTCGTTTTTCGGTCGTCGCCGCGCTTCATCGGCGACGCTGCGGCGCACGCAGGCCGTCAGGGCCGCCTACGCGTCCCCCTCTTCCTCGCGCGTCGGATAGATCACGTCCAGCACGTCGATCGTCTGCGGTCCTGCGGGCGTATGCAACGTCACCTGATCGCCGATCTTCGCCTTCAGCAACGCGCGCGCAACCGGCGAAATCCAGCTGACGTGCCCCTCGTCCAGATTCACCTCGTCGATGCCGACGATCTTCACCGTGTGCGTCTCGCCGTCTTCCGTCGCGTATTCGACGGTCGCGCCGAAGAACACCTGATCCGTGTTTTCCTGCCGGCTGCTTTGCACGACCTCGGCCAGATCGATGCGCTTGGTCAGAAAGCGGATACGACGGTCGATTTCGCGCAGCCGCCTCTTGCCGTAGATGTAGTCGCCATTCTCGGAGCGGTCGCCATTCGATGCCGCCCACGACACCAGCTTGACCACCTCCGGCCGCTCATCGTCGATCAGATGCAGCAGTTCATCGCGCAAGCGCCTGTAGCCGGCCGGCGTGATGTAGTTCTTCGCGCCCGCGGGCACGTCGGGTTGAGCGGCTTCGAGATCGTCGTCGTTCTCGTCAGTCGATTCTTTGACAAAGGCTTTGTTCATGATGATTCAGCGTTCAAGCGGACATCCATATAGCAAGGGTACATGATACGGCTACTGTCACAAATTTCAGGGTTAGCCCTTCCCTTTTTCCGAGACATTGCTATAATCTCATTTCTGCGTGCGGCTGTAGCTCAGTTGGATAGAGTACTTGGCTACGAACCAAGGGGTCGTGGGTTCGAATCCTGCCAGCCGCGCCACCTCCTTCGAGGGCCTTCCTTCAGGAAGGCCCTTTCGTTTCACCGGGTTGTACGCAATGCAGTGTGCGCAACCCAGCAGTTCAAGCTTAGCGTGCGGCTGTAGCTCAGTTGGATAGAGTACTTGGCTACGAACCAAGGGGTCGTGGGTTCGAATCCTGCCAGCCGCGCCACCCATGAAGGGCCTTCCATCCGGAAGGCCCTTTGTCTTTCTGCGACCCTTTTCTGCGGCCCCTTTCTGCGGCCCCTTTCTGCGGGCGTTTTTGCCTTCCGGTTTTGCCCTTTCCCCGATCGTGCTGCGCATGAGGCCTCGTGTCAACGCGGCGTCGACTTGATATCGCCGATTTCGCCATCCGGCTTCGGCAGTTCGTTCTCGATACCCAACGGCGACGCCTGCTCGCCGATCGGCGTCGCGCGCATCCCAAAGAGCGCCTGAGGCTGGCGCAGCACGTCGTCGACGGTATCCCCGAACCGGCTGATCACGAAGGCCCTCAGCAGCGCGTTACGCAGCGAGTCGCCATGCGCCGACACCGGCCCGTGCCCGCCCTCGAAGTCGGCGACGCAATGCGCCGCGCCCTCGCGCGTGCGCTCGCGCACTTCGAGCCGCTGCGCGCGTTCGAGCACGACGGCCGCCGCTTCCCACGACGTCGACGGCGTGAAGCGTCCATCCCACGGACGGCCGCGGTCGTTGCCGCGTATCGAGACGACGCGGCCGCTATCGGTGAAGTGGATTTCGCGCACGAAGTCGTGCAGGCTGCGTGCAACCCAGTAGTCGAGCGCGAGGCCGGAGAGATCAGCTACGTTCATCGCGTTGTTCCCGTGAAAACAGGCAGAGGCTTGCGCGCAGTGGTGCAAACGGCGCGCCCGCCGCTCAACTTCGATTTCAGTAATCGGCGCGCTCGCGTTCGATCCGCATGCCGCCGTCGTGATGACGGTGCCCTTCTTCGCTCGGACGTTCGCGCGCGATGCGCATCACGTCGGGATTGGTCCGCACGCGGCGCATCACGTTCGCGAGATGCACGCGGTCGCTGACCTGAATGACGAAGCGCAGGACCGTCGATTCCTGCGACTGGTCTTCGTCCATCGCAATGTGGACGATGTTCGCGTCGGCGGACGTGATATCCGCCGCGACGCGCGCGAAAACGCCCTTGGTGTTCTTGACCAGCACCTTGATCGCGACGTCGAACAGACGCCCCGGCTGCGGCGCCCACGCGACGTCGATCCAGCGGCCCGGGTCGCGCCTGTGGATACGCTGGGCGACGCGGCAATCCGTCGTGTGGATCGCCATGCCGAGGCCGATGCCGATATAGCCCATGATGTCGTCGCCGGGAATCGGCCGGCAGCACGCGGAAAGCTGCACCGACATTCCTTCCGTGCCCGTGATGACAACGGGCGGCGCGCTCGGCGTCGCGCCCTGCTCGGCACGCGGATTCTCGTCGTCGGCTTCGTGGCCTTCGCGGCCGCTCATCAGTACCTCGATGCGCTTGGCCATCACTGCGGCGACACGCCGGCCGAGGCCGATATCCGCGAAAATTTCCTGACGATTCTTGTTGCCCGTCCACAGCACGAGCTTGTCCCACACTTCCGGCGTGACGTCGGTGAGCGACAGCCCATAGCCCTTGAGCGACTGATCGACGAGGCGTTCGCCCAGCTGCACCGACTCGTTCAGGCGCATCGTCTTCAGATAGTGGCGGATCGCGGTACGCGCCTTGCCCGTGCGCACGAAGCCCAGCCATGCGGGATTCGGCTTCGAATACGGCGCGGTGATCACTTCGACGATATCGCCGCTCTTCAGCTCGGTGCGCAGCGGCAGCAGTTCGTTGTTGATCTTCACCGCGACGCACTGGTTGCCCAGATCGCTGTGGATCGAATACGCGAAGTCGAGCGCCGTCGCGCCGCGCGGCAGCGCCATGATCTTCGACTTCGGTGTGAACACGTAGACGGCGTCCGGGAACAGATCGATCTTTACGTGCTCGAGGAATTCGCTCGAATCGCCGACTTCGCTCTGAATGTCGAGCAGCGATTTGAGCCACTGATGCGCGCGCTTCTGCACGTCGTTCAGATCCGCGCCGCCGTTCTTGTACAGCCAGTGCGCGGCGACGCCCGCTTCCGCGATCTCGTGCATCTTGCGCGTGCGCACCTGGAACTCGATGGGCGCGCCGAACGGGCCCACGAGCGTCGTATGCAGCGACTGGTAGCCGTTGACCTTCGGAATCGCGATGTAATCCTTGAACTTGCCCGGCACCGGCTTGTAGAGCGCGTGCAACGCGCCGAGGCACGTATAGCATTCGAGCGCGCTCTCGACGACCACGCGGAAGCCGTACACGTCGAGCACCTGCGAAAACGACAGCTGCTTGTCGCGCATCTTCTTGTAGATGCTGAAGATGGTTTTCTCGCGGCCCGTCACTTCGGCGTCGAGCTTCGCATCCGAAATCGCGCGCTGCACGGATTCGAGAATCTTGCCGACCACTTCGCGGCGATTGCCGCGCGCCGCCTTCACGGCCTTTTCGAGCGTCGCGTAACGATGCGGATTGAAGTTCGCGAAGCTCAGGTCCTGCAGCTCGCGATACGTGTTGTTGAGGCCGAGCCGGTGCGCGATCGGCGCGTAGATGTCGAGCGTCTCGCGCGCGACGCGGCGGCGCTTTTCAGGCGGCACAGCGCCGAGCGTGCGCATGTTGTGAAGCCGGTCCGCGAGCTTCACGAGAATCACGCGCACGTCGCGCGCCATCGCGAGCAGCATCTTGCGGAAGTTCTCCGCCTGCGCTTCCTCGCGATTGCGGAACTCCATCTTGTCCAGCTTCGACAACCCGTCGACCAGCTCCGCGACCTTCGCGCCGAAGCGCTCCGCGAGTTCGGTCTTGGTCACGCCCTGGTCTTCCATCACGTCATGCAGGAGCGCGGCCATGATCGACTGCGCGTCGAGCTTCCAGGCCGCGCAGATCTCCGCGACAGCCACAGGGTGCGTGATGTAGGGTTCGCCGCTTTGACGGTATTGCCCGAGGTGGGCTTCGTCGCTGAAGTGGAAAGCCGCTTTGACTTCCTTGATCTCTTCCGGGCTGAGATAGCCGGATAGCGCGGACGTCAGCTTGGCAATCGAGACGACGTCATGCCGGCGCGGCTGCTCCGGCGTGGCGGTCGGCCCGAACAGATGGCGAAACGATTGTTCGAGGACCGCGTCGATGTACTTGCGTGCAGACGATGGCGATTCGCTATCGTGTTCGTGGGCAGCGTGTTCCACTTCCGTTGCGGATGGCGAGGGGTTAGTGCTCATGGTCGCCTCCGTTTGCGATTGTGCCGTCTGCACGCGTTGGGTTGAGTTACATGACGATCGAAACCTGAAGCGCGCCTTAGACAGGCACCTTCTTCAGCATTTCGACGCCAACCTGGCCAGCCGCAATCTCACGCAGCGCGAGGACCGTGGGCTTGTCGCGGCTTTCGATTTTCGGCGTGTGGCCTTGAGCGAGCTGACGTGCGCGATAGGTCGCGGCAAGCGCCAGTTCAAAACGATTCGGGATCTGTTTCAGACAGTCTTCGACGGTAATGCGGGCCATGTTGAAAATTCCTTCTCTGTATGTCGGTTATTCTACCTTATGTCCTCGACAGCTCGCCCGTATCAGGCGTGCGGCAAGTGAATGCCGAGCTGCATGAAGAGCTCCGTGTGGCGCGCGTATTGCGACGTGAAGCGCGAACGTGTCGCCGAGACGAGGCACTGCAGTTCGGCGAGCGCGTGATCGAACTTCTCGTTGATCACGACATACTCCGCTTCCGCTGCATGCGCCATCTCGCTGCCCGCTGCGAGAAGGCGTCGCGTGATCACGTTCGGCTCGTCCTGGCCACGCTTCTTGAGGCGCTCTTCGAGCGCTTCGAGCGACGGCGGCAAGATGAAAATCTCGACGGCATTGCGGAACTGCTTCTTCACCTGCTGCGCGCCCTGCCAGTCGATTTCGAGCAGCACATCATGGCCGCTCTTCATCTGCTCTTCGATCCACACACGCGAAGTCGCGTAGTAGTTGCCGTGCACTTCCGCGCTTTCGAGAAACTCGCCCGCGTCGTGACGCGCAAGGAAATCTTCGACGGTCGTGAAGTGATAGTGCTCGCCGTCCTGCTCCTTCGGACGAGGCGGACGCGTCGTGTATGAAATCGACAGACGGATCGCGGAGTCGCGCGCGAGCAGCGCGTTGACGAGCGTCGACTTGCCGGCGCCCGACGGCGCGACGACCATGAACAGGTTGCCGGGATAAACGCCTGCGTATGGATTGCGTTTGGTTTCGGTCATGCTGGTGAGACTCCCGTATTACTCCAGGTTTTGTACTTGTTCGCGCATCTGCTCGATGAGCAGCTTGAGCGTCATCGACGAATCGGCGAGTTCCTTCGCGGCCGCCTTCGAGCCGAGCGTGTTCGCTTCGCGGTTCAGCTCCTGCATCATGAAGTCGAGACGCTTGCCGACCTTGCCGCCCTTCTGGATGACGTGGCGCGTTTCGTTCAGATGCGCGGTGAGGCGTGACAGCTCTTCCGCGATATCGATGCGAATGCCGTACATCGTCACTTCCTGACGGATGCGCTCCGCGATCTCTTCGCGCGACACGATCGTTGCCGCCGTATCCGGCGCGGCGATGCCGAGCGCTTCCTGCAGACGCTCGACGATCTTCTGCTGATGCTTCGCGATCAGTTCCGGCACGAGCGGCGTGATCTTCGTGACGATGGCTTCCATCTCGCCGACGTTGTTGAGCAGCATCGTCGCGAGCTGCGCGCCTTCGCGGCCGCGCACGTCGATCAGATCGCCGATCGCCTGCTTGCCGCATTCGAGCACGGCATCGCGCAGCACTTCCGGCGACACGCCGCTCTCCGCGAGCACGCCCGGCCAGCGCAGGATTTCGCCCGTGCGCAGACGTCCCGCGTCAGGAAACGCATCGAGCACCGCGCGTTCCAGCACCGCGAGCTGAGAGAGCGCATCGCGGTTGAGCGCGCCCGCGTTCGCCGCCTGCTCGCTGCGCTGCAGGTTGATGCGGATGTCGACCTTGCCGCGCGAGAGCTTGTTCATCAGCATTTCGCGCAGCGTCGGCTCGCAGACGCGCACGTCTTCCGGCATCCGGAAGTTGAGGTCCAGGAAGCGCGAATTCACCGTGCGCAACTCCACGGACACGCTGACGCCGCCGTTGCCCGATGCCGCTGCGAGTTCGCGTGTGGCGCTCGCATAGCCAGTCATACTGTAGATCATGATAGGTCCCGCGATTTGCGGTCGCGCGAATGTGCGATCACATCGCACGACCAGGGATTCGAGTCGCCCGGCGTGTACGAGACGCGAGGCGGGGAACGCGCATTATCCCATTTTTGCCGGGCCGGCCGGGCGCACGGAGCCGCCGGACGGCGCCCGCGGCCGAAGCCGGCCATCAGGCATTTTGCATGCGCTGCGACGCGAGCAAAAATCACATGGCGCGGCGACGCATGCATCGACGTCGTTCGGCGCGCGTGCTCGCCGTGCATGCGCCGATGCATCGGGCCGCGTGGCCATCCGCGAGCCGGCCGGAAAACAGTTGCGCACGGGCGTCGCCGGACCGATCGGCGGTAAAATTGCGGTTTCCTTCCGCCCTTTCTTCCCTTTGATTCCGACGATGAACGACATCACGAAACGCCCCAGCGGCCGCGCCGCCGATCAGCTGCGCGACGTGCGCATCACGCGCCACTATACGAAGCACGCGGAAGGCTCCGTGCTGGTCGAGTTCGGCGACACCAAGGTGATCTGCACGGCGAGCATCGCCGAGACCGTGCCCGCGTTCCTGCGCGATCGCGGCCAGGGATGGCTCACGGCCGAATACGGCATGCTGCCGCGCGCCACGCACACGCGCAGCGACCGCGAAGCCGCGCGTGGCAAGCAGACGGGACGCACGCAGGAAATCCAGCGCCTGATCGGCCGCGCGCTGCGCTCCGTGTTCGATCTCGAACGCCTGGGCACGCGCACGCTGAACATCGATTGCGATGTGATCCAGGCCGACGGCGGTACGCGCACGGCGAGCATCACGGGCGCCTTCGTCGCCGCGCACGATGCCGTCGCGAAGCTGCTTGCGACGGGCCGCATCGAAACGTCGCCGATCACCGACTATGTCGCGGCCGTGTCCGTCGGCGTGTACGACGGCGTGCCCGTGCTCGATCTCGACTACGACGAAGACTCGCAGTGCGACACCGACATGAACGTCGTGATGACGGGCGACGGCGGCTTCGTCGAAATTCAGGGCACCGCGGAAGGCGTGCCGTTCTCGCGCGGCGAAATGAACGCGCTGCTCGATCTCGCGCAAAACGGCATCGCGACGCTGATCGCAAAGCAGAAGGCCGCTCTGGAGATAAAGGATGAATGACCGTCGCGACAGCGCGGCACTTTCGATGCAGCCGGCGCTGCACAAGATCGTCCTCGCGTCGAACAACGCGGGCAAGTTGCGCGAGTTCGCGGCGCTCTTCGGCAAGGCGGGAATCGAGCTGATTCCGCAAGGCGCGCTGAACGTGCCCGAAGCGGAAGAGCCGCATCCGACCTTCGTTGAAAACGCGCTTGCGAAGGCGCGCCATGCGTCGAAGCTGACGGGCCTGCCCGCAATCGCCGACGACTCCGGCTTGTGCGTGCGCGCGCTGCGCGGCGCGCCGGGTGTGTATTCGGCACGCTACGCGCAGCTCGCGGGCGGCGAGAAGAGCGACGGGGCCAACAACGCGCGCCTCGTCGAGCAGTTGAAGGACGTGAACGACCGCCGCGCGTACTACTTCTGCGTGCTCGCGCTCGTGCGCCACGCGGACGACCCCGAGCCGCTGATCGCCGAAGGCCGCTGGCACGGCGAGATGCTCGACGCGCCGCGCGGCGCGAACGGCTTCGGCTACGACCCGTACTTCTATCTGCCCGCGCTGAACGCGACGGCGGCAGAACTCGACCCCGCCGTGAAGAACGCGAGCAGCCATCGCGCGATCGCGTTGCAGCAACTGTTCGCGCGGCTGAAGGAGGAAGCGTGAGCCATGCATCGACGACGGGAGCCGGCGTGATCAAGGCGTTCACGTCGCCCGGCAGCATCCGCCTGACGTCGCTGCCGCCGCTCGCTCTCTACGTGCATTTCCCGTGGTGCGTGCGCAAGTGCCCGTACTGCGATTTCAACTCGCACGAGTCGAAGGGTGGCGCGTTTCCCGAGGACGATTACCT
Organism: Paraburkholderia phymatum; assembly: GCF_038900715.1. Lineage (GTDB taxonomy): Bacteria > Pseudomonadota > Gammaproteobacteria > Burkholderiales > Burkholderiaceae > Paraburkholderia > Paraburkholderia phymatum_A. The sequence continues at coordinate 365,605 of NZ_JAYMRZ010000001.1, read as the reverse complement.
CGACGCGCTGCGCAGCGACCTCGAACAGTCGCTGCCGCTCGTGTGGGGCCGGCAGGTGCATACGGTGTTCATCGGCGGCGGGACGCCGAGTCTGATGTCGGCGAAAGGACTCGATCGGCTGCTGTCCGACGTGCGCGCGCTGCTGCCGCTCGATGCCGACGCCGAGATCACGCTCGAAGCGAACCCCGGCACGTTCGAAGCCGACAAGTTCGCGCAGTTTCGCGTGAGCGGCGTGAACCGGCTGTCGGTCGGCATCCAGAGCTTCAATGAAACGCATCTGAAGGCGCTCGGCCGCATTCACGATGCCGCGCAGGCGCGCCATGCCGTCGAGGTCGCGGCGAAGACGTTCGACAATTTCAATCTCGACCTGATGTTCGCGCTGCCGAAGCAGACGCTGGCCGAATGCCAGGCGGACATCGAGACGGCGCTGTCGTTCGCGCCGCCGCATCTGTCGCTGTATCACCTGACGCTCGAGCCGAACACGCTGTTTGCGAAGTTCCCGCCGCCGCTCCCCGACGACGACGCTTCCGCCGACATGCAGGACTGGATTCACGAGCGCACGCGCGAAGCGGGTTATGAGCGGTACGAAGTGTCGGCGTATGCAAAGCCGCATCGGCAGAGCAAGCACAACCTGAACTACTGGCGCTTCGGCGACTATCTCGGTATCGGCGCGGGCGCGCATACGAAGCTGTCGTTTCCGAACCGTATCCTGCGGCAGATGCGCTTCAAGCATCCCGCGACGTTCATCGATGAAGCGCGCTCGGGTAACGCCGTGCAGGAAGAGCATGAAGTCGGCGCGCGCGATCTGCCGTTCGAGTTCATGTTGAACGCGCTGCGGCTGGTGGAGGGCTTTCCTGTGCATCGGTTCATCGAGCGCACGGGTCTGCCGATGACGTCGATCGAGCCGGCGTTGCAGGAAGCGGAGCGTCGCGGCCTGATCGCGCGCGACTATGAGAAGATCGCGCCGACGCCGCTCGGGCAGGCATTCCTCAACGATCTACAGGCGCTGTTTCTGAAGGAGCCTTGATCGGCTCCTTCGTTTGTTGCCCGTGAGCGTAGCGTTTCAGGTTACAATTTCGGGCTCGGAGGGTTGGCAGAGCGGTTGAATGCACCGGTCTTGAAAACCGGCAAGGCTTTACGGCCTTCGTGGGTTCGAATCCCACACCCTCCGCCACCTCGCCTCAAGCAGCACTTCGAGCGCCCAAGCTGTTGCACCTCTTCGTTCGCCGACGAGCAAACCTCCCCGCTCAAAGCCCGATCCTACGCGCCGCATACGATCAAACAACGCACGCCGCTCAAGCAGTCAGTGCATGATGGCAAGCGCCGCGATCCGCGCCCAGACGCCCCCATTGCGTGCTACCACGCACATCGGTAGCAACGCTCATTGAATCGCAATATGCATCGCCTACGATGAAGAGACATCTCGCGTGCGAGTCATTGCGATGCCCACCCTCTCGCTTCACAGCCGCATCCATCCAGCAATCAGGCGAGCGGCGGCACTCGCTCTCGCGCTGTTCGGTACGGCAGCGTGCAACTTCACGCTCACTCCGCCTCAACGGCCGGCGGCTGTCGTGCCGCCCGCCGCGATCAACAGCGCGACGCTCGATCAGTACCGCTCGGCCGTCGCGCAACGCATCGTCGAGCGCAACCCGTCGTATGTGCTGCGCGGCAATCCGCAGGCGATGCTGCGCTCGCTCGTCGTCGTGTCGTTCGTCGTCGATCGCAATGGACAGATCGTGGCATCGTCGGTGTATCGCACGAACGGCGACGACGAAGCGGAGGGCACCGCGCTCGCCACGTTGCGACGCTCGGCGCCGTTGCCGTTGCCGCCCGCGAAACTGCTGAATGCGAAAGGCCAGGTCGAGCTGTTCGAAGACTGGCTCTTCAACGACAACGGCAAATTCCAGTTGCGCACGTTCGCATCGCCGCAGGCGCAGACCATCGACTGACAGCAAAGCGCGCCGCAACCGGCCGTGCTCCGAACGCGCGCCTTGCTGCGCGCCGCCCGCCGTCGCTATAATTTTTTAAACGCCCGCCGGATTCGCCGGCAATCGCTGCGTGCCGCGAGCCTACCCGCTCGCCTCGCGCAGCCCGACCGTCACGTTGCCGCGCCACCCGCGCGCGCGTCCGTCCCGTTTGCATCGCGCATCGCTTCGACGCCACGCGTTGTTCGCGACGCTCGAAGCCGTCAGCACGATGCAAGCTGTCGAATCGTTGCAGTTGCAACGTCTCGCGTCGCGAGTCCGCCGCCTGAATCGAGCTTGCATCGAGCCCGGACCATCTGCATCGCCGTTTGAGCCACGCTTCGCATCGCAGGCAGTGCCGCTGTTTGCACCGCTTGCATGCACCGCCGTTTGCACGATTCGCGCGCGAACCCGCGACGCTCACACCAGACACACAAAGACGCACCGCCCGCCCCTCGCGGCAGCGTCACGACATTTGGAGACCCTGCATGTCCACCTCGCCCCTCTCCCGCGCGCAGTCCGGCGCGGGCCGCCAGAACAGCGCTTCGCGCGTGATCTTCGCGAGCTTCATCGGCACCGCGATCGAGTTCTACGACTTCTACGTGTACGCGACGGCCGCCGCGCTCGTCATCGGCCCAGTGTTTTTCCCGCATGGCTCGGCGACGGCTCAAGCGCTGTCGGCGTTCGTCACGTTCGGCATCGCGTTCATTGCGCGGCCCATCGGCTCGTTTCTGTTCGGGCACTTCGGCGACCGCATCGGCCGCAAATCGACGCTCGTCGCCTCGCTGCTCGTGATGGGCCTGTCGACGACGCTGATCGGCTTCGTGCCCGGCTACGATTCGATCGGCAGCCTCGCGCCCATCCTGCTGTGCGTCCTGCGCTTCGGCCAGGGCATCGGCCTCGGCGGCGAATGGGGCGGCGCGGCGCTGCTCGCCACCGAGAACGCGCCCGCGGGCAAGCGCGGCTGGTTCGGCATGTTCCCGCAACTCGGGCCGTCGATCGGCTTTCTCGCGTCGAACGGCCTGTTCTTCGGTCTCGCGCTGTCGCTGTCGGACGAGCAGTTTCGCAGCTGGGGCTGGCGCGTGCCGTTCATCGTCAGCGCGGTGCTGGTCGCGCTCGGCCTGTACGTGCGCCTGAAGATCGCCGAGACGCCCGCGTTCCAGGCCGCGATCGAACGTCAGGAGCGCGTGCGCGTCCCGGTCGCGACGCTGCTCGGCCGTCATCTGTGGCCCGTGCTGCTCGGCGCGTTCGCGATGGTCGTCTGCTACACGCTGTTCTATATCTCGACGGTGTTCTCGCTGTCGTATGGCGTGTCGACGCTGCACTTCTCGCGTCAGAGCTTCCTCGGCATGCTGTGCGTTGCCGTCGTGTTCATGGCGCTCGCGACGCCGCTCTCCGCATGGGCAAGCGACCGCTTCGGCCGCAAGCCGGTGCTGATCGTCGGCTGCGTCGCCGCGATTCTGTCGGGCTTCGCGATGGCGCCGTTGCTCGGCAGCGGCTCGATGCCGCTCGTGCAACTGTTCCTCGTCATCGAGCTGTTCCTGATGGGCGTGACGTTCGCGCCGATGGGCGCGCTGCTGCCCGAACTGTTCCCGACCAACGTCCGTTATACGGGCGCCGGCGTCGCCTATAACCTCGGCGGGATTCTGGGCGCGTCGGTCGCGCCGTACATCGCGCAGATGCTCGCCGCACAGGGCGGCCTGTCGTGGGTCGGGCTGTATGTGTCGGCTGCCGCCGTGCTGAGTCTGGTCGGCGTGCTGTGCATGCGCGAGACGCGCGATGCAAGGTTGATGTAACCCTTCGCGCCGCCGTCCATTCCGACGACGCAAACGGCCCCGGCGCAAGCGATTTGCGCCGGGGCCGTTCTCGTTCTGTTCGAAGCCCGGAGCAAGCCGAAGCCGAAAGCCGTCGCCCGATACAAGAACCCGCGCGGAAAACCGTACTCCGGGCGAACGCGGACAGGGAAACCCCCGTTTTCGCCGCCCTTTTTGGCATGCCTATACTCGAATCGACAACAAGGCGGTTTGAGGGAGGCATCGATGGACATTCATCTTCACAACGCGGACATCGTCGTGATTATCGCGCTGGCGCTGCTGGGCTCGCTGCTGCTCGCGCTGCGCTTCAAGCCGGCGACGTGGAAAGGCATCGTCGTCGAAGCGGTTGCGGCGAACGCGGCGGCCATCGCCGCCGTCGTCGCCTTCGAAATGCTGATGGCCTGAGCAGCGGCCATCGGCGTCCGCTACCCGATCAGCGGTAGTAGTAGTCGTGATGATGGTGATAGCCGCCGCCGTCCGGCACCACGATACAGCCACTGAGCGATGCAGCCAGCAGCGCGCCCGTCACCAGAGCCAACATCAAGCGTTTCACGTTTTTTCTCCCTTTGAGTCAGTGTCGTTATTCGAGCGAACCCCGAATGACCTCGATTGAACACGAACCCTTCAGCGACGATCGTTGCAATTTGTAAGCGTCCACTGGGGTTGTGTTACACGGGAGAAAATGCCTCGCGACCCGCCGGGCGGTCCTTCTGCCGCCAATCCGTGCGCCGCGACTCGACCCAATCCGCATGAAGACCGCCCGCAAAGCCTCGGCAGGCACGGCAATGCGCGATCGATGCAGCGGCTGTGCAACGGGCCGACACGCATTGGCCCGAAGGCGGCGCCGACGCCGAATGAAAAGCGACAGTTTTAACAGCCGTGTAATGCGAGAAAGCGGTGGCGAGCGAGATGGGCGCGAAGCAAACGGACGGCGGCAGCGGACGAACGACCGCGAAACCGGCATTAAACCGGGCCCTAAGGCCGCGGAAAAAAACAATGAAACAGTTGAACTTGTCCGTACCCGCGTGGTCTTTACGGATGTTGTACCGGTTTGTTCTGCAGGTTTCCTCTCGGTCCGCGCTTGAGGCGCGGGCTTTTCAGAGGCGTTTCGCGACAGCGTCCGAAATTGGGCGAACTGCGCGTGCGCCTCTTTTCTTTTTTGGCGGACCGGCCTGCTCCACGCGAACAGACGCCTCAGGCCGCTGCTACCGACTTTCCGTGTCCGTCCAGTGCCAGCGGGTCCGTGTGCACGTGGTCGATGGCTGCAAGCGCCTCGGCAATGGGCGGCACCGAGTTGCCATCCCCAATCGATACCGACCGGAACGGCACGTTGTTGCCGAAGATTTCGCGCGACGTCGCGATGAAGATCATCACCGTGCGCTTCTGGAGCGCGTGCGCGAGATGGACGAAGCCGGTGTCGACGCCGATCACGAACTCCGACGCCGCGATCACCTGTGCGATTTCGGTGACGCTCAGTTGCGGCAGCAGTTCCGCGCCTTCCACTTCGTTGACGATCGCGAGGCCTTCATTGCGCTCGGCAGTCGAACCCCACGGCACGGCGACGTAAAAGCCGCGCTGCACGAGATCGCGCGCGATTGCGATCCAGTGTTCGGCCGGCCACTTCTTGTCGTCCTTCGATGCAGCGTGGAACAGCATTGCGAGCGGCCGGCCACCCGTGTCGACGAGCGGCTTTGCGGGCGCGGGAATGTGCAGGTTGTAGTCGGGGGGGCCTTCGAGCGGATAGCCGAGGGCCGTGCTCACCGTCTCGCGCATGGCGTTCCAGGCGTTCCTGTCGCGCGGCGGCGCGAAGCGGCCGGTGTACGCGAACGCGGCGCCGCGCTCGCCCAGGTCTTTCGACCGGTAGCCGAGCCGTCGCCGCGAACGCGACAGGAACGAGATGATCGCGCTCTTGTAGACGCCGTGAATATCGAGAGCGAAGTCGTAGCGGTGCGCGCGCAATTCGCCGATGGACTGCGCGATCGCCTTGAAGTCGCCCCAGCGGCGCGCCTTCTTGAAGCGGCGCAGCGGCGCGCAGAGCACGCGGTCGGTGCCCGGATTCCAGCGAGCGATTTCCGCAAAGGATTCGTCGACGGCCCAGTCCACCTCGACGCCCGGAAACGCGCGCTTGAGATCCGACACGATGGGTTGCGCCTGTATCACGTCACCCATGGAGGTGACTTTGACGATGAGAATTCGCTTCATTGATTGCCCATTGAGCCTGCGCGGTCGCAATCGACAATTTTAGCCCAGATCAAAAGATTTGCCTGAAAACTGCGCAGCGGGAAAGCTTGCCAGATCCGCTCTGCCGTTACCGGAGGTTACGGGCCTTGACAGACGGTCGCTCCCCGGCGCCCGCGAGGCAGCGTGCAGGCTCGCGGTTGTCGCGGTTCTTTCGCATTCTTGTCGATGGCCTTCGCGCGCCTGTCTCGTGTTCTTGTCGATGGCCATCGCGCGTCAACCGCGCGTTCGTATCGAGCCCATATCCGTATCGAGTGCATCGAGTGCATCTCGCGCCCGCATCGCGCCCTTTCGCGGCGCCGTCACCGCTCGCGCCGCTATAATCGGCGCTTTGCCCTTCGCCCGATTCCCATGTCACGGACACCCATGCTGTCCTCGAGCATCGGCCGGCGCGTACGGCGCCTCTGGCGCCAGTACGGCATCTTCTGGCTGGGCGCGATCGCTGTCGGCCTGACGGCCGTCTTTTATGCGCGGCTCATCGATCTGGGCTACAACGCTTTCCTCGATCTACAGAAACAGCACTGGTGGCTGCCGCTGGTGTTGACGCCCGCCGTCGGGGCCGCGTCCGTGTGGCTCACGCGGCGTTTCTTTCGCGGCGCGGAGGGCAGCGGCATCCCTCAGGTCATCGCGACGCTGCACACGAATCCAGGCACATCCGGCGCGCGGCTGCTGACGTTCCCCATTCTGCTCGGCAAGATCGCCGTTTCCTTTCTCGCGATTCTCGGCGGCTTCACGATCGGACGCGAAGGGCCGACCGTGCAGGTCGGCGCGGCGCTGATGTTCAACCTGCGCCGGCTCTACCCGCGCTCGAACGCGCAGATCGAACGGCGGCTCGTGCTGGCGGGTGCGGCGGCGGGTCTGTCGGCGGCGTTCAACACACCGCTCGCCGGAATCGTCTTCGCCATCGAGGAGCTCACGCGCAGCTTCGAGGCGCGCGCGAGCGGCGTGCTGATCACGGCGATCATCATCGCGGGTATCGTCGCGCTCGGACTGAACGGCAACTACACGTACTTCGGCACGATCGATATCGGCACGCACTTTCCCGATCTGTTCGCGGTGGCCGTCGTCATCACGGGCATCGTCACGGGCATTGCAGGCGGCGTGTTCGGCTGGCTGCTGCTCAACACCGCGCGCTGGATCCCCGCGCCGCTGCGCCAGTTGCACGCCGAGCGGCCGGTCGCGTTCGCTGCGCTGTGCGGCGTCGTGATTGCGCTCGTCGGACTGATCTCGGGCGGCACCACGTTCGGCAGCGGCTACTCGGAAGCACGCGGACTGCTGTACGGCAGCGAGCATCTGTCGGTGTTCTATCCGGTGCTGAAGCTGGTGTCGGTGGTCGGCTCGTATCTGCCGGGCATTCCGGGCGGCATTTTTGCGCCTTCGCTGTCGATCGGCGCGGGCTTCGGCAACGTGCTGCACATGCTGTTCACCGACATGCAATTGCCGATGCTGATCGCGCTCGCAATGGTCGGCTATCTCGCGGCTGTGACACAATCGCCGATCACGTCGTTCGTGATCGTGATGGAGATGATCAACGGGCACGCGCTCGTGATTTCGCTGATGGCGACTGCGCTGATTTCGAGCCGCGTCGCGAGGCTGTTTGCGCCGCCTTTGTACGAAGCGCTTTCGTTGCGCTATATGGCGCCGCTGCCGGCGCCCGCCGCTTCGCCTGAACTGCCAGTGGAGCGTTCCGGGTCCGAAGCGCAAGGCGAGCGTGAGTAGCTGGCAACCGACAGCAAACAATAGCGACCAACAGCAACCGCTCGGCAACAGCACCAGGCCCGCGAAAAAATCGGGCGCCGTCCCATGCGGAACGCGCGCCCGACCTCCCAAACGTCAATACACGACGACGCCCATCGGATGATAGTAGACAGGACGTGCCGGTACGACGACGCAACCGGCCAACGTGACCGCCAGCACGGCGATCGCGAGCAAGGTTCTTTTTCTCATGTGATGACTCCCTTGATGGTTGCGTAAGCGCGCGCTCTCGGGCGCGTTCAGGCAACGGACATCGACGTGCCGCACGCGATGAACTCAACGCGCCGCATCGGCATCCGCTGGATGTAGATTCAGCCGATCAGGCCCAGTGGCCCTCGACCCATCGCCAGTTCGGACCATGCGCGACCCAGTGGCCAGGCATCCAGTGATACCCGACGCGCTGGACCTGCCAGTGACCCGGCACCCACGCGTAACGTCCGTGGTCCCAACGCCAGTGACCCTTGTCCCATGCGTAGCCCGCGCGCGGCGCGGGGACGGCTTCGAAGCGCTCGACGGGCGGCGCCACGACAACCACTTCGGCAGCCGACGCTGATGCGACAGCGGACAAGCCCGACACCACAAGCACAGCGGAAGCGGCGAGCAGACGAATCGATCGGTTCATGTTTTCACCTCATGTGTCAGCGCCGGATGATGGCGTTGTCCGTTCAATGCGCGAGGTGACGAAGGGGCTGACAGAAGCCGTGTTACGGCATGCCCTCAAGTGCAACGGTTTATTTCGGGGAGCGCGGAAAGTGATGCGGAAAGAAGCGAAGAAGAAATTGCAGAAAAGAGCGTGAAGCAACGGCGCGCGATGAAAACGCACACTACGGGGACGCACGCCGACGACGCGCAAAACGCAGACACGAAAATGCGCGCCACCGTACGACGATGGCGCGCATCACGCGATAGACGAAGCTGAAGCTACAGACCGGTCAGGCCTGTGGAATCTCGATCTTGACCTCGAGCACTTCGAGATCGTCGTGGCGTTCGAGATTGACGCGGATATCGTCGTCCGAGATCTTCACGTACTTCGAAATCACAGCGACGAGTTCGCGTTGCAACGCGGGCAGATAATCAGCGGGCGCTTTGCCGCCCACGCGCTCATGCGCGATGATCAGCTGCAGGCGTTCCTTCGCAATCGACGCGGACTTCTTTTTCTCGCCCAGCAAAAACGAAAGAATCGACATCAGATGCGCCTCCCTTTACTTGGTGCCGAAGAGGCGCTGCAACAGGCCCGGCTTCTGGTAATCGGTAAAGCGAAGCGACTTCTGCTCGCCGAGGAAACGCGACACGACGTCCTTATAGGATTCGGCGACATCCGTGCCATCCATGTGCACGGCGGGCAGGCCCTGGTTCGACGCGTGCAGCACGGCTTCCGATTCCGGAATCACGCCGATCAGATCGATGCGCAGGATTTCCTGAATGTCGCTGAGCGACAGCATCTCGCCTTCGCTGACGCGCTTCGGGTTGTAGCGCGTGATCAGCAGATGCTCCTTGATCGGCTCCTTGCCTTCGATCGCGCGCTTCGTCTTCGACGACAGGATGCCGAGAATGCGGTCCGAGTCGCGCACCGACGACACTTCCGGGTTCGTCACGATCAGCGCCTCGTCGGCGAAGTGCATCGCGAGCAGCGCGCCCGACTCGATACCCGCCGGCGAATCGCAGACGATGTATTCGAAGTCCATCTTGATCAAGTCGTTGATGACCTTCTCGACGCCTTCCATCGTCAGAGCATCCTTATCGCGCGTCTGCGACGCGGGCAGGATGTAGAGGTTCTCGCACTTCTTGTCCTTGATCATCGCCTGGTTCAGATTGGCTTCGCCCTGGATCACGTTGATCAGGTCGTACACCACTCGACGCTCGCAGCCCATGATGAGATCGAGGTTGCGCAGGCCGACGTCGAAATCGATCACCGCCGTTTTCGAGCCGCGCAGCGCGAGACCCGAGGCGAAACTCGCGCTGGTCGTCGTCTTGCCTACGCCACCCTTGCCCGAAGTCACCACAATGATTTTTGCCATTACCCTTTACCTTGTGTTCGTCAATTCGTCTATTGAGGCCGGCAGTAGTTCCATCGCGCGACACACGCACTGCATGCGCGGCCCACGCATCACGTGAGCCGCAGCGGCTCGATCATCAGTTTTTCGTCTTCGAGCCAGATCTGCACCGGCTTGCCGTACACGTCGGCGGACAGCGGGGTTTCGGTCGTCCGGTAAATGCCCGCGATCGAAATCAGTTCCGGTTCGAGACACGTGCAGAAAATGCGTGCGTCGTGATTGCCGTGCACGCCCGCGAGCGCGCGGCCGCGCAACGGCGCATAGATATGGATATTGCCTTCGGCGATCACTTCCGCGCCGTTGCTCACCATGCCGAGCACGACGAGATCGCCCTTCGCATAGATGCGCTGGCCCGAGCGCAGCGGCTTGTCGACCACCATCGTCTGCGACGAGATGCGCACGGGTTCGGCAGCGGCCGACGGCGCCTGTTCCGGCTCGCGCGCCGCGCTTTCGGCTGCGGGCGCCGCGCTTTTTTCCGCCGCGCTCCTGCCTGCTTCTTTGCCCGCTTCATTGCCTGCTTCTTTGCCCACTGTGTCGCCGTTGCCTTTGCTTGCGCGCGGATCGCGCGCGTCGAGCAGCGGCAGCCCCGCTTCGTTCGCCCACGCGTGCTGCGCGCTGTCGGCGACGACGCCGATCGGCCGCATGCGCACGCTGTCGAGCAGCTTCGCGATGTCGGCGAGCGGCACGCGTTCATTCTCGGCGAGACGGCGCACGTCGATCGCGACGGTATCGTTGGCGAAGAATTCGGGCGTCGCCTCGAAGCGCCGGGTCAGTTCGGCACGCATCTCGGCGAGGTTGGTCGTCTTGACGACAAACAGCAGCGTGTCGACCGCGCCACTGCGCAGTTCAAAAAATGGCGATTTCCTGGGCGACATAGCGTTCGGCAAAAAATTTTGCGTATTTTACAGGCGTCCAGGCGAACGGTGAGCTTTTTTGCCAATAAGTCTTCACGCGACAGCCAGATGCCGCGTGCGCGCTAGATCGGCGCGGGACAGATCGACAAAAAGCGTGAAGAACCAGCGGCGGAAGATGGGGATGAAGCTGGCGGGAGCGCGCTGGACAGGCGCCCCGCGAAGCCGTCGAGCACGAGGCGGCTAGCCAGGCGCGTCGGTATCGACGCCCGATGCCGCGTGGTGCGGCACGTGCCGCACGAGCAGTGTCTGGAACTGGTCCGGCGCGCGCGGAATGCGTTCGCGCTCGCCTGTCGGGCCGAAGCCGAGCCGCTCGTAGAAGCGCATCGCGTTGCGGTTTTCGTCGGCGATCCACGCGTAGATCTCCGCCGCCCCGCCTGCCGCGAGCCAGTCGCTCGCCGTGTTGACGAGCAGCTCGCCGCCGCGCAGATGCCGCACGGCGGGCGCCACCCACAGCTCGCTCACGAACGCGCGATGCGGCGCGGCGTCTTCGAAGCAGGCGCCGATCAGGCCGGCAGGATGACCTTCCGTGTAGAGGATGAACGACGTCGACGTGGTCGAAGCAGCATGCCGCGCGGCCGTCTGTTCGAACCTGGACGCATCGGCCAGCATCGCTTCTTCCAGTGTTTCGTCGAATGCGTAAGGCGCTTCGCGCAGCGATGCGGTACGTAGCTCACGGAAGACAGCACCCTGATCGGCTGCGATGCGGCGAACGGTCAGTGAAGGACTCATGCGGTCGAAATCCCTTGAAATCCCTTATGTCATCCGGGTAAAGCTGTAGGGCGTAGCTTCAACCGAACGGGCGCGCGAGTCAAATCTTTAATTCGGCGCAGTGCGGGCAGGCGCGCATCGGTTGACAGCCGACAACAAAGCCGGCGCGCCTGTACGCGGGTTTTTGTGCATTGCGGCGGGCGCAGTGCGCGCCGGCCGTCCGCTCAGGGCTCTCCGCGCGCAACGACGCGAGATGCGAGACGCCAGAGGTGAAACGCGAGACCCGAGCCGGCCGGCACAGCGCGATCCCCGCGCCTCATGGCGCGTCAGGGCGCCTCGTAGCGCCCCGTGCCGTCGGGCCACGGCGTGAGCAGTTCGTAGCCGTCATCGGTGACGGCGACCATGTGCTCCCATTGCGCGGACAACGAGCGGTCCTTGGTGACGACCGTCCAGCCGTCGCGCATCACCGTCGTGCCCGCGCGGCCTGCGTTCACCATCGGCTCGATCGTGAACACCATGCCCGGCTTCAGGCGCACGCCCTGCCCCGGCTGGCCGTAGTGCAGCACCTGCGGGTCCTCGTGATAGACCTTGCCGATGCCGTGTCCACAGTAGTCGCGCACGATCGAGAAGCCCTCGCGCTGCGCAAGCTTCTGGATCGCATGGCCGACATCGCCGAGCGTCGCGCCCGGCTTCACCTGGCGGATGCCCGCGAGCATCGCTTCATAGGTCGTGTCGATCAGCAGCTTCGCGACCGCGCTCGGCTCGCCGACCGTGTACATGCGGCTCGTGTCGCCGAAATAGCCGTCCTTGATGACGGCCACGTCGATGTTGATGATGTCGCCGTCCTTGAGAACCTCGCTGCGATCGGGAATGCCGTGGCACACGACGGAGTTGACCGACGTGCAAACTGTCTTCGGAAAGCCCATATAGCCGACGTTCGCGGCAATCGCCTTCTGCGTGTTGACGATGTAGTCGTGGCAGATCGCGTCGAGTTCGCCCGTTGAGATGCCGGGCTTCACGTGTTCGCCGATCATCGCGAGCACATCGGCGGCGAGCCGCCCGGAAATGCGCAAACGCGCGAGGTCTTCGGAAGTCTTGTAGGTGATGGCCATGTCGGAAAAACGTTGGCGGCACGCAGCGCGCGGCGCGCGCAGGCTGTGCGATCAGGCGATCGTGCTGGCGCGCCGTCTTGCGTTGCCGGCGCTGGACGCGGCCCGCATTGCGGCCCTGCGTCCGGTTGTCGATCAGTCCATTGTACAGAGTCTGTCCGCGAGGCCGGCCCGCACTATGCGCCAAACCATAAGCCAAACCATGCGCCAAACCACGCACCGGCCACGCCCGTCATGGAGCGCTCACCCCGGCGGCGAACGCCGGATCGCCTCTGCGATGTCACGGCTCACCGACGCCAGCGCCCGGCTGTGCGCCGCGACGAGCGCCGCCTCGTCCGCGCCCTGCACCTGTTCGCGCACCGTCGAGCGGCCCGTCAGCAGCGCCTTCTGGCCGGCGAGGCGCACGGTCCACAGCGCGTCGATCGCGACGGCCTCGCCCGGCATCGAATCGAACCGCACGATATCGACGCGCACGCGGCACGCCTCCGTGCCCGCCACCGTTTGCGACGACACCGACACGCGCTGCGAGCCGAGCAGCCGCGACAGATCGGAGGCGATCACATCGGCGACGCCGCTCTTGAGCGGCTCGCCCCAGCGCGCGTATTCGTTGAGCTTCACCTCGTTGCCCGACACGCGCGTCACGAGCTGCGGCCGGTCGACGAGTTCGGGCACCGTCACGGGACCGACCACCACCGTCACGGACAGCGGTGCGCCCGTGCTTTCGAGCGTCGCGTCGGAGCTCAACGTATAGAAGTTCGAGCGCGGCGAACCGCACGCGGCCAGCACCGCCGCTGCCGCGACGCAGAGGCACGCGCCGCGCGAGAGCATCGATCGCTTCACTTTGCGTCCCCCGGTTTGCCGCGCAGCAGCGCTTCGGGATGCTGCTGCAGATAATCGGACAGCGCGCGGAACGATGCCGCCGTGCGCGCCAGCTCGCGGATCGCATCGCTCGTGTCCTGCTGCAGCGCCGAGTCGGGCTGGAGCGCGCTGTTCGCCGTATTGAGCGTGGTCTGCGCGGCCGACAGCGCGCTCTTCGCCTGCGGCACGACCTGCGTGTTGAGGCTTTGCAGCAGCGCGCTGGCATTGGCGAACGTCTGCTGCGTGTTCTTGCCGATCTGCTCGAGCGGCAGCTTGTCGATGCGCGCTACGATCCGGTTGACCGAGTCCTGCAGCGATTGCAGGCCGCTCGGCTCGGTCGGCAGCTCGGGCGGCGTGCGGCTCCAGTCGATCTTCGCCTGCGGCGCGTGCTGGAAGAAATCGAACGAGATGTACAGCTGGCCCGTCAGCAGGCTTCCCGTCCTGAGTTGCGCGCGGAAGCCGCGCGACACGAGGAAGTCCGCCACTTCTTTCGGATCTTTCACGAGGCGCCCTTCGGACGGCTCCTCGTGACGCGCCGTGAAGCGCTCTGGATAGAACTTGATCTCGACAGGAATGCTGATCTCCTTCGTCACGGGGTCGAAGCGCGTGTAGATGCCCGATACTTCGCCGATCACGATGCCCCTGAAGTCGACGGGTGCGCCCACAGTCAGGCCGCGCACCGACTGCTTGAAGTCGAGCACGTACGTATCGACGATGCGGTCCTGCACCTTCAATGCATCGGCGCGCGTCGGGAACAGCGTGAACGACGTGCGCACCTGCGCTTCGGGCTCGCTGAGCGACGACGAAGGCGTTTCGAATGCGAGCCCGCCGATCAGGATCGACACCAGCGATTGCGTGTTGATCTTCACGCCTTCCGTGCCCAGCGCGACGTCGATGCCGCCCGCCTCCCAGAAGCGCGAATCGGTCTTCACGTATTGGTCGTACGGCGCGTTGACGAAGATATGCATCGTGACGCCGCCGCCGTTCTTGTCCAGTTCGAACGACGTGACCTGGCCCACGCGCAAGCGCCGGAAATAGACGGGCGAACCGACGTCGAGCGATGCGAGATTCTCCGCGTGCAGTACGAACTCGCGGCCCGGCACGTCGCTCGCGAACACAGGCGGCGTCTCGAGTCCGACGTAGTCGCGCCGCTCCTGCTTCGCATGGCCGATGTCCATGCCGATGAACGCCCCCGACAGCAGCGTGCTGATGCCCGACACGTTGCCGCCCGCGATACGCGGACGCTCGACCCAGAAGCGCGTATCGTTGACCAGCATGTCGGTCGCGTCGCGCGTCAGTTCGGCCGTGGCGATCACGTTCTTGTAATCCCGCGAAAGCGCGACCTTCTTCACGACGCCGATATCGACGTCCTTGAACTTGATCTTTGTCTTTCCCGCCTCGAGCCCTTCGCCCGTCTTGAACTGGATCGTGATGGTCGGACCTTGCGACAGCACGGCTTGCACGGCAAGCCAGATGCCGATCAGCACCGCGACGACGGGCACGAGCCAGATCCACTGGATGCGCCAACGCTTGGGCGGCACCGCGACCGCGTCGGGCAGATCGGGCGGCCTGCTCATTGTGTTTCCCTCGTATCCCAGATGAGCCGCGGATCGAACGACATCGCGGCGAACATGGTCAACACCACGACCGCGCCGAACGCGATCGCGGCGGGACCCGCGCGCACGGTGGCGAGCGCGTCGAATTGCACGAGCGCCGTGAGCACGGCGATCACGTAGATGTCGAGCATCGACCAGCGCCCGACCAGCTCGACGATGCGATAGATGCGCGCGCGCTGATCGGGTTGCCACGTCGAGCGGAAGTTGGCCAGCAGGCAGAGAAAGCTGATCGCGAGAATCTTCAGCATCGGCACGGCGATGCTCGCGATGAAGACCAGCACGGCAAGCGGCCACGAACCCGACGTCCACAGATAGACGACGCCGCTCATGATCGTGTCCTTCTGCGCGCCGAACAGCGAGCTCGTATCCATCACGGGCAGCACGTTCGCCGGGATGTACAGGATGATCGCCGCGATCAGATACGCCCACGTTCGCGCGAGACTATCGGGCTTGCGCAGGTGCAGATGCGCGCCGCAGCGCGGGCAATGCCCGGAATGCGCGTGCAGATGCACGGACGCATGCACGTTCGCGTAGTCGCGCGCGTCGCGAGCCTCTGCCGGCGCGGCGCGCGTGAGCAGGCCGCAGTCGTGGCACACGCACAGGCCGCAGGCCGCGGCCGTCGCGGCGGGAAACGGCGTGTCGCTGTCGAACGCGGGACCGGCGTCGGGCATCCCTTCGAGACGCGTCCACAGATCGCGCGCGTCGAACGCAGACGCGGCGGCCGCGAGCATCAGCATCAGCGCGCCGAACGACCACAATGCCGGGCCCGTCACCACCGCCGCGATATGCGCGAGCTTCACGAGCGCGACGAGCAGGCCGAGAATCAGCACTTCCGTCATGCCCCATTCCTGCGCGATGCGCAGCGTGCGAAACACGGCGTCCGCGCGATACGGCGTGCGCCCGAGCCGCAACGGCAGCATGAGCCACACGAGACCGAGCGCCTGGCAGGCGGGCATCAGCATCGTCGTGATGAAGATCAGCGCCGACAGCGGCCACATGCCGTCCTTGTACAGAACGCGCACGGCGCCGAACATCGTCGTTTCGACGAGATCGCCGTTCACCGCAAGCCCGACGATCGGAAACGAGTTCGAGATGACCCACAGCGCGCAAGCCGCAAGCGCATACGCGAGCGTGCGATCGAGGCTGTTCGCATGACGCCGGTACAGCGTCGCGTGGCAGCGGCAGCAACGCAGCACGCCTTCCGGCGGCACATCGCTTTCGCGCTGGAGCAGATCGCATTCGTGGCACGCGATCACAGGCATCGTCCGCGCCACATGCCCGAGATAGCCGGAAGACGTTGCGTCGCTCATTTCACGTCCTGCGGCAGAGCATCGGCGGAACGGGCGGCGTCGCCCGCATGCGCCGGCTGCGCCGATGCTTGTGTCGCTTGTGCCGCTTGTGTCGCCTGTGTCGATGCTTGCGTCACCTGTTTCACTTGCCCCGCTTGTGCCGCCTGCGTGGTGAGCCCTTCCGCATCGACGACCCAGCCGCCGCCCATCGCCTTGTACAGATTCACATACGACACCAGCACGCCCGCCTGCGTCTGCGTCTGGCTCAGCTGCGCATTGAAGAGACTGCGCTCGGCATCGAGCACTTCGATATAGCTCGTGTAGCCGCCCTCGTAGCGCAGCCGCGCAAAGTGCGCGTAACTGACGAGCGCATCGACCTGGCGTCCCTGCACGTCGAACTGCTCGCGCAGTTTCTGCGACGAAATCAACGCGTCGTCGACTTCCTGGAACGCGACCTGGATCGCTTTGCGATACGAATACAGCGCCTGCTGCTGCACCGCTTCGGCCTGCTTCACCTGGCCCGTGATCGCGCCGCCCGTGAAGATCGGCTGCGTGACGGCGCCTGCGAACGACCACACGCGCGTCGGCCCGGTGAAGAGCTTCGAGAACTGGCCGCTTTGCGTGCCGAACAGGCCCGTCAGCGAAATCTGCGGGAAGTACAGCGCCTTGGCCGCGCCGATCTGCGCGTTCGCCGCGATCAGGTCCTGCTCGGCCTGGCGCAGATCGGGGCGCCGCTCGAGCAGATCCGATGGCAGCCCCGCGGGCACCGCGGGCGCCACGAGTTCGGCGAGCGCGCGTCCGCGCAAGATGTCGCCCGGATTGCGCCCGAGCAGCACCGACAGCGCGTCTTCCTGCTGCGCGATCTGCGACTCGATCTGCGGAATCCGCGAGCGCGAGTCTTCGTATTCGGACTGGCTCTGCGCAAGCTCCATCTGCGAGACCTCGCCGCCCTTGAAGCGCAGCTCGAACACGTGCACGGAATCGGCGCGGCTTTCTGTGGTCGCCTTCGCGATCTCCAGTTGCCGGTCGAGACTGCGCAGATTGATATACGACGACGCCACCGATGACACCAGCGTCAGGATCGTGCCGCGCTTCGCTTCCTCGGTCGAGAGCAGGCTCGCGCGCGCGGATTCCGTCAGCCGCCGGTTGTGGCCGAACAGATCGATTTCCCACGACGCCGACAACGCCGCCGTGTACGTGTTGAACACCGGGTTGTTCACGTTCGCGAGCAGCGGCGAGCCCGTCGGCAGACGCTGGCGCTCGGCGTCGAAGCTCGCGCCGACCTGCGGCAGCAGCGCCGCGCGCGTCGTGACGAACTGGCCGAGGAACTGGTCGACGCGCGCGGCGGCGATCTTCACGTCGTTGTTGTTCGCGAGCGCCGCCGTGATCAGGTCGTTCAGCACGGGATCGTCGAACTGCTTCCACCATTCGGTGTTCGCCACATCCGACGCGTAGTTGTCGGGGAAGCGATACGTCGCGGGCACGTCGACTTGCGGGCGCGAGTAGTTCGGTCCGAGCAGGCAGCCGCTCAGCGCGAAGGCGCACAGCACGCACGCGAGCGCGCCGGCGACGGGCATAGGCGAAGCGCGGCGCAAGCGGCGCACGCGGAGCACAGGCAGAGGAACGCGGCGCATGTCAGTCGCCCTCGCGTGGAGCGGACGGCGTGATCGTCGGTCCGCCCGTGCCCGCTGGTCCCGGCACCGAAGGCGGCACCGCCGTCGAAGAATGGGATGCTTCGGGCGAAGCCGGCGGCGTCTCCCCCGTTTTCTTCTTGCCGCTCTTCTCCGACATCGATTCGAGCGCCCAGAAGAACATCGGGATGAAGAACACGGCGATCGCCGTCGCGCCCAGCATCCCGCCGATCACGCCCGTACCGATCGAGTGGCGGCTGTTGGCCGACGCGCCCGTCGCGATCGCGAGCGGCACGCAGCCGAGAATGAACGCGAGCGAGGTCATCACGATCGGGCGCAGCCGCTCCTCGGCCGCCGTCATCGTCGCCTCGAACACCGACTTGCCCGCCTCGCGGTTGATCACTGCGAACTCGAAGATCAGGATCGCGTTCTTCGCCGCGAGCGCCACCAGCATCGTCAGGCCGATCTGGAAGTACACGTCGTTGTTGAGCCCGCGCAGCATGATCGCGAGCAGCGCGCCGAACAGCGCGAACGGCACCGCCATCAGCACGCCGAACGGCAGGCTCCACTTCTCGTACTGCGCCGCGAGGATCAGGAACACCATGATCAGCCCGAACACGAACACGAGCCCCGACGTGCCGCCCGACTGCTTCGCCTCGAACGCCTCGCCGCTCCACGCGATACCGTAGTCCGACGGCATCGACGCAGCGAGTTCCTCGAGCGCGCTGATCACCTGGCCCGATGCGTAGCCGGGCGCCGCGTTCGCAGTGATCTTCACGGCGGGGAAGTTGTTGAAGCGCGTGATCAGGTCTGGGCCCGTTACGTAGTGCGACGTCACCACCGACTTGAGCGGCACCATGCTGCCCGACTTGCTGCGCACGAAGATCTGTGTGAGATCCTCGGGCTTGAGCCGGTACGACGGTTCCGCCTGCAGGATCACCTGCCACAGGCGGCTCGAACGGTTGAACTGCGATACGTACAGCGAGCCGAACATCGTCTGCATCGCGCTGTAGACGTCCTCGACGGGCACGCCCAGCGTCTCGGCCTTGTCGCGGTCGACGTCCACCAGCAGTTGCTGCGAGTCCGCGTTGAAGGTCGACGTGACGCCCGTCAGCTCAGGGCGCTGCTTGGCCCTCGCGACGAAATCGTTGACGACGGCGGCGAACTGCGCGATGGTCGCGTCGCCCTTGCTCTGAATCCACATCTCCGTGCCACCCGTGGTGCCGAGACCGGGAATCGACGGCGGATTGAGCGGCACGACGATGCCCTCGCGGACCTGCGACAGCGCCTTGTACGCGTCGACGAGCACGGCGCGCGCATTCTGCGTGCGGATGTTGTCCGACTTGTAGCGCTCCTCGAAACTCTTGAAGCCCACGAAGAAGGTCGACGAGTTGTTCTTGTTCTGGCTGTCGAGAATGCTGAAGCCGTCGACGGTCGTGATGCTGCCGACGGCCGGCTGCTTCATGAAGTACTCGGACACGCGGTCCGACACCTGGCCCGTGCGATCCAGCGACGCCGCATCGGGCATGATGACGGCGCCCAGCAGATAGCCCTGGTCCTCGGGCGGCAGAAACGCGGTCGGGATCGAGCGCATCATCATCACGGACAGTGCGATCATGCCGGCAAAGAGCAGCAGCGCGATCACGAAGCGCTTGATGATGACGCGCACCGCGCGCGTGTAGCCCGCCGTCATCCGCGCGAACTGGTTGTCGAACCAGCGGAAAAAGCCCTTCTTCTCGTGATGCCCCGGCTTGAGCAGCAGCGACGCAAGCGCAGGCGACAGCGTGAGCGCGACGAGGCCCGAGATCACCACCGAGATCGCGATCGTGATCGCGAACTGCTTGTACATCTGCCCGGTGATGCCGCCGAGAAACGCCACGGGCACGAACACCGCGCACAGCACGAGCACGATCGCGACCACGGGGCCCGCCACTTCGTCCATCGCCTGCTTGGCGGCCGTTTTCGGATCGAGCTTGTGCACCGTCATGTTGCGCTCGACGTTCTCGATCACGACGATCGCGTCGTCCACCACGATACCGATTGCGAGCACCATGCCGAACAGCGTGAGCATGTTGATCGAGAAGCCGAGCGCCTCCATACCCATGAACGTGCCGACGATCGACACGGGCACGGCGAGCACCGGGATCAGCGTCGCGCGCAGGCTCTGCAGGAACACGAACACGACGATCACGACCAGCACGACGGCCTCGAAGAACGTGTGCACCACGTCGGAGATCGACGCTCGCGTGAACTCGGTGGTGTCCATCGCGATCTCGTAGTCGATGCCCTCGGGGAACGACTTCTTCATCTCGGCGAGCGTCGCGCGCACCTGCTTCGACACGTCGAGCGCGTTGGCGCCCGGCTGCTGGTAGACGGCGAGCACGGTCGCGGGCTTGCCCTGGAAGCGGCTGCGGATCGAATAGTCCTTCTGGCCCAGTTCGGCGCGCCCGATGTCCTTCAGGCGCACGATCGCCGCGCCCCCGCTCTGCGCGCGGATGATGATGTTCTCGAACTCGGACGGCTCGGTGAGCCGCCCCGACGTGGTGACGGCGAACGACTGCTCGACGGCGGCACCCGTCGGCGATTGCCCGAGGCGCCCGACCGCGAACTGCTGGTTCTGGTTGGCGACGGCGCGCTGCACGTCGGCGGCCGTGATGCCTAGCTGCGCCATGCGATCGGGGCGCAGCCAGATGCGCATCGCGTAGTCGGGCGTGCCGAAGATGCTCGACTGGTTCGCGCCGGGTATGCGCTTGAGCGCGTCGAGCACGTAGACGTTCGCGTAGTTCGCGATGTACGTCGCGTCGTAGCGCTCGGTGGGCGAGTAGATCGCGATCACCATCATGAACGCCTGCGACTTCTTCTGCACCTGCACGCCCTGCGCCGTCACCGATTGCGGCAGCTGCGGCAGCGCGAGGTTCACGCGGTTCTGCACGTCGACTTGCGCGAGTTCGGGGTTCGTGCCGATCTGGAAGTACGCGTTGATCGTCAGGTTGCCCGTCGACGAGCTCGACGAGCTCATGTAGATCATGTTGTCCGCGCCGTTGACCTGCTGCTCGATCGGCGCGGCGACGTTGTTGGCGACCACGTCGGCGCTCGCGCCCGGATAGGTCGCGGAGATCGTGATCTGCGGCGGGGTGATGTCCGGATACTGCGCGGTCGGCAGAGCGAGCATCGTCAGCGCGCCGCCCAGCGTGATGACGATCGAGATGACCGAGGCGAAGATCGGACGGTCGATGCAGAAGTGAGAGATGTTCATCGGATCGGTTGCGCCGGACGGCGTCGGGTCGTCATCGGATCAGGGACTAGCGCTGGTGCTCGTTCCGCTGCTGCCGGGATGCGCCTGCGTTTGTGGCTGTGCCTGTGGTTGCGTTTGCGCTTGAGCCAGCGTCGATGCCGTCGCCGACGCCGCAGCGGCGGGCGCCGATGCGGCGGCAGGAGCGCCAGGCGCAGTGGGCGCGCTCACCACCTTGATCGTCGAATCCGACGACACGCGGATCGCGCCGTCGACCACCACGCGCTCGCCCGCCTTCAGCCCTTCGTTGACGAACCAGTCGTCGCCGTGCCAGTCGCCGACGTCGATCACGCGCTGATGCGGCTTGCCGTTCTGGTCGAGCACCCACACGAAGTGGCTCTTCGCGCCCTGCAGCACCGCGCGCTGCGGCACGAGAATCGCGTTGGGCCGCACGGCGCCCGTCACCTTCGCGCGCACGAACTGGCCGGGCTTGAGCGTGCCCGCGGGATTCCCGAACACGGCGCGCACGAGGAAGGTGCCCGTTTCCTGGCTGAACGCGGGGTTCGTGAAGTCGATGCGCCCCTGCTGCGGATAGACCGAGCCGTCGGCGAGTATCACCGTCACGTCGAACTGGTTGTCAGGCGGAAAGCGCAGCAGGCCTTTCGTGACTTGCTCGCGATAGCGCAGCAGCTCGTTCTCCGAGATGCTGAAGTTCACCCACATCGGATCGAGCTGATAGACGTAAGTGAGCAAGCCCGACTGCGTGGGCGTCACATAGCTGCCGTCCTGAACGCGCGCAAAGCTCGAAAGACCCTTGAGCGGCGAGCGGATCGTCGTGTAGCTCAGGTTCAGCTCGGCCGTCTGCACTTCGCCTTGCGCGGCGATGACGGCGGCTTCCGCCTGCTTCTCGTTGCCCGTCGCATCGTCGAGATCCTTCTTGCTCAACGCGTTCTGCGCGGCAAGCGGAACCACGCGCGCGAGGTTCTGCTTGGTCACGAGCAGCCGCGCCTGCTGTTGCGCGAGCGCGCCCTTGGCCGTTTGCAACGCGGCCTCGAACGGCTTGCGGTCCATCACGAACAGCACCTGGCCGGGCTGCACGAGCGCGCCTTCCGTGTACATGCGCTTCTCGAGAAAGCCCTCGACGCGCGCGCGGATCTCGACCTCGCGCGAGCTTTGCGTCTGCGCGGTGAATTCGAATGCGACGGGTGTTTCCTTTTGCGAGACCGTGACCACCGTCACCTCGACGGGCGGCCGGGCTGTCTCCGCAGGGGCCTTTTTGCAGGCGTTCAGAGACAGGACGCACACGAGTGCCGACGCCAGCGCGAGACGCGGCATCAGGCGGCCCGCGCGCCGCACGGCGGCAGAGTCCGCCCCGAACAACGCTACTTGCGATCGACAGTTCATCGTGGCCCCCTTCGATCGCCGCGTCATTGCACCGTATATCCGCGTCCGTTCATGCATGCTGCGAGCGCGCGGTTCCATGTGGCCATCTGCTGCGATGTCTGCTGTTGAGCGGCTTGCTGCTGCTCCTGCGCGGCGGCCGCCTGACGGCGCTGTCGCGAGCCGCCCACCACCGTCCCCGCGATGGCGCCCGCTGCCGCGCCCTTGCCGGCGTCGCCGGCGATCGCGCCGATCGCCGCGCCCGTCGCCGCGCCGCCTGCCGCGCCGCGCAAGCGCTGGCCCGACTGTTGGGGCGGCGGCGGTTGATTCGCCGAGTTCTGCGCGAGCACGGCGGGATTGACGCCCGTGTTCTGCGTCGCCCAGCTCTCGCATTGCGACATGTCGTCAGCCTGCTTCTGCTGGCTCTGGCCCTTGGCCGGATAGAAGATCGGCTGCTGCGCCGATGCAATGTCCGCCACCAGCAGCGCGGCAAGCATCCACGTGACAGGAAACGCCTGTTTCATGATCAATCACCCCATGTCGATACGATTGCGCCCGTCGCACGCGTTGCTCGCGCATCACGCGGCGGACGAATCCAGATGCGCCAGTCGGCCTGGCGACTCCAATGCAATGAAGTGTGGAATCCGGCCATAACAAAGACAATTGGACCTTGGTCCAATACCCTTTTTTGGCCGCGCGGAACGCGCGCGCAAGCGCCTGCACACAAGCGCCCGACGCCGTTTATTCGCGCGAGAAGAACTGTCATAGCGGCGCAGCGATGCCAAGCACGGCACACACTGTCCTGATGAAAAGCACGTCGTTGAACGGCTTGCGCAGATAGGCCTTCGCACCCGCCGCAAGCGCGGCTTCGCGCACGCCCGCGTCGTCGTGGGCCGTGATGAAAATGACGGGCACGGTGCTACCCGCCAGCCGACCCTGGACCTCGATGCCGTTGGAGCCGGGCATCTGCACGTCGAGTATCACGCAGTCGGGGCGATACGCAGGCGTGGCCGACAGCACGTCGAGAAACGCATCGCCGCTCGCGTACGTGTCGGCCGCAATCCCGACGGAGCGCAACAGACGCTTGATCGCCCTGCCCACCGACGCATCGTCGTCGACGACGACAACGAAGGGTTTGTCTGTGCCCATTCTGAATAGTCCATTGACCGGCGACGCGCACGCAGCGATGCGTGGACGCTTCAGCAATAGACTATGAGACTGCGGGCGCCCGTGGTATTGGACCTTGGTCCCGTATCCGCTAGCGGGCGGCCTCGCGCGCAACGTGCGGCTCGCTCGTATGCGGTGCGTGCGGACTGAAGGGATTGTGTGTGACAGTGGCGACGGCGATCTTGTCGGCGATGCGCACGAGCTCGGCGAGCGAACCGGCTTCCATCTTCTGCATCACGCGCGCGCGATGCGCCTTGACGGTCTTCTCGACAGTGCCAAGCTCACAGGCAACCTGCTTGTTCAGTAGGCCGAGCACGATGAGATTCATCACTTCGCGCTCGCGCACCGTCAGGCGCCCGACGCGGCTGCGCAGCACGTCGAGTTCGTGCATCGCGTTCGACACCTGCACCGAATGCGCGAGCGCCTGTTCGATCGCGCGCAACAGGTCGTCGTCGCGCACGGGCTTGGTGAGGAAATCGGTAGCGCCCGCCTTGATTGCGCCGACTGTCATCGCGATGTCGCCGTGCCCCGTCAGAAAGATGATGGGCAAACGCTCATCGAGTTCGCGCTGCAATTCGAGCCCGCTCAGATCGGGCAACTGCACGTCGAGCACCACGCAGGCCGGCACATACCCGGCGCACGCATGGTCGAGAAACTCGCGCGCCGAGCCGTACGCCTCGACGCCGTAACCGGCGGACTTGACGAGACGCGTCAGCGCGCGGCGCACAGAGGGGTCATCGTCGACGACGTAGACGAGCGCGGGTGCTTGCGTCGCGACTTCGCCCGCCGTGGCGTTCGTGCCGTTCGTGGCGTTCGTGCCGTGGATGCCTTTGATGCCGCTTATCTCGCTCATGACGCCACCTGCGCAACGCCCGCGTTGCATGCGTCCCGCGATGCGGGCAACGCGATATAGAACGTCATGCCCTGATCGGAATTGGTCTCGGCCCACAAGCGGCCGCCGTGCATCTGCACGATCGAGCGGCTGATCGACAGACCGAGCCCCAGGCCCTGCGGCTTCGACGTGACGAACGGCTTGAAGATGCATTCGAGCTTGTCGGGCGTCAGTCCATGTCCGCGGTCTCGCACGGCAATGCGCACCATGCCTTCGCGATCGAGTTGCGCAAAGAGCGCAACCACGCGGCTGGGCGCGTCGCACTCGCTGACGGCATCGAACGCGTTGAGCAGCAGATTGAGCAGCACCTGCTGGAGTTGCACCTTGTCGCCGCGCACGGGCGGCAGCCCGTCGTCGATCACATGCGACAGATGGATGCCGCGCGCGACGGCATCGCTATGCACGAGTAACGCCACGTCGCGCAGCAGTCCGCCCGCATCGAGATTCACGAGCTGCTGCTGCTCTTCCTTCTTCACGAATGCGCGCATCCTGCGTATCACTTCGCTTGCGCGGCCGCTGTCGTCGACGATGTCCTTCAGGATGTCGCGCACTTCGGCAAGATCGATCGGCTCCTTGTCCATGAAGCGCTGCGCGGCCTGGCCGTTGCTGAGGATGGCCGTCAGCGGCTGGTTCAGTTCGTGCGCGAGCGACGCGGCAAGCTCGCCCATCATCGATACGCGCGTCAGATGCGCAAGCTCCCGGCGATTGCGCTCGAGCTCGAAGCGCTCGGTCATGTCGGTGATGAACGCGACGGTCGCGACGCGTCCTTCGTAACGGATCGCGCTCGTCGCGATCTCGACGGGAAACTCGCTGCCGTCGCGGCGACGCGCGCGCAGATTGCGCGTGGCGGTCACGGCCGAACGGCTCGCGTTCTGCGGCGCGCCCATGCCCGCCCGGTTCTCCTGCGACAGCGCCGGCGCGACGAGGCCAACGCATGCGCCGCTCAGCACGCCGCGCCGATAATCGAAGAGCCGCTCGGCCTGCTCGTTGGCCAGCACGATCGCGCCATGCTCGTCGAAGACGACGGACGCGACGGGCAAACAGTCGAACACGTCGGCCAGTTCCGTCATCGTGCCGGGCTGCCGACGCGCGAGGGCGAAGAGACCGGCCGCGCCGCGCGCGGTCCGCAAGTGCGCGACGGCGTCCGTCACGCGATGAAGGATCGGCACGACAGACGGACCACTGCGCGTATGCGCGAACGTCCCTTGGCGAGCGGAAGCGACGCGGCGCGGATGAAGCGACCACCAGATGACGATTGCAGCCACCGCGACCGTGACAGCGGAAATGGCGATGTGCATGGCTTACCGTTCCTCAAGGCGTTTGCACCTGAAAAGCCGCGGCAGGTGCGGACGTCTTCGTTGTTGTGCGCAATGCAACGGGTGCGACGGCGCGGGAATCGGGCGCGCGACGACTCACCTTCACGAACAAGGCTGCGACTACGTATTACTAATGCATTCCATCGTTCAATGAATGCAATGACATGAAGCAAAAAGAGAATCGATTACGGTGATCGCTTCATACGAATCTTCATATGGACTGCAAATATCCGACAAAGCTATTCCGTCAATAATTGCCATTAATTTTTTACTCGTTTGCCTCGCTCGGTGCGGAAAAAAGTGCAACTTCATCCTATGCACAAAGCGATCCTTAGTAAAGTGCAGATCAGCGAATCAGCGAGAAAATAAGTCTTGCTTTATTTGCGGCCCGACGAAGGTATTTATCGAAGCACTCAATCCGGATATTTCGGAAAAGGGAAACGATTTAAAAGCGGCGTTTGATGCGCGGTCCGAAACGACTAATCGTTTTATTTCGAATTCCGGACCGCTGGGCGGATACAGCATGGTTAATACGGTCGTTCGACGTCAGGCGAAATCGGATGGCCCTTGCGGAGGCACGCCTGCAGGCGGATCTTCATCGCCCACGTGCTCGTCGGGCGATTCGTCGGAGGATGCTTTGTCGTCCGACTTCGGCTTCTCCGGCAACGGCTGATCCAGGCCGGGCTCGACAGGTGTCGGCAGCGCGTCGCCGACGGGCTTGTTGAGCTCGTTCGGCGGCGTCTCGGCCGGATCTTTCGATGGGGTGCTTTCCGCGTCATTGGGGTTCGTCATCGTGACTCCAATTGTGGTTGGCAGACGCTTTCAGCATGCAATGACCATACCCATTTTTTGTGCGGATGCGACGGCGTATCGCGTGGACTATCCGGCATGAGCAGGTTTCGCGCGGTGTGCGGACGAACATATGTCGAAACCGCTTCATCGAAACGTTGAAACGGAAAGCGCAAAAGACGGGCCAGCTACGCACTTGTATTTGTAATTGCGAAGCCCGATGACGCGCTGATGATTGCATGATGTCTTATGCACGCAGATCGATGCATAAAGAAATCAACGCACAAACGAAAACAGGCCCCGAAGGGCCTGTATCGCTTTGCATCTTGGCGGAAAGGGTGGGATTCGAACCCACGATACGGTATAACCGTATACCGGATTTCGAGTCCGGCGCATTCGACCTCTCTGCCACCTTTCCTGATTCTTTGACTTCCCACCAAGGTGGTCTTGTCTGCTTTACATCTTCACACTAAGCGGGTCGTTGCTTGCGTGAGACGAAGATTATAGAACACCTGTTTTTGAATTCCAAGCCCTTTTTCGCAGAAAGTTGAAAAAGGACTTGGCCGCCAGGACAGGCGTGTTCGCTCAGCGCGCCGCCGTTACTTCCAGGCGCTCGATGCCGCCCAGATACGGACGCAGCGCTGCCGGCACAGTCACCGAGCCATCCGCGTTCTGGAAGTTCTCCAGCACGGCGACGAGCGTGCGCCCCACCGCCAGCCCCGAGCCGTTGAGCGTATGCACGAGTTCGGGCTTGCCCTGCGCGTTTCGGTAGCGCGCCTGCATCCGTCGCGCCTGGAACGACTCGGTATTCGAGCAGCTCGAAATTTCTCGATACGTGTTCTGCGCGGGCAGCCACACTTCGAGGTCGTACGTCTTCGAAGCGGAGAAGCCCATGTCGCCCGTGCACAGCGTGATCACGCGATACGGCAGTTCGAGCTTTTGCAGAATCGTCTCGGCGTGCGTCACCATCTGCTCGAGCGCGTCATACGACGTTTCCGGCGACACGATCTGCACCATCTCGACCTTGTCGAACTGATGCTGGCGGATCATGCCGCGCGTGTCGCGGCCATACGAGCCCGCTTCCGAGCGGAAGCACGGCGAATGCGCGGTCAGCCTGATCGGCAGTTCGCTCGCATCGACGATGCTCTCGCGCACCGTATTTGTGAGCGAGATCTCCGACGTCGAAATCAGATACTGCGTGACCGTGTTTTCGCCGCCGCCCTTCTCGACACGGAACATGTCGTCGGCGAATTTCGGCAGCTGGCCCGTGCCGAGCAGGATTTCGGGATTGACGATGTACGGCGTATAGATTTCCGTGTAGCCGTGCTGCTGCGTATGCGTGTCGATCATGAACTGCGCGAGCGCGCGATGCAGGCGCGCGATCTGTCCGCGCAGCATCGTGAAACGCGCGCCGGAGAGCTTCGCGCCCATCTCGAAGTCCAGACCGAGCGGCGTGCCGACGTCGACGTGATCCTTCACCTCGAAGTCGAACTGGCGCGGCGTACCCCAGCGGCGCACTTCGACGTTTTGCGTTTCGTCGTTGCCGACGGGAACGCTCTCATGCGGCAGATTCGGCACGCCGAGCAGCAGATCGGACAAACGCTTCTGGATCACTTCCAGCTGGAGCGCCGACGCCTTCATCTCGTCGCCGATGCCGCCGACTTCGGCCATCACCGCCGACGTGTCTTCGCCGCGCCCTTTCATCGCGCCGATCTGCTTCGACAGACTGTTGCGCTTCGCCTGGAGCTCTTCGGTACGGGTCTGGATCGCGCGGCGTTCGGCTTCGAGCGCGGAGAAAGCCGCGACGTCGAGGTTAAAGCCGCGATCGGCGAGGCGTTTCGCGACGCCGTCGATATCTTTGCGCAGCAGCTGGATGTCAAGCATGGGATGGGGCAACAGTTCGTTGTGTGAATGGGCGATTTTAGCGCACCGGCGTGGGTCGCCGGCGGCATTGTCGGCTCTGGCGCGCAGCGCGGTCGATCAACTCTTCTTCCTGTTCTCGTTGCGCCATTGCGCATCGAGTTCGGCGAGGCGCGTGAGCTTCTCGCCGATCTTGCCTTCGAGCCCGCGCGGCGTCGGCTGATACCAGTGCGGCTCGCGCATGCCGTCGGGCAGATAGGTCTCTCCCGCAGCATATGCGTCCGGTTCGTCGTGCGCGTAGCGGTACTCGTGGCCGTAGCCGAGTTCTTTCATCAGCTTCGTCGGCGCGTTGCGCAGGTGGATCGGCACCGCGCGCGACTGGTCCTTGCCGACGAAACCGCGCGCCGCGTTGTACGCGTTGTAGCCCGCATTCGACTTCGGCGCGACGGCCAGATAGATCACGGCCTGCGCGAGCGCGAGTTCGCCTTCGGGCGTGCCGAGGCGCTCGTAGGTTTCGGCGGCGTCGAGCGCGATACGCGCGGCGCGCGGATCGGCGAGGCCGATGTCCTCCCACGCCATGCGCACGATGCGCCGCGACAGATAGCGCGGGTCCGCGCCGCCGTCGAGCATGCGGCAGAACCAGTACAGCGCGCCGTCGGGATTGCTGCCGCGCACCGACTTGTGAAGCGCGCTGATCTGGTCATAGAACGCGTCGCCGCCCTTGTCGAAGCGGCGCAGGTTTTCGGCGAGTGCGCTCGCGAGCAGTTCGCCATCGATCTCCGTCTTGTTCTGCCGCGCCGCCGCGCGCGCGACGATTTCCATGTTGTTCAGCAGCTTGCGGCCGTCGCCGTCGGCGGAACCGATCAGCGCGTCGCGCGCTTCGTCGGTAAACGTGAAGCCGCCCAGCTCCTGTTGCGCGCGGTCCAGCAGTTCGCGCTGCTCGTCGGCATCGAGGCTCTTGAGCACGTAGACAGCCGCCCGCGACAGCAACGCGCTGTTCACCTCGAACGACGGGTTCTCCGTCGTCGCGCCGACGAACACGAACAGCCCCGACTCGACGTGTGGCAAGAATGCGTCTTGCTGGCTCTTGTTGAAGCGATGCACTTCGTCGACGAACACGAGCGTCTGATGGCCGTTCGCGCGATGGATCTGCGCCGTTTCGACGGCTTCGCGGATGTCTTTCACGCCCGAGAGCACCGCCGACAGCGCGATGAACTCGGCGTTGAACGCGTCGGCCATCAGGCGCGCGAGCGTCGTCTTGCCGACGCCCGGCGGGCCCCAGAGGATCATCGAGTGCGCTTCGCCGGACTCGAACGCGACACGCAGCGGCTTGTTCGGGCCCAGCAGATGCTTTTGCCCGATGACTTCGTCGATACTGCGCGGCCGCAGGCGCTCGGCGAGGGGAACGTTGGCGCGGGTTTCTTCAAACATGGCGTTTTGGGGATAATCTCGGCTTTTCGGGTATAAACCGTCACGATGCACCAGATGCACTTGATGGGACACGCGACGATCTGCCCCTGAACGGCATGCAACCGCGTCAAACCGCCAGCGGGCGAACGGCGGCGCATGCAGAGTTGTGCATTATGACAGCCGCGGCGCGGCAAAGCCGGCGGCAAACGTCATAGGCGCTTTCTGAGAGGCGGACCGCAATGCGCGTACCGTGAACGGAACACGGCCGCAACGACGGCCGACATGACGGCGACCCGACAACGACAGACAGGAAAGAGATTCGATGGCTCAAGATTCCATGACCGGCGAGGCCGGTTCGACTTACGCTCCGCTCAAGCCGGTGCCGGATTCGCGCCGCGCGTTCAGGACGGGCGACGCATTCGCGCTGTGGTTTTCGCTCGGCATCGGCTTGCTGGTCGCGCAGGCTGGCGCGCTGCTCGTGCCGGGCCTGTCGCTGCCCCACGCGCTGCTGGCGATCGCGATCGGCAGCGTGATCGGCGTCGTGCTGCTCGCGCTCGCTGGCGTGATCGGCACGGACACGGGGCTCGCGGCGATGTCGTCGCTGCGCCCGACGCTCGGCGTGCGCGGCGCGTCGATTCCCGCCGTGCTGAACATGATCCAGCTGGTCGGCTGGGGCGCGTTCGAAGTAATCGTGATGCGCGATTCCGCCGATGCTCTCTCGAAGCAGGCCTTCGGCTTTTCGGCGCCGCTGATCTGGACGCTGATTTTCGGCGTGCTCGCGACGCTGCTCGCGATCAGCGGCCCGCTGTCGTTCGTGCGGCGCTTTCTGCGGACTTGGGGCATCTGGCTGCTGCTCGCGGGCGCCGCGTGGCTGACCTGGGCCGTGCTGGCGCGGCACGACGTGGGCGCGCTGATGCATCGTCCGGGCAATGGCGAAATGTCGTTTGGCGGCGCCGTCGATCTCGTCGTCGCGATGCCGCTGTCCTGGCTGCCGCTGATCGCCGACTACACGCGTTTCGGCCGCAAGGCGGGCGAGACGTTCCGCGGCACGCTCTTCGGCTATGGCATTGCGAACGTCTGGTTCTATGCGCTCGGCGCGGTGTATGGGCTTACGGCAGGCGGCGGCGACGCGCTGCTGACGACGGCGCTCGCGCAAGCAGGCGGCGGCCTCGCGCTGCTGCTGGTGCTGATCGACGAAATCGACAACGCGTTCGCCGACGTGCACTCGGCGGCTGTGTCGACGGGCACTTTCTGGACGCGCGCGAGCGTGCCGATGTTGTCGGCCGCGTTCGGCGCGCTGTGCACGCTGATCGCACTGCTCGTGCCGATGGCGAAGTATCAGAACTTCCTGCTGCTGATCGGCTCGGTGTTCGCGCCGCTGTTCGGCGTGGTGCTGGCCGATCACTTCATCGTGCGCCGGCGCCGCATCGACGCAGGCTCGCTCGCCGATACGCAAGGCCGCTATGGCTTCTCGGGCGGCTGGCACGTGAGCGCGTTCGTCGCGTGGGCGATCGGCATTGCCGCGTATCAGGCGATCAATCAGTGGCTGCCGAATCTCGGTGCGACGCTGCCCGCGCTGGCGATCGGCGGGCTGTGCTATCTGGCGTTCGTGTCGACGCGCAAGCAGGCTTACGCGTAGGCCATTCCATTCGATCAAGCCGGCGCGCGTTGGCGCGCCGACCACGCTTCGAGCGCGAGCTTCACGCGCTCGATCGCCTCGCCCCACTCGCCGGGCTGCCGCTGATGAAAGAGCCGCGTGTGCGGATACCACGGCGTATCGTCGCGATCATGCAGCCAGCGCCAGCAGCCGTCGTAGCGCGACAGAATCCACACGGGCCTGTTCAACGCGCCAGCAAGATGCGCAATCGACGTATCGACGGTAATCACCAGGTCGAGTTGTTCGATGATCGCCGCCGTGTCGGCGAAATCGTGCACATCGTGCATCGGATCGAACGGACGCAGTTCCGCTGGCAACGTATCGATTTGCGGCTGCGTCGACGCGCCCTTTTGCAGGCTGACGAACGTGATGCCGGGCAAACACAACAATGGCACATAGGCGCGCGCGTGGAGCGAGCGGCGGCGGTCAGTATCGTTTGCCGACGGCTGGTTCGGACGCGGGTCGCCCGCCCATACGAGGCCAACTTTCGGTCCTTGCGGCAACCGCCCCTTCCATCGCGACTGATGATCACGCGGTACGCTCAGATAAGGCATCGATGAGGGGATCGTGTCGAGCGTCGTTCCCATTCGATGCGGCAGGCTCATCGTCAAACACCAGTAGTCATGTAATGCCGCTACGCGCGGATCGTTCGGAATACACGCATCCACGCCGGGTATCCGCTCGATTAGCGCTTGCATCCCCGCCTGGCATGCGACTGTCACCTTCGCAGCACCGAGACGCTTCATCATCGGAAAATAGCGGCAAAACTGAAGGGTGTCGCCATAACCCTGCTCGGGCCACACGACGATGGATTTGCCATCGAGCGGCTCGCCTTGCCATTGCGCGAACGGCAACCGTGGGCACCTGACAAAATCGGCGGTCATGCCTTCGTAGCGACATTCGTACAAAGCCCAGCCTTCGGAGAATTGCCCTGTCGCGAGCAACACGTGCGAGAGGTTGAGTTTCGCCTCAAGCAGGTTGGGATCGCATGCGAGCGCATGTCGATAGGCCATCTCGGCTTCCCGATGCCGCCTCTGCGCTTGCAGCGCGATTCCCAGATTAAAGCTGGCGTCCGCGAAAACGGGCTGGATCGCGAGCGCCTGCCGCCATGCCGCTGCCGCCTCCTGCATGCGGCCAAGCTTTTGCAGCACAGCACCGAGGTTGTTGTGGGCCTCGGCATGGTCCGGCGTGGAGGCAAGCGAACACCGATAAGCCGCCTCCGCTTCCGTCCAGCGGCCCTGTGCATTGAGCAGACACGCTAGGTTGAATTGTGCGCTGGCATGGCGAGGATCGACTGAGATCGCCTGGCGATAAGCGTTCTCGGCTTCCTCGACGCGCCCGGATTCCTTCAGCACGACACCCAGGTTGTTATAAGCACTGCAATGCGCGGGATCGATCTGCACCGTACGGCGCAGATAAGCCTCCGCGTCAGACAGACGGCCGAGTTCGAATGAGAAACCTGCAGCGAGATTCATCGTGCGCGCCAACGGTTGTGACGACACGATCGACGGCTGCAGCATCGAAAGCCCTTCAACGTGATGGCCACCGTCGTACAGGGCGGCGGCGGCATGAAAGCGGGCGTCGTCCGCTGACATGCCACCGGGTGCGCGCTCATGCGCGAAGGCCTGCAACGCGCACGTCAATCGCGTGATCACGTCGTCCCACTCACCCAACCGTGTCTGACGGAACAGACGTGCGCGCGGATACCACGACGTATCGTCGCGATCATGCAGCCATCGCCAGCAGCCGTCGTAGCGCGACAGAATCCACACGGGTTTGTCGAGCGCGCCCGCGAGATGCGCGATCGACGTATCGACGGTAATCACCAGATCGAGTTGCTCGACGATCGCGGCCGTGTCGGCGAAATCGTGCACGTCGTGCATCGGATCGAACGGACGCAACTCCGCTGGCAACGTATCGATTTGCGGCTGCGTCGACGCGCCCTTTTGCAGGCTGACGAACGTGATGCCGGGCAAACACAACAATGGCAGATACGCTCGCGCGTGGAGCGAGCGGCGGCGGTCGACCGCGCTATTCGCCGGTTGATCGGGACGCGGATCGCCAGCCCAGACCAGCCCCACCTTGAACTTGCCAGCGGGCAAACGCCCTTTCCATTTTTCTGCACGTGACGAAGGCACCCGCAGATAAGGCGTTGCGCCAGGAATGCTCGCGAGCGTGGTGTGCAAGCGGTGCGGCAGGCTCATCGTCAGGCACACATAGTCGTGCGCCGGAATGGCGTGGTCGCCGTCGAGCGGAATGCATTCGTCCACGCCCTCGATGCTTTCGAACAGACTCTGCAACACAGGCGAACACGCGATGCTCAGCTTCGCGAGGCCTTGCGCCTTGAGCAACGGCAGATAGCGGCAGAACTGGAGGCTGTCGCCGTGCCCCTGCTCGGGCCACACCAGCAGCGACTTGCCCGCGAGCGGCTCGCCGCGCCACATCGGAAAATCGACGGGCGGCGGCGCGATCTTGCGCTGCGGCCACGCGGGATCGTAGCGCGCTTCGAACAGCGCCCATCCTTCTTCCAGACGTCCGACGGTGAGCAGCAGATGCGCGAGGTTGATCTTCACTTCGAAGTAGTCCGGGCGCAGCGCGAGCGCCTGTCGGTACGAGGCTTCCGCTTCGGCGAAACGCCGTTGCATCTTGAGCACCACGCCCAGATTGAAATGCGCCTTGACCTCGTGCGGAGCGGCGGCAAGTGCGTTCCTGTACGCCGCCTCGGCTTCGGGCAAGCGCATCTGGTCCTGATACAGCACGCCTAGGTTGACGTAGGTGTCGCCGTCGCGAGGCTGAAGCTCGAGGGCGCGCAGATAGGAGGATTCTGCTTCGTCCGGACGGCCGAGTTGTGCAAAGAGCCTTCCGAGATTCACGTGCGCGCCCGCATGATCCGGCGCAATGGACAATGCCTGCCGATAACACGCCTCGGCTTCCGTCAGGCGGCCCAGTTCCTTGAGCACGACACCCAGATTGTTGTGCGCGTCGCAGTAGTCGGGCCTCGTGTCGATCGCGCGCCGCCAGTACGTCTGTGCATCATGAAGGCGTCCGATCGACAGATGGCACGCGGCGGCCAGATTGAGGACCTGCGCATCGACCGGCTGTACGTGCAGCAACGGCTCGATCAGCGCCAACGCCTCGTCGAAACGGTCTGTGCCATATAAGGACACGGCGGCTGAATAGCGGTCGATGGCGGGGTCGAGATTCTGCAAATCGCCGTACATGGCTTGATCCTGGGGGATGATTTCGGAAGAAGTGAGAAAGCATTCGAAGGTGGTTGGCGTGCTTTGCGATTTCTCCAAGCATTGCGGGCGGATACGCGCCAAAGCCGGTGTAGCGTAGCGACGCGGGGGATGCATCTCTAGCTCACTATTCTGAAAATGCTGTCCTGTCGCATTGCCGCGCGATGGCGGCAGAAACGACAACGCCCATGACGGACGTCATGGGCGTTCCATCGACGATCTTCGGAACCGTCTCGTCGACAACGGCGCGCTTCAGGCGCCGCCGTCGTGTACTACGGCTTAACGCGTCGCTGGCCGATACTCGACACCCGGCAGCACGCACAGCATTTCGAACGCGAGATTGGCGCCGAGCAGCGCCGTCGTGCCGAACGGATCGTACGGCGGCGCGACTTCCACCAGATCACACCCGACGATATTCAGCCCGTGCGCGCCGCGAATGATCTCGAGCGCCTGCGGCACGGTCAGCCCGGCGATCTCGGGCGTGCCCGTGCCCGGCGCGAAAGCGGGATCGATGCCGTCGATATCGAATGTGATGTACACCGGACCGTCGCCCATTTTCTCGCGCACACGCGACATCAGCGGCGTCAGCGACTGGTTCCAGCACGCTTCCGCCTGCACGACCTCGAAGCCCTGATCGCGGCACCAGTCGAAGTCTTCGGCCGCGTAGCCCGTGCCGCGCAGGCCGATCTGCACGACGCGCCCGCAATCCAGCAAGCCCTCTTCGACCGCGCGGCGAAACGGCGTGCCGTGCGCGATCTTCTCGCCCATCATCGTGTCGTTGACGTCCGCGTGCGCGTCGACGTGAATCAGACCGACCTTGCCGTACTTGCGATGAATCGAGCGCAGGATCGGCAGCGCGATCGTGTGATCGCCGCCCAGCGTGATCGGTTTTGTCCCGTGTTGCAGGATTTCATCGTAAGCGCGCTCAATGCGGCCGATCGAATCCAGGAGGTTGTACGGATTGATCGCAACGTCACCGATGTCCGCGACGCGCAGTGAATCGAACGGCGCGGCGCGCGTCGCCATGTTGTACGGGCGCAGCAGCACCGATTCGACGCGGATCTGGCGCGGGCCAAATCGCGCGCCCGTGCGGTTCGACGTGCCCAGATCGAACGGCACGCCGACGAAACAGGCGTCGAGCCCTTGCGGCGACCCGACGTTCGGCAGCCGCATCATCGTGGCGATGCCGCCCGCGCGCGTCATCGCGTTACCCGACAACGGCTGTGGCCGCTCGGTGAGGTCCGGGAAAACGAAATTCGAGGATGTATTCATCGTAGTTCGCCAATGGCCAGCACAACGTCTCGATAAAACGAGGAATCCAGACGCCGCAACGCGCGCGACACTGGGGCATTTCTCATTTTTGTGCGGTTCGGGCGGACATAAAATGCCGACGAAATAAACTTCACATCGATTGGCATCGATGTATCCTGCCGCATGTTCTCTCAACTGACCGATCTCGATTTGCGCCTGATCCGCGTGTTCCTCGCCATCGTGGACGCGGGCGGCATTTCACCTGCTCAGGCTACATTGAACGTAGGCCAATCGACGATCAGCACCCAGCTATCGACACTGGAAACGCGACTCGGCTACCGCCTGTGCGAACGCGGCCGCAGCGGTTTTAGCCTGACCGCGCGAGGCGAGCAGTTCGTCCACGCGGCGCGCACGCTGCTTTCCGCCGTCGATGCGTTCGGCGCGCAGGCGCGCAATGTCGGCCGGAAGCTGGTGGGCACGCTAGGAATCGGGATGATTGGCCATACGCCGGTGTCGGAAAGCGCCAGGATCAGCGATGCGATTGCGCGGTTCCGCGCGCGCGACGAATCCGTGCGATTTTCGATTCTCGTGCGCTCGCCCGGAGAACTCGAAGAGCTGCTGTTGAGCGGGCGGATTCAGATCGGCATCGGATATTTCTGGCATCGCGTACCGTCACTTGAGTACACGGAGATCTTTTCCGAAGAACAGTTCGCGTATTGCGCGAGGAGGCATCCGCTGTTCGCTCAAGCGGGCAACGTGACGCCGACGCAAGCCGCGCAGCACGAATGGGCGTGGCGCAGCTATCCGCTGCCCGAGGCCGACGCATCGACGCCGCCGCACAACGTCACCGCCGTCGCCGACAACATGGAAGCCGTCGCGATGCTCGTGCTGTCGGGCCATCACCTCGGCTATCTGCCGGGGCATTTCGCCGCGCCGTATGTGAAGGAGGGTTTGCTCGCCGCGCTGAACCCGCAGCAGATGCGCTACCGCGTCGCGTTTCACATGGTCACGCGGGCGCGGCAGCATCGGACGGACATCGTCGATGCGTTTATCGACGACATGAAGGCCGCGCATCCGGCGCCCGGCCTTCAAGAGTGATCGCAGGAGGACGCAGCGTTTAGCCGTTGATCACGTCGGCGCCCTTCGGCACCGTGAACTTGAACGCATCGGCGGGCAGCGACGGGTTCTTCTGGATGTTCGAGAATTTCAGCAGCGTCACGTTGCCGAAGACGTCGTGCAGTTCCATCGCTTCGAGGTTGCCGTCGCGAAAGCCGATGCCGACGCGCTGAAACTGCGTGTCCTTCGACTTCGGAATCAGTTCGAGCCAGTCGATGCCTGCCTTCACACCCGCGTCCTTGAGCGTGAAGTTCTTGTCGAGATCGTTGCTGCCGAACAGGATCGCCGCCGGGCTCGCGCCGAGCGCGCCGCCCAGCTTGCGCACCGTCACCTGGTTCAGGTCCTTGTCGTAGACGTAGAGCTTGTCGCCGTCGGCTTGCAGCAGCTGCGCGTACGGCTTCTCGTACGCCCAGATGAACTTGCCCGGCCGCGCGAACGTGAACGTGCCGCTCGACACCTTGTTTTGCGTCGCGCCTTGCGTCGACAGGACACCGCTCGCCTGTTGCTGCGCGTTGCTGGGCGCGCGCACTTCGGTTTGCACGAATTCGCCGCGCGCCGAACGCACTTGCGACACGAACTGTTTCAGTTGCTCAGTGCCGCTTGCGAACGCATGCGACGCGACGAGCATCGATGCGCCGAAAGCCAGTGTGCGCATCAGACTGCCAAGACGGGTCTTAGACCCAACGATTTGCAGCATGTTGTTTTCTCCCTTGTGTCCCTTGTGTCCCTTGTGTCCCTTGTGTCCCTTGTGTCCCGTGTGTCCCTCGCATCCCTTTTGTCGTGCAAGCGGGTCGCTTGTACCGGATTCGATGCGCACGGATATGAAACCAAAACAGCGGCAACGCTTCAACGCGTGCCGCTGTCCGTCATCAGTCGCATGAATGAAGCGCCGAGTGTCAATCCGTCTCGCGCGCGGGCACCAGAATTTCGCGGTTGCCGTTCGACGACATCGCCGACACCAGCCCCGTCTGCTCCATCTGTTCGAGCAGACGCGCGGCGCGGTTGTAGCCGATGCGCAGATGCCGCTGCACGAGCGAGATCGACGCGCGGCGGTTCTTGATGACGATTTCGACCGCCTGATCGTACAGAGGGTCGGACTCGCCGCCGGCCGCTCCGGTTCCCGCGGCGTCCGCCGAACCCTCGTCGCCTTCGCCCGACACGCCGCCTTCCAGCAGCCCTTCGATGTAGTTCGGCTCGCCCTGCTCCTTGAGCTTATCGACGACCCGATGCACTTCATCGTCGGACACGAACGCGCCGTGCACGCGAATCGGCAGCCCCGTGCCCGGCGGCAGATACAGCATGTCGCCCATGCCGAGCAGCGATTCAGCGCCCTGCTGGTCGAGAATCGTGCGCGAGTCGATCTTCGACGACACCTGGAACGCCATCCGCGTCGGCACGTTGGCCTTGATGAGGCCGGTGATGACGTCGACGGACGGACGCTGTGTCGCGAGAATCAGATGGATGCCCGCCGCGCGCGCCTTCTGTGCGATACGCGCGATCAGTTCTTCGACCTTCTTGCCGACCACCATCATCAGGTCAGCCAGTTCGTCGATCACGACGACGATATTCGGCAGCCGCGACAGCGGTTCAGGATCGTCCGGTGTCAGGCTGAACGGATTCGGAATCTTCTCTTCGCGCTTCGTCGCTTCGTCGATCTTGTTGTTGAAGCCGGCGAGATTGCGCACGCCAAGCTTGCTCATCAGCTTGTAGCGGCGCTCCATTTCGGCGACGGTCCAGTTCAGCGCGTTGCCGGCCTGGCGCATGTCCGTGACGACGGGGCACAGCAGATGCGGAATGCCTTCGTAGACGCTCATTTCGAGCATCTTCGGATCGATCAGGATCATTCGCACCTGTTCCGCGCTCGCCTTGTAGAGCAGCGAGAGAATCATCGCGTTGATACCGACCGACTTGCCCGAACCCGTCGTACCGGCGACCAGCAGGTGCGGCATCTTCGCGAGGTCCGCGCACACAGGCTTGCCGCCGATGTCCTTGCCGAGGCCCATCGTCAGCGGCGAGCTGGCGTCGGCATAGACCGTCGAGCCGAGAATCTCCGACAGCCGCACCGTCTGACGACGCTGGTTCGGCAATTCGAGCGCCATGTAGTTCTTGCCAGGAATCGTCTCGACGACGCGGATCGACGTAAGAGACAGCGAGCGCGCCAGGTCCTTCGCGAGATTCACGATCTGGCTGCCCTTCACGCCGACGGCGGGTTCGATTTCGTAACGCGTCACCACCGGACCAGGATAAGCCGCGACCACGCTCACATCGACGCCGAAGTCCTTCAGCTTCTTCTCAATGAGACGCGAGGTAAATTCGAGCGTATCGGCAGAAATGGTTTCCTGCGTCGCGGGTGCGGGATCGAGCAGCGAGATGGCAGGCAACGTCGAATCGCCGGGCAGGCTCTCGAAGAGCGGCACCTGGCGCTCCCTCTCGACGCGCTCCGATTTTTCCGGCTTCGTCACGGGCGGCACGATCACGACGGGTTCGTGCTCGTCGATCTTCACGCGGCTCTGTTCGACCTTGCCTTCGCGCTTCACGGCGGCCGCCTCGCCGAGCTTGCGGTCGCGGCCCGCCTCCCGGCGCAGCTTCGCGAGCGTCACGCCGGAGAGGATCGAATCGCCGACCTTCTCGCACACCGACAGCCACGAAAAACGGAAGTACAGCGACAGGCCGATAGCGAGCGCGATCAAAAGCGCCAGCGTGCCGCCCGTGAAACCGAGCGCATGCGACACGCCCTTCGCGACAGCCTCGCCGATCACGCCGCCAGGCGCGCGCGGCAACTGCACTTTCAGCGACCACATGCGCAACGCTTCGATGCCATCGCACGCGAGCAGCACGAGCGCGAACGCGAATACGTCCGCGAGCCAGCTGTTGTCGCGCGGCGCGTTTTCGTCGGGTTCCTCGTGACGCGTGATGCGCTTGTAGTTCGCCGAGATGCGGCGCGCGAGCAGCACGATCCACCACCAGGCGGAAAGGCCGAAGAGCAGGAGGAGGATGTCGGAGGTCCAGGCGCCGACGCGGCCGGCCCAGTTCGAGATGTGATCGACCTGCGCCGCGTGTGTCCAGCTCGGATCACGGCGGCTGTAACTGATCAGCGCCATCACGAGGAAAACGCCGAGCGCCAGCTGGAGAATCCAGCGGATTTCGGTGAAAAGGCGCGACATGCGATGAGGCAATGCCTGCGCGTTCGCGGAATAGGTAGCTTTTGCCATTGAGCCTGTTGCGTGTGCGGCCTGCAGCGGATTCAGGTGCCGGTTCAATTGCCCTTCAATTCACCGTCGGGGCCGATCCAGGTGCCGATGGAATCACTCACATCCTGCCGGCAAGCCGCCTGTCGTTCATCGGCGACTATTGTAAACGCACTGTTGCGCGCAAGGCTGTAAATGACGGTAACGTCGGCCGAACGGCCAGGAATGTCGTAATTCCCATACGCTTTCCCGCGAAATCGACGTACTTTCGGCGGGTTTTCGCGCCGATGACGTTGGCATCGGCTATCGCGCTGATCGCAAAGCTTCATGAAGCAGCCGGTTGGGCTGCCCTTTATAATACGGGGCTGATACCCATCTAACGTGTCAAGCAGGTTTCCCGGCTCGACGCCAGTACCGCCGGTCATTGCAGCCGATGTTCCGCCGCTGACCGACGCTTTTAACGGATTTCGATCATGCCAGCTTCCCCGACCAAACACGCGAAGGTTCTGATTCTCGGTTCCGGCCCTGCCGGTTACACGGCGGCCGTCTATGCGGCGCGCGCCAACCTGTCGCCGGTGCTCGTCACGGGCCTAGCGCAGGGTGGCCAGCTGATGACCACGACGGACGTCGAAAACTGGCCCGCCGATGCCAAGGGCGTGCAAGGTCCGGAGCTGATGACGCGCTTCCTCGAGCACGCCGAGCGCTTCAACACCGAAATCGTGTTCGACCACATCCATACGGCCAAGCTGGACGAAAAGCCGATTCGCCTGATCGGCGATTCGGGCGAGTACACGTGCGATTCGCTGATCATCGCGACGGGCGCATCGGCGCAATATCTCGGCCTGCCGTCTGAAGAGCTGTACATGGGCCGCGGCGTGTCGGCGTGCGCGACCTGCGACGGCTTCTTCTACAAGAACCAGCACGTCGCCGTGGTCGGCGGCGGCAATACGGCCGTCGAAGAAGCGCTGTATCTCGCGGGCATCGCGAAGAAGGTGACGGTGATCCACCGCCGCGACAAGTTCCGCGCCGAGCCGATCCTGATCGACCGTCTGCTGGAGAAGGAAAAGGAAGGCGTCGTCGAGATCAAGTGGGACCACGTGCTCGACGAAGTGAAGGGCGATGACGGCGGCGTCAACGGCCTGCGCGTCAAGAACGTGAAGACGGGCGCGACCACCGATATCGATCTGCAAGGTCTCTTCGTCGCGATCGGCCACAAGCCGAACACGGATATCTTCGAAGGCCAGTTGGAGATGAAGAACGGCTACATCATCACGAACGGCGGCCTGAGCGGCAACGCGACGGGCACGAGCGTACCGGGCGTGTTCGCTGCCGGCGACGTGCAGGATCACGTGTACCGTCAGGCGATCACGAGCGCGGGCACGGGCTGTATGGCTGCTCTGGATGCGCAGCGTTATCTGGAAAGCATCCACGAGTCGATCGGCGAGCGCGCGATGAGTGCCGAGGCCGAGCGTTCGATCTGATGGTTTCCGTGGTCTCGTTCGGTAAGTGGCTTGTGTAGAACGGGGAACGCGGATCGGTAGAATAGCGGCATGCAGCAGGCTTGCCGCGCTTGTTGAGATTCTCAATGTCTGAAAGGGCCGCGGCGTGTTGCCGGCGGCCCTTTTTGTTTTCTGCTTCGATCGCCATGCCTAAGAATCTGCCCCATCCGAGCGAACCGAAACGGCCGCGCACTGCGGCTTCCAGTCCTGCTGATGCTGAAGCGTCGTCTGACACTGGCGCTTCGACTTCTTCATCTTCGTCGTCGTCGAAGAAGCCTTTGGTCGAGGCCGGCGCGGGGTTGGCCGGGCTGGGTGGTTTGCGCGATGCGTTGAAAGGCGCTGCGCAACGCGCTCAGCGTGAGAAGGCCGCGGCGGCGCAAGCGTCGCGTGAAGCGGCCGTGGATGCCGAACTGTTTCGGCGTGAAATTGGCGAAGTCGCGCCGCTCAGCGCGAAGCCTCGCGCGTCGGTGACGCGCACGCCGCCCGCGCCCCTTCCGATGCAGACGAAACTCGACGAAGAGGCCGTGCTTCACGAAGCGATCTCCGATGAGTTTGATCCCGAAGTGCTGCTCGACACCGATGAGTCGCTTTCCTACTGTCGGCCGGGTGTGAGCCAGGAAATCGTTAAGAAGCTCCGACGCGGTGCGTGGATCGTGCAGGCGCAGCTTGATCTGCATGGGATGCGTCGCGAGGAAGCGCGTGACGCTTTGTCTGAGTTCATCCGTGAGGCGAGTAAGAAGGGTCTACGGTGTCTGCGTGTGATTCACGGGAAAGGGCTCGGGTCGATTGGGAAAGAACCTGTGCTGAAAGGCAAGGTTCGCGCGTGGCTCGTGCAGAAGGAAGAAGTGATCGCGTTTTCGCAGGCTCGTCCGCATGATGGCGGCGCGGGTGCCGTGCTTGTTCTGTTGCAGCCCGGGTCGGTGGGTTCTGGTGCTGGTTCAGGCTCGGGGACTGCTTCGTCGTCTTCGTCCGGTAAAGTCTGAGAAGGCTTTTCAACGATGCATCCTCGACTCACTCTCGCGCTTGCCATCATGGAAGCGCTGGCTATTCTCGCCTACGCGATCTCTGGTTTTATCGAGGCTCGTACGAAACGGCTCGATGCTGTTGGGACTTTTCTTGTCGCGATGGCTACGGCGTTTGGTGGCGGGACGGTTAGAGATATCTTGCTGGATCGTCGACCGTTCTACTGGGTCGAGCATCAGTGGTATGCGATTCTGATCTTTGTTTTGAGCTTCTTTGCGCCGTTTGTGCTGAAGGCCTATACGCGGGTTTTTAACGAGCGCGTGTTGCTGGTGGCTGATGCGGTCGGGCTTGGGCTCTTCAGCATCTCGGGGACTTCGCTGGCGCTCGATGCACAGATGCCGTGGTTCGTGGCTTCGATGATGGGTGTTGCGACGGGCGTGTTCGGCGGGATTATCCGCGATGTGATCTGCAATGAGGTTCCGCTGATTCTGCGGGATTCAAGGCCTTATGCGACTTGTGCGTTGGTTGGGTGCTGGGTTTATCTGCTGCTCGACTACATCAACTTCGATACCGTCTACAGCGTGTTGATTGCTACGGGGTTTATTCTTGTGGCAAGGCTGGTGACGTTTAAGTTGGATGTTAGGTTGCCGCATTGAACCGTGCGAAGAGACTTTTGCTTCACCTGGCCTGAGCGCGTCGACGCTCGTCAATTTCTTCGCACGGGCCTTCATGAAAGAGATCCGTGCACATCGTGATCGAATGCGCATCGAGCTCCAAAGCCAAGCCCCAAAAACCAAAAAGGCCCCGAGCGCATCTCAAACGCCCGGGGCCTTCCCAAAACCAACGCGCCCACAGAGCAACTAACCCTTAAGCAATCCGCTGCTCCGTCTGCGGATCGAACAGCACAGCCTTCGAAACATCAAACATCAGCGACATATTTTGGTCGGGCTGCGGATTAGCCCCCGGATGAACACGGCTAACAATCCGCTTGCCGTTCACTTGAGCAAATACCAAAGTATCCGGGCCGGTAGGTTCGATCACATCGACCTTGACGTCGATCGGCTGATGCTTGCCATCATCGACATTGTGCGCATTCCGCGTATCGGTAATCCGCTCGGGCCGCAGCCCAAGAATCACTTCCTTGCCGACGTGCGACTTCACAGCGCCATCGAAAGGCAGATTCAGCACACCGCGCTTCACACCCGTATCGAGTTCCAGCCCAACGCCGGAGCCTTGCTCGACGACCTTACCTTGAATGAAGTTCATCGGCGGCGCGCCGATAAACCCTGCAA
Organism: Paraburkholderia phymatum; assembly: GCF_038900715.1. Lineage (GTDB taxonomy): Bacteria > Pseudomonadota > Gammaproteobacteria > Burkholderiales > Burkholderiaceae > Paraburkholderia > Paraburkholderia phymatum_A. The sequence goes on along the minus strand of NZ_JAYMRZ010000001.1, from coordinate 321,404 downwards.
CGAACAGATTCGACGGCGAATCATAAATCTCTTGCGGCGCCCCGAACTGCTGCACGATACCGTCCTTCATCACAGCGATACGATCGCCCAAGGTCATCGCTTCGATCTGATCGTGCGTCACATAAACGATCGTCGTCCCAAGGCGCTGATGCAGCAGCTTGATCTCCGAGCGCATCTCGATCCGCAGCTTGGCATCCAGATTCGATAGAGGCTCATCGAACAGGAACATCGCCGGATCGCGAGCCAACGCACGTCCCATCGCCACCCGCTGCCGCTGACCGCCAGACAGCTGCCCAGGCTTCCGATCCAAAAGATGTTCGATTTGAAGCAGCTTGGAAACGCGCGAAACGATCTGATCCTGCTCCCCCTTCGGCACCTTGCGGATATTCAAGCCAAAGGAGATGTTGTCGCGCACCGTCATCGACGGATACAGCGCGTACGACTGGAACACCATCGCGATATCGCGATCTTTCGGCGACAGGTTGTTCACCGTCTTGCCGCCGATCTGAATGTCACCCTTCGTCACGGTCTCGAGACCGGCGATCATGTTGAGCAGCGTCGACTTACCGCAGCCCGAGCCGCCGACGAGAATCAGGAACTGGCCGTCTTCGATGTCGATGTTGACACCCTTCAGGACAGGCACCCCGTTCGGGTAGGTCTTGTACACGTCACGGATGGAAAGGCTTGCCATGCTGTGAATCCTCTAGTCTCTGTACTGCTGATGCGCCGCTAGCTGGCGACGCAGGCCGAATGCCGTTCAGGCCGTCGCTCGCATCGACACGCGAGCGTCGCGCCAACAAGAAAAATTAGCCCTTCACCGCGCCCGCCGTCAGGCCGCGCACGAAGTAGCGGCCGGCGATCACGTAGACGAGCAGCGTCGGCAGTGCCGCGATGATCGCGCCCGCCATGTCGACGTTGTATTCCTTCACGCCCGTCGACGTATTCACGAGGTTGTTCAGCGCGACGGTGATCGGCATCGAATCGACACCGGAGAACACGATACCGAACAGGAAGTCATTCCAGATCTGCGTGAACTGCCAGATCAGGCACACCATGAAAATCGGCAGCGAAATGGGCAGCATGATCTTCGAGAAGATCATGAAGAACCCTGCGCCGTCGATGCGCGCCGCCTTCACGAGTTCAGCGGGAACGCTCACGTAGAAGTTGCGGAAGAACATCGTCGTGAACGCGATGCCGTACACGACGTGCACGAGCACCAGCCCGCCGATCGTGTTCGACAGGCCGAAGAAGCCTTGCAGTCGCGCCATCGGCAGCAGGATCGCCTGGAACGGAATGAAGCAGCCGACCAGCAGCATCGTGAACAGCGCATCCGCGCCGCGAAAACGCCAGTGCGTGAGCACATAGCCGTTGAACGCGCCGATGATCGACGAGATCAGCACGGCGGGAATCACCATCTTCACCGAGTTCATGAAGAACGGCTGCATGCCTTCGCAGCGCACGCCCGTACACGCTTCGCTCCACGCCTTCACCCAGGGCGCGAACGTCCAGTGCGACGGCGGCGTGAGCAGGTTGCCCGAGCGCAACTGGTCGATGTCCTTGAACGACGTCGACAGCATCACGTACAGCGGGAACAGGAAGTACAACGCAAACAGAATCAGTGCCGCGTAGATGACAGCACGGCTGATGTTCATCTTAGGCTGCATTGCGCGTGCTCCTCGATTCCAGGTACATCAGCGGCACGAGCACGGCCACGACGGTTGCGAGCATCATCATCGACGAAGCCGCGCCGACGCCCAGTTGCCCGCGGTTGAACGAAAACGTGTACATGAACATCGCGGGCAGCGACGACGACGTGCCCGGACCGCCCGCCGTCAACGCGACGACGAGGTCGAAGGTCTTGATCGTGATGTGGCAGAGAATCAGCAGCACCGAAAAGAACACCGGGCGCATGCTCGGAATCACGATCTTGCGATAGATGGTCGGCAGCGTCGCGCCGTCCACTTGCGCAGCCTTGAAGATTTCGCTGTCGACGCCGCGCAGGCCGGCAAGGAAAAGCGCCATCACGAAGCCCGTCGATTGCCACACGGCCGCGATCACGACGCAGAAAATCGCCTTGTCGGGATCGCCGAGCCAGCCGAACGAAAAGCTCGTCCAGCCCCAGTCGTGCAACACCTTCTCGATGCCGAGGCCCGGATTCAGAACCCACTGCCACGCGGTGCCCGTCACGATGAACGACAGCGCCATCGGATACAGGAACACCGCACGCAACGCGCCTTCGTTGCGAATCTTCTGATCGAGCAGGATCGCGAGAAACAGACCCAGGCCGACGCAGATCGCGATAAACGGAATGCCGAACCAGCCGAGGTTCGCCGCCGACGTCCACCACACGTCGTTATCGAACAGCTCGGCGTACCGGTCGAAGCCGGCGAAATCGTAACGCGGCATCAGTCGCGAACTCGACAGCGACAGATAGCCGGTAACGAGAATGAAACCGTAGACGAAGACAAGGCTGATCACGATGCTGGGCGACAACACCAGCTTCGGAATCCAGCGGTCGGCGAGCGCCGCCATCGGCGACGAGCGGCGCGCGACGGGCGCCGTGCCTTTTGCGTTTCCGCTAATAGAAGCAGTCACAACTCGACTCCTGGAACTGTACCGTCAGGCATCGTCATCATCTGGCGATGCCGGAACGGCAGAGGCGCGGGTGATGCATCGCACCATCGTCGTCCGGCGCGCATGAAGTCCCTGCATGCGTTCATGCAAGGCCCGGCGCGCCGGGCGTTCTGCTACAACTGTGTGCCGACTGCTTACTTGGTCTTCGCAGCCTTCGCGAGTGCAGCAACCGCGCTCTTCGAGTCTTGCGACGAGTTCATGAACTTCGTCACGACGTCCGAGATCGCGCCTGCTGCTGCGTCCGGCTGAGCCATGCCGTGAGCCAGCGACGGCACATAGCCGCCCGACTTGATGGCCGTCTGTTCATCAGCGTAGGACTTCTTCGCGCAGTCGTCGAATTTATCCATCGACACGCCCAGACGAACCGGGATCGAGCCCTTGTACAGGCTGAACTGCTCCTGGAATTCCGGGCTCATGATGGTCTTCGCGAGCGCCAGCTGGCCCGGCGTCGCAGCCTTCTGGCCCTTCTGCTGGAAGAACACGAACGAGTCGACGTTGAACGTGTACGACTTCTCCGTACCCGGCACGGCCGCGCAGATGTAGTCCGAGCCGGCCTTCTTGCTCGCGTTCGCGAACTCGCCCTTCGCCCAGTCGCCCATGAACTGCATGCCGGCCTTGCCGTTGATGACCATCGCCGTCGCCAGGTTCCAGTCGCGACCCGTGCGGCCGCTATCGAAGTAGCCCTGGATCTTGCGAACCGTGTCGAACACCTGGACCATCTTGTCCGAGGTCAGCGTCTTCTGGTCGAGGTCGACGAGCGCCTTCTTGTAGAAGTCCGCGCCTTGCGACAGCACGACGTCTTCCCACAGCGTCAGGTCTTGCCACGGCTGGCCGCCCATCGCGATCGGCATGATGCCGGCCGCCTTCATCTTGTCGGCGACGGCGAAGAACTCAGGCCACGAGGTCGGCACCTTGCCGCCTGCCTTGTCGAGTGCTGCCTTGTTGATGTACAGCCAGTTGACGCGGTGCACCGAGAACGGCGCCGCGACGTAGTGGCCTTCCGCGTGCATGATCTTGTCGATTTCCGGCGGCAGGTTCTTCTTCCAGTCGCCAGCGACGGAGTCGATGTTCACCAGCACGCCTTGCGATGCCCATTCCTGGATCAGCGGGCCCTTGATCTGAGCGGCGCTCGGCGCATTGCCCGAGATCACCTGGGTCTTCAGCGCCGTCATGGCCGCTGCGCCTGCACCGCCTGCCACCGCGAAGTCCTTCCACGTGTAGCCCTGTTTCGTCATGTCGTCCTTCAGCACGCCGACGGCCTTCGACTCGCCGCCCGACGTCCACCAGTGCAGCACTTCGACGGATTCGGCCGCCTGTGCCGTGGCGACGCCACACATCAGACCTGCGGCGCACAGGGCGCCCATGATCGCGCGGAATTTCATTGCTTATCTCCTCCAGACACCTGAACTAAAAACGAGTGGCCCCTGATGTCACCAGGGTGTGATGGTTAGTCAAACAGGCAATGCGCTGGACGGTCGAGCGTCGGACAGGCACAGGGTGAAGTGGATGTGCCGGCGTGCCGAGGTTCGGCCGCGTGACGCTCAAGAGATGAGTGGTTTGCGATGCAAGAACTGTCTCCTCTTCTGATTTTTGCCTGCTTCCGCCTTCTGACTGCGGCGCGTTGCAGACTCGAGGTGGTCCGCGCACGTCATTCGCTGAAACGCCCGTTCCGGCCGTCGTGCGCCGCCCGCGAAAGGCACCGTGGCGCATGCCGGAACGCGTTGTCCGTTAACATGCAGGGAAGCTACGTGCCCTCGCGAAAAGGCGCTTGTTCACAAGCCCCGCACGCTTTTTTCGCCGAATTCACGTTACCTCTTGATTTGGATTGTAGTTAAACTACAATTCAGTGTCAAAAAAAATTTTATCGGACTACGGGCGCCTTACAGGCCCACCAGATATCCACGGAGACTCATGCAAACCGACTCCAGCTTCACCTTCGTTCTCTTCGGCGGAACCGGCGATCTGTCGATGCGCAAGATCCTCCCCGCTCTGTATGAAGCACACCGCGCGGGCATGCTCGAGGCGAGCGGCAAGATCGTTGCCGTCGCGCGGCATGCGGAAGACCGTGACGGCTATCTGCAGTGGGTCAATGAACATGTGAAGGCGCACGTCTCGAAGAACGGCGTCGACGAAAACGCGTGGTCGAGCTTTCTCGAGCGCATCGAGTATGTGAAGCTCGATCTCGGCAAGGCCGAAGACTTCGTCAAGCTGCGCGACGCGGTGCAAGAGTTGCCCGGCACGCGCGTGTTCTATCTGGCGACGGGCCCGTCGCTCTTCGTCCCCATCTGCCGCGCGCTCGCGTCGGTTGGCCTCAACGAAAACGCGCGCATCGTGCTCGAAAAGCCGCTCGGCTACGACCTGCGTTCTTCGAATGCGATCAACGATGCCGTCGGCGAGATCTTCGCCGAAGGGCAGATCTACCGTATCGATCACTACCTCGGCAAAGAGCCCGTGCAGAACCTGTTGGCGCTGCGCTTCGGCAATGCGCTCTTCGAGCCGCTGTGGCGCCGCGAGTGGGTCGAGAGCATCCAGATCACGATCGCCGAAGAACTCGGCGTGGAAGCGCGCGGCGACTTCTACGACAATACGGGCGCGCTGCGCGACATGGTGCAGAACCACTTGCTGCAACTGCTTTCGATCGTCGCGATGGAGCCGCCGCATTCGATGGATTCGGATTCCGTCCGCGATGAAAAGCTGCGCGTGCTGCGCGCGCTGAAGCCGATCGATCCGCGCGATATCAGCAAGGTCGCCGTGCGCGGCCAGTATCATGCGGGCGTCATTCGCGGCACGTCGGTTCCCGCGTATGCGACGGAGCCCGGCGTGAAGACGGACAGCGCGACGGAAACGTTTGTCGCGCTGAAGGTCGAGATCGAGAACTGGCGCTGGGCTGGCGTGCCGTTTTTCCTGCGCACCGGCAAGCGGCTGGCCGATCGCGTCGCGGAGATCGTCGTGAACTTCCGCGCCGTGCCGCATTCGGCGCTGGGTTCGTCGGCGCTGCGGCCGGGCGCGAATCGCCTCGTGATCCGCCTGCAGCCGAACGAAACGATCCGCCTCTATTGCCTCGCGAAGAAGCCTGGCGAAGGAATGAACCTGTCGAGCGTTCACCTCGACCTCGCCTTCGACCAGTTCTTCAAGGAAGGCCAGATGGAGGCGTATCAGCGTCTGCTGCTCGACGTGATCCACGGACGTCTCGCGCTCTTCGTGCGTCGCGACGAGCAGGAAGCGGCATGGAAGTGGGTCGAGCCGATCCTCAACGAGTGGGCCGCGTCGGGCAAGCCAAAGCCGTACGCGGCGGGCACGTGGGGTCCGGCGGCCGCGAGCGCGATGCTTGCGCAGCACGACACCTGCTGGCTCGAAGAAGAGAATTAAGGAAGTACGGCGCGTTTGGTTTTGACCTGCGATGATCGATGTTTTTGCATCGATGTCGCAGCCGACGCGCCGCTTGCAGTACGGCATGAACAGCCGCACGGGAACCCGGTGACTCAGACGACACAGGCCCGGTCGCGGCAGCAGCGGGACAAGGCAACATCGCGCAACATCGGGCAACGTCGGCTCGACTGATCGCCGATGCCGCCCCCGCAGCACCTCAGATCTAACAAAGAAAGCAGCATGGAGGAGAAGTGATCGAGCTTCACGCTTTCGACGACCCGCGCGCCCAATCCGACGCGCTGGCGAAGGCGGTCGGCGACGCGCTACATGCGTCGCTCGCCGCCCGTGCGAGCGCAACCGGCGCGCGCCCGACGACGCTTGCCGTGTCCGGTGGCACGAGCCCGCGTCCGTTTCTGCAAACGCTATCCACGCAGCCGTTCGACTGGGAACGCATCGCCGTCACGCTCGTCGACGACCGCTGGGTGCCCGAGACGGATGACGCGAGCAACGCGCGACTCGCCCACGAGACGCTGTTGCAGAACGCCGCGCGTGAGGCGACCTTCCTGCCGCTCGTCGACACGGCGCAATCGCTCGACGCGCATATCGCCGTGTTGAATCGCGATGTCGCGCGAGGCGATCGTCATCTGCCCGATGTGGCCGTGCTCGGCATGGGCGAAGACGGCCACACGGCGTCGATTTTCGCGGATGCGCCCGAATGGGCGCACGCAATCTCGACGGCCGATCCGTTCGTCGCCGTGCATCCCGGCGCCGCGCCGCATGCGCGCGTGAGCTGGTCGATGTCCGCGTTGAAGAAAGTCGACCGGCTGTTCCTGCTGATCGCCGGTCAGAAAAAGCTCGACGTGCTCAAAGCCGCCGCAGCCGCCCGACAAAAAAATGCCATCTCGACGTTGGCGAACGACAAGGGAGTAAGACTCGATGTCTACTGGTGTGCAAACTAAGGCTGCCCCTGGCGCGGGCCAGCACGCCGACGGACCGAGGCTGCTTGCCGACATCGGCGGCACCAATGCGCGCTTCGCGCTTGAAACCGGTCCTGGCGAAATCACGCAGGTTCTCGTCTATCCGTGCGCGGACTATCCGGGTGTCGCAGAGGTCATCAAGAAGTATCTGAAGGACAGCAAGATCGGTCGCGTGAATCATGCGGCGATTGCGATTGCGAATCCCGTCGACGGCGATCAGGTCAGCATGACCAATCACGACTGGACGTTCTCGATCGAAGCGACGCGCCGTCAGCTCGGCTTCGACACATTGCTCGTCGTGAACGACTTCACCGCGCTCGCGATGGCGCTGCCGGGCCTCACCGATTCGCAGCGCGTGCAGGTCGGCGGCGGCACGCGGCGACAGAACAGCGTGATCGGCCTGCTCGGTCCGGGCACGGGCATGGGCGTGTCGGGTCTGATTCCCGCCGACGACCGCTGGATCGCGCTCGGCAGCGAAGGCGGCCACGCGACGTTCGCGCCGATGGACGAGCGCGAAGACCTCGTGCTGCAGTACGCGCGCAAGAAGTGGCCACATGTGTCGTTCGAGCGCGTCGCCGCCGGGCCGGGCCTCGAAGTGATCTATCGCGCGCTCGCGGCTCGCGACAAAAAACGCGTGCCCGCGACGCTCGAAGTGTCGGAGATCGTCAAGAAAGGGCTCGACGGCGATCCGCTCGCGGCCGAGACGATCGACGTGTTCTGCGGCATTCTCGGCACGTTCGCGGGCAACATCGCGGTGACGCTCGGCGCGCTGGGCGGCATCTATATCGGCGGCGGTGTCGTGCCGCGTCTGGGCGACATCTTCGCGCGCTCGTCGTTCCGTCAGCGCTTCGAGGCGAAGGGCCGCTTCGAGGCGTATCTGAAGAACGTGCCGACGTACGTGATCACGGCGGAGTATCCGGCGTTTCTCGGCGTATCGGCGATTCTCGCGGAGCAGCTGTCGAATCGCGCGGGCGGCAGTTCGTCCGCCGTATTCGAGCGCATCCGGCAGATGCGCGATGCACTGACGCCCGCCGAGCGCCGCGTCGCGGATCTCGCGCTCAATCACCCGCGCTCGATCATCAACGATCCCATCGTCGACATCGCGCGCAAGGCCGACGTGAGCCAGCCGACTGTGATCCGCTTCTGCCGTTCGCTCGGCTGCCAGGGCCTGTCCGATTTCAAGCTGAAGCTGGCGACGGGTCTGACGGGCACGATTCCCGTCTCGCACAGCCAGGTGCATCTCGGCGACACGGCGACGGACTTCGGCGCGAAGGTACTGGACAACACCGTCTCCGCGATCCTGCAGTTGCGCGAGCATCTGAACTTCGAGCATGTCGAAACGGCGATCGATCTGCTGAACGGCGCGCGGCGCATCGAGTTCTACGGCCTCGGCAATTCGAATATCGTCGCTCAGGACGCGCACTACAAGTTCTTCCGCTTCGGCATTCCGACGATCGCTTACGGCGATCTGTACATGCAGGCGGCGTCGGCGGCACTGCTCGGCAAGGGCGATGTGATCGTCGCGGTGTCGAAGTCGGGCCGCGCGCCCGAACTGCTGCGCGTGCTCGAAGTCGCGATGCAGGCGGGCGCGAAGGTGATCGCGATCACGTCGAGCAACACGCCGCTGGCCAAGCGCGCGACGGTCGCGCTGGAAACCGATCACATCGAGATTCGCGAGTCGCAGCTGTCGATGATCTCGCGCATCCTGCATCTGTTGATGATCGACATCCTGGCTGTCGGCGTGGCGATCCGTCGGGCGGCGCCGGCGGCGGAAGTCAGCGCTGCCGTCGCGAAGGCGCGCAAGGACGCCGACGACGATACGACGGCCGTGCTGGATTGGCTCAGCCACGGAGCAGCGGCCTCGCCGAGGGACTAGTCGGCGCTTTTGTTCGGGCGGTGAGTTTCAACTGAAAAAGCCGGACCTTTTGCCATTCGGCAGCAGGTCCGGCTTTTTGTTGTCGTCGGTTCGTTTAGTGCGTGGTCTTGTGCGTGCTCTCGTGCGTGCTCTCGTGCGTGCTCTCGTGCGTGCTCTCGTGCGTGCTCTCGTGCGTGCTCTCGTGCGTGGTCTTGTGCGTGGTCTTGTGCGTGGTCGCGCGCGTGTGCATCAGGCTGCCGAAGCCTGCGATACGGGCCGACTATGCCAGCGCATCACCAGGAACCGGCCGACGAAGCACAGCGATCCCGCGACGGCGATCGTCACGCCCATCCCTTGCGGCGAGCCGTCATGCCACAGCCCGACGGCGAAACTCGACAGCGCGCCGAACGCCAGCTGCATCGCGCCGAACGCGGCCGCCGCCGCGCCCGCGTTCTGCGGATAGCGATGCATCAGATCGGTCGTGCAATTGGCCGACAGCAAGCCGACCACGCCCACCACGAAGAACAGCCCGACGACGATCGACCACAGTCCGCCCCACCCCGTCAGGCACATCAGCGCGACGTACAGCGATGCGACGAAGCTGATCGTCGCGGCGACTGAAATGACGGGCAGCGGCCCCGTGCGTCCGACGACACGCGTGTTGACGAAGTTGCCGAGCATGATGCCGATGATGTTCAGCCCGAACAGAAAGCCATAGTGCTGCGGCGACACATGGAAGTACTCGATATAGACGAACGGCGTCGCGGTGATGTACGCGAACATCGACGCGAACGCCATGCCGCCGCACAGCATGTGCCCCCACGTGACGGGGTCCTTCAGCAGCGTGCCGTATGCGGCGAACGACTGGAGCACCGCACCGTGCGCGCGCTTCTCGCGCGGCCAGGTTTCCGGCACGCGCATGAACGCGGTGGCTGCGCAGAGAGCGCCGAAGATCGTCAGTGCAATAAAGACGACGCGCCAGCCGCCCAGCAGCAGCAACTGCCCGCCGATCAGCGGCGCAAGCAACGGCCCGATCGACGTGACGATGGCGAGCATCGACAGCACGCGCGCTGCATCGGCCGGGCCGTGCGCATCGCGAGCGATTGCGCGCGCGAGCACGGATGCCGCGCCCGCGCCGAGCGCCTGCACGAAACGGAACGTGACGAGCGCGCCGATCGACAGCGACACCGCGCAAGCGATCGTCGCGAGCGTGTACATGATGATGCCGCCGAGCAGCACGGGGCGCCGTCCGTACGCATCCGACATCGGCCCGTACAACAGCATGCCGACCGAGAAGCCGAGCATGAAACTGGTCAGCGTGCCCTGCGCCGCGCCCGCGCTGACGTTGAACGCCTGCGTGATCGACGGCAGGCTGGGCAGGTACATATCGATTGAAATCGGCCCGCACGCGGCCAGCGCGCCGAGCAGCAGAATCAGCCGGGCATCCGGCCGGGATCTGACAGCGTGAGACATGGGATTCCAGTGAGAAGCGACGCGCAAAGATCGGCCGAGGGGCGATCCAACGGACCGTGCGGCGACGCGGATACAGCTAGGGATTGTAACCGACGTTAAATATCGCTCTGCTTGACGCGGTCGGTGCGCCCGCTGGAAACAGGCCTTCTCCGCCTTATCGGTTAAGCTGGCCATCCGTTTCTTCGACACAGACATTCGACGCAGATGACCGCCTTTCTGCTGATATGGAGCCCAAAAAAGTGGCCGTGGCCCGAACTGCCGGACGTGGCAAAGCGCGTCGCGGCGGGCGAAGCCGTCACCGACGTATGGGGCTGCGGCTTTTCGCGCAGCATCCTGCCGGGCGACCGCGTATTCATTCATCGCGTGACGCTGGAGCCCAAGGGCGTGTTCGCGTCGGGATACGTGACGCGCGCGCCATACGAAGTGCCCGACGCAACCAAAAAGCGCGGCTACCGGCTGTGCATCGACTTCGTGTACGACTATCTGGTCGATGCGCATCATGAAGTCGTGATCTCGCGCGACGAATTGCGCCAGCATCCTTTCTCCGTCCAGACGTGGGACGCGCAAACCTCGGGCATCTCGATCAAGCCGATCGCCGAGGGTGCGCTCGAAAAGCGCTGGCTCGAAAGGACGGGCAAGCGTCCGCGGCCTGCCGTCGCACCGCATGCGGACGAGCCGGCGAAATCGACGAAGGAGCAAGCGACGCAAGCGTGGAGCGACGCGAACAAGGCCGCTGCCGGCAAACGCGCGGCGCGGGTCGCGATGTACTTCGGGCCGGCGAAGCGCCCGGGTGGCACGCCCGGCGACGGCGAAGGCAATGACGGCGGCAACCCGGGCGGCAAGCGCGGCGGCGGCACCTGAACGCATAAGGCAGTGCCCCGCCACGCCTTCCCGCGCACGGCCGATTCCACACGACTCCGGTACAATTTCGTGAGGTCATTCTTACGATCGTGCGTTCGTTGCGCGCTTGCGCATGCCCGTTCGCAGCGCATCGATACCGCCCTTGTACCGCACTCGCGCGTGTTGCAGCCATTCGGCGCGCGAGCCCAACCCAAGCAGGTCCAATGCTCATGTCCAGCAATCAAGAACTCTTCGACCGCGCCCAGAAAACCATTCCGGGCGGCGTCAACTCGCCCGTGCGCGCCTTCCGTTCGGTCGGCGGCACGCCGCGCTTCATCGAACGCGCGCAAGGCGCGTACTTCTGGGACGCCGAGGGCAAGCGCTATATCGACTACATCGGCTCGTGGGGGCCGATGATCGTCGGCCATGTGCATCCGGAAGTGCTCGAGGCCGTGCAGCGCGTGCTGGTGAACGGCTTCTCGTTCGGCGCGCCGACGCAAGCCGAGGTCGAGATCGCCGAGGAAATCTGCAAGCTCGTGCCTTCGATGGAACAGGTGCGGATGGTGTCGAGCGGCACGGAAGCGACGATGAGCGCGCTGCGCCTCGCGCGCGGCTTCACGAACCGCAGCCGCATCGTCAAGTTCGAGGGCTGCTACCACGGCCACGCGGACAGCCTGCTCGTGAAAGCGGGCTCGGGCCTGCTGACGTTCGGCAATCCGACGTCGGCGGGAGTGCCCGTCGATATCGCGAAGCACACCACCGTGCTCGAATACAACAACGTCGCGGCGCTCGAAGAGGCGTTCAAGGCGTTCGGCAACGAGATCGCTTCCGTGATCGTCGAGCCGGTCGCGGGCAACATGAACCTCGTGCGCGCAACGCCCGAATTCCTGGGCGCGCTGCGCCGCCTCTGCACCGAATACGGGTCGGTGCTGATCTTCGACGAAGTGATGTGCGGGTTCCGCGTCGCGCTGGGCGGCGCGCAGCAACTGTATGGCATCACGCCTGACCTCACGTGTCTCGGCAAGGTGATCGGCGGCGGCATGCCGGCAGCGGCGTTCGGCGGACGGCGCGACATCATGGCCCATCTCGCGCCGCTCGGCGGCGTCTACCAGGCGGGCACGCTGTCGGGCAACCCCATCGCGGTCGCGGCGGGTCTCAAGACGCTGCAACTGATCCAGGCACCGGGCTTCTACGACACGCTGTCGCGCCAGACGACGCGTCTCGTGCAAGGCCTCACGGAAGCCGCGCGCGAAGCAAAGGTGCCGTTCACGGCGGATTCCGTCGGCGGCATGTTCGGTCTGTATTTCTCGGCGAACGTGCCGGGCAGCTTCGCGGAAATCTCGCGCTGCGACGTGCCGCGCTTCAACGCGTTCTTCCACAAGATGCTGGATGCGGGCGTGTACTTCGCGCCTTCCGCATACGAGGCAGGCTTCGTGTCGAGCGCGCACGACGACGCGATCATCGACGCGACCATCGATGCCGCGCGCGGCGCATTCAAGTCGCTCGCGTGAACCGCGTTGACGAACCATTGAACGGATAACGCCAAACCGATGTTCTCGCAGACCGATTTCGTCCATATGGAGCGCGCGCTGGCCCTCGCCTGGCGCGGCCTGTACACGACCGACCCGAATCCGCGTGTCGGCTGCGTGCTGGTGAAGAACGGCGAGGTGATCGGCGAAGGCTACACGCAGCCCGCCGGCCACGATCACGCCGAAATCCAGGCGCTGAAGGACGCACGCAAGCGCGGCAACGATCCGCGCGGCGCGACTGCTTATGTGACGCTCGAACCGTGCAGCCACTTCGGCCGCACGCCGCCGTGCGCGAACGCGCTGATCGAAGCGAAAGTTGCGCGCGTGGTCGCCGCGATGGAAGACCCGAACCCGCGCGTGTCGGGGCGCGGCCTGTCGATGCTGCGCGACGTGGGAATCGAAGTGCGCTGCGGCCTGCTCGAAACGGAAGCGCGCGAACTGAACATCGGCTTCGTGTCGCGGATGACGCGCGGCCGCCCGTGGGTGCGGATGAAGGTGGCGGCATCGCTGGATGGACGCACCGGCTTGCCTTCGGGCGAGAGCCAGTGGATCACGAGCGAGGCCGCGCGCAACGACGGCCACGCATGGCGCGCCCGCGCGTCGGCGATCCTGACGGGCATCGGCACCGTGAAGGAAGACAATCCGCGCATGACCGTGCGCGCCGTCGATACGCCGCGCCAGCCGCACCGCGTGTTGATCGACAGCCAGCTCGAAGTGCCGCCCGACGCGCAGATTCTCGCCGGCGCACCGACGCTGATCTTCTGCAGCAAGCTCACGCCGCTGCTCGAAGAACGCGCCGCCGCGCTGCACGACCGCGGCGCCGAAATCGTGCCGCTTGCGAACGCAAACGGCAAAGTCGATCTGCCGAAGATGCTGGAAGAGCTCGGCAAGCGCGAAGTCAACGAACTGCATGTGGAAGCGGGCTACAAGCTGAACGGCTCGTTGTTGCGCGAAGGCTGCGTCGACGAACTGCTCGTCTATCTCGCGCCGAGCCTGCTCGGCAATGACTCGATGAGCATGTTCAATCTCGCCGCGCCGGGTTCGCTCGATGCGCGCACGCAACTCGAATTTCATGCCGTGGACCGGATCGGCAGCGACGTGCGGATTCTCGCGCGCCTGATGCCGAAGCCGCCCGGACACTGACCGATAGATATAGGAAACGACACGATGTTTACGGGAATCGTCGCGGCTGTCGGCCGCATCGCATCGATCAAGCCGCTCGGCAGCGAACCGGACGCGGGCGTGCGCCTGACCGTCGACGCAGGCGGCCTCGATCTGGAGGACGTGCAACTGGGCGACAGCATCGCGATCCAGGGCGCGTGCATGACCGTGATCGAGAAGACATCGAACTCGTTCGACGTGGACGTCTCGCGCGAAAGCCTGAACCGCACGGCGGGCCTTGCCGATACGGGCGAAGTGAACCTGGAAAAGGCGCTGCGCTCGCACGACCGGCTGGGCGGCCACATCGTGTCGGGCCATGTGGACGGCCTCGGCACGGTGACGCGCTTTGCGCGCGTCGGCGAATCGCACGAGTTGCGCGTGCTCGCGCCGCGCGAGATCGGCAGATATCTCGCGTACAAGGGTTCGATCACCGTGAACGGCGTGAGCCTCACCGTGAATTCGGTGACGGACCGCGACGACGGCTGCGAGTTTTCGATCAATCTGATTCCGCATACGGTTGAAGTGACCACGCTGAAGGCGTTGAAGGAAGGCACGCAGGTGAATCTGGAGATCGACCTGATCGCGCGCTACGTCGAGCGGATGCTCAACGCACCGAAGTAATTTCGCCTTCCAGTCTCGCGTACGGGAGCGCGGCTGAACATTCGTCCGAACGGCATATGCCGTTTGGACGGGCGACTTGCGGGGCGGCGTGGCGTAAAATACGCGCTTTCCCAAACTTCTCGCCAACATGACCCTCGCCTCCACCCTTGAAATCATCGCCGAGCTCAAAGCTGGCCGGATGGTGATTCTTGTCGACGAAGAAGACCGCGAAAACGAGGGCGACCTCGTCATCGCAGCGGAATTCATCACGCCGGAAGCGATCAACTTCATGGCCCGCTACGGCCGTGGCCTGATCTGTCTGACGCTCACGCAGGAACGCTGCAAGCTGCTGAACCTGCCGCTGATGACGCACCGCAACGGCACGCAATACGGCACGGCGTTCACGGTCAGCATCGAGGCGGCCGAAGGCGTCACGACGGGCATTTCGGCGGCGGACCGCGCACATACCATCGCCACGGCTGTCGCGGCGAACGCGCGCACCGAGGACATCGTCCAGCCGGGGCACGTGTTTCCGATCATGGCGCAGCCGGGCGGCGTGCTGGTGCGCGCCGGCCACACGGAAGCCGGCTGCGATTTCACGGCGCTCGCGGGGCTCACGCCCGCTGCGGTGATCTGCGAAATCATCAAGGACGACGGCACGATGGCGCGCCTGCCCGACCTGCTGACGTTCGCGCACGAACACGGCCTGAAGATCGGCACGATCGCCGACCTGATCCACTATCGCAGCCGCACGGAATCGATCGTCGAGCGCGTCTGCGAACGCACGATGCAGACCGTGCACGGCCCGTTCCGCGCGGTCATGTATCTCGACCAGCCGAGCGGCCAGCCGCATATGGCGCTGGTGCGCGGCACGCCCACGCCCGAGCGCGACACGCCGGTGCGGGTGCACGAGCCGCTGTCGGTGCTGGATCTGCTCGAAGTGGGCCGCTCCACGCACTCGTGGACGCTCGACGCCGCGATGAAGGAAATCGCCGCGCGCGATCACGGCGTGATCGTGCTGCTCAATTGCGGCGACTCGAAGGATCAGCTGGTCGACGTGTTCAAGGCATTCGACGAAAAGAGTCGGGCCGAAGCGCTCAAGCGCCGGCCGGTGGACTTCAAGACGTATGGCATCGGCGCGCAGATTCTGCGCGAACTCGGTGTCGGCAAGATGCAGGTGCTGTCGAACCCGCGCAAGCTGGGCAGCATGTCCGGCTACGGACTCGAAGTGACCGGCTTCATACCGATGCCGGGCAGCGCGGCCGAAAAGCCGCAAAACTGCTGAACGCTTCAACCGCTTTCATGCCCAGTTCTCGCTAACCTGCGCTCAACCAACACACTACGGACCTCATATGGAAATCGGACAATACCAACCGAATCTCGACGGCGACGGTCTGCGCATCGGCATCGTCCAATCGCGCTTTAACGAACCCGTCTGCAACGGCCTCGCTGATGCATGCATCGAAGAACTCGAACGCCTCGGCGTGACGGGCGAAGACGTGCTGCTCGTCACCGTGCCCGGCGCGCTGGAAATCCCGCTCGCGCTGCAAAAGCTGGCTGAAAGCGGCCAGTTCGACGCGCTGATCGCACTCGGCGCGGTCATCCGCGGCGAGACGTATCACTTCGAACTCGTGTCGAACGAAAGCGGCGCGGGCATTTCGCGCATCGCGCTCGACTTCGGCATCCCCGTCGCGAACGCCGTGCTGACGACCGAAACGGACGAACAGGCCGTTGCGCGCATGACCGAGAAAGGCCGTGACGCGGCGCGCACCGCTGTCGAAATGGCGAATCTCGCGGTCGCGCTCGAACAGCTGGACGGCGACGAGGACGAAGAAGGCGAAGACGAGGACGACGAAGAGGAACGGGCATGAAGAGCGCACGCCGACGCTCCCGCGAACTGGCCACGCAGGGGCTTTATCAGTGGCTGCTGTCGGGCTCGCCGGCAGGTGAAATCGACGCACAGCTGCGCGGCGCCCAGGGTTTCGACAAAGCCGACCACGAGCATCTGGACGCGATCCTGCATGGCGTGATCCGCGATTCCGAAGCACTGACCACAGATCTCACGCCGTGCCTCGACCGCCCGATCGACCAGTTGTCGCCCGTCGAACGCGCGGTGCTGCTGGTCGCAGCCTACGAGCTGAAGAATCAGGTCGACATTCCGTATCGCGTCGTCATCAACGAGGCAGTGGAACTGGCCAAGACCTTCGGCGGCGCGGACGGCTACAAGTACGTGAACGGCGTGCTGGACAAGCTGTCGGCGAAACTGCGCGTCGCCGAGACGCAGGCGGCCGCTCGCAAGCAGTAAGCGTGGCGGGCTTCTGTCATCGCTGATGCAGGCGGGCCTTGCTTAACGCGGGCCCGCCTTTGTTTTTGCGCCGATGACTTTGCGCTCCTGTTTGAACTGGACTCATCGAATGAACAGCATCACCGAACCCCTCGTGAAACTGGCCGCCCGCGTCGACGCGATCCAGCCGTTCTACGTCATGGAACTGGCCAAGGAAGCGGCGCTGCTGGAGCGCGCGGGGCGCGACATCATCCATATGGGCATCGGCGAGCCGGACTTCACGGCGCCGGAGCCTGTCATCGAGGCCGCGACGGCGGCTTTGCGGCGCGGCGTCACCCAGTACACGAGCGCGCTCGGCATTCACGCGCTGCGCGACGCGATCGCCGGGCACTACAAGCATGCGTATGGGCTCGACATCGATCCGGCGCGGATCGTCGTGACGGCGGGCGCGTCGGCGGCGCTGCTGCTGGCGTGCGCGGCGCTCGTCGATCGCGATGACGAAGTGCTGATGCCCGATCCGAGCTATCCGTGCAACCGCCATTTCGTCGCCGCCGCCGAGGGCAAGCCGGTGCTCGTGCCGAGCGGCCCCGCCGAGCGTTTCCAGTTGACGGCAAGCGACGTCGAGCGTCTGTGGAACGAGCGCACTCGCGGCGTGCTGCTCGCGTCGCCGTCGAATCCGACGGGCACGTCGATCGAGCCTGCCGAACTGAAGCGCATCGTCGAGACGGTCCGCGCGCGCGGCGGCTTCACGATCGTCGATGAGATCTATCAGGGCTTGAGCTATGACGCGCCGCCCGTGTCCGCGCTTTCGTTCGGCGACGACGTCGTCACCGTCAACAGCTTCTCGAAGTATTTCAACATGACGGGCTGGCGGCTCGGCTGGCTCGTGGTGCCGCCGGCGCTCGTCGGCGCGTTCGAGAAGCTCGCGCAGAATCTGTTCATCTGCGCATCGGCGCTCGCGCAGCATGCGGCGCTCGCCTGCTTCGAGCCGGACACGCTCGCGATCTACGAATCGCGCCGGATGGAGTTCAAGCGCCGCCGCGATTTCATCGCGCCCGCACTCGAATCGCTGTGCTTCACCGTGCCCGTCATGCCGGACGGCGCTTTCTACGTTTATGCCGATTGCCGCAGCGTCGCGCATCCGGCCGCGGGCGACAGCGCCGCCCTGACGAAGGCGATGCTGCACGATGCGGGCGTCGTTCTCGTGCCGGGCATGGACTTCGGCTCGTACCAGCCGCGCGAGTACATCCGGCTGTCGTATGCGACCGCGTATTCGAAGCTCGAAGAGGCTGTCGAGCGTCTGCGGAAGCTGTTCGGCGGTTGATCCAGCGCGAGGCTGAGCCGCACGGTGAGACGCTCTCGTCGTGCGGAAGAACCAGATGCCGATGCCGAAGAAACCGGCAATACAATGACAAAGGGCACCCGAAGGTGCCCTTTCTTTTCGCTGGACCGGTCTGGTCAGCGCGATTCTTCCTGCACTTCTTCCCGCACTACTTACGCGATCACGCGCCCAGCTCCGGCTGCTGCGCCGCATGCTTCGCTGCGTTCGCGCTCGCGTCGTCCTGTTCCGAATCCTTGGTCGCCGGCGTCTGCGCCGGCTTCGTCGAGGCGAGCGGACGGCCGTCGAGCGTCGCCTGCACGCGCTTGTTCGAAGCGTTCGAATTCGCTGACGGCGTCGAGTTCGAGGCCTGCACGGTGGCGGGCGCCTGCGGCGAGTTGATGGGCACCTTGCGGCCGCGCGCGACGTCGCGCAGACGCGTGCGCTCGGCCATCACCTTCGCGCCGTAACCGCCGTCGTCGGGGGACGTCGAACCGACGTACAGACGCAGACCGCCCGGCAGCGAGCCGCCGCGCGCGATGCAATCCTTCAGCACGATTGCGCCGACCTTGATGTTCGCGAGCGGCTCGAGCGCCGCGGACTGGCCGCCGAAGTAGCGGAACTTGTCCGAGTGAACCGTCGACATGACCTGCATCAGGCCCTTCGCGCCGACGCCGCTTTCCGCGTACGGATTAAAGCCTGATTCGATCGCCATCACGGCGAGCAGCAGCAGCGGATCGAGACCGACTTCTCGGCCCGTGTCGAACGCAGCCTTCACAAGCTCGCTGACCGGCTCCTGAGCGACGCGATAGCGGCGCGAGAGGAACGACGCGACGAGATCCTGCTCGCGCGTGGAAATGAGCACGCGTTCGTCTCGGGCGTCCGGCGACACGCGTTGCGACGGAATCATCGAAGCGATCGTGCTCACGCTCGGCAGCGTGCGCGGATCGAGTCCGTTCAGCGCAGCCGACGAAAGGCCCGTGCTGGCCGGAGACGAGAAACTGGAGTTGTCGCCCGCAATGCTGAAGCCGGCGTCAGCGGCCTTAGCCGGGCCGTTGGCGTTGTCTCCCGTATTCGACGACGTCGAGAGCGTATCGTCCTGCGGTGCCGCATTCCTGCGCTGTGGCGGGGCGAACGACGGCAACGGATTGCCCTGCAGCAGGCGGGCGGGGCCAGCCTGCACGGCGGCCGAGACGAAGGGCATCAGCCGCGTGGCCAGCATCAGGCGCCAGCCGGGTATCAGCCACAACGAGAGTGCAAACAGAACAGCAAACCCGCCAACTACGCTGAATAGATGATGACTCAACCGCGTTCCCTGACGCAGCGCACCGCGCATGACCTGCGCGATCCGCTCGTTGGGACGCCACGATAACCAGGCGTTCATTCAGATCTCCCATGTTGCTGGCCCTGCGAACGCCGTAAAAACGACCGGCTTGGGAATGCTGTTCGCAAAACCAAGACGCCGTGTGCTCTGGTTAAGGCAATCACGACGTCGGGAAAACGGCAAAAAGTACCGTTGGGGAGCCACAAGCTTGAAAAGGGCCGCCTGCATGCCAAAAAAGCACGCATTCGGTGGCTCCCACGCGAAAAACCAGCGTCGAAGTGCGCTGGTGGAGACTACTTATGACCGTCAATACCTTGCAGGGGGCGGTAAGGGTGACGCGTTGCGTCTGAGGACCGGGGGACGGTGGTAAAAACTATCAATTCCCTGCAACCAATGTGACCGGATTCTAACAGGGTTTTATAGATCGTCAACACTATAAAAGGCCGAATTTATAACTAATTGTAATTATGAACACTGTTCAGGAAGCGCAACCCCTCTGCGGAAGGGCTTTTCCAGCCGATCTGCATTTTCGCTATTCAGCGTGCGCTTCCTAACGCATGTAAAATCGACAATCCGTTCGGCATGGCGGTGCATTACTGCGCCGCCTGCTCCCGCCATTGATTTCAGCTCTTGCGTCCGCCGTTTCGCGGCCGCCACCCGGACCGATGAAATACAAAGACCTGCGTGACTTCGCGAGCCGCCTCGAATCGCTCGGCGAGTTGCGCCGTATCTCGCAAAACGTGTCGCCTGTCCTGGAAATGACAGAGCTATGCGACCGCGTGCTGCGCGCCGGCGGCCCGGCGCTCCTGTTCGAGTCGAAGCAACGCCATGCGTTCCCGGTGCTCGGCAATCTGTTCGGCACGCCGCGGCGCGTCGCGCTGGGCATGGGGATCGATGCCGCCGCGCAAGGCGATGCTGGCGGAGATCAGGCGTCGCTGGAGTCGCTGCGCGACGTCGGGCGTCTGCTGTCGGCGCTGAAGGAGCCGGAGCCGCCCAAGGGGCTCAAGGACGCGGGCAAGCTGCTATCGCTGGCAAAGGCGGTCTGGGACATGGCGCCGAAGACCGTCAGCGCCCCGCCCTGCCAGGAAATCGTCTGGGAGGGCAGCGACGTCGATCTCGAGAAACTGCCCGTTCAGACCTGTTGGCCCGGCGACGCCGGTCCGCTGATCACGTGGGGCCTCACCGTCACGCGCGGCCCGAACAAGACGCGCCAGAACCTGGGTATCTACCGCCAGCAGGTGATCGGCCGGAACAAGGTCATCATGCGATGGCTCGCGCATCGCGGCGGCGCGCTCGACTTCCGCGAATTCGCGTTGAAGAACCCCGGCAAGGCGTATCCCGTCGCCGTCGTGCTCGGCGCAGATCCGGCGACGATCCTCGGCGCTGTCACGCCCGTGCCCGATATGCTATCCGAATACCAGTTCGCCGGCCTGCTGCGCGGCGGCCGCACGGAGCTCGCGAAGTGCATCACCCCGGGCGTCGACACGCTGCAGGTGCCCGCGCGCGCAGAGATCGTGCTCGAAGGCTTCATCTATCCGCAGGAAGGCGAGCCGGCGCCCGCGCCCGATGGCGCGCCGCCGCGTCCGTCGAAGGGCGCGAGCGCCGCTTACGAGCACGCGCTCGAAGGCCCATACGGCGATCACACGGGCTACTACAACGAACAGGAGTGGTTCCCTGTCTTCACGATCGAGCGCATCACGATGCGCCGCGACGCGATCTATCACTCCACTTATACGGGCAAGCCGCCCGACGAACCCGCCGTGCTCGGCGTCGCGCTGAACGAAGTGTTCGTGCCGCTGCTGCAGAAGCAGTTCCCCGAGATCACCGACTTCTATCTCCCGCCCGAAGGCTGCAGCTACCGGATGGCGATCGTGCAGATGAAGAAGAGCTATCCGGGCCACGCGAAGCGCGTGATGTTCGGCGTGTGGAGTTTCCTGCGGCAATTCATGTACACGAAGTTCATCGTCGTCGTGGATGAAGACGTGAATATTCGCGACTGGAAGGAAGTGATCTGGGCGATCACGACGCGCATCGACCCTTCGCGCGATACGGTGCTCGTCAATAGCACGCCGATCGACTATCTGGATTTCGCGTCGCCCGTCGCGGGTCTCGGCTCGAAGATGGGCCTCGACGCGACCAACAAATGGCCAGGCGAAACCGACCGCGAATGGGGCCGGCCGATCGTGATGGACGACGCCGTGAAGGCGCGCATCGACGGTCTGTGGAATGAACTTGGCCTGTGAGTTTCGCGATTCGCGAACCTGAATTCAGCGACTCGGCTTTGAAGAACCCAGGTTCGCGGAACCGCGACGGCGAAGCGCCGTTCGCATCCGCGTTGCCTTGATCGAACAACAACAATTCAATTCTGAGCGGCTGGACGGATGCATAGCTTGTCGATGTTGTCGGACGGTTTTTTTCTGTCGCTGTCGTTGTGCCTCGACATCGGTCTCGTCAACGTCGCGATCATTTCGCTGACGTTGTCACATGGCTTCAGGCCCGGCTTCTGGCTCGGCCTCGGTTCCTGTTTCGGCGATCTGATCTACGCGGCGCTCGCCCTTGCGGGCATGGCGGCGCTGCTGCAATTCGAGTCGGTGCGCTGGGTGGTCTGGATCGGCGGCGCGGCGATTCTGCTGTTCCTCACCTGGAAGATGGCGCGCGAAGCGTTGTTTCCCGCGTCCGCGCCCCCCGTCGAAGGCGAAGCTGACCCGTCGACGCCGCACCTCGACCCAAAGCGCGGCTTCCTGCGCGGCGTGTTACTCGCCATCTCTTCGCCGAGCGCGATCCTGTGGTTCGCGGCCGTGGGCGGCGCGTTGATCGCCAAAGCGGGCGCGACGTCCGTGACGACGGCACCCGTGTTCCTCGGCGGTTTTTTCCTGGGCAGCCTGTGCTGGACGCTCTTGATATGCGGGCTCGCGAGCCACGGACGCAAGCGCGCGGGCACGGGGCTGCTGCGGGTCTGTCACGTGCTGTCGGCGTTGTTGTTCGCGTACTTTTCGTACAGCGTGATCGTCAACGGATACCGCGATCTGATCGTCCAGACGGCGCACGCGGCAAGCTGACCCGCCGCTCGCGCCCCATGCACCGATGCGCCGACGGCATTCGAGCGATGCCGTCAGCGCTGTCTCGGAACCTCAGCGCAAGAACTCGCCGAGCCGCTGCAGATCCACATTCCCGCCGCTGATCAACACGCCGACGCGCTTGCCTTCCACGGGCACCACCTTCTCCAGCACCGCAGCCGCCGCGAGACAGCCGGTCGGCTCGACGACGATCTTCATGCGCTGTGCGAAGAACTTCATCGTATCGACGAGTTGCGCGTCGCTCACCGTCACGATCTGCTCGACGTTGCGCTTGATGATCGGAAAGTTGTAGTTGCCGAGATGCGTCGATGCCGCGCCGTCGGCGATCGTATGCGGCACGTCGATATGCACGACCTCGCCCTTTGAGAGCGACTGCTGGCCGTCGTTGCCCGCTTCCGGCTCGACGCCGATCACGCGACACTGCGGACTCAGCGCCGCCGCCGAGAGCGCACTGCCCGCGAGCAGCCCACCGCCGCCCAGGCAGACGAACAGAAAATCGAGCGGTCCCGTTTCGTCGATCAGTTCCTTCACCGCCGTGCCCTGCCCCGCGATCACGTGCGGATGGTCGTACGGCGGAATCAGCGTCATGCCGCGCTCCTGCGCGAGACGGCGGCCGATCTCTTCGCGGTTTTCCGTGTAGCGGTCATAGGTGATGACTTCGCCGCCATAGCCTTTCGTCGCGGCGACTTTGGCGGCGGGCGCGTCGTGCGGCATCACGATCGTCGCGTGAATCCCGGCGAGCCGCGCCGACAGCGCGATGGCCTGCGCATGATTACCGGACGAATACGTCAGCACGCCGGCTGCACGCTGCTCGGGATCGAAGTGGGAAATCGCGTTGTACGCACCGCGAAACTTGAACGCGCCCATGCGCTGGAAGTTTTCGCACTTGAAGAAAAGCGATGCGCTCGTGCGCTCGTTCGCCGTGGTCGACGTGAGCACCGGCGTGCGATGCGCGATGCCTTCTATGCGCTCAGCGGCGTCGACGACATCTTCATAGGTGGGAGCAGACAACGCATGCATGGGCGAATGACTCCAAGGCTTGAGAAAGCGCTTATTCTCCCAGCTTCTGCGATGTGTGTGCGTGCAGGACGGATCTCCCGAAGGTCATAGGCCAAAGTGACAAGCCGCTCACTCAAGTCAGACGCCGCAAAGTCACAGGCCGACATGCAAACGGCGCAACGCGGCATCGAGCCGGCGTTGCGCCGTTGTACACGTTGGCGCGCGCAGCGGCGAGGCTGCGCGGCGCGAAAATCAGTACCGCGTTAGTACCGGTAGTACGGACGACCCCAATACCCGTGGCGATAGTACGGACGGTGATAGTACCCACCGCCCACTACGACCGCCGGCGCGACCACGACGGGCGGCGGCGGCGCATAGACCACCGGCGGAGGCGCGTAATACACGGGTGGAGGCGCCGAATAGACGGGATAAGCGGGAGCGACGGGAACACCAATGCCGATACCCACCGACACGTGAGCTTGCGCCGCAGTGGTCAATCCAACCCCGAGTACGGCAGCGGCAATAAACGGAACGATCTTCTTCACTTGTATTTCTCCTGGCGGCGCGGCCAGTTCGTGACCGGGTCGCATGACGGACATGCTGTGATTCCAATGTATCGAAAAAGTCCGCACGCCGTAGTCTGCATTTGTTGCAAATTGCAATCGCGGGAAAGCGATTGGTCAGCCGAAGCTTTCCATACGTCTGTCAAATGGCGTTCGGGGCATCGAAAATCAAGGATTTTGCCGGCAATCCGCTGTCGATCGGGCAACTTGACCGTGTCCGCCGAGCGCGGCTCGCGCGCTTCGGTAATCTTTGATTACAAATTCGCGCCGCGCCGTTGCTGGCGCGCGTCACACGTCGTTCGACGCGTTGGCGACCCTTAACGAAAAACGCCTGGCGGCTGGCCAGGCGTTTTGCATGATTCGAACGGGTGAGACGTCAGCCGACTTTCACATAGGTGAATTCGCGGGTGACGTTAGGCGGCACGTACGCACCACTGATTTTCACCCGAGGACTGAGCCGCTTTCTCTGGTCCCACCAGCAGCGGCGTTGGGAATGCGTGAGGAACCGTAAGTGCTTTCGGTAAGAAAAGATACTCATCGTGACCTCCCGAATCTGACTGCGAGACATTAAAAACCACGGTGACTGCCAATCCACTCCTACGGAAATCGCCAAGCAGTTTTCGCGCCTGTTTACTCGTACCCTGATTTTGTACGCCGCGCCAACGGCACCGTGAGTGCCAGTTGACCGCGAAACGCACGTCTGCATGCGCCCAAACCACCTGTGAAAGCCGCCAGTCCTCGCCCGCGATTATCGGAGCGCGATACTCCAGCTTCCTTCTTCAGTCCCGTCGGGAGCAGGAAACATGTCCCAGCCCTCCGTGCCGCGCCTTGGTTTCGTCGGCGCGGGCCGGATTGCGCGGTGTCTTGCGTCCGGCTTCGCACGCGCCGGCTATCCCGTCACGGCCATCGCGAGCCGGACGCCGGAATCGGCACGGCGGCTCGCCAGTCAGATCGGATTCTGCGCCGCGTATGACGACCCCAGCGGGCCGTCGAGTCGGCGGACATACTCTTTTTAACCGTCCCCGATGACAGCATCGGTACGACAGCGAACACACTCAAGTTCCCTTGTCACGCGGCACCGGCGAGAGGAGCGTGAGCCGTCGTGCATTGCAGCGGTGCGTCGCCCGTCGAACTGCTTGCCCCGGCTCGGAACCAGGGCGCGTCGATCGGCGGTTTTCATCCACTTTACCTGTTCAGCGGCGATTTGACAGATGTCGATCGCATCGCCGGCTGCTCCGTGACGATCGAAGCCGACGGCGCGCTCAAGGACGCGCTGACAGCGCTCGCAGCCCCGCTGCGCTGCCATCCGCTGTCGATTCCGCCCGGCGGCCGCCTGCTGTATCACGCGGCAGCACACTACGCCGCCAGCTTCGCCTTATGCAGTCTGGCTGAGAACGTGAACCTGTGGCGCAAGCTGGGCTTTGACGAAAACGATGCGCTGCGCGCGCTGCTGCCTATGATGGCCGGCACGCTCGAAACGGCGCGGGACCGAGGCCTCGCCGACGCGCTCGCGGGACCGGTTTCACGCGGCACGTCGGCGTGGTGGAAAAGCAACTATCGCTGCTGGAGCAACTCGGCGGCGATCACGCGGCGCTTTTCGGCTGATGTCGCGACGGGCGGTAGCGCTCGCGCGCGCCCGAGCGGCGCCGCCCGCCGCCATCGATGCGATCGGCGCGGCCGTCGAGCGGTCGCTCAGCCGTACGCTGAAAGGCGCGGCGACAGGTGCAAGCGCCGAGTAAGCCGTGATAATGTGACGACCGGCATCAACGGGACAATGGCGGCTTGCGTGCCTCCATGGAGTCGCAGACTGTATCGCCGCCCGTCTCGCCAGCACGACCAGGACCAACACGCGCGCAACGACGCGATCAGGGCGCACGGCGCCTCGCTCGCGCTTCGTGACCAACCGACGAGAACGCACAATGATCAAGGTCAGCATCCTCTATCCGTATCGGGAAGGCGGACGTTTCGACATCGACTATTACTGCGGCACGCACATGCCGCTCGCCGCCAGGCTGTTCGGCGCATCGCTGAAGGGCTGGTCGGTCGATGTCGGCGTCAACGCCGGGCCGCCGGGCTCGCCGCCGCCGTTCGTCGCCGCAGGGCATTTTCTGTTCAATACCGTCGAGGCGTTTTACGAGGTTTTCAAACCTGCCAGCGACACATTGCTCGCCGACATTCCGAACTACACGGACGGCGGCAACGGCACAATCCTGATCAGCGAAATCAAGGTCGCCGTCTGACGCGGCCGACCGCGCAGCGCCGCCGCGAGCGGCACGCGCAAGCATTCTGGTGAGCCGCGCGGCGTACCGCGCGCGCTCGGAGTTTCAAGCCGTCCGCCGGCTTGCCCGGCGCCATGTGTCCCGCTTCGCGCGAGACGTCTTCTGAAGGAAAGGACCCACGATGTTCGGCGATATCGCCCGTTTTCTGCTCAATACCATCTTTACGCTGTTCGGCGCGGCTCTGCTGCTGCGCGCGTGGCTCCAGTTCGTCCGCATGCAGCCGTACAACCCGGTGTCGAGCGCCGTGCTGCAAGTGACCAACTGGCTCGTGCTGCCGCTGCGCAAGATCATTCCTGGCGTGCGCGGCATCGACTGGGCGAGCATTGTCGCCGCGCTCATCACGTCGATCGTCTATGTGGTGCTGATGGTGGTGATCGTCGGCGTCGATCCGCTCGCGCTGATGCCGTCGCTGCTGATCGTCGCGCTACTGACCGTCGTCAAGTGGGCGTTGAACCTGCTGATCTGGCTGACGATCCTGATGGCGCTGCTGTCGTGGCTCAACCCCCGCTCGCCCGCGATGCCGATTCTGTATGAGCTGACGGCGCCGTTTCTCAACCCGCTGCGCAAGATCATGCCGCGCCTGGGCGGCATCGATCTTTCGCCGATTCTGCTGTTCGTGATCGTCCAGGTGCTGCTGATGGTCGTGACGCGGGCCGCCGTGTCGCTCACGCTGTTCGGCATCTGACCGGTTCGTGTCTTTACGCCGGGCGCGTGCGTGCCCGGCGATTTGCCCAAACCTGCCGAAACCGCGTAAAATGGCGCGCTCTGCGGGCGTCGTATAATGGCTATTACCCTAGCTTCCCAAGCTAGAGACGTGGGTTCGATTCCCATCGCCCGCTCCACTTTCAGCCGCTCCCTCTGCCGCGCAACGCACGGGCGGAGAGACGAGGCGGAGAATCCAGCGTGAGAGCCGCCTCCATGAAGGCGGCTTTTTTGTGGTGCGCTGTCTATCAATGAAACGCGCCCGCCCTCACGCCCAGCCGTTCCCGCCGCCACATCCAGGTCTTCATCCACGATGATTCACGATCCGAACGAAGCCGGTCTGCCGCGCGACACCTCCCAGATTTCCAGCGACGAGCCGTCCGGGCCCGCCGAAACTCCGGAAACCTCCGACGCCGCCGCGCCACAAGAGGCGCTGCACCTGCGCCGCATCCGCAGCTTCGTGACGCGCGCAGGCCGCGTATCGACGGGCCAGCGCCGCGCCATGGACGAACTCGGCCCGCGCTTCGTCGT
Source organism: Paraburkholderia phymatum (assembly GCF_038900715.1). GTDB lineage: Bacteria > Pseudomonadota > Gammaproteobacteria > Burkholderiales > Burkholderiaceae > Paraburkholderia > Paraburkholderia phymatum_A. Next base: position 293,889 of record NZ_JAYMRZ010000001.1, on the reverse strand, counting down.
GCCGTACACGCCCGAGCAGCCGGATTGGGACGCCGTGTTCGGCCGCCGCGCGCCGCGCATTCTGGAGATCGGTTTCGGCATGGGCGCGACAACGGCTGAAATCGCCTCGCATCGTCCTGACGACGATTTCCTCGGCATCGAAGTGCACGAGCCGGGCGTCGGCGCGCTGCTGAAGCTGATGGGCGAGCAGAATCTATCGAATATCCGCATCGTCCAGCACGACGCCGTCGAAGTGCTGGAGAACATGATTGCGCCGCAGAGTCTCGACGGCGTGCATATCTTCTTCCCCGATCCGTGGCACAAGGCGCGCCATCACAAGCGACGTCTGATCCAGCCGAAGTTCGTTGCGCTGCTGGTGTCGCGCATGAAGCCGGGCGCATACATCCACTGCGCGACCGACTGGCAGAACTACGCGGAACAGATGCTCGAAGTGCTCGGCGCAGAGTCCGCGCTGGAGAACACTGCCGACGATTACGCGCCGCGTCCCGACTATCGTCCCGTGACGAAGTTCGAGAAGCGCGGCCTGCGCCTCGGGCACGGCGTGTGGGACCTGATTTACCGGCGCCGTCCGGACGCCTGAGCGACGCTCGCGAAAGCTAAACAACGACGGCCTGCCGTTCACGAACGGCAGGCCGTTTTCATTTGCACCGGATCGATGCCGGGCGCAATGTCAATCCGCCCAGCTCAATCCGCCGCTGTAGCCGATCAGAAGGATCAGCAAGCCAAAGCCGATCCGATACCACGCAAACGCGCTGAAATCGTGCGCCGCGATATAGCGCAGCAGCCAGCGCACGCACGCAAACGCGCTGACGAACGCCGCGAGAAAACCGATCGAAAAGAGCCCGAGCGCGTCGGACGACAGCGCCTGCCAGTCCTTGTGCAGCTCATAAACGGTCGCGCCGAAGATGATGGGTATCGCGAGAAAGAACGAGAACTCGGTTGCGACGCGCCGGTCGAGCCCGAACAGCATGCCGCCGATGATCGTCGAGCCCGAGCGCGACATGCCGGGAATCAGCGCGAAGCATTGCGCGAAACCGACCTTGAGCGCATCGAGCGGGCTCAGGTCGTCCATCGAATGCACGCGCGGCTGGAGGTCTTGCCGGTTGCGCTGGCGTGACTCGACCCACAGAATCAGCACGCCGCCCACGACGAGCGCGAACGCGACGGGCACGGGCGAAAACAGCACGGCCTTGATCGCCTTCTCGAACAGCAGGCCGAGCACGATCGCGGGAATCGTCGCGATGATCACGTTCAGCGTGAAGCGGCGCGCGTCGGGCCGCGTCGCAAGGCCGGCCACGACATTGCCGATCCGCTGACGGTACTCCCAGCACACGGCGAGAATCGCGCCGAGCTGGATCACGACGTCGAAAGTCTTTTCCTGCGGCGTGTCGAAATTCAGCAGACTGCCGGCAACAATCAGATGACCCGTGCTCGACACGGGCAAGAATTCCGTCAAGCCTTCGACGATGCCGAGAATCAGCGCCTTCAGGGTGAGTATCCAGTCCATCCGTGGCCCTCTTCGTTTGGGGGGTTGACGATGCGGGGCCACGTCAGCGCAACGATGGCGCGGCCCACCCGGTAACGCGCCCGTCACTTTTCGACGATCTGAACGCGTATGCCGTTTGTAAGGACCGTGATTGTACCTGGTTCGTAAGTCACCCCGGCAAATTGCAGCTGGTCGGGCTTGAACGTGTAGACGGGATAATTGGTGAGCAGCTGCGTCGCGAGCACCGCGGCGGCGGCGTTGATCTGCTGCATGTAGGCCTGCGCGTCACCGTCGACACTTACGTTGTCGACATTCGGCGCGCGCAGCACGACGGAGCGGCTTTGCGGATCGTATTCGAGCTGGCTCGACAGCGTGAACACGCCGTTGACCGGCTGCTGCAGAAACGGACTTGCGAGCCGCGCGTCGAGCCGCACCGACACGCGGTTCGTATCCGGCAGCAAGCCAACGACAGGATGCGTCAACGCGACCTCGAACACCTGCGATACCGTGCGCTGATACGGAAACTTGCGCTGCACGGCTTCCTGCACCTGCTTCTGCGAAAACGTGTAGTGATCCGGAATAAACGGGAACGTCGACGTCGCGCACGCAGCGAGCGACGTCGTCAAGCCACCGACTGCGCACGCGGACAGCGCCGAAATCAGGAAGCGGCGCCGTGCGGGCGCAGCGGAATGGGTCATGCAGATTCTCCTCGTGACGCAGCGGATGCGCCGCATCGGTGTTGCTCGTATTGCTGGCAAGGGGCGTTCAGGATTCGCGCGATGGTCTTGCGGCGCGAGCGCTTCGACTGACGGCGCACAGCCATCATGTCATGGCCGCGTATCGGCTTCGAGACGCGTGAGCCAGATCAGCGCTTCGTCGCGCGAGTTGCCGCACATGTCGGCCTGCGGTTGTAGACCCGAGCAGCAGGCCGGACGTTCCGGCTTGCCGAAGATCGCGCAACGCAGATCGTCGCCGAGTTGCACGCAGCGGACGCCTGCCGGCTTGCCGTCCGGCATGCCGGGGATGGGGCTCGAGATAGACGGCGCGATGCAGCACGCGCCGCAGTTGGGACGGCACGCGTGATCCGCTGTCGCGGACGACGGTTGGGACAAATCGACAGACACTGCGCTTTCCTGAACGACAAACACTCGACGAGGCCGGCCCACCGCAGATGAAGCGGCCGCCGCTCAGCCTACATTGTGCCATTTGACGCATGCGACCTTTTTACACAAGGTTGCGCGCTCTCGCTCCCGTAGACTCGTTTGCACACTTTCGCAACAGATACCACGCTCGCAAGGCGCCTGCCCTTCTTCACCGAGCACACGATCGAACCGCTCCCGCACGCAACGACCAGGCGGTTCGCGCATCATCCGGCAGGCGTCGGGATATGAATCCGATGACTACCGCTCCTTCCGCCGACGCCCTCTTCCGCCCCGACCTGCTCGCGAAATACAGCTCGAACGGCCCGCGCTACACGTCCTATCCGACGGCCGTCCAGTTCCGCGACGACTTCGATCCCGGCGACTACCGCCGCGCCGCCGCCGACGAAGGCGCATCGGACACGGATCTCTCGCTGTACTTCCACATTCCGTTTTGCGACACCGTCTGCTTCTATTGCGGCTGCAACAAGGTCGTGACGAAGAACCGCGCGCGCTCGCGTCCGTATCTCGAGCAGATCAAGCGTGAGATCTCGTTACAGGCGCCGCTCTTCGATACCGCGCGGCCCGTGTCGCAACTGCATTGGGGCGGCGGCACGCCGACGTTTCTGTCGCACGACGAAATGACCGAGCTGATGGCCGCCACGCGCGAACACTTTACGTTGTGCAGCGATTCGGAAGGCGAGTTTTCGATCGAAGTCGATCCGCGTGAAGCGTCGCCGAAAACCATCGTTCATTTGCGCAATCTCGGCTTCAATCGCCTGAGTCTGGGCGTGCAGGACTTCGACCCTGTCGTGCAGCGGGCGACCAATCGCATCCAGCCGCTCGAGATGACGGCGAACGTGATGCGCGCCGCGCGCGCGACGGGCTTTCATTCGATCGGCGTCGATCTGATTTATGGCCTGCCGTATCAGACCGTCGACAGCTTCAGCCGGACGCTCGACACCATGCTCGCGCTCGCGCCCGACAGGCTTTCGGTGTTCGGCTACGCGCACATGCCGCAGCTCTTCAAGATGCAGAGGCAAATGGACCCGTCCACGATGCCTTCTCCCGCTGAACGGCTCGCGATCCTGCGCCGCGTCGTCGAGCGGCTGACGGACGCGGGCTATGTCTACATCGGCATGGATCACTTCGCGCTGCCCACCGACGAGCTCGCGCGCGCCCAGGCCCAGCGCACGCTGCATCGCAATTTTCAGGGCTATAGCACGCGCGCGGAATGCGATCTGATCGGTTTCGGGGCTTCGTCGATCGGCAAGGTCGGCGACGTCTATGCGCAAAACGCGAAGGACCTGGAGGGCTACGCGGCGGCCATCGACAAAGGGCGGCTGGCGATCAGTCACGGCGTGCGCCTCTCCCTCGACGACCGCCTGCGTCGCGACGTCATCACGCAACTGATGTGCAATCTCGAACTGCGCTTCGACGAGTTCGAAGCCGCGTACGGCATCCGCTTTCACGACGCGTTCGCGCCGGAACTGGAGCGCCTACGCCCGTTCGAGGACGACGGGCTCTTGAAGATCGGCGCGCGTCGGCTCGATGTGCAACTGGCGGGACGGATGCTCGTGCGCAACATCGCGATGGTGTTCGACCGTTATCTGGGCCAGCAGCCGTCGCAGCGGTTTTCGCGCACGGTCTAGCGTCCGCCGGGCGTCGCGATCGGTCATCGGCTTGCCCGCCGACGCGTTTTCAGCCATAATTTGCGTCTTCGTCTCGCGAGGTGCCGATGTGCATTTCGCGACCAGGCAGGTCGAAAGACGAAGAAGCGACGAAGATCAAGCCCAGGTGGTGAAACAGGTAGACGCAGGGGACTCAAAATCCCCCGCCGCAAGGCGTGCCGGTTCGAGTCCGGCCCTGGGCACCAGAATTCAGCAGCAGTAGTTCGGCTTCACCCCAACAAACCCGCGTTCATCTGCCCGATGCCGCGGGTTTTGTGTTTTCTGCGGTTCACACGGCTGTCGGCAGCACACCCTCTGCACGCACATTCGAATCCGCGCGTACGCAAAAAAGCCGGATAGCCTCACGGCAAATCCGGCTCCCCTCATACTCGATCAGACGATCGAACGCGCTCGACATCAACGCGCCAGCTAAAAGCCTCGCACCGGCTCAGCGCCCGCTCGCCGCTCCCGCGAGCCCATGCGCGGCCGCGCGCCGACGCTTCACCACATAGCCCGCCCACATCACGACGAGCCACCCGGGCACGAGCAGCACCGACACGTTGAGTCCGGGCGTCATCGCGAGGATCACGAGAATCATCGCCATGAACGCGAGACAGATCCAGTTGCCGAGCGGGAACCATAGGGACTTGAACACGAGCTTCTCGCCCTTCGCGACCATCGCGCGACGCGACTTCAGATGCGTCAGGCTGATCAGCGACCAGTTCAGCACCAGCGCGGCCACGACGAGCGCCATCAGCACGTCGAGCGCCTTGGCAGGAATCAGATAGTTGATGATCACGCAAGCGAACGTGGCGAGCGCGGACAGGCCGATCGCCATATACGGCACGCCGCGGCCGTCGACTTTCAGCAGCGCGCGCGGCGCATTGCCCTGCTCGGCAAGACCGTACAGCATGCGACTGTTCGCATAGACGCCGCTGTTGTACACGGACAGCGCCGCCGTCAGCACGACCACGTTGAGAACATTCGCCGTCAGGCCCGCGCCGATCTGCGAGAAGATCATCACGAACGGGCTGCCGCCCGCCGCCACCTGGTTCCACGGATACAACGACAGCAGCACGACCAGCGAGCAGATGTAGAAAATCAGAATCCGGTAGATCACCTGATTCACGGCTTTCGGAATGCTCTTTTGCGGCTCGTCGGCTTCCGCCGCCGTGATGCCGATCAGCTCCAGTCCGCCGAACGAGAACATGATCACGGCGAGCATCATGAAGAGGCCGTTGAAGCCGTGCGGGAAGAAGCCGCCGTCGGCCCACAGGTTCGTGATCGAGGCCTGCGGACCGCCATGACCGCTGATCAGCAGATAGCCGCCGAACAGGATCATGCCGATCACGGCCACGACCTTGATGATCGCAAACCAGAACTCGGTTTCGCCGTACGCCTTGACGTTCGCGAGGTTGATCGCGTTGATGATGACGAAGCAGACGAGCGCCGAGACCCATGTCGGCACGCCCGGCCACCAGAAATGCACGTAGGTGCCGACGGCCGTCAGTTCGGCCATGCTGACGAGCACGTACAACACCCAGTAGTTCCAGCCCGACAGGAAGCCCGGGAAATCGCCCCAGTACTTGTACGCGAAGTGGCTGAACGAGCCGGCGACGGGCTCCTGCGCAACCATTTCGCCGAGCTGGCGCATGATGAGGAACGCGATGAAACCGCCGATCGCGTAACCGAGGATCATCGACGGCCCCGCCGCCTTCAGTACGCCCGCCGAGCCGAGAAAGAGGCCCGTGCCGATCGCACCGCCCAGCGCGATCAACTGGATATGCCGGTTCTTCAGCCCTCGCTGGAGGCCGTCATGGTGTTGTCCGTTGCTCAAGATGTCTCACTCCACTGCATTGAAATCCACGCGGTACGCACAGAACGCGTCCAGAAAAACCGTAAATTGTACCCTCCTGCGAGGTGCTCACAGAACGGGCACGCTGGAGTACGTTTTGTGGAATTCGCACTGCGGCGACGATGCCGCCGGGCACACGCGCCACCCACCCGCCAGAGCACCGTCCAACGTGTCCGAAATTAGCTCTAGATAGCGGTTGTCACCCTGCTTGCCGGTCGGTATGTTCCGAGAATCCGGTCCAGCCGATGATGGAGTCGCCATGTCGCCGAAACGTCTGCTCTACGCCGTTCTCCTTGGCGTCTGCGTCGCCGCCTCCGGCGCACGCGCCCAGACCGGACAACCCGCGCCGCAGCCCGCGCCCGATACGTCGGCAGCGCCAGCCCCCGCCACCCCGGACACCGATACAACATCGCCCGCGCCCGCCGCCGCGCCTTCGACCGACCAGGCGCCCGCTCCAGCTTCCGCCCCCGCGCCTAGACCCGCCGCCGCCTATTCCGCGCCGCCGGGCGGCCCCGTGCAGAACATCGTGCTCGTGCACGGCGCGTTCGTCGACGGATCGAGCTGGAACGGCGTGATCGAACGGCTTCAGAAAAAGGGCTATCGCGTCGCGTCCGTGCAGATTCCGCTGACGTCGCTCGCCGACGATGTCGCCGCAACCCGACGCGTGCTCGCCCGGCTATCCGGCCCGACCGTGCTGGTCGGTCATTCGTGGGGCGGCGTCGTGATCACGGAGGCGGGTTCGGGACCGGACGCATCGAAGGTGGTCGGCCTCGTCTATGTGGCGGCGATCGCGCCCGACGTCGGCGAATCGACGGGCGACGTGCTCAAGCGCGGCCCGCAGATGCCCATCGGCTCGGCGATGACAAAGGACGCCGCCGGCTTCCTGTGGCTCGACCCGGCGAAATACCACAGCGATTTCGCCGCCGATGTGCCCGAAAACCTGACCCGCGTGCTCGTCGCCGCGCAGCAGCCGATCGCGGGCAAAGCGTTCGAGGAGCGCGTGACGCAAGCCGCGTGGCGCTACAAGCCCTCGTGGTACATCGTGACCACGCGCGACCGCGCCGTATCGCCGGAAATCCAACGCTGGATGGCGCACCGGATCGGCGCGACCATCATCGAGACGCCGTCGAGCCACCTGGTGTCCGTGGCGCACGCGGGCGCGACGGCCGATGCGATCGCGCGCGCGGCGAAGGAATTCGGCAAGGAGTGACGGCTCGTGAAGAGCGCGCGCACGGCGCGGATCACGAGGAGAGAACGGCCACGCCGTCCGGAATCCGCGCGAGCCGCGCAACAGGCGACATCACGATGATCCACGCCTGCGCGACGAAGCCGATCGCCGCCACCACCAGGCACGCGTCCATCCCGAAGCGCGCGCTGACGACCGCGCCCAGCAGCGCGCCGAGCGGCCGCGCGCCATACGTCGCCGTGCTGTTGAGCGCCGACACGCGGCCCATCATGTTCGCGGGCGTGATCGCCTGACGCAGCGTCGTCGAGCCGACCGTCCACAGGATCGGCCCCGCGCCGAGCAGAAAGAAGCTCGCTGCCGCAAGCCAGAACGACGGCACGGCGAGCGTCGCGATCATCGTCAGCGAAGCGGCCAGCCCGCAAAACGGCCCGATGATCAGCGTGCGCCCGAACGAAACCCGCCGCGCGACGGACGGCGCGGCCAGCGCGCCGCACACCATGCCGACCCCATACGCGCCGAGCGTCACGCCGATCGCCGACGCGCTCAGCCCGAGCCGATGCACCGCATACGGCACATAGACCGCCTGCAACGTGAAGAAACCAACGTTGAAGAACACGGCCGTCGCGAGCATCGGCCGCAGCAACTCGTCGCCGATCACGAAGCGCGCGCCTTCGCGCAACTCGGCCATGAAATGACGCGCGGCGCCGACGACGCGCGGCGGCTCGCGCAAACCCGCGAGCAGCGCGGCCGCGAGCGCCGACAGCGCGGCCGCGCAGCCATACGCCCAGCCCGCGCCGATCCAGCCGACCAGCAGCCCGCCCAACGCCGGCCCCGCCGAATACGCGACGCTGCGCGCGAGTTCGATGCGTCCGTTCGCGGCGGGCAGCGCGTCGCGCGTCACGAGCGCGGGGACCAGCGCCGGCGCAGCGACGCTGTACGCCACCGTGCCCGTCGCGCCGAGAAAGCCGAGCACGGCGAGCAGCGGCAGCGTCAGTCCGTGCGACAGCACGAGCAGCAGCACACTCGCCATCGCCAGCGCGCGCACGCTCTCCGAGACGGCCATCAGCGTGCGGCGCGAACGGCGATCGGCAACGACGCCGAGGGGTATCGACAGCAACAGGAACGGCAGCGTCTGCGCCGTCTGCAGAAGCCCCGTATCGCGAGCCGTCGCGCCGAGCGTGAATACGGCAACGAGGGGCGCCGCGGCGAGACTGATCTGTTCGGCGGATTGCGCGATCAGGTTCGACCACGCGAGCTGCTGGAACGACGCGGACAGGCTGGCGCCGGCAACGGGAAAGCGAAAGCGGGGAAAGCGGGAACGCATCGGAGGGCTCCGTGACGCGATGACGAGAAGCCCATCGTCACGATTTCGGCCTGTCCGTGCGCTCCGGTTCTTGCTGTGTGATTCCTATCCCTTCCTGATGACCCAGCGCTTCGCCGGCGAGGAAAGCGCGCAAGGCATTCAAGGTGTTCAAGGCGCGTACGACGAGGCCATCCCGCTCTCGCGCCCATGCTCGGGCGTCGTGCGGATCGGCGCGAGTCCGCGGGCGAGCTGTCGGGCGGCATGCGTCAGCGGGTCGGACTGGCGCGCGCGCTCGCCGCCGACACCGACGTACTGCTGATGGACGAAGCATTCTCCGCGCTCGATCCGATGATCCGCACGGAAATGCAGGTTCAGTTGCTGCAATTGCAGGCGACGCTCAACAAGACGATCGTGTTCATCACGCACGATCTGGACGAAGCGCTGCGCATCTGCAATCGCATTGCGACCCCGCGCGACGGCACGCTGGTGCAGGAAGGCACGCCGGATGAAATCCCCACGAAGCCCGCCGACGACTACGTCGCGCGTTTCGTCGAACGGCGGTCCGGCGCGCATTGAGCGTGTGCGTGACGCGCCGCATGTGTCGAAGCGAGCGGCGCAAGGCCGCGAAGGCGACGGGTAGAATGCACGCGACGACGGCGTCCTCGATACTTGCGGGCGCTGTCATCGTCTGATGCATCGCGGCTTTTGGCCGCCCTCTGCCCGTTCCAATGAATCTCGAAAGCGTTCTCTTTTCCCAGGGTTTCGGCTCGCGCCGTCAGTGCCGCGCATTGATCGCGGACGGCCGCGTGTCGATCGGCGGCTCGACCATCGACGATCCCAACGCCGACGTCGCGACCGACGCGCTCACGTTCGAAGTCGACGGCACGCCGTGGCCGTATCGCGAGCGCGCGTACATCGTGCTCAACAAGCCCGCGGGTTACGAGTGCTCGCGCGATCCGCAGCATCATCTGAGCGTCTTCAACCTGCTGCCCGCGCAGTTCGCGACGCGCGGCGTCCAGTGCGTAGGACGGCTCGATCAGGACACGACGGGGCTTCTGCTGCTGTCCGACGACGGCCAGTTCGTCCATGCGTACACGTCGCCGAAGCGCAAGGTGCCGAAGGTCTATCTGGCGACGACCCGCCATTCCCTCGACGACGCGCAGCTTGCCGCGCTGCGCGAAGGCGTGCTGCTGCATGGCGAAGCGAAGCCGGTTGCGGCTGTGGCGGCACATGCGCGCGGCGAGCACGAACTCGAGCTGACCGTGCTGGAAGGCAAGTACCACCAGGTCAAGCGTATGGTTGCAGCAGCGGGAAATCGCGTGGAGGCGCTGCATCGCGAACGGATCGGCGGGCTATCGCTGCCAGCTTCGCTTGCCGAAGGTGCGTGGCAATGGCTCGATGAAGCCGGCCTCGAATCGCTGCGTGTCGTGTAAGCGACGCGTTCCGCGCCCGCCCGCTTTCAGGTGCCCTGACACTGCGTTGGATTCCGAACAAAGCGGCGACAAAAGCCTTTCGGAACGCTGCGACGCAGCATGCTTGCTACGAACGCCCGTCCTATACTCGTACCAACAAACATTACAAGGCAGGCAAGGAGGCGCCATGGTCATCTACGGCAACCTGGCGATTTCGTATGGGATGGTCTCGATCATCTGCTTCGCGATACTGCTTGTCGGCGGCCTGCTGGCCGTCATGCACATGCGGCACAGGTACGCGCCCAATCTGATCGCAGCGCTGATCGGCGCAATCTGCTGCTTCCTGCTGCTCGAAGCGCTGCCTGCCCTCACCTGACGGCTTCGCGGTCTCACTCGCTGCTCTTCACGGCAACGCGGCGTGTGGTCCCGTGCACGGCCATGTTCACGCGCGACGGGCTACCGTGCGCAAGAAATCATCGACGCTCGGATAGCGCAGCTTCACGCGCAACTCGCGCTTGAGCCGGCCGTTGACGAGGCGCCGCGACTCGCGCATGAACGACAGCATCATCGGTTCGAGTTGCCGCTGCGCTTCGCCGCGCGTGATGCGCGGTGCCCGCTCGACGCCGAACGCATCCGCCACCCTGTCGAAGTACTCGCCCATCTTCAGCGTCGTGTCGTCGGATGCGTGGATCACGCGCGATGGCAGGCCATGCGTCGCCATGCGCAGCAGGATCGCGGCGAGGTCGTCGGCGTGGATATGATTCGTGTAGACGTCGTCGGCATCGACGAGCGCGGGAGTGCGCCTCTCGAGCCGCGCAAGAGGCAGCCGGTTGCCCGCGTAAATGCCCGGAATGCGCGCGATGCTCGCCGCAATCGCATGCCGCGCGGCCGCGCGCCGCAACTGCGTCTCCGCCGACACGCGGCGCTTCGCGCGCTCGTTCGCGGGCGCGACGGGACGCGTTTCGTCGAGCCACGCGCCGCCGCAATCGCCATAGACACCCGTCGTGCTCGCATAGACGATGCGCGGACGCACGCCCTTGTAGTGTCCAGCCCTAAGGGCCGGGATACCCCCGTCGGGTACAATAACGGATGTTTTGCGAGCACGAATGCCTTGCTGCGCGGACCTGAGCCGGCCCGTCGCCCGTGCCTCGGCATGGCGGGCATGCCCGATGCGCGGCGTGGTCAGCGTGGCGATCAGCGAGCGCGTGCGCATGTCGACGTCGCCTGTCTTTTGCGGCGGCGCGAGATGCAGCACGGTGGGCGCCAGGCCCGCGAGACGCCAGAGGCTCTGGCGCGCGTCGAGATCTCCGACGATCGGCGTCACGCCCGCCGCGCGCAGTTCGTCGCGGCGCTCGGCGTGATGCGTGAGCGCATAGAGGCGCGCGCGTCGTTGCAATTGCCGCACGCAGCGCATGCCGACATCGCCGCAACCGACGATCAGCACGCGCGGTCTGCGCAAGTTTCGTGTCGCTTTCATCGTGGACGCATTGTAGCCGCGATCCACGGTACGCACTGGCTACCGATCTCTGTACTCAAACCTTGAACGACCTATGGCATTTAACGTAACGCTCCGGCAAAGCGGCCGGCAGTTTCAGGTGGAACCCGATGAACCCGTGCTGACGGCCGCCCTTCGCCAGGGCATCGGCCTGCCATACGGCTGCAAGAACGGCGCATGTGGCTCGTGCAAGGGCACGGTCATCGCCGGCGAAATCGAACAGCGCGCGCATTCGTCGTCGGCGCTGTCGAACGACGAGAAGACGCGCGGCATGGCCCTTTTCTGCTGCGCGACGGCCTGCACGGACCTCGAAGTCGACATCCGCGAAGTGACGGGCATCGGCGACGTGCAGATCAAGAAGCTGCCGTGCCGCGTGAATTCGATCGAGCGCAAGGCCGACGACGTCGTCGTGCTGAAGCTGCAACTGCCCGCCAATGAACGCCTGCAATACATGGCCGGCCAGTACCTCGAGTTCATCCTGAAGGACGGCAAGCGCCGCAGCTACTCGATGGCGAACGCGCCGCATACGGAGGGCCCCGTCGAGCTGCATATCCGCCACATGCCAGGCGGGGCGTTCACCGATCACGTGTTCAACACGATGAAGGAGCGCGACATCCTGCGCTTCGAGGCACCGCTCGGCACGTTCTTCCTGCGCGAGGAATCGGACAAGCCGATCGTCCTGCTCGCATCGGGTACGGGCTTCGCACCGTTGAAGGCGATCGTCGAGCATGCCGTCTTCAAGAACATCACGCGCCCGATGACGCTGTACTGGGGCGCTCGTCGCAAGAAAGACCTGTACATGATGGATCTCGCCGAGCAATGGGCGCGCGAAGTGCCGAACTTCAGGTTCGTGCCCGTGCTCTCCGAACCCGACGCGGACGACGCATGGACGGGCCGCACCGGCTTCGTTCATCGCGCCGTCATCGAAGATCTGCCAGACTTGTCGGCATATCAGGTGTATGCGTGCGGCGCGCCTGTGATGGTCGAATCCGCACAGCGCGATTTCACGCAGCATCATCGCCTGCCGGAAGACGAGTTCTACGCGGATTCGTTCACGAGCGCAGCCGATCTGGCGAACCCCGTGTGATCGTTGCGTCGTCATCCTGCATGAACGAATCGGCTGGCAATGCGTGAAGACATGCAAATTGCTGGTTTACACGGGCGCCGGCATTGTCGTATTCTTTCGCGCATGAACCGCATCCTGTCCGAACTTCGACGTCGCCGCTCGCTGCTCCCATAGGGGCGCCGCTGGCTTCGTCACGGTTTGCGCGTATCAGTTCAGTATCACGCGCACGCAGTTCAAATCACGAAAGCCACGGCATGCCGTGGCTTTTTGCATTTCCGTCGCTGCTTTGACGTTCTGCCGACGACGTGCCGTCGATCACGTTATTGAGCACGTGTACTCGTCAGCGTTTTCTCTCCGTTGCTGGGCCATTTTGTCCGAGGCGGTTTCTTATCCCTGTTTGCCTGGAGCCTGTAGCCATGAACTTCAATGAGTACCCGATCGATTCGCTGATGTACATCACGAACCGGCCCGAAATCGTTTTCACACACGGCAAAGGCTCGTGGCTCTACGACAACAACGGCAAGCGATATCTGGACTTCATCCAGGGCTGGGCTGTGAACAGCCTCGGCCACTGCAACGAAGGCATGATCGAAGCGCTCACGCAGCAGGCGCGCACGCTGATCAACCCGTCGCCTGCGTTCTACAACGAGCCGATGGCGAAGCTCGCCGGCCTGCTCACGCAGCACAGCTGCTTCGACAAGGTGTTCTTCACGAACAGCGGCGCCGAAGCGAATGAAGGCGCGATCAAGCTCGCGCGCAAGTGGGGCAAGAAGTTCAAGAAGGGCGCGTATGAAATCATCACGTTCGATCACAGCTTCCACGGCCGCACGCTCGCGACGATGTCGGCGAGCGGCAAGCCGGGCTGGGACACGATCTACGCACCCCAAGTGCCGGGCTTCCCGAAAGCGGATCTGAACGATATCGCGTCCGTCGAGAAGCTGATCGGCGACAAGACGGTCGCCGTGATGCTCGAACCGATCCAGGGCGAAGGCGGCGTGATTCCCGCAACGCGCGAATTCATGCAGCAGCTGCGCGAGCTGACGAAGAAGCACAACCTGCTTCTGATCGTCGACGAAGTGCAAAGCGGTTGCGGCCGCGCGGGGACGCTGTTCGCGTACGAGCTGTCGGGTATCGAGCCCGACGTGATGACGCTTGCGAAGGGCATCGGCGGCGGCGTGCCGCTCGGCGCGCTGCTGTGCACGAAGGAAGTCGAAGTGTTCGAAGCGGGCGAACAGGGCGGCACGTACAACGGCAATCCGCTGATGACGGCGGTCGGCTATTCGGTGATCTCGCAACTGACGGCGCCCGGCTTCCTCGATGGCGTGAAGGCTCGCGGAGAATATCTGCGCGCGAAGCTGCTCGAGCTGTCGGAAGAGCGCGGCTTTGCGGGCGAACGCGGCGAAGGCATGTTGCGCGCGCTGCTGCTCGGCAAGGACATCGGCATCCAGATAGTCGAGAAGGCGCGCCTGATGCAGCCGGACGGTCTGCTGCTCAACGCCGCGCGTCCGAATCTGCTGCGCTTCATGCCCGCGCTCAACGTGACGACGGAAGAGATCGACCAGATGATGTCGATGCTGCGCTCGATTCTTGACACGCTGTGACGGCTGCTTCGTCACTGTCGATCCGCTGCTTCGACGCGAGCGACACCGATGCCGTCGTCGCGCTGTGGCTCGACGCGTTCCCGGAGTACAAGGACGCGAGCAAGCCGCAGCGCAATCCGCATCTGTCGATCGCAAACAAGCTCGCGACGCAGCCCGAGCTGTTCTTCGTCGCGGTGATGGATGCGTGCATCGTCGGTACGGTGATGGCCGGTTACGACGGGCATCGCGGCTGGCTGTACTCGCTCGCGGTCGATCCGTCGCAACGGCGCCAGGGCATCGGCACGCGGCTGGTGCGTCACGCGGAAGCGGCGCTGACGGCGCGAGGCTGTCCGAAGGTCAATCTTCAGGTGCTGAGCGCGAAGGCCGACGTGCGCGCTTTCTACGAATCGCTCGGCTATCACGCCGATGAGGTCATCAGCCTCGGCAAGCGGCTCGGCGCGTTGGCTTGAGCGCTTGCGCCCGCCCGCACGTTGAATCGCTGAAAACACAAAGGCCGCATGCTGACGCATGCGGCCTTTGTTTATTGCGCGTTGCCGGTTGTGAGAACCGGCACGTGAGCTTGCTGAGCTTTACTCGCCGAGATACGCGGCGCGCACTTTCGGATCATCGAGCATCTGCTTCGCGTCGCCCGACATCGTGACCGTGCCCGAGTCCATCACGTAGCCACGGTCAGCGGCCTGCAGCGCGAGACGCGCGTTCTGCTCGACCAGCATCACCGTGATGCCTTCCTTCGAGATCTCGCGCACCACTTCGAAGATCTTCTCGACCATGATCGGCGAGAGACCCATCGAAGGTTCATCCAGTAGCAGCAGCTTCGGCTTCGAGATGACGGCGCGCGCCATTGCGAGCATCTGCTGTTCGCCGCCCGAGAGCGTACCGGCCAGCTGCGTCGCACGTTCCTTCAGGCGCGGGAAGAAGCCGAACATGCGCTCGACGTCCTTCTTGATGCCATCCGTATCGTTGCGCAGATATGCGCCCATCTGCATGTTCTCGACGATCGACATGCGCGCGAAGATGCCCCGGCCTTCCGGCACCATCGCGAGACCGCGCTTGAGCAGTTCGTGCGGCGGCACGCCCTTGATCGACTGGCCCATGTATTCGATGTCGCCGGCCGAGTAAGGCTTGAGGCCCGTGATCGCCTTCATCGTCGTCGTCTTGCCCGCGCCGTTCGCGCCGATCAGCGTGACGAGTTCGCCCTGCGCGATCTCCAGGTCGACACCCTTGACGGCCTGAATGCCGCCGTAGTTGACCTGCAGGCCCTTGATTTTCAACATTGCCGTAGCCATCAGTGGACCCCCGCACCCAGATAAGCCTCGATCACCTTCGGGTCCTTCTGCACATCCTGCGGCAGACCTTCGGCGATCACCTTGCCATAGTCGAGCACTGTCATCCGATTGCACAGGCCCATCACCAGTTTCACGTCGTGCTCGATCAGCAGGATCGTCTTGCCGTCGCTGCGGATCTTGTCGAGCAGCTTCGTAAGCTCGACCTTTTCCGTTGCGTTCATGCCGGCAGCCGGTTCGTCGAGCGCGAGCAGTTTCGGATCGGTCGCCAGCGCGCGCGCGATTTCCAGACGGCGCTGGTGGCCATACGACAGGTTGCGCGACGTGTAGTCCGCGTATTGCAGCACGCCGACGTACTCGAGCAGTTCCAGCGCGCGTTCCTTGATTTCGCGCTCTTCCTGGCGCTCAGCGGGCGTCTGGAAGACAGCGCCGAGCAGGCCGTGCTTCGTGCGCACGTGGCGGCCGACCATCACGTTTTCCAGCGCGGTCATGCCGCCGAACAGACGGATGTTCTGGAACGTGCGCGCGATGCCCGCCTTCGCCACCTGATACACGGCCGTCGGCGTGTAGTTCGTGCCGTCAAGCCTGAACTCGCCCGAGTCCGGCGTGTAGAGACCGGTAATCACGTTGAAGAACGTGGTCTTGCCGGCGCCGTTCGGGCCGATCAGACCGTAGATGGAGCCTTCCTCGATTTCGAGGCCGACATCCGACAGCGCCTGCAGACCACCGAAGCGCTTGTTCACGCCCTTCACGGACAGACGGATTTGTTTGTCGCTCATGTGTGTTTCCCCTTCGATCCGTGGTCCGTTACGCGCGCACCGGCTTCTTGCCGCCGCGCTTCGCCAGTTTCGCGATCTTGTCCTCATGCTTCGGCGACGGCCACAGGCCTTCCGAGCGGTACAGCATGATCAGCACCATCGCGAGTGCGTAGACGAGCTGACGGATCACTTCCGTATCGACGATCTCATGACCGAAGAGCATGTTTTGCAGCGGGCCCATCGTCGAGCGCAGGAATTCCGGCAGCACGGCGAGCAGCACGGCGCCGAGAATCACGCCCGGAATGTGGCCCATGCCGCCCAGCACGACGCACGCGAGCACGACGATCGATTCCGGCAGCGTGAACGATTCCGGCGACACGAAGCCCTGGAACATGCCGAACATCGCACCCGACAGGCCGCCGAACGACGCGCCCATCGCAAACGCGAGCAGCTTCACGTCACGCGTGTTGATGCCCATCGCCTTCGCGGCGATTTCGTCTTCGCGGATCGCGGCCCATGCGCGGCCGATGCGCGAGTGCTGCAGGCGCGTACACACCCAGATCACCAGCAGCGCGCACAGCACGAACACGTAGTAGTACGAGTACACCGACGGGAACTGGAAGCCGAACAGCGAGTGCGACTGCGAGAGGCTGAAGTCGCCGACGTGGATCGGATCGATGCCCGTGATGCCCTTCGGGCCGTTCGTGATGTTCGCCGGACGGTCGAGGTTGTTCAGGAAGATCCGGACGATTTCCCCGAAGCCCAACGTCACGATCGCGAGGTAGTCGCCACGCAGACGCAGCGTCGGTGCACCGAGAATCACGCCGAAGAACGCGGCAATCGCCATCGCGATCGGCACGATGATCCAGAACGGCGTGTGCAGGCCGCCCGGCGCGAGATGCGCGATCCATTCGAACTGCGAGGACAGGTGCGGCGAGCTCAGCAGCGCCGCCGTATAGGCGCCCACTGCATAGAACGCGATGTAGCCCAGGTCCAGCAGGCCGGCGAAGCCGACCACCACGTTCAGGCCCAGCGCGAGCATCACGTACAGCATCGCGAAGTCGAGCACGCGAACCCAGTAGTTGCCGCCTGCCGTGCCGATGATCATCGGCGCGGCGATCACGAACACGGCGGTGAGGATGCCCACCGTCAGCGTCTTCGTCATGTTGCGTTCAGGGACGAGCGTCGTGGACGGCTCGATCGGTTGAATTGAGGTCATTGTGTTTACTCCTTTCCCTTACGCACGGTCCGCAACACGTTCGCCGAGCAGGCCCGACGGACGGAACACCAGCACGATGATCAGCACGATGAACGCGAACACGTCCTGATAGTTACTGCCGAACACGCCACCCGTCAGATTGCCGATGTAGCCCGCGCCCAGCTGTTCGATCAGGCCGAGAATCACGCCGCCGACCATGGCGCCGCCCAGGTTGCCGATACCGCCGAGCACGGCTGCCGTGAACGCCTTCAGGCCGGGGATGAAGCCCATGTAGAAGTGCGCGTTGCCGTATTCCGACGCGATCATCACGCCCGCCAGCGCAGCGAGCGCCGAGCCGATCATGAAGGTCGCCGAGATCACGAAGTTCGGGTTCACGCCCATCAGCGAGGCGACGCCCGGGTTCTCGGCGATCGCGCGCATCGCGCGGCCGAGCTTCGTCTTGTGCACGAGCAGCAGGAGGCCCGCCATCACGAGGAACGCGACGACGATGATCACGATTTCAGTCATCGAGATCACGGCGCCCGGCGTCGTGTCCGTGGCCTTGATCACGTTGAGGGGATCGGTCGGCAGAAGCTGCGGGAACGGCAGCGGGTTGCGCGACCAGATCATCATCGCGAGCGTTTGCAGCAGGATCGACACGCCGATTGCGGTGATCAGCGGGGCGAGACGCGGCGCTTTACGCAGCGGCCGGTACGCGACGCGCTCGATCGTGTAGCCCACCACCGCGCATACCACGGCGGCAATCGCCAGCGCGATGCACAGCGTCGGCACGTTGCCGAGACCGGGGAAGTGGTTCTGCAACACACCGATGCAAGACAGGGCAACCATCGCCCCCACCATCAGGATGTCGCCGTGCGCGAAGTTGATGATGCCGAGAATGCCGTACACCATCGTATAGCCGAGTGCAATGATGGCGTAGACACTGCCAAGCACCAGCCCGTTGAGAACCTGCTGGATGAAAATATCCATTTAATGCTCCTTAGCCCGTGCGACTGGATTCGCGCTCTTCATCTGCCTGTTGGCGCTGATGCTTTGCGGAATCGCAACGGCACTGCGGGTACTGATATAAAAGACCGGTAAGGGTTATTTCCATCGAGCGTTCATGGTCGCTGGGTTGCAGCGGCAGTCGCACTCGACGCGGATGCAAAAACGGCACCGTCGGATGGTCCGGTGCCGTCAGGCTGTACGTCCCGTCATTACATCTTCACGACATCGAGGACCGCTTTCTTGCCGTCCTTGAAGTCGTAAAGCGTAATAGCGCCTTCTTTCAAATCGCCCTTGTTGTCGAATGCGATGTGACCGATGACACCTGTGTAGTCGGTCGACGGCATCGCAGCGAGCACCTTGGACGGCTCGATCGAATTGGCGCGCTTCATTGCATCGACGATCACGTACACAGCGTCATACGTGAACGGCGCGTAAATCTGCACCGGCGTGTGGAAGCGTGCGTCGTACTTCTTTTCGAAGTCCGCTCCCCTGTCCATCTTCGAAAGCGCAAGACCTGCTTCCGAACATACGAGGTTCTGAACGGCACTACCCGCCAGCTCCCCTACCTTGTCGGTGCACACGCCGTCGCCGCCAAGGATTTTTGCCCTGATTCCGAGCGCGGCTGCCTGTTTTGTGAACGGCCCGCCCGTTGCATCCATGCCGCCGAACATGATGGCGTCCGGCTGAGCACTTTTAATCTTGGTGAGAATGGCCCGGAAATCCGTGGCCCGGTCATTGGTCGCCTCGCGCGCGACGATCTTCGCGCCACCCGCTTCAGCCGTCTTCGCGAACTCGTCGGCGAGACCCTTGCCATAGGCAGTCGCATCGTCGACGACGGCGATCCGTTTCGCGCCGAGTGACTTCGTCGCGTAGTTCGCCAGCGCCGGACCTTGCTGAGCATCGGTTGCCACGACCCGGAAGGTCGTCTTGAAACCCTGCTGCGTATAGGCCGGATTCGTCGAGGACGGCGAGATCTGCACGATGCCTGCGTCGCTATAGATTTTCGATGCGGGAATCGAGACACCCGAATTCAGATGCCCGACGACGGCGACGACGTGGTCGTCGACCAGCTTCTGCGCGACTTGCGTTCCCGTTTTCGGGTCGCCTGCGTCGTCCTGCGCGTCGAGTTGAAGCTGGATCTTGCGGCCGTCTATGGTCAACCCCTGCGCGTTGATCTCCTCTGTCGCGAGACGCGCTCCGTTTTCATTGTCCTTTCCCAGATGCGCAATCCCGCCCGTCAATGGGGCCGCATGGCCGATCTTCACGACAGTCGCTTCGCTTGCAGGCGCCGACGCTGCCACTGCAGCCGATGCACCCGTGCCTGCCTCGCCATCGTTTTTTTTGCTGCACGCGGTCAACATCGCAACCGCGGCCGCGATGGACACGGCACAAGCAAACTTGACTCGCATTAAATAGGTCTCCTGCGCCTTGCAAAATCTGGCGTTCCGAGGCGCTGAAGCCTTGAGAACGCGCGCATTGTAACTCCAATTATGCGACGGGCAATATTGTTGAATGCGCAGGGTTTTCCTGCATTGCAACCGCTTTTTGAGACCTCTAGCGCATGAATATCGCAACCCGGTTGCGCCAGATTTTCGTGCATCAGTTGCACCATGAATGACGCTCCGCAACATCAGTTGTTGCATGGGCGGCGCTGTGAGGCCTGTCGAGCGGACTTCGATGCCAAGCGGCTTCACAGCGAGCCTCGCAGTCGAAAAAGCACCGAACCGGTGCGATCGATCTGATAGCAAATCGTTCGTCTGATGTAAAACGGGGTGCGATCACTTGTCTCAGGGCAAAATACGCCCCAAAAATCAAAAAGAATGTGCGCGCCAACACCGTGCGCCTCGCCTTTTTCGATGATGCGGCACCGTTTTTAATCGATTTCCGGCTCCTGCCGATACAAAAAAAGCGCGCCCACGGCGCGCTTTTTTGATTGGGGTCGGTTCATCAGGCCGGCAAACCGAGGCCGCGCGGCAGCGGAAAAGCGATGTTTTCCTCGATGCCTTCCAGCGCGCGCACGCTGCGCACGCCGAGTTCGCGCAGACGGCCAATCACGGCCTGCGCCAGCGCCTCGGGCGCCGACGCGCCAGCCGTCACGCCGATGCGGCGCTTGTCGGCGACCCAGGCGGGATCGATCTGATCGGGCGAGTCCACCATATAGGCAGGCACGCCGAGTTTCTCGGCGAGTTCGCGCAGCCGGTTGGAATTCGAGCTGTTCGGGCTGCCGACGACGATCACGACATCGCATTGCGGCGCCATGAACTTGACGGCGTCCTGGCGGTTTTGCGTCGCGTAGCAGATGTCCTGCTTCTTCGGCTCCTTGATGTTCGGATACTTCGCCTTCAACGCGGTGATGATCTGCGCGGCATCGTCGACGGACAGAGTCGTCTGCGTCACGTAGGCGATGCGTTGCGGATCGGCGAGTTGCAGCGCCTGCACGTCCTCGATGTCTTCGACGAGATACATGCCTTCGCCCGTCTGCCCCATCGTGCCTTCGACTTCCGGATGGCCCTTGTGGCCGATCATCACAATGTCGAAGCCTTCCGCGCGCATCTTCGCGACTTCGATATGCACCTTCGTGACGAGCGGACACGTCGCGTCGTACACGCGCAGCCCGCGCTGTTCGGCTTCGGCGCGCACCGCCTTCGATACGCCGTGCGCGCTGAAAATCACCGTGCTGCCCGCGGGCACTTCTTCGAGCTGCTCGATGAAAATCGCGCCCTTCTTGCGCAGGTCCTCGACGACATACGCGTTATGAACGATTTCGTGGCGCACGTAGATCGGCGAACCGTACAGCTTGATGGCGCGTTCGACGATCTCGATCGCCCGGTCGACGCCGGCGCAGAATCCGCGCGGTTGCGCAAGCAGGATTTCAGCTTCGGCGAGAGTCGTGTCCGTGATGCTCATGTTTACAGGATCCCGATGATTTTTACTTCGAACGTCAGCGCCTGGCCGGCGAGCGGATGGTTGAAATCGAAGAGAGCCGAGGTTTCGCCGACTTCCTTGAGCACGCCGGCGTAGCGGCCGCCACCCGGCGCATTGAATTCGACGAGATCGCCGGGAGAAAAATCCTCTCCGATCATGCTGTTTTCACGCAGCGTGGCCAGCGACACGCGCTGGATCATTTCAGGATTGCGCGGGCCGAATGCCTGGCCCGGCTCTAGCTGAAAGGTCGAGTGGTGCCCCGCCTTCAGGCCCAGCAAAATGTCTTCCAGCGGCTGTGCCAGTTGGCCGGCGCCCAGCAGCAGCGTGGCGGGCTTGTCGTTGAAGGTGCTGACGATCTCGGCGCCATCGGCGAGCGAAAGCCGGTAGTGAAGCGTGACGTGCGAACCGGGTTTCACTTCGGAGATGTCGATGATGCTCATGCGGTACTCATTCAGTCATGGCGCGCGGCGCAGGGCGCGGCGGCGAGGGTCGCGCGCATGGCAGGCCGTCGGACGCCGTGCGCAAAGGCTCTATTGTAAGCCACATATCCCGAGCCGGCTGGAACGCCGCTGCGCGGCGCGTCGTCGCCGCTCAACCGAATCAGGAAGGACCTTGCCATGAACGATCCGATAGTCATCCCGCTCAACGGAGCGGAGAAAACCTCAGTTCGCCGCCCCGCGCCCTTGCCGGCGCCTGTTTCGGCGCCCGTGCCGATGTCTGTGTCTGCGCCCGTATGGCCGCTGCGCGACATGCCGCGCGAACGGCTGCTGGACGCCGGCGCGGCGGCGCTATCCGATACCGAACTGGTCGCGCTCGTGCTGGGCTCCGGGCTGCCCGGACACAATGTCTTCGACGTCGCACGCTCGCTGCTGCAGCGCTTCGGCTCGCTGCGCGCAATGCTCGACGCGACGCCCGACGATTTCAATGGCGCGCGCGGCGTCGGCCCCGCCAAGCGGGCGCAATTGCTGGCCATCATGGAGCTGGCGCGCCGCGCGCTCGCGGAAAAGATGCGCGAGCGCCCGTTGATCGACTCGCCCGAAGCCGTCGAAGACTATTTGCGCCTGCTGATCGGCTCGCGGCCTTATGAGGTGTTCGTTTGTCTCTTTCTGGACACACGCCACCGGCTGATCCGCTCGGAGGAGAATTCGCGCGGCTCGCTCACCCGCATGGCCGTGTATCCGCGCGAAATTGTGCGGCGGGCGCTATCGGTGAATGCGGCCAGTCTAATCGTCGCGCATAATCACCCGTCTGGCGCCGTCAAGCCAAGCGCCAGCGACCGCCAGCTCACGCGGGTGCTGCGCGATACCCTCGCGCTCATCGACGTGCAACTGATCGACCATCTGGTGATCGGCGCGAACGACACGTTCTCGTTTGCCCGCGCGGGCTGGCCGTGATATCTGGAACACTGGGCACGGAGCGCCGATGCCGCTGCGCAGCCGCCAGCCGTCTCCAAATAAGTTTGATTTTGCGGCTCTTTTTCTGCTAGACTCTCGGTTTGCCTCTTTCCAACCCTGTTCCGAAGCCACCAAGGCCTTTCCGGAAAGCGAGTGATTGCAGTCGGCTACGGCTCGGTCCTCTGGTTTTCCCGGGAAACTTCACGGCGTTCGAACTCAGAATTAGCGTATTAGGAGTGCTCTCATGGCACGCGTATGCCAAGTAACTGGGAAAGCGCCGATGAGCGGCAACAACGTTTCCCACGCGAACAACAAGACCAAGCGTCGTTTTCTCCCGAATCTGCAAAACCGCCGTTTCTGGGTTGAAAGCGAAAACCGTTGGGTGCGCCTGCGCGTTTCGAACGCCGGTCTGCGCCTGATCGACAAGAACGGTATCGACTCGGTGCTCGCAGATCTGCGCGCACGTGGCGAAGCCTAAGGAGTAAATCATGGCCAAAGGCGCACGCGACAAGATCAAGCTGGAATCGACCGCTGGTACGGGTCACTTCTACACGACCACGAAGAACAAGCGCAACATGCCGGAAAAGATGGAGATCAAGAAGTTCGATCCCGTCGTTCGCAAGCATGTGGCGTACAAGGAAACGAAGATCAAGTAATCCGGTTTCCAGCCTGTTGACGACAAAAAGCCCCGCTCAATGCGGGGCTTTTTGTTTTTGTGCGCTCCCCTTTCCCGCCTTACGACGCCCTCCGACGTCGTTTGCCGGTCTTTCCCGTCGACGTCGTCGGCGATCCGCAGCCCTTTCGCCGTCCGCAATAGACTTCGCCATTCGGTCAGCTTTCCCTCGACGGCTGCAACGCGTATGCTCTTCGATTTCCCAATCGAATGGCCGCGGCGGCATTTTCCGCACCAGCCACGCAATACGACGGAGAGAGGAGATGAATTTCGATGTAGCGATTGTCGGCAGCGGGCTCGCCGGTTTGACCGTCGCGCTCAATCTCGCGCAAACGCGGCGCGTCGCCGTGATCGCCAAACGCTCGCTGACAGACGGCGCGAGCGATTGGGCGCAAGGTGGCATCGCGGCCGTGCTCGATTCGGCGGACAGCACGGAGAATCACGTCGACGACACGCTGGTCGCCGGCGGCGGATTGTGCGACGAAGCCGCGACGCGCTTTATCGTCGAACATGGCCGCGAGGCGATCCAGTGGCTGATCGACCAGGGCGTACCCTTCACGAAAGACGACGCCGCCGAACTCGGCTTCCATCTGACGCGTGAAGGCGGCCACAGCCATCGCCGCATCATTCACGCGGCGGACGCCACCGGCCACGCCGTCGTCGCGACGCTGAGCGAGCGCGTGCGGCATCATCCGAACATCACGCTGCTCGAAGATCACTACGCGATCGATCTGATCACGTCGGACCGACTGGGCATGCCGGGACGCCGCTGCCACGGCCTCTATGCGCTCGATCTGGCGAGCGGGCGCACGGTCACGATCGAGGCGCCGCACACCGTGCTCGCAACGGGCGGCGCCGGCAAGGTCTATCTCTACACCACGAATCCCGATACCGCGACGGGCGACGGCATCGCGATGGCCTGGCGAGCCGGCTGCCGCGTGTCGAACATGGAGTTCATCCAGTTTCACCCGACGTGCCTGTTCCACCCGTACGCCAAGTCGTTTCTGATCACGGAAGCGGTGCGTGGCGAAGGCGGCATCCTGAAGCTGCCCGACGGCACGCGCTTCATGCCGGCCCACGACGAGCGCGCCGAACTGGCGCCGCGCGATATCGTCGCGCGCGCGATCGACTTCGAGATCAAGAAGCGCGGCATCGACTGCGTGTATCTCGACATCAGCCACCAGCCGGCCGAATTTCTGCGTGAACATTTTCCGACGATTCTCGCGCGGTGCCTGGAATTCGGCATCGACATTACGAAAGAGCCGATTCCAGTCGTGCCGGCGGCTCACTACACCTGCGGCGGGGTCGTCACGGATCTCGCCGGACGCACGGATCTGACAGGACTCTATGCGGTCGGCGAGACGTCGTGCACCGGCTTGCACGGCGCGAACAGGCTCGCGAGCAATTCCCTGCTCGAGTGTCTCGTGATCGGACGGTCGGCCGCGCAGGCGATCGAAGAAGAAGGCTTCGGTGCGGCCGTGCATGCTCCGCTGCCCGATTGGGATGAGAGCCGCGTCGCCGATGCCGATGAGGAGGTCGTCGTCGCGCACAACTGGGACGAGCTGCGCCGCCTGATGTGGAATTACGTCGGCATCGTGCGCACGGACAAGCGTCTGGCGCGCGCGCGGCACCGGCTCGCGCTGCTGCGCGACGAGATCCACGAGTACTACGCGAACTTCAAGGTGAGCCGCGATCTGCTCGAGCTGCGCAACCTGGTCGACGTGGCTTCGCTGATCGTCGATAGCGCGCGCTCGCGGCGCGAAAGCCGTGGGCTGCATTACAGCCGTGACTGGCCGAACGCGTTGCCCAAGGCGCTGCCGACCGTGCTGTCCCCGGAGCGCGTGCCGAATCGGAACGTATAGCGCTATCCCTGTTGGCGGCTATTCAGCGCTGTTGAGCAGTAAAACGAAAAGGCCATCGCCCGTAGATCGGGCGATGGCCTTTTGCTTTCCGGCGCCGGCTACGCGGTCAAACGATGCGCATCGAAAAGTCGGTCGCGCGCACGTCCTTCGTCAGCGAGCCGACGGAGATTCGGTCGACCCCCGTCTCCGCGAACTGCCGGATCGTATCGAAGTTCACGCCGCCCGATACTTCGAGCACCGCGCGGCCGGCAGTGATACGCACGGCTTCGCGCATCATGTCCAGCGAGAAGTTGTCGAGAAGAATCGACTGCGCGCCGTGCGCGAGCGCCGACGCCAGCTGTTCGAGCGTTTCGACTTCGATCTGGATCGGGACGCCCGCGTTCAGCGCGAGTGCCGCGTCCATCGCCGCGCCCACGCCGCCCGCCGCCGCGATGTGATTCTCCTTGATCAGGATGCCGTCGTAGAGCGCGAGCCGCTGGTTCGCGCCGCCGCCGACGCGCACCGCGTACTTTTGCGCGAGACGCAGCCCCGGCAGTGTTTTGCGCGTATCGAGCACGCGTGCGCGCGTATGCGCGATCGCATCGGCGAACCTGCGCGTCGCGCTCGCGACGCCCGACAGCATCTGCAGGAAATTAAGCCCGTTGCGCTCGGCGGTGAGCAACGCGCGAGCCGGACCGCGCAACGTGCATACGACGGAATCCGTCGCCATGAGGTCGCCTTCGCGATAACGCCATTGCACGTCGATACGCGGATCGACACGGCGCATCACTTCGTTGAACCACGGCACACCGCACAACACTGCCTCTTCGCGCACGATGATGCGGGCGTCGTGCATCTCGTCGGCGGCAACGAGCAGGCCCGTCAGATCGCCTGTGCCGATGTCCTCGGCAAGCGCATCACCGACATTGCGCGCGATCACGGTATCGAGTGCCTCGCCGTATTGCGCGCGGATTTCCGCGAAAAGCGGCGACACCGCGTCCCTCAACTCCATCGATTCATTCGCGCCCATCAAGCCGCTCCGACATTCGAGAACAGCGCCGTATCGCGCGCGAGATCGCCGCTCGCCTGCACGCGCTTCTTGTGACGCGCAGCGAAATCGAGCATGCGGTCGATCGGCAGACGCGCACGCTCGCGGATTGCCGGATCGACGAAGATTTCGTTGTGGCCGTGCTCCAGCACCTCGGCGAGATTGCGCAAGCCGTTCATCGCCATCCACGGACAATGCGCGCAACTCTTGCAGGTCGCGCTGTTGCCCGCCGTGGGCGCTTCGATAAAGGTCTTGCCGGGCGCCGCGAGACGCATCTTGTGCAGGATGCCCAGGTCGGTCGCGACGATGAAGTGCGTCGCATCGCTGTTCTTCGCCGCGTCGATCAGTTGCGTGGTCGAACCCACGACATCCGCGTGCGCCACGACGCTTTCCGGCGACTCCGGATGCACCAGCACTTTCGCGTGCGGATACTCGGCGCGCATCAGATCAAGCTCGACGCCCTTGAACTCGTCATGCACGAGACATGAGCCTTGCCACAGCAGCATGTCGGCGCCCGTCTTCTTCTGGATGTAGGCGCCCAGGTGCCGGTCCGGCGCCCAGATGATCTTTTCGCCGCGCGCATGCAGATCCGCGACGATCTCCAGCCCGATCGACGACGTCACCATCCAGTCGGCGCGTGCCTTGACCGCAGCGCTCGTATTCGCATAGACGACGACCGTGCGGTCCGGATGCGCATCGCAGAACGCAGAAAATTCGTCGACGGGACAGCCGAGATCGAGCGAGCAGGTTGCGTCCAAATCGGGCATCAGAATGCGCTTGTCTGGACTAAGAATCTTCGCGGTCTCGCCCATGAAACGCACGCCGGCGACGACCAGCGTTTGCGCATCGTGATCGCGTCCGAAACGTGCCATTTCCAGCGAATCGGCCACGCAGCCGCCCGTTTCGTCCGCCAGTTCCTGCAACTCCGCATCGACGTAGTAGTGCGCGACGAGCACCGCTTTCTCACGCTTGAGCAATCCACGAATACGCTCCTTCAACGCGAGCCGCTCCTGCGCCGAAGGCGTCTCGGGCACCTTCGCCCAAGCCTGGCCGACGCTGCAGGCCGCACCCTGCGGGCGGTCGTATTCGACGCTCCTGATCGCCTGATTCATGATCTCCTCTGCCCTGCTGATACCGCCGCCGATAACCTTGAGTGGCCTGATTCCGGCGGCCCAAAAAGCAAAACCCCGCCAACGCGGGGTTTTGTGACGTAACCAAAGTTTAATAGATTTCGTCGGCGATCATGCGTAGCGACGCAGGCGCATCGCAAATTCCTGCAGGGCCTTGATGCCGCTTTGTTCCGCGCGATGGCACCAATCCTGCAATTGCACCAGCAGTTGTTCGCGCGACGCATTCGAGCGCTCCCACATCGCCGACAGTTCGTTGCGCAACTCGATGTACGTGCGCAATTTCTGGCTGTTCGCGAAAATCTGCGGAAGCTGGCGGCGCTGCGGCTCGTCCAGACCCGCTTCTTCCTTGTGGAACCACGTGCGGGCGCCGCGCATCAGCTGATACTTCTCGCGCGCGCCCATTTCCTTCAAATGCGCGAGTTCCTGACGGTACGCGCGCTTGATCGCCTTCGCGTAACGCGCCATCACTTCGTAGCGGTTCGCGAGCACGGCCTGCAGCGTGTCCTGATCGAGCACGAGCTTGCCGGTGGTCAGACGCGGCGTCGGCGCGAGCTTCTTCACCTTGGCGAGACGGAACGCCGACATGATGCGGATGTACATCCAGCCGATATCGAACTCGTACCACTTGTTCGACAGCTTGGCCGACGTCGCATACGTGTGGTGATTGTTGTGCAGCTCTTCGCCGCCGATGATGATGCCCCACGGGAACAGATTCGTGCTCGCATCTGCCGAGTTGAAGTTTCGATAACCCCAGAAGTGTCCGAGGCCGTTCACGACGCCAGC
Source organism: Paraburkholderia phymatum (assembly GCF_038900715.1). Taxonomy (GTDB): domain Bacteria; phylum Pseudomonadota; class Gammaproteobacteria; order Burkholderiales; family Burkholderiaceae; genus Paraburkholderia; species Paraburkholderia phymatum_A. The sequence goes on along the minus strand of NZ_JAYMRZ010000001.1, from coordinate 265,635 downwards.
CGCCCAGAACGGAATCCAGATCATCTGCACGGCCCATACCGTCAGACCGACGATACCGAACAGCGCCACGTCGATTACCATCATCAGGCTCACGCCGAGGATCGGGTACTTCGTGTAGACGTTGCGCTCGAGCCAGTCGTTCGGCGTGCCGTGGCTGAACTTGCGCATCGTCTCTTCATTCTTCGCTTCAGTGCGATACAGCTCGGCGCCTTCGAGCAGCACCTTCCAGATGCCGCGCGTCTGCGGGCTGTGCGGATCGTCTTCGGTTTCGCACTTTGCGTGGTGCTTGCGGTGAATCGCGGCCCACTGGCCCGTCAGCATGCCCGTGGTCATCCACAGCCAGAAGCGGAAAAAGTGGCTCGCGATGGGATGCAGGTCCAGCGCGCGGTGCGCCTGGCAGCGGTGCAGATAGACCGTGACGCCGATGATCGTCACGTGCGTGACGGCGAGCGTCCACAACGCGATTTGCCACCACGAAAAACGGAGCGCGCCGTGCGCCATAAAATCAAGCAGGGAATTCAGCAAGGCCATTTACCTGGGAATGGAAGACATGCGCGGAAGAATACAACGGCGAATGTCAAGAAAGTGAAAGCAAGCAGATTGTTTTGGACGATATTTTACGCGAACCGTTCCAAGTGTCTGTAACAAAAAAGAAAATTGTTGTGTTGCATCAACCGGGCGTTTCCCGATATTGGTCTGGGAACGTCCGGTTGCTACCCGCCGAGGCGCGTCTCAGGCCGCGCTGCCGGGTTCGTTCGCCGCGCGCCCGGTGGTCATCGCGACTGCCTGCGGCATGATGTCGCCGGGGCCGGTGACGATGCGCACGTCGCGCTGCGCATAGGGAATCGAGATGCCGTTTTCCGTGAAGAGCCGCCAGATGTTGCGGTTCACGTTCGAACGCACGCCGGCCGTGCCCGTGGCCGCGTCTTCGATCCAGTAGCCGAGTTCCAGATTGATGCCGTCCGGGCCGAAGCCTGCGAGAAGAGGCGTCGGCTTCGGTTCCTGCAGCACGCGCTCGACGCCGTTCGCGGCCTCGACCAACAGCGCCATCGCCTTTTCGACATCCGTCGAATACGCGACCTGCACGGTCGCCTTCGCGTTGCCGCGCGTCAGATACGACGACTGGTTCTGCACGACGTCGGTGATCAGCTTTTCGTTCGGAATCAGCGTTTCGATGCCGTCGAGCCCTCGCACCACCGTATAGCGCGTGCGGATCTGCGTGACCATGCCTTGCAGTCCGCTGACGTTGATCGTGTCGCCGATGCGCAGCGACCGGTCGATCAGGATGATGAAGCCCGACACGTAGTTGCTCGCGATCTTCTGCAGGCCGAAACCGAGACCGACGCCGAGCGCCCCGCCGAACACGCCGAGCACCGTCACGTCGATCCCGACCAGCGACAGGCTCATCAGCACCGCCGCGAGGATCAGCAGCGCGCGCCCGACACGCGACAGCACGACTTTCAGGTTCGCATCGAGCGAGCGCGAACGCATCAGCTTGTCTTCGAGCGCCGCGCCGAGCCACATCGCGACGATCATCGTCACGCACACCCACAGCAGCCCCGACAGCAACGACAGCAGCGTCAAATGGGTATTGGCGATGCGAAACTGCACGCTCGCCATCCATTTGAGCACGTCGTTCTGGATGCCCATCACGGTCAGCACCATGCCGACCCACACCATCAGCGACACGAGCTTTTCGACCAGCGACAGCCACGTATGCGTGCTGCCGTCGCGTCCGAACACGCGGCGCGCGAGATAGAACGCGATGTAGATCAGCCCGATGCCGAAGAGCGGCACCATCGCGAGCTGCAGCAGCGACGTATGGATGAACTGCCCCGCAATCGTCTGCGAGATCCAGACGAGAATGCCGCCCAGCAGCGGGAACAGCGCGCGATTGAGCGCTTCCGCGCCGAAGCGCAGCGCGCCGTAACGCGTTTCGCGCTGTGGGGTTTCGCGCTGCGCGTCGAGCGCGCGACGCGCGACGCGCGCGAGCACCCACGCGAGCGCCAGCGCGCCCAGCAGCACACCGAGCTGCCACAGAATCACGGGCTGGCCGAAGTCGCGCACGACGTCGCCCAGCGTATGGAACAACAGATGGTTTTGCATGATGTTTCCTGCAGCCGACGCAACGCCGACGCGTGCGCCGGCGGGACCGCTTCAACCCTGGCCGGTCGCGCGGCCGGCCTTACCCGCGGCGCTCCAGCACGGCGGCGAAGAAGCCATCCGTCGAATGACGGTGCGGCCACAGCGAGAGGAAGTCGCCCATGTCGAGATCGATACGCTGCTCGGCGAGCACGTCGCGCGCGGGCACCAGCTCGAAATCGGGATGATCGGCGAGAAACTGTCGCACGACGCCTTCGTTCTCCGCTTCGAGAATGCTGCAGGTCGCATAGACGAGCCGCCCGCCCTTCTTCACGAGACGCGCCGCGCTCGTCAGGATGGACAACTGCTTCGGCGTCAGCTCGGCGATCGATTCCGGCGACTGGCGCCATTTCAGATCGGGATTGCGGCGCAGCGTGCCGAGACCGCTGCACGGCGCGTCGACCAGCACGCGATCGATCTTGCCCGCAAGGCGCTTGATCTTCGCGTCATGCTCGCTGTCGATCAGCACGGGGTTCACGTTCGACAAGCCACTGCGCGCAAGGCGCGGCTTGAGCTTGGCAAGGCGGCGGTCGGAAATGTCGAATGCGTAGAGACGGCCCGTCGAGCGCATCATCGCGCCGAGCGCCAGCGTCTTGCCGCCCGCGCCCGCACAGAAGTCGACGACCATCTCGCCGCGCTTGGGCGCGACCAGCGCGCACAACAACTGACTGCCCTCGTCCTGCACTTCGAGCCAGCCGTTCTGGAACGCGTCGAGCTTCGACAACGGCGGCTTGCCGACCACGCGCACGCCAAGCGGCGCATACGGCGTGGCGCCAGCTTCGATGCCCGCCCTGGACAGCGCGTCCAGCACTTCGTCGCGGCTTGCCTTGATCGGATTCGCGCGCAGGTCCAGCGGCGCTGGATAGTTGAGCGCGGCGGCCAGACGCGAGAGCTCCTCGGCTTCGACGAACCGCGTGCCGAGTGCCTGGCAGATCCAGTCCGGCAGGTTCAGACGCGTGCGCAGCGGCAGGCTTTGCGGATCGACCTTCGACACATGCTCGAGCCACGCGCCTTCCGCGTCGGAAACGAACGGTTTCAGCGCCGTGCGGCCCGCCGTCTGCATCAGTCCGAGCAGCGCGAGACGCCGGTTAGGACTGCCGGTTCCGCTTTCCGCCAGATGCGCAAATTCCATCCGCCGACGCAGCACCGCAAACACCGCTTCCGCGATCACGCCGCGCTCGCCGTGGCCGAGCTTCGGATGCGCGCGGAAAAACCGGCTGGTCGTCGCATCCGCGGGGCCCGTGAACTTAAGGACGTCCGCGAGCAGCGTCTCAGTTTGTCCGATCAGAAATCCATGCAGTCTCATGCAGCCTCCCCGGCAGCGTTCTGGCTTGCTGTGTCAACGAAGAGCCACTGAGGCTCGGGCGGCGTCACCGTGACGCGCAGGCCGTCGAGCGCGATGCGCCCTTCGACGAACCAGCGCACCGCGCGCGGATAGATCACGTGCTCGGTTTCGAGCACGCGCGCGGCGAGCGTCGCGGCATCGTCGCCGGCACGCACGGGCACAGCCGATTGCACGACGATCGGCCCATGATCCAGCTGCGAGGTGACGAAATGCACCGATGCGCCGTGCAGCCGCACGCCGGCGTCGAGCGCCTGCTGGTGCGTTTTGAGGCCCGGAAAGCTCGGCAGCAGCGACGGATGCACGTTGAGCATGCGGCCCGCATAACGATCGACGAAACCGTTCGTCAACACGCGCATGAAGCCGGCGAGCACGACGAGATCGGGTTCGAAACTGTCGATTTCGCGCGCGAGCGCCGCATCGAAGGTTTCGCGGTCGGAAAACTGGCGATGGTCGACGACCACCGTCGCAATGCCTTGCGACGCCGCGAACGCAAGCCCGGCGGCGTCTGGACGGTTGGCAATCACGGCGGCGACCCGCGCCGGCCAGCCTTCGCTGGCGCAGGCGCGTACGATGGCTTCCATGTTGCTGCCCCGCCCGGAAATCAGAATGACGAGATTTTTCATCCGCGGATTTTATCATTCGGCAACCGCCAATCCGCGCCGCGGCGCCGTGTGTGGCCCTGTGCGTTTATAATCGATTGTTTTGCGGCATCTGGCCCGCTCAAATCCCATCGCCCGCTATTGTGAGAGTCTTTCGCGGTCTTCCCAATGCCGAGAGCCGTGCGCCCTGCGCGCTGACCATCGGCAATTTCGACGGTGTCCACCGCGGGCATCAGGCATTGCTCGCCCGTGTCCGCGCCGCCGCCGACGCGCGCGGCCTGCCCGTCTGCGTGATGACCTTCGAGCCGCATCCGCGCGAGTTCTTCAATCCCGCGAGCGCGCCGCCGCGCATCGCGATGCTGCGCGACAAGCTCGAAGCGCTGCGCATGAACGGCGTCGACCGCGTGGTCGTCGAGCATTTCAATCACACGTTCGCGAGCCAGTCACCGAATGCTTTCGTCGAAAGGATCATCGTCAACGGCTTGCACGCGCGCTGGGTGATGATCGGCGACGACTTTCGCTACGGCGCGAAGCGCGCCGGCGATTTCGCTTCGCTCAAGGCAGCGGGCGAGCAGTACGGCTTCGAAGTCGAGCAGATGGCGACCGTCGCCGATCCGTCGGGTGCACGCATTTCGAGTTCTGGCGTGCGCGCGTCGCTGGTGTCGGGCGATCTCGACGCGGCGCGCGCCGCGCTCGGCCGCGACTATCTGATCAGCGGCCACGTGGTGCATGGGTTGAAGCTCGGCCGCGATCTCGGCTTTCCCACGCTGAATCTGCCGATCGCGCACAAGCGTCCCGCGCTGTCGGGCATTTTCATCGTGCGCGTGCACGGCATCGAAGACAAACCGTTGCCGGGCGTCGCGAGCCTCGGCTTGCGTCCGACTGTCGACGATTCCGGCCGCGTGCTGCTCGAAGTGCATCTGCTCGACTGGCACGGCGATGCATACGGCAAACTGGTGCGCGTCGAGTTTCTGAAGAAGCTGCGCGACGAGGAAAAATTCGTCGACCTCGAAACGCTGACGGCCGCGATCGCGCGCGACGTCACGCATGCCCGCGCGTGGTTCGAAGCAATCGGCGATGCACCGGGCAGCTGTTCCACGGGTTTCGCCACATCGGCCACCGATCGAATTAGATGACCGACGCGGTACGTGCGCGACACATCGCATGATGCACGTACCGTCCACCGCGCATCGAGGGGCGCCGCGCGCAGCATGTGGCCTGGACAGCAGCGTGCAATGCGATGGCCCCCGCGTCGTGCGCGACGCCGGGCGCAACGCGCCGCGCCCGGCGCCACTCAGGCCGTTCGCGCATGCCGCGCCCTAACACCGTATTCACCGCTACGTCACCATGAGCAACAAGAAAGCCGATTCGAAACCGCAGGCCCGGTATCCCGTCAACCTGCTGGACACGCCCTTCCCGATGCGCGGCGACCTGCCCAAGCGCGAGCCGCAATGGGTCAAGGACTGGCAGGAAGGCAAGGTCTACGAGAAGATCCGTTCTGCCTCCAAGGGGCGCAGGAAGTTCGTGCTGCACGACGGCCCGCCGTATGCAAACGGCGACATACACCTCGGCCACGCAGTGAACAAGATCCTGAAGGACATGATCGTCAAGGCGCGCAACATGGCGGGCTTCGACGCCGTCTACGTGCCGGGCTGGGACTGCCATGGCATGCCGATCGAGATCCAGATCGAAAAGCAGTTCGGCAAATCGCTGCCCGCCGCCGAAGTGATGCAGAAGGCGCGCGCCTACGCGACCGAGCAGATCGAGAAGCAGAAGGCCGGCTTCCGCCGTCTGGGCGTGCTCGGCGACTGGGACAATCCGTACAAGACGATGAACTTCGCGAACGAAGCCGGCGAAATCCGCGCGCTCGCGAAGATCATGGAAAAGGGCTACGTGTTCCGCGGCCTGAAGCCGGTGAACTGGTGCTTCGATTGCGGCTCGGCGCTGGCGGAAGCGGAAGTCGAGTACAAAGACAAGACCGATCCGACCATCGACGTGCTGTTCCCGTTCGCGGAAACCGACAAGACGGCGCAGGCGTTCGGCCTCGCGTCGCTGCCGCGCGACGAAGGCGGCATCGTCATCTGGACGACGACCCCGTGGACGATCCCCGCGAACCAGGCGCTCAACGTGCACCCGGACATCGCGTATGCGCTAGTCGATACGCCGCGCGGCCTGCTGATCCTCGCGGAGGAACGCGTCGAGGCATGCCTGAAAACGTACGGCTTCGAAGGCCGCGTGATCGCGACGGCGCCCGGCGCGAAGCTCGCGAACGTGCGCTTCACGCACCCGCTCGCGTCCGCGCACCCCGGTTACAAGCGCACGTCGCCCGTGTACCTCGGCGAGTACGTGACGACGGAGACGGGCACGGGCATCGTGCACTCGTCGCCGGCGTATGGCGTCGAAGACTTCGTTTCGTGCAAGGCGCACGGCATGGCCGACTCGGACATCATCAACCCGGTGATGGGCGACGGACGCTACATCGAATCGCTCGCGCTGTTCGGCGGCCTGTCGATCTGGGCGGCGAATCCGAAGATCGTCGAAGCGCTCGACGAAGCGGGCACGCTGCTGCGCACCGAAAAGTACGTGCACAGCTACATGCACTGCTGGCGCCACAAGACGCCGATCATCTACCGCGCGACGTCGCAGTGGTTCGCCGGCATGGACATCAAGCCGAACGACGGCGACAAGACGCTTCGCGAAACCGCGCTGGAAGGCATCGAAGCGACGGCGTTCTATCCGTCGTGGGGCAAGCAGCGCCTCTTCGCGATGATCGCGAATCGCCCCGACTGGACGCTGTCGCGCCAGCGCCAATGGGGCGTGCCGATGGCGTTTTTCGTCCACAAGGAAACGGGCGAGCTGCATCCGCGCACGCCGGAGCTGCTCGAAGAAGTCGCGAAGCGCGTGGAAGTGTCGGGCATCGAGGCGTGGCAGACGCTCGATCCGCGCGAGCTGATCGGCGACGACGCGAACATGTACGAAAAGAACCGCGACACGCTTGACGTGTGGTTCGACTCGGGCACGACGCACTGGCACGTGCTGCGCGGCTCGCACAAGGACCAGTTGCAATTCCCGGCGGATCTCTACCTCGAAGGCTCGGACCAGCATCGCGGCTGGTTCCACTCGTCGCTGCTGACGGCGTCGATGCTCGATGGCCGCCCGCCGTACAACGCGCTGCTCACGCACGGCTTCACCGTCGACGGCGAAGGCCGCAAGATGTCGAAGTCGCTCGGCAACGGCATCGATCCGCATGAAGTCGCGAACCGGCTGGGCGCGGAAATCATCCGCCTGTGGATCGCGTCGACCGACTACTCGGGCGAACTCGCGATCTCCGAAGAAATCCTGAAGCGCGTGACGGAAAGCTATCGACGCATCCGCAACACGCTGCGCTTTCTGCTCGCGAACCTGTCGGACTTCGACTTCGAGAAGCACGCGCGACCCGTCAGCGAGTGGCTCGAAATCGACCGTTACGCGCTTGCGCTGACGGCCAATCTGCAAGCCGACATCCTCTCGCACTTCGACAAGTACGAGTTCCACCCGGTCGTCGCGAAGCTGCAGACGTTCTGCTCGGAAGACCTCGGCGGCTTCTATCTCGACGTGCTGAAGGACCGCCTGTACACGACGGCGCCCGATTCGAACGCGCGCCGTTCGGCGCAAACCGCGCTGTATCACATCGCGCAGGGCCTGCTGCGTCTGATGGCGCCGTTCCTGTCGTTCACGGCCGAAGAAGCGTGGAAGGTGTTCCAGCCGCAAAGCGAAACCATCTTCACCGAGACGTATCACGCGTATCCGGAAGTGCCGGACGCGCCCGCGCTGCTCGACAAGTGGACGCTGCTGCGCTCGGTGCGCAGCGACGTGACGAAGGCGCTGGAAGAAGCGCGCGTCGCGAACCAGATCGGCTCGTCGCTGCAGGCGGAAGTCGAGATCCGCGCGAGCGGCGCGCGTCACGATGCGCTCGCGAGCCTCGGCGCCGACCTGAAATTCGTGCTGATCACGTCGGGTGCAACGGTCGTGAAGGTGAACAGCGAAGCGGAAGAAGGCGTCGACGTGATCACGTCGAAGTACCTGAAGTGCGAGCGCTGCTGGCACTACCGCAAGGACGTGGGCGAAAACGCCGAACATCCGACGCTGTGCGGCCGCTGCATCAGCAATCTGTTCGGCAACGGCGAAACGAGGAGCGCGGCATAATGTCCAGAACGCTGTCGAAATCGACGGGCGGTTCGCTCGCGCCGTGGCTGGGCGTCGCGGTCGTCGTGATCCTGTTCGATCAGTTGACGAAGATCGCGGTCGCGAAGGTGTTTGCTTACGGCTCGTCGCACGTGATCGCGCCGTTCTTCAACCTCGTGCTCGTCTACAACCGCGGCGCCGCGTTCAGCTTTCTCGCGATGGCGGGCGGCTGGCAGCGCTGGGCATTCACCGCGCTGGGCGTCGCGGCGGCGTTGCTGATCTGCTATCTGCTCAAGCGCCACGGCACGCAGAAGCTGTTCTGCACGGCGCTCGCGCTGATCATGGGCGGCGCGATCGGCAACGTGATCGATCGTCTGCTGTACGGCCATGTGATCGACTTCCTCGACTTTCACGTCGGCACGTGGCACTGGCCGGCGTTCAATCTCGCGGATAGCGCGATCACGATCGGCGCGGCGCTGCTCGTGTTCGACGAACTGCGGCGCGTGCGCGGCGCGCGCTGAGCGCGACGCTTGACGCGAATAACAACACGCTGCGCGCGGCGCATCTCCGGCCGCACGCAGCACGTGGGCCTCGGCAAAACGTAAGCCGTGCCGCTCGCGATCAGGCAGCAGTCTTGCAGTACGAAGCCGGCGCGCTTCACCGATGCGTCGGTCATCACGTCTTGTCGGAGGCATCAGTTGGCCACAGAACTCGCCGGAAAACACATCGTCCTCGGCATGACAGGCGGGATCGCCTGCTACAAGATCGCTGAACTCACGCGCCTTCTGACGAAGGCGGGCGCGACCGTCCAGGTCGCGATGACGGACGCGGCGACGCAGTTCATCACCCCCGTCACGATGCAGGCGCTGTCCGGCCGCCCCGTCTACACGAGCCAGTGGGACGCGCGCATTCCGAACAACATGCCGCACATCGATCTGTCGCGCGAAGCCGACGCGATCGTGATCGCCCCCGCCTCCACCGATTTCCTCGCGAAGCTCGCAAACGGCCTGTGCGACGATCTTCTGTCCACACTTTGTATCGCGCGTGACTGTCCGCTGCTCGTCGTGCCCGCGATGAACCGTCAAATGTGGATGAATCCCGCGACGCAGCGCAACGTCGCGCAATTGCGCGCGGACGGCATCGAACTGCTCGGACCGGATTCGGGCGCGCAGGCGTGCGGCGAAGTCGGCGACGGGCGCATGCTCGAACCGGAAGCCGTCTACGAAGCGATCTCGTCGTTCTTCACGCGGAAGATCCTGGCGGGCCGCCGCGTGCTGCTGACGGCCGGCCCAACGTTCGAGCCGATCGATCCCGTGCGCGGCATCACGAACCGTTCGAGCGGCAAGATGGGCTTCGCGCTCGCGCGCGCGGCACAGCAGGCGGGCGCGGACGTGCATCTCGTCGCCGGGCCCGTCGGGCTGGAGACGCCGTGGGGCGTCTACCGCGAGGACGTGCAGACTGCGCAGCAGATGCACGACGCCGTCATGCGCGCCGTGCCCGATTGCGACATCTTTATCGGCGTGGCGGCCGTCGCGGACTGGCGCGTCGATCATGTCGCCGATCACAAGATCAAGAAGACCGCCGATCGCGCGATCCCGTCGTTTTCGTTCGTCGAGAATCCGGACATTCTGGCGTCGGTTGCGAAGCTGCCGCGTCCGCCGTTCTGCGTCGGCTTTGCGGCGGAAAGCGGCGATCTCGACACGAACGGCGAAGAGAAGCGCAAGCGCAAGAACGTGCCGCTTCTGATCGGCAATCTCGGCCCGCAGACGTTCGGGCTCGACGACAACGAAGTCGTGCTTTTCGAAGCCGCCGGCATCACGCGGCTTCCGCGCGCGGACAAGCAGACGCTCGCGCGCGCATTGATCGCGGAAATCGCCAAGCGCCTGCCGGATGCGAGCGTGATCGCCTGAGCGTCGCCGCGCTCATCGTGTCATCGCGAATGGTCACGCTCGAATACGATCCCTCAGCCAATGCCATGGTGCTGTCATGACCCTGCTCTCCGTGCTCGACCAGACGCCCGTCATCGACGGGCATAAGGTGTCCGACGCGATTGCCGCGACGGTCGAACTCGCGCAACTCGCCGACGATCTCGGCTATACGCGCTACTGGTGCGCCGAACATCACGGACTGTATGGCGTATCGAACCCGTGTCCGGAGGTGATGCTCGCGCGGCTCGGCAGCGTGACGAAGCGCATCCGCATCGGCTCGGGCGGCATCATGCTGCCGTACTACAGTCCGTTCAAGGTCGCCGAGCAGTTCATGATGCTCGAAGCGCTGTTTCCGAACCGCGTCGATCTGGGCGTCGGACGCGCGCCGGGCGGCGACATGCGCACAGCGCAGGCCGTCGCGGCGGGCACCTACAATCGCGGCGAACAGTTTGCGCAGCAAGTCGCCGATCTCGTCGCAACGATGGACGGCACGCTGCCTTCCGATCATCTCGCCTACGGGGTGCTGCTGCAGCCGCAAGTCGAAACGCGTCCGCAACTGTGGGTGCTCGGTTCCAGCGATTTCGGCGGGCTGCTGGCGGCGCAGCTCGGCATTCGCTTCTCGTTCGCGCATTTCATCAATGCGCATTTCGGGCATGCCGTCGCGCAGGCGTATCGCGAACGCTTCAAGCCTGGTCACGAACAGAAGCCGTATCTGGCGGCCGCTGTGTTCGTGATCTGCGCGGATACCGAACACGAAGCCGCCGACCTCGAAAAGGCCGTCGATCTGCGCCGCGTGCAGATGGCGTACGGTCTGAATGCGCCGATTCCGTCGATCGAACAGGGGCTCACGCAGGAATACGGCGAGCGCGAAGTTCTCGTCATCGACAGGGAAAAGCCGCGCAGCATCATCGGCACGCCTGAGTCGGTGACGGAGCGGCTGCATGCATTGCAGGAACAGTTCGACGCGGACGAACTGATCGTGCTCACCGTCGCGGGCAGCTATCGCGCGCGCCTGCGCTCATATGAACTGCTGGCCGAGGCGTTCGAACTCGGCAAGTCGTAGAAAGACCTTCGAATCAACGGACAACGCTACTTTTTCAACCTCTCACCGAACTGCATGAAACTCGACCTGAAGATTCTCGATCCGCGCATGCGCGAACAACTCCCCGCCTACGCGACGACGGGCAGCGCGGGCCTCGACCTGCGCGCCTGCCTCGAAGCGCCGCTGAAGCTCGAGCCCGGCCAAACGGCGCTCGTGCCGACGGGCCTCGCGATCCATGTCGGCGATCCCGGTTATGCGGCGCTGATCCTGCCGCGCTCGGGTCTCGGCCACAAGCACGGCATCGTGCTCGGCAACCTGGTCGGCCTGATCGACTCGGACTATCAAGGCCAGTTGATGATCTCGACGTGGAACCGCGGCACGACCACCTTCACGCTGAATCCGATGGAGCGGCTTGCGCAGCTCGTGATCGTCCCGGTCGTGCAGGCGGAATTCAATATCGTCGACGAGTTCGAATCGAGCGAGCGCGGCGAAGGCGGCTTCGGCAGCACCGGCAAGCACTGAGGCATTGCTCGTCATCGCTTTGATGCGTTTGACGTGCAGAAAATAAAAACGGCGTGGGTCGTAAAACCCACGCCGTTTCGTTTTTGCTTCAGATCTGCGGAGCGACCGACGCTCAGTCCACTTCCACCGCTTCCGGATTCGGATTGCGCGGCGGCGCCGAGTTCTCGTCGAACGTCAGCTGGACCTTGTCGTCCGCATCGACGTCGACCGTCACGCGGCCGCCGTTCATCAGCTTGCCGAACAGCAGCTCGTCGGCGAGCGCGCGGCGGATCGTATCCTGGATCAGACGCTGCATCGGACGCGCGCCCATCAGCGGATCGAAACCGTGCTTCGCGAGATGCTGGCGCAGCGAGTCGGTGAAGAGCGCGTCGACCTTCTTCTCATGCAACTGGTCTTCGAGTTGCATCAGGAACTTGTCGACCACGCGCATGATGATTTCTTCATCCAGCGAGCGGAAGCTGATCGTCGCGTCCAGACGGTTGCGGAACTCCGGCGTGAACATCCGCTTGATGTCGACCATTTCGTCGCCCGTCTCGCGGCGCGTCGTGAAACCGATCGACGACTTCTGCATCGACTCAGCGCCCGCATTCGTCGTCATGATAATGATGACGTTGCGGAAATCCGCCTTGCGCCCGTTGTTGTCAGTCAGCGTGCCGTGGTCCATCACCTGCAGCAGCACGTTGAAGATGTCCGGATGCGCCTTCTCGATTTCGTCGAGCAACAGCACGCAGTGCGGCTTCTTCGTTACGGCTTCCGTCAGCAGGCCGCCCTGATCGAAACCGACATATCCCGGCGGCGCGCCGATCAGACGGCTCACCGCGTGACGCTCCATGTACTCCGACATGTCGAAGCGGATCAGCTCGATGCCCAGCGTGAACGCGAGTTGCCGCGCCACTTCCGTCTTGCCGACGCCCGTGGGGCCGGAGAACAGGAACGCGCCAATCGGCTTGTCGGTCTTGCCGAGACCCGCGCGCGCCATCTTGATCGAAGCGCTGAGCGCGTCGATGGCGGGGTCCTGACCGAACACGACGGCCTTCAGATCGCGATCGAGCGTCTGCAGCTTGCTGCGATCGTCCTGCGACACGCTTTGCGCCGGCACGCGCGCGATCTTCGAGATGATTTCCTCGATCTCGCTCTTGCCAATCGTTTTCTTCTGCTTCGACTTCGGCAGGATGCGTTGCGCCGCGCCCGCTTCGTCGATCACGTCGATTGCCTTGTCGGGCAGATGACGATCCGTGATGAAGCGCGCCGACAGCTCAGCCGCCGCCGACAGCGCACCCGACGAGTACTTCACGCCGTGGTGCTCTTCGAAGCGTGACTTCAGGCCGCGCAGGATCGCCACCGTCTGCTCGACGGTCGGCTCGGTCACGTCGATCTTCTGGAAACGACGCGACAACGCTGCGTCCTTCTCGAAGATGCCGCGGAATTCGGTGAACGTCGTCGCGCCGATGCACTTCAACGTGCCCGACGACAGCGCCGGCTTCAGCAGATTCGACGCGTCCAGCGTGCCGCCCGATGCAGCGCCCGCGCCGATCAGCGTATGAATTTCGTCGATGAACAGAATTGCGTTCGGACGCTCCTTCAATTCCTTCAGGACCGTCTTCAGGCGCTGTTCGAAGTCGCCGCGATACTTGGTGCCCGCGAGCAACGCGCCCATGTCGAGCGAGTAGACCTGCGCGTCCACCAGAATGTCCGGCACTTCGCCGCGCGTGATGCGCCAGGCGAGGCCCTCGGCGATCGCCGTCTTGCCGACGCCCGCCTCGCCGACCAGCAGCGGATTGTTCTTGCGGCGGCGGCACAGCACCTGCACGACGCGCTCGACTTCCGCCTCGCGTCCGATCAGCGGATCGATGCGGCCGTCCTTCGCCATCTGGTTCAGGTTCTGCGTGAACTGCGCGAGCGGCGTTTCCTTCTGCGCAGCGGCTTCGTCCGATTCGGCGCTTGCGTCGGTCGACTTCGCGGCTTCCGAGCTGTTCGTCTTCGCGATGCCGTGCGAAATGAAGTTGACGACGTCCAGACGCGTGACGCCCTGTTGCTGCAGGTAGTAGACCGCGTGCGAATCCTTCTCGCCGAAGATCGCGACGAGCACGTTCGCGCCCGTCACTTCCTTCTTGCCGTTCGACGTGGACTGGACGTGCATGATCGCGCGCTGGATCACGCGCTGGAAACCCAGCGTAGGCTGAGTATCGACGTCGTCGGTGCCCGGAACGGTCGGGGTATTGTCGTGAATGAAGTTGCGCAGGTTCTGACGCAGGTCTTCGATGTTGGCCGCGCACGCGCGCAGCACTTCGGCCGCCGTCGGGTTGTCCAACAGCGCCAGCAAAAGATGTTCGACCGTAATGAACTCATGCCGCGCCTGGCGCGCTTCCATGAACGCCATGTGCAGGCTGACTTCCAGTTCCTGGGCAATCATGCTTCCTCCATCACACACTGCAGCGGATGCCCGGCCTGCCGTGCGTGGGTAACGACTTGCTCGACTTTGGTCGACGCGATGTCCCGCGTGTAGACCCCACAAACTCCCCTGCCCTCGCGATGGACCTTCAACATGATTTGTGTCGCGGTCTCACGATCCTTATTGAAATATTCCTGCACGATCATCACGACGAATTCCATCGGCGTGAAATCGTCATTCAACAGCACCACCTTGAACATGGCAGGCGGTTTCAGCTTTTGTTCCTGCCGCTCCAGTACGGTGTTGTCCTGCTTGTCCGGGATAATCGCCATACACCCATTCTAAACAACTCGGACAGGCCCGCAATCCTGTCAAAACCCGACCGGCTGGTCGGACATCAGTTCCCTCCGGCCCGTTGGAGCGGCCTCTCGTGGGTGCGCTTTGCGCCGGGCCGATTGCGGTCGCGGCCCTCCGAAATATTCGATATACATCTGTGTTGCAGCGTAATGACTTCGGTCGGATTGAGTATCGCACAACCCGGACCAGCAGGCTGACGGTCCGTCCGTTCGACGCCGGCCTCTGTCCGCAACACAGCATGTGCGTTGATTATGCGACTTTTCAAGATGCCCCGCTTGCGCCACCGCACACATGCAAAGCGGTAAAAACCCTGGAAATTGGTTCTTTACAACGGAGAATTCAGCGTCTCAAAATTTTCTTGACACTCGATTAAAGAGACTCAACAATCAAGCTGGCACTTTTTTCAATAAGTGGTCTATACGAAAAAATGCCGTTGGTGAGCTTGTGAGGAGGGGCGACTGCATCCCGCGGTCGTTGAGCTTTTCGAGGGCTCGTGGCAGCTTTTGAGTTACAGGGGAAGTTGGTATGGCAACTGGTACGGTCAAGTGGTTCAACGACGCGAAGGGTTTCGGATTCATTACGCCCGACGAAGGCGGTGAGGATCTGTTTGCACACTTTTCGGCTATCCAGATGAACGGTTTCAAGACCCTCAAGGAAGGCCAGAAGGTCAGCTTCGAGGTCGTTCAAGGCCCGAAGGGCAAGCAGGCATCGAACATTCAGGCCGCAGCCTGATACGTTCGGTTCCGCACCCTTGAAAACCCGGCATCACGCCGGGTTTTTTCGTTTCTGGCGCAGTCCGCCCCGCTATCGATATCTACGGCCGAAATCAGACGACCTTGAGGGTCGCCATCATGCCGAGATCCTCGTGCTCCAGAATGTGGCAGTGGAACATCCGCTCGCCCGCGTCGCGCTGGACCGTTGCAATGCGCACCGTCTCTCCCCGCCGGACGTCGACGGTATCCCGCCACGCGAGATACGGCTCGGCGGTCTTCGCGCCCGCCAGCTCGCGCTCGATGACCTGGAACTGCGTGCCGTGCAGGTGAAACGGATGATCCATGTCGGTGCGGTTTTCGATCGACCAGACTTCGACCTCGCCCGCCCGGCTGGTTAGCGCGATGCGCGATGGATCGAACGTCGCGCCGTTGATCATGAACTTCATGCCGGGCGGCAGCGCGGACATCATCGCGCCCGGACGGTGCATCGACTTCATGTCCATCGCTTCGGCGAAGACGACGGATTTGCGCGGCACTTTGTCGGCCGCCGTGTCCGCCGACGACAACAGCGGCGCGATGGGGCGCAGCGTCGGCGGCAAGGCGCGCGCCGCCGCCGGGCCCGGCTCGAAGCGGACATCGGCGAGCGCTTTCGCCGGATCGGCGGGCAGGCTGTTGCCTTCCGTCATCGTCATCTTGCGGCGGTCATAGACGGCAGCGGTGAGAACCGCCGTCGACGGCTGCGCACCTGCGCGAACGACGATCTCCGCGCGCTCGCCGGGCGCTAGCAGCAGTTCCGTGAGACCGTCGCGCGGCTTGTCGAGCAGGCCGCCGTCCGTGCCGACCTGCGTGAAAGCCTGTTCGCCGCCGAGCGACAATCTCAGATAGCGGGCACTGCATCCGTTCCACAAACGCCAGCGCTCGTCCTGCGCAACGGCGAGACGCGGACGCCGCGCGCCGTTCACCAAGACGAACTGGCCTTCGCGGCCGTTCATCCAGTCCATCATGTCGTTCGGCGCGATGGACGCGTCGCTCGCGAGCTTCAGGTCCGAGAAGAACAGATGCCGTTCCGGAAATTCGGCGAGGGGATCGTCGGCGGCGCGCACGATGATCGGCCCGGCCAGCCCGCGAAACACCTGCTCCGCCGTCATCATGTGCGGATGCGGGTGATACCAGTACGTACCCGCGCTGCCGCGCGGCAGCGTGAAGCGATAGACATGCGTCGCGCCAGGCGCGACGGGATTCGTCGGATTGCCGTCCTGATCGGGCGGCACCGGCAGTCCGTGCCAGTGGATCGTCGACGGCTGCGGCAAACGGTTGACGAAGCGGATTTCGACGGTGTCGCCTTCGCGCACATCGATCAGCGGACCGACGATCGAGCCCTGCGCGGCATCGCCGTAGAGCCACAGCGCGGTGGAATGGCCGGGCGTCAACTGGCGGCGCACGGGCTGCGCGACGAGCGTCGCGCGAAAGACGCCCGGCTCACTGCTTTCGTTCGCCAGCTTGCGGAATGTGGCGAGTGGCGTGCCCGCGGGCAGCGCGGTTTCGGGCGCGAGATTGCCAGCGGACGACGCGGCATGCGATTGCGTCGCATGATCCGGTGACATGCCGGGCATGTCTTTCATGTCGCCCATGCTGGACATGTCGTGCGCGCCATGCATGTCGTGCATCGAGTGCTGTGCGAAAACGTCGCGCGCGAAGAGCGAGGCAACGGCGGCGCTCAACGTGCGGACGAGAAATTCCCTGCGAATCATGGATCGTTTCCTTGCTGATGCGGCGCGGCAATCAGACGGCTCGCTGCGCGCAATGGATCTTGTGACGAGTGGCGAGCGCGCGTGCGCTCACGCATCGAGCTGCGTTTTTGCGCGCCACGAAAAAGCGCGCTGACACGAAGCGGTCACGCGATCGGCGGCCGCACAGGCGGCGCGCGCGTGACACCGGCGCGCGCCGGGTCGCTGCGAGGCACCGGCACGTCGGCCGACGACATGCGCGCGGGAACGCTCGCACCCGACGACATCGCGCTGCAGTGAACCCCGCACATCGTCATGCAGCACAGCGAGTGCGCGTGGCGGCAAGGCGAGCCGGCATCGCGCGTGTCCATCGAGGCATCGCAATGTGTTGCAACGGCGTGCATCGACTCATCCATGTGCATCGCTCGCGTCGACGGTGACGGCGACGTTGCCGCATGCTCATGCTCGCACGCGGACGCGCCCTGCATGCCGAGCAAGGCGAGCGTCAACACGATGAGAATGCGCCAAAGCAGAGTCATGCGTATCTATCTACGGGTACGGGAATGCGATGTCCGGCGACAAAGCGGATCAGCGGATCATAACGCAGCGCGATCGATGCGTTGATGACGGAAACCCAAACGAAAAACCCCGGCAAGCATGAGCTTGCCGGGGTCCGTGCAGGATACCGAAGCGTCAGGACGCGATTACATGTGCTCGATCATCACCTGCCCGAAACCCGAGCAGGAAACTTGCGTCGCGCCTTCCATCAGACGCGCGAAGTCATACGTCACGCGCTTCGACAGAATCGACTTTTCCATCGACGAGATGATGACATCGGCCGCTTCCGTCCAGCCCAGGTGGCGCAGCATCATTTCCGCCGAAAGGATTTCCGAGCCCGGATTCACATAGTCCTTGCCCGCGTACTTCGGCGCCGTGCCGTGCGTCGCTTCGAACATCGCGACGGAATCGGACATGTTCGCGCCCGGCGCGATGCCGATGCCGCCGACCTGTGCCGCCAGCGCATCGGAGATGTAGTCGCCGTTCAGGTTCAGCGTGGCGATCACGTCGTATTCGGCGGGACGCAGCAGGATCTGCTGCAGGAACGCATCGGCGATCACGTCCTTCACGACGATGTCGTTGCCCGTCTTCGGATTCTTCACCTTCATCCACGGGCCGCCTTCGATCAGCTCCGCGCCGAATTCCTTCTGCGCGAGCGCGTAGCCGTAGTCACGGAAGGCGCCTTCCGTGTACTTCATGATGTTGCCCTTGTGAACCAGCGTGACCGTGCGGCGATCGTTGTCGATCGCGTACTGGATCGCCTTGCGCACCAGACGTTCCGTGCCCTCGCGCGACACCGGCTTCACGCCGATGCCCGACGTGTCGGGGAAGCGGATCTTCTTCACGCCCATTTCTTCGCGCAGGAACTTGATGACCTTCTTCGCCTCGGGCGATTCGGCAGCCCATTCGATGCCCGCGTAGATGTCTTCCGAGTTCTCGCGGAAGATCACCATGTTGACCTTCTCCGGCTCGCGCAGCGGCGACGGCACGCCCTTGAAGTACTGGATCGGGCGCAGACAGACATACAGGTCGAGCTCCTGGCGCAGCGCGACGTTCAGCGAACGGATGCCGCCGCCGACGGGCGTCGTCAGCGGCCCCTTGATCGACACGACGTATTCCTTCAGCACCTCCAGCGTTTCGTCCGGAAGCCACACATCGGGACCATAGACCTTGGTCGCCTTCTCGCCCGCGTAAATCTCCATCCAGTGGATCTTTCGCTTGCCGCCATAGGCCTTTTCAACGGCCGCATCGACGACCTTGATCATTACGGGCGTGATGTCGAAGCCCGTGCCGTCGCCTTCGATGTACGGAATGATCGGCTGGTCGGAAACGTTGAGCGAGAAATCCGCGTTGACTGTGATCTTGTCACCGTCAGTCGGAACCTTGATGTGCTGATACGCCATGATCGGACTCCAGTGATGGCTGGTCTGTGAGAACAGGTTGGAACTGCGAAACCGGGGCGCTCCTCTTGCGCGCGGCGACGCGGCAAGATGCCGCTGCGAATGCCGATGCCCGATACTGCGAGGCCCACGCAGCAGACCCTGATGCAGCAGACAGGCAGGCGGGTATTCTAGCCCACGTCGGCGTGACACTGCCCTTGGGACGAGCACCGACGCACGTCCCGGCAGCCTCGCTGGCGCGAAAGGAATCGAGTGTCCTATGTCTTATATAAGACATAGGACATAACGTTCCATATTATGCATTAAGATCTCGCCATTTGCCACCGGACTTGCCCGTAGTGGCCGTCGGCGCGCGGCGATCGCTTTGCTGCGGCCGCACGGACGCCGCGTCCGCACAATGCTTCGCTCACGCATGACTCTGCTCGCTCTCAACAAGCCCTTCGGCACGATCTGTCAGTTCTCGCCGCACGAAACACGCGCGTCGCTCGCCGACTGGGTGAAAGTGCCCGGCGTCTATCCCGCCGGCCGACTCGACTCCGACAGCGAAGGCCTGCTGCTGCTCACCGACGACGGCGCATTGCAGGCGCGCATCGCCGAGCCGCGTCACAAGCTGGTGAAGCGCTATTGGGCGCAAGTCGAAGGCGCGCCGGGCGAGAGCGATCTGAAGGCGCTCGCGCGCGGCGTCGATCTCGGCGACTATGTGACGCGCCCCTGCCGCGTGGATTTCGTCGAGCCCGGCGATGCGCTGTGGGCTCGCACGCCGCCTATCCGCTATCGCGCGGCGATTCCCACGACGTGGATCGAACTGTCGATCACCGAAGGCAAGAACCGACAGGTGCGCCGCATGACGGCAGCCGTCGGCTTTCCGACGCTGCGTCTCGTGCGGGTCGGTGTCGGCGCGCTCGATATCTTTTCGCTCGGATTGCAGCCGGGCGAGTACGTCGAGTTGCCCTCGCGCGCGCCGTGGGATGGCCTCGCATAGCAATCGCCATACCTCCGGAACAGCGCGTGATCAGGAGCACTAAGCCGTTGTATCGGCAAGCATTTTCGGTTCTTTTCGCTATTTGAAAAGCGTGCGATTAAGCCTCAAAAAAGCATTCGAAAGTCTGCGCGGCGCACTCAAAAAAATTCCAGAAAATTTTCGTCAACCGTGCCGCAATGTCACGCGTTATTCGACGCAGATGCCGCTTAAGCTGTCCGGCATTGAGCCTCAAGAACCTTGATACAAGCCGCTTCGACGACCTGTATGGGGTGTCCGAACGCTAGCAGCCGCTGAGAAAAATTTCTTCGATGCGGATGTCAACCGAAAGGTGGACGGCACGTTTAACGACATGACTCAACCTAACCGGGTCATTTGGTTAATTAACTAAAGTCGAGGATTCACAAAATGAACAAACTGATCGCCGCTCTGGTCGCTGGCCTCTTCGCAACGGCAGCATTCGCACAAGCTTCGGCACCGGAAGCAGCTTCGGCAGCTCCGGCAGCAGCAGCTTCGTCGGCTCACAAGTCGTCGCACAAGAAGGCATCGCACAAGAAGTCGCACAAGAAGGCAGCTCCGGCAGCAGCAGCTTCGGCAGCGTCGGAATAAGTTTGTTGCAATAACGCAGTCAAGAATTAGCTTCATTGCCGTTCTTACGGCGTTGAAAGGCAGATGGCCGCAAGGCTCTCTGCCTTTTTGTTTTTGACGCGCTCGCGTAACATTCGCGGTTCATATTCAGCAAGGAGTCACGTCGTGCGATTTTCTTTGCGCTCGTTGATGGCGCGCTTCGCAATTGCAGTTGCACTGCCTGTCGCCGCATTGTCCGTTGTGTCGCTGGCGACGCTGTCCTCACAGGACGTCCTTGCGCAGCAGATGCCTCAGGGCGCGAAACAGCCGGGCGATTTTCCGCGCGCAAAACTCTCGGCGGGCATGTTCGTCATCGACGCCGCCGTTGCTGCGAACGACGCCGATCGCGAGCAAGGCCTCATGTACCGCACGCAACTCGCGCCGAACGAAGGCATGCTCTTCGTGTTCGGCGAGAACGCCGTGCATTGCTTCTGGATGAAGAACACGTTGATTCCGCTGTCGATCGCATTCATGCGCGCCGACGGCACGATCACCGACATCGACGAGATGCAGGCCGAAACCACCAACAACCATTGCCCGAAAAACAATGGCGTGTATGCGCTGGAGATGAGCAAGGGCTGGTTCACGTCGAAAGGCATCAAGCCCGGAATGAAGATTCAAGGCCTGCCGGCCCCGCAATAAGCGCAACAGGCACGCGAACGGCGCAAGCCGTAAACCGCCAACGGTCCGAACGAATACCAGCCGGCGCAGCCTCGGGGCGCGCCGGCTTTTTTGTGTCCGCTGCATTGCAACGCAAAGCGGGCGCGGCGTTGGACGAGTGCTGGCAGGATTCCTGCAAAAGCCAGGGCGACACGCTATTCTTATAGTCTCACCCGCAGCACCGAGAGAAATCGTCCGGGCCGCGCAGCCAATTGCAGCGCAAAGCCCGGCGCCATTCACCGGCGCGCCAACTCATGGAGGTTCACGTGCCCCGCAAGACTCCTATCGAGCGATACCGGAACATCGGTATCAGTGCTCACATCGATGCCGGCAAGACCACCACCACCGAACGCATTCTTTTCTACACCGGCGTGACTCACAAGATCGGCGAGGTTCACGACGGTGCGGCGACGATGGACTGGATGGAACAGGAGCAGGAGCGCGGCATCACGATCACGTCGGCGGCCACGACGGCCTTCTGGAAAGGCATGGCCGGCAATTATCCAGAGCACCGGATCAACATCATCGACACGCCGGGACACGTCGACTTCACGATCGAAGTCGAACGCTCGATGCGTGTGCTCGACGGCGCGTGCATGGTGTACGACTCTGTCGGCGGCGTGCAGCCGCAGTCCGAAACCGTGTGGCGCCAGGCGAACAAGTACAAGGTGCCGCGTATCGCGTTCGTCAACAAGATGGACCGCGTCGGCGCGGATTTCTTCCGCGTGCAGCGGCAGATCGGCGAGCGCCTGAAGGGCGTGGCCGTGCCTATCCAGATTCCGATCGGCGCGGAAGATCACTTCCAGGGCGTCGTCGATCTCGTGAAGATGAAGGCGATCGTCTGGGACGACGAGAGCCAGGGCATCAAGTTCACCTACGAAGAGATTCCCGACAACCTGAAGGATCTCGCGCACGAGTGGCGCGAAAAGATGGTCGAGGCGGCGGCGGAATCGAGCGAAGAACTGCTCGAAAAGTATCTGACCGATCACGAGAGCCTGACTGAAGACGAGATCAAGACGGGCCTGCGCAAGCGCACGATCGCCAACGAGATCGTGCCGATGCTGTGCGGCAGCGCGTTCAAGAACAAGGGCGTGCAGGCGATGCTCGATGCCGTGATCGACTATCTGCCCTCGCCCGTCGACGTGCCCGCGATTCTCGGCCACACCGAAGACGACAAGGAAGCTGAGCGTCATCCGAGCGATGACGAGCCGTTCTCCGCGCTCGCGTTCAAGATCATGACGGACCCGTTCGTCGGCCAGCTGATCTTCTTCCGCGTGTACTCGGGCGTCGTGAATTCGGGCGACACCGTCTACAACCCGGTGAAGGAAAAGAAGGAGCGCCTCGGCCGCATTCTTCAGATGCACGCGAACGAGCGCAAGGAAATCAAGGAAGTGCGCGCGGGCGACATCGCGGCCGCAGTCGGCCTCAAAGAGGCGACCACGGGCGACACGCTGTGCGACCCGAACAACATCATCATCCTCGAACGGATGATCTTCCCGGACCCGGTGATCTCGCAGGCCGTCGAGCCGAAGACCAAAGCCGACCAGGAGAAGATGGGCATCGCGCTCAACCGTCTCGCGCAGGAAGACCCGTCGTTCCGCGTCACCACCGACGAAGAATCCGGCCAGACGATCATCTCCGGCATGGGCGAGTTGCACCTGGAAATTCTCGTCGACCGGATGAAGCGCGAGTTCGGCGTCGAGGCGACGGTCGGCAAGCCGCAGGTCGCGTATCGCGAAACGGTGCGCACGAAGATCGAAAACGTCGAGGGCAAGTTCGTCAAGCAGTCGGGCGGACGCGGCCAGTACGGTCACGCGGTGATCACGGTCGAACCCGATCCGGGCAAAGGCTACGAGTTCGTCGACGCGATCAAGGGCGGCGTGATTCCGCGCGAATTCATTCCCGCCGTCGACAAGGGCATCCAGGAGACGCTGAAGGCAGGCGTGCTCGCGGGCTATCCCGTCGTCGACGTGAAGGTGACGCTGACCTTCGGTTCGTATCACGACGTCGACTCGAACGAAAACGCGTTCCGCATGGCCGGCTCGATGGCGTTCAAGGAAGGCATGCGCCGCGCGAAGCCGGTGCTGCTCGAACCGATGATGGCCGTCGAAGTGGAAACGCCCGAGGACTTCATGGGCAACGTGATGGGCGACCTGTCGGGCCGCCGCGGCATCGTGCAGGGCATGGAGGACATCGCGGGCGGCGGCGGCAAGCTGGTGCGCGCCGAAGTGCCGCTGGCCGAGATGTTCGGCTATTCGACGTCGCTGCGCTCGCTGACGCAAGGCCGCGCGACGTACACGATGGAGTTCAAGCATTACGCCGAGACGCCGAACAACGTGTCGGAGGCGATCATCAATTCGAAGGGGAAGTAGGCGTTTTCCACGCTGAGCATGAAAGCCCGTTCCGCAAGGACGGGCTTTTTTGTTTGCACTCCCGTTCCGGCGCAGCTTCATACGCGAAGTTTTTGGCCATGCCAGAATGACCCGACTCGTATCGCCATCACATCGGCAATCACATCGTTGTACGCATGGCGGCAAGCGCGCAAGCAAACGGACGCGCGCCACGCGCCGCCCGAGCAAGGAGACGACACATGAGCGACGAACATCAGCAGGCGCCCCAGGCGCCGATCGACTGGCGCGAGCACGGCGTAAAGGTCATCAAGGGCGACCAGCTCGACACGAACACGCCGCAAACGCCCGGCATGAACCGCGCCGCCGCGATCAACGCGGCCCGCGCCGGCGCGCAGAAGTTGTGGGCGGGCACCGTGACGATTCATCCGAATGCGAAGACGGGCGCGCATCATCACGGCGCACTCGAAAGCGTGATCTACGTCGTGCGCGGCCATGCGCGGATGCGCTGGGGCGAGCACCTGGAATTCACCGCCGAAGCCGGCCCCGGCGACTTCATCTTCGTGCCGCCGTATGTGCCGCATCAGGAGATCAACGCGAGCACCGACGATCCGCTCGAATGCGTGCTGGTGCGCAGCGACAACGAAGCCGTCGTCGTGAACCTGAACATCGATGCCGTCGAGAAGCCCGAGACCGTCTACTGGGTCGATCCGATTCACAAGCATCCGCACGAGCACTGACGTCCCGCGCAACCTCGGCACAACGCCGAACACCACGCCGAACACCACGGCCGAACACCACGCCCGCATGACGCCGCCCTCTTCGCTGCGCGCTCGCCTCGTCACGCTGTACGCCGGACTGATCGGCGCAAACGTCGCCGCGTGGGCGTGGGCGCTGATCGCGTTTCGCCACTATCCGCTGCTGCTCGGCACGGCGCTGCTCGCGTATGGCTTCGGACTGCGGCACGCGGTCGACGCCGACCACATCGCCGCCATCGATGCCGTCACGCGCAAGCTGATGCAGGAAGGCAAGCGCCCGCTCGGCGTCGGCCTCGCGTTCTCGCTCGGACATTCGAGCATCGTGATCGCGGCGACGGTCGGCATCGCGTTGACGGCGCTGACGCTACATGGGCGCTTCGAAGCATTTCACGCGGTCGGCGGGACCATCGGGACGATCGTCTCGTCGGCCTTTCTGCTCGTGCTCGCCGGCGTGAATCTCGCGATTCTGCGCGACGTGTGGCGCCGCTACCGTCACGTGCAGCGAGGCGGACAGCCGTCGCATGAAGACGCTGCCCGCGGCGCGCCGGCCGGCCTGCTGTCGCGCGCGCTGAAGCCGCTTTTCCGCCTCGTGACGAAAAGCTGGCACATGTACCCTGTCGGCGTGCTGTTCGGCCTCGGCTTCGACACGGCGACGGAAATCGGCCTGCTCGCGATCGCCGCCGCCGAAGCGGGCAAAGGCCTGCCGCTCTACTCGATCCTCGTGTTTCCGGCGCTCTTCACGGCGGGCATGACGCTCGTCGATTCCACCGACAACGTGCTGATGGTCCACGCGTACGGCTGGGCGATGGACGACCCGAAGCGCAAGCTCTACTACAACGCGAGCATCACGTTTGTGTCCGCCGTCGTGGCCATCGCGATCGGCGGCATCGAGGCACTCGGCTTGCTGGCGGACAAGCTGGGCCTCGACGGCGGCGCCTGGGACGCGGTGGCCGCCGTCAACGCGCGCTTCGGCGCGCTGGGCTATGGGATCGTCAGCGTGTTCATGCTGTGCTGGATCGGCTCGATTCTGTTTCATCGCTGGCGCAGGCCCGCGCCGGCGCGGCTCGGCCGCTAGCGTTGCCGTATGCGCCGAGCCGCGCCGACGGTCCTATGCGCGCCTTATGATCGGCCCATGACCGCCTCATAAGCGCTTCATAAACACCGCGCGCCGCCCGAACGACGGATCGGCCGCCGCAACGCCGTCGAGCGCCCGCACGCGCCGCGGGCGTTGTGTGCGCGACACATGTTCATCGCCGATTCGTCTGAAGGGAACCCCTGGCGGACACGAATGCTCCCAACACATAGGCAATCGCTTACACTGAACCCGCATCGTCGCCGCAGTACCGCTTGCGTCAACCCGCAGCGCCGCGCGCACAACGCGTGGCGTCCCAACAGAACGGATCGGACTAACCATCGATGAAGAATTCCGCGGACCCGCGTTTTGCGCCTCTTTCAGAAGCCGCTTTTGACGTCGAGGCGACACGCCGCAGCGCCGACGCCTACGGCAATCATGCGATCGACGAATGGCTGGCCGGCCGCCTCACGCGGCGCGAGCTGCTGCGCTACGCGAGCGTGTTGGGCATGTCGCTCGCGGGCGGCGGCCTGCTCGCGCCACGCAGCGCCCGCGCGCAAGGCGCGGCGAACGCGAACGGAACGATCCGCGTCGCGCACCTGACGCCCGCGGGCGCCGTCGATCCGATGACCGTCACCGATGCCGCCAGTCTCTGCCTGCTGAATCAGACAGGCGAATTCCTGATCGACGACGACGGCGAAAAGGAGGTGCTCAAGCCCGCGCTCGCGTTGTCGTGGAAGCCGAACGACAAGGGCGACGTGTGGACCTTCAAGCTGCGCGAGAACGTCAAGTTCCACGACGGCCAGCCGTTCACCGCGAAGGACGTCGCCGCGACGTTCGACCGTCTCGCCGATCCCGCCGCCGGTTCGGCCGCGCTGTCGGTGCTGAAGGGCGTGCTGTCGAAGGGCGGGACGAAGGTCGTCGACGATCACACCGTCGCGTTCCATCTCGACGCGCCCAACGGCAATTTCCCGTACTACGTTTCGTCCGACAACTACAACGCGGTGATCCTGCCCGCGAACTACACGGGCGGATACGAGAAGAGCTTCATCGGCACGGGCCCGTTCAAGCTCGAGAAGTATCAGGCGAAAGTGGGCGCGACGTTCGTGCGCAATCCCGACTACTGGGGCGAAAAGGCGTTGCCGCAGCGCGTGCAGTTCACGTTCTACGCGGACCAGCAGGCGCAGATACTCGCGCTGCAAGGCCATCAGGCGGACGTGATGGGCACGTTCACCGTGCAGGGCGGCCAGGGCCTGATGAACAATCCCGAGTTCAAGGTGATCGGCGTGAAGTCGAGCGCGCACCGGCAGATTCACATGCGCGTCGACAGCCCGCAGTTCAAGGACAAGCGCGTGCGCCAGGCGCTTGCGCTGTCGCTCGATCGCGATGTGATCGTCAAGGGGCTCTTCAAGGGCCGCGCGCAAGTGGGCAACGACAGCCCGTTCGCGCCTGCGTTTCCGTCGTCGAATGCGGGAGTGCCGCAGCGCAAGATCGACGTTGCGAAGGCGAAGCAGCTGCTCGCGCAGGCGGGCGTGCCGAACGGTTTCGACGTGACGCTTACGACCGAGAAGTTCATGGAGATTCCCGATCTCGCCGTCGTCGTGCAGAACTACGCGAAGGCCATCGGCGTACGCATCAATCTGAAGGTCGAGAGCCAGTCGCAGTACTACGGCTCGGGCACGCCGGGCAAGTCGGACTGGCTCGACTCGCCGCTAGGCATCACCGATTACGGCAGCCGTGGCGTGCCGAACGTGTTCCTCAACGCGCCGCTGACGAGCACGGGCACCTGGAACGCCGCGCATTTCAAGAACCCGCAGTACGACAAGCTGGTCGCCGACTACGTCGCGGCACTCGATCTCGCGTCGCAAAAGAAAGCGTCCGCGCAGATCCAGACATTGCTGCTCGACGAAACGCCCGTGATCTTTCCCTTCTTCTACGATCAGCTGATCGCCGCGCGCAAGCAGCTGAACGGCGTGCGCTTCACCGCGATCGCGCAGCTGTATTTCGATCGCGCGACGCTCACGGCCTGATCCCGCGCGAAGCCGCGAGCACGAGATATCGATGTCGACCACGGTCCCCTCTTCCATCGCTCGCAGCTCGGGTGGCAGTACGGCGCGTGTCGCGCGTTTCATCGCGACGCGTGTCGGCTTGTCGCTGATCACGCTGTGGCTGCTGTCGATCATCGTGTTCGCGGGCGGCCAGCTGCTGCCCGGCGACATCGGCCGCGCGCTGCTCGGGCCGCTCGCCGATGCGCGCGCCGTCGCCGCGCTCAATCATCAACTGGGCGCGGACCGGCCGCTTCTCACGCAATACACGCAGTGGATCACGCACTTCGTGCACGGCGACATGGGCATGTCGTACGCGTTTCGCGAGCCCGTTGCGCCGTTCGTCGGCAACGCGCTGGCCAACTCCGCGAAGCTCGGCTTTCTCGCGTTCATCGTGGTCGTGCCGCTCGGCATCGCGGGCGGCGTGTGGGCCGCGATGCACGCGGGACGCTGGCTCGACCGCACGATCAGCATCGCCGGCCTGTCGGCGACGGTCGTGCCGGAGTTCGTGTCGTCGATCGTGCTGATACTCGTGTTCGGCGTGTGGCTGCAATGGCTGCCCATCGAGGCATCGTATCCGGCCAATGCCGGCATCCTCACGCAACTGAAGCACCTGATTTTGCCTGTGCTGCCGCTCGTCTTCGTGTTCTTCGGCTATATCGCGCGGATGGCGCGCGCGGGCACCGTCGAGGCGCTCGACGCCGACTACACGCGCACCGCGATCCTCAAGGGGCTGCCGCCGCACATCGTGATCTGGCGGCACGTGCTGCGCAACGCGCTGCTGCCGACCATCACGGTCGCCGCGACGCAGCTCGGCTACATGATCGGCGGGCTCGTCGTCGTGGAGACGCTGTTCCACTACCAGGGCATCGGCTCGCTGATCTACAACGCGGCGAAGGCCAAGGACTTTCCGATGCTCGAAGCAGGCGTGCTGACGATCGGCGTCGTCTATACGGCCGCCAATCTCATCGCCGATGCGCTATACGTGCTGCTCAATCCGCGCCTGCGCGTGAGGAGCGCCGAATGAGCACGACGCCCGCGTCCCCCGTCACGCCACCGCAAACGCCACCCGAAACGCCCCCGCAGACGCCGCTGCAAGCACCCGCGCCGCGCTCGCGCGAGCGCCGCTACGACACGCTGCGCGTGTTGCTGCGCTCGCCGACCTTCATCGTCGGCGCTGTCATTGTGTTGTGGTGGATCGTGTGCGCGATTGGGGGCCCGTGGATCGCGCCGCTCGATCCGTATGCATCCGATCCGCTGAACTCGCTCGCGCCGCCCGCGCACGGACACTGGTTCGGCACCGATCAGCTCGGCCGCGATGTGCTCTCGCGCGTGATCGCCGGCGCGCGCGACATCCTGACGATCGCCCCGCTCGCGACGCTGCTCGGCACGCTCGCGGGCACCGCGCTCGGTCTGGTGGTCGGCTACTTCGACGGCTGGGTCGACAACGTGATCGGACGCGCGATCGATGCCGTGCTCGCGCTGCCGCTCGTGATCGTCGCGCTGCTCGCGCTGGCGGCCGTCGGCGCGTCGAACGCGACGGTGATCCTCGTGATCGGAATCACGTTCGCGCCGATCACATCACGCACGGTGCGCGCCGCCGTGTTCGCCGAACGGCATCTCGACTACGTGGCGGCCGCGCAGCTGCGCGGCGAGAACGCGCTCTACATCATGTTCGCGGAGATCCTGCCGAACGTGCTGCCGCCCATCATCGTCGAGGCGACGGTGCGCCTCGGCTACGCGATCTTCGCGGTCGCGACGCTGTCGTTTCTCGGCTTCGGCATCCAGCCGCCTTCCGCCGACTGGGGCCTCGCGCTCTCCGAGTCGTACACGCTGATGGCGGGCGGCGCGTGGTGGACGGTCGTGTTCGACGCGGCGGCCATCGCTTCGCTCGTGGTCGGCGTGAACCTGATCGCGGATGCCGTGCAAGGAGCCGTCGACGGATGAACGGGCCGCCCCCCTCGCCTCCCGCCTCGTTTCCCGCGTTCGACGTGTCGAAGAGCGACCAGTCGGACGCGCTCACGATCGTCGGACTCACCGTCACGTACCGCACGCGCGGACGCGAGCGCGAAGTGCTGCAAGACGTGTCGTTTCGGATCAGGCGCGGCGAATCGTATGGGCTCGTCGGCGAATCGGGATGCGGCAAGTCGACGGTCGCGATGGCGACGCTGCGCTATCTGCCGCGCAATGGCCGCGTGAAGGCGGGCCGCATTTCGATTGCGGGCAAGGAAGTGCATTCGCTCGACGCCGCCGCGCTGCGCGAAATGCGCGCGAACGCGATCTCGATGGTCTATCAGGAGCCGTCCCGCGCGCTGAATCCGTCGCTGACGGTTGCGCGCCAGGTGTCGGAAGCGTTCGAAGCATCCGGTGCGACCTACGACGAAGCGCTCGCGCGAACTGCGGAGATGCTGCGCAAGGTGCGCATCGCCGAGCCCGAGCGCGTGATGGACAGTTATCCGCATCAGCTGTCGGGCGGCATGCAGCAGCGCGTCGTGATCGCGATGGCGCTCGCGTCGCAACCCGCGCTGCTGATTCTCGACGAACCGACGACGGGACTCGACGCCACCGTCGAAGCCGAAGTGCTCGACCTCGTCGCGCAACTGCGCGAAGAGTTCGGCACGGCTGTGCTCTTCATCAGCCACAACCTCGCGGTGATCGGGCGGATGTGCGAACGCGTCGGCGTGCTGTACGCGGGCAAGCTCGTCGAAGAAGGCGCGACGCCGGACGTGTTCGCTCGGCCGCGTCATCCGTACACCGTGGGCCTGTTGCGCTGTCTGCCCACATCGGGCCGCAGCAAGGACACCGACCGGCTCGATACGATCGCGGGCAGCCTGCCGCAGCCGGGCTCCGTCACGCAGGGCTGCATCTACGCGGAGCGCTGCCGTCTCGCGGACGACCGCTGCCGCCGCGAAGCACCGCCGCCTTATCGCGTGCGGTCGCAGCACGGCGATCAGATGTCGCGCTGCCACTATCACGAACGCGCGATGGAACTGCCGCGCGTGACGGCCTTGCATGCATCGAACGATGCGCCCAACGATATACCCGACGATGCACGCAACCCGCACGATCATTCGCCCGTTCTGCGCGCGGAAAACGTGTCGAAGACTTTTCACGTGCCGGGCGCGACGCTGCGCGCTGTCGACGACGTATCGCTCGAACTCGCGAAGGGAGAGACGCTCGGCCTCGTCGGCGAATCGGGCAGCGGCAAGACGACGCTCGCGAAGCTGCTGCTCGGCCTGATTTCTCCCGACGCGGGCAGCGTCATCGAACTCGACGGAGCGCGCCTGCCGCCGCGCGTCACGAATCGCAACGACGATCAGGTGAAGTCGCTGCAAATCGTCTTTCAGAATCCGGACTCGGCGCTCAATCGCGCGCACTCCGTCAAGCGGCTGATTGGCCGTGCGCTGTCGCGATTGTCTTCGCTGCACGGGCCCGCGCGCGACGAAAGGCTCGCGTCGCTGACGCAAGCCGTGCGGCTGCCCGATCGCTATCTGACGTCGCGCACGCGGCAACTGTCGGGCGGCTTGAAGCAGCGCGTCGCGATTGCGCGCGCGTTCGCGGGCGATCCGCGCATCGTCGTGTGCGACGAGCCGACCTCCGCGCTCGATGTGTCCGTGCAGGCCGCGATCCTCAACCTGCTCGCCGATCTGCAGCGCGATCGCGGCGTGAGCTATGTGTTCATCTCGCACGATCTGCATGTCGTGCGCTATCTGTCGGATCGCATCGCGGTGCTGTACGTTGGCCGGCTGCTCGAGATCGGGCCCGCCGACGCCGTGTTCAACGGTCCGCATCATCCCTATACGGAAGCGCTGCTGTCTTCCGTGCCGACGCTCGATGGGCACGCAGGACAACCCGACGACGCGCGCGATAACGGTCGCACGCAGCGCATCCGCCTGTCGGGCGAATTGCCGAGCGCCGCTTCGCCGCCTTCGGGCTGCGTCTTTCACACGCGCTGTCCGCGCAAGCTCGGCGCGATCTGCGAACAGCAGGACCCGCCCTTCACCGATGCCGGCGGCGGGCATCGCATCCGTTGCCACATTCCCGTCGACGAGTTGCGCGTCCTTCAACGCCGCGACTGAAACGCCTGTTCTACCGCGCTTATCGGGCATCGCCTAAGCCGCTCATCAACATCGCCGACACGGCTCGTCGACATCGTTGAAACGAAAAGCCGCGCGATTCGCAGCCTGCGTTTCATGTCCGAAACGTTTTTCATCCGTTCCGATGCGCGTGCGATCGAGTTGTCACAGCAGTGCCATACGCGGCGGGCGTGCGCGCGCAATGGCATGTTTATCGCTAAACGACAGTCACGCATGGGGTTGCGGCGAGATCGACGAATCCTCGGGCATGCCGCTTCGCGCCGGTACACGAACGACGCAACGGCGCAGAAAGGACAGCCGGTCTCGCATCTGACGAGCGCCGCGGACTTCCGGCCCACGCGTGGCTCGACAGAGCAAACGAGACAAAAGCAAAAAGCAGCATTAAGGGATGACGGCTTGCGGGGGTCGTCGTTTCCTCGGGAGAGGTGCGATGAATACGAACAAACTTTCTACGTACTACTACAAGACGATAAAGGGTACGGCAGCCTTCGCGGTAGGCGCGGGGACTTTGATGGCGGTCCAGTACGTTCGGGCCGCATCCACGGACGAAGTGATTCCGAAGTGGATCGTCACAGCCGATGCGCCGCTCGTGGCAAGCGGAGCGTCGGCTGCGACGCAGCTCGCTCAGAACGACGCGGACTCGACAGGCGCTCAGTCCACCACGACGACGGCAGCCGACGACGCGGCATCCGTCTTTCTGCCCAAGACTTGTATTGGCAACCCCGGCAACTGCTCGGCCAATGGCGGGCGCGGCGGCGGCGCGGGCGCGGCCGGCGCTTCGGGTTCGGCTGGGGCTTCTTCGGGCGGTAGTGGCGGCGGTGGCAGTGGCGGTTTCGGCGGCAGCTCTGGCAGCGGCGCAGCGGCAGGTCCGAGTGGGAATTCAGGCGGTGGTGGTTTCGGTGGGTCGGGTGGGTCGGGTGGGTCGGGTGGCTCCGGTGGCTCCGGTGGCTCCGGTGGCTCGGGTGGCTCGGGTGGCTCGGGTGGCGGAAGTGGGAATGGTGGTGGAAGCGGCGGCGGCAGCGGTGGCAACGGCGGCGACGGCAGTAACGGTGGTGGTGGTGGTAACGGCGGTGGTCACGGTGGAGGCAGTGGCGGTGGAGGCAGTGGCGGCGGGGCTAATGGCGGCTGCGGTTGTGGCGGCGGCCACGGCGGTCCGAGTGGTCCGAGTGGTCCGAGTGGTCCGAGTGGTCCGAGTGGTCCGAGTGGTCCGAGCGGCCCAGGCGGCGGATTTGGCGCAGGCGGCTTTGGCGCGGGCGGTTTCGGTAAAGGTGGTGGCTACGGTGGCGGCTCCGGGTCAGGCGGGGGTCACGGCGGCGGCAACGGACACTGAGATCCAGCTGACGGCGCCACGCGCCGTTCACCCACGACAACAATCGCACAATGCGCAGACGCTTCCTGGCCCGCATTGGCGGTGACGTTCCGATTCCCCGAACGAACGTCACCGCGTGGGCAGCAAGCCAACTCAAACATCAAACGCAACAACGCAAACGCACGAAGGCCCGCAGATCACCCGATCCAACGCATGCACCTGCAAACGCATCTCACGCTCAAAGCATCTCGAGCGGCCGCTTGCTTCCCGGTGGACGAAAGTGCGCATCGATAGCGGCGAGATCATCGGCGGAAAGCCGAAGCTCGAGCGCGCGTGCGTTGTCGCGCACATGCTCGATGCGCCCGGACTTCGGAATCGCGAACACCTCAGGCTGCCGCAGCACCCAAGCGAGCGCGACCTGAATCACGGAGACGCCGTGCGCACCGGCGATATCGTCGAGCGGCGAGCGCTTCGGCAGACGCGCGTGATCGACGGGGCTATACGCCATCGCGGGCATCTTGCGTTCCGCGAGCCACGTGAACAGATCGAACTCCGGCCCGCGCCGCGCGACGTTGTAGAGAATCTGATTGGTCGCGCACGCGTCGCCATGAGGAACGGCGACAAGCTCTTCCATATCGTCGACGTCGAAGTTGCTCACGCCCCAGTGACGTATCTTGCCGTCGCGGCGCAGCGCTTCGAAGCCGGCGACCGTCTCCTCCAGCGGCACCGAACCGCGCCAGTGCAGCAGATACAGATCGATGCGATCCGTCTTCAGGCGCTTCAACGACTGCTCGCACGCATGCTGCACGCCGCGTTTGCTCGCGTTGTGCGGATAGACCTTGCTGACGAGAAACACCTCGTCGCGCAGGCCGTGCAACGCGTCGCCGAGCAGCGATTCCGTTGCGCCTTCGCCGTACATTTCGGCCGTATCGATCAACGTCATGCCCAGTTCGATGCCGCCACGCAGCGCCTCGATCTCGGCCTTGCGGCGCGACGGATGCTCGCCCATCTCCCACGTGCCCTGCCCCAGCTTCGGAATGCGCTCGCCGTCGGGCAGCGTCACGCTGGCGATGTCGTTCGTCATGTTCGATTCCTCGCAGATGATGTGATGTCGATGCGCGCGTCACTGCATGTCACGCATCGGCTGATGCAACGAGTGTAGCGTCTGATCGCGGAACGCATCGGCGTCCCGGCAAAACCCCGCTATAACGCAGCGCGCCAATGACATAGAATTGCCGCTTGCCCTTCTTGCGTCCGTCACATGAATCCAGCCTCGGAAGACCGCTGGCGCGACCTGCGCCCGGACCCGGAAAACGACACTCCGCTGTATCTTCAGCTCGCCCGCAAGCTCGGCAACGCGATCCACGAGAACCGCTGGAATGCGGGCGAAGCGCTGCCGTCGGAGCGCGTGTTGTCGGAAGCGCTCGGCGTATCGCGGATCACCGCGCGCAAGGCGATCGCGCTGCTCGTCGAACAGGGGCTGATTCGCCGTTCGCAAGGCGCGGGAAGCTTCATCACGCCGCGCTATGAAGATCCGCTGTCGCGCCTGTCGAGCTTCAGCGAAATGCTGCGCCGGCGCGGCTTCACGCCCAGCTCGCAGTGGCTCTCGCGCGAGATCGTCCCCGCCAATCGCGATGAAGTGATCCAGCTCGGGCTGTCGCCCGCTGCCGCCGTCACGCGCTTGCGCCGCTTGCGTCTCGCGGACGGCATCGTGATGGCCGTCGAAAACTCGACGTTCCCGGCTTCGATCATTCCCGACCCGCTCGCCATCGGCGATTCGCTGTACACGTATCTCGAGCAGCGCGGGCTGACGATCGTGCGCGCGTTGCAGCACTTCCGCGCGGTCAACGCGAGCGACGAGATCGCGCACCAGATGAGCATCGCGCCGAACGAGGCGCTGCTGCTGATCACACGTGTCGGCTACACGGCGGATCAGCGCGCGATCGAGCTCACCGACACCTATTGCCGCAACGACTACTACGACTTCGTCGCCGAGCTGCGCAAGTAAGAAGCGCTTTGTGCCCCTGCCGATCGCCGAAAGTCAGTCTTCCCAGCGCGCCGCGTCGGTGCCGATCGGCACGGGCGGCCGCGCATAGAACGCAGGCGTCTCCGACATCTGCTCGGCGGGCGCCGCCGCGCGCACGCGGCCAAACGGCGAGCCGACTTCGTGCAGACAGTCCTGCACGTCGTCGAAGGTCACGTCGGGCGCGCGCCAGCCGTCCTCGATCTGTCCCATCGATTGCAGCCATCGCCCCGTCTGCGCAAGCGACAGCCGCACGTGCCAGCTGCCGCCCTCCTGCGCGCGGCGCGCGAGCGCGACCATCGCGCCGAACGCGGCGAGATAGCCCGTCGCGTGATCGAGCGCCTGACACGGCAGATGCTTCGGCCCTTCGACGCCCGCCGCGTGGCTCTCCGTGTACGCGATGCCGCTCGCCGACTGCACGAGGCTGTCGAAGCCGCGCCGCGTCGCCCACGGACCCGCGTGCCCATACGCGGAAATCGACACGCAGACTATGCCCGGCCTGATCCGCGTGAGCGCTTCGGGCGCGAAGCCGCGTGAAGCGAGCGAGCCGGGCCGGTACGCCTGAAGGAACACATCGGCATCGGCGGCGAGCGCATGCAACTGCTCGCGCGCGGCGGACTCGCGGAGATCGAGCGTCGCCGAGCGCTTGCCGCGTCCGTTATCGATGACGAGCGGCGCGATGTTCGGCAGATGCGGCCCGTTGATCAGCAATACGTCCGCGCCATGCTGCGCGAGCGCGCGCCCCGCCACCGGTCCCGCGATGATCCGCGACAGATCGAGCACGCGCGTTCCGCTCAGCGGCCGCTGCGGCGCGTGCCGCCCTGGCGCTTCCGGCGGCGCGTCGCCGATTCGTTCGATTTCGAAGAGCGGCAGATTCGCAATCGCCTTCGCCTGATCGAGCGCCGCCCATTCGCGCGGCGAGCGGATCAGCGCGGCGCACAGGCCAGCGTCGGCGAGCGTCTGGTCGAGCTTCGCGCCGTCCCAGCCGCGTATCGCTTCGGCCACGGCGCCTGGATCGCCGTCGCAGCCGAGCACCTTCAGCACGCCTTGCAGATGATGCGGAAAGTTCGTGTGCAACTGGACCCAGCGGCCATCGCGCGTCGAGTAAAAGCCGGTGACGGGATGGCGCAACTCGGGCGGCAGGCCATCGTCGACGCGCAGATAACGCTCGCTGCGAAACGCGACGAGCGCGCGCCGCACGCTCACATCGACGCGCTGCATGCGGCCCGTGCGCAGCCTGAAGCAATCGGCGGCGGCAAGACCCATCGCGGCAATCGATGCGCTCGCGAGCGTCCCGACGCGGAACACGGAAGGCAGCGACGGGTCATTGCCGTCGATGGCCGCGTAATCGAGCAAGGCCGGATCGCAACCGGCAACGGACCACAGATGATCGAGAGCGAGCTGGGGCGTCATGATGAGCGTGCATCCGGAAAGAAGGCGTGACTCAGTCTAGATTTGCCACTCGCCACGATCAATCTTGATTTATATAATCAACATATATCGTTTTCTTTGGCTTTCGCGCTCCGATATCACACAAATGAGGACACAAGCGATGTCCGCTCCGCGTTACCTCTCCGCCGACGAAGCCGCCGCGACGCTCGGCATCAGCGTCACGACGCTCTATGCGTACGTGAGCCGGGGCATGTTGCGCTCGACGCCCGATGCGGACAGCAAGCGCCGTCTCTACGATGCCGACGAAGTGCGGCGTCTCGCGCGCCGCAAGGAAGACGGCAAGCGCGCGGGCAAGGTCGCGCAGAAAGTGTTGGACTGGGGCGTGCCCGTGCTCGAATCGTCGATCACGCTGATCGCGGACGGCAAGCTGCTATACCGTGGCCGCGACGCGATCGAGCTGGCGCGCACGGCCACGCTGGAGGAAGTCGCGGCGCTGCTGTGGGAATGCAGCGCGCGGCGCATCGCCGATGCGCCCGCCGCGCCGCTCGCCGCCGCGCAATGGTCGGCGTGGCTGAAGCTGTGGAGCGACAGCGCGCCGCTCGACCGCGCGCTGGTGCTGCTGCCCGCAGCCGCCGCGCAGATGCCGCGCGTCTGGGCGCTCGGCCGCGACGCGCAACTCGACAACGCCTGCGCGCTGATCCGGCTGCTGGCGGGCGCGATGATTTCCGCTGCGCCATCGAACGAGCCGCTGCACAAGCAGCTCGCGAGCGCGTGGGGCGTGCGCAATCGCGCACAGAGCAACCTGCTGCGCGCGGCGCTCGTCGCCTGCGCGGATCACGAACTGAATGCGTCGACGTTCACGGTGCGCTGCATCACGTCGACGGGCACGCATCTGTTCGGCGCCGTCGCGGGCGGACTCGCGGCGCTGTCGGGGCCTCGGCATGGCGGAGAAACGGCACGCATCGCCGCGTTGTTCGACGAAGCCGCGCGCGCCGCCGATCTGGACCGCTATCTCGCCACGCGGCTCGCGCATCCGGAGCATGGCGCGGCGGGTCCGGCGCTGTCGGGCTTCGGCCATCCGCTGTATCCGGACGGCGATCCGCGCGCGCGGCTGCTGCTCGATCTGCTCGGACAATGCGCGCCGGCGCGCTCGTCGCTGACCGAAGTGCAAAGGCTTGCGCGCGCCGTGCGCGACACGACGGGCGCCGAGCCGACCGTCGACTACGCGCTCGCGGCCATCGAGCGGGTGCTCGCCTTGCCCGCCGGCGCGGCCTTCACGCTGTTCGCCGTGGGCCGCGTGACGGGCTGGATCGCGCACGCGATCGAGCAGACCAGCGACGGCCGCCTGATCCGTCCGCGCGCAAGATACATCGGCGCGTATGAAGCGGAATGACGACGCTCGGTAGCACGAATTGCAAATCTGAAACCGCGCGTCAGGCCGTAAGCAGCCAGCGCGGCATCCACGTCCAGCGCATCGGGCGCCGCTGAACGCGCAGCGTGTCGCCCATTTCGCGCCCGCCGCCTGCAACCGTCAGCGACAGCCGCGCGCCTTCGCGTCCCGCGCTCACCCACGCGACAGCGCCGCGCTTCAGTTCGAACGACTCGCCCGGCGCGAGCCAATAGTCCTCGGCATCGCCTTCGACGGTCAGCCACAGTTCGCCCGCCAGCACGTTCACTGCGAGCGGCTGCGCGATCCGCCAGGCGCTCGCCGGCTCGCCGTGTTCGAGTTCGAAAGTACGGATTTCACGCATCGCAGTGCTCCTTGAATAGCTTTTTCGCTTGCATCCATTATTGGC
The DNA here is from genome assembly GCF_038900715.1 of Paraburkholderia phymatum. Classification (GTDB taxonomy): domain Bacteria; phylum Pseudomonadota; class Gammaproteobacteria; order Burkholderiales; family Burkholderiaceae; genus Paraburkholderia; species Paraburkholderia phymatum_A. The sequence goes on along the minus strand of NZ_JAYMRZ010000001.1, from coordinate 227,640 downwards.
GTGCGATGATGGCTGTCACATGCACAGTACTGAACAGTTTCCAAAGAACTGTACAGTCAGAAAACCTGACAGTTGCCGGCGCTTCGACCGTGACAGACGCACTGTCACCCAAAAAGGAAGCGCGAAGGAAGACACGCCATGAAGCTCGACATCGAACTGAACCGCGACAACGGTGTGCCGCTCACCGAACAGATCGTGAGCGGCGTGCAGGAATGGATACGCTCGCGCACCGCGCATCCGGGCGCGCGGCTGCCGTCGATCCGCCAGTTCGCCGCCGATAACGACATCAGCCGCTTTCCTGTGATCGAAGCGTATGACCGGCTCGTGTCGCTCGGCTATCTGGATTCGCGTCCCGGCTCGGGCTTTTACGTCGCGGAGCGGCATCGCGCGTCGATGGCGTGCCAGGGCGCATCCGATCCGCGCCGCGCCGAGGAAGAATCGGTGCACATTCTTCAGCAGTTCAATCATCCCGGCGAATCGCTGAAGCTCGGCAGCGGCTTCATCCCCGAGACGTGGCGCGACATGGACAGCCTCGCGCAGGCGATCCGCTACGTGTCGCGCACCGACGGCGCGAGCATGATCGACTACGCGACGCCGCTCGGCAACGCGTCGCTGCGCGAGCATCTGCAGGGGCGCGTCGCGCAGCTCGGCATCGAAGCGGAGGCGTCGCAGATCCTCATCACGATCGGCGCGAGCCAGGCGATGGATCTGTTGATGCGCTACATGCTCAAGCCCGGCGACACGATCTTCGTCGAAGACCCCGGCTACTACAATTTCAACGGCCTGCTGAAGCTGCATGGCGTGAAGCTCGTCGGCATTCCGCGCACGCGCACAGGACCCGATCTCGATGTGATGCAGGCGCAGTTGCAGCAGCATGGGCCGAAGCTCTTCTTCATCAACTCGGTGTTTCACAACCCGACGGGCACGACGGTCGCGCCGCCCGTCGCGTTCCGTCTGCTGCAACTGGCGCGCGAGCACGGCTTCAAGATCATCGAAGACGACATCTACGCCGACTTCCAGGCGGAGCCGACCGATCGCCTCGCGACGCTCGATCAGCTCGAACACGTGATCTACATCGGCGGCCTGTCGAAGACGCTGTCGTCGTCGCTGCGCATCGGTTATGTGATCGCGGACCACGCAACGATCAAGGATCTCGCCGACATCAAGATGCTGACGAGCATCGGCGGGTCGCGCTTCTCGGAAGCAGTGACCGTCGCGCTGCTCGAACGCGGAATGTACAGAAAGCATCTGGAAAGATTGCGCCGGCGCATGCGCGATGCACTCGGCGCGACCGTGCAGACGCTCGAGATGAGCGGCTGGCAGGTGTTCGAAAATCCGCTCGGCGGCAAGTTCGTGTGGGCGCGCGTGCCGCACGTCGACGATGCGCAGCGGCTCGTGGAATGTGGCGCGCCGCTCGGCGTGACCGTTGCGCCCGGCAGCTACTTCCGCCCGAACGCGGAAATGAGCCCGTGGATACGCATCAACGCCGCATTCGCGAACGATCCGCGCGCGCGCACATTCTTCGACGCGGCGGTGCAACTGGAGCCATGACGAACGACGAGGCGCGCGGCGTGCTAACGTTGCCTGCGTGCCTTTGCTCACGGCCTGCGCGCGTTTTGCTCGTGCGGCCCCGTCATACGGGCACAACGCTTTTTCCTTAGAATGTGGGCTCCCCCCGCCCAGCCGTTCTGCCTAGCGTTCATGTCCGAATCGACCGAAACGAGATCATCCGCCGACCATCACACTGCTCAAACCGCGCCCACTGCCCGCTCGCTGTCGGTGATGTTGTGGATCGTCGCGACGGGCTTCTTCATGCAGACGCTCGATTCGACGATCGTCAACACCGCATTGCCCGCAATGGCGACGAGTCTCGGCGAGCTGTCGTTGCGCATGCAATCAGTCGTGATCGCGTATTCGCTGACGATGGCCGTGATGATTCCCGTGTCCGGCTGGCTCGCGGACAAGCTCGGCACGCGCCGCGTGTTCATGACCGCGATCCTGATCTTCACCGTCGGCTCGCTGCTGTGCGCGAACGCGCATACGCTTACGCAACTGGTGATCTATCGCGTGCTGCAAGGCGTCGGCGGCGCGATGCTGCTGCCCGTCGGACGCCTCGCCGTGCTGCGCGTGTTTCCCGCCGAACGCTATCTGCCCGCACTGTCGTTCGTCGCGATTCCAGGGCTGATCGGCCCGCTGATCGGACCGACGCTCGGCGGCTGGCTCGTCAAGATCGCGTCGTGGCACTGGATCTTTCTGATCAATGTGCCCGTCGGCATCGTGGGCGTGATCGCGACGTTCGTCTTCATGCCCGACAGCCGCAATCCCGACACCGCGCCGTTCGACATCAAAGGCTATGTGCTGCTGATCGTCGGCATGGTGTCGATCTCGATGGCGCTCGACGGACGCACCGAGTTTTCCATTCAGCATGCAACGGTGCTGATGCTGCTGATTCTTTCGCTCGGCTGTTTCGTTGCCTACGGATTGCATGCGGTGCGCGCAACGAATCCGATCTTCTCGCTCGATCTCTTCAAGATTCACACGTTCAGCGTCGGCCTGCTCGGCAACCTGTTCGCGCGGATCGGCAGCGGCGCGATGCCGTATCTGATTCCGCTGCTGTTGCAGGTGAGCCTCGGCTATAGCGCATTCGAAGCGGGCCTGATGATGCTGCCCGTCGCGGCGGCCGGCATGTCGTCGAAGCGCCTCGTCACGAATCTCATCATGAAGTACGGCTACCGGCGTGTGCTGGTGTCGAACACCGTGCTCGTCGGCCTCGCGATGGCGAGCTTCTCGCTGACGAGCGTGCATCAGCCGCTGTGGCTGCGCCTCGTGCAGCTCGCGTTCTTCGGCGGCGTCAACTCGATGCAGTTCACCGCGATGAACACGCTGACGCTGAAAGACCTCGGCACGGGCGGCGCGAGCAGCGGCAACAGCCTCTTCTCGCTCGTGCAGATGCTCGCGATGAGCCTCGGCGTCACAGTCGCCGGCGCGCTGCTCACGACGTTCACGGGCATCATCCCGCGCGTGACGGCCGCGAACTCGCTGCCCGCGTTTCACGCGACATTTCTGTGCGTCGGCCTGATCACGGCGGCGACGTCGTGGATCTTCGCGCAGTTGTCGGCCGACATCCGGCAGCCCGCGAAGCGCGCCGATCCGCAGGAACGCACGTGATCGCGGCCCGGCCCCGAACGGGACGCGCATGATTCGCGGCACGCATCGGAACCGTTACGGGGCGCGTGCCGCACCATCGATGTGCGCGTCGTGCGCCACGCGCATGACAGCAGCCGCATTCCCGGCGCACAATCGAAGCACCCGAAGCACACGCGAAGCAAGACCCGAAGCAAGACCCGAAGCAAGACCCGAAGCAAGACCCGAAGCACGACCCCGCGCACGATCCGAAGGAAGCGGCTACGCACGACCGCGATCGACGCGATTCAGCCGCGATTCGGCCGCAAATGGCCGCGGCATTTCGTTCTGCGCATGTTTCTTGCTGACCTATCCTGTAAACTCGACCTGTCCGCGCAATGCGCGCGGCTTGCCTCGCTTTTCCACCGATGACCGACACGATGAGCATGATCGAACTCGATCCTCCCGGCTTCCAGACGCGCCCCGTGGCGGGCGACGAAGGCTCGCGCCGCACCGTCCGGTATGGCGCCTACACGGTTTTCAGCGTGTTTCAGCCTGTTTTCTCCGTTTCGCATCGACGCGCGATCGGCTATCACGCGTCGTTGCGCGCACACGATGAAAACGGCAAGCAGGTGCCGTCGGCGGAAGTCTTCACGCAGGCAGCACGCCGCGGCGATCTGCTCGAACTCGGACGTCTCGCGGAGTCGCTGCATCTGGGCAACTTCAACGCGTTCGACAGCCACGACGAATGGCTCTTCCTGAGCCTGCATCCCGCCGCGCTGATGGACACGAGCTACGGCGACGCGCTGCTCGCGGGCCTGAAGGCGCTCGGCCTGCCGCCGCAGCGCGTGGTGCTCGAAGTCTCCGAGCATTCGGGCGGCGAGACGACCCGCTTCACCGAAATCATCGATGCGTTGCGCAAGTCCGGTTTTCTGATCGCGCTCGACGGCTTCGGCGCGAAGCATTCGAACATCGACCGCGTGTGGAATCTGCGGCCCGAAATCGTCACGCTCGACCGCTGCATCCTCGCGCAGGCCACCGAGCATTCGCATATCGAGCGCGTGCTGCCCGGCATCGTGTCGATGCTGCACGAGTCTGGGCAACTGGTTCTGATGGGCGGCCTCTCCACCGAGCGCGATGCGCTGATCGCGCTCGAATGCAACGTCGATTTCGTGCAGGGCACATTTTTCGCGGGGCCGAGCGTCGAGCCCGTCGCGCGCCAGGCGACGGTGAAGCTCATGGACGAACTGTCGGCGGCGCTGCGTCAGCGCGTGGCCGAGCGCGAGCGCGCGCAGGCCGAGCGGCTCGCGCCGTTTGTCACCGCACTGGAAGCGGCGAGCACGCAGCTCGTCGAAGGCGAAACGATGGCCGATGCGACGGCGCCGCTGCTCGCGTTGCGCGAGACGGCGCGCTGCTTCCTGCTCGACGGCTCGGGCCGCCAGATCGGCGACAACGTCTTGCCTCAGGGCCGCGCGTCGCAACGCGCGAAGCGGTTCCGGCCGCTTTTGCATTCGGAAGGCGCGAGCTGGGAACGCCGTCCGTATTTCATTCAAGCCGTGCGCGCGCCAGGGCAGGTGCATCTGACGCCGCCATATCTGTCGATCAACGAGGCGCACCTGTGCGTGACGGCGTCGATCGCGGCTGAGACCGCGCGCGGCATGCAGGTGCTATGCGTGGATATCAACTGGGAGGTCGCCGCGCATCGTAACTGATGCCGCCTGGCTGCTGATCCGTTGCAAAAGCCGCAAGATCGCCGCGCGTCCGAAAACGCGCGCGGCGGGCGCGAGCCGCAGCGCGCCCGTCACGATGCGCAACGCGACGATGCGCTCGTTCTCGCCGATCGAAATATCGAGCAGCGCATCGATCTCGCCGTCGCGCATCAGCGCCACCGCGCTCGCGCCGTTCATCGATACCGTTTCCACCTGATCGCCATTGCCGTGCATCGCCAGCGTGTCTGCCACTCGTTCCGCCGACGCGACCGCGTCGACCAGTTCGGGCGCATCGCTGACCACGCTCGGCACCTCGCAGAAGAGCCGCACGAGCGCCACGCGGTCCTGCGCTTCCATCGCCGCCCGCAAGCGCTCGACGATGCGCGCATGCGCGGCGGGATCGGCGTGCTTCGCCGGCACGCCCTCGCGCCGCAAGCGCGTTTTCGCGCGATGCACGATCTGCCGGCAATGCGCGGGCGTCTTCGCGAGAATCTTCGCGATCTCCGCGTAGTCGCAATCGAATGCCTCATGCAGCACGAACGCGGCGCGCTCCTCGGGCTTCAGGCGCTCGAGCAGCAGCATCACGCCGTACGACATCTGCACGGCCTGCAACGCGAGATCTTCCGCCGACGGCGCAAGCCCATCGAGCCACGGGTCCGGCAGCCAGCCGCCCGAATGCGTCGCGCGCTCCGTCTGCAGATGACGCAGACGGTCGATCGCGAGGCGCGTCGTGACCGTCGTGAGCCACGCAGCGGACGAGCGCAACTCGCTGGCGTCGGCCGCGTGCCACTTGAGCCAGGCGTCCTGCACGATGTCTTCCGCTTCCGCGCGGCTGCCGAGCATCCGGTACGCGAGCGCGAAGAGCTTCGCGCGCACCGCTTCGAACTGCGCCGGCTTGTCTTGTGCTGACTGGTCCATGCATGCCACTCCTCTTGCGTTCCCATCAGTTCTCATCGGCTAGACGGACCAACCGCCCGAGATGTGACACGCCGACGCAAAAATTCTTCTGTCACGCGCGCCCACGCTTTCGCGTCTTGCGATGGGAGCCGCGCACGGCGCGGCCCTTTCGCACACACGAGCCCATCAGCGAGGAACGCATGCACCGTCATTTCATTTCACCGACGTACTCCGGATTCAATCTCGTGCCGACCGTCATCGAGCAATCGAACCGCGGCGAGCGCGCCTACGACATCTATTCCCGCCTGTTGCGCGAGCGGATCGTGTTTCTGGTCGGCCCGGTCAACGAACAATCGGCGAGCCTGATCGTCGCGCAGTTGCTGTTCCTCGAATCGGAGAACCCTGACAAGGATATTTCTTTTTACATCAACTCGCCTGGCGGCTCGGTCTACGACGGTCTCGCGATCTTCGACACGATGCAGTTCATCAAGCCCGATGTGTCGACGCTATGCACCGGCTTCGCGGCCAGCATGGGGACGTTCCTGCTCGCGGCGGGCGCGCCCGGCAAGCGCTTTGCGTTGCCCAACGCGCGCATCATGATTCATCAGCCTTCGGGCGGCGGCCAGGGCACGGCATCGGACATCGAAATCCAGGCGAAGGAAGTGCTGTACCTGCGCGAGCGACTGAACGCCGTGCTCGCGCAGCGCACGGGCCAGAGCGTCGCGCAGATCGAGAAGGACACCGACCGTGACAATTTCATGTCGGCGGATGCGGCGAAGACATATGGTCTGATCGACGACGTGCTCACGACGCGGGAAGCGGGTGTGATCGACGCCGCGCATCGCGCGATGTGACGGGCCGATGTGATGGGTCGATGTGAAGCGCCGACGTGAAGCGCCTAGCGCAGCCGCGCGGCCAGGTAGGATGAAACGACCGTCTTGTATTCGTCGACGAGCGGCTTGCGCTCTTTCGGCTTCGCGGCTGCGTAGAGCGGACTCAGGCTCTTCACAACCTGCAGCGTGACTTCGGCGACGCGAAACGCGTCGTCGTCCGACAACGCCGGACTGTAGCGTTGAAACTGTTCGGCGAACTTGCCCCGCAAGCGGTTGCGCGCGGCGGCATCGCGCCGGAAATTCAGCGACACTGACAGCAGCGGCAGATACGCGGGCCGCGCCGCCATGAAATCGACGATCAGCGCGAACAGCCGATCGACGAGTTCTTCGACGCTCCACGCCTGCGCCGCCTCGCTGAGCGCGCTCCATTGCGCATCCATTTCGTTGCCGTAGCGCGTGCGCAGCGCAAGCACGAGCGCATGCTTGTTCGGAAAGTATTGATAGACCGCGCCGATCGACGTGCCCGCGCGCCCGGCGATGGCCGTCATCGTCGCGGCCTCGAAACCGCGTTCGGCGATCACTTCGCCAGCCGCATCGAGCAGCGCATCGACGCGCTTCGCTGCGCGCTCCTGCTGCGGCACGCGCCGCACTTTCGGATTATCTGAGGCCGGACTCATATTTCTGTCGTATCATGATATGAGCACATCCTCACATATAGGTGACATATGGCGCAAGCGCTTTCCATCGACCCACGCAGCACGGCCATCGTGCTGATCGATCTGCAGAACAGCAACGTCGGACGGCAACTGGAGCCGCATTCGGCCGCCGACGTGGTCGCGCGTTCCCTGCGCGCCGCCGACGCGCTGCGCGCGGCAGGCGGCACGGTCGTGTTCGTGCGCGTCGATATCCCGCAACTGCTGTCGCTGCCCGCCGACGCGCCGCTGCGTCCGCGTGACGCGCCCGCCCCGCCGCCGCAAGCGTCGGAACTCGTGCCCGAATGCGACGTGCAGGCCGGCGACGTGATCGTGACGAAGCGCCAATGGGGCGCGTTCTACGGCACCGATCTGGAACAGCAATTGCGTCGCCGTGGCATCCGCACGATGGTGCTGACGGGCATTGCGACAAACTTCGGCGTCGAGTCGACCGCGCGCGCAGCATTCGATCGCGGCTACGAACTGGTCTTTATCGAAGACGCGATGTCGAGTTTCTCCGGCGACGTGCATCGCTTTCCCGTCGAGCATATCTTTCCGCGCATGGGCTTCGTGCGCTCGACGGAGGAATTCGTCGGCGCGGTTGCCGAAACGGGCTCGTTCGGCGGCGCCTGATCGTATTGCGCGCAGGCGGGTAATCGCGCAAGCACTCGATCGACGCCGCGTTGTATGAGACGATCGTGCCTGCACTTCATTGGAGAGATACATGGCGTCATCCCAGGATACCGTCAGCATGGCGCTGTTCTGCGATTTCGAAAACGTCGCGCTCGGCGTGCGCGACGCGAAATACGAGAAATTCGACATCAAGCTGGTTCTCGAACGGCTGCTGCTGAAAGGCAGCATCGTCGTGAAGAAGGCGTACTGCGATTGGGACCGCTACAAGGGCTTCAAGGCCGCGATGCACGAAGCGAACTTCGAGCTGATCGAAATTCCGCATGTGCGCCAGTCCGGCAAGAACTCGGCGGATATCCGGCTCGTCGTCGATGCGCTCGATCTCTGCTATACGAAGTCGCACGTCAACACGTTCGTCATCATCAGCGGCGACTCGGATTTCTCGCCGCTCGTGTCGAAGCTGCGCGAAAACGCGAAGCAGGTGATCGGCGTCGGCGTGCAGCGCTCGACGTCGGATTTGCTCACGGCCAATTGCGACGAGTTCATTTTTTACGACGATCTGGTGCGCGAGAGCCAGCGCGCCACCGCGAAGCGCGAGAGCGCGAAGGCTGCGCAACAGGCCGCGCAGCAGGCGATGAAGCGCGCGTCCGATGACGAGAAGCGCAAGGAAGATCTGGAAGCGCGCAAGACGAAGGCGATCGAGTTTGCCGTGCAGACTTTCGATGCGCTCGCATCGGAGCGCGGCGACAGCGGCAAGATGTGGGCGTCGGTGCTGAAGGACGCGATCAAGCGCCGCAAGCCCGGCTTCAACGAGACGTACTACGGTTTCCGCGCATTCGGCAATCTGCTCGAAGAAGCGCAGTCGCGCGGGCTTCTGGAAGTGGGCCGCGACGAGAAGTCAGGCACGTTCGTGTATCGCAGCGCGAGCGCCGTCGTGGGCACGAGCGATATCGCGAGTTCGCGCGACACAGGTGACGAATGGACCGCGATGCCCACAAGCGCTGCAATGGCTGAAACGGATGATGCGGTTGAAAGGCGCGAAGAGGATAGCCTGACCGTTGAAGACGCGGGAGCAGTCGAGCAGGCAGCCGTGCCACAGCACGAACACGCGGACAGCGAAAGGAACGGCGCACGCCGCAAGGGCCGCGGCACGCGCAAGCCTGCAGCAAAGAAGGCGAAGAAAGCGAGCAAGGCGAATACCGAGCGAACGGATGCCGCCGATACCGATGCCGGTTCACACGTTTCTGCCGATGCACCGCCCGTTACCGGCCACGTCGCAGCGGCAGAGCCGCATGTCATGACGCCTGACGCGGAACCTCAAGCAGCCAAGGCTCCCGCCGCCAAAAAGACGCCGCGTAAATCGGCGACGCGAGGTCGCCGCCCGCGCAAATCCGAGCCGACTGGCGACGCCGGTTGAGCAGTGTCATCCGTATTGGTCCGGATGACTAAAGATATACGTCGCACGCCCGGTGCAGCGGAAACAAAAAAGCCCTCGAAACGAGGGCTTTTCTCTGTGCAAATCCTGAACTTCAGGTCAAGCAAAAGAAGCAGGACTTACGCAAAGTTCTTTTCAGCGAAATCCCAGTTCACGATGTTCCAGTACGCTTCGACGAACTTCGGACGTGCATTGCGATAGTCGATGTAGTACGCGTGTTCCCACACGTCGATCGTGAGCAGCGGCTTTGCGTCCGTGGTCAGCGGCGTGGCGGCGTTGCTCGTCGACACCAGGTCGAGCGTTCCGTCAGCCTTCTTCACGAGCCATGCCCAGCCCGAACCGAACGTGCCGACTGCCGTCTTCGTGAATTCTTCCTTGAACTTGTCGAAGGAGCCCCACTTCGCATTGATCGCGTCCGCCAGCTTGCCCTTCGGCGCGCCACCGCCTTGCGGCGACAGGCTGTTCCAGAAGAACGTGTGGTTCCACACTTGTGCGGAGTTGTTGAAGACACCGCCCGACGACTTCTTGACGATCTCTTCCAGCGACAGCTTCTCGAACTCAGTACCCTTGATCAGATTGTTCAGGTTCGTCACATAGGTCTGGTGATGCTTGCCATAGTGAAATTCAAGCGTCTCTTCCGACATGTGCGGAGCGAGCGCGTTCTTTGCGAAAGGCAGCGGCGGGAGCGTATGTTCCATGGTGCTATTCCTTTGTATCTGTTTATGGGGAGTCTGCGGATAACGCTGTGGAGCACTCGATTGTAGGCGAGTTGGAATAACCCCGCAAACACAAGCCCTTTATGGTGTTCATTGCGAAAACGCGCGGCGCGGGCAGCGTAATTAATGCTCGCGCAACGCGTTTTCACACGTCATACGAAGGTCAAAAGTACTGTGCCTCGCGCACGTCAAAAGCCATCCGTAAGACGCGGCTGCACATCTGAAAGCGCGATGTCCGCAGAGCCTTCCGCGAGATGAAGCGTCATGCGCCGGCCGGGCTTCAACGCCGATGGCGCACGCACTGCGCGTCCGCTTTGCGCATCGAGAAGCGCCGCGTAACCGCGCTCGAGCGTGCGTTGCGGACTCAATACTTCGAGCCGCGCAGCAAGTGTTTCCACTCGGGCGACGTGTCTTTCATGCTGACGCAACAATGCACGCTCCATCCGTTCGCCAAGCCCATTCACGGTTGCACGATGCTGCGAGAGATCGGGACGCCAGCGCTGCCAGCGCATCTGCACGAGCGCGAAACGCGCGCGCGCATCGCGCACGGGCCGCGCGCCCGCCGACGCAAGACGCGCACATAGCTGCTGAAGATGCGTGCGTTGCCGCGCGAGTCTTTCAGCGGGCGATACGAGACGTCGCGAGAGCCAGTCGAGTTGTTGAGCGCGGCGCTCCATCATGCGGCCGAAGCCGCGCGCAAGCGATGCGTGCCGATGATCGAGATCGCGCAGCAGCAGCACGCGCTGCGGACTGACGAGTTCGGCGGCGCCCGTGGGTGTCGGCGCACGAACGTCGGCGGCGAAGTCGGCGATCGTGAAGTCGGTTTCGTGACCGACGCCGCTCACGACGGGCACCTCGCTCGCCGCGATCGCGCGCGCGAGCACTTCTTCGTTGAAGGCCCACAGGTCTTCGATCGAGCCGCCGCCTCGACAGACGATCAGCACATCCACTTCGCGCCGACGGTTCGCCGTCTCGACCATCGCGGCCAGCTTCGCGCCGACGCCCGCGCCCTGCACGGGCGCCGGATAGATCACGACGGGAATATGCGGCGCGCGGCGCGCGAGCGTCGTCAGCACGTCGCGCAACGCCGCCGCCTGCAACGACGTGACGATGCCGATCGAGCGCGGATGCGCGGGCAACGCGCGCTTGCGTTGCGCGTCGAACAGGCCTTCGGCTTCGAGTTGCGCCTTCAGACGCAGGAACGCTTCGTACAGCCGGCCCTGGCCCGTGCGGCGCACGGCTTCGACATTCAGCTGAAGCTCGCCGCGCGGTTCATACATCGTGACGAGCGCGCGCACTTCGATCTTGTCGCCTTCGCGCGGCGTGAATTCAGCGTACTGCGCGCGGCCACGAAACATCACGCAGCGCATCTGCGCCTGCGCGTCCTTGATCGAGAAGTACCAGTGTCCGCTGGCGGCGCGCGTGAAGTTCGACACTTCGCCGGACACCCAGACGAGGGGAAACGAGCGTTCGAGCATCGTCCCGATTGCACGGTTGAGCACCGATACGGGAACGACAGCATCGCCGCCCGCTCCGGCGGCAGACGAGAAAGGACTTTCGGAATTCATGCGAGGAATGGTGTGAACAGGCCGGACAGACGATAGACCGATCGGCCAGTCAGGTCCAGCACCTCGTCAGTGCCTTTAGCCGGATTGTTAAAAGTGTCCACATGTCGGGAGCGCCTTGGTTTGGCGGCGCGAAAGTGCTCAGGAGCCCACTTAATACCATCCAACTTCATGATTTTTAAACATTTTTTCGCCGACAAGAGTTCTCATTCGCCGATCCGAGGCTTGCGCGACGGCCTTTCCAACAGTTTGCAAGGGGCGTTCTCCACAAAGTTATCCACAGGTTATGGATTGAGCATGAGCGGTGCCTGCCCCGCGCACGAAAGCCGTCCCGACTTGCGGCCGACGCCGCTCGCGCGCTAGAGTGCCGGGTTCGGGCGCGCTCTGGCCGATATGATGCGCGCCCTGTCGGGGATGGTTCGTCTCGTGCTTGTCTTGCGCTTGGGCCGTTCGGTGGCTGACCCGCTGTTGCCGCATGGCCGTTGCCGCTTCGCTGTTGTCACATTGCAGTTGCCACTTTTGTCGTCCGCGTTTCGTGGTTCCCTTCGTCCCTGTCTTTCAACCGTCGGTGCAGCCGACCGCCCGGAGATGCCCGTTGATGTCCGCACTGTCCGTCCCGTCTGACGCGCCGCGCCGGCCGGCTTGCTTCCGATGAGCGAACTCGCGTCCCGCATCGAAGCGCGTATCGCGCGCGAGTGGCAGCAGCGCGGCCCGCTCGCGTGGGCGATGACGCCGTTCGCGTGCGTCTTCGGCGCGATCGCGCTCGCGCGCCGCGCCGCGTACTCGCTCGGCTGGCTGAAGTCAGTGCGCGTTCGTGTGCCCGTCGTCGTCGTGGGCAACGTGACGGTCGGCGGCACGGGCAAGACGCCAACGGTGATCGCGCTCGTGCAGGCATTGCGCAGCGCGGGCTTCACGCCGGGCGTCGTGTCGCGCGGCTATGGCGCGAAGATCACGCTTCCGACGCTCGTCACGCCGACTTCGAATGCAACGCAAGCGGGCGACGAGCCGCTGCTGATCGCGCGCCGCACGGGCGCGCCCGTCTTCGTGTGCCCCGACCGCGTGGCCGCCGCCGAGGCGCTGTGTCTTGCGCATCGCGATGTCGACGTGATCGTCAGCGATGACGGCCTTCAACACTACCGGCTCGAGCGTGACGCGGAGATCGTCGTGTTCGATCACCGGCTCGGCGGCAACGGCTTTCTGCTGCCCGCCGGCCCGTTGCGCGAGCCGCTGTCGCGCAAGCGCGACGCGACGCTGATCAACAATCCGTACGACCGCGCGCTACCGCCGTGGCCGAACACGTTCTCGCTGGAGCTTGCGCCCGGCGACGCCTGGCATCTCGACAATCCGCGCCTGCGCCGCCCGCTCGCGCAGTTCGCGGGCGAACGCGTGCTGGCGGCCGCGGGCATCGGCGCGCCGGAGCGCTTCTTTGCAACGCTGCGCGCGGCGGGCCTCGCGCCCGAGACGCGCGCGCTACCCGATCATTACGCGTTCAGCGCGAATCCGTTCGTCGACGTGGACGCCGACGCCATCCTGATCACCGAAAAGGATGCGGTAAAATTGGCGTCCTGGCATGATGCGCGGCTGTGGGTCGTTCCCGTCGAAGCCACGCTCGATCATCGCCTCATTGCACTTGTTGTGGAGAAAGTCCGTGGACGCTCGCCTGCTTGAAATCCTCGTCTGCCCGATCTGCAAAGGCCCACTCAACTACGACCGCGCCGCGCAAGAGCTGATCTGCAACGCAGACAAGCTCGCCTATCCGATCCGCGATGGCATTCCCGTGATGCTCGTCGACGAAGCGCGTCAGACGGTCGAGGGCACGCCCGTCGATCTGAATCCCGGCTCGGTTGCGTGACTCGCCTGCCGACTCCGCGCAGATGATGACGCGCAACGAGTCGCCGTAACCGACACGCTGTTGTCCGCTGACGGCAAGCGAAAGCACCGAACCCAAACGCGCCGCCGATCATGGCGGCGCTTTTTTCTCGACGCTTCGGACCCGCTCCGGACCTTATCGCGGCCCTTTACTCTGGCTCTTTCACGCTGGCCGTTTTACGCTGAGCCCCTTTCGAGCCTTCTTTAAGTCGAGCCCAACACGGCCGCTCCACCGATGACCGATACCCAGCACACTCCGCCCTTCATCGCCGTCGTTCCGGCGCGGCTTGCATCCACGCGCCTGCCGAACAAGCCGCTCGCCGATATCGGCGGCAAGCCGATGGTCGTGCGTGTCGCGGAGCGTGCGCTCGAATCGGGCGCGCAGCGCGTGCTCGTCGCCACCGATGCGCAATCGGTATTCAACGTCGCGCGCGCGCACGGCATCGACGCGATGATGACGCGTGCCGATCATCCGTCGGGCACGGACCGTCTCGCGGAAGTCGCGTCGCATTACGGATGGAACGAAGACACGATCGTCGTCAACGTGCAAGGCGACGAGCCGCTGATCGATCCCGCGCTAGTGCGTGGCGTTGCGTCGCATCTCGCGGCCACGGACGGCTGCGCGATCGCAACGGCCGCGCATCCGATCCACGAGCCGGCCGACGTGTTCAATCCGAACGTGGTCAAAGTGGTGCTGGACGCGCGCGGCGTCGCGCTGTATTTCTCACGCGCGCCGATTCCGTGGGCCCGCGACGCGTACCAGCCGCACTGGCCGAACGTCGCGCAAATGCCCGCGCCATCCGCCCCCGCCACCGTCTACCGGCATATCGGGTTGTACGCGTATCGCGCGAAGTTTCTCCGTACTTACCCGAGCTTGTCGATTTCGCCGATCGAGCAGGCGGAAGCCCTCGAACAGTTGCGCGCGATGTGGCACGGCGAGCGGATCGCCGTCCTCGTCACGCAGGACGCGCCACTGCCGGGCGTCGATACACCGGAAGATCTTGCCCGCGTACAGGCGTTTTTTAGGTCGTCTGTGTAAAAAGGCATGGCATAATCGGTCGTTCATGCGATTCATTCCGATATCGGTGCGCATCAATCGATATCGCCATTCGCCCGTAGTTATAAGCCGCTTGTTCTGTCGTCTGTTTCGCAGCGCCGTATATGACGTGCTGCGCGAAGCTCGCAGCGAAGACCTGCCCGACGGAACCAGCGTGCCACGAAAAATCAAGAGCGCAGGCTGCCGCAAATAGCGCGCAGCGCGCCGCACAGAATTTACATAGATCTGGAGATATCAAATGCGTTTGATCCTGTTGGGCGCTCCTGGCGCGGGCAAGGGCACCCAGGCCAACTTCATCAAGGAGAAGTTCGGCATTCCGCAAATCTCGACGGGCGATATGCTGCGCGCCGCGGTCAAAGCAGGCACGCCGCTCGGCATCGAAGCGAAGCGCTACATGGATGCGGGTGAGCTCGTCACCGACGAACTCATCATCAACCTCGTCAAGGAACGTCTGCAGCAGCCGGACTGCGCGAACGGCTATCTGTTCGACGGTTTCCCGCGCACGATTCCGCAGGCGGAAGCGATGAAGCAGGCGGGTGTGCCCATCGACTACGTGCTCGAAATCGACGTCCCGTTCGACGAGATCATCACGCGCATGAGCGGCCGCCGCACGCACCCGGCATCGGGCCGCACGTATCACGTGAAGTTCAATCCGCCGAAAGTCGAAGGCATCGACGACGTGACGGGCGAGCCGCTGATCCAGCGCGACGACGACAAGGAAGAGACGGTGAAGAAGCGCCTCGACGTGTATGTCGCGCAGACGAAGCCGCTGATCGACTACTACAACACCTGGGCGCAGAAAGGCGACGCGTCCACTTCGCTGAAGGCGCCGCAATACCGCCGCATCTCGGGCCTCGGCTCCGTCGATGAAATCCGCGCTCGCGTGTTCGACGCGCTGAAGTAAGCAGCACGCTTCGCCACGCAAAGCCGCGCAAGATACGAAGAACCCGCCTCTCACGGCGGGTTTTTTGTTTGGCATAGCACTTTGGCTTTCCGGCGCAGCCGTTCATTCGGAGCACTGAGCGGGCCGCACGCAATATCGGCGCACGCGTGACAGCCGTTGCCGTATTGCGCGGTTTGACGCGTCGGGTCGAGCCGTTAAAATCGTTCAGCGATAAATATTCGAATCACGCGATCAACGCATCCAATCAAGGAGAAGACATGGACATCAAGGGCAACGTGTTTCTGATCACGGGCGGCGCATCGGGGCTCGGCGCCGCGACGGCGCGCATGATCGCGGAAAACGGCGGCAAGGTCGTGCTCGCGGACCTGAATCACGAAACGGGCGAGACGCTCGCGCAGGAACTGGGCGGCGTGTTCGTCAAGTGCGACGTGAGCCGCGAAGACGATGCCGTGCAGGCCGTCGAAGCGGCGACGAAGCTCGGCACGCTGCGCGGCCTCGTCAACTGCGCGGGTGTCGCGCCCGCGATGAAAACGGTCGGTAAGGACGGCCCGCATCCGCTGCACTCGTTCGCGCGCACGATCTCGATCAACCTCGTCGGCACGTTCAACATGATTCGCCTCGCGGCCGCCGAAATGTCGAAGCACGAGCCGAATGCGCTCGGCGAACGGGGCGTGATCGTGAATACGGCATCCGTGGCCGCGTTCGACGGACAGATCGGCCAGGCCGCGTATGCTGCGTCGAAGGCAGGCGTTGCGGGCATGACGCTCCCCGTCGCACGCGATCTGTCGCGCAATGCGATCCGCGTGATGACGATCGCGCCCGGCATCTTCGAAACGCCGATGCTGCTCGGCATGCCGCAGGAAGTGCAGGACGCGCTCGGCGCGATGGTGCCGTTCCCGCCGCGCCTGGGCAAGCCGAACGAGTACGCGATGCTCGTCAAGCAGATCTTCGACAACCCGATGCTGAACGGCGAAGTGATCCGCCTCGACGGCGCAATTCGCATGCAGCCGAAGTGAGTGCAACGCGCGCCGTACACGAACGGCCGCTGCAATGAAAAACGCCTGCGCACTGTTCTGCGCAGGCGTTTTCGTTTGGGCCGGAGCGGCGCGTCAGCCGATCAATCGCGATCGTTGTGCGTGCGCTGCCGCAATTCGCTCAGCTGCGATTCGACGACCGTCGCGTCTTCGGCATCCGGCCGGTCGTCGAGATAGCGTTCGAGGTCTTCGAGCGCGGGCCGCAGGTAATCCAGCCGCGCATACGCGAAACCGCGATCGCGGACTTCCTCGATGTTCTCCGGCAACAGGATCACGAGACGCTGCTGCACGGCGAGCAGCCGCTGCCAGCGTTCCGTCTGCAGATACGTCGCTTTCAGGTTGCGCAGCATGCGCGCGACGATCTCGCGGCGCGTCGCCGGCTGCAGCAGCATGCGCAGGGCGCGGCTCACCGACTCGCCCGCCTTCGCGACATAAGGCTCGAGCATCTCGACCATCTCGTGTTCCGTCAGCGGATGCCCCGTGGTCGGGTCGATCATCGCGTCGCCTTCGGGCAGCGTGACGCGCAACAGGAAATGACCGGGGAACGACACGCCGCGCACGGGAATGTCGATCTGCGACGCCATCTCCAGATACAGCACCGCGAGCGAGATCGGAATGCCGCGCCGGCGTTTCAGCACCATATTCAGGTGGCTGTTGTCGGGATCGTAGTAGTCGTTGACGTTCGCCGCGAAGCCCAGTTCACGGAAGAAGTAGCGATTGAGAATGCCGACGCGCTGCTGGATGTCGGCGTCGTCGGGAATGCGGCGTTTGACGCGCAGCGCGAGTTCGTCTATCTCCGCGAGCACCGCTTGCAGATCGAGATCGGGATAGGCGTCCTGCGCGAGCGAGAGCGCCGTTTCAGTGAGCGGAAACCCATCGTCTTCGGCGACGAGCGCGCTGAAATAATCGAGAACCCGCGTCATCGTGATCACTTCACTCGCCTTTTGAAATACGCGTACTTGAAGCCCATCAGCCACAGCATACCGAAATATAGCGCGGCAAACAGCACCAGGCACGCCGCCAGCAGCACCATGCGCCGCACCGGCTGCGCATGCATGCCGATCCAGTCGAAGTTGATCGCGAACCAGTGCATGACGCCCGCGAGCACGAGACACGCGCCGATCATCTGCACGAAGAACACCGTCCAACCCGACGATGGCATATAGATGCCGCGCCGCCGCAAGCCGATGAAAAGGCACAGCGCGTTGACGCAAGCGCCAAGCCCGACCGACAGCGTCAGCCCCGCATGCGCGAAGATCGGCACGAACACGTAGTTGCTCAACTGCGTGACGACCAGCACGAAGACGCCGATCTTCACGGGCGTCTTGATGTCCTGCTTCGCGTAGAAGCCGGGCGCGAGGATCTTGATCAGAATGAGGCCGATCAGGCCGATGCCATACGCCGCCAGCGCACGCCCCACCATCACGACCGCGTTGCCGTCGAACTTGCCGTAGTGGAAAAGCGTCGCCGTCAGCGGCTCGGCGAAGAAGAACAGCGCGATCGCGCTCGGCGCGGCGAGCAGGAACGTCACGCGCAAGCCCCAGTCGAGCAGCGCCGAGTACTCGTGCGCGTCGGCATCGACGTGCGCCTTCGACAGGCTCGGCAGCAAGATCGTGCCGAGCGCGACGCCGAGCAGCGCCGTCGGGAACTCCATCAGGCGGTCCGCGTAGTTGATCCACGACACGGCGCCCGGCCCGATGTGCGACGCGATGTTCGTGTTGATGATGAGGCTGATCTGCGCAACGGACACCGCGAACATCGCCGGCACCATTTTCGCGAGCACGCGCTTCACGCCGCGATGCGCGATCGCCTTGAACGGATCGAGCCCGATGCGCGGGATCATGTCGATCTTCTTCAGGCCCGGCAGCTGCACGGCAAACTGCGCGACGCCGCCCGCGATCACCGCCCACGCGAGCGCGAAAACGGGCACCTTCATGTGCGGCGCGACGAACACGGCCGCGACGATGAACGCGACGTTCAACAGCACGGGCGCGAACGCGGGCAGCGAGAAGTTCTTGTACGTGTTCAGCACGCCCGACGCCAGCGACGTCAGCGAAATGAACACGATGTAAGGGAACATGATCCGCGTCATCGACACGGCCAGCGTGAACGCCTGGCCGTCGCTGCGCAGGCCGGACGCCACGACGAACACGACCCACGTCGCGCCCGCCACGCCCAGCAGCGAGAGAATCGCCAGCGCCCAGGCGAGCACCGTCGAGGTCGCATCGACGAGCGCCTTCGTCGCGTCGTGGCCCTTCTGGTTCTTGAACTCGGCGAGGATCGGCACGAAGGCTTGCGAGAACGCACCCTCGGCGGAAATCCGGCGCAGCAGATTCGGGATTCGGAAAGCGACGTAGAACGCGTCGGTGTACTGGCTCGCGCCGAATGCGCGGGCGATCAGGGTCTCGCGGGCCAGTCCGGTCACGCGCGAAAGCAGCGTGAAGCCGCTGACCGTCAGCAGGGCTCGGAATAGATTCATGGGGCGCTTATTATACGGGTGCGTCCAAGGCGGTCAGCATGTCAGGGCAAGATTCCTCTTAATCGGGACCGAATGGGACTGTTTTGCGCGAAATACGTTCGATTCGACGGCGAATTTGTGGGGAGATTGGCGTCTTTCGAGCGGTCGTGCGGGCTAGCGAGACCGTCCGCTCGCGACATCGGATGGCCTTCGACGGCGCACACGCCACCGGTCCTCACCCGTGAGTCAGCAAAGCCGAGACTGCACGCGGTTGCCACGTGTCTGATTTTGTTGCTATAATCGCCCGTTTCGAAGCTCGCTCACCTTACTGCCCTGCTCCATTGGAGTCGGAACGAGCGGGACTTCACGTAGTTCTCAGTTGTTTGTCTATTTGTTTGCGCCCTTGGGCAATCGCTCTCAGGGGTTCGATCTAAAAGCAGCGCCCGCCGCTATCAAAGGCAGGCACTGGAAACAGGAACAGGATAAGGAACCGTCATGGCTAACTCCGCACAAGCACGCAAGCGCGCCCGTCAAGCCGCCAAGGCAAACTCGCACAACTCGGCGCTGCGCTCGAAGTACCGCACGGCTGTCAAGGCTGTCCGCAAGGCAATCGAAGCCGGCGACGCAGCACAAGCCGCTGAAATCTTCAAGGCATCGGCAAAGACGCTGGACATCATTGCCGACAAGAAAATCGTTCACAAGAACAAGGCAGCTCGCCATAAGAGCCGCCTCGCTGCAGCCATCAAGGGTCTGCAAGCGCCCGCAGCGCAGTAAATTGTCGAATCCGGCAGCTCGCTCGCGCGAGCTGCTTCCTGTTTCCGCTGCGTCATCAAAGCCCGCCATCGCGGGCTTTTTTGTTTTTCGCGCGGCTGAGTATCACACCGCACGTCCTGCTTCGATCGATGATCGCGCGCGAAGCCGATCCAGTCGCACGCACAAAAAAACCCGCCGATGCGGGTTCCATTGTTCATCCAGCCTGCTGCCGATGCCGCGCGGACCCGGCGCCTGACTCAACGCGACGACGCTTTTTGCGCCTCATGCTCCGGCGGAAGCTCGCACGCCTCGGTGACGAGCAGATCGTTGTCCTTGGCGAAATTCATCACGAAGTCGAAAGCCATCGGCTCGATCTCCCGCAGCCGCGAATCGAGAATCACGCACTTCAGGTCGCCGATCATCGTGGGACGCACGTAGTGGGAATACTGAAGACGGGCGTTCGGCCCTTTCGCGCCCGGACCAAAACACGACATCACGCCCGCCAGTCGCTCCGACCAGTCGCTCGGACGAAACTTTCGCCCAGACGACGTGATGCCCTGAATGAAATACTCGGTTGGGGGTGTATCGGCCATGTACGAAACCCTGTGTGACTGCCCGGCGATCTGCCAGTGACGAGCCGGCGAAAGATGGCGCTGCCTGAAAACGCTGTTCAAACACGTCTTGCGACCACCCGAACCCACAGTGAATCCTGCATCGAGCCTTGGAGTCCGGCCGCCGCAGCGAGCCAGCGAGGACGCGAGGACGCTTCGGGCAGCGATCAGATGGCGCACGATACGGCGCATACCGGATGTGCGAAAGCCGTGTCCTGCAAGCGTGAAGCCTGCCCGCCGGGCTTTGAGAAAACTCCGAGATTATAGCGCAGCCAGGGTTTTTCCGCACTGCACACAAGCCCTTTGGAACAGTCCTTTGCACGTTGCGGCATATCGCCGATGCCTTTTGGCCGACTCGTCAAAACATTCAAAATCCTTTATGCTGCATTGAGTTACCACAAACGACGGCGGCCCAGTCCGGCAATTTCGCCCGGGTGAATCCGCCGTATTTGTTTCATGACCTCCAAGACAATCCGCCACTATCTGCAGTTCAACGATTTCTCGCTGGAAGACTACGAGTACGTGCTCGAACGCGCCCGCATCCTGAAGCGCAAGTTCAAGAACTACGAGACGTATCATCCGCTGCACGACCGCACGCTCGCGATGATCTTCGAGAAGAACTCGACGCGCACGCGCCTGTCGTTCGAAGCCGGCATCTTCCAGCTGGGCGGTCACGCCGTCTTCATGAGCACGCGCGACACGCAGCTTGGCCGCGGCGAGCCGATCGAAGACGCAGCGCAGGTCATCTCGCGGATGGTCGACATCATCATGATCCGCACGTTTGGCCAGGACATCATCCAGCGTTTCGCAGAAAATTCGCGCGTGCCCGTCATCAACGGCCTGACGAACGAATATCACCCGTGCCAAGTGCTGGCCGACATCTTCACGTACTACGAGCATCGCGGTCCGATTCGCGGCAAGACGGTCGCCTGGGTCGGCGACGCGAACAACATGCTCTATACGTGGATCGAAGCGGCACAGATCCTCGGTTTCAAGCTGCGCCTGTCCACGCCGCCGGGCTACAAGCTCGACCGTGGGCTGGTCTCGCCGGAAAGCGCGCCGTTCTACGAGGAATTCGACGATCCGAACGAAGCGTGCAAGGGCGCCGATCTCGTCACAACGGACGTGTGGACCAGCATGGGCTTCGAAGCCGAAAACGAAGCGCGCAAGAAGGCGTTCGCCGACTGGTGCGTCGATGCCGACATGATGTCGCGCGCGAACAAGGACGCCCTTTTCATGCACTGCCTGCCCGCGCACCGCGGCGAGGAAGTGAGCGCGGAAGTGATCGACGGGCCGCAGAGCGTCGTGTGGGACGAGGCGGAAAACCGTCTGCACGTGCAGAAAGCGCTGATGGAATTCCTGCTGCTCGGCAAGCTGAATCACTAGGCATCCGCGCAAACGCAGCACAAGCCGCCGGATCGATCTGGCGGCAAGCATTTCAAAGCAACAAGGCAACACGCAGATAAAACGCCGGGCAATAACCCGGCGGCAGACAGGCAGCAGAAAGGCGGCAAGCAGAAACGGGACATCGACGATGTCCCACGCCGACTCTCCAGCGGGGCGCACCGTCCTGCAACAACGCGTTGACTCGCTGGCCGCCGCACCCGAAATCGCGGGACATGCGGCGGTTTAGTGTCAAAATATGGTTTTTCCGCGCGCCGGACCGGCCGACGCGCTCAGTTCTCCCAGCTACGAGTTCACCATGAGCGATATCAACAAAGTCGTGCTCGCCTATTCGGGCGGTCTCGACACCTCCGTCATCCTGAAATGGTTGCAGGACAACTACGACGCCGAAGTCGTCACGTTCACGGCCGATATCGGCCAGGGCGAAGAACTGGAACCGGCTCGCAAGAAGGCGCTGCAACTCGGCATCAAGCCGGAAAACATCTATATCGAAGACCTGCGCGAAGAGTTCGTGCGCGACTTCGTGTTCCCGATGTTTCGCGCGAACACGATCTACGAAGGCGAATATCTGCTGGGCACGTCGATCGCGCGTCCGTTGATCGCGAAGCGCCAGATCGAAATCGCGCGCGCAAGCGGCGCACAAGCCGTGTCGCACGGCGCGACGGGCAAGGGCAACGACCAGGTGCGCTTCGAGCTCGGCTACTACGCGCTCGAACCGGGCATCAAGGTAATCGCCCCGTGGCGCGAGTGGGATCTGCTGTCGCGCGAAAAGCTGCTCACCTACGCGGAAAAAGCGGGCATTCCCATCGAAATGAAGCACAAGCAAGGCGGCGCGCCGTACTCGATGGACGCGAACCTGTTGCACATCTCGTTCGAAGGCCGTCACCTCGAGGACCCGAAGGCGGAAGCCGAACCGGAAATGTGGCGCTGGACGGTATCGCCGGAAGAAGCGCCGGATCAGCCGGAATACCTCGACGTCGAGTACGAGCACGGCGACCCCGTCGCGCTGAACGGCAAGCGCATGTCGCCCGCCGAAGTGCTGACCGAGCTGAACCGCCTCGGCGGCAAGCACGGTATCGGCCGCCTGGATCTCGTCGAGAACCGCTACGTCGGCATGAAGTCGCGCGGCTGCTATGAAACGCCGGGCGGCACGATCATGCTGAAGGCGCACCGCGGCATCGAATCGATCACGCTCGACCGCGAAGTCGCGCACCTCAAGGACGACCTGATGGCCCGCTACGCGTCGCTGATCTACAACGGCTATTGGTGGAGCCCGGAGCGCCGCGCGATCCAGGTGCTGATCGACCACACGCAGGAAAAGGTGAGCGGCTGGGTGCGCGTGAAGCTCTACAAGGGCAGCGTGTCGGTCGTCGCGCGCGACTCCAAGGAGACGCTGTTCGACAAGACCATCGCAACGTTCGACGACGACGGCGGCGCCTACAACCAGGCCGACGCCGGCGGCTTCATCAAGCTGAACGCGCTGCGTATGCGTATCGCTGAAAACGCACGCCGCAAGCGTGGCTAAGCGATAAAACGCTGCTGCAAAAAGGAAGCGCCGGGTTCACACCCGGCGCTTTTTTCATTTCAGACTCGCTTGAGTTCGCGTACAAGCGAGCCGTTCAAACTCAAAGACAAACCGGCTCAGCCTCCAGTTCGACGCCGAACCGCTGCGCCACGTCCTGCTGGATCGCTTTCGCGAGCGCCAGCACTTCCGCCCCGCTCGCGCCGCCGCGATTCACGAGCACGAGCGCCTGACACTCATGCACGCCCGCCGCCCCCATCGCGCGGCCCTTCCAGCCACAGCGGTCGATCAGCCAGCCCGCGGCGAGCTTCACGCGTCCATCCGCCTGCCGATACGACACGATCTCCGGCTCCTTCGCGAGCAAGGCGTCGAACTGCGCTGCGTCGACGACAGGATTCTTGAAGAAGCTCCCCGCGTTGCCGAGCGCGAGCGGATCGGGCAGCTTTGCGCGGCGCACGGCGACGACGGCATCGAAGATCGCCCGCGGCGTGGGCGTCGCATCGACCAGGCCGACGGCGGAAAGCTCGCGCGCGATGTCTGCGTAACCGGCGCGCGGCGTCCACGCTTTCGGCAATCTGAACGTCACCGACGTAATCACGAAACGGCCGCGCCCTTCCTGCTTGAAA
This sequence comes from Paraburkholderia phymatum, assembly GCF_038900715.1. Classification (GTDB taxonomy): domain Bacteria; phylum Pseudomonadota; class Gammaproteobacteria; order Burkholderiales; family Burkholderiaceae; genus Paraburkholderia; species Paraburkholderia phymatum_A. The sequence goes on along the minus strand of NZ_JAYMRZ010000001.1, from coordinate 203,802 downwards.
AAGCTGTCGCGATAGCCGAAACGGCAATCGTCGGCATCGAATTCGACCGTCTCGCCCGTTGCGAGCTCGATTGCGCGCAGCGACGCAAAGCGCTCGCACATCTCCAGCCCATACGCGCCGATATTCTGGATCGGCGCCGCGCCGACCGTGCCCGGAATCAGCGCGAGATTTTCGAGGCCTGGCATGCCCTCTGCAAGTGTCCACGAAACGAAGTCGTGCCAGTTCTCACCCGCAGCGGCTTCGACGTACCACGCATCGGCGTCCTCGCGGACCCGCTTGCGGCCGCGCAGCCCGATTAGCAGCACGAGGCCGTCGAAATCGCCCGTCAACACGACGTTGCTGCCGCCGCCCAGCACGAGGCGCCGCAAGCCCGCCACGCGCGGATCGCGCACGGCCGCAAGCAGCTGCGCCTCGCTTTCGATATGGCATGCGAGACGCGCGCGCACATCGAAGCCAAATGTGTTGTGCGGCTTCAGCGGGAAGCCGGCGGTGAACGGGAGCAGATCGGACTCGGACATCAGGTGTTCTGGCAAGCGCCCTGCGAAGCGCGAACGGTACGGCGCAATCGGTTCGCGAGCCTTGGGCAAAAGGGAAAGGGGTCGGTAAAATGACACCGGTTCGTGATTATAGCGAGTGCGTCGCGCGCAGCCGTCTGACGTTAGGCGGAGCGCCGCCGCTCGATACAAATGGGAGAATGCAATGCCATCGTTTGACGTCGTCTGCGAAGCCAACATGATCGAAGTGAAGAACGCCGTCGAGCAGTCCAACAAGGAAATCTCGACGCGCTTCGACTTCAAGGGCTCGGACGCCCGCGTCGAGCAGAAGGAGCGCGAACTCACCGCGTATGCCGACGACGAGTTCAAGCTCGGCCAGGTGAAGGACGTGCTCGTGTCGAAAATGGCGAAGCGCAGCGTGGACGTGCGCTTCCTCGACTACGGCAAGATCGAGAAGATCGGCGGCGACAAGGTCAAGCAGGTCGTCACCGTGAAGAAAGGCGTGTCCGGCGATCTCGCGAAGAAAATCGTCAAGCTCGTGAAGGACAGCAAGATCAAGGTTCAGGCGAGCATTCAGGGTGATGCCGTGCGCGTGTCGGGCACGAAACGCGACGATCTGCAAAGTGTGATCGCGCTGCTCCGCAAGGACGTGACCGATACGCCGCTCGACTTCAACAACTTCCGCGACTGATGTGTGCCGACATGTGCCGTCCGCCGGACGGCGCATGTCGATTGCTTGGGTATACGGCTTGAGCAAGAAGCGGCGATGCGGCCTCGCCGCTGCTGCGAATTCAATGCTTGTGCGACGCCGGCCGCGTGGCCGCTTCCGCTTTCTTCTTGTCGCCGATGCGGCTTTCCTGCCCTGCCACCAGCTTCGCGATGTTCGCGCGGTGACGCCAGATCAGTAGCGCGCTCATCGCGACGATCGCCAGCGCAATCACGTTCGCGCCGAACAGAAAGCCGTCGAACAGCGGCGCGAAAATGGCCGCGCACAGCGCAGCAAGCGACGAGTAGCGCGTGAAGAACGCGACGATCAGCCAGGTCAGCAGCGTCGCGATGCCAAGCACGGGATTGATCGCGAGCAGCACGCCCGCCGCCGTCGCGACGCCCTTGCCGCCCTTGAAGCGAAAGTAGACGGGATACAGGTGGCCGAGAAAAACGGCGATCGCGGCGATCGCGACGGACGTATCGTCGAGTCCGAAACGCGCCGAGAAATGCCCGGTGAGCCACACGGCGATCCAGCCTTTGAACGCGTCGCCGATCAACGTGATAATCGCTGCCTTCTTGTTGCCGCTACGCAGCACGTTCGTGGCGCCGGGGTTCTTCGAGCCGTACGAGCGCGGATCGGCGAGTCCCATCGCGGCGCTGACGATCACGGCAAACGACACCGAGCCGATCAGATAAGCCACGACGGCGACAATCAGGTTTTCCATGTTGAAACTCTTATCAGTATTGGAAAGCGCAGCAAGCGGCGCAGGTCTCCTGGCAGCGCAGGCGCAACGGCGCACATTCTACCGCCGCGTTCACGCCGTTTTACAGATGCAGGCGCGCGCGTCAATCGACGCTCGCGCACTGCACCGGCTTCGCGGACAGCAGCGACGTGAGCACGCCCGGCGCGATGCTGACGAGAAAGCCGCGCCGCCCGCCGTTGATCCATATCCTGTCCAGTTCGAGTATGGTCGATTCGACGTACACGGGCATCGCTTTCTTCGTGCCGAACGGCGACGTGCCGCCGATCAGATAGCCCGAATGCCGGCTCGCCACTTCGGGCTTGCACGGCTCGACACGTTTCGCGCCGATCTGCCGCGCGAGATTCTTCGTCGACACCGTGCGATCGCCATGCATCAGCACGATCAGCGGCTTGGCCTGCTCGTCTTCCATCACGAGCGTCTTGACGACATGATGTTCGTCGACGCCAAGCTGCCGCGACGATTCACCTGTGCCGCCGTGATCGACGTAGTCGTACGGATGCTCGCCGAATTCGACCTTGTGACGGCGCAAGAACTGCGTGGCAGGGGTTTCGGAGACGTGTCTGGATTTACTCATCGGCGCATTGTAATGTCCGCGCGACGCATCGACCATTTGCCAGATGGCCAATTGTGCGCGTCCGCGGATTATGGCACGCTCGTTCGACAGCCTTCCGGCGCAGCGGCATGCAGCCGGTTCAGGCGCACGGATCGTCCATGAAGGAGACATCGTTGAAGCCAGTCTCACAGCCGCCTGACGTCGCGGTAGACGCGCCGCAGCGCATCGACGCCGCCGCCCTGCTCGCGTCGCTCCCAGCGCGCATCGCCGATATGCCGGCGCTGATCGCCGCGCGCGATCCCCAACGTGTCGCGCTGATCGAGGACGAACGGCGTCTCACGCGCGCGCAACTCGCGCAAGCCGTGGATGCCGTCGCCGCGCTGCTGGGCGAGCAAGGCGTGCGCGCCGGCGACCGCGTGATGATCGTCGCGGAAAACAGCATCGTGCAGATCGTGCTGCTGTTCGCGGCCGCGAAGCTCGATGCATGGGCGCTGGTGTCGAACGCGCGGCTGTCGGCGGGCGAACTCGATGCGATCCGCGCACACGCGCAGCCGCGCATCGTCACGTATGCCGTCGACGCATCGCCCGATGCGCGGCAGCACGCCGAACGCCACGGCGCGAAGCACGCGTCCGGCATCGACATCGACATCGGCGCGTGGTGCTACGCGGTCGACGACGCAGCGCAAGCGGAACCCGTCGAAACCGCCTCCGACCGTCAATGCGCCGCGCTGATCTACACCACGGGCACGACGGGCGCGCCGAAGGGCGTGATGCTGTCGCATCGCAACCTGCTGTTCATCGCGACGATGTCGAGCACGCTGAGGCGCGTCAACGCCGATGACGTCGTCTATGCCGTGCTGCCGATCTCGCATGTGTACGGGCTTGCGTCGGTGTGTCTCGGCAGCCTGTATGCGGGCGCGACGCTCAGGCTCGCGCCGCGCTTCTCGCCCGAAGCCGTGCGCCGCGCGCTCGCCGAAGAACGCGTGTCGATCTTCCAGGGCGTGCCCGCGATGCACGCGAAGCTGCTCGAATATCTGCAGGCAAACGGGCTGCCGTGGTCCGCGCCGCAACTGCGTTTTGCGTACTCGGGCGGCTCGTCGCTCGACGCCGCGTTGAAGGCGCGTGTCGAAGCCGTGTATGGCGTCACGCTTCACAACGGCTACGGGATGACCGAGAGCAGCCCGACCGTCTCTCAAACGATGATCGACGCGCCGCGCGCCGATTGCTCCGTCGGCCAGCCGATCCCAGGCATCGAAGTGCGTTTCGTCGGCGTAGATGGAGTGGATGTCGCGCAAGGCGAAGTCGGCGAACTGTGGGTGCGCGGCCCGAACGTGATGCTCGGCTACTATCGCAATCCGCAGCAGACGCAGGCCGCCATCACCGAAGACGGCTGGCTCAGGACGGGCGATCTCGCGCGTGAGGTAGCGGACGGTGCGCTGCATATCGCCGGGCGCAGCAAGGAGCTGATCATCCGCTCGGGCTTCAACGTCTATCCAGTGGAAGTCGAACAGGCGCTGAATGCGCATCCCGATGTCGTGCAGTCCGCGGTGATCGGGCGCGCGATCGAGGGCAACGAGGAAGTGGTGGCGTTCGTCGAGCTGATCGGTGGCGCGGCCACGACGCCCGCCGATCTGGCCGAATGGTGCGAAACGCGGCTCGCGCCGTACAAGCGTCCCGCCGAAATCAGGGTGCTGGCCGCACTGCCAGCCGCATCGACGGGCAAGATCCTCAAGCACCGGTTGCGCGATCTCGCATGAGCCGCGCGGTAACGGTTAGCGCAAGAAAAATCAGCCGCTCGAAAAATCAGCCGCAAGAAAGATCAGCAGCGAGAAAGCGATCACCCGCGCGGATGATGCGCCGCGTGCAGCGTCTTCAGACGCTCGCGCGCGACGTGCGTGTAGATCTGCGTCGTCGAGATATCGGTGTGGCCGAGCAGCAGTTGCACGACGCGCAAGTCGGCGCCATGGTTCAGCAGATGCGTCGCGAACGCGTGACGCAGCGTATGCGGCGACAGCGGCGCGTGAATATGCGCGGTCATCGCGTGGCGCTTGATGATGTTCCAGAACTGCTGGCGCGTCATGCCCTCGGCGCGCGCGGTGACGAACAGCGCATCGGCTGAACGCTGGCCGAGCAGCGCGGGCCGCGACTCGCGCAGATAGCGCTCGATCCACCCGTGCGCCTCTTCGCCGAACGGAATCAGCCGCTCTTTCGAACCCTTGCCCATCACGCGCACGACGCCTTCGTTCAGGCCGACTTCCACCGTCTTCAGCGTCACGAGTTCGCTGACGCGCAAGCCGCTCGCGTACATCAGCTCGAGCATCGTGCGATCGCGCAGGCCCAGCGGCGTCGTCACATCCGGCGCGCCGAGCAGCGCTTCGACCTGCGCTTCCGTCAGCGTCGACGGAAAGCGCGGCGGCTGCTTCGCCGAGCGGATGCGCAGCGTCGGATCGGCCGCCGCGCGATGCTCGCGCACGGCCCACGCGTAGTAGCGGCGAAACACGGAAAGACGCCGGTTCGCCGACGTCGACTTGTCCTTCGCGCGCGCGGCGCTATAGGCCGTCAGATCGGCTTCCGTCGCCGTATCCAGCGATGCATCGCGCGTGTCCGCGAGCCATTCGGAGAAAAGCCGCAAGTCGCCCCGGTACGCATCGAGCGTGTTGCGCGCGAGCCCATGCTCGAGCCACAGCGCATCGCAGAACGCGTCGATCGACGCGCCGCTCGTCAGCAGCAAAGGTGACGCGGGCCGCGCGTCTTCGGTCAGCACATCAGTCATGCGTAGGGTACGCCCTCGTGTTTCAGCAGCCATCGTTTGACGTTGCGATAGTAGCCGTCGCCGCCCGTATGCGCAAAGCCGCCGATGCCGCCCGACGCCACCACGCGATGACACGGAATCACGATCGGAAAGAAGTTCGATCCGCACGCCTGGCCGACGGCGCGCGGCACGCTGCCGATGCTCTTCGCAAGCTGCCCGTAGGTCAGCACCGTCCCCGGCGGAATCTCGCAGATCGCTTGCCACACGCGCCGCTGGAAAGGCGTGCCGACGCTGGCGAGCGGCAGATCGAAAGTGGCGGACGCGCGCTGCAAATAGTGCTCGATCTGCTCGACAGCCTGTTTCGCGAGCGACGACTGCGGCTCGACGTTCGCAACCGAATCGGGCAGATAGACGATTTCGCGCACGGTCTCGCCATCGGGCCCGCCCTGCACGCGCAAGCCGATCTTGCCGAACGGCGCATCGATCACTGCATCGAACATGATGTGCTCACCTCTTCCGGAAGGTCCATTCAACGTTGCTATGCCGCTTCCAGCGCCCACTCGACGTGCTCGCGCACGAGCGGCGACGGATCGTCGGCGCGCTTGCGCAGCGCGTCGACGATGGCGGCGCGCGCGTCGGCGGAAAGGCTCTGCGGCGCGGCCCGCAGCGCATTGCCCATGCCGACGGCGAGATTGCGCAGCCAGCACTCGTAGCCGATGCGGCGGATCGCGCTGCCCTGCATGCGCGTGTCGAAGTCCTCGGCGCTCCAGCCGAACAGTTCGACGAGTGACGCGCGATCGAGTCCATGACGCACGTCGAAATCGTCGACGGGCGCGGCCTGCGCGAACTTGTTCCACGGACACACGAGCTGGCAATCGTCGCAGCCGTACACACGATTGCCGACCAGCGGCCGCAAGTCCTGGGGAATACTGCCCTTCAGCTCGATCGTCAGATAGGAAATGCAGCGCCGCGCATCGACCTGATACGGCCCGACGATCGCGCCCGTCGGACATGCGCCGATGCAGCGCGTGCAACTGCCGCAATGCGCGCCCGGCGTTTCGGGCGCGCGTTCAGGCGCCGTCCCGGCATCCGTCGGCAAGGGAAGATCGACGAAGATCTCGCCGAGGAAAAAGAGCGACCCCGCATCGCGTTGCAGCAGCAAAGTATGCTTGCCGCGCCAGCCCGTGCCCGCCTTCTGCGCAAGCTCGACTTCGAGCACGGGCGCTGAATCGGTGAACACGCGATGACCATACGGGCCGACTTCCGCTTCGATCCGTCCGGCCAGTTGCTGCAGACGGTTGCGCATCACCTTGTGATAGTCGCGGCCGCGCGCGTAGATCGACACGACAGCCGCCGACGGATCGTCGAGACGCGCACGCTCTTCCAGTCGCCAGTCGTGCTGAACGCTTCGAGTGTCCGCGCTCGCACTTTCATCATCCTTTCGCACATCCGAAGAACGAGGCAAATGAGCGGGCAAATAGGCCATTCGCACGGAGATCACGCGTCGCGTTCCGGCCACAAGCTCGGCTGGCCGCGCACGTTTCATCCCATGTTTGGCCATATAATCCATCTCGCCGTGGCAACCCGCGTCGAGCCATGCAGCAAGGCCCGCTTCGGCGTTCGACAGGTCGATATCGCTGATGCCGACCGCGCCGAAACCCAGCTCGCGTGCCCAGTTCCGGATACGCAAAGCAAGCGCCGCCAGTTGCGCTTCATCGTAATGACGCGTGGCAGGTGCTTCGTCGTTCGCCGCACGGGGTGGCGAATGCGCGTCGGGACGTCGCTCCCGATCTTGCTCCGACAAGGCGTCGGGATGCTGCTGGCTTTGGTTCATAACGCCATTTTACGAGAATGCCCGATCAATCACGTCTCGCGAATCAACCGTCTGCTGCCGTCCTGCTGGAGCGCCATTTCGCGCTCGCGGACGAATCCGCCACGATGGCATTCGGCGAACGCTTCGCGCATGCAATCGACAGCGTGCGCAGCGCAGGCAGCGGGTCGGGCGACCTCGCATTCAGCGGCCTTCAGGTGCAGCTCTTCGGCGACCTGGGCGCCGGCAAGACGACACTCGTGCGCGCAACGTTGCGCGCCCTCGGACACACGGGCCGCGTGCGCAGCCCCACCTATACGCTCGTCGAGCCTTATGCGGTCGAACGGCCGGATGGGGAACTCGAGTTGTATCACTTCGATCTTTACCGTTTCAACGATCCGGCCGAATGGGCCGATGCAGGCTTTCGCGAGTACTTCGACAGCGGCGCTATCTGCCTCGTCGAATGGCCGCAACGCGCGGGCAGTCTGCTAGGCGTGCCGGATCTCGTGTTCTCGCTCGACGTCGACGGCGATGGCCGCAGGCTGGTCGCCCGGGCGTATAGCGAATCAGGAAAGGCATGTCTCGAAAGATGTTGATCAAACCGTTCCGCTCGATCGAATCGGCGGCCACGGCGACGCACAACTGGCGTCGCCGGCAGATTCTTCGCGCGGGCGCTTCCACCCTCGTCCTCGGGCTTGCCGCTCCTCGCTTCGCATGGGCGTCGTCGGTACTCGGCGTGCGCGTGTGGCCCGCGCGCGACTACACGCGCGTGACCATCGAGTCCGATCAGCCGCTGCAGAACACGCAGCAGATGCTGCAAGGCCCCGACCGGCTGGTGGTCGATCTGAACGGTCTCGACCTCGATCAGGCGCTGAAGGATCTCGTCTCGAAGATCGCGCCGAACGATCCGCAGATTCAATCAGTGCGCGTCGGTCAGTATCAGCCGCATGTGGTGCGGATGGTGTTCGACCTGAAGGGCTCGGTGAAGCCGCAGGTGTTCACGCTGCCGCCCGTCGGCACGTACAAGTACCGTCTCGTGTTCGATCTGTATCCCGCCGTCGCGCCCGATCCGCTGATGGACCTGCTCGCGCAGACGGAGCGCAAGCAGCAGCAGCTCGACAAGCTCAACGAAGAGTCCGCGCCGCCCGCCGCGACGCTGGGCGGCCCGACCACGCCGCCCGCCGACAACAGCGACGCCTTCTTCGAGAAGTACGCGCAGAACAACGGGCCCTCGTCTTCCGCACCCGCGCCGCGTCCGCCCGCGCATGCGGCGCCGGCGCCGCACACGCCTAAGCCCACGCCGACGCCCGCGCCGCCCGTCATCGCGCGCAACAACGACAACGATACGGATAACGAAGGCGACAACGGCGACGACACGTACAAGTTCACCACGCCGAAGAAGGGCAGCACGACGGTGCGCCTGCTGACGGTCGCGATCGATCCGGGCCACGGCGGCGAAGACCCCGGCGCGATCGGCGGCAGCGGCACTTACGAGAAGCACGTCGCGCTCGACATCGCGAAGAAGCTGCGCGCGAAGATCGACGCGCAGCCGAACATGCGGGCGATGATGACGCGCGACGCCGACTTCTTCGTGCCGCTGAACGTGCGCGTGCAGAAGGCGCGGCGCGTCGGCGCGGACCTGTTCGTGTCGATTCACGCGGATGCGTTCACGACGCCCGAAGCGAACGGCTCGTCGGTGTTCGCGCTGTCGGAGCATGGCGCGTCGAGCGCGGCCGCGCGGTGGATGGCGAACAAGGAAAACTCGTCGGATCAGATCGGCGGCATCAACATCAAGTCCGCCGATGCGAGCGTGAACCGCGCGCTGTTCGATATGTCGACGACGGCGCAGATCCGCGACTCGATGCGCTACGGCACATTCGTGCTGAAGGAAATCGGCGGGATCAACAAGCTGCACAAGGGCAGCGTCGAACAGGCGGGCTTCGCCGTGCTAAAGGCGCCCGACATTCCGTCGATCCTCGTCGAGACCGCGTTCATCAGCAACCCGGATGAGGAGCGCCGTCTGAACGACGACGCGTATCGCGAGAAGATGGCGAACGCGATCCTGAGCGGCATCAAGCGCTACTTTGCCGCGAACCCGCCGCTCGCGAAGAGCCGGATGACCTGAGTCCCAGGCTTTTCACTCATCCCGCGCCGCAAGCAAAACGGCCGCACTGCGAAGTGCGGCCGTTGCCGTTTTACGAGTCGCCAAAGATCAACTCGACGCGGTTCAACGCGCGGGCGCGAGCCTTTGCACGACCCAGCCGCCGAACACGTTGACAGCGAGGCCCGCCATCACGAGCGCCGCGCCGCCGATCTGCGCGGCCGACAGCGACTCGCCGAGCAGCACCGAGGCCGACGCAAGCCCGATGATCGGCACGAGCAGCGAGAACGGCGCGACCTGCCCCGCCGGATACCGCGACAGCAAGCGGCTCCACAGCACGTAACCGAGCAGCGTCGCGACGAACGCGAGGTAGACGATCGCGAACACCGACGTCGCGCCGATGCCCGTCAACGCAGCCTCGATGCGCTGCGGCCCTTCGAGCAGATACGACAGCGCGAAGAACGGCACGGGCGGAACGAGACTGCCCCACACGACAAGTCCGACCAGATCGACCTTGCCGACCTTCTTCGTGACGATATTGCCGAGCGCCCACATCACGGCGGCGCACAGCGTGAGGATGAAGCCGGTGAGCGTCATCGCGTGGCCGCCCTGCATGCCGATCACCGCGAGCCCGATCGCCGCGATCATGAGACCGAGCACGTTCTGCGCGCGAAAGCGCTCGTGCAGGAACAGCGCGGCAAAGCCGAGCGTGAAGAACGCTTGCGCCTGCAACACGAGCGACGCGAGACCGGCCGGCATGCCGACGTACATCGCCGAGAACAGGAACGCGAACTGGCCGAGCGAGATCGTCGCACCATACGCGATGAGCCAGCGCCAGGGCATCTTCGGCCGCCTGATGAAGAACACAGCGGGAATCGCGGCGAGCGTGAAGCGCAGGCCGCCGAGCAGCATCGGCGGCACGCCATGCAAGCCGACCTTGATCACCACAAAGTTCACGCCCCACGCGAGAACGACGACCAGCGCCAGCAGCAGGTCTTTCGGCGACATCTGGACTCCTCTTCTACTTGTTCTGAAAGAAAAGAGTGTAGCGGAGCGGCGGCAAAGGCATCTTCTGCTTTGCGAAACGCGTGCGCCCTGTCGCGTCATCCTCGCGCGCAGCCCGCCGGCATGGGCAGTAGAATGACCTGCCCTGTCCCCACCCATCGAGCCTGTCATGTCCTCATCGATCAAAGCGGTTCTCAAGCCTCATGTCCGCGACATCGGCAATCTGGCCGTGCGGCGCGTGCTGCCCGCGATGGCCGCGCGTCTCATCGGCCCGTTCATCTTCTTCGACCACATGGGCCCCGCGACGCTGCCAGCAGGAACAGGACTCGACGTGCGTCCGCATCCGCACATCGGCCTTGCGACCGTCACGTATCTGTTCGAAGGCGCGATCATGCATCGCGACAGCATTGGTTCCGAACAGAGGATCGTCCCCGGCGACGTCAACTGGATGACGGCCGGCCGCGGCATCGTGCATTCGGAGCGCACGCCCGAACCGGAACGCGCGAACGGCTCGACGGTGCACGGCATCCAGACCTGGGTCGCGCTGCCGCTCGCCGATGAGGACGCCGAGCCGTCGTTCGAGCATCATCCCGGCTCGACGCTTCCGGAGATCGAACGAAACGGCGTCATCTTGCGCATCATCGCGGGCACGTCGTTCGGTCATACGGCGCCCGCGCGCACGTTCTCGGGCACGCTGTATGCTGCCGCGCACTTTTCGCCCGGCAGCGCGCTTGCGCTCGAACCGGAGCACGACGAGCGCGGCGTGTACCTCGTCGACGGCGATCTGTCGCTCGACGGCCAGCCGCTCGAAGCCGAGCAGATGGCCGTGCTCGCGCCCGGCGAAACCGTCACGCTCGCGAGCGTGAAAGGCGCGACGGTGATGCTGCTCGGCGGCGAGAAGCTCGACGGCGAACGCTTCATCGAATGGAATTTCGTTTCGAGCTCGCGCGAGAAGATCGAGCACGCGAAGGCCGCCTGGACGAATCAGGAAATGGGCAAGGTGCCGGGCGAAACGGAATGGATCCCGCTGCCGGAGCGCAAGCCGCGCTAGACTCGCAAGCATCGGCAGGGGCGGCGCCGAAAGCGCAATGAAACCAGACGAATCGAAGACGGGCGTTGAAACCGCGCCGGCCGCCCCCATTTATTTTCAAGTACAGATTCAAGGAAGAGATTGCAATGGACACCACTCTCGCCACCTTTGAAAAGGACGTCATCGGCGCATCGATGCTCACGCCCGTACTGGTCGACTTCTGGGCGCCGTGGTGCGGACCGTGCAAGACGCTCGGCCCGATGCTCGCCAAGCTCGAAGCCGAGTACGAAGGCAAATGGCGTCTTGTGAAGGTGAACGTCGACGAGAACCAGGAACTGGCCGCGCACTTTCAGGTGCGCAGCATTCCGCACGTCGTCGCCTTCGCGGACGGACGCCCCGTCGATCAGTTCATCGGCGTGCTGCCGGAAGGCCAGTTGCGCCAGTTTCTCGACCGCCTCGTGCCCGACAGCGCGGAAGCGGCGCGCGCCGAAGCGGCCGTCGCGGTCTCCGAAGGCCGCCGCGAAGATGCGTATGACGCGCTGAAGGCCGCGCTTGCATTCGATCCGGGCTACGACGAAGCACGGCTCGATCTGATGGAACTGCTGCTCGAAGACCATCGCGTCGAGGAAGCGCAGAACGAAAACGATCTGCTGTCGCCGAAAACGACGCAGGGCATCGACGCGCGCTACAACGCGATCAAGACGCGGCTCGATGCCGTCGACGCCGCCGCCGATCTGCCGCCCACGGATGCGCTCGAAGCCCGCGTCGCCGACAATCCCGACGACCTCGAAGCGCGTTTCGACCTCGCGAGCGCGCTCATCGCGCGGCGCAAGTACGATCCGGCGCTCGAGCATCTGCTCGCGATCGTGCAGCGCGACCGCACGTTCCGCGAGGACATCGGCCGCAAGACGATGCTGTCGGTGTTCGATCTTGCCGCGCATCAGCCGGAACTGGTGTCGAAGTGGCGGCGCAGGCTGAGCGCGGCGCTGAACTGACCATCTCATTCCGACGCGGCATGAAAAAACGCGGCCACAGGCCGCGTTTTTCGTTGATGCAAGCGATGCGCTTCAGGCCGCCTGCTTCGCGAGCGCTCGCAACACATGCGACACGGCGGCAAACCCGAAGCTCGCCGTCACGCACACGCTCGATCCGAAGCCCGCGCAGTTCAGGCCCACGGGCCCATGATGACCGGGCGACGTCGTGACGTGCTCCGCCTCGTCGTCGATGTCGCAGACGGCTGCTTCCGGATAGATCAGCGGCTCGTCCGAATACACGGCGCTCACCTTGAACTTCGCTTTCGGCCCGCGCGGAAAGCCGTGCTGCTTGCGCAACTGGCCGCGCACTTTCGACAGCAGCGGGTCCTGAATGGTGAGCGCGAGATCATCGATGCGAATGCGCGTCGGGTCGAGCTGCCCGCCCGCGCCGCCGACGGTGATCAAAGCCTGCTTGTGCTCGACGCACCATGCGATCAGCGCCGTCTTCGTCCGCACGCTGTCGATCGCATCGATCACATAGTCGAAGCCGACGCCCAGCACCGCGTCGAAGTTATCCGGCTCGATGAAATCTTCGATCACGCGCACATCGCACTGCGGATCGATCAGCCGGATGCGCTCGGCCATCGCGTCGACTTTCGGCTTGCCATAGTTGCCGTCGAGCGCGTGAATCTGCCGGTTCGTGTTGCTCTCGGCCACGTTGTCGAGATCGATCAGCGTGATCTTGCCGATCGCCGTGCGCGCGAGCGCTTCCGCCGCCCACGAACCGACGCCGCCAATGCCGATCACGGCGACGTGCGCACGCTCGAACGCCGCCAGTGCATCCGCGCCGTACAGACGCGCAACGCCTCCGAAGCGGCGCGCGCGGTCGGATGCATCGTGCGTATGGTGCGTTCCGTGCGCGCTGTGGTCGGTAGTAAGATCGGATTGCTCGGTGACGAGAGGCGTGGACATGATGTATGACTTGGCGAATTCAGGCGTGAGCGTGCAGCTATCGTGCGGATATCCGCATGCATCCAAGCCCGTATTTTGCCTGATCGCGCCCGCAAGCGCCCGACGCGCACCGCCGCCTCTTCGCGCTCGAGCCGTCGATACGACAAGACTCAATACAGAAATTCGCGTCCTTCGCTATACTGGCCCCACTGTAGCGCTTGCATAAAAATATGAGCACTCTTGCCGACCTCCGCAAAAACTATTCGCTCGGTTCTCTCGACATCGCCGATGTCGATCCCAATCCGTTCCGTCAATTCGACAAGTGGTTCAAGCAGGCAGTCGATGCGCAACTGCCCGAGCCGAACACGATGACGCTTGCGACCGTCGACGCGCGCGGCCGACCTTCGGCACGCATCGTGCTGATCAAGGGTGTCGATGAGCGCGGCTTTGTGTTCTTCACAAACTACGAAAGCCGCAAGGGCCGCGAACTCGCGGAGAATCCGCACGCGAGCCTCCTCTTCTACTGGATCGAACTCGAACGCCAGGTGCGCATAGAAGGCACCGTCGTCAAGACGAGCGACGCGGAAAGCGACGCGTACTACGCGTCGCGGCCGCTCGGCTCGCGCATCGGCGCATGGGCATCGGACCAGAGCAAGGTGATTGAAAGCCGTGCGCTTCTGGAAGCGCGCGAACGTGAATTCAGCGCACAATACGGAGAGAATCCGCCGCGTCCGCCGCACTGGGGCGGATACCGGCTGATCCCCGACGCGATCGAATTCTGGCAAGGACGGCCGTCACGTCTGCACGACCGGCTGCTCTACACGCGCAGCAGCGGCGGCGCCGACTGGACGATCGACCGTCTGTCGCCCTGAGTCATCGATAGGCCGGCCCGGGCGCCGCATTGCGCATCCGATGCGCGACGGCGGCGCAGCACGCGGACGGCTGGATCGCGCGCTGCCCGGCGTTCGAATGCGCACAGCCAACGCATGCCAGGGAGGCACGCGCAGCGCACTGCGATCCAACAGGCTTTGCTTTGATTCATTGGACACGGAGAAATCACATGTTCTGGGAGAAGAAGCTGGCGCAGTGGGTAGAAGAAGTTAAAACGAAGGCCAATATTCCGGCGCGCCTCGTGCTGTGGGATGGCCAGCAACACGACTTCGGCACGTTCGCGGCGCCGCAGGTCACGCTGAAAGTGAATAGCGCTTCCGCGCTGCCCCTCCTGTTCGAACCGAGCCTCGACAATCTCGGCGAAGCCTACGTGAAGGGCAAGATCGACATCGAAGGCAAGCTGTCGGACATCATCAACATCGGCTATTCGCTTGCGCGCAGCACGGTGACGAACGCCAGCAAGCTCGCCCGCGTGCGGCGCTATTTCAACCACTCGAAAACGTCGGACAAGAAAGCGATCCAGTACCACTACGACGTCTCGAACGAGTTCTACAAGCTGTGGCTCGACGAGAACATGGTGTACTCGTGCGCGTACTTCGAGAACGGCGACGAAGACCTCGCCACCGCGCAGATCAAGAAGATCGATCACATCCTCACGAAGATCGGGGTGCAACCCGGCCAGCGCCTGCTCGACATCGGCTGCGGCTGGGGCGCGCTCGTGCTGCGCGCGGCGCAGAAGTTCGGCGCACAGTGCGTGGGCGTGACGCTGTCGCAGAACCAGTTCGATCTCGCGACGCAGCGCGTGAAAGCCGCTGGCCTCGAAGGCCAGATCGAAATCCGTCTGCAGGACTATCGCGATATCGAAGGCCAGTTCGACCGCGTGACGAGCGTCGGCATGTTCGAGCACGTGGGCCGCAAGAATCTGCCGACGTACTTCCAGAAGATTCACGATCTGCTCACCGACGACGGCATCGCGATGAATCACGGCATCACGTCGACCGATTACGACAGCGGCGAAACGGCGCTCGGCGGCGGCGAGTTCATCGACCGGTACGTGTTCCCCGACGGCGAGCTTCCGCATATCAGCCTCGCGCTCGAATCGATGCAGCGCGGCGGGCTCGAAGCGATCGACGTCGAAAGCCTGCGCCGTCACTATGCGCACACGCTCGACATCTGGACGGAAAACTTCGAGGCGAACGCGGAACAAGCGAGAAAGCTCGTCGACGACGAGAAGTTCCGCATCTGGCGCGTGTACCTCGCGGGCTGTGCGTACGCGTTCGAGAACGACGACGTGTCGATCTTTCAGGTCGTGTGCCGCAGGGCGGGACGCAGCGCGAAGACGCTGCCGTGGTCGCGCCGCTATATGTACGAGAAGGCGCTGTAGAATCGCGCAGCATACCGCTTCGGACGGCTATCGCGGCAAGTTGCGCCGGGGCGGCCCGAAGCAGGTGCGGTTCACATCAGCGCACTCTCTCTCGCAACGCATCGATGAAAGAAGAAACGCCGGAGCACTCCGCGCAACTCGACATGTTCGGCAATCCCGTCGGCGAAACGCCTGCCGCCGACGCTTCGCCGCCCACGGCGGCATCGGATGCCGCTTCCGGCACATCTCCCGATTCCTCTTCCAACACCGCTTCCGGCGCATCGTCCGCGCAGGCCGGCGCGCCGCCGAAAAAGCGCCGTGCGCGTGACGTCCTCGCCGCGCAGCCGTCCGCAGATATCGTCGAGCTCGCGAGCCAGTTGCCGCCGCACGTGCATCTGGGCACATCGACGTGGTCGTTTCCCGGCTGGAAAGGCATCGTCTACGGCGACGATTACAGCAACAGCAAGCTGTCGCGCGACGGCCTCGCGGCATATGGCGCGCATCCGCTGCTGCGCACGGTGAGCATCGACCGCTCTTTCTATGCGCCGCTCACGCTCACCGACTATCTGCGCTACGCGCAGCAGGTGCCGGATAACTTCCGCTTCATCGTGAAGGCGCCCGCGCTCGTCACCGATGCGACCGTGCGCGCCGAGCGTGGCGAGCCGGTGTCGGAGAACCCCTGCTTCCTGAACGCGCAACTGGCCATCGACGAATTCGTGCGGCCGTGCATCGACGGTCTCGGCAAGAAGGCAGGCGCGCTCGTGTTCCAGTTCTCGCCGCTGCCAAACGAAATGCTCGCGCAGCCCGCGCTTTTCGTCGAGCGGTTGACGGCGTTCCTGTCGGCGCTGCCGCCGCTCGAAGGCGACACCTGCTATGCCGTCGAAATCCGCGACGCGTGCCTTTTGACGCCGCGCCTGATCCGCGCGCTGAAGGCGACGGGTGTGCGGTACTGCGTCGGCATTCATGCGCGGATGCCCGATCCTTCGCGCCAGGCGGCGGCTCTCGCGATGCTCGACGAAGCGCCGTCGGGTCCGCTGATCGTGCGCTGGAGCCTGCATGGCGGCTTCAAGTACGAACAGGCGAAGGCGAAGTACGAGCCGTTCGACAAGCTCGTCGACGAAGACCCGGATACGCGTACTGCGCTCGCCGAACTCGCCGCGCGCTACGCGATCGCCGGCCAGCCGGTGCTGATCGCCGCGAACAACAAGGCCGAAGGCTCGGCGCCGCTGACCTGCGTGAAGCTCGCAGCGGAAATCGCGGCCGCGTGCGAGCGGCTTCGCAATGCGCAAGGGGAAAACGCGGCACAGACCGTATAGCCGATCTCAACTGAAACGCAGCGCAAGCCACTTGGGCCCGCGCTGCATGCAACGTCAAAAGCGCGCCGTGGCGCGGCTCGAGGATCAGCCGCCCGCCTTGATCCGATGAGCGAACTTCTGGCGGAACTTCGCCACCTTCGGCGCGACGACGAACGCGCAATAACCCTGATTCGGATGCTGCGCGAAGTAGTTCTGGTGATACGCCTCGGCGGGCCAGTAGTTGTCGCCGAGCGGCAGCACCTGCGTGACGATCTGGCCGTCGTAGATGCCTTCCGCGCCGATCTCGCGGATCGCCTGCAAGGCCATCTCGCGCTGCGCGTCCGTGTGCGTGAAAATCACCGACCGGTACTGCGTGCCGACATCGTTGCCCTGGCGGTTGAGCTGCGTCGGATCGTGGATCGCGAAGAAAATGTCCAGAATCTCACGGTAGCTGATACGCGCCGGATCGAACTCGACGTTGACGACTTCCGCGTGCCCGGTGTCGCCGTCGCACACCTGCTCGTACGACGGGCTTTCGACCTGCCCGCCCGCGTAGCCCGACTCCACGGACGTCACGCCATCGACGCCCAGATACACCGCCTCAAGACACCAGAAACATCCGCCGCCCAGCGTGGCGGTTTCGACCGACTGAATCATGTTCGCTCCTTGGATTGGCTCGCTCGCCTCGCCGCCGCGCTTCGATGCGCGGAACGGGCTGACTCGCCACAGTCACCTTGAAACCCGATGCTTCATCGCATCCGGCCGGCGGGACGTTCGTGCGGCACCGTCCTTCTGTTCGACGTGTGACGCACGCACCATCCATACCATGCGCGATTCGCGACATCAGGCGCAACCCTTGCGGCTCGCGACGGCGGATTGCGCCGCCACGCCGACCGCCTGCTGCGCCAGGCCCTCTGCGATTGCAGTTAAAATTGGGACAATTCGCCGAATTTCTACATGACCTTCAAACCGATTTTTTCCATCTGGTCGCTTCATCAAGCGGTCCGTTCGCCGGAATGCCTCACGCGATGAAGCGCGCCGCCCCGCCCAATTTCGACGATGCAGCGTTTCGCCGCGCACTCGGCCAGTTCGCGACGGGCGTCACCGTCATTACGACGCGCGCGCCGTCCGGCGCTCTGATCGGCATTACGGCCAGTTCGTTCAACTCCGTCTCGCTGACGCCGCCCCTCGTGCTGTGGAGCCTCGCGACACGCTCGGCGTCGATGTCCGTGTTCCAGGCGAACAGTCATTATGTCGTCAATGTGCTGGCCGCGTCGCAACTCGATCTGTGCAAGCGCTTCGCGACCGTCAAGGGCGACCGTTTCGAAGGCGTCTCGCATGCGGCGGGCGACACGGGCATGCCCGTGCTCGACGGCGCGCTCGCGTGGTTCGAATGCCATAACCGCAGCCGCTACCAGGAAGGCGACCACGTCATTTTCGTCGGCGAAGTGGAGCGCTGCGGCGTCAATGAAAGCGCCGGCCAGGTCCAGCCGCTCGTGTTTCAGAACGGCGATTTCCACGGGTTGAAGCCGCTGGGCTGACGGCTCGCGTCATTTCGGCGGCGGCGACGAGAAAGAAGGATTTCGCGGGTTTTTCGCGCGACGCGTTTATGCAACCCCGCGCCGCCCACGCGGCTATCCGTTCGATTGCACTTTCGCGCCCGACACCAGCGACACCGGCACGCCCGAATCCTCCTTGAGCGTCTGCAGCACGATGTTCGAGCGGATGTCCATCACGCCCGGCGCCTTGTAGAGCCTGCCGAGCACGAAATCCGAATAGTGCTTGAGATTGTGGGCGAGCACCCGCAGCAAATAGTGCGTCTCCCCCGTCACGACGAACGCGCCGACCACTTCCGGCCAGTCGCGCAGCGCTTCGGCGAAGCGCTCGTGCCAGTTTTCCTGGTCGTTGCGCATCGATACCTGCACGAACGCTTCCAGTTCGAAGCCGAGCACTTCGCGGTTCAGGCACGCCCGATAACGCTCGATCACGCCCTGCTCTTCCAGCAGGCGCAAACGGCGCAGACATGCCGACGGCGAAAGCGAGATTCGCTCCGCCAGATCGAGATTGCTGATTCGTCCTTCGTGCTGCAGCACCGTCAAGATACGGCAATCGGTGGCGTCGAGTGAGATCGCGTTCATTTTCGGTCTCCCTTTCCCGTTTGCCTCAAATTATGTTCCAAAGGGGTCGAAATAAACAGTTTTTTTAGCAAGCACATTTCGCTTCATGCCGCCTATCATCCAAAGATCGACGTACAACGATATGACAGACGCATGGAGACACTTTGGGATATCACGCCCGCCGTCGATACGGCGACGCCCGTCTGGCCGGGTGACACGCCCGTCGGCATCGAGCGCGTGTGGCGGATGGAGGCGGGTTCGCCCGTCAACGTCGCGCGGCTGACGATCTCGCCGCACACGGGCGCGCACACCGACGCGCCGCTTCACTACGACGCCCAAGGCGCGGCGATCGGCGCGGTGCCGCTCGATGCGTATCTGGGCCGCTGCCGCGTGATTCATTGCATCGGCGCGAAGCCGCTGGTGACGCCTGAGCACGTCGCGGCATCGCTCGACGGCGTGCCGCCGCGCGTGCTGCTGCGCACCTATCGCGCGGCGCCGACGACAGCCTGGGACAGCGGCTTCTGCGCCGTCGCGCCCGACACGATCGATCTGCTCGCCGCGCGCGGCGTGAAGCTGATCGGCATCGACACGCCGTCGCTCGATCCGCAGGAGTCGAAGACGATGGACGCGCATCGCCGCATACGCGCGCATCGAATGGCGATTCTCGAAGGCATCGTGCTCGACGCCGTGGAGCCCGGCGACTACGAACTGATCGCGCTGCCGCTCAAGCTGACGACGCTCGACGCGAGCCCGGTACGCGCCGTGCTGCGAGCGTTGCCAGGGTGACGACAAGCCTGACGACAACCCACAGCCTCGCGCCTCGACACACACTCTTTCGATCAACTCAACCGAACCATCATGAATCAACGTGACGAAGCACTCGCGCTCGACGCTGCCGATCCGCTCGCGCCCCTGCGCGATCAGTTCGCGCTGGCGTCGGGCGTCATCTATCTGGACGGCAATTCGCTCGGCGTGCCGCCCGCCGCAGCCGCGCAGCGCGCGCAGACGGTGATCGGCGCCGAATGGACGCAAGGCCTCATCCGCAGCTGGAACACGGCCGGCTGGTTCTCGCTGCCGCGGCGCCTCGGCAACAAGCTCGCGCCGCTGATCGGCGCGGCGCACAACGAAGTCGTCGTCACCGATACGATTTCGATCAACCTGTTCAAGGTGCTGTCGGCGGCGCTGCGCATGCAGGACAAGCGCGACCCGAAGCGTCGCGTGATCGTGTCGGAGCGCTCGAATTTCCCGACCGATCTGTACATCGCGCAAGGGCTGATCAAGCAGCTGGACCGCGGCTATGAACTGCGCCTCGTCGACGATCCGTCGGATCTGCCCGCCGCCATCACCGACGACGTCGCCGTCGTGATGATCACGCACGTCAACTACCGCACGGGCTACATGCACGACATGGCTGCGCTGACGCAGCTGATCCATCGGCAAGGCGCGCTCGCGCTGTGGGATCTCGCGCACTCGGCGGGCGCCGTGCCCGTCGATCTGAACGGCGTCGGCGCGGATTGCGCCGTCGGCTGCACGTACAAGTACCTGAACGGCGGTCCGGGCTCGCCCGCGTTCGCGTGGGTGCCGCATCGTCATCAGAGCGACTTCGAGCAGCCGCTGTCGGGCTGGTGGGGTCATCGCGCGCCGTTCGCGATGGACGCGACGTTCGCCGCCGACGACGGCATCGGCCGCTTCCTGTGCGGCACGCAGCCGATGGTGTCGATGGCGCTCGTCGAATGCGGGCTCGACGTGTTCCTGCAAACCGACATGCAGGCGATCCGCAAGAAGTCGCTCGCGCTGACCGATCTGTTCATCGAGCTGGTCGAAACGCGCTGCAAAGAATTTCCGCTCAAGCTCGTGACGCCGCGCGCGCATTCGCAGCGCGGCTCGCATGCGAGCTTCGAGCATCCGCACGGCTATGAAGTGATGCAGGCGCTGATCGCGCGCGGCGTGATCGGCGATTATCGCGAGCCGCATGTGCTCCGGTTCGGCTTTACGCCGCTGTACACGCGCTATGTCGATGTGTGGGATGCCGTCGAGCATCTGCGCGACGTGCTCGCGCACGAGACCTGGCGCGCCCCCGAATTCGCCGCGCGCGGCGCCGTGACCTGAGGAACGACGATGACCGATCACATGAAGATGATGGAAGAGAAGCCCGCGCAAGGCTGTCCGTTCGGACACGGCGGCACGCAGACGGCGCACCCCGATCACACCGGGCACGCGTCGCACATGGCCGCCGACGAAGACAAAGGCTGGCACGACGCGCAACTCGATTTCTCGAAGTCGATGAGCTATGGCGACTATCTGTCGCTCGGCTCGATCCTGCATGCGCAGCATCCGCTTTCGCCCGATCACAACGAGATGCTGTTCATCATCCAGCATCAGACGAGCGAACTGTGGATGAAGCTCGCGCTGTACGAACTGCGCGCGGCGCTTGCGTGCGTGCATCGCGATGAATTGCCGCCCGCGTTCAAGATGCTGGCGCGCGTGTCGCGGATTCTCGAGCAGCTCGTGCAGGCCTGGAACGTACTGTCGACGATGACGCCATCCGAATACACGTCGATGCGGCCGTTCCTCGGCAGTTCGTCGGGGTTTCAGTCGTATCAGTATCGCGAGCTGGAGTTCATGCTCGGCAACAAGAACGAGCAGATGCTCAAGCCTCATGCGCATCACCCGGATATTCATGCCGAAGTGAAGGCGGCACTCGAAGCGCCATCGTTCTACGACGAAGTGATCCGTCTGCTTGCACGGCGCGGCTTTGCGATCGATCCGTCGCGGCTCGAACGCGACTGGACGCAACCGACGCAGCACGATCCGTCAGTCGAAGCGGCCTGGCTCGAGGTGTATCGCAATCCGTCGCAGCATTGGGAGCTGTACGAGATGGCCGAAGAACTCGTCGATCTCGAAGACGCGTTTCGTCAGTGGCGCTTCAGGCATGTGACGACCGTCGAGCGGATCATCGGGTTCAAGCAGGGGACGGGCGGGACGAGCGGCGCGCCTTATCTGCGGAAAATGCTGGACGTGGTGCTGTTTCCTGAGTTGTGGCACGTGCGGACTGTTTTGTGATTTTTTTGTCTGCGACGGCTTTTCTGTTTTTTTGGCTTGCTGCCGGCATTCGCGATGCGTAGCCGTTTCAGCGTGCCGCTGGCATTCGCGTTTGCGCCTCGCGGCGCAGGCGTTGCCCCTGTGCGGGGCGGCACTTGCTTTTGTTTGCAAGGGCTTTTCTTGTGGTGTTTTTACCTTTGCGCTGGCATCCGCATATGCGCCTCGCGGCGCGGGCGTTGCCCCTGTGCGGGGCGGCACCTACTTTTCTTTGCCGCCGCAAAGAAAAGTAGGCAAAAGAAAGCGGGCTAACACCGCCAACCCTTGACCTCTACCCACGGGCTCTCAACGTCCCCATCGTTCGCGCGGCAGCGTGCTCGCTTATGTTCGTTGCCAACGCTCTCGCTAAACGCCTCACCCGCTTCATGCACGTGTGGCACGGCTAAAGGTATCGAACATTCAACGCCGTATGTCGGTAGTGAATGAGGGTTGCCGTGTCGTGCAGGACACCGCCGGTACTTGCAGGCGCATCGCGTAGCGAGGGTGTCCTGTGCGGCGCGAATGCCTACACACAGTTTGCCGCAAAGGGGCGTGGAAAACTTCGGTGTCGCGAGCCGCAACGCGAGTGCATGAAGCAGGTGAGGCATCCGTTAAATGCGCTGGCAACCTGCATGGGCCGGTAGATTGCCGTGTGAAGGACGGGGACGTTGAGAGCCCGTGGGTAAAGGTCAAGGGCTAGCGGCGTTAGCCCGCTTTCTTTTGCCTACTTTTCTTTGCGGCGGCAAAGAAAAGTAGGTGCCGCCCCGCACAGGGGCAACGCCCGCGCCGCGAGGCGCATATGCGGATGCCAGCGCAAAGGTAAAAACACCACAAGAAAAGCCCTTGCAAACAAAAGCAAGTGCCGCCCCGCACAGGGCCAACACCCGCGCCGCGAGGCGCAATCGCGGATGCCAGCGGTACGCTGAAACGGCCACGCAATCGCAGACGCCAGCGATAAAGGCGAAAAACCAACAGCATCACCTCGCCGTATACCCCCCATCAATCGGCAGCGTCACGCCACTGATCATCGAAGCCGCGTCGCTCAGCAAGAACAAAATCGGCTCGGCCACTTCACGCGGCTGCGCGAAACGCTTCAACGGAATCGCCTGCAATGCGGGATCGCGTTTCGCCGGTTCGCTCCACGCCTTCACGGCCATCGGCGTCAACGTCACCGTCGGATTCACGCTGTTCACGCGTATGCCATGCGCTCCAAGTTCGACGCAGAGGACACGCGTGATCGCATCCATCGCCGCCTTCGACGCGCAATAGCTCAGATGATCGTCGAGCCCGACGAGCGCCGCCTGGCTCGACACATTGACGATGCTGCCCGCGCGCTTCGCATCGATCATCGCGCGCGCCACATGTCGCGCAACCAGCGCCGCGCCGCGTGCGTTCACGTTCATCACGCTGTCGAAGCTCGCCGCCGTCGTATCGACGGCCGGTTCGAGCACCGTCGTGCCGGCACAATTCACGAGACCATCAAAGACATCGAGCGATGCCAGCGCGTCATCGATAGCCCCTTCATCGCCAACATCCAGAATCAAGGGCTCGCAGCCCGTCTCCTCCGCAAGGCTCGCAAGCTCGTTGACGTTGCGCGCCGCCGCGACGACTTGCGCGCCGCTCGCGCACAGTCGCTCAACGGTCACGCGGCCGATGCCGCTCGATGCGCCCGTCACGAGGTACGAGCGCCCGGAAAAATCGAAGGTCGCGTTCATTTCGCTTGCAGCCGGTGCATGACGGGCTTCAGTGCCGGATACAGATCCGTGTAGATGGAAAAGCGCTCCGCATACAGGGCCTGGCGCGCAGGATCGGGCTTCACGCGCTCGACGAGCCTGACCCAGCCGCCGCGCGCCGCTTCCTGCGAGATCAGCTTCACCCCATATGCCGCCAGCAGCGCCGCGCCCATCGGCGCTTCCACCTCCTGCTCGATCGTATAAACGGGAAAGCCGGTGACGTCCGCGATGATCGACATCCACAGGTCCGAATGCGCCGCGCCGCCGACGACGATCAGCTTGTCGTCAAGCGACTTCGCGCCCTTGCGCCCCGCGACGATGTTGTGTTGCAACGCGAACGCGACACCTTCGAGCACCGCGCGATACAGATGCGCGCGCGTGTGATAAAGACTCAGGCCGACGAACGCACCGCTCGCCTTCGCATCCCACACGGGGCTGCGCTCGCCCATCAGATACGGCAGGAACATCACGCCTTCCGAGCCCGCCGGTATGTGCGCCGCGTCTTCTTCGAGCAGCTGATGCGGATCGCCGTCCGGTATCGCTTTCGCCGCTTCGACTTCCGCCTGACAGAACTGCTCGCGATACCACGTCACCGATGCGCCCGCCGTAATCGCGCCGCCGAACACATAGATGTCGTGTTGACCGTTGAACACATGCGGCATGCTGACGAGACCGTGCCGCGCGTCGACGCTCTGGTTGATATAGCCCCAGCACATGCTCGTGCCGATCATCGCGACATGCTGGCCCGCGCGCGTGACGCCCGCCGCGTAGGTGGCCATTGCCGCATCGACGCCGCCCGC
The DNA here is from genome assembly GCF_038900715.1 of Paraburkholderia phymatum. Classification (GTDB taxonomy): domain Bacteria; phylum Pseudomonadota; class Gammaproteobacteria; order Burkholderiales; family Burkholderiaceae; genus Paraburkholderia; species Paraburkholderia phymatum_A. The sequence continues at coordinate 179,383 of NZ_JAYMRZ010000001.1, read as the reverse complement.
GACGATCGCCGTGCCCGCTTCGAGTCGGAGCTGCTCCGTCCATTGCGACAGCAGGCCGCCCACCACGTCCGACGATTCGACGAGATGCTCGGGCATCATCGTTGCGGGAATGCCGAGCATGTCGAGCGCTTCATCGGACCAGTCGCGTTTCGCGATGTCGTACACGCCGCCGATGTTGCCCGCCGAGCTGTGATCGACGGCCACTTCGCCCGTCAGCAGATAGATCACATACGCATTCGGCGGCAGGAAGAAGCGCGTATTGGCCCATACGTTCGGCTCGTTCTCGCGCAGCCACAGCATCTTCGTGTAGCCGTAATAGCTGTCGACGCCATTGCCTGTGATCGCATAGAGCCGGTCGAGATCGACGTTGTTGCGAACCCACTCGACCTGCGCCGTCGCGCGCCGGTCCATCCAGATCAGGCACGGATACAGCGGCTTCATTTCGCTATCGACGGGGATACCGGAGCCGCCATACAGGCTGCTCACGCACACGGCCTTGATCGCGTTCGACGCAACGCCCGCCTCGCGCGCTTTCGCGACACAGCGCGCAATGCATTCGACGACGGCCTTCATCCACACCGTCGGCCATTGCTCGGCCCACAACGGCTTCGGCGTATCGGGGTGATAGCTGCTCGAATGCTGCGCGACGATTGCGCCGTTCTCGTCGACGAGCACGGCCTTCGTGCTCTGCGTGCCGATATCGACGCCGATGACGTAATTCATAGTGTCTCCGTGTGCGCGCCTTCGACGCGCACTGTCTGTTTTCCTTCGGAATGACGGATCAGGCGCGGGACTATCGGGCCGGCTTCATCAGTACCTTGATCGAATCGAGCGAGTTCGCGACCTTGATCGCTTCGTCCCACTCTTCGAGAGAGAAGTCATGCGTGACGATGCCTTTCGATGTGACGAGCCCACGCGCCAGCAGGTCGATCGCGATCGGATAGCAGTAAGGCCCGAGATGCGCGCCGCGCACATCGAGTTCCTTGCGGTCGCCGATGATCGACCAGTCCATTGTAGTCTCGGCGCCGAACACGGAAAACTCGACAAAACGCCCGAGCTTGCGAATGAGGTCCATGCCCTGATTCACGCCCGCAGGCACGCCCGTCGTTTCGATGTAGACGTCGCAGCCGTAGTTGTCCGTCAACGACCGGATGATGACGAGCGCATCGTCGTTCTTCGGATTGATCGTCACGTCCGCGCCATATTCGCGCGCGAGTTCGAGACGCTCGTCGACGAGATCGATCACGACAAGTTTCTTCGGCGTTTTCAGGTGCGCGACTTGCGTCATCATCAGCCCGAGCGGACCCGCGCCCGCGATCACGACCACATCGTCCAGTTGAATGTCGCCGCGGTTGACGGTGTGAATCGCGCACGCAAGCGGCTCGATGATCGCAGCGTCTTCGAGCGAGATGCCGTCGGGAATCTTGTGGACGATGGCCGTCGGCGGAATGCGCATATATTCGGCCATGCCGCCGTCCGCGACTTCGCGCTGAAAGCCGAAGATGTTGTGTACTTCGCACATCCAGTACTGGCCGGATTTGCAGTAGCGGCACTTGCCGCACGGCACGATCTGCTCGGCGATCACGCGGTCGCCCTTCTTCACGCCGAAATGTTCCGCTGCGCCTTCGCCGAGTTCTTCGACGTAGCCGAAAAACTCATGGCCGGGAATCACGGGCGCCTTGACCCACGGGCTCGGGCCGCCCCAGAACATCTTCGCGCCCGAATGGCATTTGCAGTCGCTCGCGCAGATGCCGCACGCCGCGATGCGGATCACGAGTTCATGCGCGCGCGCCTGCGGTTTCGTCACGCGCTCGACGCGATAGTCCTTCGGCGCGTGGCACACGATCGCCGTCATGCTTTTGGTGTCCTGAGTGGTCATTGCATTGCCCTGCTTTTAAGGGGAGAACGAAGGAAAGGGAAATTCACTTCTTGCGGTCGCGGCTGATGTAGATCGCGAGCAGAATGATTCCGCCCTTGATCACGTTCTGCACGTATGGATTCACGCCGACCATGTTGAGTCCGTTGTTCAGCACGCCGAGCAGCAGCGCGCCGATCAGCGTGCCGATGATCGAGCCGCGTCCGCCCGATATCGACGTGCCGCCCATCACCACGGCCGCAATCGCATCGAGTTCGAAGCCGACGCCCGCATTCGGCTGGCCGCTCATCAGGCGCGACGTGAGCACGATGGCCGCGAACGACGACGTCAAACCCGCGAGCGTGTAGACGATCAGCTTCACGCGCGCGACGCGCACGCCGGAAAGACGCGTCGCCTGCTCGTTGCCGCCGATCGCATACACGTAGCGGCCGAACGGCATGCGTTCGAGCAGCAGCCACGCGATCGCATAGACGACGAGCATGATGAGCACGGGCGCCTGAATGCCGAATACTTTTCCGCTGCCGAAGAAGCTCACCCAGTCGGGCAAGCCGTCGATCGGATAGCCGCCCGTATAGATCAGCGCGAGGCCGCGCGCGATGCCCATCGTCGCGAGCGTGACGATGATGGGCGGCATGCCCGCGAACGCAACGAAGAAGCCGTTGCCGAAGCCGAAGCCGAGTCCGACCGCAATGCCGATCGCGATCGCCGCGACGCCGTTGAGCCCCGCGACCATCAGGCCCGCCGCGAGCGTGCCCGAGAGCGCCATCACGGAACCGACGGACAGGTCGATGCCGCCCGTCAAAATCACGGCCGTCATGCCGACGGCGATGATCGCGTTGATCGACACCTGGCGCAGCACGTTCTCGAGATTCGCCGCCGACAAAAAGCTGTCGCTCGCGAACACCATCACGATGCACACGACGAGCAAGCCGATGAACGGATAGAACAACGTCGAGCGTTTGATGCTCGCCCAGTTCAGCCGTAACGGCGCGCCTGGCGTATTGGACGCGACGGTCGATGTCTTGGGAGAAGTATCAGGCGTGTTCATGCTGCGTTGCTCCACGAGTGCCGGCTGTTGCACCAGCGGTTGCATAAGTCATCACGGCGTTCGATTCGATCTGGTCGCCTTCGAGCATCGCTTCGATGCGCCCCTGCCGGAACACGGCGACGCGATCGCACATGCCCACGATCTCCGGCAGTTCCGACGAGATCATGATGATCGAATAGCCGCGCGCAGTGAGTTCGCGCATCAGCAGATAGATTTCCGCTTTCGCGCCGACGTCGATGCCGCGCGTCGGTTCGTCGAAGATCAGGATGTTCGTGTGGTGATTGAGCCAGCGCGCGATCACCACTTTCTGCTGATTACCGCCCGACAGCGTCGCGACTTCGGTGTTCATCGTCGGCGCCTTCACGCCGACGCGCTTCATGATGTCGGCCGTTGCGCGCGCTTCGCTGCCGTGATCGATGAAGAAGCGCGCGGCGCGGTACTTGCCGAGGTTGTTGATCGAGATGTTCTGCTTGATCGAGAACGACGTGATCAGCCCTTCCGTCTTGCGGCTTTCGGGCAGGATGCCGATGCCGGACTTCAATGCGTCGGCGGGATCGGAGAGATTCGCCGGCGTACCGTTGATGCGAATGTCCTTCACATGCGCCGCGTCCGCGCCGATGACGGCGAGCGCCGTCTCCGTGCGCCCCGAGCCGACGAGTCCCGCAAAGCCGAGTATTTCGCCTTCGCGCAGCGTGAAGCGATTCACGGGGCCGTCCTTGTGCAACTGCAATGCGTTCACTTCGAGCACGACCCTCGCATCGGCGGGCAACGCGGGCTTCGGCGGAAAGCTGCTTTCGATCTTGCGCCCGACCATCATCTCGACGAGCCGGCCGACATCCGTCTTCGCCACATCCGTCATGCCGACATACTGGCCGTCGCGCAACACGGTGATACGGTCGCACACCTCGAAAATTTCTTCGAGGTGGTGCGAGATGAAAATCATCGCGACGCCGTGCCGCTTCAGGTCGCGCATGATCGTGAACAGATGCTCGGCTTCGGCGGGCGTGAGCGTGGCCGTCGGCTCGTCGAGAATCAGGATGCGCGCATTCAGCGACAGCGCCTTGCCGATTTCGACGAACTGCTGCTGCGCGACGGAAAGCTCGCGAATCGGCACGGACAGATCGATCGCGACGCCGAGCCGCTCGAAGATCTCCGCCGCCGCGCGCCGCATCCGCGTGCGATCGAGCATGCCGAAGCGATTGCGCAACTCGCGTCCGAGGAACATGTTCTCGACGGCGTTCAGATACGGAATCAGGCTGAACTCCTGAAACACGATGCCGACGCCCGCCGCGACGGCATCGTGATAGTTCGCGAAGTGCCGCGCTTCGCCTTCGATCACGATCGTGCCGTCGTCGGGCTGATAGATGCCGCACAGGATCTTCATCAGCGTCGACTTGCCCGCGCCGTTCTCGCCGAGCAGCGCGTGAATCTCGCCGCGCGCGATCTCGAGATGAATGCGCTGCAACGCCTTCACGCCGGGAAAGCTCTTCGTGATGTTGTCGAGTTTGAGGATCGTGTCCATCGCGTTTCCTTGTTCATGCAGTGACGCTTTGCCGAAGACACCAGCGCCACTGCATCGCCAACGCCTTGCTTACCAGCTGAAGCCCTTCGCGTTGTCCTTGTCGACGAGCTTCACGTCGACGGGAATCGCCTTCGGCACATTGGCGCCCCACTTCTTCGCAAGCGCCACGCCGATCGCAAGACGGATCTGGTCGCGCGGGAATTGCGCGGACGTTTCGATGAACTTCGAGTTCGGCTTCTGGATCGCGGTGATCGCTTCCGGTGCGCCGTCGACGCTCGTCAGCTTGATGTCCTTACCCGACGATTCGATCGCGGACAACGCGCCCATCGAGCCGCCGTCGTTCACGCTGAAGACGCCCTTCAGGTTCGGATGCGCCTGGATCATGTTCTCGGTGACGGACAGCGCCGTCGCGCGCTCCTGCTTGCCGTTCTGCGTATCGACGAGCTTCACGTTCGGAAACTTCGCGAGCGCCGCCTTGCAGCCGCGCACGCGTTCGAGAATCGGCACGACGGGAATGCCGTCGAGAATCGCCACTTCGCCGCTGCCGCCGATCGCTTTCGCGAGGTACTCGCACGACATCTGCCCCGCGTCGAAATTCTTCGAGCCGACGAACGAATCGACGGGACCGTTCGCGTTCGCATCGACGGCGACGACCACGGCGCCCGCTTTCTTCGCCGACGTCACGGCCGACTGGATGCCCGTCGAGTCGGTCGGATTGACGAGCAGAATATCGATCTTCTTCTGCAGCATGTCTTCGACGTCGCTCACCTGCTTGCTCACGTCGTGATGCGCATCGGTGACGACGACCGTCGCGCCGATCGATGCGGCCGCATCGTTCAGCGCCTTTTGCATCGTCACGAAGTACGGGTTGTTCAGTTCCTGGAACGTCATGCCGATTTTGAGCGGCGCGGCGTTCGCAGTCGCCGGCGCAAGAAGCGGCGCGCCGAGCATCACGGCGGCGAAGGTCAGCGCGGCGCGCAGGCGCAATGTGCGCGAAGGGTGCGAAGTGGTGTGCGTCATGGTTGTCTCCGTTTATGAGGATGAGTGCGTCTCTCGCGCGGTTTGCAGCGCGATGAGCAGGTGAAACGCGGGTGATGCTGAAGTGCTCTATGTCGCTGGGAGTGGCGAGCCCAGAGGCGGATACGCCGCATGCGCGTGGCTTCGCGCCCGCACGGCGGGCACGATCGAAGGCGCGTTCGCGATGCCCTTGCCGAGCGCCGCTGCCGCTTCGGACGCGTCGCGGCTCGCGTCGTTCAGTTGCTGGAAGCGGCGGAACTTCGAAGGAGCCATGCCCTTCGCCGTGAGGAACTGCCGGTTGAAGTTCGACAGGTTGTTGAAGCCGACCTTGTAGCAGATGTCGGTCACGCTCAGGTCGTCATCCATCAGCAGCTGGCACGCGAGATTGATGCGCATGCGGTTCACGTACTGCACGAAAGGCAGGCCCGTGTGACGGCGGAAGTATCGCGAGAAGGCACTCACGCTCTGCCCCGCGAGTTGCGCGAGATCGGATTCGCGCAACTCCGTCGCGAGGTTCTTGCCGATATACGACAGCACATGGTTGATGCGCGTCGATGCATAGCCGGTCGGGTCGCTCTGATACGCGGGGCTCGCGAGCAGTTCGCGGTCGCTCGCGTTCAGCAGGATTTCCATCATCGACAGGAACAGCACGATGCGGCGCAGGCCGCGCGCTTCGAGCAGTTCCATGAAGAGCGGCTGGATCGCGGCGCTCGTCTGCGCGCCGAACGACACGCCGCGCCGCGAATCGGCGAGCAGCGCTTCGAGCGTGCGCCATTCGGGGAAGCTCTCCGTGCAATGCGCGACGAAATCCTGGCCGAACTGCACGACGAGATTGCGCTGCGCGATCGTCACGCCCTCGGGCACTTCGCTGACCCAGTTGTGCGGCAGGTTCGGCCCCATCAGCACGAGATTGCCCGGCGCGAAACTGCCGATGTAATCGCCGACGAACATCTTGCCCGTCGTCGCGACGATCAGATGGATTTCGAATTCCGGATGGAAATGCCAGCGCACTGTGCGGTACGGAAAGCCGTGATACCACACCTTGAACGACTCGTCGCGTCGCACGCTGACCAGTTCGAGATCGGGTTGCACGTCGGTTCTCCTCCTGTTCGTTCGTCCGGCGCCTTGCGTTTCACGTCTTGCGGGCGCCATCGGCTTCATTGCTTTTGTGTACCGAAAGTTAGACCGCGAGCGCAATCGCGGCCACTAGAAATGAGACCGTGGACTGATACTTTTTTGCATTCGGGTTAGTCCTGGCCTTCCGGCTGTCAAATTTGATGCAATGCAACAGCCTGCCGACCGGCCGCTTGTCAACGTTTCTGTCAACGTTTCGCGGGCAGCGCATCGGCCGTCGAAAAGCTCGCCCCGCCGCGCTGCGCAACGATCTGCCATGAAAAAGCACTGTCCTTCGCCTTGACTTTCGATCGGCCGAATACGATCATTAGTTCACGTTTAGAGCAAATGCTCTTGATTCGAATCGGCGGCTCACGTCGCCGAGACAGCTTCTAGACTTATCCCAAGCAACGCACGCGAAAGACCGTGCGCATAAGACTTCACTAGCATGGGACCCGGGCAACGTATGGAACGGGCGTCAGCGCGAAAGCGCCAACGCCCGTCGGCACGCCAACCCGGGTCGACACAGGAGACGCACATGAACAGCGGCCAAAGCAGCGGCGCAAACAACGGCGCAAGCACGCAGGTGATCCTGCACATCGGCGCGGGATCGTTCCATCGCGCGCATCAGGCGTGGTATCTGCACCGGCTCAACGAAGCGAGTCAGCCTGGCGATACGCACTGGTCGCTCACCGTCGGCAATATCCGCAGCGACATGAATGCCGTCGCCGATGCACTGGCCGCGCAGAACGGCGTCTACACGCTCGAAACCGTCACGCCGCAAGGCAAGCGCGACTACGAGACGATCCGCTCTATCGAGCGGGTGGTGCCGTGGTCGGCGAATCTCGATGGGCTCGTCGACGCGGGCGCCGATCCCGCGTGCAAGATCATCGCGTTCACCGTGACGGAAGGCGGCTACTACCTCGACGAACACCATAAGCTCGACACGGCGAATCCCGATCTGTCCGCCGATCTGAACGGCGCGCGCACCACGATCTATGGCGCGCTCGCCGCGATTCTCGAAGCGCGGATGCAGCGCAACGCCGGCCCCGTTACGCTGCAGACCTGCGACAACCTGCGCAGCAACGGCGAGCGCTTCCGCGCGGGCATGACCGAGTTTCTGGAGCGGCGCGGCGCGAGCGCGCTGCGTCAATGGTTCGATGCGAACACGGCGTGCCCGAACTCGATGGTCGACCGGATCACGCCGCGCCCGACACCCGACGTGCGCGAGCGCGTGAAGGCGGCGACGGGCGTCGACGACGCGTGCCCCGTGATGGGTGAATCGTTCATCCAGTGGGTGATCGAGGATCACTTCGTCGCCGGGCGGCCGGCATGGGAGCAGGTCGGCGCGGAGATGGTCGAATCGGTGCTGCCGTATGAAGAGGCAAAGATCCGCATTCTGAACGCGACGCACAGTTGCATCGCGTGGGCGGGCACGCTGGTCGGCCTCTCGTATATTCACGAAGGGACGCACGATCCGGAAATCCGCCAGTTCGCGCACGACTACGTGACACAGGACGTGATCCCCTGCCTCACGCCGAGCCCGCTCGATCTCGCAAAGTATCGCGATGTCGTGCTCGAACGCTTCGGCAATCCTTATATCCAGGACACGAATCAGCGCGTCGCCGCCGATGGCTTTTCGAAGATCCCCGGCTTCATCGCGCCTACGCTGTCCGAGTGCTTCGAGCGCAAGGTCGAGCCGAACGCGACGGCGATGCTGCCCGCGCTCTTCTTCCGCTTTCTCGACAGGTGGCAGCGCGGCCAGTTGCCGTACACGTATCAGGACGGCGTGATGGACGAGAACGTCGCGCGCGGCTTCTTCAAGGCACCCGATCCGGTGCAGGCCTACTGCGCGGACCGTCTGCTCTGGGGCGGCATGGCGGGCACGGCTTCGCTCGAGAAAGTAGTGCGCGCGGCGCTCGAACGCGTCGATGCGTGGCTCGCGAAGCGCGGCGCTTGAAGCTGACTAAAGCCGACTGGAGCCGACTGACCTTGGCCGACTGACCCTGGCCGACTGACCCTGGCCGAATGAACTCGGCTGACCAAGACCGGCTGAAGCCGTCGACATCGCCTTGCTCGACACACGACAGCATGGCCGCGCGTGTGAATGCATCCATGCTGCATTCACGCGCGGCCGTTCCCATTGATCGCCGCGTTCGAAGCCTGCCATGCGTCAGGTCTATTGCGCATGGCATCGCCAGCGGCATGCGGCTAAAGTAGCGCATCTCCTACCGACGAAGGTTTCGCGCCCATGTATCTCGGCATCGACCTCGGCACGTCCGAAGTAAAAGTTCTGCTGCTCGCGTCCGACGGACGCGTGATCGGCACGGCAGGTTCTCCGTTTACCGTTTCGCGTCCGCATCAGCGCTGGTCGGAACAGAACCCGTCCGACTGGTGGCAAGGCACGCGCACCGCGCTCTTCGCATTGCGCGACCGTTACCCGGAAGAGTTCGCGCAGATTCGCGGCATCGGGCTGTCTGGACAGATGCACGGCGCGGTGCTGCTCGACAACGAAGACCGCGTGCTGCGACCCGCGATTCTGTGGAACGACATGCGCGCCGTCGAGGAATGCGATGAGCTGTACCGGCGCGCGCCGGACCTGCATCGCATCGCCGGCAATCTGGCGATGCCCGGCTTCACCGCGCCCAAGCTGCTGTGGGTCGCGCGACACGAGCCGGAGATCTTCCGGCAGACGGCCTGCGTGCTGCTGCCGAAGGACTATCTGCGCCTTCAACTGACGGGCGACAAGGTCTCCGATCCATCCGACGCAGCGGGCACGCTATGGCTCGACGTCGCGCAGCGCGACTGGTCCGATACATTGCTCGCCGCCTGCGACCTGAACCGCTCTCATATGCCGCGTCTGGCGGAAGGCAGCGCGCCATCGGGCATGCTGCGTCCCGAACTCGCGCGCGAGCTGGGCTTGCGCGAGCCCGTCGTGGTCGCGGCGGGCGGCGGCGACAACGCGACGAGCGCGATCGGCATCGGCGCGACGCAGCCGGGCGACGGCTTCGTGTCGCTCGGCACGTCGGGCGTGTTGTGCGTGATCGGCAACAGCTTCCGCCCGAATCCGGAGTCGGCCGTGCACGCGTTCTGCCACGCGATTCCTGACCGCTGGCATCAGATGAGCGTCGTGCTGTCGGCGGCGAGCTGCCTGCGCTGGGTCTGCAAGCTGACATCCACTGACGAGCCGACGCTGCTCGCCGAAGTCGAAAAACTCCCCGACGACGCGCTCGCGACCGCGCCGCTCTTCCTGCCGTATCTGTCCGGCGAACGCACGCCGCACAACGATCCGTATTCGCAAGGCGTGTTCTTCGGCATGACGCACGCGACCGATCGCGCGCTGCTCGGCTATGCGGTGCTCGAAGGCGTGACGCTCGCGCTGACGGACGGCCTCGACGCGTTGCGCGCGGCGGGCACCGAAGTGAGCGCGCTGTCGCTGCTCGGCGGCGGCGCGCGCAGCAACTACTGGGCGCAGTTGCTCGCGGATTCGCTGAACACGGCGACACGCAAGCATGGCGGCGGCGAAACGGGCGCGGCGCTGGGCGCGGCGCGTCTGGGCTGGCTCGCGGCGGGCGGCGATCCGTCGACGGTGCTGACCAAGCCGCCCGTCGAAATCGAATTCACGCCGAACGCGCGGCGTCATGCCGTGCTGCGCGAGCGGCTCGCCAGCTATCGCGCGCTGTACCGGCATGTGAAGCCGATGTTCGCGCCCGCGCGCGATGCGAACGCAACGTAATGTGAGCCCGTGATGCGCACTACGACGAATGCGTACGGCAAGCAGCACACCAGAACGTCCGATGCGGGCTGCCTGGTGTTACGCGCTTCGGCGCAATCCTGAGCGAACCCATCGTGCCCAAGTCCACTGAAAAGCTCGATCTCGCGACGCGCGCCGCCTGGCTCTACTACGTCGCCGGCAATACGCAGAACGAGATCGCCGAAAAACTGCAGGTGTCGCGGCCCGTCGCGCAGCGGCTGGTCGCGTTCGCCGTCGAGAAGAACCTGATCCGCGTGCGCGTCGATCATCAGCTTGCGGACTGCCTGTCGCTCGCCGCGCAACTGTCGAAGCGCTACGGGCTGTCGATGTGCGAAGTCGTGCCCGTCGACAACGACAACCCCGAAGAGATCGACCGCAAGCTCGCCGTCGCGGGCGCGCAGGTGATGGAGCGCTATCTCGGCGAAGAACGGCCGATGGTCGTCGCCGTGAGCAGCGGGCGCACGCTGAAGGCCGTCGTCGATCAGGTCGCGCAACTGGAGCGGCCGCAGCATCGGCTCGTGTCGATGGTCGGCGCGATCGCGCAGGACGGCTCGTCGAACCGCTACGACGTCGCGCTGCACATCTCCGAGAAGACGGGCGGCAAGCACTTCCTGCTGCCCGCGCCGCTGATCGCCGACAGCGAAGCGGAACGCGCGCAGTGGTGCAATCACCGTCTGTACCGGATCGTCGAGTCGCTGTCGGGCGAGGCGGATGTGGCGTTCGTCGGCATCGGCAATATCGGCTTGCATTGTCCGCTGCATGAGGATGGCTTCATCACGTCGGATGAAGTGGAGGAGCTGGTGTCGCTGGGCGCCGTCGCCGAATTGCTCGGCCTGCCCATCGACGCCGACGGCGCGCGCGTCGAATCGCCGACCGGCCGCCGCGTGACGAGCTTGCGGCTCGATTCGCCGCCGAAGCGTCCCGTGATCGGCTTCGCGGGCGGCGAGCGCAAGCGCGGTGCGGTGATCGCCGCGCTCAAGGGCGGCTGGCTGTCGGGACTCGTCACCGACGAGCTGTGCGCGCGCGCCGCGCTGAATCACGGCGCGGATGTGTCCGTCGCGTCACGCGCGTGATGAGACGACGCTAGCGCCCTCTCGAAACGATCGCAGCGCTTGCGTTGCTCAAAGCGCTTCGAGCGCGCCGCGCAGCGCTTCGATCACAGGCATCCAGTCGCCGAGCACCTGCTGACGGAAAAGACGTGCAGTCGGATACCACGGGTTGTCCTCGCCCGACATCATCCAGCGCCAGTCGGCCTGCTTTGGCAACATCACCCACACCGGCTTGCCGAGCGCGCCTGCCAGATGCGCAACGGACGTATCGACGGTGATCACGAGATCCAGACACTCGATCACGGCCGCCGTCGCGTCGAAGTCGTTCAGCAGTTGACCGAGCGCGCAGATCGGCCAGCGATGCGCGAGCCCGTCGAGTTGCGCCTCCGCCGCGCCCTTTTGCAACGCGAACCATGCGAGCCCTCGCACCGACGCAAGCGGTTCGAGTGCCGCAAGAGGCGCCGAACGATAGACGTCGAGATAGTGCTGCGGATTGCCCGCCCATACGAGTCCGATCTTCTTGCGCTCGCCCGCGGCCTGCGCGAGCCGCTCGCGCCAGACGGCGACCTGCGCCGCGTCCGCCGACAGATACGGCACCGCGTTCGGGATCGCGTCGTCGGAAAGCCACACGGGCACGCTCATCATGCGACACGAGTAGTCGTAGCCGCCGTCGGGCTGGCTCGTCAGCACGCGGTTGACACTGGGCATGCGGGAGATGAGCGGCGCCAGTTCGTTGCTGGTCCACACGTCGACGGTCGCGCCGAGACCGCGCAGCACATCGGCATAACGGATGAACTGCAACTGATCGCCGGCGCCCTGCTCGCGCGCGAGCAAAACGCGCTTGCCGCCGATCGGCTCGCCCTGCCATTCGGGCATGCCGAGCTTCGGATAATCGAGCAAGCCACTCGGCGTGGTCTTGCGATGCTCGTAATACGTCCAGCCGCGGCGGAAATTCCCACGCCGTAATTCCGACATGCCGAGCAGCTTGTAGGCGTTGGAAAGATTGGGGCTGAGTTCGATCGCGCGGCGCAGATGATCGTCGGCTTCGTCGTAGCGCGACAGACACGTCAGCGTGAAAGCGACGTTGTTGTGCAGCGTCGGCGAGTTGGGCGCGATCTCCAGAGCGCGCGCGTAGATCGCGAGCGCATCGTCGAACTTCAGTTGCGCATCCGTTGCGAATGCGAGGCCGAACAGCGCGTGGATATCGTACGGGTCCTGCTGCAAGGCGCGTTGAAAAACCTCGGCGGCTTCCGTATGCCGGCGCACTGCGTTCAACGTCCCGCCCAAACCGCGCAGCACGCGTATGTCCTGCGGCGCCAATTGCTCCGCGTACTGATAGGCGGCAACCGCTTCCTGCGGACGCGAAAGCGCTTCAAGCACATCGGCACGGCCGAGCGCCGCTTCGAAGAGATCGCTCTCGAGTTCAACCGCCTGCTGGAAACTGGCCAGCGCCTCTTCGCGCTTGCCCAGAAGCCGTTGCACCTCGCCGAGATTGCTGTGCGCCAGCGCGTGACGCGGCGCGTGCTGGACGGCCTGGCCGAAGAATCGCTCCGCGCCTGCATCGTCGCCGCGCGCGAGGGCCGCGATGCCGCGATCGATCAGGCAATCGGCGTCATGCGGCTCCAGCGCGAGCGCCGCATCGAAGCGTTCGATCGCGCGCTCGATGTCCTGGCGCTGCAGGTACAGCACGCCCAGCATGTAGAGCGTGCTCGCGTCGCACGGCTGCGCATCCAGAATCGCGCGATACGCGTGCTCGGCGCTATCGAGCCGGCCCGCGCGATGGAGCGCGAGCGCGTTCCTGATGGGGTCGTCGATCGGGTTGTCGACAGTCGATGTCGTGAAGGTTTCTTGTTGCGTGAAGACGGGAATGTTGTGCATGGCGTCTTGTGTCGTCGGCGGCACGCACATGCACGCGCGATTCGGATTGCGATCGCTTTGATGGCGTATTCGATGGGATGGACGGGAAATCGACAGAACGCGCCGGGCCGTTTGGCCTGAGTCGTCCCGTCAGACGATGCACAATTTTGATATGGGATAGGTCGCGGAAATATCGGATAAGTCCGAGTCTGCAAAAGCAAGGCGCCGTTGTTCCGCCATCGCCTTTATGGCAACGGCGGAACAACGGCGCCTGTAGCTGCGCGCTGGAACGGCGTTCGTTCAGCGCTCTTTCTATCGGCGAATCAGGCGGCAAGCACCTCGACGATCTTGCGCTGGAACGCCTGCCCGTCGCCATTGAACAGATGGCAATGATCGGGCGTTGCGCCAAGCCGGATCGTTGCGCCTTTCTCGTGCCGTTCAAGCGGCGGGATGCGCGCGATCAGACCGTCGGGCGCGACGCTGCTTTCGGCGTACAGATAAGCCGCATCGCCGAGCGATTCGACCGCCATGATGCGCGCCGACACGCCATACTCCGCCACGTCGATATGCAGATGCTCGGGCCGGATGCCGACCGTCACCTTGTCGCCCTCTTTCGCGCGGCCGGGCTCGACCAGCACGAGCTGTGTCTCGCCCGTTTCGTACTTCACGAGCACGCCTTTCGCCGACACCGACTGCACGACGCCTTCGAGGAAATTCATCTTCGGCGAGCCGATGAAGCCCGCGACAAAGCGGTTCGCGGGCGCGTGATACAGCATGTTGGGGCTGCCCACCTGTTCCAGATTGCCCGCCGACAGCACGACGATCTTGTCCGCGAGCGTCATCGCTTCGACCTGATCGTGCGTGACGTAGATCATCGTCGTCTTCAGTTCGTCGTGCAGACGCGCGAATTCGAGGCGCATCTTCACGCGCAGCGCGGCGTCGAGGTTCGACAGCGGTTCGTCGAACAGGAACACCTTCGGCTTGCGCGTGATCGCGCGGCCGATCGCGACGCGCTGCCGCTGGCCACCCGACAGCTGCTTCGGCTTGCGTTCGAGCAGATGGTCGATGTGCAGGATCTTCGCGGCGTTGCGCACGGCGGCGTCGATCTCCGGCTTCTTCGTGCCCGCGAGCTTGAGGCCGAACGCCATGTTGTCGTACAGCGTCATATGCGGATACAGCGCGTACGACTGGAACACCATCGCAATGCCGCGCTTGGCGGGCGGCACGTCGTTCATGCGCGTGCCGTCGATCTGCAGATCGCCGCCCGTGATGTCTTCGAGGCCGGCGATCATCCGCATCAGCGTGGACTTGCCGCAGCCGCTCGGCCCGACGAACACGACGAACTCGCCGTCCTGAATGTCGAGGTTGATGTCGCGCATCACCTCGTTCTCGTCGTAGGCTTTCCTGATGTTGCGCAGAGTTACGCTTGCCATGATGTGTCTCCATTGTCGACGGACGTTGGCGCTTTAGCGTCTACTTCCGTCCCATGCAAAATAGTTGCTGCTTCTCTACTACGTTCAATCGCTTTGCCGGAAAGCGTGCTTTCATGCGATGCCCGTCCGGCCATCACGTAACCTTCACGCGACCGTTATGCGCTGCATCCAGTCCGCGACCAGTCCCGGCAATTGCCTCATGTCGTCGAAGATATGTTGCGCGCCCACTCGGTGCAGCGCGCCGATCTGCTCGTCGCTCGCATGGCCGCCGCCGATGAATCCATACACCGTCATGCCCGCCGCCGTTGCCGCCGTGACGCCCGTCACGCTGTCTTCGATGACGAGGCATGCATCGGCGCTCACGCCCAGTCCGCGCGCGGCGGCGAGATAGACGTCGGGCGCGGGCTTCGGTTGCGCGACGGCATCCGCGCAAAACAGCCGGTTGCCGAAATGCCGGACGAGGCCCGTGCGCGCAAGCGCCGCTTCGACGTACGCGCGAAAGCTGTTGCTCGCGCACGCCTTCGTGAGCGGAATGCTCGCGAGCGCCGCCTCGATGCCCTCGACCATCGGCGCCTTCACGGCCGCGGCTTCGACAGCGCTGCGGATCGCGGCGATGTCCGTGGGCGTCAACGTCTTGCCGAGCTGCGTCGCCGTGCCTTGCAGCACACTCTCGATGCGCAAGCCCAGCAACGGCATCACGACGGGCGCAACGTCGGCATCGGCCCAGCGCGCTTCGAGCTCGTGTACGAGCATCGCGGCCGCGACGGCTTCGCTGTCGATCAGCACGCCGTCGCAATCGCAAATCAAAGCCAGCCTCGCGTCGGTTCTGATATCCGTCACTTGACCGCCCCGAACGTAAGGCCACGCACCAGCTGTTTCTGCGAAACCCAGCCGACGATCAGGATCGGCGCTACGGCCAGCAGCGACGCCGCCGACAGCTTCGCCCAGAACAGACCTTCAGGACTCGAATACGACGCGATGAAAACGGTCAGCGGCGCGGCGTTCGAACTCGACAGGTTGATGCTCCAGAACGCTTCGTTCCACGACAGGATCACGAGCAAGAGCGCCGTCGATGCGAGCCCCGGCAGCGCCATCGGCATCAGCAGATAGACGATCTCCTGCCACGTCGCGGCGCCGTCGATGCGGCCCGCTTCGAGAATGTCGCGCGGTATTTCGGCGAAGTACGTGAACGCCATCCACACGGCGATGGGGAGATTGATCAGCGTGTAGACGATCACGAGGCCCGTGACGGTATCGAGCAGCCCGCTGTTCTTCCACAGCAGATAGATCGGCACCAGCACGCCGACGGACGGCATCATCTTCGTCGACAGCATCCACAGCAGCACTTTCTGCGTGCGCCGGGTCGGGAAGAAGGCCATCGCATACGCGCACGGCACGGCGAGGATCAGGCACAGCAGCGTCACACCGACCGAGATCAGGATCGAGTTCCACGCGAAGCCGAAGTAATTGCTGCGCGCGAAAACCTCGCGGAAGCTGTCGAGCGTCGGCATGAAGAAGAGCGACGACGCGTACGCCTGCTGCTCGGTCTTGAATGCCGTGATCGTCATCCAGAAGATCGGGAAGAACAGCAGCAACGCGAGCAGCCACGCGATGATGCCGGGAATGCTGCGCCGGATGACAGCAAGCGGCGAAGCGGACGACGACTGAGTCGTCGTAACGGGTGTAGCAGCAACCTGGCTCATTTTTCGTACTCCCCTTTCAGGTTCTTCGCGAGCATGCGCACGAGGAAGAACGACACGATATTCGCGAGCACCACGGCGAGAATCCCGCCTGCCGATGCAAGGCCGA
Source organism: Paraburkholderia phymatum (assembly GCF_038900715.1). GTDB lineage: Bacteria > Pseudomonadota > Gammaproteobacteria > Burkholderiales > Burkholderiaceae > Paraburkholderia > Paraburkholderia phymatum_A. The sequence continues at coordinate 162,905 of NZ_JAYMRZ010000001.1, read as the reverse complement.
CGTCGAACTGTTGCAGGCCCAGCGCGTAGATCAGGTACGACAGGTTGGTCGTCGCGTTGCCCGGACCGCCGCCCGTCGTCGTGTAGATTTCGGCGAAGATCGACAACAGGAAAATGGTTTCCATCATCACGACCACGGCGATCGCGCGCCTCAGGTGCGGCAGCGTGATGAAGAAGAACATCGAGAACGGACCGGCGCCGTCGATCTTCGCCGCTTCCTTCTGCTCCTGGTCGAGCGACTGGATCGCAGTGAACAGAATGAGGAAAGCGAACGGCAGCCACTGCCACGCGACGATGATGATCACGGCCGTCAACGGATAGTCGGCGAACCAGTCGATCGGCGTGAGGCCGATCGCGCGCATGCCTTGCGCGACGAGCCCGTACACCGGATGCAGGATCATGTTCTTCCAGATCAGCGCGGAGACCGTCGGCATCACGAAGAACGGCGCGATCGCGAGCAGCCGCGCGATGCCCTGCCCGTAGAACTTGCGGTCGAACAGCACCGCCATCAGCACGCCGCCGACCACGGTGATGACCAGCACGGCGACGATCAGCTGCAGCGTGTGCAGGATCGACGGACCGAACGCCGGGTCGCTGGCGAGGAACTTGTAGTTGTCGATACCCGTGAAACCTTTTTCATCCGGATTCAGCAGGTTGTAGCGCGAGAACGAAAACCAGATCGTCATCGCGAGCGGTATCGTCATCCACAGAACGAGAAGGCCTACGGACGGCGAAACGAGCCAGCGCGCGTGCGCGGCCTTGCGCTCTTCTCGCTCGTGTTCAGTTTTGGGCTGGGGTTGGGCGTGCATGAGGGGTAGACGCAAATGAAGACGCATGATGGACCACCTCTTCGGTAGTGCGCGGGTCGCGGGGCTTGCGGCTCGCTGTGCTGCCAGGGTCCGGCTGACGGTGCGCTGTCAGCCGGCGCGTTACATCGTTACAGCGCGGTTTCGAGGCCAGTGGCTGGGTACGCCGCTTGCGCCAGGGGAAACGCAAACGACGTGCCCATTTTCACTTCGTCGTTATTTCTGGTAGCCGGCCTGCTTGACGGCACGGTCGGCTGTTGCGTTGCCGGCTGCGAGCGCCTGATCGACGGACATCTGGCCCGCGACGGCGCCCGAAATGCTCTGGCCGACCACCGTCCCGAACGACTGGAACTCAGGGATGCCGACGAACTGCACGCCCGTGTACGGAACCGGCTTGGCCGTCGGATGGTTCGGGTCAGCCGTTTCGATTGCCTTCAGCACGAAGTCGGCGAACGGCGCGGCCTGCTTGTACTCGGGGCGCGCATACGTCGACTGGCGCGTGCCCGGCGGCACCGAGGCCCAGCCTTCATCCTTCGCGACGAGCTCGATGTACTGCTTCGACGTCGCCCACGTGATGAACTTCTTCGCGGCATCGGCCTGCTTCGACGACTTCGGAATCGCCAGCGCCCACGCCCACAGCCAGTGCGAGCCGTTCGGCGTCGCTTGCGTCGGCGCGGCCGCGAAGCCGACCTTGTCCGAGATCTGCGATTGCTGCTTGTTGTAGAGCATGCCCGCCGCGACCGTCGCGTCGATCCACATCGCGCACTTGCCCGACGACATCAGCGTGAGGTTCTCGTTGAAGCCGTTCGAGCTCGCTCCCGGAGGGCCGTCCTTCTTCAGCAGGTCGGTGTAGAAGGAAACGGCCTTTTTCCATTCGGGCGTCGTCAGCTGCGCATTCCACTTTTCGTCGAACCAGCGGCCGCCGAACGTATTCACGAGCGTCGTCACGTAAGCCATGTTCTCGCCCCAGCCAGCCTTGCCGCGCAGGCAGATGCCGTAGGTGCCCGCCGATTTGTCGGTGAGCTTGTCGGCGAACTGGGCGATCTGGTCATACGTCGGGTTGTCGGGCATCTTCAGGCCCTTCGCCGCGAACAGATCCTTGCGGTAGTACGTCATCGAGCTTTCGACGTAGAACGGCAGCGCGAACAGCGTGCCGTTGTACGAAAGACCATCGCGCGCCGTCTTCACGACGTCGTTCAGGTCGTAGTCGGCGGGCAGGCCCGTGAGCGGCGCGAGCCAGCCGCGCTTGCCCCATTGCGGCGTTTCATACGCGCCGATCGTCATCACGTCGAACTGGCCGCTGCCCGTCGTGATGTCGGTCGTCGCGCGCTGACGCAGCACGTTTTCTTCCAGGATCACCCAGTTCAGCTTGATGTCGGGATTCGCTTTCTCGAATGCCGGCGACAGCTTTTTCAGCTCGATCATGTCCGGGTTGTTCAACGTCGCGATCGTCACGGTCGCCGCGTTCGCGCTGAACGCGGCGCACGCGAGCGCCGCGGCGCCGAATACATTGAGCGCGGGTTTGAAGGTGGGCTTCATCGTTTGTCTCCTTTATTCGTACTTGCGTTTTGGTACGTGACCGGCGGGTACGCGCAGGACGCCGGAATTGGATGCCGGTGAATGAATGACGGTCAGCTCATCCAGTTGCCGCCGTCGACGTTCAGGGTTTGCGCGGTGATGTAATCCGCATCCGAAGACGCGAGGAACAGCGCCGCCCCCGTCAGATCCGCGGGCAGCCCCATCCTGCCCAGCGGCACCGCTTCACCGACGAGACGCTTCTTCTCGCCGAGCGGCCGGTTCTCGTAACGCGCGAAAAGGGCATCGACCTGATCCCACATCGGCGTATCGACGACGCCCGGAGCGATGCCGTTCACGTTGATCCCGTGAGGCGCGAGCGCCAGCGCAGCCGATTGCGTATAGCTCAGCACGGCCGCCTTCGTCGCGCAGTAGTGCGACACGAGCGCCTCGCCGCGCCGGCCCGCCTGCGACGACATGTTGATGATCTTGCCGCCGTGTCCCTGCTCGACCATGCGCTGTGCGACGGCCTGCATCAGGAAGAACATGCCCTTCACGTTGACCGCGAAGAGCTTGTCGAAGATGTCCCAGGATTCGTCGAGCAGCGGGCGCATGTCGAACAGCGCCGCATTGTTGAAAAGAATGTCGATCTGGCCGAAGCGCCGCACCGTCTCGTCGACGATGCGCGCGATGTCTTCGCGGCGCGTCACGTCCGCGCTGATCGTCAGCAGGCGGTCGCCGTCCGTTTCGCGCAGCGCGTGCGCGAACTCGCCAGCCGGCTTCACGTCGACCAGCACGCAGCGCGCTCCCTCCTCGAGATAGCGGCGGGCCACCGCCTCGCCGATACCGCTCGCTGCGCCCGTCAGAATCGCCACCTTGCCTTGCAGTCGGGCTGTCACAACCTGTCTCCGGTTCGTTTGATTCTTCGAATCAGCATGAGCGAACGCTCGTTTGCCGAGCAATTGCTCTCGTTGTGATCGAATGATCGGATACACGTCCGGTCATGTCAAGGCGCGTCGCGCAATTTCGATGGTGCAGCGCGGCAGCGTCAAAAGCCTCGGATACAGCGCTTCTTTCTAAGAATCGGCGATGACTTTGCAACGGGCAATGACAATTTTTCGAGATACGTTATATCATTTCGCCTTCGTTGATTCCGACGCTGTCCGGAGGTCGTGACATGGCCCGCTTATCCGATGCTCACGGTTTTCATGGCGCCGCCCGTCCCGGCGATCAGACCGCGCTGTCCGCGGAGAAGCTCGCGCGCAAGCTGGCCCGCGCCGATGCGCTCGCCGCCGAGCGCGGCCTCGCACTGACGACACTGCGCCGCAAGGTCTACACGCTGATCGCGCAGAGCGAGCGCCCGGTCGGCGCATATGACTTGCTCGCGGCGCTCGAGCCACAGCGCGGCCGCGTGCCGCCGACCACGGTCTACCGTGTGCTCGAGTTTCTCGTCGAGCATGGCTTCGTGCATCGGATCGAATCGAAGAATGCGTTTTTCGCGTGTTGCCAGATGGGCGAGCCGCATCAGAGCCAGTTCCTGATGTGTGAAGCGTGCGGCGAAACGGTAGAGATTCCCGGCGACGGAGTGGCCGCGCAGTTGTCACGCAGCGCACCAGGTTTCGAAGTGCATCACCAGGTCGTCGAACTGAGCGGGGTGTGCGCCGCCTGCAAGCACGCTCACCCATAACGCCGCGCCCCTTTCGTTTCAACCCGACGCCTTCAAGCCACAGGTCAATCCGATATGAAGAAGAACATCTCGATGTGGAAGTTTCTTACCCGCGCCGCCGCTTCGACGCTGATGGCCGTCGCATTTACTCAGGCGGCGCAGGCTCAGGATGCGAAGATTCCCGTCGTCGCCGCAGAGAATTTTTATGGCGACGTCGTGCAGCAACTCGGAGGCGACCGCGTCGACGTGACCAGCATCCTGAGCAATCCCGACCAGGACCCGCATCTGTTCGAAGCGAGCCCGAAGACGGCGCGCGCGTTGCAGCGTGCGAGCCTTGTCGTCTATAACGGCGCCGATTACGATCCGTGGATGACGAAGCTGCTGAACGCGTCGAAGAATGACAAGCGCAAGGTGATCGTCGCGGCCGATCTCGTCGGCAAGAAAAGCGGGGACAATCCGCACCTGTGGTACGACCCGCCGACGATGCCCGCCGTCGCCCGCGCGGTGAACGCGGCGCTGACGGCAGCCGATCCATCGCACAAGGCCGTGTACGATGCAAACCTCGCAAAGTTCCTCGATTCGCTCAAGCCGATGAACGACAAGATCGCCGCGCTGCACAGCCAGTACGCGCATGCGAGCGTGACGGCGACCGAGCCGGTGTTCGGCTACATGTCCGATGCGATCGGACTCGATATGCGTAACCAGCGCTTTCAGCTTGCCGCGATGAACGACACGGAAGCGAGCGCATCGGACATCGCTGCATTCGAGCGCGATCTTCGCGAGCGACGCGTGCGTGTTCTGATCTACAACAGCCAGGCAACGGAAGCCCTCACGAAACGCATGCTGAAACTCGCACAGCAATCGCACGTGCCGACGGTCAGCGTCACCGAGACGCAACCCGCCGGCAAGACCTTCCAGCAATGGATGCTGGCGCAGCTCGACACGCTCGGAAACGCGCTGGCCGCGGGCAACGGCGGCGGCGCGAACCAAGGAAAGACCCCATGAACATGCCTCGCCGCGCCGCATCGTCTGGCAACGCGCCCGTGCTCGAACTGGATCGCGTGACGTTCGAACTCGGCGACCGAAAGATCCTGCGCGACACCAGCTTCACGATCAACCAGGGCGAGTTCATCGGCGTGCTCGGGCCGAACGGCGCGGGCAAGACGACGCTGATGCGCTCGGTGCTCGGGCTCGTCCCCGCTGCAAGCGGCACGGTGCGCGTGCTCGGCGAGCCCGTGGTGCGCGGCAATCCGTCGATCGGCTACATGCCGCAGACACGCAGCGCGCTCGCCGGCCGCCGCGTGCGCGGACGCGATTTCGTCGCGATGGCCGCCGACGGGCATCGCTGGGGCCTGCCTCACGCCGATGCCAAAACACGCGCCGATGTCGATCGCGTGCTGGAACTTGTCGGCGGCAGCGCGCTGGCTGCGAGGCCGTTGTCCGAGCTGTCGGGCGGCGAGCGGCAACGGCTGCTGCTCGCGCAATGCCTGCTCGGCAATCCGCGCCTGCTGCTGCTCGACGAGCCGCTGATCAGCCTCGATCCGCATCATCAAAAGGCGGTCGTCGAGCTGGTGAAGCGCGTGCAGCAGGAGCTCGGCATCGCCGTACTGTTCTCCGCGCATGAGCTCAATCCGCTGCTGCATGCGCTCGATCGCGTGCTGTATCTCGGCAATGGCGTCGCCGCGCTCGGCACCGTCGATGAAGTGATCACGAAGCCGGTGCTTTCGCGCCTCTATGGTTCGACCATCGAAGTGATGCGCGTGAACGGCCGCATCTTCGTGATGTCGGGCGACGTCGAAGTCGAGAAGCACGATCACGAGCACGAGGACGATGACCATCATCACGGCGAGCCGCACAGCCACGGACATGCGCATAACCACGGGCATGCGCACCATCACGCCTCACGCGACGGACACACGCACGATGTTTGAATACGATTTCATGGTGAACGCCTTCGCGGCGTCGGGGATTGTCGCGGTGCTGTCGGGTATCGTCGGCTACTTCCTCGTGATGCGCGGGCAGACCTTCGCGGGACACGCGCTGTCGCACGTCGGCTTCACGGGCGCGACGGGCGCCGTGCTGATCGGCATTTCGCCGATCTGGGGGATGATTGGCTTCACGCTCGCGGCGGGCGTCGGCATGGGCGCGCTCGGCGAAAAGCTCGCGGGCCGCGATGTGGCGATCGGCGTGATCCTGTCGCTGGCGCTGGGTTTCGGTTTGTTGTTCCTGCACTTTTTCACCGCGTACGCGACGCAGGTCACGGCCTTGCTCTTCGGCAACGTGCTGGGCGTCAGCTCGGCGACGCTCGCGGTGCTCGCCGCGCTCGGCGTCGTCAGCCTGCTCGCGTTGGCGGCGATCATGCGGCCCTTGCTGTTCGCGTCGTTGCAGCCGGAACTGGCGGAAGCGAAAGGCGTGTCGCTGCGGCTCGTGTCGGTGCTGTTTCTGGCGATCGCTGCGCTCGCGGTGGCCGCATGCACGCAGATTGTCGGCGTGCTGCTCGTGTTCACGTTGATGGTCGGGCCGGCGGCGGCGGCGCAGAACCTGTCGACGCGTCTTTCCGTCGGGCTCGTGGTCGCTGCGCTGCTCGCGCTCGCGCAGGCGTGGATCGGCGTGACGCTCGCTTTCTACACCGACTGGCCGACGAGCTTCTGGATCACGTTGCTCGCGGCGCTCGTGTATGGTGCGAGCCTGATGGCGCAACACATGCGCAGATAAAGAACGGGGTGGCTTGCGAGCCACCCCGTTCCGTTTCAGGCACCGGCGGCCTCGACGTCTTGACGGTTAGCCGAGCAACACCTTCGCGTGATGCGCGAGATGATCCTCGATGAACGTCGAGATGAAGAAATAGCCGTGGTCGTAGCCTTCATGCCGACGCAGCGTGAGCGGCTGCCCCGCCGCGTTGCAGGCGGCCTCGAACACGTCGGGGTTGAGTTGCTCGGCGAGAAACTGATCCGCGAGGCCCTGATCGACCAGGATACCTTCCGCGAACTTGCGCTTCGCCTTGCCGACCAGTTCGCTTGCGTCGTACTGCTTCCACGCCTCGCGGTCCGCGCCGAGATAGCCGCTGAACGCCTTCTCGCCCCACGGACAGCGCATCGGCGCGGCAATCGGCGCAAACGCCGAGACCGACCGATAGATGTCCGGATGGCGCAGCGCGAGCATCAGCGCGCCGTGCCCTCCCATCGAGTGACCGAAGATGCCCAGTCTTTCACCATCGACCGGCAGTTCATTCGCGACCGTTTCGCGCAGCTCGTCCCGCACGTACGAGTACATCCGGTAGTGCTTCGACCAGGGCTCCTGCGTCGCGTCGACATAGAAGCCCGCGCCGACGCCGAAGTCCCACGACGCGCTCTCGCCCGGCACGCCCGCGCCACGCGGACTCGTATCGGGCGCGATCAGCGCGATGCCGTGCTGCGCGGCAAAGCGCTGCGCGCCCGCCTTGATCGGGAACGTCTCTTCGGTACAGGTCAGGCCTGCGAGGTAGAACAGCGCCGGCACCTTCCGCTGCGACGCCTCTTTCGGCATGAAGACCGAGAAGCGCATCGGCAGCCCGATCGCCTTCGACTCATGCCTGTAGATACGCTGCGTCCCGCCGAACGACGCATGCGATTCGATCAGTTCGAGCATCGCGCGCTCCTTTAGTAGATGACCACCGAGCGGATCGACTCGCCCTTCTTCATCAGGTCGAAGCCTTCGTTGATCTGGTCGAGCTTCAGGTGATGCGTGATCAGGTCGTCGATGTTGATCTTGCCTTCCATGTACCAGTCGACGATCTTCGGCACGTCGGTGCGGCCGCGCGCGCCGCCGAACGCCGAGCCCTTCCATTGACGGCCCGTCACCAGCTGGAACGGCCGCGTGCTGATTTCTTCGCCCACCGCCGCCACGCCGATGATGAACGACTGGCCCCAGCCCTTGTGCGTGCATTCGAGCGCCTGGCGCATCAGCGTCGTATTGCCGACGCATTCGAACGAATAGTCGGCGCCGCCATCGGTGAGCTGCACGATATGGTCGACGACGTTCTCGACTTCCTTCGGGTTGATGAAGTGCGTCATGCCGAACTTCTTCGCCAGTTCGACGCGGCCCGGATTGATGTCGACGCCGATGATCTTGTCAGCGCCGACCATCTTGGCGCCCTGGATCACATTGAGGCCGATGCCGCCCAGACCGAACACGACCACATTCGCGCCGGCCTCCACCTTCGCCGAATAGACCACGGCGCCGACGCCCGTCGTCACGCCGCAGCCGATATAGCAGACCTTGTCGAACGGCGCGTCCTCGCGGATCTTCGCGACGGCAATCTCAGGCACGACGATGTAATTCGAGAACGTCGATGTGCCCATGTAATGAAAGAGCGGCTTGCCGTCGAGCGAGAAGCGCGACGTCGAATCGGGCATCAGGCCCTTGCCCTGCGTCGAGCGGATCGCCTGACACAGGTTCGTCTTGCGCGACAGGCAGAACTTGCACTGGCGGCACTCGGGCGTGTAGAGGGGAATCACGTGATCGCCCTTCTTCAGCGTGCCGACGCCCGGCCCCACATCGACGACGACGCCCGCGCCTTCGTGACCGAGAATGGCCGGGAAGATGCCCTCGGGATCGGCGCCCGACAGCGTGTAGTAGTCGGTGTGGCAGATGCCCGTCGCCTTCACTTCGATCAGCACCTCACCGGCACGCGGCCCTTCGAGGTCGACTTCCTCGATCGTCAACGGTGCGCCGGCTTTCCATGCGATTGCTGCTTTCGTCTTCATCGTGAATGCTCTCCTGTGGTTCGCCAAGGCTGTTCCATGAATCTGAGTTTGAATCTGAATCTGTTCCCGACTGCCGTGAACGATTGCGGCCCGGATTGTCTCGCATGTTCGCGCGCCGCGCTTCGGACATCATCGCCGACAATCGCGACCCGTCCATGGCGTGCCGCGCCGCGCGATTGTCGTCATGCGACGCGGCGCGCGCCTCACGCCGATGGCCGCGCGAACCAGCCTTCGACGCGGCCGTAAAGATCGATAAAGCGCGCGTACCGCGCGGCAAGCGCCGTATCGTTTTGCGGTCCCGCGACGCGTGTCGCTGCGGGCGCGAGCGCCGCGAGATCGCTTGCATGCCAATGACCGCACGCGATTGCGCCGAGCATCGCCGCGCCACGCGCCGCCGCGTTCGGACAATCGACGGCATGCAGTTCCACATCGAGCGCATCGGCGAGCAACTGGCGCCAGCGCGCATCGACGGAACCGCCGCCCGCCAGACGCAGCGCCGACACTTGCGCGCCGCTTTGCCCGATCGCGTCGAGCCCCGCGCGCAACGAAAACGCGACGCCTTCGAATGCGGCCCGCATCATCGCGCCGCGCGATGTGCCCAGCGCGAGCCCGAGCCAGCCGCCGCGCGCCGAGGGATTGAGCCAGGGCGTGCGCTCGCCCGTCAGATAAGGCAAGAACGTCACACCCGACGCTGGATCGGATTCGAACGCATCGCGGTAGGCATCAGACCATTCGTAAGACAGCCAAGCTCGTACCGCCTCGAGCGCAACGCCGACGTTTTGCATTGCGGCCATCCGATACCAGTGGTCGGTGGCGGCCCTGTAGCGATGCAGGCCCTGTGCCTCGTTCGGCTGTTCCGTCGCGAGCACGAGAATCTGTCCGCCCGTGCCTGTGGTGAGCAGCGCGTCGCCATCGTTCGCGAGGCCGCTGCCGAGCGCGGCGCAAGGCGTGTCGCCTGCACCTGTGGCAAGCATGATGCCAGCGCGCAAGCCGAGCATGCGCGCCGCGTCGTCGGACAGCGAGCCACTTGCCGCATACGACGCAGCAAGCGGCGCGAACCGGTCGAACGGCAACCCGAGACGTTCCAGCAAGTCGTGATCCCATAGGCCGGTTGGATCGGCAAGCGCTGTCGCGCAGGCATCGGAAGGGTCGGTCGCGATTGCGCCGCCGAGCTTGAAGCGCAGCCAGTCTTTCGGTTGCAAGGCCCAGCGAGCCGCTTGCATGGACTGTGGCTCGTGCAGCGCGATCCATCGCAGCAGCGGGCCTGCCATGCCCGGCGCGACGGGGTTCGGCTGCGGCGCGGGCCATGCGTCGAGCAACGCCTGCGCCCGCGTATCGGGCCAAAGCATCGCGGGCCGCACGGCATCGCCTTGTGCGTCGCTCAATACGACGCCGTGCATCTGACCTGAAAAACCGATCGCCCGAACGGCGCTGCGTTGGGCCTGCGGCAAGCGCGAAGCCGCTTCGCGCAGCGCGCGCCACCAGATCTCCGGATCGATTTCCGCCCAGCCCGGCTGCGGCGTGTCGATCGAATATGCGATGCTCGCCGCGCATTGCTCGCGCGCTTCGACGTCGATGATCGCGAGCTTTAGTGAACCTGTACCAAGATCGATGCCAAGGAAGGACATGAATGCGATGGGTTAAATGCGGGTTGAACGTGTGTGTTGAAGAGAACCGTGCTTTCGGGGCACGGTGCGCTCCATCGAGATGGGACAGCTTGCGTCGAGACGGGACAGGTTGCGAACGGCCATTTTCATGTGCGACGGCCGGCCGCGCGGGTTAACCCACCCCCGACAGAACGCAGCCCGAAAACGCATTATGTGCGAGCCGCAATACACATCATATGGCCGCCGATACGTCACCATTGAGCGCCCCTTTGATGAACATCCCGCAAGCCGCCACGCCACAAGGGCTACGGCCAGATTCTTCCGATTCCGCCAAGGACACGTGTTTCAAATCCGTTTCGCGCATATCGTCGCCGCAAAGGTTGAAATAGAATGACGTGGTCTTGTCGCGTTTTTTCGTCCCGCATACCTTGGAGTCATCCCAAAACCAGATGTGGAGAGAGACAAGATGCACTCGAACACGGTTCATCCGTGCGACGAGCGACTGCCCTTCGGCCAGTTGCTGACGCTCGGCATCCAGCACGTGCTGGTGATGTACGCGGGCGCCGTCGCCGTGCCGCTGATCATCGGCAGTGCCCTCAAGCTGCCGAAAGAGCAAATTGCCTTTCTCATCAGCGCCGACCTTTTTTCGTGCGGCATCGCAACGCTGATCCAGACGCTCGGCCTGTGGATCTTCGGCATCCGGCTGCCCGTCATCATGGGCTGCACGTTCGCCGCAGTCGGCCCGATGGTCGCGATTGGCACGAACCCGAACTTGGGCATTCTCGACATCTTCGGCTCGACGATCGCGGCCGGCGTGATAGGCATCGTCGCCGCGCCGATGATCGGCAAGCTGCTGCGCTTTTTCCCTCCCGTCGTGGTCGGCGTGGTGATATCGGTGATCGGTCTTTCGCTGATGGAAGTGGGCATCAACTGGGCGGCAGGCGGAGTCGGCAATCCGGATTACGGCAACCCGATCTACCTCGCGCTGTCGCTCGTCGTGCTCACGCTCATCCTTTTGATCAACAAGTTTGGCAAAGGCTTCATCGCGAATATTTCGGTGCTGCTCGGCATTGTGGCGGGCTTCATCATTGCCGCGCTGCTCGGTCGCGTGAACATGGATGGCGTGACGAACGCACCGTGGGTCGGCTTCGTGATGCCGTTCCATTTCGGCCTGCCGCACTTCGATCCGCTCTCCATCGCGACGATGGTCACGGTGATGTTCGTCACGTTCATCGAATCGACAGGGATGTTCCTCGCCGTCGGCGACATGGTGGACCGACCCGTCGACCAAAAGACGCTCGTGCGCGGTCTGCGCGTGGACGGTCTCGGCACGCTGATCGGCGGCATCTTCAACTCCTTCCCTCATACGTCGTTCTCGCAGAATGTCGGCCTGATCGGCGTGACGGGCGTCAAGAGCCGCTTCGTCTGCGCGATGGGCGGCGTGATCCTCGTGCTGCTCGGCCTGTTCCCGAAGATGGCCCAACTGGTCGCGTCGGTGCCGGCCTTCGTGCTGGGCGGCGCGGGCATCGTGATGTTCGGCATGGTGGCAGCAAACGGCATCAAGGTGCTGTCGAAAGTCGACTTCGTGAAGAACCATCACAACCTCTTTATCGTCGCCGTAAGCATCGGTCTTGGCCTCGTGCCCGTAGTCTCGCCGAACTTCTTCTCGAAGCTGCCGCCCGCGCTCTCGCCTCTGCTGCACAGCGGGATTCTGCTGGCATCCGTTTCGGCTGTCGTGCTCAACCTGATCTTCAATGGCGTGAAGGGCGAACGCGCAGCGAAGCGCGACATTCATCGCACCGGTCACGACTTCGACGGACGCGCTGGCAACGACGACACCCTCGCCGGCGACGAAATGCTGCGCGCCGCCGACATGCACTAAGCCTCGCGCCAAACGCTGCACAAGGCGCCAGGCAGCAACTCTCGCCTTTACGCGTGCGCATGACTACGGTCGTGCGCACGCAAACGGCAGAACGAACACCCTCTTCCCGCTTCAAGCGACCAGGTTGTTGAAGTGTCGCGTCACCTTCGGCTCAAGATCGCGAGCCTCCTTCATCAGATTGATCTGCTTCGCCGATCTCGCCACTTCGAAAACTTCGGGCGCGATGTCATAGCCGCCGCGATCGTGCATCCATTCGAGCACGTCCGACAGATGCCACAACGACGTGCTGCCCTCATGAACGGGCGCGGGAAATTCCGTAGCATGCGACTGCATCAGCTTGCGCATGTTCTGGCGCGAGACGCCAGCCACTTCCGCCACATCCGTCAACCCGACAAAATCGGGCGCGGCCTCGACCAGTTGTGCCGTCGGCACCGCGCGGCGCACGTCCTTCAACGCGCTGACGAGCGCATGCGTCGCGCTTTTTGCCTCGCGCGCGAACGCGAGCGCAATACGCCCCGGCTGGCCGACACCGATGGTCGCATCGTCGCAACCTTGCGCAGCGAGACGCTCGACGATGTCGTCATGATCGCAATCTTCCGCGCTCAGACGGTACTTCAGTGTGAAGGTGTATTCCATGTTTGCTCCTTGTCCTTCCCTGGTTGCTGCTCCGGCTGCTCCGGCTGCTCTGGCTGCTGCCCGTGCTGCTGTTGTGCCCGCGCGCGCCTTTTCGCTTCGGCAATCACGTGCAAGGAAATGACCTTGTGCCGATGCGGCGCGCAATTCTCCACGATGCGACGCAACGTTCTTGCATGACTGACTGCATTGCGCGGCGTGCACCAGATGCTGGTGATGCAAAACTCGCCGCATCGGCAATCGCTGTCGTTGTAGGGGCAATACATTCGCCCCCACGCATGCCCGCAGCCCGTGCCGGGCACGACGCACCAGCCGTTTTCTTCCGCATAGCCGAGTGCCGACTCGACTTCCTTCTTCGAATGAGTTCGACGATTCATGAACAACTCCAGTCTATAGCGCCTGTCGTATGGTTGTCAATTGACAACCTTTAAATGGGCCATCAGTTTCCGTCCATCAGGTGCCGATACTAGCGGCTCACGGCGCGAGTAAACGATCTGGATAACTGAATTAGCCATTCGGACGATGGCTTGTAGGACGGCAATAAAAAAACGCCACGGCATGCCGTGGCGTTTTGCATAGAGAAAGGAAAAGCCGCTGTCGATGCGGCCAGGGACTCAGCCCGACGTCGCAGCCGATGCCGCAACGGGCGCACTGGCCGCGCCGTAGTCGGCGGGTGCGTCGGCGGGACGCGGCTGCTCGCCCGCGCGCTCGATCCATCCGCCGCCGAGCGCCTTGTACAGATCGACGAGGTTCGTCAGACGTTGCACGCGCGCCGTGATCAGCAACTGCTGTGCGTCGTACAGGGCGGTCTGCGCGGTCAGCACGGCAAGATAGCTGTCGACGCCGTTCCGGTAACGCAGGTCCGACAGATCGAGTCGACGCTGTTCCGCGAACGTGTCGCGTTCGAGCGCCTTGATCTGCTGATCGTACGTGCCGCGCGCGGCGAGCCCGTCGGCCACCTCTCGGAACGCCGTCTGGATCGCCTTCTCGTACTGCGCGATCTGGATGTTCTTCTCGACGTTCGCGAGATCGAGGTTCGCGCGGTTCTGGCCGCCTTCGAAAATCGGCAGCGTGATCTGCGGCGCGAAGCTCCACGCCGCCGAACCCGGCTTGAACAGCCCGCCGAGCGTCGGACTCAACGTGCCGAAGTTGCCCGTCAGCGAAACGCGCGGGAAGAATGCCGCGCGCGCCGCGCCGATATTCGCATTGGCTGCCAGCAGGTTTTGCTCGGCCTCCATGATGTCGGGACGGCGCGTGAGCAGATCCGACGGCAGACCGGCAGGAATGTCGGTCAGCAAGTCCTGGTCGTTGAGTACGAGTCCGCTCGGCATATCAGTCGGCAGCGGTTCGCCGATCAGCAGCACGAGCGCATTCTCAGCCTGTGCCCGCAGACGCGCTTGTGACTGCAGATTCGCATTCGCCTGTTCGACAACAGTCTCAGCCTGACGCAGATCGAGTTCAGAACCCGTGCCCGTGTCGTACTGCAGCTTTGTGATGCGATACGACTCTTGCGCGGTCTTGAGCGTGTCCTGCGTGACCTTCAACGAATCGTCAAAGGCGAGCACCGTCAGATACTGATCCGCGACGGAAGCAACGAGTGCGATCTCCGCGGCCTTGCGCGCCTGCGCCGTCGCCAGATATTGCGCGAGCGCCTGGTCCTTCAGGCTGCGGATGCGGCCGAAGAAGTCGATTTCCCACGATGCGTTCAGACCGACCGAGTACTCGTTGGAAATCGTCTTGCCGAAGAACGACAGGTCTTTCGGCGTGCGCTGCTTCGTCTGCGACGCGACGGCGTCGATCGTCGGCATCAGCGCCGCGCGCGCGATCTGATACTGCGCGCGCGAAGCCTCGATGTTCAACACCGACACGCGCAGATCGCGGTTGTTCTTCAGCGCGATATCGATCAGTCGTTGCAGCCGCTGATCGACGAAGAAATCGCGCCAGCCGATGTCGACGGCCGCCTGGCTGTTCGCCGAGCGCCCGCCCGTGCCGGGCGCAGGCTGCGTCGCATAAACGCCGTCGCTCGGGAACGCACCCGAGACAGGTGCGGCCGGCCGTTCGTACTTCGGCTCCATCGTGCAGCCCGCGGCGAAGAGCGCGACGGCCACTGCCATCAAAGAATATTTATGCATCTCAATGTCCTCAGCTGGCGTTGCCCGGGCCGCTGCCGCCCTGCGGGTCATGCGGATGGTGCTCGTTATAGTGTTTCAGCGCCTCGTCGGGGTCTTCCTTCTCGCCGGTGAACTTCGCGCGGATCACGACGAAGAACATCGGGATCATGAAAATCGCGAGGAAGGTCGCCGTCAGCATACCGCCGATCACGCCCGTACCGATTGCGTGCTGGCTCGCCGAGCCTGCGCCGTTACTGATCGCGAGCGGCAGCACGCCGAGAATGAACGCGAGCGACGTCATCAGAATCGGGCGCAGCCGCAGACGCGCCGCTTCGAGCGCCGCTTCGATCGGGCCCATGCCTTCGCCCTGCTGCAGCTCGCGCGCGAATTCCACGATCAGAATCGCATTCTTCGCGGACAGGCCCACCGTCGTCAGCAGACCGACCTGGAAGAACACGTCGTTCTCCAGTCCGCGCAGCGTCGCGGCCAGCAGCGCGCCCAGCACGCCGAGCGGCACGACCATGATCACCGAGAACGGAATCGACCAGCTTTCATACAGCGCCGCGAGACACAGGAACACGACGAGGATCGAGATGCCGTACAGGATCGGCGCCTGCGAGCCGGACTGACGCTCCTGGAACGACAGACCCGTCCACTCGTAGCCGATACCCGCCGGCAGCTTCGCTGCGATCGCTTCCATCGCCGTCATTGCCTGCCCCGTCGACTTGCCCGGTGCCGCCTGGCCCTGGATTTCCATCGCCGAAATACCGTTGTAGCGCTCGAGCTTCGGCGAACCATAGGCCCACTGACCACTTGCGAACGCGGTGAACGGCACCATCCCGCCCGCCGTGTTGCGCACGTACCAGTCGCTCAGGTTCTCCGGCGTCATGCGGAACGGCGCGTCGGCTTGCAGATACACCTTCTTGATCCGGCTGTCCGTATCGAGGAAGTTGTTGACGAACTGCGATGCCCACGCGATCGAGAACGTCTGGTCGATCGTCGACAGATTCACGCCCAGCGCCGACGCCTTTTCCTGGTCGATCGACACCTTGAACTGCGGCGTATCGTTCAGGCCGTTCGGACGCACCTGCGCGAGCGTCGGGTCCTTCGAGGCCATGCCGAGCAGCTGGTTGCGCGCATCCATCAGCTTTTGGTGACCGAGACCCGCGCGGTCCTGCAACTCGAAGTCGAAGCCCGATGCCGTGCCGAGTTCGGGAATCGACGGCGGATTCACCGGGTACACGGTTGCGTTCTTGTACGTCGAGAAGTGCATGAACATCCGGCCGACCAGCGCCTGCACCTTCTGATCCGCATGCTGACGCTCCGAATAATCCTTCATCCGCACGAACACGAGACCGGAGTTCTGGCCGCGGCCCGCGAAGCTGAAGCCGTTCACCGTGAACGTCGATTCGACGATCGACTTCTCGTCGTTCAGCAGATAGTCGGAGATGTCCTTCAGCGCGCGCGCCGTGGTTTCCTGCGTCGAGCCCGACGGCGTCTGCACCAGCACGAACATCGTGCCCTGGTCCTCATCCGGCAGGAACGACTTCGGCAGACGCACGAACAGCAGACCCACGGCGACGATCACCACCAGATAGATGATGAGCCAGCGGCCCGAGCGCTTGATCACGTGGTGCACGCCCGTGTGGTACTTGTCGCGGCTCTTGTCGAAGGTGCGGTTGAACCAGCCGAAGAAGCCCTTCTTCTCTTCGTGATGACCCTGCGGAATCGGCTTGAGAATCGTCGCGCACAGCGCCGGCGTCAAAATGAGCGCGACCAGCACGGACAGCACCATCGCCGCCACGATGGTCAGCGAGAACTGCCGGTAGATCGCGCCGACCGAGCCGCCCGAGAACGCCACGGGCACGAACACGGCAGAGAGCACGAGCGCCACGCCGACCAGCGCGCCCGTGATCTGGCCCATCGCCTTGCGCGTCGCGTCGCGCGGTGACAGGCCTTCTTCCGACATCACCCGCTCGACGTTCTCCACGACCACGATCGCGTCGTCCACCAGCAGGCCGATTGCGAGCACGAGACCGAACATCGACAGCACGTTGATCGAGAAGCCCACCGCGCTCATGATCGCGAACGTACCCAGCAGCACCACGGGCACCGCGATCGTCGGGATCAGCGTCGCGCGCAGGTTCTGCAGGAACAGGTACATCACGAGGAACACCAGCACGATGCCTTCGAGCAGCGTCTTGACCACTTCCTCGATCGACAGCCGCACGAACGGGGTCGTGTCATACGGGTACTTCACGACGAGACCATGCGGGAAGTACTTCGACAGCTGGTCGATCTTGTCGCGCACGGCCTTCGCCGTCGCCAGCGCGTTCGCGCCCGTCGCCAGCTGGATACCGAAGCCCGCCGTCGGCTGGCCGTTGTACTTGGTGTCGAAGTTGTAGTTTTCGCCGCCCAGTTCGATGCGCGCGACGTCCTTGATGCGGACCTGCGAGCCGTCCTGGTTCACCTTCAGCAGCACGTTGCCGAACTGCTCGGGCGTGTTCAGCAGCGTCGCTTCCGTGATCGTCGCCTGCAACAGCTGGCCCGGAATCGACGGCGTGCCGCCGAGCGAGCCGCCCGCCACCTGGACGTTCTGCGCCTGCAACGCGTTTTCGACATCCACGGGCGTGAGCCCATAGTTGGTCAGCTTGTGCGCGTCGAGCCAGATCCGCATCGCGTACTGCGAGCCGAACAGCGTGACGGTACCGACGCCGTCGATACGGCTCACCGGGTCCTGCACGTTCGACGCGACGTAGTTCGCGAGGTCGTACTTGCTCATGCTGCCGTCCGTCGACACGAACGCCAGCACCAGCAGGAAGCTGCTGCTCGACTTCGTCACCTTCGTGCCGAGCTGCTGCACCACTTGCGGCAGGAGCGGCGTCGCGAGCTGCAGCTTGTTCTGCACCTGCACCTGCGCGATGTCCGGGTTCGTGCCGGGCGCGAACGTCAGCGTGATGGTCGCCGTACCCGAATCGTCCGACGTCGACGACAGATACAGCAGGTGGTCGAGGCCGCTCATCTGCTGCTCGATCACCTGCGTGACGGTGTTTTCAACCGTTTTTGCCGATGCGCCCGGATACGTCGCGCTGACCTGCACGGCAGGCGGCGCAATCGTCGGGTATTGCGCGACCGGCAGCGTGAAGATCGACGCCAGACCCGCCAGCATCAGAATGATGGCGATCACCCATGCAAAGATCGGGCGATCGATAAAAAACTTTGCCATGAAGCAGGCTCCCTTTGATTACGCGCCCGATGCAGCGGAGGCCGCGGACGCGCCGCTGGCTGCCTGCGCGCCGCCCGGAGCCGGCGAGTTCTGCGTGCCCGCGGCTGCCGCGTCCGACGCGGCGGGTGCGGGCGGCAGTTGCGCCGGCACGCCCTTCGCCTGTGCGCCCGGACGGACCTTGTCGGTGCCTTGCACGATCACGCGGTCGCCCGCGTTCAGGCCACCATCGACCACCCAGTACTGGCCATACGTCGCCGAGGTCTGCAGCACGCGCGACTGGACCTTGTCGTCCTTGTCGAGCACGAGCGCCGTCGGCTGGCCCTTCTGGTCGTGCGTGACGCCCACTTGCGGGACGAGCAGCGCGTTGTCGTTCATGCCCTCTTCGATGCGCGCGCGCACGAACATGCCCGGCAGCAGCACATGATCCTTGTTGGGGAAGATCGCGCGGATCGTCACCGAGCCGGTGGTCTGATCGACGGTCACGTCGGTGAATTGCAGCTTGCCCTTCTCCGAATAGACACGGCCGTCTTCGAGAATCAGATCGACCTTGGCGGCATTCGGACCGCTCGTCTTCAGACGGCCCTGCTGGATTTCGCGGCGCAGCTTCAGGCCCGCGAGGCTCGATTGCGTCACGTCGACATAAACCGGGTCCAGTTGCTGAACCGTCGACATCAGCGTCGCCTGGCTTGCCTGCACGTAGGCGCCCGGCGTCACCTGCGAGATGCCGACCTGACCCGTCACGGGCGAAACGACATCCGTATAGCCGAGGTTGATCTGCGCGGTGTCGACAGCGGCCTTGCCTGCCGCGACATCGGCGGCGGCCTGGCCTTCGGCGGCCACGGCGTTGTCGTAGTCCTGCTTCGACACGGCGTTGGCCGCGACGAGCACCTTGTAGCGGTTCGCCTGCGCGGTCGTCGACGCGAGATTCGCCTGCGCCTTCGCGAGCGACGCCTTCGCGTTGTTCAGCGACGCGATGAACGGCGCCGGATCGATCTTGTACAGACGCTGGCCGGCCTTGACCTGCGTACCTTCCGTGAATTCGCGGCGCAGCACGATGCCGTCGACCCGCGCGCGCACTTGCGCGACGAGGAATGCGCTGGTGCGGCCCGGCAACTCGGTGACGACCGGCACGGACTGCGGCTGAACCGTGACGACACCGACTTCGGGAGTTTGTGGCGGAGGTGCTGATTGTTTTTGTCCGCACGCTGCCAGCATTACGGCAGCCGTCGCGGCAGTGAGTAAGCGGAATGGAACCCGTTCGACGCGCATGGAGCGACCTCTGTCAAAGACTGAGAAGGAAAAAGTGCGTGCATCTCTCTGCGGAGAAGGCTGCGCACATCGACGTCTCGACGACGACGCCATGACCGGACGCTCACGAATGCGCTTCCTGCGGGTGCACCCATTGCGAAATGCGCGAAGCCGGGAAATGCAGCACCGCGCCGCCCAATAATTGAGACAGCGCAAGGCACCTGTAAAAGGCAACAGTGACGGATATTAACCGTTCACTCCAACATGAGCTATCCGATCGATGGGGTGCTATTATATATACATTCATGAATGCACGTAAAAGAGCGTTCAGCCCGAAAGAAGGCGTTCTCCCGAAAGATCAACCTGGCGATAACCGGCATGGGAAATGATCTTTATCACGCACGTTTAAAAACGTCAGGGAAACCCCGCAATTACCAGCAGGTCACACGCATGGTCCGTCGAACCAAGGAAGAAGCGCAGGAGACGCGCACCCGCATCCTCGATGCCGCAGAAAAGGTCTTTTTTGAGAAAGGTGTGTCGCGCACTTCGCTGGCCGACATCGCGCAAACGGCGGGCGTCACGCGCGGGGCGATCTACTGGCACTTCGCCAACAAGGGTGAACTCTTCACGGTCATGTTCGACCGCGTGCTGCTGCCGCTCGACGAACTCAAGGCGGCCTCGGTGGACCCGAACGAAGCCGATCCGCTCGGCCGCCTGATCGATATCTGCACCGTGTGTCTGCGCGACACGGCCAACGACCCGCATCGCCGCCGGGTGTTCGAAATCCTGTTCCACAAGTGCGAGTTCGTCGAGGAGATGGGCCCCGTGATGGCGCGCTATCAGAACAACATGCGCGAGGGACTCGCCAACATGCAGGTGGCGATGCGCAACGCGATTTCCAAAGGACAACTGCCGGTGGACATGAACGTGCCCGTCGCCGCGTCGATGGTGCATGCGTTCATCAGCGGCTCGTTGCGCGACATGCTGTTCGTGCCCGAAGCGCTGGACTTCGGCCATCACGCGCGGCAGATGGTCGAAAGCATGATCGACGGGCTGCGCAGTCCGGCGTTGCGGCTGGGCGCGTGAGGACAGGCGCGCGAGGACCGGCGCCGTTAGCAGGCTATTCGTGCACGCGGCTGGAACCGCTCCTGACCGTCCGCGAAGAAGCCGGCTCAGGCGCCGCCGGCCGGCTCATGTTCGCTTCGACTTCGTTCAGACCGCCGTCCTCGCGCGCGCCTTCTGATTCGACGCATAGATAGAACCGCGCTCGAGCGGGCCGCCCGACTCGACGGCCGCGATCCACTGCTGCGTGCTCGCGACCGCCGCGAAGCGCGACTGCAACACGACGCAGAACACGCGATGAATCTCCTCGGCGCTCGCAAAGCCCGCGCTGTTCTCGTACGGCACCGAGCCCGTCGCATCGTGCAGAAACTCGACGGCCAGTCCCATGTGCAGCGCGTGATTGATCGTCGATGCGTCGCAGTTGTGCGTCATGTAGCCGATCACCGTCAACGTGTCGATGTCGCGCGCGGCGAGCCAGTCGGCAAGGTCCGTGTTCGTGAACGCGCTCGGCAGCGCTTTCTCCATGAAGTGATCGCGCTCGCGCGACGCCACCACGGAATGAAGCGCCGCGCCGTCGCTGCCGCGCGCGAAGATCGGCGCGCCGGGCGGCGTGAGGTTCTGCACGACGACCACGGGAATGCGCGCGGCGCGCGCCGCGTCGATTGCGCGGCCGATGTTCGCGAGCGACGTCTGCACGTCGGGGTATTCGATCGGCAGGTCGCCCGTGACGTATTCGTTCTGGACGTCGATGACGATCAGGGCGCGACGGGGCGTCGACATGGCAGGTCTCCTCAAGGTAGTGGTGAGCAGGTGGCGTGAGCGGCTGGCGGTTGCAGCCGCGATGCCGCATTCTTCGCTTTCCGGCCGCCGCGCGACAGTGACCCGAATGACAATTTTCGCTAGGATTGGGCCATTCGCATTTTCGCTCCGGAGGCCGTGAATGGCCCGCCACGCTTCCCGTTCCGCTGTTCCTCAAGGTGCTGTTCCTCAAGATGCTGTTCCTCAAGGTGCTGCTCCTCAAGGTGCCGTTCCCCAAGGTGCCGTTCCTCAAGGTGCTGTTCCTCAAGATGCCGTCCCCACGCCCCGACGCGTCAAGACGGCCACTCGCAACGCCGCCGCGAAAGAGCCACGCAGACATGTGATCGCTGCGATCGCATTCGACGGCATCAGCCCGTTTCATCTGTCCGTGCCTTGCGTCGTGTTCGGCGAGGACCGCAGCGACGGCGGCGTGCCCGTTTTCGATTTTCGCGTCTGCTCGATCGAGCCTGGCCCGCTGTCGACGACAGCCGGTTTTTCGATCGCCGCGACGCACGGTCTCGAAGTGCTCGCCGATGCCGATACGATCATCGTGCCCACGTGGCGCGATCCGCACGAAGATCCTCCAAGAGCGCTGCTCGACGCATTGCGCGCCGCTCACGCACGCGGCGCGCAACTGGTCGGCCTGTGCCTCGGCGCGTTCGTGCTCGCCGCCGCGGGCCTGCTCGACGGGCGTCCCGCGACGACGCACTGGGCGTGGGCCAGCGACTTCGCGCGCCGCTTTCCGAAAGTGAAAGTCGATCCGCAAGTCCTGTATGTCGACGACGGCGACATCCTCACGTCGGCGGGCACGGCGGCGGGACTCGACTGCTGCCTGCACGTCGTGCGCACGCTGTGCGGCGCGCAAAGCGCGAACCATGTCGCGCGGCGCCTCGTCGTGCCGCCGCATCGACAGGGCGGACAGGCGCAATACGTGCAGCAGCCGATGCCGCACGACGTGCGCGGCAATCGTCTCGCCGCGCTGCTCGACTGGGTGAACGGCGCGCTCGACGCGCCGCATACGCTGGATTCGCTCGCCGGCCGCGCGGCGATGAGCCGCCGCACGTTCACGCGTCACTTCAAGGCGGCGACGGGCACGACCGTCGGCGCGTGGCTGCTTGCGCAACGGCTCACCCTCGCGCAGCAATTGCTCGAGAGCACCGACGAGTCGATCGAATCGATTGCGGGAATGGCGGGATTCGGTTCGACGGCGTCGCTTCGTCAGCATTTCACTGACGCGTTCAGGACATCGCCGTCCGCGTGGCGGCGGGAGTTTCGCGGTGTGTGACGCGCGGCGGACCCGGCCCGCGATTCGCCGCCGGGCCGACAGTCACGAAGGCCGTCAGCCCTGCGTGAAGTACCGCGCGATGTAGAGCAGCAGCGCGACGAAGAAAATCATCGCGGCCCATGCCCAGTTGGGCAGCACATGCGGATCGTGCTCGTGATGCAAGCCGTGCAGCAGCGAATGCGCGGCGCGGCCCGTCAGCGTGCCGCCGTGCTGCTGGTCGTGCAGCCGCGCGCGGCGCGCGACGCCGCTCAGGCTGATCGGCCGCAGAAACACGTGCTGGCGGCGCCCCTGCGTGGCCGTCGCGCGATTCGGGCCCTTGCCGTGCTTCGCCTGAACGACTGCGCAGAACTCGGTGAAGAAATCGTCGGCGAGCTCGTGCAGCGCATTTTCGATCTGACGCGCTGGCAGTTCCGAAAGCGGCCCGGTCGCGGTCGCCCACACCGAATAGTCGATGCGCGTGCTCGGGCCGCGACCCGGCAAATGAAGCGCATCGTCGGTGCGCAGCGATACATCGATCTGTCCGCGCAACGAGCCGACGCCTTCCGCGCGTGCCTTGAAATTCAGCGTGCGGTGCGGCTTGTCGCTATCCGGGCCGTCCTCGCTCGCGACATGCGCGCGAATCTGGTAATGCGCGCGCAATGGTCCGAGCGGCACGGTCATCGTCAGCAGATATTCGCCGCCCTGGAGCCGGCGCAGCGACTCGCAGTTGTCGAGACTCGCGCGCAACAACGCGAGATCCTGCAGCGCGTCCCAGACTTCGGACGGCGCGAGCGGCACCCTCAACGCGTCGTTCAATTCCATGGCAGCCTCCCCGAAATACGCGCGACTGCGGGATCAGGACGTCTGATCGATGCGGTCGACGCGCGATGCGTAAAACGCCAGATAGCCCGCGATCTGCTTGACCTGTTCTAACGGGCTTTCATAACTCCAGACTGCGTTCTCGATGACCTCGTCTTCGGTGCGAAGATGAAAGTACGACGCTTCACCCTTGAACGGGCAGCGCGACGTATGAGTCGACCGTTCGAGCCGCGCCATGTTGACGTCGGCGCGGGGAAAATAAAACACGTCGGGATAGCCGGTTTCGCTCAGCGTGAGCGCGCCGAACGTATCCGCGAATGTCACGCCCTGATGGATCACG
This sequence comes from Paraburkholderia phymatum, assembly GCF_038900715.1. Taxonomy (GTDB): domain Bacteria; phylum Pseudomonadota; class Gammaproteobacteria; order Burkholderiales; family Burkholderiaceae; genus Paraburkholderia; species Paraburkholderia phymatum_A. The sequence continues at coordinate 139,184 of NZ_JAYMRZ010000001.1, read as the reverse complement.
CGCACCCGGTGCCGGTTGGTCGTAATACGGATCGTATGGGGCGCCTGCCCATGAGCGCCGTGCGCTGGCGCACCACCGGACGCATCGCCGGGGCGGCCGCCTCGAACGGCATCGGCACCGTCAGCGCCGTCGGCGCTTCCGCTGGCTGGGGCATCGTTCATGTCGTCCGCTCCGCTGATGGCACATGCTTGTCCTGTCCGACTGGCCGCCCGGCTGAAGGGTCAGCCCGGCACTCGCGGCACGCGCCGCCTCGTTGTGATTCTGCGGTGCGCGTCTCCCTCGGCCACGCCGCGCCGACTCCGATACGGCGAAGCCACGAGCGTGTTCGTGGCTTCATTATTGACCAAACGCAGCGGGATTGCGCGACCTTCGTTGGCGGGATGGGGTCTCTACCGATTGCAGACGCGATTGCAGACGCGCACCTGTTGCGCCGCGCCCACGCTGCGCGCAGAAAGGGCGTTCAGCGCTGTCTCGGGCGGACTTTCGGGCAAGCATCGGCCATGCTTCGGGCCGCGCGTCGCACAGCCCCAAAGACCGCCCGCGCACCCGCCGACATTCCCGGCGAGCTTCGCAGGCGAATCCGGTCCGCTTACTGCGTGGCGAAGTAGAAGCCCGCCTTCGCCGTGCCGCTCGCCGGCACCGTGACGGCCTTCGACTGGTCGCGGTCCTTGTAGGAAGCGTGCACGGTGTAGCGACCGGGACGCAACCTGACCAGCATGTAAGGGCCGCGCGAAGTCACGTCGAGCACGTCGGCGCTATGCGCATCGACGATCTTCACCCTGACGTCCGCCAGGTAGTCGGAGCCGGGGCCCGTGAAGCGCAGCGACAACGGCCACTGGCTCTGCGCCGCGAGCAGCGCCTTCGATTCGTCGAGACCGACGCCGCCCGACGTGTACGACACGTCGCCCTGCTGCTGCACCTGCGGCAGGCCGCCGCCGTTGACGTTGCCCGCGCTCGTGTTATCCGTGGTGCTGCCGCCCGTGGTTTCGCTAGCCTGCTGCGCAAAGGCGCCGCCAGCGAGGCCGAGCGTGAGAACTGTCGCGGCCATCATGGCGCGTGTGACGATACGACGATGAATCATTGCGTGGCTCCTTTTTGGGCGATCCCAAACAGTCCTGACGAACTTGCGCATGCAATCTGTATGCCCGTTCATTCGTCATTCCCGCCGTCGCCTTGCAGGGCCGTAAATCGGGCTGGCTCCACGGCACGCGTTGCGCGAGCACATGAAAAAAGCTGCCGCCCTTTTTCCAGGGGCGGCAGCTTTTGCCGGTCGCAGCCGGCCGGCAGTGCAACATCAGCCCGGCGTCAGCCGATCGTCAGCCGAGGTCGACGGGCACGAAGATCTGCGCGTTGTCGCGCTGGATCAGCAGCGCGAGGCTGTTGCCCGCCGCAGTCACTGCCTGCTTCAGCTGATCGACGTTCGACACAGGGCGTCCGTTGACGGCCAGGATCACGTCGCCGGGCTGGATGCCCGCGCTCGCCGCCGCGCCGCCCGCATCCTGCACCAGCAGACCGTGCGATACAGACGCGCTGCTCTTCTCCTGCGGCGTCAGCGGACGCACGGCGACGCCGAGACGCCCTTGCATCTGCGCAGGGCCTTTTTCGTCATTCGACGCGATCTTCGCATCCGACAGCGAGCCGATCGTCACCTTCAAGTCCTTCGTCGACTTGTCGCGCCACACATGGACATCGGCTTGCGTGCCCGGCTTGATGCCCGCGATCTGCGACGGCAGATCCGACGAATCCGTCACGTCCGTGCCGTTCACGGACAGGATCACGTCGCCGGGCTGCAAGCCGGCCTTCGCGGCAGGACCGCCCGGATCGACGGAACTGACGAGCGCGCCTTGCGGCTTCTTCATGCCGAACGAATCTGCGAGCGTCTGGTTCATGCTCTGCACGGCGACGCCGAGACGTCCGCGGCTCACATGACCCGTCTTCACGAGATCGTCCTTGACCTTGATCGCCTCGTTGATCGGGATAGCGAACGAAAGACCCTGGAAGCCGCCCGTCTGCGAATAGATCATCGAGTTGATGCCGATCACTTCGCCTTGCAGATTGAAGAGCGGCCCGCCCGAATTACCCGGATTCACGGGCACGTCGGTCTGGATGAACGGCGTGTAGTTCTCGTTCGGCAGCGAGCGCGACTTCGCGCTGATGATGCCCGACGTCACCGTGTTGTCGAAGCCATACGGCGAGCCGATCGCAACGACCCACTGGCCGACCTTGCTCGCGCGCGGATCGCCGATCTTCACGGTCGGCAGGTCCTTCGCGTCGATCTTCAGGACTGCGACATCCGACTGCTTGTCCGAGCCGACCACCTTCGCCTTGAACTCGCGCTTGTCGGTGAGCTTCACCGTGACGACGTTCGCGCCGTCGACGACGTGCGCATTCGTCAGGACGTACCCGTCGCTGCTGACGATGAAGCCGGAACCGAGGCTCGCGCTCGGTTGATCGCCGCCGTCGTCGCCGCCGCCACCATTGGGGCCTTGCATGCCCGGCATCTGGCCGAAAAAGTGGCGGTAGAACTGATAGAACGGGTCGCTCGGATCGATGGGCAACTGGCCGTTGCCATTGCCGTTGCCGCGCATCGACGCCTGCTTCACGACGTGCTTCGCGCTGATGTTGACGACGGCGGGACCATACGTTTCGACGAGGCCCGAAAAATCGGGAATGCCCGTTTTCGCCGCAGCCTCGGCGGGCATCATCGCGGCGGCCTGCGCGGGCGAGATCACCTGCGGAGCGGGCACGTTGCGGTGGCCCGCCACGTAGCCCGCCGACAAGGCGACAACGACGGCCGCTGCAACGGCGCTACGGGTCAGTATTCTTGCTTTCATCGCGTACTCCTGACTGGGAGAGATTGGACTCTGATGTCTCGAAGAGTACGTGGCGTCGCTTAAATCAATCTTAAACAACGCTAACGGGATGAAAGCCCCGGCCGGGCAGCAAATTCAAAAACGAATGGTGACTTGCAGTCCGCCGGCGGGCGCATCGTCGAGCGTGACGGACGCGTGGTGCTGAAGCGCGATACGCCGCACGATCGCGAGCCCCAGACCGCTGCCCGACACGTCCGTGCGCGCGCGATTCACGCCCGCGCCGACGCGATAGAAACGGTCGAACACGCGCTCCCGCTCGTCGCGCGGAATGCCGGGACCGCTATCGGCGATCTGCACGACCGGCCGGCCGTTTTCGGCGCGCAGGCACACGTCGACGCGCCCGCCGCACGGCGTGTATTTGGTTGCGTTGTCGATCAGGTTGTTGAGCATCACGCGCAGCGCTTCGGCATCGCCGGGGACGGTCGCCCGCTCGCTCGCCTCGATGCCGAGATCGACGCGGCGCTCCTGCGCGAGCGGCAGATAGGCGGTCACGCATTCGTGAACCAGCGCGTCGAGATCGACGGTGGCCGTTGCCGCGTGTCCGTCCGGCTCGGAGCGCGCGAGCGCGAGCAGTTGCTCGGCAAGACGCGTCGCGCGCGTGACACCCGCTTGCAGATCGTCGAGCGCTTCGCGGCGCTCCGTTTCGTCGTGCGCGCGCGCCACCAGTTGCGCCTGAATCTGCACGGCGGCGAGCGGCGTGCGCAGTTCGTGCGCGGCATCGGCGACAAAGGCTTTTTGCGTATCCAGCGCGCCCGCCAGCCGTTCGAGCAGACCGTTCAATGCGCGCACGAGCGGCTGCACTTCGAGCGGCAGACGAGAGTCCGGCAACGGGTCGAGCGCCTCGGGGTGGCGCGCGTCGAGCGCGCCCGTGACGCGCCGCAAAGGCGCAAGCCCGCGCCCGACGACGCCCCACACCGCCACGCCCAACAGCGGCAGCAGAACGATCAGCGGCCACAGCGTGCGCAATGCGACGTTCGCCGCGAGCCGGTTGCGCACCGACACGGGCTGCGCGAGCTGCACGACGTTATCGCCGACGATTGCGCCATACACGCGCCAGTCGCCGCGCTCGGTGCGCTCCGTCGAAAAGCCGAGCTCGGCGCGCGGCGCGAGCGGCGCGCGCGGATGCGAGTAGTACATCAGCACGCCGTTGCGATTCCAGATCTGCAGCACGATGCCTTCGTCGCCCGTATCGCGCGAGCTGAGCACTTGCGAAAACGGCTCGGCGGGCAGCGCGGCGGCGATTTCCTGCAACTGGTAATCGAACAGTTCGTTGGCTTCGGCGAGCGCCTGACGGTAAATTAGCCAGCCCGCAATGCCGACGCCGAGCAACACGATAGCGAGCAGCCAGAACAGCAATTGACGGCGAATCGAACGCATCGTGTCAGGCTTCCTTTGCGATCATGTAGCCGAGACCGCGCACGTTGCGTATCAGCTCCGCGCCGAGCTTCTTGCGCAGCGCGTGGATATAGACCTCGACGGTATTGCTGCCGATTTCTTCGCCCCAGCCGTACATCTTCTCTTCGAGCTGGCTCTTCGACAGCACGGCGCCCGGCCGCGCGAGCAACGCCGCCAGCAGCGCGAACTCGCGCGCGGACAGCGCAACGGGCACGCCATCGAGCGTCACCTGATGCGACGCGGGATCGAGCGTCAGATTGCCGTGGCGAATCGTCGATTCGCTGCGTCCCGACTGACGGCGGATCAGCGCACGCATCCGCGCGCCGAGTTCGTCGAGATCGAACGGCTTGACGAGGTAATCGTCGGCGCCCGCGTCGAGTCCCTTTACTCGGTCCGCGACGGCATCGCGCGCGGTGACGATCAGCACGGGCAACTGATGGCCGCGCGAGCGCAGCGTGCGCAACACGTCGAGGCCGTCGCGCTTGGGCAAGCCGAGATCGAGCAGCACGAGATCGTAGGGCTCGCCCGCCGCCGCGCTCAACGCGGACTCGCCGTCCTGCACCCAGTCGACCGCGAAGCCTTCGCCGCGCAGCGCCTTGCGGACGCCCTCGGCGATCATCCGGTCGTCTTCAACGAGAAGTATGCGCATCGCTTTGTATCCGTGCCGGCTGTTCCGGCCGTTGCATTCCGGGATGGTTTTCCGATGCCAGCATTCTAGCGCCCGAGCGCTGAGCGGATGCCCGATGCATGCACGTTGCATGTCCTCGCGATGCGCCGGCGGACGCGGCGTGGCGCGCGCCAAACGCCGCGCTACACGCCGCACCGTGCGCGCCCCATCATTTTGTTCTCGACGTCACGGCAACTCTCTACAATGAGCGCTTTTGCATCGCGCGTGCGGTCTCTTTCGCTTGCCGGTGCTTGCATTTGCCTTTCCAGGCCGTTCGTTCCAGGCTGCCTGTCATGGTGCTTGCCGCGCCGCCTTTGCGCCGTCCGCCGGTGCGCCGCGACACCCGACTTGCGCTGCTGATCATTCGCCGATTCCTTCTACATGCCGCTCGCCTTCGCTTCACCCGCTTCGTCGTATGCCCGTTCGCTCGGGCGCCGTTTCAGATCGTTGACGGTCTCGCGCGCCGCCGTCGTGCTGTTCGCCTGTTCCGCGCTCGCCGTCGCCGCGCCCGCGCAGGCGCGCAAGAAAGCGCAGCACCCCGCCGTCAACGTCACCACGGTATTGCCCGCGCCCGTCATGGCGGGCTTGCAGCGCGCGCATGTGCCGCTGTCGTCGATCAGCGTCGTCGTCGAGAAGGTCGGCGACCGCACGCCCGTCCTCGCGCTGAACGCGGGCCAGCCGATGATGCCCGCGTCGACGATGAAGCTCGTCACGACCTACGCGGGCCTGTCGATGCTCGGTCCCGACTACCGCTGGAAGACCACGGCCTATGCGCAAGGCGACCTCGACGGCAACGGCGTGCTGCACGGCAATCTGTACATCCAGGGCACGGGCGATCCGAAACTCGTGCCCGAAGAGCTGATCGATCTCGTCCAGAAGATCCACAAGGCGGGCATCACGGGCATCGACGGCGCGCTCGTGCTCGACAAGCGCTTCTTCGATCCGTCGACGCGTGACCTGCCCGCCTTCGACGACGACGTGAACGCGCCGTACAACGTCGGCCCCGATCCGCTGCTGTACGCGTTCAAGTCACTGTCGTTCACGATGTCGCCGAACGACGACGGCAAGGTGCAAATCGACGTGCTGCCCGCGCTCGCGCAATTGCAGATCGACAACGAACTGCACGCGACGCGCGGTCCGTGCCGCGGCGAACTGGTGACGCCGGCCGTCACGCCTGCATCGAATGGTGTCGTCAATGCGTCGTTCGTCGGCGACTATCCGCTGCGCTGTGGCGAGCGCACGGTCAACGTGGCCGTGCTCGATCACACGACGTTCTTCGCGGGCGGCTTCCTCGCGCTGTGGCAGCAGACGGGCGGCACGTTCACTGGCACGACGCGAGAAGGCGCCGTGCCCATCGATGCGAAGCTCGTCGCGACGCACCAGGGTCCGGTGCTGTCGGACATCGTTCACGACATCAACAAGTTCAGCAACAACACGATGGCGCGCAATCTGTTCCTGACGATCGGCGCCGTCACGAACAAGCCGCCCGCGACGCCCGCGAAGTCGGCGGCGGCCATCGAATCGTTCCTGCATCGCAGCGCGATGCCGATGGAATACCTGTCGCTCGACAACGGCTCGGGCCTCTCGCGCAACGAGCACGTCACCGCGCTCGCGCTCGCCGATCTGCTGCAAAGCGCGAACGCGAGTCCCGTCGCGCAGGTGTTCGTCGATTCGCTGCCCGTGGTCGGCGTGGACGGCACGATGCGCAACCGCCTGACGTCGAAGCCCGTCAACGGCAATGCGCACATCAAGACGGGCACGCTGCGCGACGTGCGCGCGATCGCGGGCTACGTTGCTTCCGCAGATGGACAAAGCTACGTGGTGGTCAGCCTGATCAACGATCCGCATGCGGAAGCGGCGCGCGCCGCGCATGACGAACTGCTCGAATGGGTGTACCAGGGGCCTTCGACAATGCTCGCGGAAACAGCCGCGCCGGTCGCTGCGGAACGCAGCGCGGCGCCGCATCGCAAGACCAGGACAAACCCTCAGCGGCGCGGCGCGCACTGAGGATTCCTTCTAGCGAAGCGCTGCGCCGCGCGTCGTGAGGCGTTGTACGCTGTCGGGCAGTATGAAAATGGCGTCGGCAAACCGGTACACGCAGATACAAGCAAGCATCATCGCGCAAGCCGCACACGATGCGCGCCGCTCGTCGAACGACGCCGCATTCAAACAATAAAGACAATGCCGGCCTCCTGAAGGGGGCCGCAGGGACCCTCGGAGGGAGACGTCAATGCAATTCGATGCCGAATTGCTCCTGCTCGCCATGGCGCCGGTCTTTCTCGCGTGCATCGGCTGGGAAGCGTGGCACGTGCGGCGCACGCAACCCGAAGCGCGCATCTACAGCTGGCGCGACACGTTGTGCAATACGGCGCTCGCGCTGATGCATCAAGGCGCCGACAAGCTCGCCTGGCTGTTCGTCATTCCCGTCTATGCGTGGTGCTACGAGCATTACCGTCTCTTCGACTGGCACGTGGGCTGGTTGTCGTTCGCCGTGCTGTTCGTCGCGCAGGACCTGCTCTACTACGTGTTTCATCGCTGCAGCCATCGGGTGCGCTGGCTGTGGGCCGCGCATGTCGTGCATCACTCTTCGGAACGGATGAACTTTTCGACGGCGTTCCGGCAGAGTCTCATGTATCCCGTCGCGGGCATGTGGCTGTTCTGGATTCCACTCGCGTTGCTCGGCTTTCCGCCGAAGCAGATCGTCGGCATCGTGCTGATCAATCTGGCGTTTCAGTTCTTCGTGCATACGCAGGCGATCGGCAAGCTCGGCTGGCTCGAATACGTGCTGAATACGCCGTCGATTCATCGCGTCCATCACGCGCGCAACGACCGCTACATCGATCGCAACTACGCAGGCGTGCTCGTGATCTGGGACCGTCTGTTCGGCAGCTACGTCGGCGAAGACGCCAACGAGGCGCCCGTGTACGGTATCGTCGAGCCGCTGCGCACCTATAACCCGTTGAAGGCGACGTTTCACGAATGGGCGTCGATGGCGTGCGATGTCGCGCGGGTGCGCGGCTGGCGCAACCGGTTGAACGCGCTGTTCGCGCCGCCTGCATGGGCCGCGCAGTATCACGCGAACCTTCGCGGCGTACAAGGCGCGTTTGAATCGGCAGGACGCACGCAGCAGAACAACAACGCGGCCATCTAGCCGTCGCGAATCGAATAACAAGGGAAAGTTTTTGCAAAGCCGTCGCCGCGTCCACACGACGCTGGTCACTGCCTGCATCAGATGGCTCAAGAGACGGATCGCTCGAGGCCAAATACATACGAGGAGATAAAGACCTTATGAAGCAAGCATCGAACAAGACTGGCATCGTGCGCGTGGCACGGATCGCCGTCGCGTGCGCAGCATTCGCGACGCTCGTCGCGTGCGGCGGCAGTGACAACAACAATAACAACGCGAGCAGCACGCCGGCGGGCGGGGTCAAGCTGCAGGTGGTGTCGTTCGGGGACAGTCTGTCGGACGCCGGTACGTACACGCCCGTGATCGCCGCGAACTTCGGCGGCGGGCGCTTCACGACGAACCCCGGTGAAGTGTGGACGCAGAAGGTCGCCGAGTATTACGGCGATACGTTGACGCCCGCCTACGTCGGCGGCTTCGGCCAGCCGCTGAAGGCCACCGGCGGGTTCGGCTACGCGCAAGGCGGCGCCGATGTGGCAAATCCGATCGGCATCGGCTTCGCGCCCAACAACATGGCGGCCACGACCGTGCCCGTCGTGTCGCAGGTCAAGCAATATCTGACGGATCACGGCAGCTTCAACTCGAATCAGCTCGTGCTGATCAACGGCGGCGCAAACGACATCTTGCAGTTGCTGCAGAACACGCAGTTCATGACCAACCTTCAGACTCAGCTCGCGACGGCCACCTCCTCGGAGCAACAGAAGCTGATCATCGCGACGGCGGTCGGCACGCAGCTTCAGACGGCGATCGCGAGCTTCGTGGGCCTGGTCGGCACCACGTTGTCGAACGGTGCGACGCACGTCGTCGTGGTCGATGTGCCGGACATTGGCCTGACGCCGCTTGCGACGGGCGAAGCGGCAGCGAACAACGCGCCGCAACTGCCGACGCTGATCACGGGCATCGTGTCCGCGTACAACGCGCTGGTTGCAAATGGCCTGGCGACGGCCGGAATCGACACGAAGGTGATCAAGGTCAGTTCGTTCAACTGGCTGCATCAGTTGCTCGGCAGCTATCAGGCGCAAGGATTCACCAACGCGACAGGCACGGCCTGCAACATCACGCAGATGGAACAGAACGCAACGGCCTATGCGACGGCGAACCCGTCGGTGCTGGTCGGCGGCATGACGGCGCAGCAGTACGGCCAGCAATTCGGCTCGTCGCTGTTCTGCTCGCCGCAGACGCTGACCGTCGCAGGCGCGGACCAGTCGTATGTCTTCGCGGACACGCTCCATCCGACGACGCACGCGTATGCCGCGTTCGCCACGTTTGTCGAACAGCAGATCGCGGCGACGGGTCTGGGCAAGTAAGCGGAAATCCGGCGCCTGGCGGGAGCGTCGTCCGCTGACGTCCTCCCGTTTGGTTCGATATGAAAAAGCCCGGCTCCTTGCGAGTCGGGCTTGTTCTTTTTGCGCGCTGATTTTGTTTGCGCGTTCGCTCCGGGCATTGCGCGCGAAGCGTCGAAGACGAAGCGTCGAGCCGTCAGGACTCGTGCGCCTCGAATGCGGCCGCCGCCCTGCCGAGCCGGTCGTTGACGGCGATCCACTCGATCGTATCGGGCAACTTCTCGATCAGGATGCGCGACACGTTCGCGCGATCCAGCGCGCGCAGCAAGCCGTACAGATCGCGCGCATAGAGATGCGGGTCTTCCGGCGCGGCGACGAAATGCACGCCGTCCGCCTCGGCCCAGCGTCCCGCGCGCGAGGCACGCGCGACCAGCGCGACGCGCTCGTCGGGCGCGCGCGCGGCGAGCATCGGCTCGAGCACGTCGAACGGCAGCAATGCGAGCGGCGTGCGGGGCGCATAGTGCGCCTTCAGCGTGCCTGACGCGCGCGGCGCGCTCGCATCCGTTCCATCCGGCAGACGCGGCATCTCGCCGAGCACGTCGGCGATGTCTTGCGGCGTCACGTGACCCGGGCGCAGCAGCGCAGGAAATCCGCGCGACAGATCGATGATCGTCGATTCGATACCCACATCCGACGAACCGCCATCGAGCACATGAATCGTATCGCCGAACTCATCGCGCACATGTTGCGCGGTGGTCGGACTGACATGCCCGAAACGGTTCGCGGACGGCGCGGCCACGCCGCCATGTCCGTTGCGCAGCGCGCTGAATGCGTCGAGCAACGCCTGGGCGACGGGATGCGACGGACAGCGCAGTCCAACCGAATCCTGACCGCCGCTCACGGCAGCCGGAATATGCGCGGCACGCTTGAGAATCAGCGTAAGCGGACCCGGCCAGAAGGCATCGATCAGACGCTGTGCATCGGACGGCAGTTGCTCGACCCAGTAATTCGGATCGCCGTTCGGCGCGAGATGCACGATGACGGGATGATTCGCCGGCCTGCCCTTCGCCGCGTAGATGCGCGCGACGGCCTCGGGACTTTCCGCATCGCCGCCCAGCCCATAGACCGTCTCCGTTGGAAACGCTACGAGTTGTCCCGCATCGAGCAGCGCCGCTGAGTACGCGATTTCATCGGCGCCGACGTGCGACGCCGTGTCGGCAGGTTTCGTTTGATCCGGCATGACGGCTACCGCTCAAGTAGTCGGGATATGCAGCAGGCGCGCGCAGTCGCGGGCCGCCGTGCGTGCATGTTCGAGCGTCGCGGCCGTGAAGTTCACGTGGCCCATCTTGCGGCCAGGACGCGCATCTTCTTTCCCATACAGATGCAGACGCGCTTCCGGCATCGCGGCGACTTCATGCCACGGCGGCGTGACGGCCGCGCTCGGCCTTTCACCCTTCGCGTTGACGGGGAACCACACGTCGCCAAGGATATTCAGCATGACGGCGGGCGAATGCTGGCGCGTGTCGCCGAGCGGCATGCCCGTCATCGCGCGCACCTGCTGCTCGAACTGGCTCGTCGCGCACGCGTCGACCGTGTAGTGGCCGGAGTTGTGCGGACGCGGCGCCATTTCGTTCGCGACCAGCGTGCCGTCTTCGAGAATGAAGAACTCGACGCACAGCACGCCGACATAACCCAGTTTGTCAGCGATCTGCAGCGCGGCCAACTGCGCCTGTTCGACGAGCGTCGCGTTGGCGTCCGGCGCGGGCACGATGGTATGCGCCAGCACGCCATGACGATGGGTGTTCTGCGCGAGCGGATAGACGGCCGACGAGCCGTTCGTGCCGCGCGAGATCAGCGCCGACACTTCGAACTTCAACGGCAAGCGCTTTTCGAGCACGCAAGCGACGCCGCCCAGCGACGCATGCGCCGCGCGCACTTCCGCCGCGTTGCCGACGCGCACCTGGCCTTTGCCGTCGTAGCCGAGCCGCGCGGTCTTCAGGATGCCCGGCAGCACGGCTTCGAGTTCGGCATCGTCGAGCGCCGCCAGCGCATCCGACGATTCGATCACGACGTGCGGCGCAACGGGCACACCCGACGACGCGATGAAGCGCTTCTCCGCGATGCGGTCCTGCGCGACGGCGACGCAGCGCCCTGCGGGGCTCACGAACGTCGTGCGCGCGAGAAAATCGAGACTCGCCGCCGGCACGTTCTCGAACTCGGTCGATACCGCCGCGCACAGGCGCGCGAGTTCGGTAAGGGCCGCTTCGTCGTCGTAAGCCGCGCGCAGATGACGATCCGCGACGGCGCCCGCCGGACTGTTTTCATCCGGATCGAGGACGGCGACGCGATAGCCCATCGCCTGCGCGGCAAAGCAGAACATGCGGCCGAGCTGGCCGCCACCAACCATGCCGAGCCATGCGCCGGGCATAATCGGTGATACCGGAGTGTTGTCTGGATTCATCGTGGTGTTCGGTCGCGGCCGATGTGCGTATCGGCCGGTCAAAGCGTTGGACTGCGTTGAACTTCTTCGGGTGCTAGCCGCCGCGAATCTGAAGCGCTTACAGCGGCGGCAGCGTCATCGCGTGAGCCGCTTCGTTCTGGCGCACGCGGAAGGCGGCGAGCTTCTCCGCATATTCCGGCGACGTTCCGCTCAACATCGACACTGCGAACAGCGCCGCATTCGCCGCGCCTGCTTCGCCGATCGCGAACGTCGCGACGGGCACGCCTTTGGGCATCTGCACGATCGAGTGCAGCGAGTCGACGCCCTTCAGATACTTGCTGGCCACGGGCACGCCGAGCACGGGCACCGTCGTCTTCGCGGCCAGCATGCCGGGCAGATGCGCCGCGCCGCCGGCGCCCGCGATAATCGCCCGCACGCCGCGTTCGCGCGCGCTTTCAGCATAGGCGAACATTTCGTCCGGCATGCGGTGTGCCGAGACGACCTTCGCTTCGTACGGCACGCCGAATTCCTGCAGGACGGCGACTGCGTTCTTCATGACTTCCCAGTCGGAGCTGGAACCCATCAGCACGCCGACGAGCGGCGCGTCATGGGTATGTGCTGTCTGAACTTCACTCATGATGTTGCTTGTTCCGTGTGCGTGGCGCTCAGGCGAGCTTCTGACCCGTCAGGCGCTCGAGCGCTTCCTGATACTTCTGCGCCGTCTTCTCGACGACTTCGTCCGGCAGCTTCGGCGCGGGCGGCTCCTTCTTCCAGGGCTGCGTTTCGAGCCAGTCGCGCACGAACTGCTTGTCGAACGACGGCGGGTTCGTGCCGACCTGGTATTGATCGGCCGGCCAGAAGCGCGACGAATCGGCCGTCAGCGCTTCGTCCATCAGATAGAGCTGACCCTTGTCGTCGAGACCGAATTCGAACTTCGTGTCCGCGATGATGATGCCGCGCGTCGCCGCGTAGTCGGCGGCTTCCTTGTACAGGCGGATGGAAATATCCCGGATCGTCGCCGACAGTTCGGTGCCGATGCGGCGCTCCATCTCTTCGTACGTGATGTTTTCGTCGTGGTGGCCCATCTCGGCTTTCGCGGCCGGCGTGAAGATCGGCTCGGGCAGCTTCTGCGCGTTTTGCAGGCCCTCGGGCAGCGTCACGCCGCACACGGCGCCCGTCGCCTGATAGTCCTTCCAGCCGCTGCCGGCCAGATAGCCGCGCACCACGGCTTCGACGAGAATGGGCTCGAGGCGCTTCACGACGACCGCGCGGCCCTTGACCTGCTCGACTTCATCGGGCGCGACGACGGTTTCCGGCGCGACGCCCGTCAGGTGATTCGGCACGACGTGCTTGAGCTTGTCGAACCAGAAGTTGGCCATCTGGTTCAGCACGCGCCCCTTGTCCGGAATCGGCTCGCCCATGACCACGTCGAACGCGGACAGACGGTCCGTCGTGACAATCAGCAACTGGTCGTTGCCCACCGCGTAGTTGTCGCGGACTTTGCCGCGGCCGAGCAGCTGCAGCGAGCGGAGCGTGGATTCGTAAAGGGTAGACATCGTCGTGATTCGCAAAAAGGGGGCTGAAAAACGGCCCGGAACAAAAGGGAAACGCCGTTCCCCGGATCATGCGGGAACGGCGATCGGGCGACAACCTGGCCAGATGGCCAGGCGCCTGATGCTCGTGCAGCGGGCGAGCGGGGCCAAGCCCCGCCCGTGTGCCGCTTAGCGGACGACTTGCGCGAGCTCGCCCGCCTTGTACTTCTCAGCCATCTTGTCCAGCGAGATGGGCTTGATCTTCGACGCCTGGCCTTCGCAGCCGAACGCCAGATAGCGGTCCACGCAGACCTTCTTCGCGGCTTCGCGAGCCGGCTTCAGGTAGTCGCGCGGATCGAACTTCGAAGGGTTCTCGGCCATGTAGCGGCGGATCGCGCCCGTGATGGCCAGACGCAGATCGGTGTCGATGTTGATCTTGCGCACGCCATGCTTGATGCCGATCTGGATTTCCTCGACGGGCACGCCGTAGGTTTCCTTCATGTCGCCGCCGAATTCGCGGATTTCCGCGAGCAGGTCCTGCGGCACCGACGACGAACCGTGCATCACCAGGTGCGTGTTCGGAATGCGCTCGTGAATCTCACGGATGCGCTGAATCGACAGGATATCGCCCGTCGGCTTCTTCGAGAACTTGTACGCGCCGTGCGACGTGCCGATCGCGATCGCCAGTGCGTCGCACTGCGTGAGCTTCACGAAGTCCGCTGCCTGCTCGACGTCGGTCAGAAGCTGTTCGCGCGTCATCGTGCCTTCCGCGCCGTGGCCGTCTTCCTTGTCGCCCTTCATCGTTTCCAGCGAACCGAGCACGCCCAGTTCAGCTTCCACCGTCACGCCGATCGAGTGCGCCGCTTCGACGACCTTGCGCGACACGTCGACGTTGTACTCGTACGACGCCACCGTCTTGCCGTCGGCTTCGAGCGAGCCGTCCATCATCACGCTCGTGAAGCCGCTGCGGATCGCGGCCATGCAGACGGCCGGCGACTGGCCGTGATCCTGGTGCATCACGACGGGAATGTGCGGATACGATTCGATGGCCGCTTCGATCAGATGGCGCAGGAACGGCTCGCCGGCGTACTTACGCGCGCCTGCCGACGCCTGCATGATCACGGGCGCGTTGACCTGATCGGCCGCCGCCATGATCGCCTGCACCTGCTCCAGGTTGTTTACGTTGAATGCCGGAAGGCCATAGCCATGTTCGGCGGCATGGTCCAGCAGTTGACGCATTGATACGAGAGGCATTGATGTACTCCTTAGATTGAAACGAATCCTGTGCCGACGGCATCTATTTATGCAAATTCATGCAATTTTATCGTGAAGCAGACCGTGTCCCGAGCGCACCCTTCCCAAACTGCGTGCGCCGCCTCTCTTTCGGGGACACGGCGCTCTGCTTCACGCGCGCCGTTCGGCTCGCCGTCGCGGTTCCTTTACGGTTCCGCGACGGCTCGTATTTCCTCGCTCTTACGGCGTGCCAGTAAACAATCAGACCGGCTCGCCGACGCGCACGATCTTCAGCGTGTTCGTACCGCCCGCCTGGCCCATCGGCTCGCCGACCGTCAGCACGACCATGTCGCCGCGCGCCGCGTAGCCCTTGCCGACGACCACTTCGAGTGCCTGCTGGAGCGCGATGTCGCGATCGCTGCTGGTGTCGAGATGCAGCGGGTTCACGTTGCGGTAGATCTGCATCGCGCGCTCGCTGCCCTCGCGCGGCGTGAGCGCGAAGATGGGAACGTGCGTCCAGTGGCGCGACATCCACAGCGCCGTCGAGCCCGACTCCGTCAGCGCGACGATCGCCTTCGCGCCGAGGTGATACGCGGTGAAGAGCGCGCCCATTGCAATCGACTGATCGATGCGCGTGAAGGTTCGGTCGAGGAAGTCCTTGTCCAGTTCGACGTGCTCGGACTTCTCGGCTTCGACGCAAATCGCGGCCATCGTTTCGATCGTCTGCACCGGGTACTTGCCCGCCGCCGATTCCGCCGACAGCATCACGGCGTCCGTGCCGTCCAGCACTGCGTTCGCGACGTCGGAGACTTCGGCGCGCGTCGGCACAGGCGCATTGATCATCGATTCCATCATCTGCGTGGCCGTGATGACGAACTTGTTCGCCTCGCGCGCCATCTTGATCATGCGCTTTTGCAGCGCGGGCACGGCCGCGTTGCCGACTTCGACGGCCAGATCGCCGCGCGCGACCATGATGCCGTCTGATGCTTCGAGAATGCCTTGCAGCGCCGGAATCGCCTCGGCGCGCTCGATCTTCGCGATCATCTTCGGCTTGATGCCGTACGGCGCGCCCGCGATGTTCGCGAGCTGGCGCGCCATTTCCATGTCCGTCGCGTTTTTCGGGAACGACACGGCGACATAGTCCGCGCCCAGCGACATCGCCGTGTGGATATCCTCCATGTCCTTCGCGGTCAGCGCGGGCGCCGTCAGGCCGCCGCCCTGGCGGTTGATGCCCTTGTTGTTCGACAGGTCGCCGCCGATCTTCACGACGGTGTGAATCTCGTTGCCGATCACGCGCTGCACGCTCAGCACGATCAGGCCGTCGTTCAGGAGCAGCGTGTCGCCGGCTTTCAGGTCGCGCGGCAGGTCCTTGTAGTCGAGGCCGACGCGCTCGTCGTTGCCGAGTTCGCAGTCGGCGTCGAGGATGAAGGTGTTGCCGGCGACCAGCGTCGTCTTGCCGTTTTCGAACTTGCCGACGCGGATTTTCGGGCCTTGCAGATCGGCCATGATGCCGACTTCATGGCCTGCCTGCCGGGCCGCTGCGCGCACGAACTCCGCGCGCTGACGGTGATCGTCGGCGGTGCCGTGAGAAAAGTTGAGGCGCACCACGTCGGCGCCCGCTTCGATCATTTGCTGCAGGATTTCCTGCGTGCTGGAAGCCGGCCCGATGGTTGCGACAATCTTGGTGGCGCGATGCATGAGTCTCCTCGTTTGGATGAGATCGCTGGGATGAACGTCAGGAGTCGGATGCGGAGGCTGCGCAACGACAGGTGCTACATGGGGTGGTGCGCCGTTCGTTCCCTTCGAACCTTGAAGGCCCGGCGTCATATCGTGGGGGACTGCTGCGAAATCATTAAGCTGCACATAAACCCGCGGCGACGGCTGATCGGCCGCGGGCAAAGACTCATCATCGGCTTCGGTGTGCGAGGCGGGAGACACCGTTGCACTCGAACCGGCCTCTGCTTGCGCGTCTGTCGCGGCGTTTGCGGCGACGGCTTCGGAGGCCAGTTCCGTATTCTGTTCTGCTCGATCCGTGCGATCTGAGCGGTCTGCGGCAACGGCTGCGGTCTGTGCCGCTGGCGCGTTGCCCGGAGGTTGCAAAGCCGCCTGCGCGGCGGCCTCGGGTTGCAGCGCTTTTGCGGAGCGCGCTGCGCGCTCCCCTGCCGCTGCCGTGCGCGACGCGTTGCGCGTCTTCTGAGGCTTGTTGGGGGAGCGCGTCGCCATTATCAGGCTCGCGATTCCAGCACGGCGACGGCCGGCAGCTTCTTGCCCTCGAGGAACTCGAGGAATGCGCCGCCGCCCGTCGAGATATAGCTCACCTTGTCGTGGATGCCGTACTTGGCGATGGCCGCGAGCGTATCGCCGCCGCCCGCGATCGAGTACGCCGACGACTTCGCGATCGCTTCAGCCAGCGTCTTCGTGCCGTTGCCGAACTGGTCGAACTCGAACACACCGACAGGGCCGTTCCAGACGATCGTGCCCGCCCTCTCCAGCTGCGACGCGAGCGCCTTCGCCGTTTCCGGTCCGATGTCGAGGATCATGTCGTCGTCCTGCACATCGGCGACCTTCTTGATTTCGGCCTTGGCCGTCGGCGAAAACTCCTTGGCCGTGACCACGTCGCTCGGAATCGGCACCGATGCGCCGCGCGCCTTCGCCGATTCGATGATCGCCTTCGCTTCGTCGACGAGATCCGCTTCGACGAGCGACTTGCCGATCTTCAGACCGGCCGCGAGCATGAACGTGTTCGCGATGCCGCCGCCGACGATCAGCTGGTCGACCTTGTCGGCCAGCGATTTCAGGATGGTCAGCTTGGTCGACACCTTCGAGCCCGCGACGATCGCCACCAGCGGACGCTTCGGCGAGCCGAGCGCCTTGCCCAGCGCTTCGAGTTCGGCGGCGAGCAGCGGGCCCGCGCACGCGATGCTCGCGTACTTCGCGATGCCATGCGTCGTCGCTTCGGCGCGGTGCGCAGTGCCGAACGCGTCGTTCACGTAGACGTCGCAGAGCTTCGCCATTTTCTGCGCGAGCTCGTCGGAATCCTTCTTCTCGCCCTTGTTCACGCGGCAGTTTTCGAGCAGCACGACCTGGCCCGGCGCGACGTTCACGCCGTTCTCGACCCACTGCGACACGAGCGGCACGTCGCGGCCGAGCAATTCGGACAGGCGCTTCGCAACGGGCGCGAGCGAGTCCTCGGGCTTGAAGTCGCCTTCCGTCGGGCGGCCCAGGTGCGACGTGACCATGACGGCCGCGCCGGCGTCCAGTGCGGACTTGATGGCGGGCACGGAAGCGCGGATGCGGGTGTCTTCGGTGATGTTGCCGGCGTCGTCCTGTGGCACGTTCAGGTCGGCGCGGATGAAGACGCGTTTGCCGGATAGCTTGCCTTCGGCGATCAGATCGGAGAGACGCAATACCTGTTTCATGATTCGTATGCGAGTTGATTGGAAGGCGGTGCGGACGCTGCGCGAACGGCCTCTCGCGAACGGTGCCGGCGGCTTCGCGCGTGTTCCGGGAGACGGGTATTTTAACCGATCGACAGACCGATCTAACCCGTGGCGCGAGAATCCCGGTATTTGGCGGCGCCAGCGGGGCCCGACAGGTTATTGCACTGCAACATCCGCACGCCGCGTCAGAAGATCAGCCGCAACGCCGTGAACACCAGCATCCCGACGACGATCGTGCCCAGCATCGTGCGCCGCCAGAGGAACCACGCGAGGCCCGCGAGCGTGCCGTACAGCTCGTGATTCGACAGCGCGACGGACACGCCGCTGTCCGTCACCAGCACGTCCGGCACGACGACGGCCGCGAGCGCCGCCGCGGGGGCGTAGCGCAGCATCCGTTGCGCGCGCTCGGGCAAAACCGTGCGCTCACCCCCGATCAGAAACAGCGCGCGTGTCAGCGCTGTGACAAACGTCATGCCGATGATCGCAAGCCAGATCTGCAGCGTGGTCATCGCGGGTTCTCCGTGCTGTTGCGGATGCGGCGCAAGTCGGCGCGCTCTACCATCGCATCGGCGGCGCTGCCGGCGACGATCGCCGACAGGACGGCGAGCGGCAGCGCAAGCCGGTACGGCAGGTCGAACGCGATCAGCGCGACGATGCCCGCGACGCTGACGGCCGCGAGCGTCGAGCGCGACGAGATCGCCGATACCATCACGGGAATCAGCGCGAGCGTGCCCGCGAGCGAAAGGCCCCAGTTATCGGGAAAGAGGCTCGCGAGCAGAATGCCGACGATCGACGACACCTGCCACGACAGCCAGCTGGAGACGGCCATGCCCCAGAAATACGCTTCCTTGCCGGGCACATAGCCCGTCGCGAACGCCTTCTTCTGGAACAGCAGATAGATGACATCGCCGTTGAAGTAGCCGACGAGCAGCCGCCGGTACAGCGGCAGATACGAAAAATGCGGCGCGAGACCGGCGCTGAAGATAACGAAACGCGTGTTGACCATCGCGGCGGTCAGCAGAATGGTCCACACGGGCAGCTTCGCGAGCATCAGCGGCAGCACGGCCAGTTGCGACGAGCCCGCGTAGACCAGCAGCGACATGCCGAGCGATTGCGGCACCGTCATCACCGATTTGCTCATTGCGATGCCTGTCACGAGACCCCAGGAGAAGATCGCCATCAAGGTCGGCGAGTAGGCGCGCATGCCATCACGGAAGGCACGGCGATCGAGATCGGACAGGCGAGCGAGCATGAGGCGAGGCAATGCGGCGCGATGGACGCCGCGACGGCTGGAGGTCAGCGCCAGATCGTGAGGCAGCCGCTGGCGCATGCGGTTTTCTTTTCAGCGACCGCCGGATTATAGCGTCCAAGGTGCCCGCGAATGCCCGTTGCCTGTGCAAATGACGGTAAAATATCGCGTTTGCCGCGTGTCCCCGGCGCTTTGTGTAGTCGGCGCGCCACGCGCATCGCGCGTCACAACAAGTCCGTACATGTTGGAACGTTAGAACCCGAACCCGCACCGCCTGGAGAACCGTATGTCAATGGCCGACCGCGACGGCAAGATCTGGATGGATGGCAAGCTCATCGAATGGCGCGACGCCAAAATCCACGTCCTCACCCATACGCTGCACTATGGGATGGGCGTCTTCGAGGGCGTGCGCGCGTACAAGACGGTCGACGGCGGTACGTCGATCTTCCGTCTGAAAGAGCACACCAAGCGCCTGCTCAACTCGGCCAAGATCTTCCAGATGGACGTGCCGTTCGACCACGAAACGCTCGCCGCCGCGCAGCGCGAAGTCGTGCGCGAGAACAAGCTGGAGTCGTGCTATCTGCGCCCGATCATCTGGGTCGGCTCGGAAAAGCTGGGCGTGTCGGCAAAGGGCAATACCATTCACGTAGCGATCGCCGCCTGGCCGTGGGGCGCGTATCTCGGCGAAGACGGCATCAAGAAGGGCATCCGCGTGAAGACGTCGTCGTTCACGCGCCATCACGTGAACGTGTCGATGGTCCGCGCGAAGGCGTCGGGCTGGTACGTGAACTCGATCCTCGCGAACCAGGAAGCCACCGCCGACGGCTACGACGAAGCACTGCTGCTCGACGTCGACGGCTATGTGTCGGAAGGCTCGGGCGAGAACTTCTTCCTCGTGAACAACGGCAAGCTGTACACGCCCGACCTGTCGTCGTGCCTCGACGGCATCACGCGCGACACCGTCATCACGCTGGCGAAGGACGCGGGCATCGAGGTGATCGAAAAGCGCATCACGCGCGACGAAGTCTATACGGCCGACGAAGCCTTCTTCACCGGCACGGCCGCCGAAGTCACGCCCATCCGCGAACTCGACAACCGCACGATCGGCTCGGGCGCGCGCGGCCCGATCACGGAGAAGCTGCAATCGGCGTTCTTCGACATCGTAAACGGCAAGAGCGAGAAATACGCGCACTGGCTCACGAAGATCTGAATTCCGCGGGCGCGGCGGCCACACGTGAAGGCAAACGCCAGCCGCGCCTGCTCTTTGCATACAACGAGAAAGTCCCTATGAGTGAAATCAAGGAAATGCCGCTGGTCGAACTGTCGGCGAAAGATCTTCCTGCGTACTGCCCGAACCCGTCGATGCCGCGCTGGAGCAACCATCCCCGCGTCTTTATCGACGTGTCGCACGGCGAAGCGCGCTGCCCTTACTGCAGCACGCGCTACAAGCTGCGCGACGGCGAAGTGATCAAGGGTCACTGATCCGCGCACCGCTTCGTCTGCGGCACGGGCTGCGGCGCCACGCGTCGTCCGGCAACTCGCGCGGGAAGCCGGACTTCTCGCGGCGCACGCCGAAATAGCCTGAGCCGTAGCGTAGTCCACTGTTCCTGACAACCCCGGCTCCGCGCGCCTCGTGCGCGCGGCGCTTTATTTTCGACATCGGAAACTCCCCCTGATGCGTCGCGCGTTGGTTATCGCACCGAACTGGATCGGTGACGCATTGATGGCGCAGCCTTTGTTCGCGCGCCTCGTGAAATTGCATCCGCGTATCGCGATCGACGCGGTCGCGCCCAGCTGGGTCGCGCCCATCCTCGAGCGGATGCCTGAAATCCGCGACGTCTACGCGACCGATCTCGCGCACGGCAAGCTGCAGATGCTGCGCCGCTGGCAACTGGCGAGCGATCTGCGCGACGTAGGCTATGACGCTGCCTATGTGCTGCCGAATTCGCTGAAGTCGGCGCTGATTCCGTGGATGGCGGGCATTCCGCTACGCATCGGCTATACGGGCGAAAGCCGCTACGGTCTGCTGAACGTGCGGCACGCAAACCCGCGCAAGGACGAGCGTCCGCCGATGGTCGGCCAGTACGCGGCGCTCGCCTACGCGCCCGGCGCGAAAGTGCCCGACGACCTGACGCAGCCCCGGCTCGACGCCGACCTGAACGAGGCCGCGCGCGTCTCTTCCCGCTTCAACCTGGACACGCGCGTGCCGCTGCTGGTGTTCTGCCCCGGCGCCGAGTACGGCCCCGCGAAGCGCTGGCCGCCCGAGCATTTCGCGGCGCTCGCGCAGATGGTCGGCCAGTCGTTTCCGTACACGAAGATCGTCGCGCTCGGCTCGCCGAAAGACGCGCCCATCGCGCAGGCGATCGCCGACCGCGCGCCGAACGTGCGCAACCTGTGCGGCCAGACGGCGCTCGGCGAAGCGAGCGCGCTGATCTCGCGGGCGAGCGCCGTCGTGACCAACGACTCCGGGCTGATGCACGTCGCAGCGGCGCTGCGCCGTCCGCTCGTCGCCGTCTACGGATCGACCGATCCGCGCCACACGCCGCCCTTGTCGGAGCTCGCAAAGGTACAATGGCTGCATCTCGAGTGCAGTCCGTGCTTCCAGCGCGAGTGTCCGCTGGGCCATCTGAATTGCCTGCGGCAACTGAGCGCCGAGCAGGTGTTCGACGATCTGCGCGGCATGCTGCTCGCGCAACGCTGAGCGTTCGGGCCGCGCCGCCTGTCGAAACGCCTGCTGTGTGTTCGCAGGAAAGCATCGCGGGCAGGTCGACGGCCATCGGTCGTGTGTTGTGTGCGAAGCGCGCCGCGTCCGCTCGATGCGTCATGCTCGCGTCTTGCAGCGCGGGCATGCTGGCGGATGGCCTTGCAGGCGCGTTGGGAAAGGCCCGGAAAAAGTCGCCTGAAAACAGGCCGGAGAGTTGGCCCGGAATCGACCTGAAATCGACTTGGAATCCATCCGGAATCGACCTGAATTCGGCCCGGAAACTGTTCTGGAAAAGGCGTGGAAAAAGCCTGTGCATCCGTGCCACGAGCCAGCCCGCGCGAACTGTGCCGCTGAGGCACGAGACGCCGACCACTGACCCGCAACCGCGCGCCTTGCGCGCAAGAGACTGACGAGCCATGCCACGTTTTGCCCACATCTTCGAAGCCGCTGCGGACACGTTGAACGCCTACTACCAGGCGGTCGCGGAGGTCAATATCGACAGCTTGATGGGCCTGTGGATCGACGAGGAATTCGTCAGCTGCATCTGCGCCGATGGCTCGCATCTGCACGGCCTCGACGCGATCCGCGCGGGCCTTACGCTTCAGCTCGAAGCGCAGCCCGTCTCGATCGAACCGCTCGACATCCGCGTCTACGACAGCCTGGGCACCGTCGTTTATGCGATTGCCGAAGCGCACCGTCCGGCGGACCCGGCGGCCATTCCGTCGATGATCTTCACGACCTATGTGATGGTCCACGAGCGCGGCGAATGGAAGATCGCGCATATCCACGCGAGTGCGATGCCGAACGAAACGGCCACGCAGTTTGCTGCCAAAATGAGACATGGTCAGGGCGCGCTGCACTGAAGCGCGCCGCGAGACCCGCTTTTCCGAAGCCTCGCCTTGGGGCTTCGCTCGAATACCGGTGTTGGCATGAGCACGACCCACGACAAGAAAGCTTCTTCCAGACCGGCCCTCGATGCAGCGGCGGCGGTCCTGGAGGCTGCGATGGGAGCGCCCGTCGAGGCGACGGTCGACCTGCTCTACCGTGCCCCGCTCTGGCTGCCCAACAGCCATATCCAGACGATCGTTCCCGCCCTGTTCGGCCGCCGTCCCGTGGTCGCTTACCGGCGCGAACGTTGGGATACCCCCGACGGCGATTTCATCGATCTCGACTGGCTCGCGCCCGATCCCCTCACCGGCTATCGCGCGCGCCCTGACGCGCCGCTTTTCGTGCTGTTTCACGGACTCGAAGGCAGCTCGGACTCGCATTACGCGCGCACGCTGATGGCGGCCGCCTACGCGCGTGGCTGGCTCGGCGTCGTGCCGCACTTTCGCAGTTGCAGCGGTTCGATGAACCTGTTGCCGCGCTTCTACCATCTCGCCGACAGCAGCGAAGTGGACTGGGTGCTGCGCCGTCTGCGCGAGATGCACACGGGGCCGATCGTGGCGGCGGGCGTGTCGCTGGGCGGCAACGTGCTGCTGCGCTGGCTCGGCGAGCGCCGCGAGGATGCGTCGATCATCGCGGCGGCCGCGGCGATCTCCGCGCCGCTCGACGTGCACGCCGGGGGCCGCGCGCTGTCGCAAGGCCTGGGCATGATCTATACGCGCAGCTTCCTGAAGACGCTCAAGCAGAAGGCGCAGCAAAAGCTCGCGCAGTATCCGGGGCTGTTCGATCTCGACGATGTGCTCGCGAGCCGCACGATGTATGAGTTCGACGACGTCGTGACGGCGCCCTTGCACGGCTTCCGCAATGCCGACGACTATTGGACCCGCGCGACCAGCCGCCCGCTGCTGCCGGAAATCACGGTGCCGACGCTCGTGCTGAATGCGCGCAACGACCCTTTCCTGCCCGGCGCCGCGCTGCCGTCGCGCAGCGAGGTATCATCGGCGGTGCAACTCGATCAACCGGAGCATGGCGGACACGTCGGCTTCATGACGGGCCCTTTCCCTGGCCGTATCGACTGGCTTTCGCGCCGCGTCTTCGGCTACTTCGATCCGTTCACGCATCATGGATGACATCGTCAGGCAGGCACTCGCCAAATGGCCGAACGTGCCGCATTGCACCGGCTGGCTGCTGCTCGACAGGCGCGGCAACTGGCGCATGCGCGACGAAGCGGCGCAAGCGGCAGGCGCGCTCGGCGAGCCGATCCGCCACACGGCGCTGCTCGGCTTCATCAACCGCAACTACGAAGCCGATGACAAGGGCCAATGGTTCTTCCAGAACGGCCCGCAGCGCGTGTACGTCGAACTCGTCTACACGCCGTTCGTCGTGCGGCTTTCCACCGACGACGCGACCGGCAAGCTCGCGCTGACCGATCAGGCGGGCGCGGCGTTCGAACCCGCCGCAGCGTATCTCGACGACGAAGGCGGCATTCTCTTCACGGACGAATCTGCGCCCGCGCGCATCGCGGTCCTGCACGATCACGATCTCGACCTGTTCTCCGAACATGCCGAACTCGCCGACGACGGACGCAGCGGCCAGTTCCTCTGGCGCGACGATATCGCGTTGCGGCTACAGCCAGTACGCAAGGCCGACGTCGAGAAGCGCTTCGGATTCGTCGCAAGCCCAGCTACACGCGCCACAGCAGAGGCAGCCTCCGCCTCGGACAATTCCGCGCGCTAGCTGCTGTTCTTTTCGTCGTCGCGCTCTTCCTTGTAGCGCGCCTCCAGTTCATGCAGACGCGCATCGATGGTTGACAGGTCGTAGTAGCCGACCGACTTGATGTCGCGCGCTTCCTTGAGCTGCCGGATCGCCGACGGCCACGCCCCTTCCAGCGCGAATTTCTCCGCCAGCGCGCGATGCTGCGTCAGCGCATCGCCCGTGCCGACGCTCGCCTGCGCGAGATAGCGCCACCAGACGGGCTGCTGCGGATCGGCGCGCGTCTCGCGCAGCGCCTGCGCTTGCGCCTCGCCGAAACGGCGCGCGGTGAGGAGCGTCTGCAGATGCATGTCGATGGCCGCGTGCGATTGCGGCCAGCGCTTTTGCGCGAGTTCCGCGAGACGCACGGCTTCGTCGTTGCGGCCGGCGCGCCGCGCGATATCGACGGCGAGCACGTCGAGGCTCGGCGAACTGCGCGTCGCGTCGCCCTCCGCGCGCTCGGCCGACTCGAACGCCGCGCGCGCATTGGCGAGCGCTGCGGCAGCGTCGTCGTAACGTTCGAGCAGCGTCTGCGCGTAGGCGATGCCGTACCAGTTGCCCGCCACGTTGATCGCGGTGCGGTCCTCGATCTCCGTGCGCATGCGCGAAATGTCGTCCGCGTACTCGCTGCGCGAGCGGTCCTGGAGCACGCGTGCCCGCGCGCGCACGAACGCATATTCCGACGACTGGTGCGGCTGCCGGTACGGCGAGCGGCGCGCGCGGTCGGACATGTCGGCGATACGCTCGCCCGTCAGCGGGTGCGTGCGCGCGTAGGCGGGCGCGCCGGCGTCGCTCATCGACGCGCGATCGAGCCGCTCGAAGAACGCAACCATCCCGTACGGGTCGTAGCCCGCGCCCGCAAGCAGCTGAAAGCCGACGCGGTCCGCTTCATGCTCGGCCGCGCGCGAGAAGCGCAACTGGTTGTCGACGGCGTAGGCCTGGCCGCCGACGGCGATCGCGCTGCCCAGATCGCCGCTATGAGCGAGAACGCCCGCCAGCACGCCGAGCAGCATGCCCGCCAGCGCCGCGTAGCCGCTGTGCTCGCCCGCCGTGATCATGCGCGCGATGTGCCGCTGCAGCACGTGGCCCATTTCGTGGCCGAGCACCGATGCGAGTTCCGATTCCGTCTGGGTCGCGACGATCAGGCCCGTGTTCACGCCGATAAAACCGCCCGGCAGCGAGAACGCGTTGACCTGCGCATCGCGCATCGCGAACAGATCGAAGTCCGGACGATAGCCGCCGACGTACTGCGCGACCGCGGCGGCGGCCAGCTTCGTGGCGATCGAGTTCAGATAGTCGCGCACGAGCCAGTCGTCGAGATAGTCGGGATCGCTGCGGATTTCGCGCATCACGCGCTCGCCGAGCTTGCGCTCGGCTTGAGGCGTGAGCGTTCCGCCGGAGCCGTCGCCGAGGTCCGGCAGCTGTTGCGTCGACATCGGCGCACGCAGGCTCGCATTGCCGCCGGGGTTGCCGGAGAGGCGCGCCTGCGCGCCGCCATACATGCCGAACACGCCTTGCGCGATGTCGTGCGGCACGGAGGCATCGCCATACGCGTCGAGCGGCCCCGTGACGAGCGGCAGCTCAGAGGTATTCGACGGCTGCGCGATGATCGCGGGCGGAACGGCGAGCGTGACGGACAACAACGCAGCGATAAACCGTTTCAGACGCATTGCGGACGATGGGCGAAATCGAAAGCGGCGTAAGGAGCCGGAAGGAACGGGCCTCTTGCGATTGTACCGAGTGCAACGGATGCACAGGCTTCCTGAAACGCCTGGGCGGCGGCTCACGCGCGATCGAGCGCGGCTAGGCGATGTGGGTTATCGTGAATCGATGGCAATCCGCACCCGGGAGCCCGGCGGCATCCTGCGCTGCTATGATAGGCGCCCTCTGAAGGAGCCAACCATGTCCGAACTCACTCATTTCGACGCAGCCGGCCAGGCGCATATGGTGGACGTCGGCGGCAAAGCGGAAACGAAACGCATCGCGGTCGCGCGCGGGTCGATCCGCATGCTGCCCGCGACGTTCGAGCTGATCCGCAAAGGCGAAGCGAAGAAAGGAGATGTGATCGGCGTCGCGCGCATCGCTGCGATCCAGGGCGCCAAGCGCACTGCCGATCTGATTCCGCTCTGCCATCCGCTCGCGCTCACGCGCGTGGCCGTCGCTTTCGAACTCGACGAGACCGCGCCCGCCGTGCATTGCCGCGTGCAGGTCGAGACGCTGGGGCGCACGGGTGTCGAGATGGAGGCGCTGACGGCCGTTCAGGTCGGCCTTCTCACTGTCTACGACATGTGCAAGGCGGTGGATCGCGGGATGACCATCACCGATGTGAAGGTGCTGGAAAAGCACGGCGGCAAGTCAGGGGATTGGGTGGCGCAGTGACGGCGCGCTGCGCGCCGCTCACGTTTCCACGACACTTGGAACGGGCGACTCAACTTTCGTCGTCGCCATCGTCCTCGTCGTTGTCGTTGATGCCCTTCGGCGGCGTTCCGTACTTTTTCAGCAGGTCCGCCTTGAACGCGCCCAGCGTCTTCTGCTGGTCGCACAGATCGTACAGATACGCGAGCTGCGAAGGCCAGTCGTGCAACTCTTCCGCGAAAATTTTCAGGCGCTCGACGGTGTCGAATGCGCCGTTCGTATCGCCGGCGAGCGCCTGCAGCACCGCGTATCGCCGCAGCACCGTTTCGCCCGGCAGCAACGCAATCGCCTGACGATGCATTGCGAGCTTGTGCGGCAGATCCTGCGCGTTCATCGGCAGGAGCGTCGCCATGCCGTACTCGCCCCATGCGCCGAACAGGAACGACGGGTCCTCGCGATACTGGTCGAACGGACGCGAGCCGTAGTACAGCACCTCCGAGCGCGCGTAATCGCGATAGACGGGATACAGCGCAGCCAGCCCGCCGAACACGATCACGACGAACGCGCCGAACGAGACGCCGCCGGGAATCAGACGCAGCGGCTTCGTATCGAGCAGGCCGAACAAGAACATCGCGGGCAACAGGAAGAACATGTACTGCTGCGGATATTCAACGAGCGCGTGCATCACGAGCACGCCGATCATCGCAAGGCCGAACACGCGCGCAGCCGTGTGCGGCGCGCGCACGACGCGCACGAACCATGCGCCCAGCCCGAGCAGCACGATGCCCAGACCGATCAGCCCCGTCTTTGCGAGCAGATCGATAAAAATGTCATGCGAGTTGTTCGCGATCTCAACGCCGCCTAGCGCTTTTGCCAGATCGAACTGATAGCGCGGAAATTCGCCCCAGCCGACGCCGAGCAACGGGTGCGTGCGGAACATCGTCAAGCCGTATTTCCACAGCGCGAGACGCGGCGCGATCTGGCTCGCGTCTTTCATGCGCTCTGCCGCGGACTGTGCAAGGCCGAGGTCGTAATGCAGGTTCGCCCAGCGAATCACCGCATTCACCACGAAGAACAACACGGCGAGCACGACGGGCAACAGCCACTCGCGACTGCCGCGGCGTCGGGACGCATTGCGGCGCTGCTCGGCGAACGCCATCCAGAAGCCCGCGACGACGATCACGCCCATCTGCAGCCACGGACCGCGCGACACGGTCAACGCAAGCCCGCCCGAGTAAATCGCCGACACGAGCAGCCAGATGAAAACGTTGATGCGCCGCGTCTGCACGAGGTACATCGCGCCCGCAGTCGCAAACGCGATATAGGTTGCGAGGTGATTGGCCTGCGCCATGTTGCCGAACGGCCGGCGCTCCGACATCACGTTGTACGCGACGACGAGCGGCGTCACCTTCACCTCCAGGTGGAACAGCTGGATCACCTGACAGAAGACGGCAAAAAGCCCGCCGACCACCAGCGCGAACGCGGCCACCGTCACCGCGGTCTCCGACAGATTCGCGCGGCTGAACCCATAGCCCGCGTGCACCGCCATGAGCGAAGCAAGCAGGAAGCCGGCGCCGAGCCAGTTCATCGACGGCTGCGCGACGGGCAGCACGATGGACTGCGCGATCAGCACCAGCCCGAACGCCAGCGGCACCAGCGCCACCACGGGAGACGCGAACGCCACGCGCGGCCGGGTCGTCGACACCAGAAAGGCGACGCCCGCGCCCAGCAGCAGATAGAGCGCCAGCGCCGTGAATTCGGCATAGAACGTCGGGATCGGGTACGTGTGGTTGACGACGGCATACGGCAGGATCAACGCACAGGCCAACAGGAATAAGGACAGGTAACGCGCAAAGGGGTTGGACATGAGTAACCGGGGATCTCAGCAACCGGCGCACTATACAAAAAAATCCTTGCGCTGTGCGCCGGCCGGCCGAAATAACCTCGAATCGGGCCACGGCGCGAAAGCTTTTGCCGTGCCCCTTTACGATGTTCAACAGATTCAGGACGCGCCACCCGTCGTCGGGTTCCCGTCAGCCACGACACTCCGGCGGCGCGAGATTGGACGCCAGCGTCGGAGCGTCCACGGGCACCGGTCCGGCGCCCGGCGCGGGCAGCGACGACGCGGCCTTGCCGCCCGCAAAGCATTCCCACGTGATCGTGCCCTTCTGCACCGCGCCCTTCGCGAGCGCGACGCGCGCAGTCGGCGTGTCGGCGTTATCGGGCGCGGACGGCACGAACACGATCGTATTCGCGCCGTCTTCGGCGACGCGCGTCGTGAACGCAACGGTGATCTGACCCGTGTCGTCGTCGATGTGGATCGACTGGACATTGCGCGTGGCGGGCGGTGAAGCGTAACCGCTGCCGAATGCGTTGCCGCTGCCGGCGTTCTCGCCGACGGTCAGCTGCGCGGCGGCCGCCAGCGACATCCCCTCGCCGACGCGGCTGCGCGCGAGATAGTCCTGATAGGCGGGAATGGCATACGCCGCAATCACGCCGACGATCGCCAGCACGATCATCAGCTCGATCAGCGTGAAGCCCCAGAATCGCCCGATGCGCGCGAGCGCGGCGGACCAGGGGCGCATCGAACGGGCGTGCCGCCCGGGGGTGTGAAGCGTGGACAACGAAGCAACGGCAACAGTAGCGATCATCGGCAGACTCCTCAAAAACGAAAGCGCCTGCCCCGGGAATCAGGACAGGCGCTTCGATCGTAGCGAGCCGTGAATGGCGCCGGCAGTCGGCCGAATGGCTAATGGTGCGCGAGCGAATGCATCGGTAGAGTGAATGGCATCAATGCGTGCCGGGCGGCGCGCCCGTGATGCGCGCCGCGTTTCGCCGCTTCAGCGCGTAGCCGGCTATCACGACGAACAGCGCGCAGGCGATGCGCATGCCGTATTCGGCGATGGGTGTGTCGAGGATCGGCCAGCGGTCGCCGGCCGGGTCGTTGACGATGAGGCCGCCCGCGATCCAGCCGAGCAGCGCGCCGCCGACCGTGACGACGACCGGGTAGCGGTCCAGCAGTTTCAGAACGAGCTGGCTGCCCCACACGATCAGCGGAATGCTGACGAACAGCCCGAACACGACGAGGGCAATGCGGTGATCGGGCTCGGCTGCCTCGGCGGCGCCTGCGATCGCGATCACGTTGTCGAGGCTCATCACGGCATCGGCGATGATGATCGTCTTGATCGCCGTGATCAGCTTGTCGGCGGGTTTGACGTTCGCGTGGGCGTCGGGTGCGGGCGCGAGCAGGCGCACGCCGATCCACAGCAGCAACAGGCCGCCCGCGAACTTGAGCAGCGGCACGTCGAGCAGGGCGACGGCAAACGCAATCAGCACCACGCGCAGCACGATCGCGCCCAGCGTGCCCCACAGCACGCCCTTCGTGCGCTGCGCCGCCGGCAGATTGCGGCAGGCGAGCGCGATCACGACCGCGTTATCGCCACCCAGCAGGATGTCGATGACGATGATCTGAAAAACGGCGCCCCAATGGAGCGTGGCGAGGAACTCGAGCATGGAAAGCAGAATAAAAGGTGGCGAAAGCGACAGGCAACAAAAAAGCGAGGGAGCAATTGCTCGCTCCCTCGCTTTGAACTGCGTCTTACGAAAGAATTTCGTAAGAGTACCAAAAAACGCCGCAACCAGCCGGCGTTTCCGGCGCTATCGCCCCACGTCTTACAGGATCGACTTCAGCAGGCGAGCCATTTCCGACGGGTTCTTCGTGACCTTGATGCCGCAGGCGTCCATGATTTCCAGCTTCGCGTCAGCCGTATCCGCACCGCCCGAGATCAGCGCGCCGGCGTGGCCCATGCGCTTGCCCGGAGGCGCCGTGACGCCGGCGATGAAGCCGACCACCGGCTTCTTCATGTTGTCCTTGATCCAGTACGCCGCGTTCGCTTCGTCCGGGCCGCCGATTTCACCGATCATGATGACGGCGTCCGTATCCGGATCGTCGTTGAACATCTTCATCACGTCGATGTGCTTCAGACCGTTGATCGGGTCGCCGCCGATACCGACTGCCGACGACTGGCCGAGGCCGAGCGCCGTCAATTGGCCGACTGCTTCGTACGTCAGCGTGCCCGAACGCGACACGACGCCAATGCGGCCTTTCTTGTGGATGTGGCCCGGCATGATGCCGATCTTCAGTTCGTCCGGCGTGATCGTGCCCGGGCAGTTCGGTCCGAGCAGCAGCGTCTTGCGGCCTTCGCGGCGCATGCGGTCCTTCACTTCGATCATGTCGCGAACGGGGATGCCTTCCGTGATGCAGATCGCGAGATCGAGATCGGCTTCGACGGCTTCCCAGATTGCAGCAGCCGCGCCTGCGGGCGGCACGTAGATGACCGAGACGGTCGCGCCCGTTTCTGCCTTCGCTTCCTTGACGCTCGCGTAGATCGGAATGCCTTCGAAGTCTTCGCCAGCCTTTTTCGGGTTCACGCCCGCGACGAACGCTTCGCGGCCGTTTGCGTATTCACGGCATGCGCGCGTGTGGAACTGACCGGTCTTGCCGGTGATGCCCTGCGTGATGACCTTGGTGTCTTTGTTGATCAGAATCGACATGTATTGACCTCTGTTCGTTTGGCGACATGCGCTTTAGCGTCTTGCGGCAACTCTCTACCCGCGCCGCTCGCACGCCGCCATTCGTAATCCCGTGATAAGCGCCGGGGCGATCAGGCCTTGCCTGCGGCAGCCGCGACGACCTTCTGCGCGGCTTCTTCCATGCTGTCCGCCGAGATGATCGGCAGGCCGGAGTCAGCCAGCATCTTCTTGCCGAGGTCTTCGTTCGTGCCCTTCATGCGCACGACGAGCGGCACTTGCAGATCGACCGCCTTCGAAGCCGCGATCACGCCTTCCGCGATCACGTCGCAGCGCATGATGCCGCCGAAGATGTTGACGAGAATCGCCGTCAGGTTCGGGTTCTTCAGCATCAGCTTGAAGGCTTCCGTGACCTTCTCCGTCGTCGCGCCGCCGCCGACGTCGAGGAAGTTCGCCGGCTCGCCGCCGAACAGCTTGATCGTGTCCATGGTTGCCATGGCGAGGCCCGCGCCGTTCACGAGACAGCCGATGTTGCCGTCGAGCGAGATGTACGCGAGGTCGAACTTCGATGCTTCGACTTCAGCGGGATCTTCTTCGTCCAGATCGCGGTAAGCGACGATTTCCGGATGACGGAACAGTGCGTTCGAGTCGAAGTTGAACTTGGCGTCCAGCGCGATCACCTTGCCGTCGCCCGTCAGGATCAGCGGGTTGATTTCGGCCAGCGATGCGTCCGTTTCCCACGTTGCCTTGTACAGGCCTTGCAGGATCGTGCGAGCTTGCGGGATCGAAGCGTCGGGCACGCCGATCTTCTTCGCCAGATCGTCGGCTTCCGCGTCGAGCAGACCCTTCGACGGATCGACGGCAACCTTGTGGATCGCGTCCGGCGTCTTCGCGGCGACTTCTTCGATGTCCATGCCGCCTTCGCTCGAGGCCATCACGACGACCTTCTGCGACACGCGATCGATCACGAGACCGACATACAGTTCCTTCTTGATGTCAGCGCCTTCTTCGATCAGCAGACGATTCACCTTCTGGCCTTCCGGGCCCGTCTGGTGCGTGACCAGTTGCATGCCGAGAATCTGGTTCGCGTATTCGCGGACCTGCTCGAGCGATTTCGCGACCTTCACGCCGCCACCCTTGCCACGGCCACCCGCGTGGATCTGAGCCTTCACGACCCACACCGGGCCGCCCAGCTCTTCAGCGGCCTTGACCGCATCGTCCACCGAGAAGACCGGCTTGCCGCGCGGTACCGCGACTCCGAATTTCCGCAGGATTTCCTTACCCTGGTACTCGTGAATCTTCATGCGTGATTCCCTTCAGTCTGAGAGTTGGATTGAACTTCGCTTCCGCCTGGGCCGCTTACTCGGGACGGGCCGTCTTCACGGTCTGTCCGTCGGGCGCGGCGTCCGCGCGATCCGCTGAACGCGGCGCGTGGCCATACCAGCGCGGATAAAACTGGCGCACCGCCTCGCCGTCGAATCGCAGCGCATGGCAGCGGCCCAACTGGAATGGCGGTTTGTCGTTTGATTGCTCGCTTGCCTGACCGCTCGCGTGCTCGTTCGAAGCGTTGTTTTGTGCGTCCTGTCCGTTGCTGCCGTGTGCGTGCTGGCTCGAACCGTCTCCCGATCCGTTTTGCGAACCTGCTTGCTGCCCGTCTCCCGGTTTTCCCCTCGCGGTGTTCCACACGTCGCCGGCGAATGCCTGGATGGCTGCCGTCGGCAGGACTGCGCACAACTCGGTGAGATGCGTGCAGCCAGCCGTGCCGGCCAACAAGCGGACGGCATCACGGCGAAAGTTGCGGAACAGATTGAGCCCGATGAGGGCGCGATAGGCGGGATTGGAGGCTTCACACACACCGGGATACGGCACCCAGTCGGACGACGCTTCGGCGTCGACGACATTGAGCTTGCGATCGATCGTGATGCGGAGCCAGAGTTCATGGATCGGCAGGCCGTTCGGCCGGACACCCGACGCAAGCGCCACGTCACGTGGCTTTTCGTCGGTGAGGCACGCCTCGATATCCCACAGGCCATCTTCACGCTCGTACGCGTCCACTCGGATTGCGCGGCGATGGCGCAATTGTCGGGACACTGGCGGAGAGAGCGGCATGCGAGAAAAAAGGCCGGATTGAAGAACCGTTGAATTTTAGCATACTGGGTATTTGAGACTGGCCGAAGCCCGCCGGGGCTTGTCCCGACGGGCCTTGCGCGTAGTTGCGGCACGGGTCTCACGAGCGTTCATTCGGCGCGGCTGTTGTGGGGCCGTGGGGCGCCCGATTCATTCGCCCCATTCGCCCTATTCCGACGCCCAGTCTTCGTCGATACCCTTGAGAATCTTCCCGATGATCGCCTGCGAAAAGCCACGCGCAGCAAGGAAGCGCGCCTGCTTCGCGCGCTCGTTGGGCGTCTCGGGGAGTTGGCCGAATTTCTTGCGCCACACGGCTTGAGCGCGCGCCAGTTCCGTTTCGCGCAATTGCGCACCGACTTCTTCGACCAGCGCCTGCCCGACCGAATGGCGCTTGAGTTCGCCGACAATGCGGCTCGCGCCCATGCGCGACGCGCGCCGGTTGATCAGGCTTTCCGCGAAACGCGAATCGGATAGCCAGCCTTCGCGTTCGAGCGAATCCAGAAGTTCGTCGATGGATTCGCCCTCCTCCGCGTAGGGCGTGAGTTTGCGCGACAACTCCGCGCGACTGTATTCGCGGCGCGAAAGGTAGCCGAGCGCGCGGCCTTTGAGCGAACGCGCGGGACGTTGTGATGCGCGGCTTGCCGTATCGGCAGATTTGGGCTCGCCAGGCTGGCGACGTGATCGGGTGTAGGTGGTCTCGCCGCCGCCGTCGCCTGAACGGTTGAAAGGAGACGGACGGGAAGACGGACCGAGCCCCGCGGCACGATCGTGGGCATCGAACGATTCGAAAGGATCAGAATCGTCCGATGACGACTCGTGTGTACGCGACGAGGCCACAGACGTAGATGAAGCTGAAGATGATAGAGATGAGCGTGGCGACGATTCGAATGCCTCGTCGTCACGCGGGCCGCCCCCATCGTGTCCTGCGTCCGTGGTGGAAGCAGGGCGCGAAGAAACGGGGCGGCCCTTGCGTATCACGCGACGATTATTCTTCTTCGCCCGCGACTTCCGCGTCTGCACCGACTGCGGCGTCCGTCGGCATTGCGTTCACGCCGAGCGACTCGCGGATACGATTTTCGATCTCGCGCGCGATATCGGGATTCTCACGCAGGAATTCACGCGCGTTGTCCTTGCCCTGGCCAATACGCTCGCCGTTATAGCTGTACCAGGCACCGGCCTTGTCGACGATCTTCGCCTGCACGCCGAGATCGATGATTTCGCCCTGACGCGAGATGCCTTCGCCATACAGGATGTCGAAGATCGCTTCGCGGAACGGTGGCGACACCTTGTTCTTCACGACCTTCACACGCGTTTCATTGCCGATCACTTCGTCGTTCTTCTTGATCGAACCGATACGGCGAATGTCCAGACGCACCGACGCGTAGAACTTCAGCGCATTGCCGCCTGTCGTCGTTTCCGGGTTGCCGAACATCACGCCGATCTTCATGCGGATCTGGTTGATGAAGATGACGAGGCAGTTCGTGCGCTTGATCGTGCCCGTCAGCTTGCGCAGCGCCTGCGACATCAGACGCGCCTGCAGGCCGGGCAGTGAATCGCCCATTTCGCCTTCGATTTCAGCCTTCGGCACGAGCGCCGCAACCGAGTCGATCACGATCATGTCGATCGAACCCGAACGGACGAGTGCGTCCGCGATTTCGAGCGCCTGTTCGCCCGTGTCCGGCTGCGAGACCAGCAGATCGCTCACGTTCACGCCGAGCTTTTGCGCGTACTGGATGTCGAGCGCGTGCTCCGCGTCGATGAACGCCGCCGTGCCGCCGAGCTTTTGCATTTCGGCGACGACCTGCAGCGTCAGCGTGGTCTTGCCCGACGACTCCGGCCCGTAGATTTCCACCACACGGCCGCGCGGCAGACCGCCGACGCCCAGCGCGATGTCGAGGCCCAGCGATCCCGTCGAGACCACCTGAATATCTTCGACTGCCTCACCTTGGCCGAGCCGCATGACCGACCCCTTGCCGAACTGCTTTTCAATCTGCGCAAGCGCGGCAGCGAGGGCCTTGCTCTTTTCCGCAGTCAGTCCAGCCGAGCCTTTCTTGCTTTCTTCCATGAATCGTCCTTTGCTATGATGAACGGCGTCTGAGGCAGGTGCACCAGCTGATTCGACACCGCTTTGTACACGGTATGAACAGCCAGCACGCTAAACGCAGACACTGTATAAAAAAACAGTAGTTTTGGCAAGCCCGAATCACATGCGGACGTCCACATGTGCCAAGCGGGCCACACTCGCTACCCCACAAAAAATTTTCGGAGACGCTGTGCGCCGGAGCGCCCCGGTGCCGGCCGGGCAGGGCGCATCATGCGAATTCTCATTGCCGAAGACGACAGCATACTCGCGGACGGTCTCGTCCGATCACTCCGCCAATCGGCATACGCCGTCGACCATGTGAAGACGGGCGCGGAAGCGGATACCGCGCTGTCGATGCAGACTTTCGACCTCCTGATTCTCGATCTCGGACTGCCGAAAATGTCCGGTCTAGAAGTGCTGCGGCGCCTGCGCGCGCGCAATTCGAACCTGCCCGTGCTGATCCTGACGGCGGCGGACAGCGTCGACGAGCGCGTCAAGGGACTCGACCTCGGCGCCGACGACTATATGGCGAAGCCCTTCGCGCTCAACGAACTCGAAGCACGCGTGCGCGCGCTGACCCGGCGCGGCGCGGGCGGCGGACCGACCGTCGTCAGGCACGGATCGCTGTCGTTCGATCAGGTCGGTCGAATTGCCTATGCCAACGAGCAGGTTATCGATCTCTCCGCGCGTGAGCTAGGATTGCTCGAAGTCCTGTTGCAGCGGATCGGGCGGCTGGTATCGAAGGAACAGCTCGTCGATCACCTGTGCGAATGGGGCGAGGAAGTCAGCAACAACGCGATCGAGGTGTACGTGCACCGGCTGCGCAAGAAGATCGAACCGAGCGGCGTACGCATCATCACCGTGCGCGGGCTTGGCTATTGTCTCGAGAAGGCCGCGCCGTCACCTCCTACGCAAACGCAACCGCAAACGGCTGGCGAGCTGGCATCGCCGCAGACGCAGGCGCCGCAGCAATCCGAGGCGACCGCGTCGGCGGCGATGCCTGCCAGCCACCATTTCAAGTAAAGGCGCTCCATGTCCGTCCGCGCACCACGCGCCACGGCGCACGCGGCGGATATCGACGAAGTCCGCGACGCCCGTTACGCGAATCCGTTCGCGCCGCCCGACGAAACCGAAGCGGCGGCGGAGACGCGTCCGCGCTCGCTGTTCGGCGAAATCCTCGACTGGATGCTCGCGCCCCTGCTGCTGCTGTGGCCGATGAGTCTTGCCGTCACGTATCTGGTCGCGAAGTCGATTGCGAACGGGCCGTTCGACCGCGCGCTGGAAACCGACGCGTACGTGCTCGCGCGACAGATTCATCCCGTCAACGGCGTCGCGGAACTGACACTGCCCGAGTCGACGCGCGATTTCCTGCGCGCCGACAACATCGACAGCGTGTTCTATCAGGTGCTAGGCACGCGCGGTGAACTGGTCGGCGGCGATCGCGACATGCCGCTTCCGCGTGAAGAGGACCGGCCGCAGCCGGGCATCGTCGAGTTTCGCGACGACCTGCTGCGCGGCAACGATATCCGCGTGGCCTATACGACCGTCGAGTTTCCGCAGACGCCCGGCGCGCAGCCCGTGCTCGTGCAGGTGGCCGAGACGCTCGACAAGCGCAGCGCGCTCGCCAACGACATCATCAAAGGCGTGATCCTGCCGCAGTTCGTGATCCTGCCGCTCGCGATTTTGCTCGTATGGTTCGGGCTGTCGCGCGGCCTCGCGCCGCTGCATGCGCTGCAGGCGCATATCCGCGCGCGCCGCCCCGACGATCTGTCGCCGCTCGAAGCGCGCCGCGCGCCGCCCGAAATCGAACCGCTCGTCACGTCATTCAACGACCTGCTGACGCGCCTCGAACAGAACATGGAGCTGCAAAAGCGCTTCATCGCCGACGCCGCGCATCAAATGAAGACGCCGCTCGCCGGCTTGCGCACTCAGGCGGAACTGGCGCTGCGGCAGGATGCGTCGGCGGAAGTGCATCGGTCGCTCGAACAGATCGCAACCAGTTCCGAGCACGCCGCGCGGCTCGTCACGCAGCTGCTCGCGTTGGCGCGCGCGGAGAACCGCATGTCCGGGCAGATCTTCACGCCCGTCGAAATCGGCGACGTCGCTCGCAGCGCCGTGCGTGACTGGGTCCAGGCGGCGCTCGCGAAGCAGATGGATCTCGGCTACGAAGGACCGGAAACGCCCGAAGAAGCGATCGAGGTGGAAGGCAACCCGGTCATGCTGCGCGAGATGCTGTCCAATCTGATCGACAACGCGATCCGCTACACGCCCACAGGCGGACGCATCACCGTGCGGGTGCGGCGCGACGATGTCGCGGGGATGGCCTATCTGGAAGTCGAAGACACGGGCATGGGCATTCCTCCCGCTGAGCGCGAGCGCGTGCTCGAGCGCTTCTATCGGATTCTCGGACGCGAAGGAGACGGCAGCGGCCTCGGTCTCGCGATCGTCCGCGAAATCGCGACGATGCACGGCGGCAAGCTCAGCATCGAAGACAACGTGTATCAGACGTCGCCGCGCCTTGCCGGGACGCTCGTCCGTGTCAGCCTGCGGATGTTGGATCGTGCACGGGACTTACCCTAACCCGTCAGTTTAGTTCGTTTCAGTCAGCAATCGCATGCGGAGCGTTTTCAAGCTGTTAGCGGATGAATTGACGAAGTTGCATGCAATTAGCCGACGTCAGTCGAATTCGCGCGCTCTTAAACACATGCATCGCGAGTCAGAACGCCGTAAGTTTCCGCTCCAATAATCGCTACACGGCAACGCCTGTCCGGGCGAACCGCGACTTATATCAATACTGGAGACGACATATGGCTACCGTAAGCGGGCAAATCTCGCACGCGCCGATGACGAAAGACGAAAAACGGGTGATTTTCGCGTCGTCGTTGGGCACGGTTTTCGAGTGGTACGACTTTTACCTGGCCGGCTCTCTCGCGGCCTACATCAGCAAGAGCTTCTTCTCAGGCGTCAATCCGACGGCCGCCTTCATCTTTACCCTCCTCGGCTTCGCGGCCGGTTTCGCGGTGCGCCCGTTCGGCGCACTGGTGTTCGGGCGGCTCGGCGACATGGTCGGCCGCAAGTACACGTTCCTGATCACGATCGTCATCATGGGTCTGTCGACCTGCGTGGTCGGTTTCCTGCCTGGCTATGCGGCGATCGGCTTTGCATCACCGGTGATCTTCATCGCGATGCGTCTGCTGCAAGGCCTCGCGCTCGGCGGCGAGTACGGCGGCGCCGCAACGTATGTCGCGGAACACGCGCCCGCCAACCGGCGCGGCTTCTACACCGCGTGGATTCAGACGACGGCGACGCTCGGCCTGTTCCTGTCGCTGCTCGTGATTCTCGGCGTGCGCACGTCGATGGGCGAAGAAGCGTTCGGCAGCTGGGGCTGGCGCATTCCGTTCATTGCATCGCTGTTCCTGCTGGCCGTCTCGGTGTGGATCCGTCTGCAACTGCGGGAGTCGCCGGCATTCGAGCGCATCAAGGCCGAAGGCAAGACCTCGAAGGCGCCGCTCTCGGAAGCGTTCGGCCAGTGGAAGAATCTGAAGATCGTGATCCTGGCTCTGATCGGCGTAACGGCCGGCCAGGCTGTTGTCTGGTACACGGGTCAGTTCTATGCGCTCTTCTTCCTGACGCAAACGCTGAAGGTCGATGGCGCGAGCGCGAATATTCTGATCGCGATCGCACTGCTGATCGGCACGCCGTTCTTCCTGTTCTTCGGTTCGCTGTCTGACCGCATCGGCCGTAAGCCGATCATCATGGCGGGCTGCCTGATCGCCGCGCTGACGTACTTCCCGCTGTTCAAGGCGCTGACGCACTACGCGAACCCGGCTCTCGAAGCCGCGACGCAAAAGGCGCCCATCGTCGTGATCGCGAATCCGGACGAGTGCTCGTTCCAGTTCAATCCGGTCGGCACGGCCAAGTTCACGACATCCTGCGATATCGCGAAGAGCGCACTGTCGAAGGCCGGCTTGAACTACGACAACGTGGCGGCACCGGCGGGCACGCTTGCGCAGATCAAGGTCGGCGACACGACGATCGACACATATGACGGCAAGGCGGCGGGCGCCAAGGAAGCGGGCGCGACGTTCGACAAGACCTTGAGTACCGCGCTGAAGACTGCCGGCTATCCGCCGAAGGCCGACCCGTCGCAGCTCAACTGGCCGATGACGGTCGTGATCCTGACGATCCTCGTGATCTACGTGACGATGGTGTATGGGCCGATCGCGGCGATGCTGGTCGAGATGTTCCCGACACGCATCCGCTATACGTCGATGTCGCTGCCATATCACATCGGCAATGGCTGGTTCGGCGGCTTCCTGCCGGCGACCGCGTTCGCAATCGTTGCGGCCAACGGCAACATCTACTCCGGGCTGTGGTATCCAATCGTGATCGCGCTGGGCACCTTCGTGATCGGCCTGCTTTTC
This sequence comes from Paraburkholderia phymatum, assembly GCF_038900715.1. Lineage (GTDB taxonomy): Bacteria > Pseudomonadota > Gammaproteobacteria > Burkholderiales > Burkholderiaceae > Paraburkholderia > Paraburkholderia phymatum_A. The sequence continues at coordinate 99,028 of NZ_JAYMRZ010000001.1, read as the reverse complement.
GTGCGGGAGACCAAGGACTCCAACATCTACGCGCAGGATTGAGCGCCGCGTAGACGAGGGGCCGTAAAAAGATGCCGGCGGGGGTTGACAGCCTCTGTCGGCATCTTCATAATTTCGCTTCTTTCGGCGAATTAGCTCAGTCGGTTAGAGCGACGGAATCATAATCCGCAGGTCCGGGGTTCGAGTCCCTGATTCGCCACCAAATGCAAGAAGCCGCTGTTTCTCACGAAACAGCGGCTTTTTTCATTTCCAGCACGCCGATTTAAAGATCGATGGCCGCGCAACCAACAGCGCTGCGCGCGCCCTCACCGCTCGACGATCCTCGTCAGATTCCCCCGCACTTTCTGCAGCAGCGCGATGAGTTGCTTCGCTTCCTCGTCGGTCAAGCCGCTCAGACCCTCCGCCGCAATCTGATCGCCGACTCTCTTCGCATCGTCCAGCGTCTGCTCGGCCTTCTCCGTCAATCGAATCTGCTTTTCGCGTCGATCACGCGGATTGCCGATGCGCTCGATCCATCCGCCCTCTTCCATCCTGTCGAGCAGCCGCCCAGCCGAAATGGGTGCGACCTCCAGCAGATCCGCGAGCCGTGCCTGATTGATATCGCCGTAATGCGACAGATACGCGAGCGCGCGACATTGCGCGCGCGTCAAGTCGATCGACAGCCGCGCGAGGTCGTCGAACCGCTTGCCGACCAGCCTGCCGACATCGGAAATGAGAAAGCCGAAGCGCTCGTCGAAATGGGTTTTCATCGCGCGATTATACGAAGAGGCTCCGCTTCGTCGGCCCGAAACATCCCGCGAAAAGCCGTATCCGGGAAATTCAGCGTTTCCATAAAAAGCGGCCGCCTATACAATAAGCATGCTTACTATCTCAAAATTATCGCTTCATGGCCCCCGATTCGCCGGCAGCAAAGCCCGCCGTCGCACTCAACCGTCCGATGATCACGATCGCGATCATGCTCGCGACGCTGATGCAGACGCTCGACAGCACCATCGCCAATGTCGCGCTGCCGCACATGCAGGGCAGTCTGTCGGCGTCGCAGGATGAGATCACGTGGGTGCTCACGTCGTACATCGTCGCGGCCGCGATCGCGACGCCGCTCACCGGCTGGCTGTCCGACCGGCTGAGCGTCAAGCGGCTGCTGATGTTCGCGATCGGCGGGTTCACGGTCGCGTCGGCGCTGTGCGGGCTGTCCGAGACGTTGACGCAGATCGTCGCGTCGCGTCTCTTGCAGGGTATCTTCGGCGCATCGCTCGTGCCGCTGTCGCAGTCGATCCTGCTCGACATCAACCCGCGCGAGAAGCAAGGCCAGGCGATGGCCGTCTGGGGCATGGGCGTGATGGTCGGCCCGATTCTCGGCCCGACGCTCGGCGGCTGGCTCACCGATAGCTACAACTGGCGCTGGGTCTTCTTCATCAATCTGCCGATCGGCGCGTTCGCGCTCTTTGGCGTGCTGACGTTTCTGCCGTCGCGCGAACCGAAACACGACGCGAAGTTCGACGCCTTCGGTTTCGCGACACTCGGCCTCGCTATCGGCGCGCTACAGGCGATGCTCGATCGCGGCGAGCAGCTCGACTGGTTCGGCTCGCATGAAATCGTCGTCGAAGCGCTGATCGCGTCGATCAGCTTCGCGTTCTTCATTGCGCATACGGCGACCGTCGGCAAGTCGTCGTTCTTCAAGTACGAGTTGCTGAAGGACCGCAACTTCGCGACGGGCACGTTCTTCATCTTCATCATCGGCGCGGTGATGTATGCGACGCGCGCACTGCTGCCGCCGATGCTGCAAAACCTGATGAACTATCCCGTCGCGACGACGGGCCTCGTCACCGCGCCGAGCGGCGCCGGCACGATGCTCGCGATGCTGCTCGCAGGGCGGCTGCTCAAGCACATCGACGCGCGCGCGATGCTTCTCACCGGCTTCGTCGTATCGGCATTCGCGCTCTGGCAGATGATGCATTACACGATCGTGCTGTCGGCATCGGACATCGTCTGGCCTGGCGTGATCCAGGGCTTCGGCCTCGGGCTCGTGTTCGTGCCGCTGAGCGCGCTCACTTTCTCGACGCTCACGCCCGCGCTGCGCGCCGACGGCACCGCGACCTATAGCCTGATGCGCAACATCGGCAGCAGTATCGGCATCTCGATCGTGCAGACGCTGCTCACGCGCAACACGCAGGTCGCGCACTCGGACCTCGCAGCGAACGTGAACATGTTCAACCCGATCGCCCAGCCGATACTCGCGACGGGTTCGCGCGTCGACGTCGCCGTGCTCGACGCATCGATCACGCAGCAGGCCGCGATGATCGCGTATCTGAACGACTTCAAGCTGATGTTCGTCGCGACGCTGGCCGTCATTCCCCTCGTGCTGCTGATTCGCCCGTCGCGGGGAGCAGGCAGCGAATCTGCCGCGCATGCGGCCATGGATTGAGGCGACGCACGACGTGAGCCCTCACCCGCGTCAGCCTTCGATCCGCCCTCGCGTGACGCCGAGCAGCGACGCCATCGCGTGACGCGCGCGCGGCGCATCCCGGTCGCGGATCGCTTCGAACACGGCCGTATGCTCGGCGAGCGACGCATTGAACACGTCGGCGCGTTTCGCGTTCAGACGCAACTGCGCTTCGAGCGTGCGCTCGATCAGCGTGCCGAGCGGTATCAGCAATTCGTTGCTGCATGCGGCGAGCACGCTCAGATGGAACTGCAGGTCTGCGCGCACCCATTCGTCGACGTTGCGCGCCGCGGCCATCGCCGAATGCGCGGCATCGAGCGCACCGAACGATTCGTCGCTGTGCGACGCCGCCGCGAGCGCGGCCGCGTAGGGCTCGATCATCTCGCGCATTTCCTGCAGCTTCAGCGCGAAATCCATCGCGGGCGCGACGCGCGAATACCAGTCGAGCAGATCCGCATCCAGCAGATTCCACGCGGTCTTCCGACGCACGCGCGTACCGACGCGCGGCCTCGACTCGATCAGCCCTTTCGACGTCAACGTGCGCAGCGCTTCGCGAAGCACGGTGCGGCTCACGCCGAACGTCTCCATCAGGTCCGCTTCGCGCGGCAGAATGGATTCCGGCGCATAGTCGCCGCGCAGAATGGCCGTCGCCAGCAAATACGCGACGCGGCCGTGCAGATCTCGCTGAATGTCGGTTCTCCTGATGCGGAATGTCGGTGGTCCGTTACGCGGCATCGCGTGGGGAAGCGGCGTGGACCGCCCGCGATTATCGGCGATCGGGCGCGCGAAACCCAACGCGAATCCCGTCTCGCCCGATAAAACCTTGCGTCAAATAATACTATTAATACTACTTTAAAGCGATTTTGCTGTAGCATGTGGCTCCTCGACTGCCGCGCCGCGCTCAATCCGTCGGCGAAACGAGGCGCTCATGAACTGCAACCGGCTTTGCCAGCAAAGGAGACACCCATGAAGATCACCCGAATCGAAACATTCATCGTTCCTCCGCGCTGGTGTTTCGTGAAGATCGAGACGGACGAAGGCCTTGTCGGCTGGGGCGAGCCCGTCGTCGAAGGGCGCGCGCATACCGTCGCGGCCGCCGTCGACGAGCTTTCCGACTATCTGATCGGCAAAGACCCGCGCAACATCGAGGACCACTGGCAGGTCATGTACCGCGCGGGCTTCTATCGCGGCGGCCCGATTTCGATGAGCGCGATTGCGGGCGTCGATCAGGCGCTGTGGGACATCAAGGGCAAATTTCACGGCGTGCCTGTGCACACGCTGCTCGGCGGCCAGGTGCGCGACCGCATCAAGGTGTATTCGTGGATCGGCGGCGACCGTCCAAGCGACGTCGCGAACAACGCGCGCGCCGTCGTCGAGCGCGGCTTCAAGGCCGTGAAGATGAACGGCTCGGAAGAGCTGCAGATCATCGACACTTTCGACAAGGTGCAAGGCGTCATCAACAACGTCGCGGCCGTGCGCGAAGCCGTCGGGCCGAACGTCGGCATCGGCGTGGATTTCCACGGCCGCGTTCACAAGCCGATGGCGAAGGTGCTCGCGAAGGAACTCGATCCGTTCAAGCTGATGTTCATCGAAGAGCCCGTGCTGTCGGAGAACGTCGAGGCGCTGCGCGACATCGTCAACCAGACGAGCACGCCCATCGCACTCGGCGAGCGTCTGTATTCGCGCTGGGACTTCAAGCACATTCTCGCGGGCGGTTACGTCGACATCATCCAGCCAGACGCATCGCACGCGGGCGGCATCACGGAATGCCGCAAGATCGCATCGATGGCGGAGGCCTACGACGTCGCGCTTGCGCTGCACTGCCCGCTCGGACCGATCGCGCTCGCGACATGCCTGCAGATCGACGCCGTCAGCTACAACGCGTTCATCCAGGAACAGAGCCTCGGCATCCACTACAACCAGGGCAACGATCTGCTCGACTACATCAAGAACCCTGAAGTCTTCAAATACGACGAAGGCTTCGTGTCGATTCCGCAAGGTCCGGGGCTCGGCATCGAAGTGAACGAGGACAAGGTGCGCGACATGGCGAAGATCGGCCATCGCTGGCGCAATCCGGTTTGGCGTCACGCGGACGGCAGCGTCGCCGAGTGGTGAGCAGGCTCGCGCCGTATCGCGAATGAACAAGCAGACGCCGCCTTCGGGCGGCGCTTGTCATTTGACAACCGTTCGTTTCGTCGCCGGCGTTACGTGAAGCGTCGCCACATAGGGCGTTTCAGTAACGTTACATAACTGACCGGGAAAGCGCGTTGCCGTCTTTCACACGCGTCGCAACCGCCGCGAAGGCCCTTGACGGACAAGGCTCCTCGCGATGCAAGACGACACTTCACGAGCTCTGGCCCGCTCCTTGCTGAACGTGATGCAAAACATCCGTTCAAGCAGAGGACGCAATGGGCGAATTTCTTCCTGACTATCTGATCCGCGAACAGGCGGCCGTCGGCGCGCTGGTGGTGTTCGGCGTGTTGCGCGTGATCGGCGCGGCGATCGCGTTCGAGCGCGGCTGGCGCATCGCGACGATCGAAAGGTGTTTCCTCGCCGCGGCGTTTCTTTATTGCGTGCCGCAACTCCTCGATCTGCTGATGCACATGACGAGCGCACATGCGGCAGCGGCTGAGCTCGAAGGCAAGGCGGCGGGCTGCGCGATCGGACTTTTTTGTGCGCCTATCGTCGGGCACAAACTGGGCTACGAGTGATCCGCGCATCGGCTTGCATCGGCGCCGCACGTCGGGTCGTGCGGCGCATTCGTGCGTGATGATCCGGCGCGCTTCAAGTGCTACAACGCTCCCAAGCGCTTCATGCACTTCAAGCACTTCAAGCACTTCAAGCGCTTCAAGCACTTCAAGCGTTCAAGCGTTCAACCCAACGCGACATACCCCGGCACGCTGTGCGACAACATAGCCGCAGCGGCGAAGATGCCGAGCATCGCAAGCGCCTCGAGATACAACACGTTCGAGAACGTATGCGCATCCATCGTCGCGGCGGTGCGCCGCAGTCTCGGCAGCGCGGCAAAACGGTTGAGTCCGCCCATCACTAGCGCGAGCGCAACGAGCACGAGCTTGAGCGTGAGCACGTGACCCCATGTGCTTCCCGTGATCGCGTCGAATGATCCGCCCGCACCGCGCACTGCATTGAACACGCCCGAGAGCACCACGAACACGACAGCGACGAGCGATACGTTCGACAACTGCGTCGCGGTGCGTATCATCACGCCGCGCGCGATCGACGTGCCGAGCGCCGGCAGCACCGAGAACCCCGCTGCGAGCACGAGGCCGCCCCACACGGACGTCGTGAGCACGTGCAGCGTTTGCGTGCCGATCGCGGCAGATGCGACACCCGCATCCGCCGCATGTCCGAGCGATGCCTTGCCGCCCGCAATCGCGATCACGGCGAGCCACAGCAGCGCATTGCGCAGCATGTTGGTCTGCCGTGCGAACGATACGAGCACCAGCACGAGCGCGCCGACGAACGCGATGCTCCAGCCGAAACCGACATGCGTCTGCGACAGCATCGTCGGCACGACGCCGATTGCCTCAGGCAGGCTGACACCCGCCATCTCCGCCGCCTGATAGAGCAGCCAGCCGAGATCGGCGAGCACGAGCACGATCGCGGCAGCCTGCATCGACCGCTGCGCGCGCAACCACGCTGGGCGCGCGGGCGCGATCTTCGCCTGCGCATCGTTCGCGAGCCACGCGCCGAGCAACGCCGAACCGACGGCAAACGCAAACGCGACGTTCATGAGCGCGGCCATCGCGACCTGCCCGATCCACAATCCGTCGACTCTCATTTGACGCTGAAGGCGTAGGTGCCTTTGGTGCGGTGTCCGTCTTCGGCAACGGCCGTCCATTGCACCGTGTAACGCCCCGGCGCGAGCGGCTGCAACGCGAGACGCATGGTCTGCGTGTCCGCTGCATCGACTTCGGAAGCGGCGGACGCCGCCGGCTTGCCATGCGCATCGACGAGCGCGATCTTGCTGAACGCCGGCTCGAGCGGCTCGCTGAAGTGGATCGTCACTGCGGAAGGCGCTGCTATCGCGGCATTGGGCGCGGGTTGGCGCGACGTCGGCGTCGCATGAGCGAAGGCGTTCGACGCGACGACGAGCGACACGCCGCACGCCGCAAGCCAGCGAAGTGGCGAGCGCAATGGCAGGGAAAGAGTCATAAGGTGGCTATGAATGGAACGCTGGAAAATGCAAGGACGGCAACGACGGTCGGAATAGTACGCTTCGATATCTCGCGGCTGAGTCAGTTCAACGATGCGGAGCCGTTCATCGCGCCGCGCGGCATCAGCATCACTTCGCGAACGAAGCGACGCGCGTGAATAGCGTGAAAGCGAAGAGCGCGAGACATCGCAATCGAGTGACCGCCTATCGATGCAAATGCGCAATCTTAAATGAGCTGGAAGCGCTGCCGCCAGGGCGCAACGCATTTTGTGAGCAAGCACGCGTCCTTATGCGATGACGATCGATTGCGTCAACTTGTCGCATCGACGGGTGTCGTGAGGGCGCATCAGGTGGGAAATCGGTCGCATGTGTCAAATAGTCACCATTACCCATCGATGATAGAATGCTGCGTCGCCGCGCAGCGTCGGAAGTATCCATCGCGCTGCACACACCGATCCGCTCGAAGTTCGGCAAGGTCCCCGATAATCATGGAGTTACGCGTGTCTTCAAGACGCATTTTCCGCCCTTTGCTCGCCCTGCTGTTTATCGGGTGCGCAGGCGTATCTGGCGCTGCGAAAGCGCAAACTCAGCCCAAAGCTCCGGACACGATGGAAGCGCGCGTGCAAGGCTGCACGGCATGTCACGGCTCGAAAGGCCAGGGCACGGATAACGACTACTTCCCGCGTCTCGCTGGCAAGCCGGCCGACTATCTGTACAACCAGTTGAAGAACTTCCGCGAAGGCCGCCGGAAGTATCCGCCGATGAACTACCTCGTCACGTATCTCTCGGACGACTACCTTCATCAGATCGCGACGTACTTCTCGCAGCAGCGTCCGCCGTATCCGACGCCGGCCAAGCCGACCGTCTCCGATGCGACGCTCTCGCGCGGCAAGGAAATCGTGCTGAACGGCGACGCATCGAAGCAGATTCCCGCTTGCGCGGCTTGCCACGGCAAGGGCCTCACGGGCATGGAACCGGCTATTCCGGGCCTGGTCGGACTGCACTCCGACTACATCAGCGCGCAGCTGGGCGCATGGCGTTCGGGTTCGCGCCACGCAATCGAGCCTGACTGCATGCACACGATCGCAACGCGTCTGACGGACGCCGACGTGAACGCGGTCGCCGCGTGGCTGTCCACGCAGCAGGCGCCGCAGAACCCCGTGCCGGTACCCGCCAAATCGTTGAAGACTCCGCTTGCCTGCGGCAGCGAACCGCAATAAGGCACCGGGAGAGACAAACAAATGAAACGCAAGTCTTTGTTCGCCCTTTCGGCTGTCGTCGTCGTCGCGGCCGCCGCACTCGTTCCCGTCCTGTGGTCGGGTGGCGACAACCTGCACAACGGCACCGCGATGGCGGCCACGCCGGCAGACCAGGCTGAACTGATCAAGAAGGGCGAGTACCTCGCCCGCGCGGGCGACTGTATCGCGTGCCATACGGTGCGCGGCGGCAAGATATTCGCCGGCGGCCTGCCGATGGCCACGCCGTTCGGCACGCTGTTCACGCCGAACATCACGCCCGATGACCAGCACGGCATCGGCAAATGGTCGCAGGACGACTTCTATCGCGCGATGCACACGGGCCGCTCGAAGGACGGCAGCCTGCTCTATCCGGCGTTCCCGTTCACGAGCTACACGAAGGTCTCGCGCGCCGATTCCGACGCGATCTACGCCTATCTGCGTTCGGTCCCGCCCGCATCGGTGCCGAGCCGTCCGCACGAACTCAAGTTCCCGTTCAACAACCGCAACCTGCTGATCGGCTGGCGCACGCTGTTCTTCCGTGAAGGCGACTACAAGCCGGACCCGACCAAGTCGGTCGAATGGAACCGTGGCGCGTATCTGATCGAAGGCCTCGGCCACTGCGGCATGTGCCACACGTCGATCAACGCGATGGGCGGTCCCGTCAACTCGGCTGCGTTTGCCGGCGGCCTGATCCCGCTGCAGAACTGGTACGCGCCGTCGCTGACGTCGAACAAGGAAGCGGGCCTCGGCGACTGGGACATCAAGGAAATTTCCGATCTGCTGAAAACAGGCGTGTCGCCGCGCGGCGCGGTGTTCGGTCCGATGGCCGAAGTGGTTCACAACAGCCTGCAGTACATGACGGACGAAGACATCCACGCGATGTCGACGTACCTCAAGACGATCCCGCAGAAGAGCGAAGCGCCTGAGCATCTGCAACTGGAAACGTCGGAGCAGTTCGGCGGCGAACTGTTGAAGCAAGGCCAGAAGGTCTACGCGGACAACTGCGCGAAGTGTCACGAAGCGAATGGTCTCGGCCAGCCGCCGAACTTCCCGCCGCTCGCGAACAACCAGTCGATCCAGATGCCGTCGGCCGTCAACCCGATCCGCATGGTGCTGAACGGCGGCTATCCGCCGAGCACGGATGGCAATCCGAAGCCGTATGGCATGCCGCCGTTCGCGCAGTCGCTGTCGAATCAGGAAGTCGCAGCCGTTGTGACGTACATCCGCCAGTCGTGGGGCAACCACGGCACGGCTGTGTCGCCGCAACAAGTAGTCGATCTGCGTTCGGCGCCGCTCGACTAAGCGCCGTCTGATGTATCGGGGCGCGGCCTGCGGTTATCGCGGCCGCGCCCTTCGCTTTTTGTAGCATCGTGTAGCATCGCGGTATCGAAGCCCGCCTGTCTTCGACGTAACGGAATCTGACATATCGGGCGTATAACGTATGTCCAGTGTCGTTTGTCGGATGGCGCAGGCATCATGCGGGAGGAAGTATCGTGCACGTCGGGGAGCGTCTGAACAGCATCACTCACCTCGTCGGCGCCGTGTTGTCGGTGGCGGGGCTCGCAACGCTCGTGACAATGGGCGCGCTCGACGGCGATGCGTACAAGGTCGTGAGCTTCAGCGTGTACGGCGCGATGCTTTGCGCGCTGTACGGCATCTCGACGCTCTACCACAGCGTGAAAGGTCCGCGTCTGAAGGCGATCTTGCAGAAGTGCGATCACTCCGCGATCTACCTGCTGATCGCGGGCAGCTATACGCCGTTCACGCTGGTCACGCTGCGTGGTCCGTGGGGCTGGTCGCTGTTCGGCGTGAGCTGGGGCCTGGCGGCGCTCGGGATCGTGCAGGAATTGACGCTCGGGCGACGCACCCGCAGCGTATCGATGGTGCTTTACGTGCTGATGGGATGGCTTGCGCTCGTCGCCATCCGCCCGCTGGTCACTGCGTTGCCGGCCGCGGGCACTGCATGGCTCGTGGCCGGCGGGATCATCTATAGCGCGGGCATCTACTTCTTCGTCAACGACGAGCGCATCCGGCACGGACACGGTATCTGGCACCTGTTCGTACTTGCCGGCAGTCTGTGTCAATTCGTCAGCGTCGCGCGTTATGTCGCGTGAGACGCGCGGCGGCGGATGCAACTTAATGCCAGTCGACGTGTCTGCATAGCGCGTCGAGCATTCGGCACGCATCGCGCGTGCCGCCGATTTCTCCGTGAACGGTGAGTGTCGGGCGAGCGATCGCCTCGATCGCCCGGGAGCGCGCCTGATGGCCGCGTTCGCACCGTTCGCACAATTGCATTGCAAAGAGCTTTTATGTCTTTTGATTCTCTCGGCTTGTCCGAATCGCTGGTCCGCGCCGTCAACGAACTGGGCTACACGTCCCCGACTCCGATCCAGCTGCAAGCCATCCCCGCCGTGCTCAACGGCGGCGACCTGATGGCCGGCGCGCAGACGGGCACCGGCAAGACGGCCGGCTTCACGCTGCCCATCCTGCAACGTCTTCTGACGATGCCGCCCGCGCCGGGCGGCAAGCGCGTCGTGCGCGCGCTTATTCTCACGCCGACGCGCGAACTCGCCGCACAGGTCGAAGAAAGCGTGCGTGCTTACGGCAAGTATCTGAAGCTCAAGTCGACGGTGATGTTCGGCGGCGTCGGCATCAATCCGCAGATCGACGCGTTGAGGCGCGGCGTCGATATCGTCGTCGCGACGCCGGGTCGTCTGCTCGATCACATGCAGCAGAAGACCATCGACCTGTCGCATCTCGAGATTCTCGTGCTCGACGAAGCGGACCGTATGCTCGACATGGGCTTCATCCACGACATCAAGCGCGTGCTCGCGAAGCTGCCGCCGAAGCGGCAGAACCTGCTGTTCTCCGCGACGTTCTCCGACGAGATCAAGGCGCTTGCCGACAGCCTGCTCGATTCGCCCGCGCTGATCGAAGTCGCGCGCCGCAACACGACGGCCGAAACGGTCGCGCAAAAGATTCACCCCGTCGATCGCGACCGCAAGCGCGAACTGCTGACTCACCTGATCAAGCAGCACAACTGGTTCCAGGTGCTCGTGTTCACGCGCACGAAGCATGGCGCGAACCGTCTCGCCGAACAGCTGACGAAGGACGGCATCAGCGCGCTCGCGATTCACGGCAACAAGAGCCAGTCGGCGCGCACGCGCGCGCTGTCCGAGTTCAAGGACGGCACGTTGCAGGTGCTCGTCGCAACGGATATCGCCGCGCGCGGCATCGACATCGATCAGTTGCCGCATGTCGTCAACTTCGATCTGCCGAACGTGCCCGAAGACTACGTGCATCGCATCGGCCGCACGGGCCGCGCGGGCGCGACGGGCGAAGCGGTGTCGCTGGTGTGCGTCGACGAACTGCAACTGCTGAAAGACATCGAGAAGCTGATCAAGCGCGCCGTGCCGCAAGAAGTGATCGCGGGCTTCGAGCCCGATCCGAATGCGCGTCCCGAACCGATCCAGCGTCGCGGACAAGGCAGTGGTGGCCGCGCACCGCGTCAGGGCCAAGGCCAAAGCCAGGGCCAACGGCAAGGCCAGCGTCAGCCGAAGCGCGAAGGCTCGTCGGGCGGGAACAACGGCGCGTCGCGCGAAGGTCAGCGCGGTTCGGCTTCGGGCTCAGGTTCGGGTTCGGCCGATAAGCCGAAGCACCAGCCGCACGCGAAGACGCAAAACGCGAAGACGCAAAGCGCAAAGCCCACGCATGCGCGTCACGATGGCGCGCGTCATCAGGACAAGCCGCGCGCGGCAGCGCATGACGGCGCGGCGCATGCTCCGCACGCGCCGCGCAAACCGCGCAATGCGAACCCGGGCGCGCTGCTCGGCGGCGGCAAGCCGCGCAGCGATGCGCCGCATACGCGGCGCGACGGTCAGCGCGGCAACTAACGCAAATCGATTGAAGCAATTCTGTCGATGCCTCGCGGACATCGACCCCGCTTCTGACTGCTATCTCCCAGCCGCCGCGCCGCCGGCGGCTTTCTTCAGGTACTCGATCTGCTGCGTCCAGCGTTCGAGTACCGCATCTCTCCCCTCTTCCAGTTCGAACGCGATGCCGGACGTGAGCCGCGCATAACGCACCCGCTGCGCTTCGCCCGATTCGATCGATCCCGCGAAGCACGCAAGCCCGGCACCTTCTGCATGCATCGGCGCAAGCTGGAGTTGAATCTGATAGAACGCATCGTCGAATACGAACGTCAACGCGGCGCGCCCGTTGAGTCCGATCGCTCGCGCCGCGCGCGACTGCGGCCACAGCGCGATACATAGCGTGCGCGAATCAGGCGCGTACAACTCGCCGATGCCGAGCAGCGACGTGCGCACGTGTCCGCCGCTCGTATCGACGGTCAGCAGCGACGCGGTGAATCCCACCTTCGATTCGAGCGCAGCGCCGTCGAAGAGTGCGCGCAACTCGACGGGCCATTCGTCGAATACCTGTTGATCGAGTGCGCGGTTTTGATCCGCGGATGCAGTCATGAATCTTTCCTCCGTCGATGGTTCGGGGCCGTTGCGATGCCGACGCACGCGCGTCATGGCAGTTGCCGAGCCCAATGCGAATGGCCCGCGCGTGGCGGGCCATCCGTTCGTCGTATGTCGTTCGTCAGCAGTCGAAACCGGCCAGCAAGGTGCGGCCGCGACATTCAGCGGAAGAACACGTGCTGCGTGATCTTCGCCAGCGGGTAGTGAACGCCGGGCTGGATCTTCGCCGGCAGATCGAGCGGCTTGAGCAGCATCTTCACACACATATCGGCTGACAGGTTGTGCCGCACGAGGCGGTTCACGCGCGCGGCCCTGTCGCGGTTATACGCGGGATCGTTGACGCGCTCGGGATAGCGGATCGCGAACACATGACGCAGCGCGATCTCCGAGTCTTCGTTCTTGATCTCCATCACGCGGCGCATCAGCGCGCCCAACACGGCCAGGCGGCCATTGCCTTCGATCTTGTTGTACTTCTTGAAGTATTTGAAAAAGTGCTTGTAGTGACGGACTTCGTCGGTGCGGATGTTGTCGGTGATTTCTTTCAGCACGGGTTCATCCGAACATTCGCCGATCGCGCGATACAGCGTGGCCGTACCCGTCTCGACGACGCAGCGCGCGACCATCTCCAGCGCACGCGTCTTCTCGAAGTCCTCGACACTGCAGGTCTTCGAATACTCTTCGAAGAAGTTACGGAAGGCCGTGTCCCAATCGAACTCCGGCCATACGTGCGCGATATATGCCTTCAGTGCGCGGCCGTGCTGCATCTCTTCCGGCTCCCACTCGTTGTTGAGCCACGCGGACACTTCCGGATCGCCGTTGAAGAACTTGCTCAGATTGCTGGTGTAGAGGTCGGTGCCGCTCTCGATGAACGAAGCCGCGCAAAGCAGCAACAACAGGTCTTCATTGGCGACCGCGCGTTGACGGTCGATGCGATTGAGATCGATGTCTTCGATGCGCCAGGGCATCACGTGGGCAGCCTCGTTGTGCATAAACGTACGCTCCGAAAACCGTAGCGCCCCGTGCGCGGGCTGATCCGTATGAATCCGGCTCGACCGCCGCCTGTGACTACTACAGTGCCTTGCAACATTTGACTTCTTTCTTTCATCTTAGCCGTTGCTCTGCGATTTCGCAGATAACACAGCACAGACCGTGCCGGAGGGTCGCAGTTCCACGCGAGCGTTAGTTGAAACGTGCAAATACCAACGGCAATCAACGCGACGCACAAAAGGAACGGGAAGCGTGTGAACGCAACGCCTTGCGGACTCGGCGCGACGGCTTCGCACACGCAATCGCATTGCGGTAATCGACGGTAAGAAGAGCCGCGAGCGTTATCGCAAAGGCCTTCGTTTGCGACGACAATGCGGGCTTTCGAATCGTTGTCATTGCGAGCTATTCGAGCATGCAGAGCGCAATCGGCATGACCGATACGACATCCGAAAGAACCGAAGCGCGAGGCCCACGCCGATGAAGGTCTTACAATACGGCCAAGCCAACCTTCGCCCGCTCATCGTGCGGCGCTCAACACAATCACCATGACACGAGACCCACGCCTCACGCTCAATGCACGTCAACAGGAACTGCTCGAGTGGGTACAGCGCGACGGCTTCGTGACGGTCGACGACCTGGCCTCGCACTTCGACGTAACACCGCAGACGATTCGCCGCGACGTCAACTGGCTCGCCGACATGAATCTGCTGCGCCGCTATCACGGCGGCGCCAGTCTGCCGACCAGTTCGGAGAACGTGTCGTACAGCGCGCGGCAGCGGATGTTCCATGACGAGAAGCGGCGCATCGCGGCCCTCGTTGCCACGCACATTCCCGATCAGGCTTCGCTCTTCATCAACCTCGGCACGACGACGGAGGAAGTCGCGCGCGCATTGAACCGGCATCGCGGGCTGCGCGTGATCACGAACAACCTGAACGTCGCGAGCATGATGAGCGGCTATCCGGACTGCGAGGTGCTGGTGACGGGCGGCATCGTGCGTCCGTGGGACAAGGGCATCGTCGGCGAGCTTGCGATCGACTTCATCCGGCAGTTCAAGGTCGACTTCGCGATCATCGGCACGTCGAGCATCGAGACGGACGGCACGCTGCGCGACTTCGACACGCGCGAAGTACGCGTCGCAGAAGCGATCATCGAGCATTCGCGCACCGTCTTTCTCGCCGCCGACCATTCGAAATTCGGCCGTCCGGCGCTCGTCCGCCAGGGACATCTGAACCAGATCGATTCGCTCTTCACCGACGCGCCGCCGCCCCCGGAAATGGCCGACACGCTGGCCAGCGCGGGCACGCAGGTCTACGTCGCGGAATGACCTTCTTCGGGGCACGCCCGGAGTAGTCGCAAGCCGATTTCCGCCATGCTGCACCGCACGCAATACCTCCAGTGAAATCAAGGAGTTGCCGTCGAACCCGGACCGCCTCTCAGTGGTCGCGCTGTCAACGGGAAAATTTTCGGGGGCCGATTTGGACTTCCCGCGGCGATTGACTACACTCCAGTTCCCCAACGTCCTTAAACGTCCTCGGACGGCAACGAATGCACGGACGTGGGGCGATAAAGCACTACTTCAGGCCTGATCCACGGGATTCACCCCCGTTGGATCCTCTGCCCGCCGAGAGGGCCGTCGGCTGGCGCAAAGGCAACCCGAGTACGCTTGACACGGAGAGAAACGATGCTGAGTCCGCATGAATTCGCCACGTTGTTGCTCGTCAAGGACGCCCCCAATCAGGTCGACATGGAACGCGAAGAGCTCGACGCCCTGCTCGAACGGCAGCTCGTTCAGCTCGAAAAACTCGCGTCTGGCTTGCAGCAATGGCGTGTCACGGAGTCCGGCGACACTGCTCTGCGCGCTATCAAGCGCTTTTCCTGACGGCAAACGATCGGGCTCACCGACGACTTGCCTGTCAAACCACCGCGTCCGCCGGCGTGTTCGCAACGAACACGCAAGCATACGGACGCCTGGACGGTCACGCGGCCTTGCCCGCCTGGCCGTCTTTACGTTTTTTTTGGCTTCGGTTTTGCGGCTTCGGTTTTACGCGTCGCTTCGGTTTTTGTGCGCCATTACACCTCGCGCCGCGCAGCCCCGTTCTGATGCACGCCCAGCGCGCTGACTGCACGCTCAGCCGCTGCGCAGCGTCGGATCGACGGCCGCACGCCAGCTCATTGCCTTCACGCGCTGCGCGTTGAAAAACTCCACCCATTGGTTGCGCGCGTGCGGATCGCTGCTCGCGCCCTGTGATTCATAGCGCTGCGCGATCGACGCCTGGAACGCGCAGAAATCCGCTTTCGAGAGCCCGCCGCGCTTGTTCGCCACATAGGCATCGAACATCGTCACATAGACGGACTGCGCGTCGTTTCCATAATCGACCCGTTGCGTGCCGCACATCGCCTGCAGATCCGCGAACGAAGGCGCGCCCAACGTTCCGCTCAGGCTCGGCGTGCTGACGCATGCCGTGAGCGCCACTGCCATCGACAGCGCCGCCGCGCCCGTCTTCCAGAGTCCACGCATGAAATTCACCTCGTCAAACCGCTAGTTGGCTGGTTGCCGAAAGTATCGTCCGGGCGCGGCATTCGCGCCACCAGCGTGCGCAAACGCGCGCCAATCCGGGTCAAGTCGAACTTTACTTTTTCGTATACGTTCATTAAAGTTTCGAAAACGAACATTTTGATTTCGAAACATGTCAGCTTTTCTTCTCCGTCAAGGGCGCTCCGGGTGACGCACGATTCCACTTATGACCTGCTCGTCGTCGGCGGCGGGATCAACGGCGCGGGCATCGCGCGCGACGCGGCGGGGCGCGGCCTGTCCGTGCTCCTGTGCGAGCAGGACGATCTGGCGTCGCATACGTCATCGGCGAGCACCAAGCTGATTCACGGCGGCTTGCGCTATCTCGAGTACCGTGAATTCGGCCTCGTGCGCAAGGCGCTCCAGGAACGCGAGACGCTGTTGCGCGCAGCGCCGCACATCATGCGGCCGCTGCGCTTCGTGATGCCGCATATGCCGGATCTGCGTCCCGCATGGCTGATCCGCGCCGGGCTCTTTCTCTACGATCACCTCGCGCGCCGCGAGCTGCTGCCGGGCTCGCGCGGCATCGACATGCGCCGGCATCCGGCCGGCAGGCCGCTCGTCGATTCGATCCGGCGTGGCTTCGTCTATTCGGACGGCTGGGTCGACGATGCGCGCCTCGTCGTGCTAAGCGCGCTCGACGCGCGCGAACATGGCGCGACGATCCTGACACGCACGAAGCTGGTCGGCGCCGAAAGAACGAATGGCGCGAACGGCGAATGGCATGCGCGACTTGCGCGCGCGGACGGCTCGACGATCACGGTGCGCGCTCGCTCGATTGCGAACGCGGCAGGGCCGTGGGTCGGCGAACTGCTGCGCGGTCCGCTTTCGCGCGGCCGCGATGCGAACTACAGCGTGCGGCTTGTGAAGGGCAGTCACATTGTCACGCGACGCCTGTTCGACCACGATCACGCGTACATCTTCCAGAACCCCGACAAGCGCATCATCTTCGCGATCCCGTACGAGCGCGACTTCACGCTGATCGGCACGACCGATCTCGAATACGATGGCGATCCGTCGAAAGTCGCGATCACCGAAGAAGAAACACGCTATCTGTGCGACTCGATCAACCGCTACTTCAAGAAGCCCATCGCGCCGCGCGACGTGTGCTGGACATACTCGGGCGTGCGCCCGCTGCTCGAGGACGAAAACGCGGACAACCCGTCGGCGGTCACGCGCGACTACCGGCTCGAACTCGACGCGCCCTCCGGCGAAGCGCCGCTGCTGTCGGTGTTCGGCGGCAAGATCACGACGTTTCGCAAGCTCGCGGAAGAAGCCGTCGACGAACTCACGCGCGCGCTGGGCGATGTCAAACCGTCGTGGACGGCGCGCGCGCCGCTGCCCGGCGGCGATATCGCGGATGCCGACTTCGAGCGCTTCGCGTCGCAGTTCCAGAAGCAGCACGCATGGCTTCCCGCCGATCTCGCGCGCCGCTATGCGCGCGCATACGGCACGCGTGCCGCACGCGTGACAGGCAACGCGCGTTCGCTCGCCGATCTTGGACATCGGTTCGCACCCGGCCTGTATGAAGCGGAATTGCGCTATCTGCGCGACACGGAATGGGCGACGACGGCACACGACGTGCTGTGGCGCCGCTCGAAGCTCGGGCTGCACGTCGAGCCGGGCACGCTCGATAGCGTCACACGAGAAATCGACGCCTGGTTCGCCCGCGAACCGTCGAAGCAGCACGCCTGCAACTAGCCAATCAGGAACGCTTGCGCGCGCCGCCACGTCACATGCAACAATCCGCGCAAGCACGTCGCGTTCACGCGGCCGGGGCGCGAAACCGCGCCCGTCCAACAAGACACGCATGGAGAAGACAATGCAGGATCAGTACATCCTGGCGCTAGACCAGGGCACCACCAGTTCGCGCGCGATGCTGTTCGACCGCAACGGCAATGTCGTCTCGGTGGCGCAGAAGGAGTTTCAGCAGATCTATCCGCGTCCGGGCTGGGTCGAGCACGATCCGCAGGAAATCTGGTCGACGCAGGCGGGCGTCGCCGCCGAGGCCGTCACGCGCGCCGGGCTGAACGGCACGTCGATCGCCGCGATCGGCATCACGAACCAGCGCGAGACGACCATTGTCTGGGATCGCGAAACGGGCCATCCCGTCTACAACGCAATCGTCTGGCAGGACCGGCGCGCGGCCGACTTCTGCGACCAGTTGAAGGCGCAAGGACTCGAAGGGATGGTGCGCGCGAAGACGGGCCTGCCCATCGATTCGTATTTCTCTGCGACGAAGATCCGCTGGATTCTGGACAACGTCGAAGGCGCGCGCGACAAGGCGAAGCAAGGCAAGCTCGCGTTCGGCACGGTCGACAGCTGGCTCATGTGGAACTTCACGAAACACGGGCTGCACATCACCGACGTGACGAACGCATCGCGAACGATGCTCTTCAACATCCATACGCTGCAATGGGACGACGAACTGCTCGACGCTTTCGACATTCCGCGCAGCATGCTGCCCGAAGTGCGTCCGTCGTCCGAGGTGTACGGGCCGACGAAAACGACTGTGTTCGCATCGACGATTCCGCTCGCGGGCATCGCCGGCGACCAGCACGCGGCCCTCTTCGGCCAGATGTGCACGCGCTCGGGGATGGTGAAGAACACTTACGGCACCGGCTGCTTTCTCGTGATGAACACGGGCACGAAGCCGATCGAATCGAAGAACAATCTCGTGACGACGATCGCCTGGCAGATCGGCGATCAGGTCAACTATGCGCTCGAAGGCAGCATCTTCATCGCGGGCGCTGTCGTGCAATGGCTGCGTGACGGGCTCGGCGTTATCCGCAGCGCGTCGGAGGTCGAAGCGCTCGCGCGCGGCGTGCCGCATTGCGACGGCGTGTATCTCGTGCCCGCGTTCGCGGGTCTCGGCGCGCCGCACTGGAACGCGCGCGCTCGCGGCACGCTGTTCGGCGTCACGCGCGGCACGACGTCCGCGCATATCGCGCGCGCGGCGCTCGATTCGATCGCGTATCAATCCGTCGACGTGCTGAAGGCGATGGAAGCGGATTCGGGCATTCACATCGACGAACTGCGCGTCGATGGCGGCGCGTGCGCGAACAATCTGCTGATGCAGTTCCAGGCCGATATTCTCGGCGTCGATACCGTGCGTCCGCAGATCAGCGAAACGACGGCGCTCGGCGCCGCGTATCTCGCCGGTCTCGCAACGGGCTACTGGAAAGACATCGCCGAACTGCAAAGCCAGTGGAAGCTCGAACACCGCTTCTCGCCGTCGATGCCTGCCGACGAAGCGAAAGCCTGTCTCGCGGGCTGGCAGCGCGCGATCCGCGCCGCCAAAGCGTGGGCCGACGCGCCCTGATGCGGCGCCGCCTCTTCCCGAACCCGCATGCACACGCACCCGCACACGCGCTTGCATTAGCCCGCGCGCCCGCTTGACGCGCGGGGCTGCGAAGCACGTATCATGTCGCTTTCAGCCCGCTGTCCAGTGCGTCGTTTCATCGGTACGCCGACGCTTGCGGGCTGCGCTTCCCTTCAGTATTTCCGCATGATCGATCATCTCATTTGCGACTGCGACGGCGTGCTCGTCGACAGCGAAGTCATCGCCGACCGCGTGATGCACGACACGCTCTCCTCGACGTTTCCGGTACTCGATTTCCACGAGATCTGCAAGACGGCTTTCGGCCAGCAGACTTCGCGTTTTCTGAAAAGCGTCGAAGCTGCTTTCGAAATCGTGCTGCCCGCCGACTTTCTTCAAACCGTCGAGGCGAACGTCGAGGTGGAGTTTGCTTCGTCGCTCTCCGCGATCAGCGGCGTGCGCGATGCGTTGCAGCGCGTGACGCTGCCCGTCGCCGTCGTGTCGAATAGCCATATGGCGCGCGTCAGCGCATCGGTGCGCCGCGCCGGGCTCGCCGAGATTTTCGGGCCGCGCGTGTTCAGCGCCGAGCAGGTCCCGCGCCCGAAGCCTTACCCCGACGTGTACCTGTTCGCCGCGCAACAGCTCGGCGTCGATCCGTCGCGCTGCATCGTCGTCGAGGATAGCGTCGCGGGCTTGAACGCGGCGCGCGCGGCGGGCATGAAGACGATTGCGTTCGTCGGCGCGAGCCACATTCCCGATGGTTACGCCGACGTGCTGCGCAATATGGGCATCACGCGGATCATGCAGCACATGGACGAGCTGCCCGCGCTGATCGATGCAGGCATGCGCGGAGAGTTTGGCGACGTGCAGTCGTAGCGCCGGATACGGCGCAGTCGCGCGCGATCGGCGACTGCGCCACGCTTTGCACAAAAAGGCCCGCGTATCGTCACGCGGGCCTTTTCATTTCGACTGAACGCTTACGGCATCACGCTTCGTCGATGCACAACTCACGCGCGGCGGCCAGCACCTGACGGAATTCGACCAGCTCCGCGATAGTCAGCATCGGCATATCGTGCTTCGCGGCGAACCGTTCGACGTCTGCGCCGCGCATCATCGTGCCGTCGGCGTTCATCAGTTCGCACAGCACGCCTGCGGGCTTCAGCCCGGCGAGCGTCACCAGATCGACGGTCCCTTCCGTGTGGCCGCGGCGCGCGAGCACGCCGCCCGGCATCGCGCGAAGCGGATACACGTGGCCCGGACGCACGATGTCCGAAGGCTTCGCGTGATCGGCGATCGCGGCGCGGATCGTCGTGATGCGGTCGGCCGCCGACACGCCCGTCGACACGCCCTCGCGCGCCTCGATCGATACCGTAAACGCCGTCGTATTGCGACTTTCGTTGTTGGCCGTCATCGGCGGCAGATCGAGCGCGCGCACCTTGTCGTCGGTGAGGCACAGGCAGACGATGCCGCTGCATTCGCGGATGAAGAGCGCCATCATCTCGACGCTCATCCGCTCGGCGGAAATGATCAGGTCCGCTTCGTTCTCGCGGTCATGGTCGTCCTGAAGCACGACGGCGCGGCCTTCGCGCAACGCGGCGAGCGCGGCGGCGATGCGCGGCGGAACGGGTTCGGAGGCAAGCAGGGGGAGATCGGCCAACGCGTCGTCAGCGACGATCGGCGAAGCGGGCCAGACAGATGCAGCAGACCGGGATACAACGGACATGTGAAACGCTCCTCGCAAGAGTGTGGGCGAAAAACGTTTCAGGGCATTGCAAACAGACAAACGCGCCCTGCGGGCCGCGAGCGCGCGTCCATCCAGCGAACGACACACCCGCGCCGCTCGCGACAACGAGCAGCACGGCAGGCATGAGCAGTCAGATGACTATCTGCACATCTTCTTCCATCCGGACTGTGACCGTCGGCTCTGGCCTCTCACCAGATCTGCTGACCCTGCGACCAAACGACGATGCAGGCGCTCGCGGGCTCGCAGACTCACGCGCGTTGCGCGCCGCCTGCATACCGCCGGTGGGGAATTTCGCCCCGCCCTGAAGACGTACTGATTGCCGGAACGATCCGGCTCGCAGAGCATACAGCAACCGCGCGCGGCGTGCAGCCCGCGTGTACCGGACGGTTCACGCGTCGGAATGACCACGCGCGGGCGGCGTATCTTCCGTGACGTCCTTCGCGGATTCTTTCGCGGCCTCCCAGCGCGGCGGGGTCTCCGCGTTCACCGTCACGCGAAACGCGCGCGCTTCCGTGTCGCCGGGATTGCGCAGGCTGTGCGGCTGATCGGCATCGAAGACGAGCGAATCGCCCGTCGCGAGCAGCTGGCGGCGCTCGTGCACGCTCACCTCGATCGCCCCCACGCTGACGACGAGATTCACCGTCGTCCCCGGCGCGCGGCGCGTGCCCGGCTCGGTGTGCAGCGGCGCGATGCGCAACTCGTGGAACTCGGCCGTCGACGGCTCGGCGTCGGGATACAGCGCGCGCGTCCAGAAGCGGCCATTCGACGTGACCACGCGCGCGGTGCTGTCCGCCGGCAAGTGCTCGAAGCCGTTCACGGCATGCTGGCGCAGGAACGCCGCCACCGACACCTTCAACGCCGCAGCGACCTTGCACAGCACCTTGATCGACGGCACGCTGCGCGCCGATTCGATCTGCGCGAGCATCGCGCGCGACACGCTCGACGCGCGGGCCAATGCATCGAGCGACAACTGACGCTCGGCGCGCAGCCGCGCGAGATTCACGCCGACGCGACGTTCGAGCGCATCGAACTCCGACGTGCGCGCTTCGTCATGTGCGTGCGGCACATCGTCTCGACCGTGGTGATCGCCAGAACCGTTGGAACCGTCGGATGCGCGATCGCGCACGAGCGCAAGCGGTGATTGCATGGTTGCCTCCTGACACCCCGCGGCAAGCGGAGCAAGCATGAATGGAGGCAAGCCTAGCACCCGGCTTTCACGCGCCCAACGAAGTTATCTTCACACTGTTATCACGATCGCAGAGGACGCTTATGCGCTGGCGTGCGATGCGAACAGCAAGTGTCGCGGGCGGCGGCCGGCGCGTCCTTATGGCTTGCGGCGCGTCCTGCACGTCGCGCAGGCCGGGAAGCATCGATCATCGAATGCACCGACACACGGCGCGATCGAACAACCGTCCAATGTAAAAAGCGCGACCACGATCATGGCCGCGCTTTCGACTCGCAACGTGCCGCTCAAGCCCGCTCGCGCACCTCGCGCGCAACGACAACGGCAGGCGCGTCCATCCGCGCGGCGATCCACGTCACCGCGAGCGCCACGAGCGCGACGACGGCCGCCACATACGGCAGCGCATCGAGCCCATAACCATGACCGATCGCGAGCCCGCCGAGCCACGCGCCGCCCGCATTGCCGACATTGAACGCGCCGATGTTGAGCGTCGACGCGAGATTCGGCGCAGCCTTCGCCTTCTCGACGACGCGCATCTGCAGCGGCGGCACCGTCGCAAACGCCGCGACGCCCCACACGAACACGGTGACGGCAGCCGCGATCCGCGAGTGGCTCGTATGCGCAAACACGGCCATCACGACGGCGAGCGCGATCAGAATGCCCATCAGCGACGGCATCAGCGAGCGGTCCGCCAGCTTGCCGCCGATCGTGTTGCCGACCGTCAGACCCACGCCGAACAGCACGAGAATCAACGTGACGCCGTGCGGCGTGAAGCCGCTCACCTGCTCGAGAATCGGCGCGATGTACGTGAACACGACGAACACGCCGCCGAAGCCCAGCACCGTCATCGTCAGCGCGAGCCACACTTGCGGCTCTTTCAGCACGCGCACTTCGTGACCCAGCCCCGCCGGCCCGCTGTCGTGCCGGTTCGGCACGAGCGCAGTCACGCCGAGAAACGACAGCACGCCGAACGCGGCGACGATCCAGAACGCGACGCGCCAGCCGAACTGCTGGCCGATGAACGTGCCGAACGGCACGCCGAGCACGTTCGCGAGCGTGAGACCCGTGAACATCAGTGCAATCGCGCTCGCACGCTTTTCCTGCGGCACGAGCGACGCGGCCACCACCGCGCCGATGCCGAAGAACGAGCCGTGCGCAAACGACGTCACGACGCGCGCGACCATCAGCATCGGATAGTCGGACGCAATTGCGCACAGCACATTGCCGACGATGAACACGCCCATCAGCAGTTGCAGCGCGAGCTTGCGCGGCATCTTGCTGGTGACGACGGCGAGCAGCGGCGCGCCGACGGCCACGCCGAGCGCGTAGCCGCTGACGAGCAGCCCGGCGGACGGAAGCGACACGGACAGGTCTTTCGCCACTTCGGGCAGCAAGCCCATGATGACGAATTCCGTCGTGCCGATGGCGAATGCGCTGATCGCGAGCGCAAGCAAAGGGATAGGCATGTGAGACTCCAGACGACGATTCAGAAGGACGCGCGCCCAACGTTGCGCGCCGCCGTCACGAATTCGATGACGACGCCGGGCGCCAGCGCGACGAACAGTTGCACTTCACCCGAGAGCGGCACATCGGCGCTCTGATTCGCGACGCCCGCCGCTTCCAGCCGCGCGAGCAGCGCCTGCCACTCGTCGTCGCCGTCGAGACGGAACGCGATGTGGTCGATGCGCGGACTCGTGCGGCCCGAGTGGTGCGGCAGCGTCGAATCGACGAGATGGATCACGGGGCGGCGATCGGCGGGGCGGCCACCCGCGTACAGCCAGTAGCCACCGACGCCGAACGGCGGCCGCGCCCCTTCCGTCAGCCCGACGACATCGACAAAGAACTGCCGTGTAGCGTCGAGATCAGGGGTGACGATCGTCGCGTGGTCGAGATGCATGATGCGGACTCCGGGTAAACGCGGATTTCGCGTTTTTCAGCGTGGGATTGTCCGCGCACGTCGATATTTTGATAATTGGCGTACCATTTGAAGGATTTTCAAACGGTTCTGAATAATGACCGACAATCTGGGCGATATTCGCCTCTTCGTCGAAGCGGCGCAACTGGGCAGCCTGTCGGCGGCGGGGCGCAAGCTCGGCCTGACGCCGGCGGCCGCCAGCGCGCGCCTCGCGAAGCTCGAAGGCGGACTCAAGGCGCGCCTTTTCGAGCGCACGACGCGGCAGCTGCGTCTCACCGACGAAGGCCGTCTCTATCTGAACTGCTGCCAGCAGGCGCTGCGCGCGCTCGACGACGCCGAAGCCGCATTGCAGGAAGGCCAGAACGCGGTGCGCGGCAAGGTGCGCATTTCCGCGACATCCGATTTCGGCCGCAATCTGCTGATGCACTGGCTCGACGAATTCAACGCGCTTTATCCGGACGTCACGTTCGCGCTGACGCTGTCCGACTCGCTGTCGAATCTGGTCCAGGAAGACATCGATCTCGCGATCCGCTTCGGCGTGCCGCAGGACAGCTCGCTCGTCGCGCGCCGGCTCGCGCCGAATCCGCGCGTGCTGTGCGCGTCGCCGGAATACATCGCACGGCGCGGCGAGCCGACAGATCCGCTCGATCTGGCGCGCTTCGACTGCATCGTGCTCGGCACGGCGTCGGGGCCCGTCAACGAATGGCGCTTCACGCGCGGCGTCGATACCGTCACCTATACGGTTCCGCTCGAATCGGCGCGCGAAACCAACGACGGCGCCGTCGCCCGCGAATGGGCGCTGCGCGGCTACGGCATCGTGATCAAGTCGATGTGGGACGTCGAAGCGGACCTGAAAAGCGACGGCCTGCGCGTGCTGCTGCCCGACTGGCGTTATCCCGATGCGCCGTTGCACGCGCTGTATCACCGCAACCGTTTCATGGCGCCGCGCGTGCGCGTGCTGCTCGATTTTCTCGCCGGCCGTTTCGCAACGGTGACGGGCGAACTGGAAGCGCAATTCGGGCTGCCGCACCCGCCGGACAGCGAGCCGACGCCCGTAAGCGGTGCGCGAAAAACGTCTGCACGGGCGCAAAAACCGTCGGCAGACGCGGCCCCGGACGCATGACCGTCACGGCGGCAAGCCGCCAAAGCCCCACGTCGCAAAGGGCTATAATGTTGGACTACGCTGTAAAACGCGCTCCGGGCTGGCCAGACCCCCATTCTCGCGCCCCCGGCGCCGCGCGTTTTTGTCTCTTCACCCTTTATTGACGCCCCCAGATTAATCACTGCGACCGGCGAACACTCGATGACCAAGAAAGTTTATGTAAAAACCTTTGGCTGCCAGATGAACGAGTACGACTCCGACAAGATGGTCGACGTACTCGGCGCGGCTGAAGGCCTCGTCAAGACCGACAACCCCGAAGACGCCGACGTCATTCTGTTCAACACGTGCTCTGTGCGCGAAAAAGCGCAGGAGAAAGTGTTCTCCGATCTCGGCCGCGTGCGCGAACTGAAAGAAGCGAACCCGAATCTGCTGATCGGCGTCGGCGGGTGCGTGGCGAGCCAGGAAGGCGCGTCGATCGTCTCCCGCGCGCCTTACGTCGACCTCGTGTTCGGTCCGCAAACGCTGCACCGTCTGCCGCAGATGATCGACCAGCGCCGCGCGAGCGGCCGTCCGCAGGTCGACATCACGTTCCCGGAAATCGAGAAGTTCGATCACCTGCCGCCCGCGCGCGTCGAAGGGCCGAGCGCATTCGTGTCGATCATGGAAGGCTGCAGCAAGTACTGCAGCTATTGCGTCGTGCCGTACACGCGCGGCGAGGAAGTGTCGCGCCCTCTCGACGACGTGCTGACGGAAATCGCCGGTCTCGCCGATCAGGGCGTGCGCGAAGTGACGCTGCTCGGCCAGAACGTGAACGCCTATCGAGGCGCGATGACGCTCGGCGCCAGTGAAATCGCCGACTTCGCGACGCTGATCGAATACGTCGCTGAGATTCCGGGCATCGAACGGATTCGCTATACGACCTCGCATCCGAAGGAATTCACGCAGCGGCTGATCGACACCTACGCGAAGGTGCCGAAGCTCGTCAGCCATCTGCATCTGCCCGTGCAGCACGGCTCCGACCGCATCCTGATGGCGATGAAGCGCGGCTACACCGTGCTCGAATACAAGTCGGTGATCCGCAAGCTGCGCGCGATCCGCCCGGACCTGTCGCTGTCGACGGACATGATCGTCGGCTTCCCCGGCGAAACGGAAGAAGACTTCGACAAGATGATGCAGCTCGTGCACGACATGAGCTACGACACGAGCTTCTCGTTCATCTACAGCCCGCGTCCCGGCACGCCCGCCGCGAACCTGCACGACGACACGCCGCGCGAAGTGAAGCTGCGCCGCTTGCAGCACCTGCAGGCGACCATCGAAGAAAACGTGCAGCGCATCAGCGCGTCGATGGTCGGCAAGGTCGAGCGCATTCTGGTCGAGCGCCCGGCGCGCAAGGACCCGAACGAGCTCGCGGGCCGCACCGAGAACAACCGCGTCGTGAACTTCCCCGCGCCGATGGAATCGCATGCGCGCCTGATCGGCCAGATGATCGACGTGAAGATCGTGCATGCGTACCCGCACTCGCTGCGCGGCGAACTCGTGATGGTTCACGAGGTTCACGACACGGCATCCGCCACTCATTAAGCCGTAGCGCACCGACAGGATCGAATATCAGCCTTGAAGCCCACTCAGCAACATCTGGAATTCACTGCGCCGCGCGAGGATAACGCGCGGCTCGCCAACCTCTGCGGCCCCCTCGACGAGAACCTGAGGCAGATCGAACAGGCACTCGACGTCACGCTGCAACGCCGCGGACACCGCATCAGCATTCGCGGGCGCGGCGCAAAAGTCGCGCTCAATGCGCTCGAAAACTTCTACAACAGCGCGCGCGATCCACTCTCCGTCGACGACATCCAGCTCGCGCTCGTCGAAGCGCGCCATCCGGGCAACAACGGACGCCCGAACGGCGGGAACGGCGATACGGAAGAACTCGATCCGCGTTTTCGCGGCGACCCCGATCATCCGTTCGACGAACCGGCGCACGAAGGCATCGACGAAGTTGAAGAACTCGGCCCGAAGCTGTACACGCGGCGCGCCGATCTGCGCGGCCGCACGCCTGCGCAGCGCGAGTATCTGAAGCAGATCGTCTCGCACGACGTGACGTTCGGCGTCGGTCCGGCGGGCACGGGCAAGACGTACCTCGCCGTCGCGTGCGCCGTCGATTCACTCGAGCGCGATCAGGTCAAGCGCATCGTGCTGACGCGCCCGGCCGTCGAAGCAGGCGAGCGGCTCGGCTTCCTGCCCGGCGATCTCGCGCAGAAAGTCGATCCGTATCTGCGTCCGCTATACGACGCGCTCTACGATCTGCTCGGCTTCGACAAGACCGCGAAGATGTTCGAGCGTCAGATGATCGAAATCGCGCCGCTCGCGTACATGCGCGGCCGCACGCTCAATCACGCGTTCATCATTCTCGACGAGGCGCAGAACACGACGCCCGAGCAGATGAAGATGTTCCTCACGCGTATCGGCTTCGGCTCGAAGGCGGTCGTCACGGGCGATACGACGCAGGTCGACTTGCCGCGCGGCCACAAGAGCGGGCTGATCGAAGCGCAGCAGGTGCTCGCGAACGTGCGCGGCATCGCGCTCACGCGCTTCACGAGCGCCGACGTGGTGCGGCATCCGCTCGTCGCGCGGATCGTCGAAGCGTATGACGCGCACTCGAAGAAGGAAGCGAGCGCGTCCGATGCAGCCGACGCCGCCCGGTGACACGGACATGACAGGCACCAGGAACCCTGCATGAGCCGCGCCCCGAAACTGTCGCTGAACCTGCAATTTCCCGCTGGAAAAGCGTGGCCCGAGCACAAGGCGCTGTTGCCCAAGGCAACCGTCGCCGCGTGGATCAAGGCCGCGCTTTTCGCCGACGCCGAGCTGACCGTGCGTTTCGTCGATGCGGACGAAGGCCGCACGCTTAACCGCACGTATCGCGGCAAGGACTACGCGACCAACGTGCTGACCTTCGCGTACGCGGAATCGGAAGACGATCCCGTGACGGGCGACCTGATCCTGTGCTGCCCCGTCGTCGAGAAAGAAGCGAACGAACAGGGCAAGCCGCTCGAGGCGCACTACGCGCATCTGCTCGTCCACGGCACGCTGCACGCCCAAGGCTACGACCACGAGCAAGAGGACGAAGCCGAAGAAATGGAAGCGATCGAAACCGAAGTGCTCGGCAAGCTCGGCTTCCCCGATCCGTACGAATGACGAATGACGCTCGACGCAGCATCACGCGACCGAGCTGGCATCGCCGCCCTGTCCCGCAGATCGCAGGCTCCGAACTTTAGTCCAGCCGCCCATCGATCGAAACCAACGTGAGCCAGCCCCTTTCCTCACCGACGCCGCCTCAGCCCTGCCCCGGCTATCCGCCGTCGCTCGGCGAGTCGCGCCTGCTGACGGACGACGAACTGCGCGCGTCGCTCGATTGCTCGCTGCGCGACTGGGACGGCAAGCGCGACCTGTGGCTCTTCGGCTACGGCTCGCTGATCTGGAACCCCGGCCTGCCGACCGTCGAGGGGATGCGCTCGCGCGTGCACGGCTATCACCGCGGGCTGTATCTGTGGTCGCGCGTCAATCGCGGCACGCCGGAGCAGCCGGGCCTCGTGCTCGCGCTCGATCGCGGCGGCTCGTGCAGCGGCATCGCGTTCCGGCTCGCGGCAGAAGGCGCGATGCCGCATCTCGAAGCGCTCTGGCGCCGCGAGATGGCGATGGGCTCGTATCGTCCCGCGTGGCTGCCGTGCGTGCTCGCCGACGGACGGCGCATCGAAGCGCTCGCGTTCGTGATGCGCCGCGACGTGCCGTCGTACACGGGCAAGCTGTCCGACGAAATGGTGAGTACGGTGCTCGGCTGCGCGTCGGGCCGCTACGGCACGACGCTCGACTACGTGAGCCGCACCGTCGAGGCGCTGCGCGAAAGCGGCATGCCCGATCGCGCGCTCGAGGCGCTGCTTGCGCGTTGCCGCAAGTGAGCGCTGCGCCGCCGCGCGCCGATATGCGTCCAAATGCGTCGAAACGCATCGATTGGCGCTGGCATGCAGGCCCGCCGAAAGGAAGCGCCCGCAATTTTGACCATGCGCCCCCCGGCGCTCCGATATCAGTTAGGATAAAAGCGAGCGTCACCCCGCTGGACGTCTTTGCCATCAAACGGCAACAACTGCGCCGGGAACTGCGCTTTGCACCGCCTCGTGCGCCGGGACACGGTCCTGCCATGAGCGTGGTGTATCCTTAACGCTCTGCAACAGCGCGCCCGGCTTTTCGGGGCGCACCACCATGAACGACACGTATCCCAGTCGACGCCATACCAGCGACAAACCCCAGGAAAAACGCTCGCTCCTTGAGCGATTGACCGATTTCATCTCGCCCGAGCCCGATTCTCGCGGCGAACTCCTCGAAATCCTGCAAGACGCGCACGAGCGCAATCTGATCGACGCCGACTCGCTGTCGATGATCGAAGGCGTGTTCCAGGTTTCCGAGCTCTGCGCACGCGACATCATGATTCCGCGCGCGCAAATGGACGCGATCAACATCGCGGACGCCCCCGACGAATTCATCCCGTACATGCTGGAAAAGGCGCACTCGCGCTACCCCGTGTACGAAGGCAACCGCGACAACGTGATCGGCGTGCTGCTCGCGAAAGACCTGCTGCGCTACTACGCCGAAGAAGAAGCCGACGTGCGCGGCATGCTGCGCCCCGCCGTGTTCATCCCCGAATCGAAGCGCCTGAACGTGCTGCTGCACGACTTCCGCGTGAACCGCAATCACATCGCGATCGTCGTCGACGAATACGGCGGCGTCGCGGGCGTCATCACGATCGAGGACGTGCTGGAGCAGATCGTCGGCGACATCGAGGACGAATACGATTTCGACGAGGAAAGCGGCAACATCATCGCGTCGCCGGACGGCCGCTTCCGCGTGCGCGCGCTGACCGAGATCGAGCAGTTCAACGAAGAGTTCGGCACGCACTTTTCCGACGAGGAAGTCGACACGATCGGCGGACTCGTCACGCACCATTTCGGACGCGTGCCGCATCGCGGCGAGAAGGTGAAGATCGACGACCTGATCTTCGAAGTGCTGCGCGCCGACGCACGGCAGATCCACATGCTGCTCGTGCGTCGCGATCCGCTCGCCGGACAGCGCGAGCGCGACGCACAGCACGTGCAGACCTGATTTCCCCCTTTGGTTTTCATCAAGCCGACCACGCAACAATGGCCGACCCGATCACTTCCCGTCTGCGCCGCGGCGTGACACCCGACGCAGCCGATAGAGGCGCACGGGTGCTGCCGTGGTGGCATTACCTCACCGCCGCCGCCGTCGGCGCGCTCAACACGCTTTCGTTCGCGCCGACGCCTCACGGCGGCTGGCTCGAACTGGCGATCTTCGCTTTCTTCTTCGCGTGGCTCACGCGCACGACGGGCTGGCGGAGCGCCGCGCTCACCGGCTTCGCGTTCGGCTTCGGCAACTACGTGACGGGCGTGTGGTGGCTGTACGTGAGCATGCACTTCTACGGCGGAATGGCCGCGCCGCTCGCCGGCACGGCGCTCGTGCTGTTCTCGATGTATCTGGCCGTCTATCCGGCGTTCGCCGCGGGCATCTGGTCGTTCTGCGCGGGACACGCGCGCAACGGCAAGCTTGCCGACCTCCAGCCTTTCTCGCCGACGTGGCATGGCGCGTTCGCTTTCGCGAGCGCGTGGGCCATCGGCGAATGGCTGCGCGGCACGGTGTTCACCGGCTTTCCGTGGCTCGCGAGCGGCTATGCGCAAGTCGACGGGCCGTTTGCCGGATTCGCGCCCGTTGCGGGCGTGTACGGCGTCGGCTGGGTGATGGCGCTCGCCGCCGCGCTGATCGCGCAGGCCGTGCTGCGCTCGCGCGCGGCGTCGAACGGCGATGCGAAGGCTGCGCCGCGTACCGCGCGCGTCGTCACGCCCGCCGCGATCGCCGTCGCGCTGATCGCAGCGGGTTTGCTGCTGCCGCTCGTCGCGTGGACGACGCCCGCGAACGCGCCGCTGACCGTGCGCCTGCTGCAAGGCAACGTGAAGCAGGACATGAAGTTCGAAGAGTCGGGCGTGAAGGCCGCGATCGACGAATACGAACGGATGATCACCGCGAAGCCCGCCGATCTCGTCGTCACGCCGGAAACCGCGATTCCCGTGCTCGCGCAAGCCATTCCCGAGTCGTTCGCGTTGGCCGTGCGCCGTTTCGCCGACTCGACGAATACGTCGATCCTGTTCGGCGCGATCGGCGGCACGATCACGGCGGAGGGCCATGTCGTCGATTACACGAACAGCCTGTTCGGCATCACGCCCGGCGAAGCGGGCGTGTACCGCTACGACAAGCATCATCTCGTGCCGTTCGGCGAGTTCGTGCCGTGGGGCTTTCGCTGGTTCGTGAACCTGATGAGCATTCCCCTCGGCGATTTCGCGCGCGGCGCACCCGTGCAAAAACCGTTCGTCGTGCACAACCAGCCCGTCGCCGTCGATATCTGCTACGAGGACATCTTCGGCGAGGAAATCGCGCGCACGGTGCGCGAGAGCGACACGCCTGCGGGCGTGCTCGTCAACTCGACGAATCTCGCGTGGTTCGGCAACACGATCGCGCTCGACCAGCACCTGCAGATCGCGCGCATGCGCTCGCTCGAAACGGGACGCCCGATGCTGCGCGCGACGAACACGGGCGCGACGGCCGCCATCGACGCGCGCGGCAACGTGATCGCGCGGCTGCCGACGTTCACGGAAGGCTCGATCGAAACCGTCGTCCAGGGCACCACGGGCAAGACGCCGTACGTGACGAGCGGCAACAACACGGTGCTCGCGGCGTCGCTGCTGTTCCTCGCGTTCGGTTTCGCGTTCGGGCCGGGCCGCAACCGGTCGAACGGCAAGAACGGTAAAAACGGCGCGGGCAGCGCGAGCGACAACCCAAAGCGCAATCGCGACGCCTGACAGGCCCGGAACAGCGGGCGGCGCAACGACAACAAGCACAACGGCGCGCCCCCGTTGAGTCGCCAGGCAATCACCAGGCCCCGGAAAGTCTCAAGCCACCGGCAATCCGGTAAAATTCAGGGTTTTACAGCACTGGGCCGCGCAACCGGCCGGCTGATTGATCGACGGCCAGCAAGGCCATCGCGTCACGCCAGCCGCACGGCATCCGCGTCCTGCCTGAAAGGCACCTTCAAGGCTCTTCATGCTCACGTTTCAGCAAATCATCCTGACGCTGCAATCCTATTGGGACAAGCAGGGTTGCGCGCTGCTCCAGCCGATCGACATGGAAGTCGGCGCGGGCACGTCCCACGTCCATACGTTCCTGCGCGCGATCGGCCCCGAGCCGTGGCGCGCCGCGTACGTCCAGCCGTCGCGCCGCCCGAAAGACGGCCGCTACGGCGAGAATCCGAACCGCCTGCAGCACTACTATCAGTACCAGGTCGTGCTGAAGCCCGCGCCTGAAAACATCCTCGACCTGTACCTCGGCTCGCTCGAAGCGCTCGGCTTCGACCTGAAGCAGAACGACGTGCGCTTCGTCGAGGACGACTGGGAAAATCCGACGCTCGGTGCGTGGGGTCTCGGCTGGGAAGTGTGGCTGAACGGCATGGAAGTGACGCAGTTCACGTACTTCCAGCAGGTGGGCGGCCTCGACTGCAAGCCGGTGCTCGGCGAAATCACCTACGGTCTCGAACGTCTCGCGATGTATCTGCAGAAGGTCGAGAACGTCTATGACCTCATCTGGACCGAGTGGGAAGAAGAAGGCCCGAACGGTCCCGAACTGCGCCGCCTCACTTACGGCGACGTGTATCACCAGAACGAAGTCGAGCAGTCGACGTACAACTTCGAACAGGCCAACACCGATCTGCTGTTCACGTTCTTCAACAGCTACGAAAGCGAAGCGAAGCGCATGATCGAAGTGCCGCTCGCGCTGCCTGCTTATGAACTCGTGCTGAAGGCCGCTCATACATTCAACCTGCTCGACGCGCGCGGCGCGATTTCCGTGACGGAGCGCGCCGCGTACATCGGCCGCATTCGCGCACTGTCGCGCCTCGTCGCGCAAGCGTATTACGACTCGCGCGAAAAGCTCGGCTTCCCGATGCTCGGCAATCCCGTGCACGGCGTACCCGGCCTCACCACCGACGAACAGGACGCCGCGCTGCCCGCGTGGGCGCCGCCGCTCAAAGTCGAACGCAAGATCGATCAGGACTGACGAGACCAAGAAGACATGACGCAATCCCATCAAGCCACCCTGCTCGTCGAACTGCTGACCGAGGAACTGCCGCCCAAAGCGCTCGCGCGTCTTGGCGATGCGTTCGCGGAAGGCATCGCGCAACGTCTCGCCGCGCGCGATCTGATCGAAGGCGAACTGTCGTTCCAGCGTTACGCGACGCCGCGCCGTCTCGCCGTGACCGTGAAGAACGTGCGCAGCGTCGCGCCGGAAAAACACGTGCGCGAAAAAGTGCTGCCCGTCTCCGTCGCGCTCGATGCGAACGGCCAGCCCACGCCGCCGCTCGCGAAGAAACTCGCGGCGCTCGGCTTCCCCGATTTCTCGGTGAACGACCTCGAACGCGCGAACGACGGCAAGGCCGAAGCGTTCTTCCTGCGCTACGCGGCGCCCGGCGCGACGCTCGCCGAAGGACTGCAAGCCGCGCTCGACGAAACGCTCGCGAAGCTGCCCATTCCGAAGGTGATGACGTATCAGCGCCCGGACGGCTCGAACGTGCAGTTCGTGCGCCCCGTGCATCGCCTGACGGTGCTGCATGACAACCATGTCGTGCCCGTCACCGCGTTCGGCATCGACGCCGACGACACGACGCTCGGCCATCGCTTCCTGTCCGAAGGCTACGTGCAGATCCAGCACGCGGACCATTACGCGGACACGCTGATGCACAAGGGCCACGTGATGCCGAGCTTCACGGACCGCAAGGAAGCGATCCGCGAGCATCTGCTCGCGCAAGCAAACGGCGATCAGGTGGTGATGCCCGAGTCGCTGCTCGACGAAGTGACGTCGCTGGTCGAATGGCCCGTCGTCTACGCATGCAAATTCGAGGACGAGTTCCTGCAAGTGCCGCAGGAATGCCTGATCCTCACGATGCAGACGAACCAGAAGTACTTCGCGCTCACCGATGTTCACGGCAAGCTGCGCTCGCGCTTTCTGATCGTGTCGAACATCGAGACGAAGACGCCTGCCGAGATCGTCGAAGGCAATGAGCGTGTCGTGCGTCCGCGTCTCGCCGACGCGAAGTTCTTCTTCGAGCACGACAAGAAGAAGCCGCTCGCCGAGCGCGTGCCGCAACTCGCGAACGTCGTCTATCACAACAAGCTCGGCTCGGCGCTGCAACGCGTCGAGCGCGTCGAAGCGCTGTCGACCGTCATCGCGCAGATGATCGGCGCGGACGTCGCGCTCGCGAAGCGCGGCGCGCATCTCGCGAAGGCCGATCTGCTGACCGACATGGTCGGCGAATTCCCCGAGCTGCAAGGCACGATGGGCACGTACTACGCGCGCCACGACGGCGAGCCGGAAGAAGTCGCGCTCGCGTGCACGGAGCACTATCAGCCGCGCTTCTCCGGCGACGCATTGCCGTCGACGGCGACGGGCACGGTCGTCGCGCTCGCCGACAAGCTCGAAACGATCGTCGGCATATGGGGCATCGGCCTGCAGCCGACGGGCGAAAAAGATCCGTTCGCACTGCGCCGTCACGCGCTCGGCGTGCTTCGCATTCTGGTCGAGAAGCAGTTGCCCGTCGATCTCGTCGAACTGCTGCGCGCCGCTTACGCGCAATTCGCGAACGTGCCGAGCGTCGCCGATTCGACGCAAGCGATCTACGAGTTCTGCATCGACCGTCTGCGCGGCCTGCTGCGCGAGCGCGGCTTTGCCGTCGGCGAAGTCGATGCCGTGCTCGCACTGAACCCGACGCGCTTCGACGACATCGTCGCGCGGCTGGATGCCGTGCGCGAATTCGCGGCGCTCGCGGAAGCGGCATCGCTGGCGGCTGCGAACAAGCGCATCTCGAACATCCTGAAGAAGTCGGAAGGCGCGAAGGTCGACGGCGTGGATATCGCGCTGCTCATCGAAGCAGCCGAAAAGGCGCTGCATGCGCAACTCGAGCAGGTCACGCCGCGCGTGCAGTCGCAACTGGCTGAGCGTCAGTACACGGGCGCGCTGTCGGCGCTCGCGGCGCTGCGCGAGCCCGTCGATACGTTCTTCAACGACGTGATGGTCAATGCCGAAGATCCGGCGCTGCGCGCGAATCGCCTTGCGCTGCTCGGCGCGCTGCATCAGCAGATGAACTGCGTCGCCGATATTTCCCGCCTCGCCGCCTGAGCACCACATCATGCCGATCAGCGCAAAGAAACTCGTGGTGCTCGACCGGGACGGCGTGATCAACGTCGACTCGGACGCGTACATCAAATCGCCCGATGAGTGGGTTGCCCTGCCCGGCAGTCTCGAAGCGATCGCGCGTTTGAACCAGGCCGGTTATCGCGTGGCCATCGCGACGAACCAGTCGGGCATCGGCCGGGGACTGTTCGACATGAACGCGCTCAACGCGATGCATCTGAAGATGCATCGCGCGGCGGCGGCTGTCGGCGCGCGCATCGATGCCGTGTTCTTCTGCCCGCATACGGCGGAAGATCACTGCGAGTGCCGCAAGCCGAAGCCCGGCATGCTGAAGCTGATCGCCGAGCGCTTCGAGATCGACCCGGAAGAAACGCCCGCAGTCGGCGATTCGCTGCGCGATCTGCAAGCGGCCGCAGCGCTCGGCTTCGTCCCGCATCTGGTGCTGACGGGCAAGGGCAAGAAGACGCTCGCGGCAGGCGGCCTGCCCGAAGGCACGCGCGTGCATGACGACCTGCGTGCCTTCGCGCTCGACTTCCTCGCCGAAGAACAAGAATGACGCGCACGGGCGCGCCCTCATCTCACCGACCACACCGATGCGCTTCATCCGATCGCTGTTGCTGCTGATCTTCTTCGCGGTCTTCACGATTCCGTACGCGACCGCGTGCTTCTTCGCGTTTCCGTTCATGCGCGCCGACAAGCGCTACTGGATGGCCGTCGGCTGGTGCCGCGTGACGCTCGCCGTCGTGCGCGTGCTGAACGGCATCCGTTATCAAGTGCAAGGCATGGAGAATCTGCCGCGCGGTCCGGCCGTGCTGTTGTCGAAGCATCAGTCCGCGTGGGAGACGATCGCGTTCCCCGCGCTGATGCCGCGTCCGCTGTGCTACGTGTTCAAGCGCGAGTTGCTGTACGTGCCGTTCTTCGGCTGGACGCTCGGCTTGCTGAAGATGGTTCACATCGACCGCAAGGAAGGCAAGAACGCGTTTGCATCGGTGACGAGGCAAGGCGCGCGACGCCTCGCGGAAGGCGCGTGGATCATCATGTTCCCCGAAGGCACGCGCACGCCGACGGGCAAGCAGGGCAAGTACAAGACGGGCGGCGCTCGCTTCGCGGTCGCAACGGGAGCGGTCGTCGTTCCCATCGCGCACAACGCGGGGCGCGTGTGGCCCCGCAACTCGTTTACGAAATATCCGGGTATAGTCACAGTGTCGATCGGCAAACCGATCGACACCACCGGGCTCACGCCCGACGAAGTGAACACGCGCGTCGAAACGTGGATCGAAGCTGAAATGCGCCGCATCGATCCAGCCGCTTATGGCGTCGAGCAGAATTCGCCCGCCGCCGCCCGTATCTGACGCGCCACGCCGCAACGGGCCCGTGCAGCACGCGTGCCCCGCGCGACGTATCAGCGCGAAGTGAGTCCGATGCAGAAGTCTCCAAAGCCGCAGCCTGCTGCGGCGCTCGATAGCCGGCAACTCGATCTGCCGCTCTTCGACGAGCCGGGCCAGTCTGCCGCGCCGCCGCAGTCCAAGCCCGCCGTTCCCCTTGCTCCCGACGGTTCGAAACTGCGCAGCGTCACGCTCGGCGCGCGCACGCTGTTTTACGCGTTGAAGCGCTCGTCGCGCCGCTCGATCGGCTTTGCAATCGACAGCACGGGGCTCACGATCACGGCGCCACGCTGGGTCACGCTCGCCGACATCGAAACGGCGATCGCCGAAAAACAGCGTTGGATTTTCACGAAGCTCACCGAATGGCAGACCCGCACCGAGCAGCGCGTGATGCCGCGCGTCGACTGGAAAGACGGCGCCGAACTGCCCTATCTCGGACGGACCGTGCGCGTGACGCTTGCGGCGCACAACGGTCTCGTCGCATTCGATGCCGAACAGAACGTGCTCGCGCTGCCGTTGCCCGCGCACGCCGATCCGCAGCAGATCAAGGACCGCGTACAAGGCTGGCTGCAAGGCGAGGCGAAGCGCATCTTCGGCGAGCGTCTCGATGTGTATGCGCAGAAGCTTGGCGTCACGTATCGCGCGTATGCGTTGTCATCGGCGGCGACGCGCTGGGGCAGTTGTTCGAGCGACGGCAAGATCCGGCTCAACTGGCGGCTGATTCACTTCCCGCTGTCGATCATCGACTATGTGGCCGCGCATGAACTCGCGCATCTGCGCGAGATGAACCACAGTCCGCGTTTCTGGCAGACGGTCGAATCGATCTTCCCCGAGTTCAAGGAAGCGCGGCAGACGCTCAAGCATCATCCGCCCGAGTTGCTGCCTACGCTGTAAAGCAAAAAGCGCCGGACTCATCATCCGGCGCTTTCGTTTTTACATCACGACTTCTTTTGAATGAACTCGATCTTGTAGCCGTCCGGGTCGGTGACGAACGCGATCACCGTCGTGCCGTGCTTCATCGGACCGGCTTCGCGCACCACCGTGCCGCCCTGCTGCTTGATCTTCTCGCATGCCGCATACGCATCGTCGACTTCGACGGCGAGGTGGCCGAACGCGTTGCCCATGTCGTATGCCTCGGTGTCCCAGTTGTGGGTGAGCTCGATTACCGTGCCGTCTTTTTCGTCTTCGTAGCCGACGAAGGCGAGCGTGAACTTGCCCTCCGGATAGTCATTGCGGCGCAGCACTTTCATGCCGAGCAGCTCCGTGTAGAACTTGATCGAGCGGTCGAGGTTGCCGACTCGAAGCATCGTGTGAAGAAGGCGCATCGTGTACTCCCTGTTGCTTGATGATGTCGAGGACGTCAATGTACAGAAAAAGCCGCGCGGCCGCAGACGGCGACGTCGCGGCGTCGTCCTCGTTCGCGTGCGCCGCATGCTCAGAACAGATGCCGCAGCCCCGCCATCATGCCGATCTGCGAGCCCTTCTGCGCGAGGCCGACGCCGTTGACGCCCTGCAACTGCGCGCCGATCAGATCGCCGCGATACAGCGCGTAATCGGCTTCGACATACACGTCCGTGCGTTTGGACAGATTGTAGTCGGCGACCAGTTGATACTGCCACGCGGAGCCGTCCTGCGCATGTGTCTTGCCGTCCTGCAAGGTCCGCCACACGTTCGCGGCGAAATGCCATGCGGCGCCCACCTGTTGCGTGATGCCGCCCAGTATCATCCGCCGGCGTGAAAAGTCCGTGTACTTGAGCGCGGCCAGCACGGGTGCCGTGAACGGTCCGTTCGCGAAGTTCGAAAAGCCCGGGTCGTTGCGGTTGACGATATAGCCGAGCGCGAAGCGCGTCTGGTCCCATGTGTACGACGCGCCGAACGTCCACGCTTTCGCGGTACTGCCGTTCACCGAATCGCGCGTCTCCTCGTATGCGCCGCCGAGATTCACGGGCCCGCCGTGCGGCGCATAGGCGGCGGCCGCGCCGAACTGCGAGCCATACGACGTATGCCCCGCGACGCCGCCGAACGCATAGGCCGCCGAGAACATCAGGTCATGCGCGCGCGCCTGATACTGCACCTGATTGCTCGTCCAGATGCCGCCCGACATCGTCACTTCCGGCTGGAAGCTGAAGTTGTATGGAATCCACGGATTGCTGCCGTAGCCGCCGATCGTGATGCCCTCGATCAGCACGTTCGGCATGCGCCCGAAGATCAGCTTGCCATACGACGACGACTGCACGCCGATCTGCGCTTCGTTGAAGAACGGCAGAGTCGGATCGCTCTGGCCGCCGTTGATGAAGAAGCGATTTTCGAGCTTGAAGAAAGTGGACCAGCCGCCGCCCAGGTCCTCGACGCCGCGCAAGCCCCAGCGGCTCTCCGACATGCCGCCGTTGCCGAGGCCCACGCTCGAATCGCCTTTCGTGTTCACGTGCGTCATATAGCGGACGCTTTCGTCGACGATTCCGTATAGCGTGACGCTCGATTGCGCGTGCGCCGTCGTAGCCGTCAACACGGGCGCCAGCGCCGCGCAGGCACAGAACAGATGCCTCTTGCTCACCATCGTCATACCGTCTCCTCAACCAGCATGCATTCGAATTGAATTGCCAGGGAAATTCATCAAGCGGTGCGGCGGCCAGCGCGAATGGCGAGCGCGGGCAAATGCGTAAGATTAATCTGTGTGATGCGTCAGAAAGATAAAAGAAAGCCCGCGTGTTGCGGGCTGTCTACACTGATCCGTGCAAATGCAACGAGCGGCGTTGCATGATCTCCGGCTAACCGCCCGCTGCGCGCGAGACGGCTTGCGCGACGGCCACGTACTCTTCGACGGGCACGTCTTCGGCGCGGCGTTGCAGATCGAAGCCGAGCGCCTCGAAATCGACGACATCGCGATAGCTCGTCAACGTGTTGCGCAGCATCTTGCGACGCTGCGAGAACGCCGCGGTAACGACGTTGCCGAGCGTCTTTTCATCGACGACGGGCAGTTCGTGCGGCGCATACGGAATCATGCGGACAATGGCCGAATCGACTTTGGGCGGCGGCTGGAACGATTCGGGCGGCACGTCGAGCAGCTTGTCGATCACATAGCGGTACTGGAGCATCACCGAAAGCCGGCTGAACGCCTTGGTGCCCGGCTCCGCGACCATGCGCTCGACCACTTCGTCCTGCAGCATGAAGTGCTGATCGATCACGCGCCCGGCGAAAGTGGCGAGATGAAACAGCAGCGGACTCGAAATGTTGTACGGCAGATTGCCGACGATGCGCAGCGTCGGCTTGTCGCCATCCGTCGCGAGTGAGCCGAAGTCGAACGCGAGCGCGTCGCCTTCGTGCAGCTCGAGCAGATCGCCGAACTTCTTCTTCAGACGCCCGATCAGATCGCGGTCCAGTTCGACGGCGTGCAGCGGCGCTTCGGGCGTCGCAAGACGCTCGATCAGCGGTCCGGTGAGCGCGCCCAGCCCCGGCCCGATTTCGACCATGCGTTCGCCGCGTTGCGGACGGATCACGTCGACGATCGAATCGATGATGCCGAGGTCGACGAGAAAATTCTGTCCGAAGCGCTTGCGCGCGAAGTGGCCCTGGTGCTGTCTGCTTGAACTGTTGGACATCGAAAGAAGCTTAAGAAAAAATCACGCGGCGCGGCGGTTGCGCGCCATGGAAACCGCGGTGTCGATTGCGGCGATCAGGCTGCCCGCATCCGCGCGGCCCGTGCCCGCGAGATCGAGCGCCGTGCCGTGATCGACGGAAGTGCGGACGATGGGCAGGCCCAGCGTCACGTTGATGCCCTCGCCGAACGTCGCGTATTTGAGCACGGGCAGGCCCTGGTCATGGAACATCGCGAGCACGCAATCGGCTTCGTTCAGATAGCGCGGCTGGAACAGGGTATCGGCGGGATACGGGCCGCGCGCGTCGATGCCCTGACCGTTGGCAAGCTTCAGCGCGGGCGAGATCACGTCGATCTCCTCGCGGCCGAGATAGCCGTTTTCGCCCGCATGCGGATTCAGGCCCGTGACGAGAATGCGCGGCGCGGGCAAGCCGAAGTGATGGCGCAGATCGTGATCGATGATGCGCAACGTATCGACGAGCCCATCGACAGTCAATGCCGACGACACATCCTTCAACGGCAGATGCGTGGTCGCGAGCGCGACGCGCAGCGGCCGCGCGCCCGTGCCCGCGAGCATCATCACGACGTGCGGCGTGTGCGTGCGCTCGGCGAGATATTCGGTGTGGCCGGTGAAGGGCACGCCTGCATCGTTGATCGTGCTCTTTTGCAGCGGCGCGGTCACGACCGCATCGAATGTGCCGGCAAGCGCGCCGTCGATCGCGGCGTCGAGCAAGCCGAGCACATACGGACCGTTTTTCGCATCGAGCTTGCCCGCCTGCGCGGGCACGGCGAGCGCGTGATGCTGCGTCGCGATGCGGCGCCCCTGCTGCGCCGTCCAGTGGATGCCGACGGCCTTCGCGCGCTCGGCGAGCAGGCCGCTGTCGCCGAGCACCGTGAAGTGCGCATCGGGCCAGTGCGCGCCCGCCGCGGCGAGCGCCAGTGCCGTCAATTCAGGACCGACGCCGGCCGGCTCACCCGTGGTAATCGCGATGTTCAGCGGTGCGTTCGAGGGCTGGTCAGCGGTCATGACGGCTCCGGAATTTATTGCATCGATGTGCCCGTGACAGGGCCTACCTTGTAATCGACATACGCGGTGTCGCGCAGTTCACGCAG
The DNA here is from genome assembly GCF_038900715.1 of Paraburkholderia phymatum. Taxonomy (GTDB): domain Bacteria; phylum Pseudomonadota; class Gammaproteobacteria; order Burkholderiales; family Burkholderiaceae; genus Paraburkholderia; species Paraburkholderia phymatum_A. The sequence continues at coordinate 57,471 of NZ_JAYMRZ010000001.1, read as the reverse complement.
CCAGTCGGCATATGCCTGTTCCGCCTTGCGCTGGCCGATGGCCTGACGCGCGAGATCCATCTGCTGCGCAACCGAGCCTTCCGCTTCGCGGCGGCCCAGCACCTGGATCAGGTGGTAGCCATATTCGCTTCGCACCGGTTCGCTGATCTGGCCGTCCTGCAGCGAGTTCATCGCCCGCTCGAACTCGGGCACCGTCTCGCCAGGGCTGATCCAGCCGAGATCGCCGCCTTGCGACGACGAGCCGTCCTGCGAGTAGGTGCGCGCGAACTTGTCGAAGTCGCCTTGGCCCGACTGGATGTCGCGCTTGATTTCGACCAGCTTCTCGCGTGCCTGCGGTTCCGACATGCCTTCGCCGACGCGCAGCAGGATGTGGCGCACGTGGGTCTGCACGAGCTTCGTCGAATCGGCGGTCGTGGCGCCTTGGCCCGAACGGCGCTCGACGAGGCGCACGATCTCGAAGCCGTCGCTGGTGCGGATCACGGACGGATTGACCTGGCCCGGACGCAGCGTCGAAGCCGCCGTCACGAATTCAGCCGGCAGTTTCGACGGCGGCTGAAAGCCCATGTCGCCGCCCTTCGACGCGTCCTGCGCCTGCGAATTGGCCTTCGCGAGCCTTGCGAAGTTGCCGCCGTTCGACGCTTCCTGGAGCAGCGAATTCGCCTTGGCCTGCGCGGCCTCGATGTCCGTCTGCGATGCGTTGAGCGGCGCCTTCAGGAAGATGTGCTCGAAGTGCAGCTCGGACGTGAGACCGGCCGTCGGCCCGCGCTGGCTCGCAATGTAGTTCGCCACTTCGGCATCCGACACCGTGATCTTGCTGTCCACTTCCTTCTCGCGCAGACGCGACAGGATCAGCTCCGTCTTCGCGTCGCCCGTGAACGTCGTCCAGGGCACGCCTTGCGCCTCGATGCGCGCGCGGTACATTTCGAGCGGCATGTTGTTCGCCTGCGCGAGACGTTCGAGCGTGCGCTGGAGCGTTGCGTCGTCGACGGTGATGCCGTCTTCGCGCGCCTTCTGCAGCTGGATGCGCTCGAGCACCATCTGGTTGAGCACCTGCTGGCGCAGCTGATCGGCGGGCGGAATCGGCGCGTGCTGCTGGTTCAGCCGCTTCGTGATCAGGCCGACGCGCATGTCCAGCTCGCGCTGCGTGATGACGCCGTTGTTGACGACAGCGGCGATCGTATCGACGGGTTGCGCGCTATTGCCGTTGCTCAGCGCCTGCGCGTGCGCCGGCGCCGCCAACAGAATGGATGCGGCCGCAGCGAAGCCGGTCGCGAACGTTGCCAGGCGAAGCTTTTTCATGATTGCCACAGATACTCCAATGATGTCGGGCACGCTCGGCCCGTCTGTCGACCAGAGCCGGCGTAACGACGGAATTGGCGCTTTCGTGCGCGCTCCCGTCGCATGCCTTGCTCTGATCCCATGCAACCTGGTTGCAGTCGACCGGAACTGGCGCTCCAACGCGTTTCCGATCCCATGCAACACAGTTGCCTTTCCCTGCTGCGAACGACGCGGCATCCGTCATTCGCGCCCCGATCAATCCCGACCCGGTTACTCGTAGTTGTTGAACTGCGATTCGGGCGGCGGCGGAGGCGGCAGCGGCGTATAGCCCGCCACGCTCGCGCGGAACGCGGACATCAGCCCGTTGTCGACGCTCGACAGTCCCTTGAACGTCAACTGCGCAAGCACCCGCGTGCCCGACGACTGGCCGCCCGTCGAGTTGATCCCGTTTGCGTAGCGCTGGAAGCCGACGCCGAGCGTCCAGCAATCCGCGTCGTATTGCACGCCGAGCAGCGCGTCGACGGCGCGGTGTCCCTTCAGGTCGTAATTGATCCGCCCGACGCCGTAGAAGCGGTGCGTCAGCGGCCATTGGCCCGAGATCAGCAGCTGGTTGATCGGCTGGTTGTCCAGCGTCGTGTTGGCGCGCGTGTAGCGGTATCCGACGTTGATGACTTTGCCGGACTCCGGGCTGAACCCGAAGCCGACGCTGGTTTTGACCAGCTGGTTGTTGTCCGCATTATATTGGAACGCCGTTTCCGAGGCGAAACCAGCCCCGAGCTTCAGCGACGCGCCGAGAATCAGGTCCGAATGCGTCGCCTGCTCGGTCGTCTGCGTCTGGTTCAGCGTCACGCGCTGATCGCGGAAATAGTACTGCTGCGCGATCACGAAACGCGCGCGTTCGTCGCCTGTGGCCGGGTTCAGGAAACGCGTGGTCAGCGCGGCCGTCAGGCGGTTCGCATCCGCGATGCGGTCGTTACCGACGAACGTGTTCGGCGTAAAGATTTCCGCGAGGCCGAAGTCCGATTCAGCCGTATCGAACAGCGGCGCGAAGCTCTGGTTGCGAAACGGCGTGTACACGTAGTACAGACGCGGCTCCAGCGTCTGGATATAGTCCTCGCCGAAGATACGCACCGAGCGGTCGAAGATCAGGCCGGTATCGAACGAGAACGTCGGCACCGACTCCGTGAAGTTCTTCGGCTGACCGGCGGGCGCGCCCGTGCCGATGTTGCTCAGGTCGTACGACGCGAAGTGCCACTGCACCTTCGGCGTGACGAAGTAGCCCGGGCCGACGACGGAATACGACAGATACGGATTGAAGACGACGCGATCGCCTTCCGTCGAGTCGGCCGTCGTGATCCGGAAGCGCGTGTAGTCCGCTTCCGCGCCGAAGTCGAAGCCGCCGACGTTGTACTTCGTGTACTTCACGTTCAACTGCGGCTCGCGGCCGTATGGCGCGACGGACGGCGGCAGCGTCTGCCAGTGCTGCTCGCGCGCGAGCACGGACCACGGACCGTTGTTATACGTGAGGCCCGCTTCCTGCTGATACAGCAGCTGCGTGCCGTTCAGGAACTGGTTCGTCGTCGACGACAGGTCTTCCGGATACGTGTTGTCCGAGACCTTGTTGTAGTAGATGTACCCGCCGAAGCCCGAACCGAAGTTCTGGTTGTGCTGGATGTACAGCGCGTAGCGGTTCGTCTTCGTGATCTTGTCGTCGGGCAGGAACTCGCCCGTGATCGACCCGCTATAAGTGGGCGACAGATAGCGGAAATTCGCTTGCGTCTGCACGCCGCGCTTCGACAGGATGCGCGGTGTCAGCGTCAGATCGCGATTCGGCGCGATGTTGAAGTAATACGGCAGCGACAGCTCGAAGCCGTTGGTCGAACTGAGCGACGCCGTCGGCGGCAGCAGACCGCTGCGCCGCGCGCCCGACAGCGGGAACGACAACCAGGGGCTCGCGAACACAGGCACGCCCTGGAAGAACAGCACGCCGTTGTGCGCGACGCCGTCGTCGGCGCCCGAATCAAAATCGAATTCGCTGCCCTTGATGTACCACGCGGGATCGTCCGTGCACTGGCACGCCGTGTACGTGCCGCGCGTGAACACCGAGCGCTCGTTGTCCAGCAGATCGACGCGTTCCGCGCTGCCCGAGCCGCCCGTCGCGTTGAAGTGGTACTTCGGCGAAGTGATGAAGCCTTCGCTCGACTCCACCTTCATGTGCGCTTCCGGCCCCGTAAACACGCTGCCGTTGCCCGACAGATGGACATTGCCGTAAGCGTCGGCCATGTCCGTATCCTGATCGTAATGAAGCGCGTCCGCCTTGAGCGCCGAATAGCCGCGCCGAACTTCGGCCGAGCCTTTCGCGGCGATGTCCTGATCGGCCGTGCCCGTCGTCGAGTCGCCGAGCACGAAGGTCGCGGGGCTCTGGCCGTTGGGCGTCGGGTGTTCTTCGAGTTGTGGAGCAAGCCGCAGGCCCCACGGCGCGTCTATCGGCTGCGCCTGCGCCGCCTCTCCCGCCAGCTGCGCGTGCGAGAGCGCGGGCAGCAGGCCCGGCACGGCGACCAGCGCCGCTGCGAGCCGCCTTCTGCGCGGCAGGCCGTCAGAGGAGGGAGTGGTTGGGAAAAGCTTGTTAGGCGGCATGTATCGTTTGGCGTATCGGCTCTGCGGTCAGTTCATCCACCCGGTTCATCGATCACAAGCTGCCGCCTGTGCAGTCGGGCTTCGAATGCACAACTATTGACGATTCATGCAGCGTTAAGGCGGGCGATCCGGGAGATGCGCAAGAACTGACGCGAGTCGCGTCAAAAAAGTCGTGGGGTATTATATGGCAAGACGTTGCCCACCCCGATTTTGTCACCAGCATTTCATGACGCTTCCCCCTGCTTCTTCCGCTTTTTCTGCCGCCTCCGCAGCTCCGCGCGCGGATCATCGCCTCGATCTTCTGAGCGCCTGGCTGCGCACCCACGCCGACCGCTACGGGCTCGACCTCGCGACACTCTCGCCCGCTTCCGCCGATGCCAGCTTTCGCCGCTATTTCCGCCTCGCGGGCAGCGGCGCTGACGTGGGCGCGAACGATGCGGCCCGCGCAACGGTGATCGCCGTCGATGCGCCGCCGCCCGAGAAATGCCGCGAATTCGTCCAGATCGCGGGTCTGCTCGCCGACGCGGGCGTGCATGTGCCGCGTGTCCTCGAAGTCGATTTCGATGCGGGCTTCATGCTCGTGACGGATCTCGGCACGCGGTCGTACCTGGGCGCGCTCAACGAAGGCAGCCCCGGCGACGCGAAAAAACTGATGCGCGAGGCGCTCGACGCGCTGATCCGCTGGCAGCTCTCTTCGCGCGAAGACGTGCTGCCGCCATTCGACGAAGCATTCCTGCGCCGCGAGATGGAGTTGATGCCCGAGTGGTTCATCGGCCGGCACCTGGGGCGCGAAGTCGACGACAACACGCGCAGCGTGCTCGACCGCACCTTCGCGCTGCTGATCGCGAGTGCGCGCGCGCAGCCGCAGGTCTTCATGCTGCGCGATTTCATGCCGCGCAACCTGATGATCGCGAGCCCGAACCCGGGCGTGCTCGACTTTCAGGACGCGGTGTACGGGCCGATCAGCTATGACGTCGCGTCGCTGCTGCGCGATGCGTTCATCAGCTGGGACGAAGAGTTCGAGCTGGATTGCTTCGCGTACTACTGGGAGCGCGCGAAGAAGGCGGGCCTGCCCGTCGATGCCGATTTCGGCGAGTTCTATCGCCAAATCGAATGGATGGGTCTGCAACGGCATATCAAGGTGCTCGGCCTGTTCTGCCGGATCAACTATCGCGACAGCAAGCCGCATTACATGGCCGACCTGCCGCGCTTCATCGGCTATGCGCGCAAGGTCGCGGAACGCTACCGGCCGCTCGCGCCGTTCGCGAAGCTGCTCGACGATCTCGAAGGCCGCGCCGTCGACGTCGGCTACACCTTCTGACGCACGGGTGAACAACTTGAACAAAGCGATGATCTTCGCCGCCGGACGCGGCGAACGGATGCGCCCACTGACGGACGCCTGCCCGAAGCCGCTGTTGAAGGTCGGCGGCAAGGCGCTGATCGAGTGGCAGATCGAGCGGCTCGCGCGCGCCGGCTTCACGACCGTCGTGATCAATCATGCGTGGCTCGGCGCGCAGATCGAAGCGGCGCTCGGCGATGGCTCGCGGTATGGCCTGTCGCTGCGCTATTCCGCCGAACACGAAGCGCTCGAAACGGCGGGCGGCATTGCGCAGGCGCTGCCGCTGCTCGAAGACGCGGGCAAGCCGGAGGTGTTCGTGGCCGTCAGCGGCGACGTGTACGCGGACTTCGATTACGCGGCGCTGCGTGTGCATGCGGCGCGGCTTGCCGAAGCGGCTGATCCGGGCATGCATCTGGTGATGGTGCCCAACCCCGCGTTTCATCCGGAAGGCGATTTCGCGCTGGGCAGCGACGGTGTGCTGTCACTGGAAGGCGCGCCGCGCTACACGTTCGGCAACATCGGGCTCTACGACACGCGGATGTTTCGCGATCTCGCGCCGGGCACGCGTCGCGCGCTCACGCCGTATTATCGCGAGGCGATTGCGCACAAGCGCGCGAGCGGCGAGCTTTATGAAGGGCTGTGGGAGAACGTCGGGACGCCGGCGCAGCTCGATGCGCTCGACCGGCAACTGGTGGGGCAGAACGTGTGAGCGTTCGAAAGAGCAGGCAAGCGGCGCTTTAGCGCCCCTCCCCATTCCCCTGCTCTTCGACTGCTTCTTCTGCATGCGCCGCGCGCTCCTGCTGCAACGCCCACATCTGCGCGAAAAGCCCGCCCATCAGAATCAATTCCGCGAAAGTGCCGCGCTCGACGATGCGCCCCTTGTCCATCACGATGATCTGCTGCGCGTGCACGACCGTCGACAGCCGGTGCGCGATGATGAGCGTCGTGCGTTCGCGCGCGATCTGATCGAGTTCGTGCTGGATCGCGCGCTCCGAGCGCGAGTCGAGCGCGGACGTCGCTTCGTCGAAGAGCAGAATGGGCGGATTCTTCAACACCGTGCGCGCGATCGCGACGCGCTGCTTCTCGCCGCCCGACAGCTTCAATCCGCGTTCGCCGACGGGCGTTTCATAGCCCTTCGGCAGGCTCTCGATGAACTCATGTATGTGCGCCGCGCGCGCCGCCGCAATCACTTCGTCGCGTGTCGCCGTTGGACGGCCATACGCGATGTTGTAGTAGATCGTGTCGTTGAAGAGCACGGTGTCCTGCGGCACGATGCCGATCGACGCCCGCAACGAATCCTGCGTCACGTCGCGAATATCCTGTCCGTCGATGCGTATCGCGCCGCCCGTCGCGCGGTCCAGATCGTAGAAGCGGAACAGCAGGCGAGCGAGCGTCGACTTGCCCGAGCCGCTATGCCCGACCACAGCCGTCGTCGTGCCCGCCGGAATCGTGAAGCTCACGTCGTGCAGAATGGGCCGCGACGGTTCATACGCGAAGTTCACGTGCTCGAAGCCGACCTGCGCGCCGCGCACGGCGAGCGGCGGCGCATCGGGCGCGTCGGGCACTTCGCGCGACGCGCCGAGCAGCGTGAACATGCGGTCCATGTCGGTGAGACTCTGCTTCAACTCGCGATACACGACGCCGAGAAAATTCAGCGGAATGTAGAGCTGCAGCATGAACGTGTTGATCAGCACGAGATCGCCGAGCGTGAGGCGCCCCGCCATCACGCCTTGCGTCGCGCGCCACAGGATGAACACGAGCCCGGTGCCGATGATCGCCTGCTGGCCGAAGTTCAACGCCGACAGCGAGTTCTGCGACTTGATCGCCGCCGCGCGATAGCGCTTCAGGTTTTCATCGTAGCGCTTCGCTTCCCACTCTTCGTTGTTGAAGTACTTGACCGTCTCGTAGTTCAACAGCGAATCGATCGCGCGCGAGTTCGCCTTCGAATCGAGTTCGTTCATCGTGCGGCGAAAATGCGTGCGCCACTCAGTCACCTTGACGGTGTACGTGATGTACGCGGCCAGCGCGACGAACGTGACGAGCGCGTAATACGCCTCGTACTTGACGACGAAAAAGCCCAGCACGAGGCCGACTTCGACGAGCGTCGGCAGAATGCTGTACAGCGAGTACGAAATGAGTTGTGTGATGCCGCGCGTGCCGCGTTCGATATCGCGCGACATGCCGCCCGTCTGCCGCTCCAGATGAAAACGCAGCGACAGCGAATGCAGATGCCGGAACACTTTCAGCGCAAGCTGGCGCACCGCGCTTTCCGTCACCTTCGAGAAGAGAATCTCGCGCAGCTCGGTGAAGAGCGACGTCGACAGCCGCACGACGGCATACGCGACCACCAGCAGCCCGACGCCGCCGAGCAGCACGACGCCCGGCGCATTCGTCGCGCGCCCGAGCGCCGTCAGATGCTGCACCGACGCGAGACTGTCGACGATGCGCTTCATCACGATGGGAACGCCGAGGTTCGCGACCTTCGCGCCGATCAGGCAACTGAGCGCCAGCACGACGCGCCACTTGTACGTCGCGAGGTACGGCAGCAGCGAGACGATCGTTTGCCAGTCGTTGCGCGGCTGGTTCGAGATCGGCGGCGGTTCGGACGAAGCGGAATAGCGACGCATGATTGTTTTGTGGGGGAGCCTGCACGCGTTGACGCGTGACTGATGTGAAATGTGACGGGCGACGCGCCTGGAACGGCCCGAAGCGCCCTGGAGCCTGACACGCCCCAACATGCGCTTTCCCGTACAATTCCTGATTCGACAATATTGTCGCAGAAGCCGGCTGGCGCCGCTTTCGCAGCGTTGACCCAGCGTCGTCGTTTGCCGTCCCCGTCGTGCCGTTGTCGTGAGATCCGCCGCTGCCGCTGTCGGCTCAACTGATTTTTATGGATACCCCGATGACCGAGACTCTCCAACTTCCGCAGAAACCGTGCGCGCTACGCGTCGTTCCACAACCGTCGGATGCGAACGTCCACGGCGATGTGTTCGGCGGCTGGATCATGGCGCAAGTCGATATTGCCGGCTCGATTCCCGCGAGCCGCCGCGCGAACGGCCGCGTCGCGACAATCGCGGTCAATTCGTTCGTGTTCAAGCAGCCGGTGTTCGTCGGCGATCTGCTGACTTTTTACGCGGATATCGTGAAGACGGGCAACACGTCGGTCACGGTCGACGTCGAGGTCTACGCGCAGCGCATGAGCCTCGCGGAAGAAGTGGTGAAGGTCACGGAAGCGACCCTCACGTATGTCGCGACGGACAGCGACCGCCGTCCGCGCGCGCTGCCTCAGCTGGACTGAGGTCCGAACATCGGAACGCCGCCTTGCGCGGCGCCGCACGCGCTCACGCGTGAGGCTCGCGATCAGGCGTCCGCGGCGGCTACGTCCTCGTTTTCCGCGGCATTGTCCGCGCTTCGCTGCAGCATGCCGGGTATCGCGTCGTGCGGCAGCGGCTTCGCAAAGAAGTAGCCCTGCATCTCGTCGCACGCGCGCTCCTTGAGGAAGTCGAGCTGCGTCGACGTCTCCACCCCTTCCGCGATCACCTGCAGATTCAGCGAGTGCGCCAGCGCGATGATCGCCGACGTGATCGTTTCATCGTCCGACGATTCGCCGATATCCGACACGAACGATCTGTCGATCTTCAAGCGGTCCACCGGGAAGCGCTTCAGATAGCTCAGGCTCGAATAGCCGGTGCCGAAGTCGTCGATGGCGAGGCCGATGCCGAGCGCGTGCAGTTCGGTGAGCATCGTCACGGCTTCTTCGGCGTTGCGCATGATGGTGCTCTCGGTCAGTTCGAGCTCCAGATACTGCGGCTCCAGACCCGTCTCCGCGAGCACCTGCGTCACGAGCTTCGCAATGTCGCGCTGCTGGAACTGCCGCGCCGACAGATTCACCGACACGCGCGCCGGCGGCAGGCCTTTGTCCTGCCACGCCTTGTTCTGCCGGCACGCTTCGCGCAGCACCCATTCGGACAGCGGCCCGATCAGCCCGCTTTCCTCGGCGACGGGGATGAACTGCGACGGCGGAATCAGACCCACTTCCGGATCGCGCCAGCGCACGAGCGCTTCCATGCCGACCACCTGGCCCGTTTCGATATCGACCTGCGGCTGATAGTGCAGCAGGAATTCGTTGTCGCGCAGCGCGCGGCGCAGACGCCGCTCCATGTTGAGCCGCGCGCCCGCCGACACGTTCATCTCCGGCTGATAGAACTGGAACGTGTTGCGGCCCATGTCCTTCGCGCGATACATCGCGAGATCGGCCTTCTTCATCAGCGTTTCGACATCTTCGCCGTCTTGCGGGTAAAGGCTCGCGCCCATGCTGCAGCCGACATACAGCTCCGTGCCGTCGAGCCACACGGGCTCCGAAATCGACGCGCGCACGCGCTCCATCCACGCGATCAGCGACTGCTCGTCGACGGTATCCGTCATCACGATCACGAACTCGTCGCCGCCGTGACGCGCCACCGTATCGCTCGCCCGCGCGCAACGCGCGAGACGGTCCGCGACCACCGACAGCAGACGGTCGCCGACGCTGTGCCCCAGGCTGTCGTTGACGTTCTTGAAGCCGTCGAGATCGATGAACACGACGGCCACGCCCTTGTGATGCCGCTCCGCGACGATCAGCGCATGTTGCAGGCGGTCGCGCAGCAGATTGCGGTTCGGCAGGCGCGTGAGGCTGTCGTAGTTCGCCTGGTATTCGAGCTGCTCCTGATAGCGGATCAGCGCCGTCACGTCGTTGATGACGGCGATATGGTGCGTGGTCTGTCCGTCGGCATCGGGCACGGGCGCGATATACAGCTGATTCCAGAACAGCGCGCCGTCCTTGCGGTAGTTGCGCAGCACCGCGCTCACTTCGCGGTTCGCCCCGAGCGCCTGACGGATCGCGGCGATGCCGTCCTGATCGCGGTCGTCGCGCTGCAACAGGCGGCAGTCCTGGCCGATCACTTCCTGCGGATCGTAGCCCGTGATGCGCTTGAACGCCGGGTTCACGTATTCGATCAGATTGCCTTCGTTCGAAGGCGCGGTGATCAGGATCGCGTTGACGCTCGCATCGAGCGCCCGGCTTTGCAGACGCAGCGCGAGATCGGCGCGCTTGCGCTCCGTGATGTCCGTGTACGAGCCGAGCACGCCGATCACGCGGCCATCGCCGTCGGTGAACGGCAGCTTGCTCGTCATCGTCGTGCGATGCACGCCGTCGATCACGACGTCGACTTCGAAGTTCATCTTCGGCACGCCCGAGTTCATCACCTCGAGATCGTGGCGATGCAGCCGGTCGGCGAATGCGCGCCACGGCATGTCCTCGTCGAGCTTGCCGATCACCTGCTCCGGGTATGCGAGCCCCGCATCGCGCGCGAACGCCATGTTGCAGCCGAGATAGCGCAAGTCCTTGCCCTTCCAGAAGATGCGCTGCGGGATGTTGTCGATCACCGTTTCGAGCATCTGGTTCGAACGCTGCGCTTCGGCTTCCGCGTTGATCTGTTCGGTGACGTCGTCGGCGAGCACGAAGAGCGCGGGGCGGCCCACGAACGTCATCGCGTGATACGAGATGTCGGCGCTGATCAGCGAGCCGTCCTTGCGGCGGTGATGCCAGATGCCCGCCATCGTGCGCGGGCCGCCCGGCGTCGCGTCGCTGCGCTGAAGATGCGAATCGAGCCGCGCGACCTCGGAGCCCGGGCGGATGTCGCGGATCGTCATCGACAGGAAGTCGCTCTCCGAGTAGCCGTACTGCTGGACGGCCGCCACGTTGACGGCGAGAAAGCGCAGCGTTTCGCGGTCGAAGATGTACATCGGCACGGGATGCTCTTCGAACAGCCCGCGAAAACGCTCGTCGTTGCGATGCAGCGCCTTCGCGATGCGCAGCTTCTCCCGCGCGACGTTTTCGCGCGCGCCGAACGTGTAGATCAGGAGCCCGCTGCCCGCGAGCATCGTGAGGATGAGGACGAGCGTCGCGTACTGCGTGTCGCGCATCGATTCGTCGAGCGCCGCCTTCAGCGCGCGGTCCTCCTCGTCGCGCAGCCGGCCGATGCGCGCGTCGATCTGGTCGGATTCCATGCCGAGGCGCGTGTAGGCTTGCGCCGCCCAGGCGCGCGTGTCGTCCTCTCCGGGCGCCATCGTCCCGTCGAGCGCGAGCGCGATGTCCTGCTGGAGACGGCTGCCGTCGGCCGTGAGCCGGCCGAACTCGGCGGCGATAGCCGGCTCGCTCGCCAACTGGCCGCGCAGCGTCTTTTCGAGCTTCGCCAGCGTCGCGGACATCGCCGATCCCGCATTCGCGGACGCAGGCACGCCCGCCGCCTCGTAGCGGCCGAGCACGGACAGGCCGTGCTCGAGCGTCGCGCGATACGCTTCGAGATTCTCGCGAATGGCCGTCGAGCGGACCGTTCGCTCATCGGCGTCGCGCTGTCCGCGAATCTGCGTATACGCGACAAAAGCGTTCGCGCCGACAGCCGCGGCGACGACCGCCAGGTTGATCAGCAGCCGCTTCGATAGGAAAGAGATCATAGGTTCCGAACGTCGTTCGATCCTGCAGGCGATGCCCGCGAGGGAGCCGTTCACAGGCGGCGCGCGGGCGCCCCGGACGAGAGACAGTCGCCGGGCGCGGCGCTCTTACGCGCCATCTTTGGATAACGGCAGCGTTCGGATGAGATTGAGTGTGAAAACGAAAAATTCTTTCGCCGGGATCAGCCGGCGAGGCCGAATTCCTTCATCGCGGGCAGGAAATCGTGGTTGCTCGCGTTCTTGCGCGACAGTTTGGCGAGCACATAACGCTTGAACGGATCGAGCCGTGCCCAGTCGTCGACGCCCGGCGGGCTCAGGTTCGCGAGATTCGCCTGATGCAGCACGGTCTCGGGCACGGCCGCCCTATCGCGCCACGCCGGGTTATCCTCGGGCGTGAACCACTCGGGCTCGACGTTCGCATGCGTGCGCATCATTTCGAAGAGCGCGTGATCGAAGTTCGGCTCGATCGCCGTGTCTTCGTCGACGGGGAAACGCGCGAGCAGCGTGCGGTCTTCGTGCGGCAGCACCTGCCATTGTTCGAGCGAAATCCGCAGCCCGAAACGGTCGAGATTGAAGCGAACGACCATCGGGATAAATTTCAAATTCTCCGAAGATTCGATCTCGAAGTTGAACAGCAGCGGCGCATCATTGAGTCCCATAGCAGATTCCTCTTGTTCGGCGGCCAACGCGCTAAGCCGGTCTGAGGTATTTTAGAACCTTATTCGCGGCGCGGCGGCCCTGCCGTCGACTGCCGCCAACGCACAGCAACCCTTTGCAAGGCACGAGAGGAGCAGGCAGGTGAACGAACTGGAAACGGGCGAACAGCCGGGCGTCATCGAGCAATCGGTGCGCCGGCACCGCGGCGGAGCGGTCGAAACCGTCGAAACGGTCGCCGATCATGTCGGCCAGGAGTGGCCCGTCGCGCTCGTCTTCAACGGCATCTCGCATGCGGTGATGATGTGCACGCCGCGCGATCTGGAGGAGTTCGCGGTCGGGTTTGCGATTTCGGAGGGGATCGTCGAGCGCGGCGCGCACATTCAGGACATCGAGGTCGAGTTCCGCGACGGCAAATTGCCCCACGCGGAGGTGCAGCTGACCGTCGTGCAGCAGGCGTTCGTCGCGCTGAAGGAGAAGCGCCGCGCGCTGTCGGGCAGAACGGGCTGCGGCGTGTGCGGGATCGAAAGCATCGATCTGCTCGACCTGACGCCCGAACGCATACCCGACACCGGCTTTCTGCAACGGCTCGCGCCCGATGCGATCGCCCGTGCCGCAAAAGAACTGCCCGCGCATCAGGCGCTCACGAAGATGACGGGCGGCCTGCACGCGGCCGCGTGGTGCGACGCGACGGGCGCGATCCGCTATGCGTTCGAGGACGTCGGCCGCCACAACGCGCTCGACAAGCTGATCGGCCGGCTCGTGCTGGACCGCGTCGATACGACAGACGGCTTCGTATTCCTGTCGAGCCGCGCGAGCTACGAACTGGTGCGCAAGGCCGCGCGCGTCGACATTCCGATGGTCGCGACCATTTCGGCGCCGTCGTCGCTCGCGATCACGATTGCGCGCGAAGCGGGCGTGCGGCTCGTGAGCTTCTGCCGCGAGTCGAGTTACGTCGATTACGACACCGTCTGACGACGGCTCGCGCTCACGCGTCCACGCTCAGCCGAACTGCCGGAAGTCCGGCTTGCGCTTCTCGAAGAACGCGCTGAACGCTTCCTTCGCCTCGGGCGCGAGCAGCATCTTCGCGAAGTGCACGGCCTCGTCGGTCATCTGCGTGCGCAGTTCGTGCTGGGCGGCGCGCTTCATCAACTGCTTGGTCACGCGCAGCGACGATGCGGGCAGCGCGGCCAGTTTCTGCGCCTGCTTCATCGCGAACGCATCCACTTCGGCGGCCGGCAGCAGACGGTTCACGAAGCCCATGCGCTGCGCTTCCTTCGCGTCGAACGCTTCGCCGAGCATCAGCTTTTCGGCGGCCGCCTGATAGCCGGCGACGCGCTGCAACAGCAGCGACGACGCCGCTTCCGGGCAGAGGCCCAGTTGCGCGAACGGCAGCGAGAACATCGCGGTGTCGGCCGCGTAGACGAAATCGCAATGCAGCAGCAGCGTCGTGCCCACGCCGATAGCCGCGCCCGCCACCGACGCCACGAGCGGCTTTTCCGCCTCCGAGATCGCACGCAGGAACTGGAACACGGACGCGTCCTCGCGGACGGGCGGCTTGTTCAGGAAATCTTCGAGATCGTTGCCCGCGCTGAAAATGCCCACGCTGCCGCGAATCAGGATCGCGCGCACCGAGGCGTCGTCTTGCGCCTGAACCAGCGCATCGGCCATCGTCTGATACATGGCGGCCGTGATCGCGTTCTTCTTGTCGGGACGGTTGAAGGCTATCGTCAGCACGTCGGCTGTGCGTTCGACCAGAATGTCCATCTTGTGACTCCTCGACGTTCGTCGATGTGTTCCGCGTTGCATGTGCCGGGCGGACCGCCCGCATCAATGCGGCAAAAAAGCGGCCCGCAAGCGATAAAGAACTACAGGGAAACTACAGCCGCTCGATGATCCCCGCCGCGCCCATGCCCGTCCCGACGCACATCGTCACCATCCCGTACTTCAGATTGCGCCGGCGCAGCCCGTGCACGACGGTTGCTGCACGAATCGCACCCGTCGCGCCGAGCGGATGGCCGAGCGCGATCGCGCCGCCGAGCGGATTGATCTTCGACGGATCGAGGCCCAGGTCGTTGATCACCGCGAGCGATTGCGCGGCAAACGCCTCGTTCAGCTCGATCCAGTCGATATCGTCCTGCTTCAGACCCGCGGCCTTCAGCGCGGCGGGAATCGCTTCCTTCGGACCGATGCCCATGATCTCCGGCGGCACGCCGCGCACGGCGAAGCTGACGAAGCGCGCGAGCGGCGTCAGGTTGAATTGCTTCAGGATCTTTTCCGACACGACGATCAGCGCGCCCGCGCCGTCCGACGTCTGCGAGCTGTTGCCCGCCGTCACCGTGCCCTTGTTCGCGAACACGGTGCGCAGCTTCGCGAGACCTTCGATCGACGTATCGGCGCGCGGGCCTTCGTCGAGCTTCACTTCGCGCGTCTTCACGTTGACTTCGCCCGTCGCCAGATCGGGGAAGCGCTCGGTTAGCGTGTACGGCGCGATCTCGTCGTTGAACTCGCCCGACTGCTGCGCGGCGATCGCCTTGCGGTGCGATTCGACCGAGAACTGGTCCTGCTGCTCGCGGCTCACCTTCCAGCGCTCCGCGACCTTCTCCGCCGTGAGGCCCATCCCGTAGGCGATGCCGACGTCCTCATTGCGGTCGAAGATATGCGGCGACAGCGATGGCTTGTTGCCCATCATCGGCACCATGCTCATCGATTCGCAGCCACCCGCGATCATCACGTCCGATTCGCCGACGCGAATGCGGTCCGCCGCCATCGCGAGCGCCGTCACGCCCGATGCGCAGAAGCGGTTCACCGTCACGCCGCCGACCGTGCTCGGCAGACCCGCCAGCAACGCGCCCATCCGCGCGACGTTGAGCCCCTGCTCCGCTTCGGGAATCGCGCAGCCGACGATCGCATCTTCGATCAGCGACGTATCGAGGCCGGGCACCTGCGCGACGGCCGATCGGATCGCGTGCACCAGCAGTTCGTCGGGGCGCGTGTTCCTGAACATTCCGCGCGGCGCCTTGCCGATCGGCGTGCGGCTCGCGGCGACGATATAGGCGTCCTGCAATTGCTTTGTCATTTGAAGCTCCTCAGTTGCGCACCGGCTTGCCCGTTTGCAGCATGCCCATGATCCGTTCCTGCGTCTTTTGCGTGCCGAGCAGTTCGACGAACGCGCGACGCTCGAGCGCCAGCAGCCATTCTTCGTCGACGAGACTGCCCGCTTCGACATCGCCGCCGCACACCGCTTCCGCGATGCGGCTCGCGATCAGGTAGTCGTGGTCGCTGATAAAGCGGCCGTCACGCATGTTGACGAGCGACGCCTTGATCGTCGAAATCGCCGAGCGGCCGGCGACGGGCACCTGCGTCACGCGCAGCGGCGGACGATAGCCCGCTGCGGCCAGCGCGCGCGCTTCCTTCCTGGCGGTGTCGAGCAGCTCGAAGACGTTGAAGACGATCGTGTCCGAGGGCTTCAGATAACCCATCGCGCGGGCGTCGAGCGCGGAGCCCGAGACCTTCGCCATCGCCGCGTTTTCGAACGGCTTTTGCAGAAACTTGAGCAGATCGTTGGTCGCGCCCACTTGCGTCGCCGCTTCGGCGGCGCGCAACGCCGCTTCCTTCAGGCCGCCGCCCGCCGGCACCAGACCGACGCCCACTTCGACGAGACCGATATAGCTCTCGATATGAGCGACGCGCTTCGCGCTATGCAGCACCAGTTCGCAACCGCCGCCGAGCGCGATGCCCGACACGGCCGCGACCACCGGCACGTTCGCGTACTTCACGCGCAGCATGCCCTGCTGGAACTTCTTCACGAACGGCTCGATGCCCTTCGCGCCGCCCATCATGAACGCGGGCATCGCTTCTTCGAGGTTCGCGCCCGCCGAGAACGGACCGCCCGGCGCGCCGAGCTTCAGCGACGTCGGCTGCCAGATCACGACGGCCTTGTAGTCCTGCTCGGCGACGTCGATGGCCTGCACGAGGCCGTCGATCACCGACGGCCCGATCGTGTTCATCTTGCTCTTGAACGACACGATCAACACGTCGCCTTCACCCGCGCGATCGTCGACCCACGCGCGCACAGCATCCGTTTCGAACACGGTCTTGCCGTAGGTCTTCGGATCGGCGCCCCCTTCGTTCGATTCACCCGCGAGCGGCGCGCGGAACACCTGCTTGTCGTACACGGACAGCGACGAGCGCGGCACGAAGCGCTGTTCAGCCGGAGACCACGAGCCTTCGTTCGTATGCACGCCGCCCTTTTCGCCGACGGGGCCTTCGAGCACCCACGCGGGCAGCGGCGCATTCGACAGCGCCTTGCCCGCCGCGATGTCTTCCTGCACCCACTCGGCGACCTGCTTCCAGCCCGCCGTCTGCCAGCCCTCGAACGGGCCTTCGTTCCAGCCGAAGCCCCAGCGGATCGCGAGATCGACGTCGCGCGCGTTGTCGGCGATCGATTCCAGATGCACGCCGATGTAGTGGAACACGTCGCGGAAGATCGCCCACAGGAATTGCGCCTGGGAATGCTGCGTTTCGCGCAAGAGCTTCAGGCGCTCGGCGGGCGGGCGCTTGAGAATGCGGCCGACCAGCTCGTCGGCCTTCGCGCCGCCATCGACATAGCTGCCCGTCTTCGCGTCGAGCACCTTGATCGCCTTGCCTTCCTTCCGGTAGAAGCCCGCGCCCGTCTTCTGGCCAAGCGCGCCCTGCTTCACCAGTCCCGCGAGCACGGCGGGCGTTTCGTAGACGGGGAAGAACGGATCGTCTGCGAGGTTGTCCTGCATCGTCTTGATGACGTGCGCCATCGTGTCGAGACCGACGACATCCGCCGTGCGGAACGTCGCCGACTTCGCGCGGCCGAGGCGGCTGCCCGTCAGATCGTCGACTTCGTCGAAGCGCAGGCCGAACTTCGCGGCTTCTGCGATCACCGCGAGGATCGAGAAAACGCCGACGCGGTTCGCGATGAAGTTCGGCGTGTCCTTCGCGCGCACGACGCCCTTGCCGACGACGCTCGTCAGGAACGTTTCGAGTTGATCGAGGATGTCCGGGCGCGTCGCCGTGGTCGGGATCAGCTCGACCAGATGCATGTAGCGCGGCGGATTGAAGAAGTGCACGCCGCAGAAGCGCGCCTTCAGTTCGTCGGAGAAGCCCTTCGACAATTCCGTGATCGACAGGCCCGACGTGTTCGTCGCGAAGATCGCATTCGCGCCGACGTGCGGCGAGACTTTCTTGTAGAGATCGTGCTTCCAGTCCATGCGCTCGGCGATCGCTTCGATCACCACGTCGCATTCGGCGAGCTTGTCGATGTCGTCATCGTAGTTCGCGGGCTGGATATATTGCGCGTCGTCCTTCACGCCGAACGGCGCCGGCGACAGCTTCTTCAGGTTCTCGATCGCCTTCAATGCGATGCCGTTCTTCGGGCCTTCCTTTGCAGGCAGATCGAACAGCAGCACGGGCACTCTGGCGTTGATCAGGTGCGCAGCGATCTGCGCGCCCATCACGCCGGCGCCGAGCACGGCGACCTTGCGAATGATGAGATTGCTCACGTCGTTCCTCCGAGGGAGTTATGCAGTGTCGCGAGTTGCCGCGTGAAGACGCACGTAGCCTCCTTGACGCGACGTATGTGAGAGAGAGGAGCAGCGGCGCATGGCGTGACGATCGATGCGCCGCCTGCGATGGCTTTAGAACAGCGCTTCGTCGATGTCCATCAACGTCTTCGAGCCGGCGCGCGCGGCGCGGATCGTCGAGGCCGTTTCGGGCAGCAGCTTCGCGAAGTAGAAACGCGCGGTCGCGAGCTTCGACTTGTAGAACGGATCGCCGGACGCTTCGTTGTCGAGCGCGACGCGCGCCATGCGGGCCCAGAAGTACGAGAATACGAGATGGCCGACAGTGCGCAGATACGGCACGGCCGCCGCGCCCACTTCGTCCGGGTTCTGCATCGCCTTCATGCCGATTTCCATCGTCAGCTTCTGGACCTTGTCGCCGATATCCGCGAGCGGATTGACGAACTCCTGCATCTCGGGCTTGATCCCTTCGGCCTCGACGAAATCCGTCACCAGCTTGCCGAACTTCTTGAGCTTCGCGCCCATGTCGCCGAGCACCTTGCGGCCCAGCAGGTCGAGCGACTGAACCGTGTTCGTGCCTTCGTAGATCATGTTGATCCGCGCGTCGCGCACGTACTGCTCCATGCCCCATTCGGCGATATAGCCGTGGCCGCCGAACACCTGCATCGCGAGGTTCGTGCCTTCGAACGCGTTGTCCGACAGGAACGCCTTCAGGATCGGCGTGAGCAGCGCGACGAGATCGGCGGCTTCCTTGCGCACCGCTTCGTCCGCATGCGACAGCTCCTTGTCGATATGCAGCGCCGACCAGTACGAGAACGCGCGCGCGCCTTCCGCGTACGCCTTCTGCGTGAGCAGCATGCGGCGCACGTCCGGGTGGACGATGATCGGGTCGGCGGCCTTGTCGGGCGCTTTCGGGCCCGACAGCGAGCGCATCTGCAGACGCTCCTTCGCATACGCGAGCGAGTTCTGATACGCGACTTCCGTCAGGCCGAGGCTCTGCATGCCGACGCCCAGACGCGCCGCGTTCATCATCACGAACATCGCGTTGAGGCCCTTGTTCGGCTCGCCGACCATCCAGCCCTTCGCGTTGTCGAGATTGATCACGCACGTCGCGTTGCCGTGAATGCCCATCTTCTGCTCGATCGAGCCGCACTTCACGCCGTTGCGCGCGCCGGGGTTGCCGCTCGCGTCGGGCACGAACTTCGGCACGATGAAAAGCGAGATGCCCTTCGTGCCGTTCGGCGCATCGGGCAGACGCGCGAGCACGAGGTGAACGATGTTGTCGGCGAGATCGTGTTCGCCGCTGGAGATGAAGATCTTCGTGCCGCTGATCGAATACGAGCCGTCGCCATTCGGCTCGGCCTTCGTGCGCAGAATGCCGAGGTCCGTGCCGCAATGCGGCTCCGTCAGGCACATCGTGCCTGTCCATTGACCCGACACGAGCTTCGGCAGATACACCTGTTGCAGTTCCGGCGTGCCGTGCGCGTGCAGGCACTCGTACGCGCCGTGCGACAGGCCGGGGTACATCGTCCACGCCTGGTTCGCGGAGTTCAGCATCTCGTAGAGCGCGTTGTTGACGAACGCAGGCAGGCCCTGGCCGCCGTACTCGGGATCGCAGCCGAGCGCTGGCCAGCCCGCCTCGACGTACTGCCGATACGCTTCCTTGAAGCCCTTCGGCGTGGTGACGACGCCATCGCCTTCGTACTTGCAGCCTTCCTGATCGCCGCTCTGGTTCAGCGGGAAGACCACCTCCGAGCAGAATTTTCCGGCTTCCTCGAGCACCTGATTGATCGTGTCGGCATCGAGGTCTGCGTGCTTAGGCATCTGCTTGATCTCGGCTTCGACGTTCAGCAGCTCGTGCAATACGAATTGCATGTCGCGCAGCGGCGCGGCGTACTGTCCCATGAGTCTCTCCAGTCAATCCAAAAGGTGTGGCTTAAGCGTCGCGACCAGCCTACCGCCGTTTGGATCCGATGGACCCAGCCAGCCCCGCTAGCGGCTCGTGCTCTCGCTCTGACGCGAAACAATCAGTTTTTCCAGCGCGGCCCACGTGAGGCGCACGGCATCGGGCAGATGCAGAAAGCGTGCGTCGTGATGCAGGCCGAGCGTGAAGCTATACAGTTCGAAGAGCATCAGTTGCGAGTCCGTATCTGCGCGCAGATGCCCTTCTTCGATTGCCTGCGAAATGGCTCGCGTGAGCGCCGCGCGCCACATCTGCACGCTCGCCACCAGCTGCTCGCGCACCGCGCTGTCCGCGCGATCGTCGTACTCGACCGCGCCGCTGATGTAGATGCATCCAGTCGTGACTTCCTGGACGCGCTTCTCGATCCAGCGCGAGAGCATCGCGCGCAAGCGGGGCAAGCCACGGGGCTCGCGCAGACTCGGGAAGAACACCTCGTCTTCAAAACGACGGTGATATTCGCGCACGACTTCCACCTGCAAGTCCTCGCGCGACCCGAAATGCGCGAACACTCCGCTCTTGCTCATCTGCATGCGCTCGGCCAGCAGGCCAATCGTCAGACCTTCCAGTCCGTCGCGGCTTGCCAGATCGAGTGCTGCATCGAGAATCGCGGCTCGCGTTTGTTCGCCTTTTCGCATAGCTGTGTACCGTCTGATTTGATCGAAAGGAAAAAATCGAACGGTCGTACCATTATTGGGCGTGACCGTCCGCGAAACAAGGAATTTATTAGAAACGGGTTTCTAACGACGCTTCGATTTTCCGTCATTCGTCTATAGGACGATGCGGAATTTTTAGAATCATTTGCCGGAACTGGTCTGAGTTGTCTCCAATTGGTGTTTTCTGAGCGCTGCGGATCGCATTTTGTCTGCGCTTCTTCGTTCTTTCCAGCCTGCCTTCCGATCGTTCGTCTAGTCGTAGCCGCCGACCGTCAACAGCTTCATCGCCAGCCGATAGGTGTTGTACGCGAACCAGTTGAGCAGCCGCTCGCCGGCGGGACGCGACTCGTAGTGCTTTTCGTCGATACGGCGCGATTCGTCGAACGCCGCGAGGATCGCGTCGCGCAACCTGTCGATCTCGGGATGCAGCACCAGCACGACATTGGCTTCGTTGTTCAGCACGAGGCTCAGCGCGTCGAGATTCGACGAGCCGACCGTGCCCCAATTCGAATCGACGACAGCCACTTTTCCGTGAAGCATGGTCTTTTCGTACTCGGCGATCTTCACGCCCGCCTTGAGCAGCGAACGGTACAGGAACGGCACGGCGTAATCGAGCGCGGCAAACTCCTTTCTGCCGATCACGAGACGCACGTCGACGCCGCGCTGCGCCGCGAAGATCAGCGCGCGCCGCAGCTTGCGGCCGGGCATGAAGTACGGATTGGCGAGCAGCACTTCGGAGCGCGCCTGGCCGATCGCCGTCAGATATGCCTTCTCGATCGCGCGCCGGTTGACGAAGTTGTCGCGCGCGACGAACGCGACGCACGGCTCGGCCATCGCGCGCATGTCGGCATTGCGGGCGCTCCTCGTGCTCTGCCGCGCGCGCACGAAATGCGCGGTCGCGACGCGCGGCGTCGGGGCGCCGACGGGCGGCGGCGTCAGCGCGGGCCGGTGGCCGATGCGGATGCGCTCCCATTGCACGTCGAATGCTTCGCGCACGTCGGCCACCACGGGCCCTTGCAGCTCGACCGCAAAATCCCAGCGCGGATAAGGCAGGCGCGTGCCGTTCTGATCGTAGTCGTCGACGATGTTGATGCCGCCGCACCACGCGAACGCATCGTCGACCATGGCGAGCTTGCGATGCGTGCGCGAAAAGCCGAAGCGGCCGAACAGATTCGGGTTGTAGATGCGATGCTCGACGCCCGCCAAGGTCCAGTCGTTGAACATCGCGAGGCGCTCGGTGCCGATGCCGTCGGTGATCACGCGCACGCGGACGCCGCGCGACGCGGCCCGTATCAGCGCATCGGAGACGGGGCGGCCCGCCGCGTCGTCGCAGAAGATATAGGTTTCCAGCGCAACGTCGCGTTGCGCGGCGTCGATGCGCTCGACCAGCGACGCAAAGAACGGGTCGCCCTCGGTGAACAGGCGAATCTCGTTGCCGGTACAAAAGCGATACCTGGACCCGTAGCGCCGACCGGGCAGATGCTGGGTCAGTCGCGCAAAGCTGCGGCCGCCGCCGCTCATCGGCAACGCTCCTTCACGCGTTGCGGCAGTTGCAGGATCGCGTCGCGATTGGACCACGAGAAGCAGCGCTCGGCGGCCTCCTGCCATGGCAGCCACAGATGAGCGGTATGTTCGAGCGGCGCGAGCGTCACTTCGAGACGCTCAGGCACTTGCAGGCTGAACCAGTGCTCGATGTTGTGCGTGACGCCTTCCGCATAGCGATGGCGCCACGTCGAAAAAATCTCGAACTCGATGTGATGATGCCAGTCGACGAGCGCCTCGCTCGGCACGAGATCGCCGCCGATCACGATGCCCGTCTCTTCCGCCACTTCGCGGACGGCCGTTTCCGCGATCGGCTCGTCGATGCGCTCCTTCGAGCCCGTTACCGATTGCCAGAACCCCTCCCGATCGGCTCGTTCGATAAGCAGCACGTCGAGCTCGGGCGTGTGAATGACGACGAGTACGGATTCCGGAATCTTCGGCGGTTTCGGCATGGTGATAGAGCGGCGCGGGAGTCGCGCGATCGCATGTCGGAAGGCGTAGCTTTCAGTGACTTTAACGCAAAAAACGAAAAAGGCGCATCACGCGCCTTCTTCGTTCGTTGTTTCGCGCACTCGCCGTTGTTTTAACGGCGCGTCGCGCCTGACGTCACATTTAAGCCTTTTGCTCGGGCTGACGCAGACGGATGTGCAACTCGCGCAACTGGCGCTCGTCGACTTCGCTCGGGGCCTGCGTGAGCAGATCCTGCGCGCGCTGCGTCTTCGGAAACGCGATCACGTCGCGGATCGAATCGGCGCCCGCCATCATCGTGACGATGCGGTCGAGACCGAATGCGATGCCACCGTGCGGGGGCGCGCCGTATTGCAGCGCGTCCAGCAGGAAGCCGAACTTCGCGCGCGCTTCTTCCGCGCCGATCTTCAGCGCGCGGAACACCTTGCTCTGCACGTCTTCCTGGAAGATACGCACCGAACCGCCGCCGATTTCCCAGCCGTTCAGCACCATGTCGTATGCCTTCGCGAGGCAGCGGCCCGGGTCCGTTTCCAGATATTCGAGGTGCTCGTCCTTCGGGCTCGTGAACGGGTGGTGAGCGGCGACGTAGCGGCTTTCCTCTTCGTCGTACTCGAACATCGGGAAGTCGACGACCCACAGCGGCTTCCAGCCCGCTTCGACGAGACCGTTCGCCTTGCCGAACTCCGAGTGGCCGATTTTCAGGCGCAGCGCGCCGAGGCTGTCGTTCACGACCTTCGCGCGATCCGCCGCGAAGAAGATGATGTCGCCGTCCTGCGCGCCCGTGCGTTCGATGATGGCCGCGATGGCCGCGTCGTGCAGGTTCTTCACGATCGGGCTTTGCAGGCCGTCACGGCCCTTCGCTACTTCGTTGACCTTGATCCACGCGAGACCCTTCGCGCCGTAGATGCGCACGAATTCCGTGTAGCTGTCGATATCGCCACGCGACAGCTCGCTGCCCTTCTGCACGCGCAGCGCCGCGACGCGGCCGTCCTTCGTGTTGGCCGGCGTGCTGAACACCTTGAAGTCGACGTCCTTCATCGCGTCCGTCAGTTCCGTGAACTCGAGCTTCACGCGCAGGTCCGGCTTGTCCGAGCCGAAGCGGCGCATCGCTTCCGAGTACGGCATCACGGCAAACTTCGCGTCCAGCTCGACGCCGATCGTTTCCTTGAACACATGGCGCGTCATGTCTTCGAACAGATCGCGGATTTCCTGCTCGTTGAGGAACGACGTTTCGCAGTCGATCTGCGTGAATTCCGGCTGACGGTCGGCGCGCAGGTCTTCGTCGCGGAAGCACTTGGTGATCTGGTAGTAACGGTCGAAGTTCGCGACCATCAACAGCTGCTTGAAGAGCTGCGGCGACTGCGGCAGCGCGAAGAACTGGCCCGCGTTCACACGCGACGGCACCAGGTAGTCGCGCGCGCCTTCCGGCGTGCTCTTGGTCAGCATCGGCGTTTCGATGTCGATGAAGCCGCGCGAATCGAGGTACTTGCGCACTTCCATCGCGACGCGGTAGCGCAGACGCAGGTTGTGCTGCATCTGCGGACGGCGCAGGTCGAGCACGCGATGCGTGAGGCGCGTGGTTTCCGACAGGTTGTCGTCGTCGAGCTGGAACGGCGGCGTGACGGATGCGTTCAGCACGGTCAGCTCATGGCACAGCACTTCGATCTTGCCGCTCTTCAGGCCGGCGTTCGTCGTGCCTTCCGGACGGTTGCGCACGACGCCCTTCACCTGGACGCAGAATTCGTTGCGCACGCCTTCGGCCGTCTTGAACATCTCAGCGCGATCCGGGTCGCAGACGACCTGAACGAGGCCTTCGCGGTCGCGCAGATCGATGAAGATAACGCCGCCATGGTCGCGGCGCCGGCTCACCCAGCCGCACAGCGACACAGTTTGACCCAGGAGGTGTTCGGTCACCAGACCGCAGTATTCAGATCTCATCGACATGATGTTTGTCTTTCGTTTTGCATGGGTTGAACGGCGCGCGCCAGACGGATGTCCGAGTGGCGCGCGCCGGCATTACATGGGTGGCTCGACGGTCGTGCGGCGCTCCGCCAACGGCTGATGCGTGGGCGAGGACGGGGCGACGACGCCCATCGAGACGATGTACTTGAGTGCGGCGTCGACGGTCATGTCGAGCTCGATCACTTCGCTTTTCGGCACCATCAGGAAGAAGCCGGACGTCGGGTTCGGCGTGGTCGGCACGTAGACGCTGACGTGATCTTCCTTCAGGTGGTTCACCACGTCGCCGCCGGGGATGCCCGTCAGAAACCCGATGGTGTAGGACCCTTTACGCGGGTACTCGATGAGCAGCGCCTTGCGGAATGCGTTTCCGCTCGACGACAGCAGCGTATCGGACACCTGCTTGACACTGGTGTAGATCGGCCCGACGACAGGAATGCGCGCGACGATCACTTCCCACCAGCCGACCAGCTTCTGCCCAACGAAGTTCTGCGTCAATAGACCGACGACGAAAATGAACGCGAGAGTCAGCACGGCGCCGAGTCCGGGCAGGCGGAAGCCGAGCAGCCGCTCCGGCTGCCACGAACGGGGCAGCAACAGCAGCGTCTGATCCATCGTGCCGATGATCAGGCCGAGCACCCACAGCGTGATGGCGAGAGGCACCAGCACCAGAAGGCCCGTCAGGAACACCGATTTGAGCGTCGTCTTTTTCGTCGTCATGTGTATCGCCAGAAATCCGCACGAACCCCTTGCGCGGCGCCTACTTCACCGTGGAGCGGCGAACCGGCTAGGTGCCCGAGCTGCTTGCCGCGGCGGGCGCGGCTGCGGGTGCTGCAGCCGGCGCGCTCGTGGAAGCCGCGCTGTCGGACGAAGCCGCCTCCGGCTTGCTCTCGGCCTTGCCAGCCGCTGCGCCCGAGCCGTTGCCGGTGCTGGAAGCTCCGCCCGAATTGCCGCCACGGAAGTCCGTGACGTACCAGCCCGAGCCCTTCAGCTGGAAGCCGGCGGCAGTGACCTGCTTGCGGAATGCATCGGCTCCGCACTCCGGGCATTGCGTCAACGGGGCGTCGCTCATTTTTTGAAGCACGTCCTTCCCGAAGCCGCATGACTCGCAACGATAAGCGTAGATCGGCATGATCTTGTCCCTACAGAAATCTTTTGAACGCTTGCAAAGCCTTGAATTATAGCCGCAAACGCCGGGCCGCCCCGGAATTCCAGGGGAAACGGCCGGCGCGTCCACAAACCAAATAGATGATGGCGATGGCGCCGCGAATCAAGCCCTTGTTGCGCCGCGCCGACGCCATGTCAGCCAGCGCTCCCGGCCGGCAAAGACGGCGATCGAATCGTTGACGGGCTCGTCTTCCGTCAGCTCGAAATGGGGCGTGAGCAGCGCGTCGAGGTCGGCGCGCTCGATGCCGAACGGCGGCCCCTTCGGCGTCGCGCCGATGAAGAAGAAACCGGCAAGCAATCCGTCTGCCGGCAATAGCGCGGCCATGCGCGCCACGTAGTCGTCGCGCCGCATCGGAGGCAGCGCGCACATGAACGCGCGCTCGTAGATCCAGCCAGGCTCGAAAGGCGGCTGATACGTGAAGAAATCGGCGACTTCCACGACGTCGGCATGCGCGCCCAGTTGGGCGCGCGCGGCGTCGACCGCATTGGGCGCAAAGTCGATTGCGCGAACCGGCCAGCCCCGTTCGGCGAGCCACCACGCCTCGTACGCGCTCCCGCAGCCTGGAATCAGCACGGGCATCGGCGCGTGCCGCTCGACGAACGCCTTGAACGATGCCGGCACGCCCGCCTGATCCCACGGCGTGTAGCCGCGCCCGAAGCGCTCGTCCCAGAAGCCGGGTGCATTCGGATCGCGGTTTTCGAAATCCGGCGCGCCGGAAGGAACCGTTGGCCTGGAGTCGCTCATCGGCGTACCTCGAAATGGGGGAGTTCGTTAGCCGCCATACGCGATACTCAGCCACGCGCGAGCCAGCATCGCACCGACACCGACCGCCACGCCGAACATCAACAGCCCTTGCAGCAGGCGGTTCGTGCGCTTCTGCTCAAGCAGGATCTGGCGGATGGTTTCGTCGTTGATGCCGCGATGCTGCGCATCGTGACGCTGCGCCAGCACGTGATGAATCAGCCGCGGCAATTGCGGAAGCGTCTTGCTCCATTGCGGCGCCTCGATCTTGAGCCGCTCGTACCAGCCGCGCACGCCGACCTGCTCGTTCATCCAGCGCTCGAGATACGGCTTCGCCGTCTTCCACAGGTCGAGTTCCGGGTCGAGCGAACGGCCCAGCCCTTCGACGTTGAGCATCGTCTTTTGCAGCAGCACCAGTTGCGGCTGGATTTCGACGTTGAAGCGGCGCGACGTGGAGAAAAGCCGCATCAGCACCTGGCCGAGCGAGATGTCCTTCAGTGCGCGGTCGAAATACGGCTCGCAGACCGCGCGGATCGCGCTTTCCAGTTCTTCGACGCGCGTCGTCGGCGGCACCCAGCCGGATTCGAGGTGCAGCGTCGCGACGCGGTGATAGTCGCGCTTGAAGAACGCGAGAAAGTTCTGCGCGAGATAGTTCTTATCGAAGTCCGACAGCGCACCGATGATGCCGAAATCCAGCGCGATATAGCGCCCGAAATGCGCCGGATCGAGACTCACCTGAATGTTGCCCGGGTGCATGTCCGCGTGAAAGAAGCCGTCGCGGAAAACCTGCGTGAAGAAGATCTCGACGCCCTCGCGCGCGAGCTTCGGAATATCGACGCCCGCCGCGCGCAGCGTGTCCACCTGGCTGATCGGCACGCCGACCATGCGCTCCATCACGAGCACATTGGCCGTGCAAAATTCCCAGTACATCTCCGGCACGAGCAGCAGATCGAGGCCCGCGAAATTGCGCCGCAACTGGCTGCCGTTCGCCGCCTCGCGCATCAGGTCGAGTTCGTCGTGCAGATACTTGTCGAACTCCGCGACCACTTCGCGCGGCTTCAGGCGCTTGCCGTCCGCCCACAGGCGCTCGGCCCACACGGCCAGATCGCGCAGCAACGCGAGATCGGAATCGATCACGGGCAGCATGTTCGGCCGCAGCACCTTGACGGCGACCTGCTTGCCCGCGTGCTCGCCCGTCTTCAGCGTCGCGAAGTGAACCTGTGCAATCGATGCGCTCGCCACGGGCACGCGCTCGAAGTCGTCGAAGATCGAATCGACAGGCGCACCCAGCGACTTTTCGATGATTGCGATGGCGACGTCTGAATCGAACGGCGGCACCTGGTCTTGCAGCTTCGCGAGTTCGTTCGCGATGTCGGGGCGCAGCAGGTCGCGGCGCGTCGAGAGCACCTGGCCGAACTTCACGAAAATCGGCCCGAGACTTTCGAGCGCGAGGCGCAGCCGCAGCCCGGGCGGCTGGTCGAACTTGCGGCCGATCGTGGTGATACGCAGCAGCAACCGCACGCGGCGGTCGTTGATGCGGCTCAGCATCATCTCGTCGAGGCCGAACCGGATGACGGTAAAGAAGATCTTGAGGAAACGCAGGAAACGCATGACCGAGCCCGATGACTAGCGCGTGCCGCGCGACGTGGCGGCGCCGCCTGGCGCATGCGCGCCGCGGGCTTCGACCTTCTGTTCGAGACGCTCGATGCGTTTCTCGACGCGCGCGAGCGCATCGCGGGCGCGCGCCAACTCGGCGTTGAAGTCGTCGAGCGCGGCGCGGCGCACCAGTTGCGGGTTCTCGTCGAGCAGATATTCCGCCACCGATTCGAGCAGGTTGCGGCCCGTGCGCAGCGCATGATCGCCGACCGTGCGCGCCACCGACGCGATCCGCCACGCTGGCCCGTCGCCGATCAGTTTCGCCAGGTCTTCTTCGGGCTCCCAGCGCAGGTGCTCGGCGAGCTTGGCAATCACCGTCGCGAACTCCGCGTCGCCTTCGATCTTCACGTGCTTCATCACGGCCGCCTGGCCACCTTGCAGGAAAGCGGGTGCGGCATCGGCGGGCACGGAGACAGTGACGTCGAACGCGTGCGCTTCGCTTTCGTCGACGGCGCTCAGATAGCCGTCAGGCTGCACCAGCAGGATCAGCGTGACGGGAGGACACGAGAGCCGCGCGGTCTTGCCGGCATACGGGGTGAGGCGTTCGCGCGCCCACGTTTCGCGAGCGAGCAGATGGTTGACGGCAGCAGCGAAGGGCTTGGCGGCAAAGGTCATCGGAAGTGGAAAGAGAAAACCCGCGCCGGCGACTGCCGACGCGGGTTCCTATTGTAACGTCCGTTCGCTTCGCGCCTTGCTCTGCCGAACGGCTAATCCTTGATGCAATATCAGTGATGGTTCACTTGCTGGATGCCCGCGAGCAGCCAGCCTTCGCCCGTACGGGTCGACTTCGACAGGTTCCAGATTTCCTCGAACGGCTCGGCCGTGCCGCCCATCGTTTCGCGGATCAGGCCATAAAAGCGCACGCTCGCGAAGTACTCGCTGCCGCGATCTTCGACGCCGAGCAGATCGGCGTCCAGCTTAACGACGTCGGTCTGGTTCTTCTCCGCGCCGCGCGACGCCAGGTCGACCTTCACTTCGGCGAACATTTCCGGCGTCGTGAACTCGCGGATGTCGTCCATGTTGCCGGCGTCCCACGCTGCCTGCAGGCGCACGAAGTAGACCTTCGCGTTACGCAGGAACGCTTCGGAATCGAAGCCGGCCGGAACGGCGGGCGCAGCGGCGACTTCGGGCGTCGTCAGCGGGTTGCCTTGCGGCGAGAGGTACGAGCCCGACGGCGGCGCCGTATAGCGCGGCTCCTGCGCATAGCCCGTGCCGCCCGCGTTCAGCGTCGGCGAACTGCCCGCATATGCGGGAGCCGACGCATCGCGCTTGCGGCCGAAGAACTTGCGGATCAGCCAGATCGCGAGGAACGCGATCAGCGCGACGACGATCAGGTTCGCCATCATGCCGGCGAACGCTTCGCCAAGACCGAAGTGCGACAGCAGCGCCGCGATGCCCAGACCCGCCGCGAGACCGGCAATCGGCCCAAGCCAGCGCGAGCGGTTGGGCTGCGGCGCGGGCGTGGGCGGCGGCGTGGCCGGGCGCTGCGACTGCATGCCCTGCGCCGGCGCGCCCGGCGACTGCGAAGGAGAAGGCGACGGCGCCGTCTGCTGATGCGGCTGGATGGTATTGGACTGGCGCCCGAAACTGCGGCCGCCGCCCATGCGTTTCGCTTCGGCGTCGAGTGAAGTCAGCGTGCCGACGGTAATCAGGCCGACCATTGCGATCAGTCCGATTCTCCTCGCCCACGACCCCTTAGCCTTACAACGAGTTAACAGATTCGAATCCGACATTTTCGCAATTTCCTTTAAAAACGAGAAGTTAGGGACGCTAGTATTTGGTCCCGATATGTAAAGCTACCACGCCAGCTGACAAATTGTAATATTTGACGGCGTCGAGGCCAGCTTGTTCCATCATCGTCTTCAAAGTTTCCTGGTCCGGATGCATGCGGATCGATTCAGCCAGGTAGCGGTAGCTGTCGGCGTCCTTCGCGAAGCGCTCGCCGAGCCACGGCAGCACCTTGAACGAATAGACGTCGTACGCCTTTTTCAGCGGGTCCCACACTTTCGAGAACTCCAGCACGAGCAGCCGCCCGGCCGGTTTCAGCACGCGGCGCATTTCCGCGAGCGCCACGTCCTTATGCGTCATGTTACGCAAGCCGAATGCCACTGTGACGACATTGAAGTAGTTGTCCGGAAACGGAATCTTTTCGGCGTCGCACAGCAGCGTCGGCGTGATGACTCCCTTGTCGATCAGGCGATCGCGGCCGACGCGCAGCATCGATTCGTTGATGTCGGTGTGCCACACTTCGCCCGTCTCGCCCGCCTGCTTTGCGAACGCTTTCGACAGGTCGCCCGTGCCGCCCGCGATATCGAGCACCTTGTAGCCGGTCCGCACGTTGGCCTGCGCAATCGTGAATGCCTTCCACGCGCGGTGCAGCCCGCCCGACATCAGATCGTTCATCAGGTCATAGTTGGAAGCGACCGAGTGGAACACCCCCGCCACTTTCTTTGCTTTTTCCTGTTCATCGACTGTCTGATAGCCGAAGTGGGTATTGGTCATCGCGCTTCGTCCTTTCGCGTATTCATTCTGAAAATTGTTTCGCCGCATCCGGGCGGTGGCCGCCCCGCGGATGGCCGCCCCGCGGATCGTATCAGTGTCTGTGGCCGTGCGCTGGGCTGGATACGGGCATCGGCGCGTCCCGTTCGACGCCCGCTGTCTTAAGTTTGTCGAAATACTCGGCCCAGAGTTCGTCCTGACGGGTCGCGAGGTCCCACAGCAGGTCCCACGAATAGATGCCCGTATTGTGGCCGTCGGAGAACGTGGGCTGCAGCGCGTAGTTGCCGACGCCTTCGAGCGCCGTGATCGTCACTTCGCGCTTGCCTGTCTGCAAAGTTTCCTGGCCGGGGCCGTGGCCGCGCACTTCCGCCGATGGCGAATAGACGCGCATCAGCTCGAACGGCACGCGGTAGCTCTTGCCGTTCGCATATTGCAATTCGAGCACCCGCGATACGGCATGAACGACGACGCCGGTGGGCACCGGCGTATCGGATTTCAATCCACTCATGATGACCTCAGGCGAGAGCTTGTTCGATTTCGCCGCGTACCGCTTCGCGCAGCAGAGTCGCCTGCGCGCGGCGCTGGGACAGCATCGTTTCGGATACCGTCCGCTGGCGCGGCGCCCAGATGGGCAGCGGGAAATGTGCGTCGTTGGAGAAGCGCGGGATCACGTGCCAGTGCACATGCGGCACCTGGTTGCCGAGGCTCGCCAGGTTCACCTTGACGGGTTGCAGAGTGCGCCGGATCGCGCGCTCGACCGCGTAGACCACGCGCATCACGTGGTCGCGCTCCCCGTGGCCAAGATCGGAGAACTCGGCCACATGCCTGTTCCAGACCACCCGGCAAAAACCGGGATAGTCGTGTTCGTCGGCGAGGACGATACGCAGCGCGTCGTCCTGCCACAGTACGTCGCCGCCATCTTCACGGCAGAAAATACAGTCCATCGTCTACCTCGAGCGAAACGCCATATCGTGCAATTAGACCAGCACGCGCTCGATTCCGCCATTGTTCGCGCGCTGGACGTAGTCGGCCATCCAGTCCTCGCCGAGCACATGCCGCGCAATTTCGACGACGATGTAGTCCGCTTCGATGTTCGCGTCTTCGTTGTAGCGCGACAGCCCTTGCAGGCACGACGGGCAGCTCGTGAGGATCTTGACGTCCGCTGCGCCGTTCGCACCCGTTGCGCCGTTCGGCTGCGGACCGTCGCCCGCCTTCAGCACCGAACCCGGCTGAGCACCCGCCGCGCCTGCCGCCGCGTTCGCCATGTTGATCGCGTTCGCGCCCGCGTCGGCCACGACGGGAATGCCGCGCAGCTTCGCCGCGCCCTTGCGGATTTCCTCTTCCTTGCGGAAGCGCACCTGCGTCGAAATGTCCGGACGCGTGACGGCCAGCGTGCCCGACTCGCCACAGCAACGATCGTTCTTCTCGATCCGGTAGCCGTCGTTCTTCTCCGAACCCATCAGCTCGTTGACGAGCTTCACGGGGTCGATCGTCTTGATCGGCGTGTGGCAAGGGTCGTGGTACATGTAGCGCATGCCCTTCACGCCATCGAGCTTGATGCCCTTCTCCAGCAGGAATTCGTGGATGTCGATGATCCGGCAACCCGGGAAGATCTTGTCGAATTCGTAGCCGGCCAGCTGGTCGTAACACGTGCCGCAAGACACGACCACCGTCTTGATGTCGAGATAGTTCAGCGTGTTCGCGACACGGTGGAACAGCACGCGGTTGTCGGTGACGATCTGCTCGGCCTTGTCGTACTGGCCCGAGCCGCGCTGCGGATAGCCGCAGCACAGATAGCCCGGCGGCAACACCGTCTGCACGCCCGCTTCCCACAACATCGCCTGCGTCGCGAGACCGACCTGCGAAAACAGACGCTCCGAGCCGCAGCCCGGGAAGTAGAACACCGCTTCCGAATCGACGGACGTCGTCTTCGGATTGCGGATGATCGGCACGATCTTGTTGTCCTCGATGTCGAGCAACGCGCGCGCCGTCTTCTTCGGCAGGTTGCCCGGCATCTTCTTGTTGACGAAGTGGATCACCTGCTCGACGACGGGCGGCTTGCCGGTCGTCGCGGGCGGACGGGCCGTCTGCTTCTTGACGATCTTCTTCAGCACTTCGTTGCCAAGGCGCTGCGCCTTGTAGCCAATGCCCATCATCGCTGTGCGCGCGAGATTGATGGTCTGCGGATTCGTCGCATTCAGGAAGAACATGCCCGCCGCGTTGCCCGCGTTGAACTTCTTCTTGCCCATCTTGCGCAACAGGTTGCGCATGTTCATCGAGACGTCGCCGAAGTCGATCTTCACCGGGCACGGCGTCACGCACTTGTGGCACACGGTGCAGTGATCGGCGACGTCATTGAACTCGTCCCAATGCTTGATCGACACGCCGCGGCGCGTCTGCTCTTCATACAGGAACGCCTCGACCAGCAGCGACGTCGCGAGAATCTTGTTGCGCGGGCTGTACAGCAGGTTCGCGCGGGGCACGTGCGTTGCGCAGACGGGCTTGCACTTGCCGCAGCGCAGGCAGTCCTTCACCGAATCGGCGATCGCGCCGATATCGGACTGCTGCATGATCAGCGACTCGTAGCCCATCAGCCCGAACGACGGCGTGTACGCGTTGCGCAGGTCCGCGCCGTCGAGCAGCTTGCCCTTGTTGAAGCGCCCTTGCGGATCGACGCGCTGCTTGTACGCGCGGAATTCGCCGATCTCGTCTTCGGTCAGGAATTCGAGCTTCGTGATGCCGATGCCGTGCTCGCCGGAGATCACGCCATCGAGCGAACGCGCGAGCTTCATGATGCGCGCGACCGCCGTATGCGCGTCCTGCAGCATCTCGTAGTTGTCGGAGTTGACGGGGATGTTCGTATGAACGTTGCCGTCGCCCGCGTGCATGTGGAGCGCGACGAACACGCGGCCGCGCAACACCTGCTTGTGGATCGCCTGCGCTTCGTCGAGGATCGGCTTGAACTCGCCGCCGTTGAAGATCTGCCGCAACTCAGCGCGAATCTCCTGCTTCCACGACACGCGCACCGTGCGGTCCTGGACGATGTGAAACACGTTCGCGTCCGGCTGGTCATCGACGCGATCCGCGAACTTCTCCGCCAGGCCCGCATACCCGAGTTGCACCAGGTAGTGCTGCGCCTCGCGCAACGACAGATCGAGCTTGTCGCGCAGGAATTCCCAGCGCTTCTTCACACGGCCGAGCAGTTCGAGCGCCTGATGCACGCGGTCTTCGAGCAATTCGGCACTCGGGATTTCGTTCGCGTCGTCGGTCTTGCCGAGGGGCAGCTTGCCGCTCTTGAAGAACACTTCGAGCGCGTCGACCAGTTGCAGCTTGTTCTTGATCGACAGCTCGATGTTGATGCGCTCGATGCCGTCCGTGTACTCGCCCATCCGGTTGAGCGGAATCACGACGTCTTCGTTGATCTTGAACGCGTTGGTGTGCTTCGCGATCGCGGCCGTGCGGCTGCGGTCGAGCCAGAAGCGCTTGCGGGCCTCGGCGCTCACCGCGACGAAGCCTTCGCCGCTCTTGCCGTTGGCCATGCGGATCACTTCCGACGTCGCGGTGGCGACGGCATCGGCATCATTACCGACGATATCGCCGATCAGCACCATCTTCGGAAACGCGTTGCGCTTGCTCTTCGTCGCGTAGCCGACGGCGCGCAGATAGCGCTCGTCGAGGTGTTCGAGGCCGGCGAGAATCGCGCCGCCCTGCTTCGACGTTTCGAACAGATAGTCCTTGATTTCGACGATGCTCGGAATCGCCTCGCGCGCCTGGCCGAAGAACTCCAGGCAGACGGTGCGCGTATGCGCCGGCATCTTGTGCAGCACCCAGCGCGCGGACGTGATCAGGCCGTCGCAGCCTTCCTTCTGGATGCCCGGCAAACCAGCGAGGAATTTATCGGTGACGTCCTTGCCGAGTCCTTCCTTGCGAAAGCGCCGTCCTTCGATCTCCAGCAGTTCGGTGCGCAACAGCTTCTCGCCCGGCGCGTGCTCGCCGTCGAACCACTTCAGTTCGAAGCGCGCGACGGGAATATCGTGAATCTTGCCGAGGTTGTGGTCGAGCCGCGTGATTTCCAGCCAGTTCCCTTCCGGGTCGACCATGCGCCACCACGCGAGATTGTCGAGCGCCGTGCCCCACAGCACGGCCTTCTTGCCGCCCGCGTTCATCGCGACGTTGCCGCCGATGCACGATGCGTCCAATGAAGTCGGATCGACGGCGAACACATAGCCCGCCTGCTCGGCCGCTTCCGTCACGCGGCGCGTGACGACGCCCGCGCCGGAGAAGATCGTCGGCACCTTGTGCGCGACGCCGGGCATTTCCGTCAGCTCAACGGCGCCGAGCTGTTCGAGCTTCTCGGTATTGATGACAGCGGAGAACGGCGTAAGCGGCACCGCGCCGCCCGTGTAGCCGGTGCCGCCGCCACGCGGAATCACCGTCAGCCCGAGTTCGAAGCACGCCTTGATGAGGCCGGCGATTTCGGCTTCCGTATCCGGCGTGAGCACGACGAACGGATATTCGACGCGCCAGTCCGTCGCGTCCGTCACATGCGAGACGCGCGAGAGACCATCGAAGCGGATGTTGTCCTTCTGCGTCCGGCGGCCCAGCACCTTCGTCGCGCGACGGCGCAGGTCGGCCATCTTGTCGAACTCGCCTGCGAACGCATCGACGGCGCGGCGCGCGGCGGCGACCAGCGTTTCGACACGCGCGGCGCGACCGACGCCCGCTTCGTCGCCATGTTCGGTCAGGTCGGCGCGGCGGCGCTTTTCGATCTCAGTGAGACGGTGGTTCAGCGCCTCGATCAGCAGCGTGCGGCGCTTCGGGTTGTCGAGCAGATCGTCCTGCAGATAAGGATTGCGGCGCACGACCCAGATGTCGCCGAGCACTTCGTACAGCATGCGCGCCGAGCGGCCCGTGCGGCGCTCCGTGCGCAGTTCGTCGAGCGCGGCCCAGGCTTCGTCGCCCAGCAGGCGAATGACGATTTCGCGGTCGGAGAACGACGTGTAGTTGTATGGGATTTCGCGCAGACGCGGTTCGGTATCGGCGACGACGGTAGCGGCGGCGCCGTGCGGATCGAAAACTTGAGGTGCGTTCATGTTTGGAC
This sequence comes from Paraburkholderia phymatum, assembly GCF_038900715.1. Classification (GTDB taxonomy): domain Bacteria; phylum Pseudomonadota; class Gammaproteobacteria; order Burkholderiales; family Burkholderiaceae; genus Paraburkholderia; species Paraburkholderia phymatum_A. The sequence goes on along the minus strand of NZ_JAYMRZ010000001.1, from coordinate 21,769 downwards.
GACTCGGTAGGTCAGCTACGCGCGCTCATCGAACATTCGGCGAAGAGGCGTGCTGACGGTGCGCGTGGGGCGCAATGCTGGAAATCTTTCTAGTGTGCGAAGCCTCGACCGGCAGCCTGTGCCCGGGATCGCCGGGGACATGGCGAGAACGTAGATGGCCGGTCGCGTCGCGGCGCTCAGATATAGCTACACGATCGTGCATGCCGCACGTGCCGCTGCGCCGCGGGGCGAGCCTCACGCGGGACGGGCATCAAATGGGCGATCCGAGGCTGCCAATGCATCATCTGATCCTTTTCCAAAACACAATTCTACCGCATCATCCACGCGCGCGTTGACGCCCAGATGTCCGCGCGACAAGCCTTTGCGCGTCAGCCTGCCAGAATTCGCCGCGAAACTGCCAGACGGCGACGCACCCGAAATGCGTCGTCGCCCGCATCGAGCCGCGCGGGATTTTCCGACCGTCCGGTCGGCTGGCCGACCGCATCGATACGCCGAAACCCCAAGGGCGAATGCCCGATCGGGTGCGTCGGTGCAGGCCGTTGGCGCTATCATTGATCTTTTCCCGTCCCATAAAAGCGCACCGCGCGTGATCCGCATGGCTTCCCACGACTATCTGAAGAAAATCCTCACCGCCCGCGTCTACGACGTCGCGCGTGAGACCGAACTCGAACATGCGCGGAATCTGTCCGCACGGCTGCGCAATCCGATTTACCTGAAGCGCGAAGACAACCAGCCCGTCTTCTCGTTCAAGGTGCGCGGCGCGTACAACAAGATGGCGCACATTCCCGCCGACGCCCTCGCGCGCGGCGTGATTACGGCTTCGGCGGGCAATCATGCGCAGGGCGTCGCGCTGTCGGCGGCCCGCATGGGCGTGAAGGCGATCATCGTCGTGCCCGTGACGACGCCGCAGGTGAAGGTCGATGCCGTGCGCGCGCATGGCGGACCGACCGTCGAAGTCGTGCAGGCGGGCGAATCGTATAGCGACGCCTACGCGCACGCAGTGAAGCTGCAGGAACAGCAAGGCCTGACGTTCGTGCATCCGTTCGACGATCCGTATGTGATCGCCGGCCAGGGCACGGTCGCGATGGAAATCCTGAGCCAGCATCAGGCGCCGATTCACGCGATCTTCGTTCCCATCGGCGGCGGCGGTCTTGCGGCGGGCATCGCGGCGTATGTGAAATCCGTGCGCCCGGAGATCAAGGTGATCGGCGTGCAGACGGACGACTCGTGCGCGATGGCGCAATCGCTGAAGGCGGGCGAGCGCGTGACGCTGAACGAAGTCGGCCTGTTCTCGGACGGCACGGCCGTGAAGCTCGTCGGCGAAGAGACGTTCCGCCTGTGCCAGGCGTATCTCGACGATGTGCTGACGGTGAACACCGACGCGCTGTGCGCCGCGATCAAGGACGTCTTCCAGGACACGCGCAGCGTGCTGGAGCCGGCGGGCTCGCTGGCTGTCGCGGGCGCGAAGCAGTATGCGGAGCGTGAGGGCATCGAGAACCAGACGCTGATCGCCGTCACGTCCGGCGCGAACATGAACTTCGACCGCATGCGCTTCGTCGCGGAACGCGCGGAAGTGGGCGAGGCGCGCGAGGCCGTGTTCGCCGTGACGATTCCCGAAGAGCGCGGCAGCTTCAAGCGCTTCTGCGAACTGGTGGGCACGCGCAGCGTCACCGAATTCAACTACCGTATTGCGGACGCGAAGTCCGCCCACATCTTCGTCGGCGTGCAGATCCGCAACCGCAGCGAATCGGCGCAGATCGCAGGCGCGTTCGAGGCGCACGGCTTCGCGACCGTCGATCTGACGGGCGACGAACTGTCGAAGCAGCACATCCGCTATATGGTCGGCGGACGCTCGCCGCTCGCGCACGACGAACGACTGTTCCGCTTCGAGTTTCCCGAGCGGCCGGGCGCGCTGATGAAGTTCCTGTCGTCGATGGCGCCGAACTGGAACATCAGCCTCTTCCACTATCGGAACCAGGGCGCGGACTATAGCTCGATCCTCGTCGGCATTCAGGTGCCGTCGGCAGAAGACGCGGAATTCGCGCGCTTCCTCGCGACGCTCGGCTATCCGTACTGGGAAGAGACGGCGAACCCGGTGTATCGACTGTTCCTCGCTTGACGCATGTTCATTTGACGCATGGCCTTTTCGCTGAACGACAAGCTGGTGGTAGCGATCTCCTCGCGCGCGCTGTTCGATTTCGAGGAAGAGAACCGCGTGTACGAGGATGGCGATCTGCGCGCCTATGAAGGGCTGCAGCGCGAGCGGCTGAACGTGCCGGCCAAGCCCGGCGTCGCGTTTTCGCTGATACGCAAGCTGCTCGCGCTGAATGCGGGCGCGCATCGCGTGGAAGTGGTGATACTGTCGCGCAGCGATCCCATCAGCGGATTGCGCGCCTTCAGCTCGTGCCGCGAGCATGGGCTTGCGATCGAGCGCGGCGTGTTCACGCGCGGCCGCGCGCCGTTCGCGTATCTGAAGCCGCTGAATGCGTCGCTGTTTCTGTCCGCGAATCAGGACGATGTGCGCGATGCACTCGCGGCGGGATTTCCCGCTGCGCGCGTTTTGCCCGAATCGGCGAAAATGGCGAGCAAGTATCCGGACGAAATCCGTATTGCGTTCGACGGCGACGCCGTGCTCTTTTCCGACGAAGCGGAGCGCGTGTTTCAGAGCGATGGCTTGAGCGCATTCGTCGGTCATGAGATCGACAACAAGGATTTGCCGCTCGCCGACGGACCGCTGAAACCTTTGCTGCAAGCACTGCATCGCTTGCAGACGCTCGCTGACGAAGCCGCGCCGATGCACATTCGCACGGCACTCGTGACGGCGCGCTCGGCGCCCGCGCACGAGCGGGCGATCCGCACTTTGATGGCCTGGAACATCGAAATCGACGAAGCGATGTTTCTTGGCGGGCTCGACAAGAGCGCGTTCCTGCGCGAGTTCGAGCCGGATTTTTTCTTCGACGATCAAATTCGCCACTGCGAATCGGCCCGTGACGTGACAGCGATCGGGCATGTCGTGAGTGGCATCGTGAACGCATCATGACACCCGAACAATCTCCGCTGGGCAAGCCGGCCACTTATACCGAGCAGTACGACGCCGCGCTGCTCTTTCCGATTGCGCGGAAAAATGCGCGCGACCAGATCGGCATCGTCGCGACGTTGCCTTTCTTCGGCACGGACATCTGGAACGCGTATGAGCTGTCGTGGCTCAATGCGCGCGGCAAGCCGCAGATCGCGATTGCGACGTTCTATATTCCGGCCGATTCGCCGAATATCGTCGAGTCGAAATCGTTCAAGCTGTATCTCGGGTCTTTTGCACAGACTTCATTCGATTCGATCGACGTCGTGCGCGAGGCGATCAAGCGCGATGTGTCCGCCGCGTGTGGCGCTTCCGTGTCGTTGCATCTCTATCCGCCGGCGGAGTTTTCGAAGCTCGGGCTCGATGAGTTCGAAGGGACTTCGCTGGACCGGCTCGATCTCGATGCCGAGATTTATCAGCCGGATGCCGGTTTGCTGAAGGCCGCGCTGGATGAAGCGCCTGTCGAGGAGACGTTGATCTCCAATCTGCTGAAATCCAATTGCCCGGTGACGGGTCAGCCCGATTGGGGCTCCGTGCAGATTCATTACGTGGGGCCGCAGATCGATCATGCTTCACTGCTTCGGTACATCATTTCTTATCGGAACCATACGGGGTTCCATGAACAGTGCGTCGAGAAGATCTTTACCGACGTACTGAAGGTTTGCCAGCCGGTGAAGCTGGCCGTGTATGCGCGCTATACGCGGCGCGGTGGGCTCGATATCAATCCGTTCCGCACGAACTTCAATCTGCCGATGCCGGATAATTTGCGTACCGCGCGGCAGTAGGTCTTTTGTCTGCGGCGCTTTTTTTTGCGTTTTCGCTGGCATCCGCGATGCGCCTCGCGGCGCTAGCGTTGCCCCTGTGCGGGGCGGCACCTACTTTTCTTTGCAGCGGCAAAGAAAAGTAGGCAAAAGAAAGCCGCTCACACCGCTAATTCTCCGCATTACCCACGGGCTCTCAACGCCCCCACCTTTCGCGCGGCAGCGTGCTACCTCATGCGCGTTGCCAGCGCGTTGATCAAACGCCTCACCCACTTCACGCACCCGTGTTACGGCCCGCAACCTCAAATATCCCCGGCCCCTTTGCGGCAAACTGTGTGTAGGCATTCGCACCGCACAGGAAACCTTCGCTACGCGATGCCGCCCAAGCGAGGGCGTTGCCCTGTGCGACACAGCAACCTCATTCACTACCGACATGCGGCGCTGAAATGTTCGATACCTTTAGCTGTACCGCGCGTGCATGAAGCGGGTCAGGCGTTTAGCGGGAGCGTTGGCAGCAAGCACGAGCCAGCACGCTGCCGCTTGAAGGACGGGGACGTTGAGAGCCCGTGGGTAAAGGTCAAGCGCGGGCGGTGTTAGCCCGCTTTCTTTTGCCTACTTTTCTTTGCAGCGGCAAAGAAAAGTAGGTGCCGCCCCGCACAGGGGCAACGCCCGCGCCGCGAGGCGCTAACGCGGATGCCAGCGGCAGGCTGAAAGATCCAGGCAATCGCGGATGCCGGAGAAAACGGCAAACCAAACCTCAAGCCGAAGGCTTCTTATACGCAACGCAATCGACTTCGACCTTGCAGTCGATCACCATCGACGAAACGACACAAGCGCGCGCGGGCGGATTCGCGCCGAAGTACTCCTTGAACACCTTGTTGAAGGACGCAAAATCGCGCGGATCGTCGAGCCACACGCCGCAACGCACGACGTGCTCAGGCCCGTATCCCGCCTCGGTCAGAATAGCGAGCACGTTCTGAATCGCCTTGCGCGATTGCTCGACGATCCCGCCGTTGATCACTTCGCCGTTCTCCATCGGCGTCTGCCCCGACACGAACAGCCAGCCATCCGCTTCGACTGCGCGCGCGAACGGCATCACCTGACCGCCCGTGCCCTTGCCACCTTCAACGCCATAACGCTTCATCGTTCAACTCCTGTCACGTAAGTCACGTAAGCGCGTTCGCACCCAATGCGAACGCATCGTTCGAAATTCAAAAAGCCTCGGACAACGCGGCACGCGATGCCGCCGTCGCCCCACGCGCGACGAACCGGCCCGCGCGCTCGCCCGTCGGCTTGCCGTCGAGATACGACAGCACCCCGTTCACCCACACGGCGTCGATGCCATCGGCGGCCTGCTGCGGCTTGTCGAACGTCGCCGCATCGCGCACGCGCGCCGGGTCGAACAGCACGAGATCGGCGTGATAACCGATATGCACCTCTCCGCGATCCTGCAAGCCGAAGCGCCGCGCCGACAGGCTCGTCATCTTGCGAATCGCTTCTTCGAGCGGAATCAGCTGCTGGTCGCGCGCATAGTGTCCGAGCACGCGCGGAAACGCGCCCCACAGACGCGGATGCGGCAGCGGATCGTTCGGCAAGCCATCGGAGCCGACCATCGTCGCCGGATGCGAGAGTATGCGCCGCACGTCCTCTTCAGACATGTTGTGATACACGGCACCCGCGGGCTGCAGGCGCTTCGCGGCTTCCTGCTGCGTCACGCCCCACTCGGCCGCGATGTCCTTCACCAGCTTGCCCGCCATCTCGGGATGAGGCGTCGACCACGTGATCGTGATGTCGATATCGCCCGTCACCTGCTTGAGATCGAGCGTCGACGAACTGCGGTTGTACGGATAGCAGTCGCAGCCCACGGGATGCAGCCGGCGCGCGCCTTCGAGCGATCCGAGCACCTCGACGCTGCGCCCCCAGTTCGACGGCCCCGCGCACTTCAAATGCGAAATGACCACGGGCACGCGAGCGTGCTTGCCGATCCGATACGCCTCGTCCATCGCGTCGAGAATCGCGTCGAACTCGGTGCGCATGTGCGTCGTGTACAGCGCGCCCGCCACTGCAAGCGGCTCGGCGAGCGCCATCACTTCTTCAGTCGGCGCGGCGAATGCGGAGCCATACGCGAGCCCCGAGCTCAAGCCGAGCGCGCCGTTCGCGAGCGCCTCTTCGAGCTGCGCGCGCATGCCGTCGATTTCCTGCGGCGTCGCCGCGCGATCGAGGCGGTCCATATGGTTATTGCGCAGCGCCGTGTGCCCGATCAGCGCGCTCACGTTCACCGACGGCTTCGCCGCATTCACCGCATCGACATACGCGGCGAAGGTCGGATACCGGAACGCATCGCGCTCGCCGAGCAGGTTCATCGGATCGGGCGGGTCGCCCTTCAGCGACACGGGCGACGCGCTGATCCCGCAGTTGCCGACGATGACCGTCGTCACGCCCTGCGTGATCTTCGGCAGCATTTGCGGCGAGCGGATCACATGTGTGTCGTCGTGCGTGTGAACATCGATGAAGCCCGGCGCGAGCGCGCGGCCGTTCGCCTCGATCACTTCTTCGGCCAGCCAGTTCGACAGATTGCCGATCGCGACGATCTTCCCATTGCGTATCGCCACGTCGCGCTCGACAGGCGGCGCGCCCGTGCCATCGTACAGTTGCGCGCCGACGATCAGCGTATCGGCGGCTTCGGGGTGCGAATGCATGGATCAATCTCCTAGCGGTTGTCGGTCGCCGCCGCCACGATGCGCATCGAGCGCATGCTTCATGCGGCGCAGCAGTTCGCGGCTCTCGTCGCCCAGACTCAGGGCCAGTTCGGTGACGAGCACGTCGAGTGCCATCATCATCGCGTAGCGCGACGACGACGGCTTGTAGATGAAATCGGTTTCGAACGCGACGATGGGGATCAGCCAGTCGGCGAGCTTCGCAAGCGGCGATGCGGGGGCCGTCACCGTGACGAGCGTCGCGCCGTAGCTGCGCGCGATGCGGCAACTGTCCACCATCTCCGGCACGCGGCCCGTCGTCGAAAGCGCGATCACCACCGTGTCGCGCGATACCGTCGATGCCACCATGCGTTGCAACAGGCCATCCTGATACGTCGCAACGGGCCGGCCCAGACGCACGAGCCGAAAGCGCATTTCGTCGGCGAGCGCCGTCGAGCCGCCGCCCATGCCGAACACGTAGATCATCCGCGCTACACGCAACGCAGCAGCGGCTTGCGCGATGGGCGCCTGGCACAGCAGGTGATGGTTGTGCGCGAGCGCCGTCTGCAACTCGTCGAACACGCGCGTCGCGAGCGGCTCCGGCGTGTCGGGCTGCGCGCCCGGTTGCAGAAAACGCTGACCAACGGCGGCAGCCTGCGCGAGGCGCAGCTTGAGTTCGCGCACGTCGCGGCAGCCGACCGCTTTCGCGAAACGCGTGACCGTCGCGACGCTCACTTCCGCCCGCTCGGCCAACGCGCCGATGCTTGCGCGCGATGCGCCCGTCAGATCGTCGAGGATCAGCGCCGCCACCTTGCGCTCTGCCGAACGCAACTCGGGCGCGCATTCGGCGATGCGCGCGACGATGTCGAAGGCAACGGGTTCGGCTGTGGAATTCATGGCTCGTACGCACCACGCAACGCCGGTAACATCGGCTGCCGGATGCGTGGTACTAAATAACATTTCATCAGCCATCGTACTTTCGGTAACATGTGAAAGTCAACTTCGATTCGATTTAACTGGATGATGGAGCAGCGTGACATGAAAGTTACAAACTATCAGGGAGCGACGATCGATCCTTACAGCAAGGGCTTGGGCAATGTGCCCGGCACGAGTATCCAGCTTGCGGACGCGGCGCGTCTCGAATGGAATCTGCTCGACGAGGACGTGAGCCTGCCGGCCGCCGTGCTGTACGCGGACCGCATCGAGCACAACCTGAACTGGATGCAGAAGTTCGTCGCCGAATACGGCGTGAAGCTCGCGCCGCACGGCAAGACGACGATGGCGCCACAACTGTTCCGTCGCCAGATCGAAACGGGCGCATGGGGCATCACGCTCGCGACCGCGCATCAGGTGCGCGCCGCGTATCACGGCGGCATCTCGCGTGTGCTGATGGCGAACCAGTTGATCGGCAAGCGCAACATGCTGATGATCGCCGAGCTGCTGAGCGATCCCGAGTTCGAGTTCTTCTGTCTCGTGGATTCCGTCGAAGGCGTCGAGCAGCTCGGCAAGTTCTTCGGCTCGGTGAAGAAGCAGTTGCAGGTGCTGGTGGAACTCGGCGTGCCGGGCGGCCGCACGGGCGTGCGCGACGAAGCGCAGACCCAAGCCGTGCTCGACGCGATTGCGCGCTATCCGGATTCGCTGAAGCTCGCGGGCGTCGAACTGTACGAAGGCGTGCTGAAGGAAGAACAGGAAGTGCGCGACTTTCTGCGCAGCGCCGTCAAGCTCACGCTCGAACTGTCCGATCAGGGCCGCTTCGCGCGCACGCCAGCCGTGCTATCGGGCGCGGGATCGGCGTGGTACGACGTCGTCGCGGAAGAGTTCGCGAAGGCTTCGCGCAAGGACCGCATCGAGATCGTGCTGCGTCCGGGCTGCTATCTGACACACGACGTCGGCATCTATCGCAAGGCGCAGACGGACATCTTCAAACGCAATCCCGTCGCGAAGCGCATGGGCGAAGGCTTGCTGCCCGCGCTGCATCTATGGGCCTACGTGCAGTCGATTCCCGAACCGGACCGCGCGATCATCGGCCTCGGCAAGCGCGACTCGGCGTTCGACGCCGGCTACCCGGAACCGGCGAAGCACTATCGTCCGGGCACGCAGTCGCCGCGCGATATCGCCGCTGGCGAAGGCTGGGAAATTTTCGGCATGATGGATCAGCACGCGTATCTGCGGATTCCCGCAGGCGCCGATCTCAAGGTCGGCGACATGATCGCGTTCGACATCTCGCATCCGTGCCTGACGTTCGACAAGTGGCGTCAGGTGCTCGTGCTCGATCCGTCGTATCGCGTGACGGAAGTGATCGAAACGTTCTTCTGATTGTTCTTCGATCGGTTCTTCGACCCGTTCTCGACCCGTGCTTCGATTTGGGCGGCGCTGCGCGACACTCGCTTCGTGTCGCGACATGCGCCGCTCTCGTTCAAACGCTCAACGTCCCGCGGCCGTGGCTTCCGTATCAGCGGACGCGGCCGTCACCACTTCGCCGATGCGCGCCTCGAGCATCGTCAGCGCGCCCGCCAATCCCGCCAGCACGTCGTCCGGCAAGGCGGCCATCGTATCGTGCAGGAACGCATTGCGATTCGGCAGACTCGTTTCGATTGCGGCGCGGCCTTCGTCGGTCAGCTTCACGTTCGTGATGCGGTTATCGCGCTCGTCCATGCTGCGCGCGATCCAGCCCATCGCTTCCAGCGACTTCAATTGACGCGTCAGCGCGCCCGGATCGACGCGCAAGCGCTCGACCAGCTTCTTCTGTGACGACTCGCCCGCCTGTTCGTACAGCGCGAGCAGAATGCGCCAGCGCGGCAGCGGATGGCCGACGCGCGTCTCGAACGCGGACATGAACGCCCGATACGTGCGGCCGAACTGTTGAAGGATAGCGACGCGGTCCTGTTCTTCCATGATCTTTCTACGATTCCAAAGCGCTGAAACACCCGTCAATCGACGTGGACGACCGGCTCGATCTTCTTGCGCAGCCTGATGGGCGGAACGCGCCGGCTTTGCCAGACCGCGAACACGGCGACCAGCGCGCCCAGCGCGAGACCCATATGGATCGCGCCGACCAGCGATTCGCGCGCCGACTCCAGCAGCACCGCGCCATTGTGCCCCGCGCGCGCGAGTTCATTCAAAAGCACGCGCTGTCCGTCGCGATTGACGAGAATCTGCGGATCGCCGAGGTTGGCGAACCACTGGCTCGCGTGGTCGGCATCGAGTGCATTGCGCACGCCGCTCGCGTACATGTGCGTGACGAGCGTGCCCGTCAGCGCTGTGCCGATCATGCCGCCGATCATCCGCAGCGATTGCAGCAGCGCCGTCGCAATGCCGAGATGCTCGCGGCCCGCCGTCTGCTGCGCGAACACGGTGAGATTCGGCAGCACGAAGCCGAGACCCAGGCCACCGAAAGTCATGAACAGCATCAGCAGCCAGTGCGGCATCGAGCGCGTGGCAACCACCACGCCGAGCGACGCCGCGGCAAAGAGCGCAAAGCCGATGTACAGCATCACGTTCGGATTCGGAATGCGCGACACGACGCGCCCGTTCGCGATGCTGCCAATCGTGATGAACACGACGAGCGGCGTGATTACGAGGCCCGCCTCGTTCGGCGTCATGCCGAAGCCGCCCTGAAACAGCAGCGGCGCATAGAACAGCAGCGAGAACATCGCGAAGCCGCCCAGCACGGCGAGAATGAAGAGCGCGGAAAGGCTTCGGTTGAGGAACATGTCGATGGGAAGAATCGCTTGCGGGAAGCGCTTTTCCCACTGCCACAGCGCAATCGCACTCGCGACGCTAATCGCGAGCAACGCAACGGCCGACGCCGTCACGCCATGCTTCGGCAGAAGCTCGACGAAAAGCTGCAAGCTGCCGAGCGACAGCGCGATCAGCAGCGCGCCCGGCCAGTCGAGCCGCATCTTGCCTTCATGCGCGATGTGCCGCATGTGCGGCAGATACCGCCATACGAAAACCAGCGACAGCAGGCCGACGGGCAGATTCACATAGAACACCGAACGCCAGCCGTAGTACTGCGTCAGAAAACCGCCGAGCGACGGGCCAACGGCATTCGCGATGCCGAACGCCGAGCTCATCAGCACCTGCCAGCGCAGGCGGACGACGGAATCAGGGAACAGATCGGGAATGCACGCGAACGCGGTGCCGACCAGCATGCCGCCGCCGATGCCCTGCAGGCCGCGCGCGATCACGAGGAACAGCATGTCGTGCGCGGCGCCGCATAACACCGAGGCCGCCGTGAACACAACGATCGACGCAATGACGAACGGCTTGCGCCCGTAATAGTCGCCGAGGCGGCCGAAAATCGGCACGGTGATCACCGACGTCAGCAGATAGGACGTCGCGACCCATGCATAGAGTTCAAAGCCCTTCAGATCGGCGACGATCGTGGGAAGCGCGGTGCCGACCACCGTCTGGTCGAGCGCAACGAGCATCGACACGAAAGAGACACCGAGCATCGCCAGCAGCGATTCCCGGAACGGTAAAACTTGCCCACTCGAATGGTGGGCGGCAGTGTGTACGGCCATTTTTGATGGTGCAACTGTTGACGAGTCAACGATACTGAATCATACCACGCCGATTGGTTCTAATCCTGCGTGCATCCGGTGTGCCGTTTTCGCCGAGAATGCGTAAGAAAATCGTCAGCAGACGACGTCAGGGAGATTCATGAATCCAGCCACGCTTGCCGCCACACCGCTTTCCACTGACGACATCGCGGCGCTGCGCCGCGCCAAACACGAACTCGAAAGCCCCGCGCTGGCGATGAAACTGGCGGGCATCGTCGGGGCGCCGCTGGAGAAACTGATCGCACGCATGCCGTCGATGGCCAACGACAAAGTCAACGATGCGACGCAACTCGCGCTGCGCAAGTGCCTGCAAATCGCGCTGCGCACGCTCGGGCGACCGATAAGCGGCGCGCCGCCCGGCGTCAGCGAACGGCCGAGCAATCTGCTGCACAAGTTCGCCGTCGCGACGACGGGCGCCGCCGGCGGCGCATTCGGACTGCTCGCGCTGCCCGTCGAACTGCCCGTCACGACGACGCTGATGTTCCGCTCGATCTGCGATGTCGCGCGCAGCGAGGGCGAGGATCTGGCATCGATCGATACGCAGCTGCAATGTCTGACCGTGCTCGGCATGGGCGGCACGTCGAAAGCCGATGACGACGCCGACTACGGCTACTTCATCATGCGCGGCGCGCTGGCGCAGGCGGTGTCGAAGGCGTCGTCGGAGATCGCGACGAAGGGATTCACCACGCACGGCTCGGCGGCGCTGCTGCGCCTCATGAGCACGATCGCGTCGCGCTTCTCGGTGCAGGTCAGCGAACAGATTGCGGCCAAGTCGATTCCGGCAATCGGCGCGGTGCTCGGCGCGATGGTGAACACCGTGTTCATCGATCACTTCCAACAGGTCGCGCACGGCCATTTCACCGTGCGCAGGCTCGAGCGCCAGTACGGTTCGGATGCCGTCCAGGCGGCCTATCAGGCAATCGACGTTTCGCTCGACGGATGAACGTTGCCCGGCACGCCCGTCACGCGCCGGACGAAACGGGCGGCAAGATCGAGCGAGCGCCCCGCCTCCGGGATGAACGGCACCCACAGCTGCCATACGTGCGGCATCTTGCGCCAGATCTCGAAATCGACATCGACGCCCGCCGTGCGCGCCTTGTCCGCGACGCGGCGTGAATCGTCGAGCAGGACTTCCGTGCTGCTCACCTGCATGAAGAGCGGCGGCAAGCCGCTCAGGTCCGCGTAGAGCGGCGAAGCGTACGGGTGCGTCGCGGGCGTGCCGCCCAGATAAAGCTTTGCAGCGCGCGCGACAGACGGTCCATGAAACATCGGATCGATGCCGTCATTGGTTTCCAGCGACGCGCCTGTCGCGGCCAGATCGGTCCACGGCGAAAACAGGATCGCGCCCGCAGGCAGCGAATCGCCGGCACCGCGCAACGCGACAAGCGTCGCAAGCGCGAGGCCGCCGCCCGCCGAATCGCCCGCGATCACGATCGATCCCGGCTTCGTCCCTTCTGCGAGCAGATGCCGATAGGCGGCGAGCGCATCGTCGAGCGCGGCAGGAAACGGATACTCCGGCGCCAGACGGTAATCGAGCGAGAAAACGCGCGCGTCGCTACGCGTGGCGAGACCGAAGGAAGCCGCGCGATGCGTCTTCGGCGAGCAGAAGTAGTAGCCACCGCCATGCAGATACAGGATGGTCGCCGCGTGCTGGCCGTCGATGCGCATGAGCCATTCGCCGCGCAACGGCCAGTCCTGCTCGCGATACCGTTCGTGCAACACCCAGCCGGGCGGCACGCGCGGCGTATAAGCGCGCTTCGCTGTCATCTTGCGCGCGCGTTCGGCGTTGATCGTCGAATGCCGCGTCTGCGGATGAAACTGACGGCGCAAAAACCAGCACGCCAAGACGCTTTGCCAGCTCATCGGAATGGTCTCCTTCGACGGTTAAGCATCATGGTACGTGGCTTTTCGCTCGCGTCCGTCGAAGGAGACTCGAACGCGGGTTCTATCGGGCGATGCAAATGGGCGTGCGCCGTTTGAAGAAAGCATGAGCGCCGAAACCGTGCGGACAGTTCAGGCGAATACGTCCGTTCAATTCGCCGGCAGGAGCTGGCCGCGAATTTCACCCGACGGATTCTGCGCGGTGTGAACGTTGAAATACCATTGGCCCGCAATCAGGTCCGTGACCTGTTGTTCGGTCAGCGTCGCGGAACCTTTGATCGGGCTGGCCAACGCGTTTTTGTCGATCGGCACCTGCACCTTCGCGTTCTGACCGACGGGGGCAGGACCATGGAAGTGCGCCATCGTCACAGGCCCCGACAAGCCCTCGTAAGTCGCCGTCCATTTGAGGGTTTTGGTCGACGTGTCGAAAGTGGCGTCCACCGCGCCGTGTCCGTGGCTCACGCGCGGCGGCACTTCGCTCGACGGCTCGAGGTCGGCCTTTAATTCGACGGTATCCGCAAGCGCAACCCCCGACGCCAGCGCCCACAACACAGCTACCAAGCTCAGCTTTCGAATTGCAGTCATTGTTTTCTCCGAGTCTTTGCACGCGGCATCGGGCACATCGACGCATTGGTACGGCTGTCGATGCAATGCCGCACGTGGCGCCAGCACATACTAGTGCAAATCGGAGCACTGCGTGTGACTCACGCGCAGCAACGTAGAGTCTTGCGAAGCGGGAGGAAAAAGGACGTCAGGCAAGCAGCGCGGCCTGCACTTCGATGCCGTCGAGCATCGCATTGCACATACGCGCGAGGGCAATGCCTTCGCTGCGCAGCGTCTCTGGCGGCGCAACCGTCAACTGCCCGCGATAGTGTTCGAGCGCGCGAAGCAACGGCGGATACTGCAATACGCCAACGGCGCCAGCGACGCGGTGATGCCATTGCCGCAGTTCGGCGACATCTGGCTCATGCAGCAGCGCTGGTAACGCGCGCATGTCGTCGCGCACCGCGGACACGAACGCATCGAGCAACGACTTCACCGTCGATTCGCTGCCCCACACCTGGGTCAACTGGCTGAGATCGACGGGGACGAACGTCATGCTGTCGGCGTTTTCGGGCTGCGGGTCGGCAACGGAGACGCCTGACGCCTCGTTGGGCGTGCCGGTACGCGAGCTGTCCGCGCCGAACCACCGGCTCAAGTAGTCGCGCAACGTGGCGAGCCGCGTCGGCTTGATGAGGCAATCGTCCATACCGGCATCGCGGCACGCCTGCAGATCTTCCGGCGCGGTGTTCGCGGTAATGCCGAGAATCGGCAGCCGCGCGCCCGTCAGCGCCTCTTTCTCGCGAACCGCTCGCGCGAGTTCGTAGCCTGACATCCGCGGCATATGGCAGTCGGTAATGAGAAAGCCGTACGGTGTCGCACCGAGCGCTTCGACGGCTTCGGCACCATCGTTGACGACATCGCAGGCAAAGCCGAGCAACGCCAGTTGATGACGGATCAGTTCCTGGTTGACGGGATGATCTTCGGCGACGAGCACGAGCCGACCGCTTGCGATCGCGCTTTCGCGATCGGGTGGAGCAACGATGCCCGCCTCTGCATCGCCGGGCTCACGCGCCGGCGCGGCCGACAGTCCCGTCAGCGCCGCGGCGCACGCCGCGCTCAGGCCGCGCCACGAAATCGGATTGATGCTCACGCGCACGGCGTTGTCGACGATCCGGTAGCCCGTCGGCTTGGGCTTCTCGGTCAGGACGACGACCTTCGCGCCGGACTGCTCGACGGATGGGGGCACTTCGACGCCAACGTCGACGAAGACCAGATCCACGCCGTGCAGCGCTTGCGGATCGCCTAGTTCGTCGCGCTCCGGATCTGCGCAACGCAGATCGATGCCGAGCGCCGCGCCGAAGTGGATCAGCGCCTGCGCGACGCCCGCATCGGCTGTCGCGACGATCCCGCGTTTGCCGCGCAATCCGCCTGCCGTGTAGTGCTCCGTATCGAGCGGCATCAGCAGCCGCAGCTTCATGCGCGTGCCTTTGCCTTGCGTGCTGGACAATGTGAGCGTGCCGCCCATCAACGCAACCAGCTTCCGGCAGATCGTCAGGCCGAGGCCTGTGCCGCCGAAGCGCCGCGTCGTCGACGATTCCGCCTGCACGAACGGTTCGAATAGCCGCGCCTGCACTTCCGGCGCGATGCCGATACCCGTGTCGTCGACAGTGATCTCGACCGTTTGCCCGGCCTCGCCCTGCTCGGCCACGACAACGCGCACGTCGACCTCACCTTGAGGCGTGAACTTGATCGCATTCCCGAGCAGATTGAACAGGATTTGTCGCAGACGCACACTGTCGCCGCGCAGCGTCGCGGCCACCTGAGGCTCGATGTCAACGCGCACTTTCAGGCCTTTCTCATGCGCGCGTCCTGCCAGCAGGCCAACTGCCGTATCGACGAGATCGCGCAAGTCGATCGGCTCCGATTCGATGGTCAGCCGTCCCGCTTCGATCTTCGAGTAGTCGAGCAAGTCATCGAGAATTTGCAGCAACGCGCCCGCCGATTCGTGAATCATGCGGAGCATTTCGCCCTGGTCGGCTTCGAGCGGCGTGCGCTCCAGCACTTCGACGAGCCCGAGCACGCCGTTCATCGGCGTGCGGATTTCGTGGCTCATCATTGCGAGGAAGTCGTCCTTCGCGCGCGAGGCGGCTTCGGCCAGATCGCGCGCGTGCGCCAGTTCGTCGGCGCGCAATCGCTCGATGCTCGCGTCCACCCAATAGCCGCTCCAGACTGTCGCGCCCGATGGCTCGAAGCGCGGCACGAGCTCAGCGCGGACCCAGCGCTGCTCGGTCGGCCCGTCGATCCGGAATTCCAGATGCACAGGCGCCGACCGTTCCGCCGAGCGTTCCAGTTCGGAAACGACAACCGGCCGGTCGTCCACGCAGATGGTGGCGAAATCGAGTGCGCCCGTGCGCATCAGGGCCGCGCTGTCATAGCCGAGCAGATGCTTCGTATCGCCGCCGACGTAGGGGAACGTGTATTTGCCATCGAGCCCGCGGCGCAACTGGAACACCACGGCGGGCAGCGATGCCGTCACGTCGACGAGACGCCGCTGCGTTTCGCTCGCAAGCATTTCGGCGCGGCGAATGTCGGTGATGTCGACGACCGTGCCCAGCACACAGGAAGGCGTACCGTCCGCGCCGTTGCAAACGCGCACGCAGAACAGGCCATGCCGCGTATCGCCGTTGGGGTCTTCGAATTCGAGCTCGATCTGCGTGGGTATCCCGCTCGCCAGCGCGTCATGCGTCAGCTGTTCGAGACGCACGCTGTTGTCCTCGCCCCACGCGCGGACGTCGGCGCTCGTGCGGGCCATCACCGCGTTGCGTCCGAGCCCGGTCGCTTCCTCGTAGGCACGATTGACGGCGATGTAGCGCCCGCGCAAGTCCTTCGCGACAAACGGATACGGCATCATCTCCATCATCGTTTGCTGGAAGTTCAGTTGCGACTCGAGTTCGTGCTCCGTGCGTTCGCGCCGCGTGACTTCACGCTGCAGCATCACGTACGCCCGCAGCGTCACCAGCAGCACGACGCCGATACCGATCAGCACCGGCAACAGTCGCAGCGCGGTCACGCTCCAGGCGCCCTGTGCGTGGACGTCGCCCGTCACCCACTTCTGACGGATACGCTGCCGCTCCGAGGCGGGCATCGCGAGCAATGCACGGTCGATCAGCCCGGCCAGCGGCGCGAGGTCCTGACGGACGGCGAAGCCCACCGCGTCCGGCTCGCGCACCGTGCCGACGATCTTCAGCACGCCGGCATATTGCTGCGTGAGCGCGGCATCGACTTCGGCGACATTGCCGACCAACGCATCGGCGCGGCCGGAGGCGAGCGCCTTCAAAGCCTCGTCGAGCCTGGCAGTAACGGTCACGCGCGCCGACGACAGACCATACAGATGAAACGGCACCGAACCCTGGGTATGCGCCGACACCATCACACGGCGCGAAGAGAAATCGTTGAGACTGCGCGCGGCCGGCTCGTTTTCGCGCGCCACGATGACAAGCGGATAGGTTTCGTATGCCTGACTGAAGGCGGCTCGCGACAGCCGCGGATCGTTGCGTGTGGCCGTGGCGAGCACCGCGACGTTGCCACGGCCGAAGTCGGCGAGCGTCGCGAACCAGTCCTTTGCAGGCGCGCGATGGAAGGTGACGCCAAGCGTGCGGCCGAGATAGTCGAGGTAGTCGGCGGCGACGCCAGACGGTCTGCCCGTTTCGTCGAGCGTGCTGAATGGAGCCCAGTCGCTGTCGAAGCCCACCGACAACGGCGGCAGCGACTGAAGCCAGACCTGTTCTTCGCGGCTCAGTACGAGATTGGACACCGTCGAGGCAGTCCGTGCGTCGAAGCCGCCGCCGAGCCAGCGCGCCCGAATGGCGGCTTCGTCTTCCGGTTGCATCGCTGCGAGTCCATTGTCCAGCTTGTCTCGCAGATCGCTCCTCGCGACAGGCACCGCGAAGCGCATCTCGCTGAATTGGCCGGTTTCCTCGAATGCAACGGCCAGGCTGCGAAATTCGGGATCGGCAAGGTAATGCCGCACGGCGGGAGTGAAGCCGAAGTAGACGTCGTCGCCGCCCTGCTTGATCGCCCGCAACGCTGACGACGTGTCTGCGAATGAATCGATCCGGGCGTGCGGATATCGCTCATGCAACACCGAGCTGAGTGCAAAGCCGCGTTCGACGGCGACACGCGCGTTCTGGACCTGCGTCTGGCCAGACAGCACCAGCGCATTGCTGGCAAGCGTCACAGCGGAAGTCGAACCGCGAAAGTAAGGCACGGAGAACGACAGGCAATGCTCACGCTCCGGTGTGCGGGCGATGCTCATCAGCACGTCGACCCGGTTCGAACATGCGGCCGCGAGCAGTTGTTCCATGTCTGGAAACGCCTTCGTCTCGATCTTCGTGTCCGGTCCCACAACCGCGTTCAGATAGTCGACGCTCAGGCCGGCGAGCTTGCCGTCCTGAAACATCTCGAATGGCGACCAGCCGTTTGCGAGCACGCCGACAACCAGCCTCGATGGGAACACCATCGGATCGCGTCCAGGTGCCGCGTACGCCGGTTGGCCGCACAGCATCGACAACAACGCGAGGCTGCTCACGAGCGCCCGGCAGATACGGATCAGCGTTGCACCGAATGCCAAGCCGGGAAGCGAACGGATGGAAACGCACGACGAAAGCATGATTGCGAGCTCACGCCGACTCGCCGTGCCTGTCCCCGCGCGAAGAAGGCGCAAGCGCATCGTGCGGATGACAGAGCAGATACGAATGCAGCAGGCCTGCGAGCATGCCGCCCGCCAGCGGCGCTGCCCAGAACAGCCACAACTGGTCGAGCGCCCAATCGCCGACGAAAAGCGCCGGCCCCGTCGAACGCGCTGGATTGAGCGACGCGTTGGTCACAGGTGTCGCGACGATGTAGCTCAAAGCCAGCCACGCGCCTGTTACGAGTGGACCAAGCAATCTCGCCGACCTGCCGTCTGACGTCAGCATGCGCGCCATGACGAACGCGAAGGACATCGCCAGTTCCACGGCCAAAGCTGAGTGAAATTGAAAGTCGGCGGGAGAATGATCGCCGTATCCGTTGGCGCCAAACTCGCTAGCCGCAAGCGCGAAGCCGGGCCGACCGCCCGCGATATACGCGAGCAACGCGGCGCCAGCGATCGCGCCGAGAACCTGCGCGGCGATATACGGAGCGAGATCGCGAACGGGAAAACGCTGGGCCGTCACGAAGCCGACGGTGACGGCGGGATTGAAGTGGGCACCCGAAAAACGCCCGAATACATAGGTCGCCGTAGCCAGCGCGAAGCCAAATGCCAGCGGCACGACCAGCATGCTGCTGCCTTGCGCGCCCGCATTGAGCACCGCCGTGCCGCAACCCACGAATACGAGCCACGCCGTTCCGGCACCCTCGACGATCAACCGCTTCCCAAGCCCAGACATGCATCCTCCCGTAACTGCGCCACCCGATAAGTGCACGGGCTGGTCTCATTGATGCGCTCGGTGTCGATTGATTTGCATGGCGAATCAATGGCATGGCGCCACGCCCCGTGATTCGGGGACAACAGAGAATTGTTTGCTTAGCCGGAAAAAGGCGGAATCAGACAACTCCGAAAATCGGGGGAACTCAAAAAGGCCGCGCGAGGCTCGCGAAATGGGCTCACGTGAGCCCGATCTGGCACGCGTAATCGATGACGTCGGCTTCCGTCTCCAGCCCCAGCTTGCGCATCGCGTTGCGCTTTTGCGTGCTGATCGTTTTGGCGCTGCGGTTGAGCCTGATGGCAATCTGACCGATCGTCATGCCGCTGACGTACATCGTGAACACTTTCCACTCGCGCGCACTGATGACGCCCACCCTGGGCCGAGGTGCGCCCGCCTGCGCGATGGCGGTGCGGGCGTGATCGGACAGATAGCCCTGCCCGGTCAGTGCAGCATCGATTGCGTGAACGAGCGACGATGTGATGTCGCGCTTGTCGACGACGGCCGCAACGCCATGCTGCAGCAAGCCCACCAGGATGGACGCCTGATGAATCATGGTGAGCACCACGACGGGCAACTGTGGCGCGTGATACAACAGATGCCTCAGAAACTGGATCGCATTGCTCTCGCCGTCGATACCCGGCATGCCGATATCCGACACGACGACGTCGCACGCGCGCGAATCGAGCAAATCGGCGAGTCCTTGTGTATCGGACGCTTCGCCGACGATCGACACATGCGTGATCTGATTGAGCAAAAACCGGATGCCATCGCGCACACAGGCGTGGTCATCGGCCACGATGACGCGAATCTTGTTTTCCATCTTTTTGTGTTCTTGTTAGTCGACCGCCGTCGCATATCGCGCTTCCCCTCGGACGGCCGCTTTGCCACGTTCGCAATGCCAGTGCGTCAGGCTCTTGCGGCCATCCGTCCTTCGGCGCCCGATTGGTCGCCAGGCACGAGACCATGCTCGACTGCGAACCTGAACAGATCGGCATCGCTTTGCAGCGACAGCTTGCGCATCGCCGTGCATTTCTGCGCGCTGATTGTCTTGACGCTTCGTCCGAGTCTCAGCGCGATCTCGGTCACGCCGCGTCCCGACGCGTAGTGCGTCAGCACCTCGAGTTCGCGTCTCGATAGAACCTGTCGTACATAGTCGATGCGGCGCGACAGCGTGGCTTCGGCCAGCAGCGCACGAATCGCTGGACCGACATAGCATTCGCGCGCCAGCGCGGTAACGATCGCCACGTGAATGAGATCGATGCGATCGCGCTTGCTGATCACGGCACCTACGCCAAGTCCGATCACTTTTTGCAGCACCTCCGCCGCGACCTCCATGGTCAATACGACGACGACCACATCGGGATGACGCTCCGTGAACCGACGGACCATTTCGACACCATCGCCATGCGTGCCGCCCGGCATATACAGATCCATGACGACGAGATCACATTCGACGCGCTGCGCCTCGGCGAACAGTTCGGATGAGTCTGTTGCTTTGCCCACCAGCTCGATGTTCGGAAAGCCCGACATCAAGTTCTCCATCGCCAGCAGGACCAGTGGATGGTCGTCGGCGATGATGGTGCGGATCGGCAGTGTCACGTCCTTTCTGATGTTCACGACGTGGGTCCCTCCTGTGCTCTAGCTCGGTATCGATTTGGTGGGCGCTATGCCCGCGAGAATCAGACATTCAACTGCACGCGGACATAAGAGTTCTCTGAAAGCGATGAATCAGTCAATTAGTTAGCAATCCGTTATATGGCGCTGTACGAGACCGTATGCGCGCACGAATGCGAAGAGTCCCGGGTCGTTGCTGACGCCGAGCTTCGCCATTGCGTCGCGCTTCTGCCGGCTGACCGTCCTGACATCGCGACCGAGTTCGCGAGCAATCTCCGAGATCGACTTGCCGCGCACGAACATCCGAATGACTTCCGCCTGACGCGGCGACAGATGGCGCATCGGCGACATGCCGAGCGGCTCGCCGCTCGCATCCGCGAGGGTTTGCAGGATCGACCGGCTGACGTACGAGCGGCTCATGCCGGCTGAGCGGATGGCCGACGCGAGTTCGTCCATCGATTCGCTCTTGTTGAGCATGCCGATCACGCCGTCCGACATGATCGAGCGGAGAATGGCGGCGTTGGTCAGACTCGTCAGCACGACGATGCGCACTTCCGGCCAGCGCGAGCGAATGCGCCGGATGAGTCGCAGCCCGTCGTCGGAGTCGCCCGATGAGTCGGGCATGGTCAGGTCCGTTACCAGCACATCGCATGGCGTCTTCTCCATCAATTGCACGAGTGACGAAGGACTCGTCGCCTCACCGACGACAGTGAAGCCTCCTTGCGCCATCAGGGTGGCCCGGATACCGAGCAGAACAAACGGGTGATCGTCTGCCAGCATGACTCGAAGGTTCACTGTTGCCGCCTTGCCGTGTTATTGGTTTATATCTGTCAGCGCCGAAACGCCCCTTTCAAAGTAACGTCGAAACGGGCCCGCTTTACGGCAACGCTTGCGACATATAACGAATCGTGTTCCGACGAACAGAATCAAAACATCCGCTGGGAAAATGGAATATCAGAGAGTTCCGAATCAATGTCGGATTCAAAGATAATTTGAAAATTTCGTTGAGAATTACCACCTTCAAACGATTTCGCGCTAAATAGTCGACCCTGAACAATCAGCGGAGCCTTCTACAGTGGGGCTTTGAGTCGGAAATGGTGTTGTGGGAATTGCAGGGACCTGGCATATTGATGCGTGAATCCTGCAATTCCTGATGAGGTGCAGATGG